>NZ_LSAZ01000027.1 GCF_001584325.1 Bacillus nakamurai
CAAAAACGGGGGTCAGTCCAATACAAAGGATCGGGCTTCATATTTATCAGTAGGAAGAACCAGAAGTGCTGTTTGGATTTGTATCGCCAGCGCCGTCAGTTGTCTGTGAACTGCCGGTGCTGGCAGTGCCTGTACTGCCTGAAGTCGAACCAGTGGTGCCGTCAGTGCCTGTACTGCCTGAAGTCGAACCAGTGGTGCCGTCAGTGCCCGTACTGCCTGAAGTCGAATCAGTCGTATTGTCTGTGCTCGGGCTTCCTGTCGGATAATCTAAATGTTTCTGCAATGTCTCACGTACTTTTGCGAGGTTGGCTGCATCCGGTTCAAAATAGTAAGTTCCGCCCGTTGATGCGGTTCCGCCGCCGCCTAGATATAAATCTGACCCTGTAATGGTCAGCGTATCAATCTTTTTGCTGGTAAAGCCGCTGTAAATTTGCTGCAGGGCCAAACCTTCAGTGATACGAATATTCGTTTGTACGTTGTTGCTTGCTTTTTCAGCGATCTTATCAATCTTAGCAATATTGCTTGCTTTAGACATTTGATCGATCAGTGCGTTTAAGATTTGCTTCTGACGGTCATTACGGCCGAAGTCCCCTCGTTTATCCTGCTTTCTCATCCGCGCGTAAGCAAGGGCCTGCTCGCCATTCAAATGCATGTTGCCTTTCTTAAAGTAGATCCGTTTCTTTTTACTGACGTCACTCATCTCATCAAAATCAAACGGAACTTTTACATCGATTCCGCCGACCTCGTCGATGACATCCTTAAATCCGTTAAAATCGACCGTGACATACTTGTCAATCGGGATGCCTAGAAAGTCTTCGACGGTTGATACGGTCTCATCCGCACCGCCTTTAGAAAAAGCGGCATTGATTTTGGTCTTCTTACCAGTTGTATCCCCGGCAAGCGTCACACGCGTATCCCGCGGAATACTCAGCATTTTCATTGTTTTATTTCTCGGATCAAGGGTAACGACAATAAGAGAATCTGACCGGCCGCCTTTACCGCTTGTCGCATAATTTTCAATACCCATAAACAAAATGGAGAACGGTTTTTTCTTCATGTCGATGACTTCGTCCCTGAGCTTTGACTTATCTCCGCGGGAGAGGGCATCGTAGGAATGATCGGCCGCATTAATCGTTTTGTATACTTTATATCCGCCTACCCCGGCAGCGACTAACAAAACTAGGGTGAGCAGCAGCATAATTCTTTTAAATATAATCTTTCGTTTGCTTTTCTTCTTTTTCTTTCGAACACGTACTCTTACACGTTCAGCCATGACATTAGTCTCCTTTAGGATTGACGTCTGTTTCTAAATACGTCAGGTCTCCCTCTTTATTATCACTCTTGCCGTTCGTTAACTCTGTTATCCACTCGATAAATGCTTCTTTGTCTTTTTCTTCAACGTACGTTTCGAATTCGACATTTTCAGCATAATGGATGTCCTTCAGTAAAAAAACTGATTCTCTCAGTTCGTTCTCTATCTTTCCAAGCCATGTATAATCAGCCGATGTATGCATGACCCGCATCAGCTTCCGCTCCACGACTCCTATATGATTTAATCCTTCAGACACTGACTTTCCGTAAGCGCGAATCAATCCGCCGGCACCAAGCTTAATTCCGCCGAAATAACGGGTAACCACTGCGCAGGTATCTTTCAGCCCCCGTTTTTTCAGCACTTCCAGCATGGGAACGCCGGCTGTGCCGCTTGGTTCTCCGTCGTCATTCGCCTTTTGTATATGATCTGTTTCTCCGATCAAATAAGCTGAGCAGTTATGAGTCGCATTCCAGTGCTGTTTTTTTATCCTTTGAATAAACTCCTGCGCTTCCGTTTCAGAAGCAACACGGCTTAAATGGCAGATAAATCGTGATTTTTCAATCACAATCTCATGTTCACCCGCCTCTTTAACAGTTAAATAGCTGTGCAGCATGATTGCAGACCCTCCTGACAAGCATAAAAGACTTGTTTCTACAAATTCGAACAGACTTTAGAATTTTTGCGCATATTTTGGTATCATGAAAGAGTAAGAAAGTATATAAAAATGTTTTTTTCTAGAATATACGCATTCTTTCATTATAATTCGACATAAATTGCAGTTCAATTACATTTATAATAAAAATACATAACAACACCGTTACGGAGGGAGACTGATGAACAAATCGAAGATGGACTCCAAGGTTTTGGACTCTATACTCATGAAAATGCTGAAAACCGTGGACGGGAGCAAGGACGAGGTTTTTCAAATCGGAGAACAGTCGCGTCAGCAATACGAGCAATTGGTCGAGGAACTGAAACAGATCAAACAGCAAGTATACGAAGTCATTGAGCTTGGCGATAAACTTGAAGTTCATACCCGGCATGCGAGAAACCGCTTGTCAGAGGTCAGCAGAAACTTCCATAAATTCAGCGAAGAAGAAATTCGCAATGCCTATGAAAAAGCGCATAAGCTGCAAGTGGAACTGACGATGATCCAGCAGCGTGAAAAACAGCTGCGGGAGCGGAGGGATGATTTAGAACGCCGGCTTTTGGGCCTTCAGGAAATCATTGAACGGTCGGAATCATTGGTCAGCCAAATAACCGTCGTTCTCAATTACTTAAATCAAGATCTCCGCCAAGTGGGGCTGCTGCTTGCCGATGCGCAGGCTAAACAAGATTTCGGTTTAAGAATTATAGAAGCCCAAGAGGAAGAAAGAAAAAGAGTATCGAGAGAAATTCATGACGGACCGGCGCAAATGCTGGCAAATGTCATGATGAGATCTGAATTAATAGAACGGATTTTCCGCGACCGCGGTACAGAGGACGGCTTTCAGGAAATCAGAAATCTGCGTCAGAATGTGCGGAATGCCCTTTACGAAGTCAGAAGGATTATATATGATTTAAGACCGATGGCTCTTGATGATCTGGGGCTGATTCCGACACTGAGAAAATATCTTTATACAACTGAAGAATACAACGGAAAGGTGAAAATACATTTTCAATGTATTGGAGATACGGAAAGCAAGCGGCTTGCCCCTCAGTTTGAGGTGGCTCTTTTCAGGCTCGCCCAGGAAGCTGTCACAAATGCGTTAAAGCATTCGGAATCGGAAGAGATTACAGTTAAAGTAGAAGTGACCGCGGATTTTGTTATCCTCATTATAAAGGATAACGGAAAAGGTTTTGATGTTAAGGAAGCAAAACAGAAAAAGAACAAGTCCTTCGGTTTGCTGGGAATGAAAGAAAGAGTAGATTTGCTTGAAGGGACAATAACGATAGACTCTAAAATAGGTCTTGGGACATTTATCATGATTAAGGTTCCTTTATCTCTTGGCCTATAAACTGTTAAATAGAGCCAAAAGACATATTGACCGAACAGCGGCGTATATAGAACAATAGGATGAGGAGGCGTAGCGTGTGACTAAAGTAAACATTGTTATTATCGACGACCATCAATTATTTCGTGAGGGTGTAAAGCGAATACTGGATTTTGAACCTACCTTTGAAGTGGTAGCAGAAGGTGACGATGGAGATGAGGCGGCTCGTATTGTTGAGCACTATCATCCCGATGTAGTCATAATGGATATTAATATGCCGAATGTAAATGGAGTAGAGGCCACTAAACAGCTGGTTGAGCTGTATCCTGAGTCTAAGGTAATCATCCTCTCCATTCATGATGATGAAAATTATGTAACACATGCTTTAAAAACGGGTGCAAGAGGTTATCTGCTGAAAGAAATGGATGCGGATACGTTAATTGAAGCAGTCAAAGTGGTAGCCGAGGGCGGTTCTTACCTTCACCCGAAAGTAACCCACAATCTTGTCAATGAATTCCGCCGTCTTGCAACAAGCGGAGTTTCTGCTCATCCTCAGCATGAGGTTTATCCGGAAATTCGGAGACCATTACATATATTAACAAGACGGGAATGTGAAGTGCTGCAAATGCTTGCAGACGGAAAAAGCAACCGCGGAATCGGTGAGTCGCTGTTTATCAGTGAAAAAACAGTGAAAAACCACGTAAGTAATATTTTGCAAAAAATGAATGTAAATGACCGGACACAAGCCGTAGTCGTAGCCATTAAAAATGGCTGGGTAGAAATGCGTTAGACATGTATGAGGACTTGCCTATTATGGCAAGTCTTTTTTTATTGCTTAATATCAATTAAAATACTGATTAAGTACTTTATAAGGCAGGTATAGTGATGAATATTGCAGTTGTAACAGACAGTACAGCATATATTCCGAAAGAGATGAGGGAGGAGAATCATATTCACATGATCCCTCTTCAAGTGGTTTTCGGAGAGAAAACGTACCGTGAAGAAACGGAACTGGACTGGAGAAGCTTTTATAAAGAAGTAAAAAATCATGATGAACTTCCGACTACGTCCCAGCCTTCTTTTGGCGAATTAATCGCATTGTACGAAGAACTCGGCAAATCATACGATGCAGTCATCAGCATTCATCTCTCGAGCGGAATCAGCGGAACCTATAACAGTGCAGCCTCGGCTAATGCGATGGTTGACCATATCGAAGTTTATCCTTTTGACTCGGAAATCAGCTGTTTGGCACAGGGCTTCTATGCACTAAAAGCGGCACAGCTTATTAAGGACGGCGCTGATTCACCGGAAGCGATCATAAAAGAATTGGAAGAGATGAAAAAAACTGTACGGGCCTATTTTATGGTCGATGACTTAGCACATCTTCAGCGGGGCGGGCGTTTAAGCAGCGCGCAGGCTTTTATCGGCGGTCTGTTAAAGGTAAAGCCTATTCTTCATTTTGACAATAAGGTAATTGTGCCTTTTGAGAAGATTCGGACACGCAAAAAAGCGATTTCTAGAATTTTTGAGCTTTTAGACGAAGATGCCAGTAAAGGAATCCCGATGCAGGCTGCTGTCATCCATGCAAACCGAGAGGAAGAAGCCGGTGATATCATTGAAGAGCTGAGCCGGAAATATCCTCATGTCGAATTTTATAACAGCTATTTCGGAGCCGTTATCGGAACCCATCTGGGCGAAGGAGCAATCGGAATTGCCTGGTGTTTTAAAAATTAAGTGGAAATCTCCGTTTTCGAGGACGGAGATTTTTTATTTTCTTATTTTCGCAATTCGACATAAAACCCCCCGTCAGGCATACTTTGCGTAGAAAGGAGGCCGGGAAAATGACCGATGCCGAATCATCTGTTCTGCATGATTTCCTTTATGGGCGCCATTTGCTGAGAACGGAGCTTCCGTTTTCTGATGAATGCATCAGCCGTTATATAGAGAAAGGATATATAAAAGCTGAGCCGTCGGTTATTCAACATATAAATCGCTTTGTTTGCTGCCGCTGCGGCCAAAATGATCAAGAATACTTTGCATCCTTTTGCTCCGCATCTGCTGACAGGCACATTATCTATTGCCGTTCTTGTGTCATGATGGGGAGGGCTGACGAAATAACCCCTTTATATAGTTGGAACAAAAAAGATGAAAACTGCTGGGAGCCTGTAAAGCTTTCGTGGCAAGGGACGCTGACAGAAGGACAGCAGGAAGCGGCCGGCGCAATTATAGAAGCGATGAAAAAGAAAGAAGAGCTGCTGATATGGGCGGTTTGCGGATCGGGGAAAACGGAGATGCTGTTTCCCGGCATAGAGTTTGCGCTTAATCACGGCTTGCGTGTCTGTATCGCTACACCACGGACTGATGTCGTATTAGAGCTGCTGCCGAGACTGAAAAAAGCCTTTGAGAACGTCGCTATTTCTGCCCTGTACGGTGCCAGTGAAGATAAAGGCAGCCTGACTCCGCTCATGATATCAACCGCCCACCAGCTCATACGCTGCAAAGATGTTTTTGATGTGATGATTATTGACGAAGTAGATGCATTTCCTTTTTCTGCCGATCAAACACTCCAATTTGCCGTCGATAAAGCCAGAAAGAAAGACAGCACCCTCGTTTATGTGACTGCCACTCCCAGCGAAACCTTAAAAAAGAAAGCCGGATCAGGTCTCTTGAAAGCCGTTCGTATACCGGCCAGATATCATAGAAAGCCTTTGCCTGAGCCGCGGTTTTTATGGTGCGGTAATTGGCAGAAGAAGCTTGCGAATGGAAAGCTGCCGTCCTCCGTCATGGCGTGGGTCTATCAAAAGCTGGAAGCCGGGCTGCCTGTTTTTTTATTCGTTCCGTCGGTCCTCGTGCTTAACAAAGCAGCCGATTATTTTAAAAAATTAAACATTCGGGCAGAAGGCGTTCACGCGGAAGATACATCCAGAAAGGAAAAAGTAAAGCGGTTCAGAGACGGCCGGCTCGATCTGTTAATCACCACCACCATTTTAGAAAGAGGAGTAACCGTTCCGAAGGTTCAGACGTGTGTCCTCGGCGCTGAATCACCTATTTTCACAGAGAGCGCTCTTGTGCAAATCGCAGGCCGGACAGGCAGACATTACAAATATTTTAATGGGGAAGTCGTCTTGTTTCATTTTGGAATAACAAATGGAATGAAAAAAGCAAAAAAACATATAAAATATATGAACAAATTGGCACAAAAAAATAATTTGATAGACTAGTTAATTTCTGAAAACATGATACAGTATACTCATACTTTTCCAATGAGGAGCTGTCAACATGCTTGTCAATTCAAAAGAAATCGTATTGAAGGAACTTCTCGATCGCTATATGCCCCAGCTTAATATGAAATGCACGTGCCGAGTTTGTAAAAATGATGTTCTGGCACTTTCACTAAATCGGGCTGAGCCGGCTTATGTTACAGATAAAAAGAAAGTGGCCTATGCAAAAGCGGAACTGGTTGATAAACAAAAAAATACGGCTTTGCTCGTCATTCTGGCTGAATCAGCGGCGATTGTTTCTGTCAATCCGAGCGAGTTCTGTGAAGCGAGGGAAGGAGCGTAAATCTCTGAACTGTTTATTATGCGATTCGCCAATTTCCGGTTCACTGACATGGAGGTCGTTATTTTCTCTGGCACCGGACCATGATGTATGCAGCACATGCAGCAATCAATTTGAAAAGATTGCAGGGCCCGTATGCAATATGTGCGGAAGGCCTCAGCAAACAAGCCGGAAATGCGCTGATTGTCTGGCGCGGGAAGCAAAAACAGAACCGCGCCTTTTATTGCGGCAAAACCGCTCGGTTTATTTGTATAATGAGGCGATGAAGGACTCATTAGCCCGGTTTAAATTCAGGGGTGATGCGAAAATCATCAAAGCATACCAACGTGATTTTGCTGCCGGATTTAAAGCGGTGTACCCAACAAACACACATATCCTCGTCCCTATTCCGCTGAGCGCTGAACGGCAAGCGGAACGCGGATTCAATCAATCCGAGCTGCTGGCTTCCCTGCTCGGCAGGCCGGTCACTTCTCCCCTCATCCGGCTGAACAATGAAAAACAATCCAAAAAGAGCAAAGCGGAACGGCTTTCCGCAGAAAAAAAGTTTTCATGCAGAGTAAACTCCGCTGAGGGTATGAACGTCATATTAATAGACGATATTTATACGACGGGTGCCACATTACACCAAGCTGCCGAAGTCTTGTTGACGAAAGGCAAAGCATTATCGGTTTCCTCTTTTACTTTAATCAGGAGCTAAATCATTCGCTTTTTTTGCCGATATAATTGATAGAAATATCAGGCAGATTAAAGAATGAATAGGAGTTAAAACGATGGGTGAATTGGCGAATTGTCCAAAGTGCAATGCATTATTTTTTAAAACGAACCTGCAAACCGTATGCCAAGCGTGTATTAAAGAAGAAGAAAAAGATTTTGAAACCGTCTATAAATTTTTAAGAAAGCAAACAAACAGGCAGTCGACGATGCAGCAGATTACTGAAGAAACAGGTGTGGAAGAAGAGCTGATCCTCAAGTTTGTCAAACAAAAAAGGATTCAGATCAGCCAGCTTCCTAATTTGGCATATCCTTGTGAACGATGCGGAAATTCAATCAGAACAGGCAAGTTCTGCACATCCTGCCAGTCTGATATTGAGTCGCAATTAGACCATATGAACCAAGAGAAAGCCGCTGAATCTAAAGGTGGAAGTAGTTCTAAAGACACTTACTATGCCTATAATACCAAAAACACCTGATTCCCTAAACTAACTGATAACGCAGTCGATAAAAGAATTAGACTGCAAACAGAAAGCGAGAGGAATCCTATGAAAATCAATCAGTACGGAACACAATCCGTTAATCCATATCAAAAAAATTACGAAAAGCAAGCCGTACAAAAAGAGGCTGCAAAGCCGAAAGACAAAGTGGAAATTTCTTCTCATGCAAAAGAACTTCAAAATGCGTCAGATGCGGTCACTAACTCACGCCAGGAAAAAATCGCTCAGCTGAAAGCTGATATTGAGAGCGGAACATATAAAATAGATTCAAACAGCATCGCTGAAAAGATAGTTAATTTCTATAAAAAGCAATAAAAAGGAGAAAGCGAATGTCAGCAAAGCCAATTATTGATCAACTGAAGCGACTTTGCGTACTGCATGAACATCTGCTCACGCTGTCTGAGGAGAAAACGGAAGCGCTGAAAGCAGGTAAAACAAAAGAGCTTTCTAACATATTGACAAAAGAGCAAAAATACATTCAGGCAATCGGACAGACAGAAGAAGAACGGATCAAGTTAACTTCACAATTTCTCAGCCATGGTGAAGATAACACGATCGCTGCGTGTATCACTAAAACTTCAGGCAGTGAAAAACAGGAGCTTGAAGGATTATTTCAATCTCTTTCTGCGCTTCTTGACCGTCTTAAAGAAGTAAATGAGATGAATAAGCAGCTGACGATTCAGGCTTTACAATTCATTTCCACTGCATTTGACATGATAATGCCGGGTGAAAAAGGAAATATGAATTATAAAGAGCCGCAAGCGGCCCGCCAGCCTGTCAGCCGCTTGACATTGTTCGATTCAAAAGCTTAGAACGGAGGATTTTCAATGCCATCGACTTTTATGGGCCTCGAAACAGCCAGGCGTGCGCTGAGTGCGCAGCAGACTGCTTTGAGCACAGTTTCAAATAACGTTGCAAACGCAAATACAGAAGGATATACGAGGCAGCGCGTATCTCTGCAATCAACGAGCCCTTACCCTGCTGTATCGAAAAATAGCGAGCTGATAGCGGGACAAATCGGAACCGGTGTAAAAGCGGGTTCAGTGGAACGAGTCAGAGACAGCTTTTTAGATTATCAATACAGAACTGAAAACACAAAATTAGGTTACTATACCGCCCGTTCAAATTCATTATCACAAATGGAAGGCGTCATGAAAGAACTTGATGATAACGGATTAAACGGATCGCTCAATTCTTTTTGGAATGCACTTCAGGATCTGGCGACGAATCCGGAAAATACGGGGGCGCGCTCGGTATTACAGGAGCAAGGAAAATCTCTTGCGGAGAGCTTTAACTATATATCAAACTCACTGACGAATATTCAAGGCGATATTAAAAAGAATTTGGATAATACCGCGGATCAGGTCAATTCTATTCTTAATCAGCTGAACGACCTGAATACTCAAATAGCCGCCGTTGAACCGAGCGGCATGCTGCCTAATGATTTATATGACAAAAGAGATAGTTTGCTTGATCAATTATCTTCTATGACAAATATAAAGATTTCATATAATAAGTCAGGCGGCAACGCTTTGGCAATCGCTGAAGGCACGGTTAATGTGGAATTGCTTAACGGCAATAACAATTCAATCGGAACGCTGCTGGACGGTAAAACCAAAACCGTTTCTGAAATGAAAATAAACTATGACAAAGACAGCGGACTTGTTGCGAGTGTTTCCTTAGGGGACAGCACCGTTAATGCAGATGCTTTTTCCGGCAAAGGATCACTTTTAGGTTTGATTGAGTCATACGGCTATATGTCAAATGGAGAGGAAAAAGGACTTTATCCGGAAATGCTTTCGGCTCTTGATGACATGGCTCTTTCCTTTGTGAATGCGTTTAACACAGTCCATGAAAACGGAAAGACGTATACGGGCGAACAGGGCGGAGCCTTCTTTGATTTCAGCGGGGACGAAGCCGTGCCGACAAAAGGGGCGGCGGCCAAAATTAAAGTCAGTGACAAAATTCTTGCATCCACTGACAATATCGCAGCTTCATTAAATGGACAAAAAAGCGACGGCGCAAATGCGACTAACTTAGCCGCAGTGCAAAACAGCAAGCTGACAATTAACGGTGAGACCACAACGATTAACGACTTTTATGAGTCCCTTATCGGGAAACTCGGCGTCAATTCGCAGAAGGCCGCCAATCTTATGAAGAACTCTGAAAGCAATACCCTTTCAGCTGATGAACGGAGACAATCGGTCAGTGCGGTCTCATTAGATGAAGAAATGACAAATATGATTCAGTTTCAGCATGCTTATAATGCAGCTGCGCGAATCATTACAATGCAGGATGAAATATACGATAAAATTATTAACGGTATGGGCACCGGAGGAAGATAGGAGATAAGTAAATGAGAGTAACTCAAGGGATGATCGCTAAAAATTCTCTTCGATTTATCGGCTCAAGTTATGACAAACTCGATCGGCTTCAGCAGCAAGTGTCTACAGGGAAAAAAATCACGAAAGCTTCTGATGATCCGGTTGTAGCGATGAAGGGAATGCAGTACCGCACTCAGCTTGCGCAAGTCAAGCAGTACCAAAGAAACGTTTCACAAGGTTTTACATGGCTGGAAAACTCGGAATCAAGCGTAAATTCGGCAACGGATGTTATGGGTAAAATACGTGATTTGATGGTTCAGGCCAAAAGTGATTCAAACGGTGAAACGGAATTAAAGGCAATCGGAACGGAAGTCGGCCAGCTGAAAAAACAGCTCGTTTCTATCGCAAACACTCAAGTAAACGGCCGTTACCTGTTTAACGGAACGAATTCAGATGTTCCGCCGATCACTGAAAACGCCGACGGTACATACACGTACAATTATGAGAACTATACCAGCTCTTCAGATGTTAATATTAATATCTCGAACGGAGCGGTGCTGAAGGTGAATTCAGATCCGAATTCCGCCTTTGGGGGAGTCGCTCAAAATGGTGATAATGTATTTCAATTTCTTAATTCATTAGAAGACTCATTAAGTAAAGGCACTCTTTCAGATGCTGATTCAGATAAGATTCTGTCAGACATCGACGGCTTTACGGATAAAATGAATGCTGAGAAATCAAACATCGGCGCACGGACAAACCGCTTGGAACTCGTTCAGACAAGGCTTGAATCTCAAGCTGCAACAGCAGAAAAAGTGTTATCGGATAATGAAGATGTAGAAATGGAAGATGTGATTGTTGATTATTTGTCTCAGCAAACTGTTCATAAAGCAGCACTGTCTGTAAATGCAAATATCATTCAGCCGTCACTGATTGACTTTCTGAAATAACAATACATTTCATCTGCCATTTCAGACTCTATAAAAAAAGCGACTCACAACAGGGAGATCGCTTTTTTTACTAGAACATGCAAACTGAGGAGGGATTTCTGTGCAGATGCCGAGATTGATTATTGACAGTGTGCCTGCTAAAATCGGTATTACCATTCAGAAGGAAGAAATCGAGATGGAACAGCCGCCGGCCGACTTGGAAATTGAGCAGCCGCCGGCCGATTTGAAAATTGAAAGCACCCCGGCAAAATTGACCATTGATCAGACGAGGGCTTGGGAGAATCTTAATCTGAAGTCTTTTGAAAAGCTTAACGCTGAAGCTGCCCAAAAAGGGGCGGAAGCCTGCAGTGAATTTATTGCAAAAACGGTCAGGGAAGGGAAAGAAATGGCTGCTATTGAAAAGAAAACGGGTAATGTCATGGCCAGACAGGCAGCCGATGTCAGCCCGCCCGATCCATTCGGCGAATTCAGTGACTTTCTGCCTGCGCAGTTTCTTGTCGACATTGACTGTATTCCTTCAGAGCTTACGGTTGATATTGAAGCTCACAAGCCGTCAATTGAAGCCGTCGCCCATAAACCGATATGGAATTACACACCGGGTGAAGTTCAGATTGATATGGTGCAAGATCCTAAAGTAACGATTTCGGTTGATGACGGCAAAACAGAATAAAAGATGAAAGTTGTAAAGGATTGATTGTGAAGCATGATTATTCAAACAAAATACCACGGGGAAATCAGAATAGACGAAGGGCAGATTATCTCATTTGAAAGCGGCTTGCCCGGGTTTAATGACGAGACCCAATTTGTTGTTCTTCCTTTGTCAAAGGATTCGCCGTTTTTAGCGCTGCAATCTGTCAAACAGGAGCACATCGCCTTCATTGTCGCCAGTCCGTTTATTTTCTTTAAAGGGTACGAATTCGATATTGATAACGCGACGATTGAGCTTTTGAATATCGAAAACATAGAAGACGTTGAGGTTATGGCGATTTTAACGATTGAAGAGCCGTTTGAAAACACAACAGCTAATTTAAAAGCGCCGATTGTCGTCAATAAAAAGGAAATGAAGGCAAAACAAATCATTTTACATGATGCTTCCTTTGAAACTAAACATTTGATAGGAGGAGGATCATGTTAGTCTTATCGAGAAAAGTGAATGAATCCATTCAGATTGGTCCCGATATTGAAATAAAAGTGATTGCGATTGAAGGAGAGCAGGTGAAGCTGGGAATCGAAGCCCCTCAGCACGTTGATATCCACCGTAAAGAAATATACCTGTCCATCCTGGAAGAAAACAACAGAGCGGTTTCTTTTAATACTGATTTATTGTTTAATTTATCCTCACAAAAAAAGTGAGGATTTTTTTATTTTTATATAAACAATAGAAGCGGCCATCCGATATATATAGTGTAGCCATTGGGAGGAAATATCTTCTTTTGAATGAAGCTGCACATATGCACAAGGACGTGCGAAAAACAATTCAGGGAGGAAATACAAAATGAGAATCAACCACAATATCGCGGCTCTTAACACAAGCCGTCAGCTGAATGCAGGTTCAAACGCTGCTTCAAAAAACATGGAAAAATTATCTTCAGGTCTTCGCATCAACCGCGCTGGTGATGACGCTGCGGGTCTTGCGATCTCTGAAAAAATGCGTTCTCAAATCCGCGGTTTAGACATGGCGTCTAAAAACGCTCAAGACGGAATCTCTCTTATCCAAACATCTGAAGGTGCATTAAATGAAACTCACAGCATTCTTCAGCGTATGAGCGAGCTTGCTACACAAGCGGCGAACGATACAAACACAGATTCAGACCGTTCTGAGCTTCAAAAAGAGATGGACCAATTAGCGTCTGAAGTAACAAGAATCTCTACTGACACTGAGTTCAACACGAAAAAACTTCTTGACGGGTCTGCAAAAGATCTTACGTTCCAAATCGGAGCTAACGAAGGCCAAACAATGACTTTGTCTATCAATAAGATGGATTCTGAAAGCTTAAAAGTCGGTACGACTTATACAGTTCAAGCAGATGGATCACTTAAATCAGGTGATGGAAACAGCACTGCTGCTTGGTCAGATGAAGTAAAAGACCCAACTTCTGGTGAAGTCACAAAAGCAGCTGGATATTATGATACTAAAGGAAATATTGTAGGAACTGAAAAATTACAAGAAGGCGATAAATTATCTAAAGGTATCGACATCTCATCTTCTGCTAAAGCTGCGTCTTCAGCTCTTACAACAATCAAAACAGCTATCGACACAGTATCTAGCGAGCGTGCTAAACTTGGTGCGGTTCAAAACCGTTTAGAGCACACAATCAACAATCTTGGTACTTCTTCTGAGAACCTGACATCTGCTGAATCACGTATCCGTGATGTAGACATGGCTTCTGAGATGATGGAGTACACGAAAAACAACATTCTTACTCAAGCTTCTCAAGCAATGCTTGCGCAAGCTAACCAACAGCCTCAGCAAGTTCTTCAATTGCTTAAAGGTTAATGGCGGAAAGACCTTGGTTTATCCAGGGTCTTTTTTTATTTCTTCAGCATTTCCCCTCAGGCAAAACCTCACACGGAGTATCAAAGCAAGCACGAAATTGACAAAATGAATCGTCATAATTTGCAGTTAAAATATTGAAAACATTTTAATCTGACCGATATAAGAATAAGATCATGCAATCACGGTGCTGTGATATGATAAACAGTCGGAAATTCATAGAGCCGTCTACGACTAAAGTCGAAAAGGAGAGGTACATATGGTCACAAGAATTACAGGTCTTAATTCCGGTCTTGATGTAGATTCATTGGTTAAAAAGCTGATGGAAGCTGAAAAACAGCCGCTGAATAAATTAAACCAGCAAAAGCAGACGCTAGAATGGAAGCGTGACGCTTATCGGGACATGAATACCCAAATTACCGACATGTATTCAACTACTTTTAATAATATGCTGCTATCCACAAACTGGAATAAAAAAACAGTGACGAGTTCGGATTCCAGTGTCAGCGCTGTTGCAGTCGGTGCTGAGCAAAATATATCAACAAGCATGTCAGTTCAGCAGCTGGCTACGCAGACAACGTATAAATCCGCGGGCGCCATCAATTTCACTTCAGGTCAAGCCAGCACCCTGAAATTCAATGTCACAAATCCGGGAGAAACAAAGCCGTCTGAAGTAAGTGTCACTATTTCTGCAACCGACACGATTGATGATGTAGTTTCTAAACTGAACAAATCCGGACTTGGTGTCACGGCTTTAAAAGAAAAGATTTCTAACGGTACGGATTATGTGGATACGATCGCGCTGACTTCTAATAAAACAGGGGAAGGATTTACTCTTTCTGCAGGAGATGATACGACAAAAAGCTTTTTGAAGGATCAGCTCGGTTTTGCCGTGGATGATACGACAAATGAACTGACGGCAAACGCGGAAGGTAAAAACGCGAAGTTTACGTTTAACGGTCTTGAGATGACGAAAACGTCAAATGACTTCACGATCAACGGAATCAAATATACGTTAAACAGCGTAACAGAAAACAATAAAACGGTTACGATTAACAGCACGACTGATACGGACGGTATTTTTAATAATATTAAAGATTTTGTTGATAAATACAACACGTTAATTAAAAATGTAAACGCGAAGGTGACTGAATCAAAGTACCGTGACTATGCCCCCTTAACCGATGAACAGAGAGAGGCAATGACTGATAAGCAGGTTGAGCAGTGGGAGGAAAAAGCAAAAAGCGGTTTATTACGGAGCGACAGCACGCTTCAAAGCGGTTTGTCAGAGATGCGGGTTGATCTGTATTCACCCGTGACGATTGACGGGAAAAAATATCAGCTTGCCGATTTTGGTATCGAAACGTCTGAGAACTATGCCGATCAAGGAAAGCTCGTCATTAAAGACGAAGCGAAATTGAAAGCGAAAATTACTGAAAATCCTTCTCTGGTGGCTAAGCTGTTTAATGCAGACAGTCCCGACACCACGAAGACCAAAAATCCGGAAGAGCAGGGCATTGCCAGAAGATTAAAAGATACGTTAAGCGCGATGCAAACAAAAATTACAAAACAAGCGGGAACTGAAAGCTCTGTATCGACCAGCTTTTCAATCGGGAAAAACTTGAATGAGGTAGAAAAGAATATTTCTGATATGAAAACGAAGCTGGATGACATCGAAACGAGATATTATAAAAAATTCAGCGCGATGGAGTCGGCTTTAGAAAAATTGAACAGCCAATCTTCATATCTCATGTCGATGTTAGGATCTTCAACATCATAATTTTGGAGGTTTAATAAAAATGGCAATAAATAATCCCTTTGCTGCTTATCAGCAAACATCCGTCTATACAGCTGCCCCCGAAGAGCTTACACTCATGCTTTATAACGGATGTCTGCGTTTTATCAAATTGGCCAAGCAGGCCATGAAGCAGAAAAACCCTGAAGCCAAAAATGAAAATATCGTGAAGGCGCAAAACATCATTCAAGAGCTCAGTCTTACGTTAAACCGGGAGATTGAAATTTCTGAGCAGATGTCATCTATTTATGATTACATCCGGCGCCGTTTGATCGAAGCGAACGTGCAGAATAACGAGGGTTTTTTAGATGAGGCAGAAAAACTTGTTACTGATTTTCGCGATACGTGGAAGCAGGCCATGCAGACTGAGCGGAAAAATAACCATGGCACAGGCGGTCTTGCCTGATGAACAACAGTATCTTCTCTCTATATAACGAAACGAAGGACATGTACTCCGCGTTAAAAGGCGCTCCGGAAAGCGACAGCCTCGTAGAAAGCATCACGGCGTTTACGGAGAAAAGGGAGGGGATGCTCGCGTCCATAAGGCCGCCTTTCTCCGCAGAAGAAAAAGCGATGCTGCAGCAGGTGGCGGCTTGGGACCGCCTGATTACAGACGAAGTGAAAAGAGTTCAAGAGATTGTCAGAAATGAAATCAAGATGCTTAAGAAAAAACGTGTCTACCACAACACGTATTTTAATCCGTATCATCAAACAACGAGTGACGGCCGTTATTACGACAAACGTAAATAGGTGAGTGCTTTGAGAAGTTTGAACGATTACCATTTGGTGTCAGCTTACTACCAGCTTCTTTTTACGATTGATGAGGGGCTTTGCTACTTATTGGATACGCATGATGATTTTTTTAAGACGGAAGGCGAACGGATTTACAACGATCTGATTCAGGCTTTTTTCCATCTTGATTCTTCCCATACGCTCCTTCTGTCAATTGTTGAGAATCAATGCGTGGAAATCGCCATCAGGTCATTTGACGACATCTTTCAGGATTTCAGCATGTTAAATGATTATGATTTTCCGTCTGAATCATTTCAGGAGTTTTTAAAAAACAGCTTTTTGCCCCATTATAAGCTGTGGATGGAGCAGACCCACCACTGTATCAAACCGTATGTCATCCACTAGACCTGCTGCAATCCGGCAGGTCTTTTGCCTGCATGTTTTGCATATACTTGTAACTCTGCTGAGGGCAGTCAGGCAAAACCGACACCATTCGTCATCGTTCACTGATTTTACACAATATTTTTTCGTTTCGGCAGGGATCATAAAGGGTAATAGAGAAATAGATACATATCCTTAGATAAAGGGAGGCGTTCTTTGATGAACTACAATATCAGAGGAGAAAACATTGAGGTTACACCCGCGTTAAAGGATCATGTGGAGAAAAAACTCGGCAAGCTGGAGAGATATTTCGAGCAAAGCGTCAACGCCGACGTGAACGTCAACTTAAAATTCTACAACGATAAGGAATCAAAAGTTGAAGTTACCATTCCGATGACTGATCTGGCGCTTCGTTCTGAGGTGCATAACGAGGATATGTACAATGCCGTTGATCTCGCAACAAACAAGCTGGAACGTCAGATCCGTAAGCATAAAACGAAAGTAAACCGCAAATTCCGCGAACAGGGATCACCGAAACATTTATTCGAAAACGGCAGCGCCGCTGATGCGGGCGTAGCGGTTCAGGATGAAATAGAGGATGACAGCCCTGATATTGTCCGTCAAAAACGCTTCAATTTAAAGCCGATGGATAATGAAGAAGCGATTTTACAAATGAATATGCTCGGCCATAATTTCTTCGTATTTACAAATGCGGAGACGAATCTCACAAATGTCGTCTACCGCAGGAATGACGGGAAATACGGATTAATTGAACCGACTGAATAAACACATCCAGCCTTCCGTGAACGCGCGGAAGGTTTTTCTCTTTCTTTAATTGCAAATTCTTTGGAAATAACAAAAGGTATGGTATGATAATGAGAGGTATACATGGACAGTAAATTATTATTTATCCATGCGTAAAAACGCATGTGAACATAGAGGAGCGTTATAGATGCTTGGGATTTTAAATAAAATGTTTGATCCGACCAAACGTGCGCTGAACAAATACGAAAAAATAGCTAACGATATTGATGCTGTCAAAGGAGATTATGAAAATCTCTCAGACGATGCGCTTAAACATAAAACGATTGAATTTAAGGAGCGGCTTGAAAAAGGAGAAACGACGGATGATCTTCTTGTTGAGGCGTTTGCGGTCGTTCGGGAAGCTTCACGCCGCGTAACCGGGATGTTCCCGTTTAAAGTGCAGCTGATGGGGGGCATCGCCCTTCACGAGGGAAATATTTCTGAAATGAAAACCGGGGAAGGGAAAACGCTGACTTCAACTCTCCCTGTTTATTTAAATGCATTGACCGGAAAAGGCGTTCACGTCGTAACGGTCAACGAATATCTGGCAAGCCGTGATGCCCAGCAAATGGGAGAAATCTTTACATTTTTGGGTCTGACGGTCGGCCTGAACCTGAATTCGATGTCAAAAGACGAAAAACGCGAAGCGTATGCAGCCGACATCACGTACTCAACGAATAATGAACTCGGCTTTGATTATTTGCGTGACAACATGGTGCTTTATAAAGAACAAATGGTGCAGCGTCCGCTTCACTTTGCCGTGATTGATGAGGTCGATTCAATTTTAATCGATGAAGCGAGAACGCCATTGATCATTTCCGGACAAGCTGCAAAATCGACCAAGCTTTATGTGCAGGCAAATGCATTTGTCCGCACGCTGAAGAAGGATCAGGATTACACGTATGACGTCAAAACGAAGGGCGTGCAGCTTACGGAAGAAGGAATGACGAAGGCGGAAAACGCCTTTGGCATCGACAACCTGTTTGATGTCAAAAACGTCGCGCTCAACCACCATATCAATCAGGCTTTAAAAGCTCATGCGGCAATGCAGAAGGACGTAGATTACGTTGTTGAGGACGGGCAGGTCGTTATCGTCGATTCCTTCACGGGCCGTCTGATGAAAGGACGCCGCTACAGCGAAGGCCTTCACCAGGCGATTGAAGCGAAGGAAGGCCTGGAAATTCAAAACGAAAGCATGACATTGGCGACGATTACGTTCCAAAACTATTTCCGGATGTACGAAAAGCTTGCCGGGATGACTGGGACCGCCAAAACGGAAGAGGAAGAATTCCGCAATATTTATAATATGCAGGTAGTCTCCATTCCGACTAACCAGCCCGTTATCCGTGATGACCGTCCGGACTTGATCTATCGTTCAATGGAAGGGAAATTCAAGGCGGTGGCTGAGGATGTGGCCCAGCGCTACATGACGGGACAGCCTGTGCTGGTCGGTACCGTTGCCGTTGAAACGTCTGAATTGATTTCTAAGCTTTTGAAGAATAAAGGAATTCCGCATCAGGTGCTGAATGCGAAAAACCATGAGCGTGAGGCGCAGATCATTGAAGAAGCCGGACAAAAAGGCGCTGTTACGATCGCGACGAACATGGCCGGACGCGGAACCGACATTAAACTCGGTGAAGGCGTAAAAGAGCTGGGCGGCCTGGCGGTCGTCGGTACGGAACGCCACGAATCGCGCCGGATTGACAATCAGCTTCGCGGACGTTCAGGACGTCAGGGAGACCCCGGCATCACGCAATTTTATCTTTCTATGGAAGATGAACTTATGCGCAGATTCGGTGCTGAGCGGACGATGGCGATGCTTGACCGTTTCGGCATGGATGACTCGACGCCGATTCAGAGCAAGATGGTGTCACGCGCCGTGGAATCATCTCAAAAACGTGTGGAAGGAAACAACTTCGATGCACGTAAACAGCTTCTGCAATATGACGATGTGCTGCGCCAGCAGCGCGAGGTCATTTACAAGCAGCGTTTTGAAGTGATTGACTCTGAAAACCTGCGGGATATTGTTGAAGGCATGATCAAGTCATCTCTTGAACGGGCGATTGCAGCTTATACGCCGAGAGAGCAGCTTCCTGAAGAATGGAACCTTGACGGGCTCGTGGAGCTGGTAAATACGACGTACCTTGATGAAGGTGCGCTTGAGAAGAGCGACATTTTCGGAAAAGAACCGGAAGAAATGCATGAACTGATCATGGATCGGATCATGACAAAATATAATGAAAAAGAAGAAAACTTCGGTATAGAACAGATGCGTGAATTTGAAAAAGTCATCGTGCTGCGCGCCGTCGATTCAAAATGGATGGATCATATTGACGCGATGGACCAGCTTCGTCAAGGGATTCACCTTCGCGCCTACGCACAGACAAATCCGCTGCGCGAATACCAAATGGAAGGCTTCGCGATGTTTGAGAACATGATCGAGTCTATTGAGGACGAGGTGGCGAAGTTTGTGATGAAGGCCGAGATTGAAAGCAACCTGGAACGCGAAGAAGTTGTTCAGGGCCAAACGACGGCTCACCAGCCGCAGGACGGCGATGAGGCGAAACAGGCGAAAAAAGCGCCGGTTCGTAAAGTCGTAGATATCGGACGCAACGCGCCTTGCCATTGCGGAAGCGGAAAAAAATATAAAAATTGCTGCGGGCGGACAGAATAAAATCCGTCTGGATATAAGCGATAAATGACCGGGCCTGCGCCTTTTGGCGCCCCGGATCTTTTAATGAGGTGAATGGAATGGAATTATCAGAAATCAGGGCAGAGCTCGAAAATATGGCTTCTCGTTTAGCGGACTTTAGGGGGTCTCTTTGACCTCGAAGCAAAGGAAGCCCGCATTGCTGAATTAGACGAAAAAATGGCGGAGCCGGACTTTTGGAATGACCAGCAAAAGGCCCAAACCGTTATAAACGAAGCAAATGGTTTAAAAGAATACGTGAACTCATATCATCAGCTGAGCGAGTCTCATGAAGAGCTGCAAATGACGCATGATCTTTTAAAAGAAGAGCCTGATCAGGATCTTCAGCAGGAGCTTGAGAAAGAGCTGAAATCATTAACGAAGGAATTGAATGAATTTGAGCTTCAGCTTCTGCTCAGCGAACCTTATGACAAAAATAACGCGATTTTAGAGCTTCATCCGGGTGCCGGCGGGACGGAATCCCAAGACTGGGGCTCCATGCTGCTCAGAATGTATACCAGATGGGCGGAAAGACGCGGATGCAAAGTTGAAACGCTTGATTATCTGCCGGGAGATGAGGCCGGAATTAAATCGGTCACACTGCTGATCAAAGGCCATAACGCTTACGGTTATTTAAAAGCTGAAAAAGGCGTGCACCGTCTTGTGCGGATTTCTCCGTTTGATTCATCAGGCCGCCGCCACACGTCATTCGTTTCATGTGAGGTTATGCCTGAATTTAATGAAGAAATCGATATTGACATCCGGACAGAGGATATTAAAGTCGATACGTACCGGGCCAGCGGTGCGGGCGGACAGCACGTCAATACGACCGATTCGGCTGTTCGGATTACCCACTTGCCGACAAATGTGGTCGTCACCTGCCAGACGGAACGTTCACAAATTAAAAACCGCGACAGAGCGATGAAAATGCTCAAAGCAAAGCTGTATCAGCGCAGAATTGAAGAACAGCAGGCTGAGCTTGACGAAATTCGCGGCGAACAGAAAGAAATCGGCTGGGGCAGCCAAATTCGTTCTTACGTTTTCCATCCTTATTCTATGGTGAAAGATCACCGGACAAATACAGAAATGGGGAACGTACAGGCGGTAATGGACGGCGATATTGACATCTTCATCGATGCTTATTTGCGCTCTAAGCTTTCATAACAAGGGAAAACACACCTGCCTCCGGCAAGGTGTGTTTTTTTATCCATTCTCTTTATCCGTTTTTCGCAATAGCGCTTTAGTCAATTAATACGGTATTTGGCTGTTATTTACTTCTAAGCCGGGAAGACTTAAAATGCTATCGAGAGAAAATCAGAGAACGGAGGATTTATCATGAATGTGAATCACAATAAGCCGCTCCGCCTGATAAAGGATTATTTGTATATCATTATCGGTGCGGCGATTACGGGCGTGGTATTTAATGTGTTTTTACTGCCGAACCGGATCGCAGCGGGCGGAGTAAGCGGGATCAGCACCATTTTGCAGACGTTTGGTTTTGAACCGGCTTACGTGCAATGGATTATTAACATCCCATTGTTTATTGCCGGAGTCATTATTCTAGGCGGTAAGTTTGGAATGAAGACACTTGTCGGTTCTGTTGTCTTGCCGCTCGTCGTCTTTTTGACAAGGGATCTGCCTCCCGCCACGACCCATGAACTGCTTGCGGCTATTTTCGGAGGCGTCGGAATCGGAACGGGGATCGGCATCGTGTATCTCGGCAAGGGCTCAACGGGGGGGACCGCTTTGGCGGCCCAAATCATTCATAAATACACGGGGCTTTCTTTAGGGACCTGTCTTGCCGTTATTGACGGTTTAATTGTCGTTAGCGCCATGCTTGTCTTTAGCATTGAACAAGGCCTTTATGCGATGCTTGGCGTGTTTATTTCAAGTAAAACGATCGATGTCGTACAGGTCGGCTTCAACCGTTCTAAAATGGCTTTAATCATTACAGAACATGAAGAAGCGGTCAGATCGGCTGTATTTACGCAAATTGACAGAGGTGTGACAAAAATCTCCGCTGTCGGGGGATATACCGACCATGACCGGCCGATTTTAATGTGTGTCGTCGGGCAAACCGAATTCACAAAACTGAAACAAGTGGTCAAACAAATTGATGAGTCGGCTTTTGTCATTGTGGCAGACGCAAGCGAGGTGCTCGGTGAGGGTTTCAAACGCGCCTGAACGGGGTTATAATATGCGTAAAGGGGTGCATCTTACATATGAAATCAAAATGGGCGTTGCTTATTCTGGTTCTTACCATGTCTGTCCTGCTGGCGGCATGCGGTTCCAATAATTCGAAAAAAGACAGCTCGGACAGTTCCGGCAGCTCAAAAGCGTCTGCTTCCGCAGGGGAAGAGCTTTATCAGCAAAGCTGCATCGGCTGCCACGGCAAAGATTTAGAAGGCGGAGGAGGCCCGAATTTACAAGAAGTCGGCGGAAAGTATGATGAAGCCAAAATTGAAAGCATTATTAAAAACGGCCGCGGCAACATGCCGAGCCACCTTGTAAGTGATGAGGACGCCGCGAAGATCGCGAAATGGCTGTCACAGAAAAAATAACAGCAAAAAAACCTTGCCTATCATGACGGCAAGGTTTTTTCACGGACTGGGAATGAAAAGAAACTGTAATAGTATTATGTCTAAATTTGACGTATAATGAAGTGTACTGAGGAAAAGGAACTTTCAGATTTTTTATCTGTTTCCTGACATTCGGCCATAAACCGCCGATAATGAGCGAACTCTATGGCTGCAAGACATAAATAAAAGATTAGGTGATTTCATGATAGAGATGAAAGAAGTATATAAATCCTATCCAAACGGTGTAAAGGCGATTAACGGGCTGTCTATTAAGATTCATCCCGGAGAATTTGTTTATGTCGTAGGACCGAGCGGAGCCGGAAAATCTACTTTTATCAAAATGATTTACAGAGAAGAAAAGCCCACAAAGGGGCAAATATTGATTAATAATAAAGATCTCGCAACGATTAAGGAGAAAGAGATTCCTTTCGTGCGGCGCAAAATAGGTGTTGTTTTCCAAGATTTTAAACTTCTTCCGAAACTGACGGTTTTTGAAAACGTCGCGTTTGCGCTTGAGGTGATCGGCGAGCAGCAGTCAGTCATTAAAAAACGCGTGCTTGAAGTGCTCGATCTTGTGCAGCTGAAGCATAAAGCGAGACAATTTCCCGACCAGCTTTCCGGAGGGGAACAGCAGCGTGTATCTATCGCAAGATCAATCGTCAACAACCCTGACGTTGTCATAGCTGACGAACCGACGGGAAACCTCGATCCGGATACTTCGTGGGAAGTCATGAAGACGCTGGAAGAGATTAATAATCGCGGAACGACTGTCGTTATGGCGACACATAATAAAGAAATAGTAAACACCATGAAGAAACGGGTCATTGCAATCGAAGACGGGATCATTGTGCGTGATGAGTCAAGAGGGGAGTATGGTTCTTATGATTAAAATTCTCGGGCGCCATTTGCGTGAGAGTTTTAAATCTCTCGGGAGAAACACATGGATGACATTTGCATCTATCAGTGCGGTAACCGTTACACTGATTTTGGTCGGCGTATTTTTAGTCATTATGCTGAATTTAAACAATATGGCGTCAAACGCTGAAAAAGAAGTGGAAATTAAGGTTTTAATTGATTTGACAGCTGATAAAAAAGCGCAGGATACGCTGCAGAGTCAGATTAAAGATCTCTCAGGCATTCAAAGCGTCGATTTTTCATCTAAAGATAAAGAGCTTGATCAATTGGTCAAAAGCTTTGGCGACAGCGGAAAATCCATGAAAATGAAAGATCAGGAAAACCCGCTGAACAACGCGTTTGTCGTCAAAACGACAGATCCGCATGACACGCCGAAAGTGGCGAAAAAAATAGAAAAGCTTGATCATGTTTATAAAGTGACATACGGAAAAGAAGAAGTCAACCGTTTGTTTAAAGTCGTCGGCGTATCACGCAATATCGGGATTGCGTTAATTATCGGCCTTCTGTTCACGGCAATGTTTCTCATTTCCAACACGATTAAGATTACCATTTTCGCAAGAAGAAAAGAGATTGAAATCATGAAGCTTGTCGGCGCGACAAACTGGTTTATCCGCTGGCCGTTTTTCCTTGAAGGGCTGCTGCTTGGGGTATTCGGTTCTGTCATACCGATCGCTCTCGTGCTGAGCACGTATCAATCAATGGTCGGCTGGGTGGCTCCGAAAGTTCAGGGGTCATTTGTTTCCCTCTTGCCGTACAGTCCTTTTGTATTCCAAATATCACTTGTGCTCATTCTGATCGGCGCAGTGATCGGAGTATGGGGAAGCCTGACATCTATCCGCAAATTCTTGCGTGTATAATTGTAAAAGCCAGTCTGATAACAGACTGGCTTTTTTTGTGCCTCCGCTACTTGATAACGGGCCATGCCGGTGATTCCGGTTTTAATGTGAAGTCATAAGACGCTTCATCACGATACATCGGATCAGCATAAATCGAATCCGAATCATTTTTCGTTCCTTTTTGATAGGCTGCAAATGAGTTGTATTTTTTGTTTTTCCAATTCCAAATGCCGTTTTTACCGGCTTCTTTGTGATAGACGTTATGATTGACCGTATTGCCTTCGTTTTTCGTAAAATCATTTGCGATAAATATCCGTGAACCGCTTGCCGTCATAATGTTTTTCTCGATGGTGTTCCTTTTTGTATCGTACTGTAACAGCAGCTGGCCGCCGTCAAGGTTATTCTTCGTATCATTGCGGTAAAGAATGTTGTGAGCGATCACAGAATTCATTGTGCCGCCGCGCTTTTCGTCATAGCCCCCGATTGAAATACCCGTGTAAGCATTATTGTACACTTTGTTTTCCGTGATCCGAATATCTGTGGCGTATTTCCCTTTATGTTCTGAAGTGGCTTCAATTCCGAGATCATTGTTGTAAACGGTGTTTTTCTTAATCTCAACATGTTCTGCTCCGTCAACGTAAATGCCGCCCGCTGAGTATTCGTCCCCATATGCGGGATTTCCGTAAGAGGAATTATCGCTGACGGTATTGTTCTCAATGACGCCGTTTCGCACATAATCGTTTTGTTTCGCCGTTCCTTCGTATCCGATCACATCAATTCCGATATTATTATTGTTGCGGATTGTATTGTCAGCGATCGTGAAGCCGTCAATGTTTCCGTTCAGCACAACCGCTTCGCTTGCGCCGATCGTCAGCTTTTCAACTGTATTATTCGTGACTTTGATGTCTTTCATCCCGTCAGTGCCGTAGAACGCGATTCCGTGCGCATTGCCTTCATCGGCCGTTGTTTTAATGTTCTGAACATGGTTGCTGTCAATGGTAATATGACTGCTTGATCCAGTCACATAAATCCCCATGGCTGTTGCATCTTCTGATGAGACAGAAAGGTTCTCAAGCGTTACACCGTGGATGGTAATGTAATTTTTATTGCGTATCTGAATTAACGGTGTCTCAGAATCGGTGTGCGCAGCAGATTTTCCGCTGATGACCACTTTTTCATTTTCATAGTTCTTAAACGTAATGGGCTTTTCGGCCGTGCCGCTGTGCTTCACTTCAAAGGTTTCATCATACGTCCCTTCCCGAATCAATACCGTTGTTCCGGCTGCGGCTTCTTCAGACGCATGCTTCAGCGTGCGAAACGGCTTTTCTTTCGTTCCTTCATTTTGATCATTTCCGCCAGGGGACACATACAGGCAGTCCGCCTGTTTTTGTTCATTGGCCTCCGTTTTAGTAAAGGCAAAGGCGGTAATGCCGGCAGCTAAGACGACTGCAGATAAAATAGAAATTTTCATTTCATATCGCATTCTCTTTTCTGTATATTTGATGTATTTCATACAAAATATTACACGTTATCCATTTATGTGAAACAATCTGATGTTTTCATTATTTAACTGTCATTACATGAATTCTTCCTGCTCTACATATACTATCTCCAGGTTTTCGTAAAAGGACAGGAGGAGGTAAAAGATGAAGAAAAAAATGATCGCAGTCATAGCGGCAGTAAGCATATTGTGCGGCGGTGCGGATATCGCGGCGGCACAGCCTGATTCATCCGGCGCTGTAAGAAGCGAAGCGATGGAGAAAATTGAAAAAGCATATGACTTAATCTCGAATGAGTATGTTGAGAAAGTAGATAGGGAAAAGCTGCTTGAAGGAGCGATTCAGGGGATGCTGTCTGCATTAAACGATCCTTATTCCGTTTATATGGACAAGCAGACAGCCAAGCAGTTTTCTGATTCGCTTGATTCCTCTTTTGAAGGAATCGGCGCTGAAGTCGGAATGGAAGACAATAAAATTATTATCGTATCTCCGTTTAAGCAATCACCGGCAGAAAAAGCCGGCCTCAAGCCGAATGATGAGATCATCAGCATTAACGGCGAATCAATGGACGGGAAGGATTTAAATGATGCCGTGCTGAAAATAAGAGGAAAAAAAGGCTCGAAGGTCTCCATCAAGGTTCAGCGTCCCGGCACGGAAAAACAGCTGTCCTTCCGTATAAAAAGAGCGGAGATTCCGCTGGAAACCGTTTTTTCTTCCCGAAAAGAAATAGGGGGGCATCCGGTCGGCTATATCGGGATCTCGACATTTTCCGAACATACAGCAGAAGACTTCTCGCTAGCGCTGAGAAAGCTTGAAAAACAAGGTATTGAAGGATTGGTTCTTGATGTGCGGGGGAACCCGGGCGGCTATCTCCAAAGCGTGGAGCAGATTCTGAAGCATTTCATTACAAAAGACATGCCGTATATTCAAATCGCTGAACGCGACGGGGATAAAAAACAATATTTCTCAACGTTAACACATAAAAAACCGTACCCGGTAAATGTCATTACGGATAAAGGAAGTGCTTCCGCTTCTGAAATTCTCGCGGGCGCTTTGAAGGAAGCCGGGCATTATGACGTGGTCGGTGATACCTCCTTCGGAAAAGGGACGGTCCAGCAGGCCGTGCCTATGGGCGACGGAAGCAACATTAAATTGACGCTTTATAAATGGCTCACACCGAAAGGCAACTGGATTCATAAAAAAGGAATTACGCCGACAATCGCCATGAGCCAGCCGGAGTATTTCTCAGCGGGTCCGCTTCAGCTTAAACAGCCCCTTCAGCCTGATATGAACAATGCGGATGTGAAACACGCCCAAATTCTGCTGAAAGGCTTAAGCTTTGACCCGGGCCGGGCGGACGGATATTTCAGCAAAACGATGAAAAAAGCAGTTCTTGCTTTTCAAGATCGATACAAGCTGGATAAAACAGCAGTCATTGACAAAAACACAGCGGAGAAAATGAATCAGCTGATCAATGAGAAAAAATCTGATGAAAAGAATGATTTACAGCTGCAAACGGCGTTAAAATCATTATTTGTGAAATAAAGGAAGGGAGGCGGTTTTTTGCCTCCTATTTCTTTTGTCATGTTGAATAAATGAACTGAAAGACACATATTTATGACGATTTTGACAAGATATTAAAAAAATTTTCACATTTAAACATTTATAAAGGACAAATAATACCCGATATTTAGAGAGAAGAGAGACTTTGTGCTGATTTAATATGTATTTAAAATGAAACTTTAGCAAGTTGCCTCAGTCTGTTTTAGTTCTTACAATGAAAGAAGGTTCTAATAGAGAACAGATTTCGTTTTTTGGCAGCTGCACTTCGAATTGAAAGGTGCCGGCAGTGACTGTCAGCATTTTAGCACGGCAGCTGTAATCACCCGTGCTTATCTGGATAAAAAAATGGGGGTTCACAATTGAAGAGGGCAAGTATTGTGCGTGAAAAAAAATATTACGAATTAGTGGAACAACTAAAAGACAGAACAAAAGACGTCACATTTTCAGCAACAAAAGCACTCAGTCTTCTTATGCTGTTCAGCAGATATTTGGTCAATTACACAAATGTTGAATGCGTTAATGACATTAACGAAGAATGTGCAGAACAATATTTCACTTACTTAATGAAAAACCATAAACGATTAGGAATCAATTTGACGGACATTAAAAGGTCGATGCTCTTGATCAGCGGAGTGATCGATGCTGATGTCGACCATTATCTGAAAGATTTCTCTCTCTCGAATGTTACGCTGTGGATGACGCAGGAGAGGTAGGCGTTTTATCATATCCAAGCCAATTATTATTTGGTAGAATAGAATTAAAATGTTTGGCTTGAGGCGGTGAAAGTAGTGTCTGTTCAATGGGGGATTGAACTGTTAAAAAGTGTTGGTCTGTTTTTTTTGCACCCGCTATTTTGGTTTTTTATTATCATAAGTCTCGCGTGCGGATATTTGCGGATTAAGCGTGAACGGCATACGTTTCACACGAAAATCGCAGATATGTATGATGAGCTTACTTTTACATACATTAAAGGACTTATACCGGGTATTCTTCTCTCCATACTGTTATTTGGGCTGGGGATTTCGATTCCGCTCGGGCTTCTCGGCATTATTGCCGCTGTAACGGCTCTTGCGGCTCTGACTTTCCGCATGAATTGGCTGTCATCGGCTTATATTGTCAGCGCCGGCATGCTGATTGCCTTTATCCTTCATTATACTCAGGCGGAGCCTTTTTCAGAGCGGTTTCCGCAAGCATTCGGAGTGAATTGGGCTTCAGCGGCCGTGTTTTTGGGTCTTTTGATTATCACGGAAGGAGCGGCTGCATTCCGTTCGGCGCATCTGAAAACGTCTCCTGCACTTGTTGTCAGCAGCAGGGGCCTGCCCATTGGGCGTCAATTGGCGAATCGCGCCTGGCTGCTTCCGCTTTTCATATTGGTGCCGGGAAACGGGCTTGAGTCACACCTTTCTTGGTGGCCTGTGTTTACCGTGCCGGGCGGCTCTTTCCATTTTATCTGGATTCCTTACATCGTCGGTTTCGGACAGCGTGTGCAAGGGTCGCTTCCGAAAATAAGCTTGAGGATAACGGCGAGACGGATTATGATTCTCGGGCTTATCGTCACGGCTGTCGGGGCGGCGGGCCTTTTGTGGACTCCGCTTGCCGGGGCTGCTGCTTGTACAGCGGTGGTCGGACGTCTCTTTTTGTCATTAAGGCAGCGCATGAACGATAACGCGGCTCCGTTTTATTTCTCTAAACGTGATCAAGGTTTAATGGTTCTCGGCATCATTCCGAATACGCCGGCGGAGGATCTTGAACTGAAGATCGGTGAGATCATTACGAAAGTAAACGGCATCCCTGTGAAGCATGTATCGGAGTTTTATGAAGCGCTTCAAAAAAACCGCGCATTTGTAAAGATGGAGATCATCGGTTTGAACGGCCAAATCCGTTTTGATCAGCGCGCGTCCTATGAAGGCGAACATCACGAATTAGGTATTTTATTTGTGCAGGATGAACATGAGCAGGAAGAGACAGCCGCATTATAAAAAACAGCCCGGTGCCGCCGAAAAAACACGGCCGCCGGGCTGTTTTTATTTATGGGCGAAACACGATGTCAGCAGGATACATTTCCGATGAGATGGTGACTGTGACAGTATCTGTCGCCGTGTCGATAACGGAAATGAAATTGCTGAAAAGATTCGTGACAAAAATACGTGTTCCGTCAGGCGTCGGCTTGGCGCTGTACGGATATAACCCTACCGGAATAACGGCACTGACAGTATTTGCTGCTGTATTCAGGACTGAAACGCTGCCGCCGCTTGAATTTAAAATATAGATTTTCGTTCCGTCAGGCGTCACTGTCACACCGAGCGGATTTTGGCCGGTATTGACCGTATCAATGATGCTGTTTGTGCTTGTGTTTATAATAGAAAGGTTGTTGCTGTTGAGGTTCGTGACATATGCTTTGCTGCCGTCAGGTGAAAAAACAACATCCGAAGGCGAGCTGTACGGCAGGATGATTGTCGCCGTCACTGTATTGTCTTGTGTACGAATGACAGACACGGTGTTGATATTAGTATTCAGCACATATAAAAGCCGTTCGGCGATACGGCAATTCCTGTCGGCAGAAGCGGGTAAAAGCGAACCGATGATCAGCACCGTATTTTCCGCCGAAAAGGTGTCGTGCCCGCCGGAGGCAGTGTTTTGTTTTTCAGCACAAGGGTAAACTGGGCAAGTCCGAGAAGATCAAGAGTCAGCGGCAATGTGACTTTTCTGCCGCCTCCTGATATTTGGGAAGAGGCCAGATTGGTATTGTTCACTGTATCATTTGTTGTCGCGGTGAAACCTTCTGGCAGCCGGAATACGACACCGCCTAAAGAAAGCACCGAATTCGGCGAATAGGTAAGAACGAGATCAGCCGTCGTTCCTTCCACATTATTTTGAACGGCATTGACGGTAAGTGCCGGCGCCAGCGGGCGAACTTGGTCTAAACTCTAAGCTGAATGATTTTGCGTTTGGACCGTTTCGCCGGACTTAATGCCTGATGACACGAACAAGCCGATAATGGAAACACCGATCAGAATCATAAACAGAATATGAAACCCGGAAATCAAACCGATCAGCGCGGAAGATATAATGCTTCCGAAATATCGGAAAGTTGAAAAGATGCCGGACGCGATTCCGGACATGCCCGGCTCGACCGTCGCAAGAGATGACACCTGCATGCTCGTCAGTCCTGCGCCTGAAGCAAGGCCGCCTAAAATAAGCGATGCCATGAGAAACGGAACGGAATGGGAATGAACCAAGAGTAAAAATAAGATATTCGCTCCGGCCATTAATCCGAAGGACAGAAAAATCATTCTTCTTGCGCCCCATTTATGATGAAGCTGAGCGCCGCCCCAGTTGCTGGCTGACATGAATACAGAAAAGACCGACAGCGCCATGCCGCTTTGAGACGTATTCAAACTGAAATGGTTTGTCATAAACAGCGGCATGATCAATAAGACGGCGTACATCATTAAATTGCTTAATAAGACTGACAGATTGGCGCTCGTAAAGGTTGAGTTTTTAAAAAGATCAAAATCAATAATCGGATGTTTCGTCCGCATCTCCCGTCTGAAAAAAAACGGAACGAACAAAAGAATGAGCAGGCCGTACAGCCAGTAGCCCCAAGAGCTTTCATTTTTCGTCAGCAAAATAATAGATACGATGCTTCCGGCCAGCAGAATCGAACCGATCAAATCAAGCGGTGCGTCAGAGGTTTCTTCTTTATATTTAGGAAACATCATCAGTGCTGTCACAAGTGCGATAGCGAGAAATGGGATGTTGACCCAAAAGATAGAATGCCAGCTGAAGTTTTCAATTAAAAGTGAACCGATGAACGGGCCGAGAGCCGCGCCCAGACCGGCGCCGAGGCCGAAAAAACCGAATACTTTCGGAAGGCGTTTTTCAGACACGACATGCCGGATGATGGCAATGCTGTTTGGTGTAAGCAAAGCGCCGCCGGCTGCCTGGAGCGCGCGGAAAACGATTAATAAGAAAAGACTCGGCGAGAGGGCGCATCCTAGCGATGCTATGAGAAAGAGGCCGACGCCCCATAAATACATTTTTTTGTTCCCGTACATATCACCGAGCTTGCCGGCAATGGGCTGTGTAACGGCCATCACGATTAAATAGACGGTCACAACCCAAGTGATGCTTGCGAGAGATTCGCTGTATGTCCGGGAAATGGATGAGAGGGCTACTGCAATCATCGTAGAATTGATGGGGACGAGAATTGCCCCCAGCAAAAGTGAGACGATCAGCGCCCATTCTTTCTTTGAACCCATTCATATCCTCCTTTGGAGCCGGAATTACCGGCCGATGATTCCTTTGACAAAAATCTCAGTGCTGTGTCTCAGCATTGTTTCTTCAGGAAGAGAAATGACTCTTTTCCCAAGCTGCAGGCGGTGTATGAAATAACCGAAAATCATCGTCATAAAAACGTCTGCATTTGCTTCTTCACAGCCGGGGCGGATCATGTTTTTCTCTGTCAGCCCTTTAAAGTAAGAGATCAAATGCTTTTTCATAGATTTCGGATACAGGACAATATCCTGAAGCACGTCTTCAAACATTTCCGGTTCACGGAAGCAAATCCGAAACACCTCTTTTTTTTGTTCTAATTGTTTTAAGAGGCAGGTGCCGATATGAAGCAAATCTTTATACGGGTCACCTTCTGTCTTTTCGATGATGCTTTCCGGGGGTTGCGTATGCTGCTCAATGATGGCTTTCATTAATCCTTGTTTGTTTTTGAAATTACGGAAAATCGTTGCTTCGCTTACATTCGCCTGTTCAGCTATTTCCTTTGTTGTTGCCGCCCGGTACCCTTTTTTAATAATAAGGTCCATTGCAGCGTCAAGAATTCTCCTGTTTGTCGTTCTCAACATGTTTCACCTCGCGTAATTACTGGCAGGACAAGTATACACCCGCCCCGCCGGTATGATAAAGAGGGAAACCTAATATGAAGCGCGTTTGACAATGGTGATCTTGCCGCTTGTGCCGTCAACCGTGACGATGTCGCCGTCTTTCAGCCTGTCAGTCGCAGCACGTGTGCCGAGAACCGCAGGAAGTCCGTACTCTCTTGCGATGATGGCCGCGTGTGATAAGATGCCGCCGGTGTCTGTAATGACTGCCTTCGCATCCTGAAACAGACTGGTCCAAAGAGGTGTCGTCATTTTACAGACAAGCACATCTCCCGATGAAAAGCGGGAAAATTCACCCGCGTCCCGAATGATCTTCACCGGGCCGCTTGCGATGCCGCTTGAAGCTGCGAGGCCGTAGATATGATGTTCGGTGTTTTTTTCATCTTCTGTAATTGATCCTGTAATCTGCTCAGCTACTTGAAGCTGTTCGGCAGTCGGCGTACCGAGATAAGCGGGCGCTTCAAGCAATTGATAGTCTCGAAGCAGCTGTTTCCGTTCGGCCGCTTTTTCTTGCATCGGCTCCGGAGACATTAAGGCTTCTTCGACTTCATCGCCGTATAAATACCATATATCCTCCCGATGATCGATAACGCCCTGCTCTTTTAACAGCTCGCCGATTTTCAAGAGACAAAGGCGGGCTTTTGCGTCAAGCATCGCGTCAATATAAAAATGGTGATCATCTTTAATCACGGATGAAGACAGGGTCCACTGATAATAACGGTCAAACGTTTTCCGGAAGCCGTCATCCTCGATTTTTTCCAAAAACGAAGCGTAGAGCTGTTTTCTTTTTTCAATCGTTTTACCGAACTCGCTGTCAAAATCGTAGCCGCTGCGGACATAGTTTTGGATATTGGACAATGCGAAATAAGGGTTTTCCGCCCATGTTTCTTCAATCAGGTCATGACTTTTCACGGATCTCCATCCATATTCCTCTAAAAAGTTGCCGACTTGTTGAAGAAAGCGCTTCCCTTCTTCGGATTGCAGGAGCGTTTGAGGCAGCTCATCGGCATGATAGGTGCTGAATACGTGCCGTAATGCCGGGCTGTTATTCACTTCCCTAGCGAGCAGCCAAAGATGCCTGTCTGTCTCCAATGATTTGTTCATAACTCCCGCCAGCATTTCGTACAGGAGGGTGCTGTTTTCTTCTTCGATCTGTCCGTACATGGCTTCCAGTTTCATGTTTAAAGCAACCTGAGGAAAGATGATATTGAAATGTTCTTCATATCCTTTTAAATAGAAGGCTTTCAGTTTTTGGAAAGCATCAAGGGCGCTCTCCGGCGTATGGGTGACATGCGCCAGTTCATCCAGTCCTTTGTAAAAAGGAAGAAATGTTTCGTTAATAATATCGTACATACGCTCCGCCAAAACGGGGAAAAGCGCTTCCGTCTGTTCTGAAGGCGGCTGCTCCGCTATTTTTTTTTGTTTTGAAAAAATACGGCCCTGATGAAGCTTTACCCGCTCAATTTCCACACCCATCACAGGAAATGTTTTCGTGCTCTGCTGCAGCCCGTATTCTAAAGCGGGAACGATGAGAGAGGCGAATAACGGACTGACCGGTCCTTCGATATTGGCTTCCATATTCAGCCAAAAATCTTTCTGATCCAGAGGCGTCATCATGAATTCACGCTTCTCGTCAGCCGCTTTTTGATCCTGCTCTATCGTGGTAATCGGGCGGGCCTGAAGCAGATACAGCTTGTTTTCGGCAATTCCGAATTCAAGATCAACGGGGTAGCCGTACAGCGCTTCCGTTTTTTTCGTCAGCTCGGCAAGCTCTTTGACCCTTTCGTCATCAAGACAAAAACGGCTTCTCATGTCAGTGCTCGTTTCTTTTTCCGCTACGCCTTCAGCTTGAGAAAACATAAACATTTCCTTTAACCCGATTTCTTTCTCAATCTGAAACGTCTCCTTATTGACGATATACGTGTCGGGCGTCACGCTGCCGGAGACGATCGCCTCCCCGAGCCCGTAGCTCGCTGAGATCATGAGTTCTCTGTCATCATGCGTGAGGGGATTTCGGCTGAAAATGACGCCTGACACCTCTGACTCGATCAACCCCTGTACAACGACGCCCATTAACGGCTCCGTAATGTCATTTTGCATTTTCTCTTTATAACGGCTCACCCGGGCTGAGAAAAAGGAAGCCCAGCATTCTTTCACTTTTCCGAGAAACTCTTCCTCCGTTTTTATATTTAAATAGGTTTCATACTGACCGGCGAATGAAGCGCCTTCCAGATCTTCGGACGCGGATGAGGAACGTACGGCCGCCGAAGCATATGATTCTCTCAATTCATAAAACGATGCGGTCAGCTCATCTTTCAGCTCTTTTGAAAACGTGCCGTTCATAATGGCGCGTCCCATCTGTTCATCGCCGCCCTGAAGCTGATTGTCTTCTATAAAACGTGTCAGGGCATTCGTCTGAATGACAAAACCATCGGGAACGGGCAAGCCGTTTTTCCTCAGTTTAATGAGATTCATCCCTTTTGCGCCGGCTAAGCGGCTGGATTCCTCAGCTTTGTTAAATAGTACTGAATACATGTGATATGGCCCCCTTTTTTTATCGCTAAGAAAATGATAGTGAACACTATCATTCCATTGTAAAGAGAGAGGAAGAAACTGTCAAAGATACAAAGGCCTAATCCACGTACAGCTTTTGGATGAACAGAAGGTAAATCGATTCACCTTATTAATGGTTCAATTAATATACTTTCGTATTTTTCAGATGAATGATTGAGGACTGCTGAAAAAGGGTATTGTAATAATAGGGGAACGATTGTCCGATTCTTCATTTTTTACTATAATCAGATGAGATGAAGAATTCCCGAGGAGGGTTTTTGTGATTACAAAAGCCGTTTTTGCATTATGTTTCCCTTTTATGCTGGTTGTCCTTTTTACGCGGGTTACATTTAACCACTATGTGGCTATCGCTCTCACCGCCGCACTGCTTTTCGCATCCTACTTAAAGGGGTACACGGAAACGTATTTTATTGTTGGATTAGATGTGGTGTCTTTGGTGGCCGGCGGTTTGTACATGGCCAAAAAAGAAGCAGACAAAAAGAAAGATAATGCCTGATATAGTGAATATGAATGTGAATGCCTGCTTTTACGCCATAAAAGCAGGTTTTTTATACAGAAATTAACTTGGTAAAAATAAGCCATCGAACTTTAGTTCGTATTTTTAGTGATTTTGCTCGTCATTGTGTTACTATATCAATAGGAAGATTTCGTAATGAAACGGAGGCTTTTTTGTGAAAGATCGTTTTGAGTTAGTCTCGAAATACCAGCCCCAGGGAGATCAGCCGCAAGCGATTGAGAAGCTTGTCAAAGGCATTCAGGAAGGCAGAAAACACCAGACTCTTCTGGGAGCGACGGGGACGGGCAAAACCTTTACGGTGTCCAATCTGATAAAAGAAGTAAACAAACCGACACTTGTCATTGCCCATAACAAAACCCTTGCAGGACAGCTTTACAGCGAGTTCAAAGAATTTTTCCCGAACAACGCTGTTGAGTATTTTGTCAGCTATTACGATTACTATCAGCCGGAGGCGTACGTGCCTCAAACGGATACATTTATAGAAAAAGACGCAAGCATTAACGATGAAATTGATAAACTCAGGCACTCCGCGACATCCGCTCTATTTGAACGGAGAGATGTCATTATTATCGCGAGCGTGTCTTGTATATACGGCCTCGGTTCGCCGGAAGAATACCGTGAAATGGTCGTTTCGCTCAGGACGGAAATGGAGATTGAACGGAACGAGCTGCTGAGAAAGCTTGTAGACATCCAATATGCCCGCAACGACATCGACTTTCAGCGCGGAACGTTCCGCGTGCGCGGAGACGTTGTGGAAATCTTCCCGGCCTCCCGTGACGAACACTGCATCAGAGTCGAATTTTTCGGCGATGAAATTGAGAGGATCAGAGAGGTTGACGCGCTGACCGGAGAAATTCTCGGCGACCGCGACCATGTCGCGATCTTCCCGGCTTCCCACTTCGTCACCCGGGCCGAAAAGATGGAAAAAGCGATTATAAACATTGAACAAGAGCTTGAGGAACGCCTGAAAGTCATGCATGAAAACGGCAAGCTCCTTGAAGCGCAGCGTCTGGAGCAGCGGACGAGATATGATCTTGAAATGATGCGGGAAATGGGCTTCTGCTCCGGCATTGAGAACTATTCAAGACATTTGACGCTCCGTCCGGCAGGCTCTACGCCGTATACGCTGCTTGATTATTTCCCTGACGACTTTATGATTGTCGTTGACGAATCACATGTGACAATTCCGCAGGTGCGCGGCATGTTTAACGGTGACCAGGCAAGAAAGCAGGTGCTTGTGGATCACGGCTTCCGCCTGCCGTCCGCGCTTGATAACCGCCCGCTTCGATTCGAGGAATTTGAAAAGCATATGCACAATATCGTTTATGTATCGGCTACGCCGGGACCGTACGAAATCGAACATACACCGGAAATGGTCGAGCAGATCATCAGGCCGACGGGGCTTCTTGACCCTATCATTGAGGTTCGTCCGATTGAGGGGCAGATTGATGATTTGATCGGAGAGATTCAGGCGAGAATTGAACGGAATGAACGAGTGCTCGTCACGACGCTGACGAAAAAAATGTCAGAGGACTTGACTGATTATCTGAAAGAAATCGGCATTAAAGTCAATTATCTTCATTCCGAAATTAAGACGCTGGAACGGATTGAAATCATTCGGGATCTCCGTCTCGGCAAACACGATGTGTTAATCGGAATCAACCTGCTGAGAGAAGGGCTCGATATACCGGAAGTGTCGCTTGTCGCCATTTTGGATGCGGATAAGGAAGGCTTCCTTCGTTCCGAGCGTTCGCTGATTCAGACGATCGGCCGGGCTGCCCGAAACTCAGAAGGCCGTGTCATCATGTATGCCGACAAAATGACGCATTCCATGGAAGTCGCGATTAATGAGACGAAACGGCGCCGCGAACAGCAAGAGCGCTTTAACGAAATCCACGGCATTACGCCGCAAACGATCAATAAGGAAATACGCGATGTGATCCGTGCGACGCAAGCTGCTGAGGATAAAGAAGAATATAAAACAAAAGCCGCGCCGAAGCTGGCGAAAATGACGAAAAAAGAACGCCAGAAAGTCGTTGAGCAAATGGAGCATGAGATGAAAGAAGCAGCCAAAGCGCTTGATTTTGAGCGGGCGGCTGAGCTGCGTGATTTACTGTTAGAGTTAAAAGCGGAAGGATGATGAAAACATGGCTATAGACCGGATCGAGGTGAAAGGGGCAAGGGCGCACAACTTGAAAAACATTGATGTGACGATTCCGCGGGATCAGCTCGTCGTCATGACGGGTTTGTCCGGTTCGGGAAAATCGTCCCTTGCCTTTGATACGATATACGCAGAAGGACAGAGACGATATGTCGAATCGCTTTCTGCCTATGCGCGCCAATTTTTAGGCCAAATGGATAAACCTGATGTTGATGCGATTGAAGGGCTTTCCCCCGCGATCAGCATCGACCAGAAGACGACAAGCCGCAACCCGAGGTCAACAGTCGGAACGGTAACGGAGATTTATGATTATCTCCGTCTTTTATATGCGAGAGTCGGTAAGCCGCACTGTCCGGAGCATGGCATTGAAATTACGTCCCAAACAATCGAGCAAATGGTGGACCGGATTCTTGAATATCCTGAGCGGACAAAGCTTCAAGTGCTCGCGCCGATTATCTCCGGCAGGAAAGGCGCGCACGTCAAAGCGCTTGAACAAATCAGAAAACAAGGCTACGTGCGAGTTCGGATTGACGGAGAAATGGCCGAGCTTTCTGATGATATCGAGCTTGAGAAAAATAAAAAGCATTCGATTGAAGTGGTCATTGACCGGATTGTCGTGAAGGAAGGCGTGGCCGCGCGGCTTTCCGACTCGCTGGAAACCGCGCTCCGCTTAGGCGAAGGCCGTGTCATGATTGATGTGATCGGCCAGGAAGAGCTGATGTTCAGTGAGCATCACGCCTGTCCGCTTTGCGGTTTTTCGATCGGTGAGCTTGAGCCGCGTCTGTTTTCGTTTAACAGCCCGTTCGGCGCCTGTCCGACATGTGACGGACTCGGCCTGAAGCTTGAGGTGGACCCCGATCTGGTCATTCCCAATCAGGAGCTGTCATTGAAGGAACATGCGATTGCGCCGTGGACGCCGATCAGTTCACAGTATTACCCGCAGCTGCTTCAGGCAGTATGCAGCCATTACGGCATAGATATGGAGATTCCGGTTAAAGACCTTCCGAAGCATCAGCTTGATAAGGTGCTGTACGGCAGCGGCAATGAAAGGATCTACTTTAAATACGAAAATGATTTCGGCCAAGTGCGCGAAAACGAGATTGAATTTGAAGGTGTGCTGCGCAACATCGAGAGACGGTATAAAGAGACAAGTTCTGATTATATCCGTGAACAGATGGAGCAATATATGTCCCAGAAGCCATGTCCGACGTGCAAAGGCTACCGCCTGAAAAAAGAGGCGCTTGCCGTCTTAGTTAACGGCCGGCATATCGGCACCATCACCGAGCTGTCCGTAGGTGACGCGCTGGAATTTTTCAAGAATCTGACGCTGTCGGAGAAAGATATGCAGATCGCCGATTTAATTTTCTGGGAAATTGTGGAACGCCTCAGTTTCTTAGATAAAGTCGGACTCGATTATCTGACATTGAGCCGCGCGGCGGGAACCCTGTCAGGCGGGGAAGCGCAGCGTATCAGGCTTGCGACACAAATCGGTTCCCGTTTATCGGGGGTGCTCTATATTCTAGATGAACCGTCCATCGGCCTTCATCAGCGCGACAATGACCGTTTGATCAGCGCGCTGAAAAACATGAGGGACCTCGGCAATACGCTGATTGTCGTCGAACATGATGAAGATACGATGATGGCTGCCGATTATTTGATCGATATCGGCCCCGGCGCCGGCATTCACGGCGGCCAGGTCATATCTGCGGGTACGCCTGAAGAGGTCATGAATGATGAGAAATCTTTAACCGGAAGATATTTATCAGGGGCTCAATTTATTCCGATGCCGCCGGAAAGAAGAAAACCGGACGGCCGATTCATTGAAATTAAAGGCGCTTCAGAAAACAATCTGAAAAAAGCAAATGCCAAATTCCCGCTCGGGACATTCACGGCGGTAACTGGTGTGTCCGGTTCAGGAAAAAGCACGCTCGTTAACGAAATTTTGCATAAGGCGCTGGCGCAAAAACTTCATAAAGCAAAAGCGAAACCGGGCAGCCATAAAGAGATCAAGGGGCTGGATCATCTCGATAAGGTGATTGATATCGATCAGGCGCCGATCGGCCGGACGCCGAGATCAAATCCGGCAACCTATACAGGTGTGTTTGATGATATCCGCGATGTGTTCGCGCAGACGAATGAAGCGAAGGTGCGCGGCTATAAGAAAGGCCGGTTCAGCTTTAATGTGAAAGGCGGACGCTGTGAAGCCTGCCGCGGCGACGGAATCATTAAAATTGAGATGCACTTTTTGCCTGATGTGTACGTCCCGTGTGAAGTGTGCCACGGCAAACGCTACAACCGGGAGACGCTTGAGGTCACATACAAAGGAAAAAGCATTTCCGACGTGCTCGATATGACTGTGGAAGATGCTCTGGCTTTCTTTGAAAATATCCCGAAAATCAAACGCAAGCTTCAAACTCTTGCTGACGTAGGCTTAGGATATGTGACACTCGGCCAGCCGGCGACGACGCTGTCAGGCGGAGAAGCGCAGCGCGTCAAGCTTGCTTCCGAGCTGCATAAACGCTCAACAGGCCGTACGCTGTATATTCTTGACGAACCGACGACAGGTCTTCACGTTGATGATATCGCAAGACTTTTAGTTGTGCTTCAAAGACTCGTGGACAACGGGGATACCGTTTTGGTCATCGAACATAACCTCGATATTATTAAAACGGCGGATTATATCGTAGACTTGGGGCCGGAAGGCGGATCAGGCGGCGGCATGATCGTAGCGTCAGGCACGCCTGAAGAGGTCGTCGAAGTGAAAGAATCATATACCGGCCGATATTTGAAACCGGTAATGGAACGCGATAAAAAACGAATGAAAACACTTCTGGCCGAAAAAGAAACCGCGGCCACGTAATATATGAATGAAAAAGCCCAAAACGGAACGGTTTTGGGCTTCTGTTTTACAGGCTTTTTTTCTGATGGGGAAGCTGCCTGCTTAAACTCATTAAATCTTGAAGAATATGGGTGCTGCTGCTGTCCAGCAGCACTTTTATATATTGAATATCATGAGAAATGGGAGAAGGGGCTGCTTTGATTTGTTCCAGCTCAGCCAGCATTTCGTTGTTCATCCTCTTTTGTTCACGAATCAATTTCAGCAGATTTTCTTCTGTTACTTGCTCATTTCCGGGGTCTTTCTCCATTTGTATGTCCTCCTTGCATACGGTCAGGCTTTGTTACATATTGTAATCGGTTCGGGGGAAAGATTCTATAGCGAATTCTCTTAAATCAAAAATTACGTATATCGAAGCATGTCCATAGAATGAAAATGAAACCCAGAGGTTCGTCATACGTATGTATAAGGAATGGTATTTCAATTTTTATCACAGGAGAGTGTTTTCATTGAATCGCAATCAAGCGCTTATTTCATCCATCTGTTATTTCAGCGTATTTATCGCACCGCTTATCGTGCCGATCGTCGCTTATTTTGTCGTCGATGAAAAAGAAACGAAGCGGCATGCCGTACGCGCACTTGTTTCTCACATCATCCCGTTTGCGGGAGGGCTGATTGTCATCGCCGGAGTTGTCGGCGGAGCGATCACGGCTCAGGAGGAGAGTCTGCTTCCGATTTTTGTTATGATAACAGGAGCGATTATTTATTTTCTCATCGTCATTGGAATGGTCATTTGGAATGTTGTTCAGGGAATTAAGGTTTTACGCCAGGAATAAGAAGAGATGGGGGAGGAGTTTTATATGAAGCAGGAGAAAGAACGGATTTTAAAGCTTGTGGAGGAAGGGAAGCTGACTGCGCAGGAAGCCCTTACGCTCATTGAGAAGCTGGACAATGAATATAAAGAAAAAGAAGAGCAGATCACCGCGTTATCAACGAATATAATTGACTCTGCCGGAGAAGCGGAGAGCGGAGCCAAAGATACCCAAAAGCCGTCACTAGGGGCTAAGCTCTTTGACTGGATTGATTCGGCCGTGAAAAAAGTGAAGGAAGCCGATCTTGATTTGAATTTCGGCCATGCATATGATGTGCAGCATATTTTCCAATTTAAAGACAGTGAGTTCTCCGGCATTGATATGCAAATCGCAAACGGCAGCGTCAATATCGTGCCGTGGGCAGACGAAGATATCAGGGCGGAGTGCCAGGCGAAGGTGTACCGGGCGGACAGCCAGGAGGCCGCGCGCACCGCGTTTCTTCAGCATATCGAATGTGAAGTGAAGGGCAATAAGTTTTTTGTCCGTACGGAAAAGAAAACAATGAAGACTAACGTGACGCTGTATGTTCCCCAGAAGGAGTACGATAAGATACGGGTGAAGCTGTTTAACGGGCCGATAAGAGGGGAACATTTACATGTAAAAGAATTCTCAGCGAAAACGACAAACGGCGTTCTGTCATTTTCTCATTTAACGGCTGAAAAAGCTTCGGCCGAAACGGCTAACGGACAAATCAAGCTGGCCGGACACAAATGCGGAACGATCGAAGCGGAAACGATCAACGGCCTGATTGATTTACGCGGCGAGAGTGAATCCATTGACGTTCAAAGCTTTAACGGCAATATTACGCTTACCGTGACAGCGCCCCATTGCCGCTCCATTTACACAAAAACCACGACCGGAAACGTGGAGCTTGCTCTGCCTGATGATATAGCCGTAAAGGCGGAGCTGAAAAGCAATCTCGGCTCTCTCACTCACGAGCTGATTGATGCGGAGATTTTAAAGGAAAAAAACGATACCATACAAAAAGAACTGATGCTGGCGTCAAATCAAGGCCATGACCAGCACATCTCCATTTTCTCAGAATCTTTAACAGGCGGAATTAAGCTAAAGCATACTCAGAGGTGATCGTATGAAAAGACTTTATCGTTCAGAAAAAAATCGTAAAATTGCGGGTGTCATCGGCGGATTGGCGGAGTATCTCAATATGGATGCATCGCTTTTGCGTATCATAGCCGTTGTCTTAACGCTTTTAACGAGCGGAATCGTACCGCTAGTTTATATTATTTGGTGTTTTGTTGTACCTTTAGAAGGAGATTTGAAATAAATGATCAAATGGGCAGTCAGCATTTTAGTAAATGCTTTATTATTAATCGTCATTGCGGGATATTTTGATTCCGTCCATATCAGCAGTATCGGAGCGGCTGTCATTGCAAGTCTGATTCTTTCTGTGTTAAATGTGCTGATCAAACCGATCATCATCATTTTGACATTGCCCGTCACTGTTGTGACGCTTGGCCTCTTTTTGTTTGTCGTCAATGCCATTACCTTAATGATGACCGCGGCATTGATGGGAAGCAGCTTTCAAATCGACGGCTTCGGCACCGCCATTTGGGCATCCGTCGTCCTTTCTGTTTTTCATTTGCTGATTCAAAAAGGTATATTGGAGCCGCTGCAAAAGAGATAAAAAAGAGCTGTCTGCCGGCAGCTTTTTTTATTTGCCGTTTACATAAGCGGCCCCCTCCTGACGCAACATAATGCATAGGGAGGTAATGAGATGAAATGTGTGATGACGCTCTTTTTTCTGATTGGTTTGCTTTGTGTGAGTCCTTCTGCAGACGCGGCGCACAAAGAATCGGTGATTCCCGTTATTCAGCAGGAATTCGGACAGCCGCCTCATTACATACCGCTTTTGGAGAGTCCTCCCCAAATAGAAGTGAAGGCGGAAATGAAAAGAAACCTGTTCATTCAAGCTCATGTACGTGATGCCGAATATAAAGCATTTTCGGCTTTTCTGTTTTATAAACAAAGCAATGAGCTGGGGTTTAAAATGGTGCCGATGGAGCCTGCACCCGGTGCAATTCAGACATTCATGGTCCAGATTTCAAAACGGGAGATCTGGAATGGGGAATTAGAATATTACATTGTCTTCTCAAACGGCAAACAGCGTGCGGAATCGGAAACGAAGCGGCTGAAGCTTGATGGCTATCAAGCTGATTTGGCGCACATTCCCGAGCTGATGATTACGGAGCTGGCTGTTGATACGAAAAATGACGGCGGCGGTGACGCCTATGAATTTATTGAGGTCTATAACACAACGGACAGACCGATTCATTTTAAAGATTATCAAATCCGCTACCGCTATCCGAAGGAAGGACCGGAGTCCGATTTGATGTGGAGGCCGGCGAAAGACGCGGTAATTCCATCGGGCGGCGCCTACGTGTTTTGGCTGAGGCGCGCTTCATCAGAGCTTACAGCAGAAGATTTCAACGGCTATTACGGAACCCATTTGAAAGAAGGGGAAAATCTCGCTGTCATTGAAGAGACGGAAGGAATGGCGAATTCCCGGCCGCGTGCCGTGGTGCTGTCGACGAATACAGGAAAAGACATAGCAATTGCGCATTACCGGAAGCACGCATTCCGGCGCCTGTCTTCTCTGCTCTATAAATATCCGCTCAACGGAACGGAAGATTTGCTGGCGATTTCCACAAGCGAGCAGAAGCCGTCGCCGGGCTTCGTTTTTCAGGCGCAGGTCCCTCAGCAAAAACGGCCGACAAAGCCTGATAAGGAAAAGCCGGTCATTGAAGACCTTACGAATAGGAAACCCGTCCGCCCGACGGAAAGCATTGAATTGAAGGCTGACATAAGGGACAAAAGCCTTGTCAAAACGGCTGCTTTTTATTACCGGACCAATGAGAAGAAACCATTTAAAAGAATACTGGCCGAAAAAGACCGCAACGACAATTTATATCACCACATCATTTATTCTCCCGAACTGATCGGCCAGGATCAGCTTGAGTATTATATCGCTGCCGGTGACGGAGAAAATGAAGCGAAAACGCCTGTCAAAATGATTGACATTGAGCAGACGAGTAAGTCGCACGGTTTGCGTATGAACATTGACCCTAATGATACGATATCGGGCACACAACTGCTCAAAGCCACATCAGACATCAGCGCGGATAAGATTAAGCTGTGGATTGACGGGAAGCTTCAGCAGACGCGGCCGGCATTGGAGAAAGAGGTTTATTTTGCCTTTGATACCCGGAAAACGAATCTTTATTTTCAAAATGCGGTCATGATGGAAAACAAGGTGATAAAAATTTTTGACGATCCGACTCACCGCTACCGGACGTACTCGGTCCTGCTGCCGGAGCGGCTGCTGCAAAAAGGCGGAAAGACACCGAGAGTCACAATCCGTTCAGGGTCAAAGGTTTCCCCTTATGACACAGGGGAAAATCGCGATGATTTCCTGGTGAAAAATGCCCGCCTTGTGCTTTCTGACGGAACCGTCATCAGAGACGGGGAGCAAGCTCCGGGAAAGCAGCTGTTTATCGGAGATAATCAGCGCGCGAATCAGAGCATTTCTTTCCGGTTCAGCCTCCCGGATCATTTGTTCACATCCCGTCTTTTAGAGTGGAATACGGCGAAGCTTTCTGAAGGCTATCACCATATTTTTGTCAGCGACGGTGAGGAACAGGTCAGTATGTCCGTGCGCGTCGATAACACGGGGCCTGAGATTGATCCCGGAATCACCGATGGCCAAAAGGTGAAAGGAAATCTGGTGCTGCAAGCGAAAATCCGTGATACATGGAGTAAGGTTGAAGAGGTAAAAGCGTTTTTGGACGGAGAAAGCATTACACTCCCGTACCATACGTCATCTGCAGAGCTTGAGCCTGGAAAGCACACTCTTAAAATCAGCGCTGCTGATCTGGCGGGAAACGAGACGACGGCAGTACGCACTTTCAGCACCGAACGGGAGCAGCCGAATCAGCCTGAGCTGATCGGTCAGAAAGTGAGCGGCCATAAAGCAAAACTGTCCGTTCGGGTAAAAGACCCGACGAAGGACGCGATGGATTTATCTTTTTATCGGGGTTTCCGTTATACGGCGCGGAACCCGGGCAGCGTAAAAGTGTATAAACACGCCTCGGTGACTGAGCCGCCGAAAGGGATGAAGGAAAATGAGACGCCTTTTACATTGCCGGAAATGAATCAGATCACGGCAAATGACGGAAAGACAGTAACAACGGAAAGTATGGAGCGCTTCCCTTATCACCGGTTTGAAGTAACGGTTGATCCGTCTGTCGATGAAACAGATCAGGCTGAAGCGGTTTGGAAAGGAAGTTCATTGCCCGGCAGAAAGGTAACCATGTATATATGGAATTACCGGACAAGCTGCTGGCAGGAGGCTGACAGTTTCCTCGCCAAAAATAAAAAACCATTTACCTTAAAGGCTTCCGTTTCCGCAGCAGATGTTGTGAAGCATTCTAAAATGAATGTCATCGTGCAAGACGAGATCCCGGCAAAGGGCGATTATACGTTTGTCTGGATGTCCGACACGCAGTATTATGCGAAAAGCCATCCGCATATTTTTGATAAGATGACCGAGTGGTTGAAGGAAAATAAGGAAAAGCACAATATTAAATATGTATTTCACACAGGTGATATTGTCGATGATTCCACGGATATGAAACAGTGGAAAAACGCCGATCGCTCGATGCGCACTCTGGATAAAGCGGGAATCCCATACGGGGTGCTTGCCGGTAACCATGATGTCGGCCATAAGGACGGCACATACCGGACATTCGGGGATTATTTCGGCAGCCGCCGTTTTGACCAGAAACTGCATTACGGCGAATCGTATAAAAATAACCGCGGCCATTATGATTTAGTGTCAAGCAGCGGGAATGACTTTATTATGATTTATATGGGCTGGGGCATTACAGACCAAGATATTGACTGGATCAACAAGGTGCTCAAGCAGTACCCTGACCGCACGGCGATTTTATGCTTTCATGAATATTTGCTTGTGAGCGGGAACAGAAGCCCGATCGGAGAGACGATTTACAAAAAAGTCGTTAAGCCGAACCGCAATGTAATGATGGTATTAAGCGGCCACTACCATAACGCAATGAGAAAAACAGACGCGCTTGATGATGACGGGGACGGAAAACCGGACCGCCTCGTGCATCAAATCCTGACTGATTATCAGGACGGACCAGAAGGCGGACAAGGCTACATGCGGCTGATGCAATTTGACCAGGCTGCCAATCAGGTGCATATGTTCTCCTACTCGCCGTATACAGATGACATCAATTACTATGACACAGACCTGTTCGGCGATAAAGACGATTTCTCAGCCGGCATGGATTTAGAACCAAAAATGAAAAAGGTAGCGACCGATTACTTTGAATGCAACATCTATACGAATGAACTGCTCGGGCATAAAAAGCACGTAAAAAGCGGAAAAACGGCACATTGGGTCTGGAACAATCTTCAGGCAGATTCCGTTTATTATTGGTATACTGTCGTGAAGGACCCGTTCAATGGCAAAACAAAATCGCCGATCTGGATGTTAAAAACGGGGAACCCGCCTTATCACCCGGCTCCGGATCAGCTTGATTTCAGACATGTCTCCAATCCATGATGGGCGAATGCCTGCTGATTGTTCAAAACAGAAGATCTGAACGGTCAGCAGGATTTTTATCCTTTAAAGCCTGTTATTTCGGACTCATTCCTGAGGTATGTTCAATCAGGATAATTGAATTCGGAATTTTAATCTGATCGGACATGGATGCAAGATCATTTAAGCGGAAAACGAATCGTATATCTTAATCGAATTGTGAGAGAATTCAATTCATGTGATAGTCAGAAGCAGAGTTTTTGTCAGGAGAACAAGCAATATATATAGAAACAATTACACCTTTTTTTACATGGGTTCAGATACAGCTCTTTAGACATCTAAAAACAGCCTCAGACGTTAAGTTTAAGGCTGTTTCTTATTGTGTTAATCTTCGGCTGGATTTTTCTTTCGACAGCTATCACAAATTCCGTAAAACTCTAATTGGTGATGTGTCATCTTATAGTTCGTAATCTTCTCAGCAAACTCTTCAACTTCATGTAAATAAGGATAATGAAAATCCGCAACTTTACCGCACTTCTTGCAGATGACATGATAATGATCATCTGAAGCTGAATCATAACGTGTATTTTCACCGAAGTTCAATTCTCTTACTAAGCCTTCTTTTTTGTAATACCGGAGTGTGTTATAAACTGTTGCTTGGCTGACAGTTGGGAAGTTGATCTTAAGCGCTTGATAAAGTTCTTCAGCAGTAGGATGCTGTATTTTCGACAGGTAACAATAAATAGCAAGTCTTTGGGGGGGGGATTCGAACTCCCTTTGCTTTTAACCTTGCTAAGGCCGTTTCCTTCAGTTTTGCCATCCTTTTACACCTTCTTTAGAAAATTTCAGCAATTGTTACTGCACGCTCTTTTCTGTTTTTTAAGGTGGCCTGATCGAACTATTTTTGTTTGGATATATCGTTCATTGTCAGCCGTTATCGGGCACCATACCGGTATCCTTCGTCTTATGCGGATTCCTGCCTGCCGTAACTTTTCCAGCTTATGAGGATTATTCGTAATTAAATCGATGGGTTGGTTCCTCAAAAACTTTAAAATGGTTGCGGATTCATCATACGTTCGCAGGTCATCCTCAAAGCCAAGTGCTTCATTTGCCTCTACGGTGTCCATGCCCTGCTGCTGCAGCAGATAGGCCATTGCCTTATGGAATAATCCGATTCCTCTTCCTTCCTGATTTGCGATATAAAAGATGGCTCCGCAGCCATTATCGGTAATCAACTGCTTCGCTTCCTGAAACTGTTCCCCGCAATCACATTTTCGGCTTCCGAATATATCACCTGTGTGACAAATACTATGAAAGCGAACAAAAGCTTGGTTAGCATGTTTAAACTCTCCGTAAACGAGTACTGAAGAGAGCTGCTGATCTGCCATAGGATTTCCCTGAAGCTGTTTTAAAATCTGTTCTATTGATAAATCTTCCGCTATGTTTTCCTGATTCACCCATGTATACCATTTGAAAATGAACGTTTTAACGTTAACATTGAGAGGTAATGTAACAGGCCCTAACAATAAAAGGGTGTGTGCACCATGTGATATTTTCTTAAGATATTGATTGCCGGTTCTGAGATATTGTTCGTTATAAGTCAAGTATGTTCTCTCCTTTTTTAATGCTCCCAATTCGTTACATTCTTTTTCATTTTTTCAAACGCCTGCCAAGGCATTAGGGCACAATTGTGGCGAGCTTTTAAAGGATGAACGCCTATTAAAGAAATCGCGTCTCCCAATGTTTCTTCTTTTGGTTCTGTCCCGTTGCGTATCATCTCTTCCATGACATGGTGCATTTCTTCAACTTCCGTAAATGTTTTGTTTTTCAGAAGATCAGTCATAATGGATGAGGACGCCATGCTGATGCTGCACCCTTCCCCTATAAAGGAAGCGTCCTTTATTTTGTTCCCCTGTATATCAATAAACAGAGTCATGACATCCCCGCAAGTAGGATTTTTATAATGAACAGATAAAGCATTAGGATGTTCGATTTTTCGGAAATTCCGTTTGTATCTTGAGTGATCCATGATTACCGATCGGTATAAACCTTCTAACAAAATGATTGCTCCTTCCCTTCTCTAAATATATACATTGAAATTGCTGATGGGTTTGTCTATACTTTAATATGTAAAACGTAATCATTGCGATTTAAGATTAACTCATTTAGAAAAGTGGTGCAATGACATTGACTCAATTTTTCACATTCTCACGGCATCGCAGACTGCGCTCGACGTTGTTTTTGCGTGATTTGGTAAGAGAAAACAGCCTTTCTTGTAACGATTTAATATATCCTCTATTTGCAGCAGCCCAAAACGGCTGGATTAATGAAAAAAATACAGTGCTGGAAAGTATGATTTCTATGAAACGGGCCGGTGCGGATCTTATTGTTACATATTTTGCAAAAGATATAGCAAGATATCTTCTGGAAGATAATCGATGATGAGACAGGCGGCGATCGTATGTATTCGTTTATATCAAAAGGCAATATCGCCTCTGTTTCCGCCAACTTGCAGATTTTATCCAACATGCTCTGCCTATGGGATTGAAGCTTTTCAAAAGTTTGGGTTTATCAAAAGCAGCTGGCTGCTCGTCAAACGATTGCTGAAATGTCACCCTTTTCATCCGGGAGGTTTTGACCCTGTTCCAAGAAAAACAGACAAAAAAAAGGGAGGGGAGCTCTCTATGAATCGGCCGTATGAAATTCAATTTGGCTCTAATCGAATGATTGTTCTTTCTGATGGAACGTTTCCTGTAACGAAGGAATTTTTCCTTGCAGGGGCGCATAATGACCAGGAAGTTGATCGATTTCCTGATGAATTTGAAGTAGCGCTGAATTTTGTATGCCTGCAAATAGGCGGTAAGCATATTTTAATTGATACAGGATTTGGAGAAACAGGCGGACAGGAGTCTGGGCAATTATTAACTCACTTACACCAATCGGGAATTCATCGTAATCTAATTGATTATGTTGTATTGTCTCATAGTCATTTAGATCATACCGGCGGGCTTGTGAAAAATGGAAAACCTGCTTTTCCAAACGCCATTCATATCATGAGTAAGAAAGAATGGTTATATGCGGAACAAACTCCTGAGTCCAAACAATTTAAGGTATTAAATAAAGTCCTTCCGCTGCTCAAGGTTATTGAAGAGGATACTGAAATATTACCGGGAGTATTGCTGAAACATACACCCGGTCACACACCGGGACATCTAACTGCGGAAGTTCTTACAAATAATGGTGTATACTTGTTCGCAAATGATGTATTCAATATTCCATATAGTATTTCTAATACAAATTTGCGTGTGGTACTTGAAGAAGATTCTGTACAGGGGGTAAAGACCAGGAATCAATTGATCCAATCGGCTCGAAAAGAAAGAGCCTTCCTTCATTCCTGTCATTTTCCGTACCCGGGGCTGGGGACCATTGAAAAAATAAATTCACTATATAAATGGAAACCCATTGAGAGGAAACACTACTCCTAATGCGCTAGATTCATAATTGCTTCGGTTAGAGGGGCAGTGTAAAAATAAGTCCCTTTCCTTTTTTCTTTCTCGGAATAAGGAAAGGGACTTTTTCTGTGTTCAGCGGAGTGCAAAGGATTATGAGATATGTTGATTGAATCTCTTTAAAATCTTAATAATAAAGAGTTGTTTCCAATCCATACGAATTTATTTCACTCTGTCCATATAATGCACAAATGTGTAGCGGTCGCCTCTGTAAGCTGATTTGACATGCTCAAAGGCCGTGCCGTTCTGCAGGTAGGTGGTCCGCTTAATATAAAGGACGGGCGCGCCGGGCTGAATGCCGAGAAGCTCTGCTTCCTCCTGTGAGGCTGTTCCCGGTTCAAGCTCCTGCTTTGCCCGTGAAATCGGCATTTGATTGTATTCCTCGATGTGCTCATACATGGATGACCGAAAATGGGAGGCATCCAGCTTACCCGCCATGTCAAACGGGATATACGAAGCCTCGAGCGCCATCGGAATATCGTTGGCCAGCCGGACGCGGATGATTTTATGAAGCATTGACGGATACCCGCATCCTAAAATTGAAGCCAATTCTTCAGTAGCCGGAATCAGCTGATATTCGGCCAATCTGCTTCCCGGCTTCATACCGCGGCTTCTCATGTCCTCCGTAAAGCTTGTCAGCCCTTGCAGCGGCTGCTCCATTTTTAATTTGCTGACGAAGGTTCCCCGGCCTTTTTGTCTGTATAAAAACCCTTCGTTCACCAAGTTGGAAAGCGCCTGCCGCACCGTCATTCTGCTGATGCCGAATTGCTCGGCGTATTCGCGCTCCGAGGGAAGCGGCGCGTCCGCTTTTAGCTCGCCGTTTTTGATTTGTGTCTTTAATTGCTCCATAATCTGAAAATAAATCGGAATCGGGGATTGTTTATCAATATGCATAGGTTAAAATCCTTTCAAGCGTCAGCCCGCAGCCTCTTCATCGATCAAGACCGTCACATCCGGGTGTAAATGCAGAGCCGAGGCAGGGAATGATTCGCTGATGCGCCCGTCCAGCAGCTGTTTTACCGCTTGGGCCTTGCTTTTTCCGGAAGCCATGATCAATATCCGCTTGCCGGACAAAATCGTTTCAATGCCCATTGTAACGGCTTTTTTCGGGACTTGATCGATTGACGAAAAGTATCGCGCATTTGCCTGCCTTGTTTCTTCGTCCAGCTCAACGACGTGCGTCCGGGATTGAAATGGCGTGCCCGGTTCATTGAAGCCGATATGGCCGTTATGCCCGATACCCAGCAGCTGAATATCTGTGCCGCCGAGCGATGCCGCCAATCGGTCATAGCGCTCGCATTCAGCGTCAAGATCGTCTGCCTGTCCGTCAGGAAGAAAATGGCGGTCCTTACGGCTGTCGATATGCGCAAATAAATGTGTATTCATATAATAATGATAGCTGTTTTTATCCTCAGGAGAAAGCCCGGCGTATTCATCAAGATTGATGGTGCTGACATTTTGAAACGACAGGCCTTCCGTGCGGTGCATCCGCACCAGCTCTTTGTATACGCCTTCCGGTGTGCCGCCCGTCGCAAGGCCGAGGACGGCATCGGGCTTTTGCTTCACTGTTTCAGCGATGATAGCTGCGGCTTTTTGGCTTAGTTCCTCATAATTTCTGCATTTGATCACATTCATGACCAGTCAACCTCCTTTGAGATGTATGCGGCGTTTCCGCGGCAAATGGCCGCCAATACGCTGCACTGTCCGTCTGTCAAAATAATGTCGGCGTCTTTTCCTTCCGCAATGCTTCCTTTGCGGTCATAGATGCCAAGCTGGCGGGCGGCGTTTGCTGACGTCATATTAGCTATATCCAGCCAAGAACAATCTGTAAACCTGCGCATGAGCGCTGCGCCTTCATTCATTTTCAGAATGGAGCCTGCCAGAGTTCCGTCAGAAAGCAGGGCTGTGTTTCCGCGGACTGTAACCTTCTGCCCTCCGAATTCATACACACCGTCCTGAAGCCCTTTTGCCCGCATAGAGTCCGTTATCATGATCAGCTTTTGGCTGCCTTTCGCCAAATATGCGAGCTTTACGGCTAAGGGATGTGAATGAATGCCGTCAGTAATCAGCTCTGCCGTGATGTTCTCACAGGCAAGGGCCGTACCGATGCCCCCCGGCTCACGGTGATGAAAGGAGCTCATGGCATTATAAAGATGGGTCATATGCAGCGCGCCGGCCTCTGCCGCTTCTGCTAAAAGCTCGGAACTTGCGTTTGTATGCCCCATTGACGGGATAATCGATTGCTCTTTTAAATAACGGATCAAGCTGAAATCGTCATCCTCTTCCGGTGCAAGCGTCACGATTTTGATCAGCCCTCCCGCCAGCCGCTCCCATTTTTGAAAAAGGTCCGGATCTGTGGGGGTGATCCACTGCTTTGGCTGTGCCCCGGCCTTTTTTGGCGAGACAAACGGGCCTTCTAAGTGAATGCCGAGCAGCTCTGCGCCTTTATCCGCTTGTGGGGAGGATGACGTCCATTCCTTTACGTTAACAAGCGCTTTTTCAATGTTTTCGTGCTGCTGTGTGATCGTTGTAGCTAAAAAAGATGTTGTTCCTTCTTCAGGCAGACGGGAAGACAAAGTATCAAGAGCCGAAAAATCGGCATCCATCGTATCTGCGCCATAGCCGCCGTGGATATGAATATCAATCATACCGGGAAGCACATAAGAGTTTTTGGGCGCCTGCCACTCTTTATCGAACGTTTCTTGCGGTTTTTTGTCACCCGCATACGAAATGAGGCCGTCTTTCATTCCGAGGAATCCGTTTTGAATGATTCCATTTTCTGTTACAATGCGGGCACCGCAGATTAAAATGCTTTCAGCCAATAAAAACACGCCTTTCTGGATGATTTGTTATGTTTATTTTACTCCTTTTCAGACTAGTTATCTAGACCAGTTATGCCGTAATTGTATAAATCTGTTTTGGTTCAGTCTCTAAAGTGATAAAATATAACTGTTCAAAGCTCGGAACATCCCAGAACAGGAGGAACTTATCTTGGCAAAGGTTCGGACCAAAGACGTAATGGAGCAGTTCAATTTAGAATTGATCAGCGGAGAAGAAGGGGTTAACCGCCCGATTACGATGAGTGATTTATCACGGCCCGGTATTGAAATCGCCGGTTATTTTACATATTACCCGAGGGAACGGGTGCAGCTTCTAGGGAAAACAGAGCTGTCATTTTTTGAACAGCTTCCTGACGAAGATAAGAAACAAAGAATGAAATCACTTTGCACCGATGTCACACCTGCTATCATTCTTTCCAGAGATATGCCGATCCCGCCGGAGCTTATAGAAGCGTCCGAACAAAACGGTGTGCCGGTGCTCAGATCACCTTTAAAAACAACAAGATTGTCAAGCAGACTGACAAACTTTCTTGAAAGCCGTCTCGCGCCGACGACAGCCATTCACGGCGTGCTCGTAGATATATACGGCGTGGGCGTGCTGATTACGGGGAAAAGCGGCGTCGGAAAAAGTGAGACCGCGCTGGAGCTCGTCAAACGCGGCCATCGTCTAGTCGCCGATGACTGCGTCGAAATCCGGCAGGAGGATCAGGATACGCTTGTCGGCAATGCGCCTGAGCTGATTGAGCATCTGCTCGAAATCAGGGGGCTCGGCATTATCAATGTGATGACGCTGTTTGGCGCCGGAGCCGTCAGAAGCAATAAAAGAATTACCATCGTCATGGACCTGGAGCTTTGGGAGCAAGGGAAACAATACGATCGTCTTGGACTTGAAGAAGAAAAAATGAAAATCATTGATACAGAAATCACAAAACTGACAATCCCCGTCCGTCCGGGACGAAATCTCGCTGTCATTATCGAAGTTGCGGCGATGAACTTCAGATTAAAACGGATGGGCTTAAATGCTGCCGAGCAATTTACGCATAAGCTGGCGGATGTCATTGAAGATGGTGAACAAGACGAATAGGAGTTGGCAATTTAATGAATGAAGCAATAACACCAATCAATCCGATTGCCTTACAGCTGGGGCCCCTTTCCGTCCATTGGTACGGGGTCATTATCGGCGCGGGCGCTCTGTTAGGGCTGTGGCTGGCGATGAGAGAGAGTGAAAAGCGCGGGCTGAAAAAAGACATTTTTATTGACCTTGTTCTTTTTGCCATTCCCATCGCAATCATTTGTGCACGGGTGTATTATGTTCTTTTTGAGTGGGGCTATTATTCAGAACACCCGGGAGAAATCATCAAAATCTGGAAGGGCGGCATCGCGATTCACGGCGGTTTAATCGGTGCGATTGCGACGGGAATCGTCTTTTCGAAAGTGAGAGGCATCTCTTTCTGGAAGCTTGCGGATATTGCCGCACCGAGTATTTTACTCGGGCAGGCCATCGGGCGCTGGGGGAACTTTATCAACCAGGAAGCTCACGGCGAGGCTGTCAGCCGGTCATTTTTGGAAAGCCTTCATCTGCCTGAATTCATCATTAACCAGATGTATATAAACGGGCAATATTATCATCCGACTTTCTTGTATGAGTCATTGTGGAGTTTTATCGGCGTCATTATGCTGCTTCTGCTCCGGCGCGCGAATCTGCGCAGGGGCAATCTGTTTTTGACCTATATCATCTGGTATTCGATCGGCAGATTCTTTATTGAGCATATGCGGACGGACAGCCTGATGCTGACGAGCAACCTTCGCATTGCTCAAGTGATTTCAATTGTGTTAATTGTTCTTGCTATCTTTTTGATGATTTTCAGACGTGTCAAAGGGTATGCCGATAAGCGGTATGCGGACACAGACTGACGTCTGAAAACCGGAAAGGACGTATGATGACTGATAAACGTGTAAACACCATTTTGTTTGATCTTGACGGCACGCTGATTAATACGAATGAGCTGATTATCGCTTCATATCTTCATACGCTTGACCATTATTGCCCGGGACGGTATCAGCGGGAGGACGTGCTCCCGTTTATCGGCCCGCCCCTGTACGAAACATTTTCAGGTATAAACGCCGCAAAATGCGATGAAATGATCAGCATGTACAGGGCATTTAACCATGACATGCATGATGAGCTCGTGACAGAATATGAAACGGTTTATGAAACGCTTGATGAATTGAAAAAGGCGGGATATAAGCTTGGCATCGTCACGACGAAGCTAAGGGATACCGTGAATATGGGCCTTGCGCTGACGGGGATCGGGCCGTTTTTTGAGACGGTCGTCACACTCGATGATGTCAAAAACCCGAAGCCAGATCCGGAGCCAGTGCGTCTCGCCCTCCGGCAGCTTGCAAGTGAACCTTCTGAAGCCATAATGGTCGGTGACAACTATCACGACGTATTGGCAGGAAAAAACGCCGGCACGAAAACCGCGGGTGTCGCATGGACGATCAAAGGCGCAAAAGAGCTTGCCAAGCACGAACCGGACTACATGCTCGAAAAAATGAGCGATTTATTACAAATTACCGGAGTGAAGTGATCCGTGAGAAAAACAGACCGACATCCGGTTTCAGGTGCAAATTCACTATGGCATGTGTACAAAACGGTTCCATTTTTGAAGGTGATGAAAAATTTCATCGTGATTCAAATCGCGAGGTATACGCCTTTTTTAGGAATGAAAAATTGGCTGTACCGCACTTTTCTGAACATGAACATCGGGAAACAGACGTCCTTTGCGCTGATGGTGATGCCCGATATCATGTTTCCTGAAAAGATCACTGTCGGAAAAAACAGCATTATCGGCTACAACACGACGATTTTGTCCCATGAATATTTGATTCATGAGTACCGGATCGGCAATGTGAAGATCGGTGATGAGGTGATGATCGGGGCGAATACAACCATTCTGCCCGGCGTGACAATCGGTAATGGAGCCGTTGTTTCCGCAGGAACGCTTGTGCATAAAGATGTGCCGGCAGGGGCATTTGCCGGCGGCAACCCGATGAAGCTGATCTATACGGCCAAAGAAATGAAGGAACGAATGGGAAAACCCGCTGATTGAAAAGTCAGCGGGTTTTTTGTTATTTCTTTATCACGATGGCTTGGCTGCCCATTTGCTTCCAAGCTTTTTCAAAGCTGGTCCGGTCTGTTTTTCGGTTTTGATAGCCGTAAGGGTCATTTACATACACGTAATCTTGATCATATCCGGTAACGGCTACGCTGTGCATACTGTATGTAATGCTGACCTTTCCGTTTGGCGTATTCCATGTCTGCATATTATCAACCGGATTAAAAGCAGTGGTGATAATCACCCAGACCGGCCGCCCTTTTTCAAGCTGGCGGTACACGGAGGAAATATCTTTTCCCGTAAGATCATAAACCTGGTTTCCTGCGTATTCCTTGGCAAGCTTAAATATCGGCTCATGATAGACTCCCAGGCCGGGGCCGTTTGCCATGTCTCCGACAAATCCTTCATTCGGATTTCCCTTCAGCCCGCTGCTGTATGTCAGCGGCACTGTATCGAGTTTGTCCGCCAGCGTATTTTTTGATACATGATATCCGGCATAGTTCAGCACCATTGCAAGGCTTGTCACTTCACAGCCATTGTACAGTCTTGGCGAGTCCATTTGTCTGTATAACACAACATTCATCGGCTCCGCGCTCCCTTTCAATGGCGCTTTTTCATCAAGGTCCGGATCGGAATCCTGCTGATGAAAAAATGGCAGATTAATGTCGTTTGCGTATATGTTGAATCCCAGATAGGCAAGAACAGCTATCAGGATCAGCACACATAATGTTCCGAGCGTCTTCATTATACTCTCCCTTGTTCTTGATGCAGCTGTTTTTTGTATTATAGCATTTCTGTTCTTACAAATTAGAGAGATCCAATATGTTTACAGATTTGTTCATGATTTATTCATGGTTATGGAAAAGAATAGGCGGACAATCGACGTTGCATTTCATTCTTTTATCTGCTAACATATTATCATATTAGCGAACTAAAGGATTCGGAATTTTCCTTCAGATAAAGCGGAGGTGCAACAGGCAATGTTTATGTTCGAAAAACCGCACGGCATGAGAGATACACTGCCCGGTTTATATGAAGAAAAGAAGAACGTCCGTTTCGCGTTGACGGATTTGATTGATAAATGGGGCTATCAATTTATGGAGACTCCGACACTTGAATTCTATGAAACGGTGGGTGTCCAGTCTGCGATCGAAGAGCAGCAGCTGTTCAAGCTTCTGGATCAGGACGGAAAAACATTGGTGCTGCGTCCGGACATGACCGGGCCGATTGCGAGGGTGGCGGCGTCAAAGCTGCACAAACACGATCATCCGCTCAGGGCCGGATATGTGGCGAATGTGTTTCGCGCCCAGGAGCGTGAAGGCGGCCGTCCGGCTGAATTCGAACAAGTCGGCGCGGAGTTAATCGGCGACGGTTCAACAAGCGCGGACGCCGAGGTCATTGCGCTGGCGGCCGGCGCTCTGAAAAACGCCGGGCTGCAGCAATTTAAAATCGCCATCGGTCACGCCGGGCTTGCGGATGAACTGTTTGTGGAGGTGCTCGGCAATGCCGAACGGGCGGACGTCCTGCGGCGCTTTCTATATGAAAAAAACTACGTAGGCTACAGAGAGCACGTTAAATCGCTCCCGCTTTCTTCAATCGATAAAAGCCGGCTGCTCAGGCTTCTCGAATTGCGTGGCGGAAAAGAGATTTGCGCCAAAGCGGAAGACATCATCGGAACTTCCGGCAAAATCCTGATTCAGGAACTGAAAGATTTATGGGACATTCTTGAAGATTACGGCTGTACTGAAAACGTCCGCCTCGATCTGAACATGGTGAGCCATATGAGTTATTACACAGGTATTTTATTCGAAGTGTACGCGGCAAACGTCGGGTTTGTCATCGGCAGCGGCGGCCGCTATAACAAACTGCTCGGCCATTTCGGCCATCCGGCCCCCGCAACAGGTTTCGGCCTTCGCGTTGACAGGCTGATTGAAGCGCTCGGCATTAAAGGTGAAACAAGTGAAGCGGACGCCGTTATTTTCAGCAAGGAACAGCGGGCGCAGGCCATTTTATTCGCTGAGGAAGAAAGGGCAAGAGGCAGAAAAGTCGTTTTGCAGGACTTATCAGGAATTGAAAATATTGATCATATGACAAAATCATTCGCAAACGTCACATACTTTATCGGTGCCAGAAAGGAAGAGCAAAATGGGTAAGGTACTCACAATGGCGATGCCAAAGGGACGGATATTTGAAGAAGCGGCGAGTCTTTTGCGCCAGGCCGGATACAAGCTGCCGGAGGAGTTCGAAGAGTCGAGAAAGCTGATCATCGACGTTCCCGAGGAAAATCTCCGTTTTATTTTAGCAAAGCCGATGGACGTCACAACATATGTCGAGCATGGTGTTGCTGATGTCGGTATTGCGGGGAAGGACGTCATGCTTGAAGAAGAGCGCGACGTGTATGAGGTGCTCGATCTGAAAATCAGCAAATGCCATCTTGCCGTTGCCGGACTGCCGGGCGCTGATTGGAACGGAGCGGCCCCAAGAATTGCGACGAAATATCCGAATGTTGCGTCAAGTTACTTCAGAGAGCAGGGCGAGCAGGTGGAAATCATCAAACTGAATGGTTCAATCGAATTGGCGCCGCTGATCGGGCTTGCTGACAGAATCGTTGACATTGTGTCAACCGGCCGGACGTTAAAGGAAAACGGACTTGTTGAATCAGAACATATATGTGACATTACATCACGTTTTATCGTCAACCCGGTCAGCTATCGAATGAAAGATGAAGTAATTGATAAAATGGCGGCCCGATTGGCACGGGTTGTGGAAGGAGAAACGGCAAAATGAAAATAACAGCCATTTCAAGGAGCGACCGGTTTTCTCTGAAGCGTTCCATCGACAGCGGAACAGAAAAACAGCGGAAAACCGTCAGAGCGATTATTGAGGACGTCAGGAAAAACGGCGACAAAGCCGTTTCTGCCTTCACAGTAAAATTTGACGGGATCGCCCTGGCTCAGACAGCCGTCAGCGAAGAAGAAATTGCTGAAGCGTACAGCCTTCTTGACGATCAGCTGCTTCAAGTGATCAGACAGGCGATTGCAAACATTACAGAATATCACGAGCGGCAGCTGCAATCCTCTTGGTTCTATCATCGTAAGGACGGCACGATGCTCGGGCAGAAAATCACGGCGCTCGACTCCGCGGGTGTATATGTGCCGGGCGGGACGGCCGCTTATCCGTCGTCTGTTTTAATGAATGTCATTCCCGCGCTTACTGCGGGAGTGGAACGGATTGTTCTCGTCAGTCCTCCGGGAAAGGACGGACGGCTTTCGCCGGGGGTGCTGGCGGCAGCCTCAGAACTCGGTATACGGGAGATCTACAAAGTCGGAGGCGCGCAGGCGATTGCCGCCCTCGCATACGGAACAGAGACGATAAAACCGGTTGATAAGATCACAGGCCCGGGAAATATATTTGTGGCGCTGGCAAAACGCGAAGTATTCGGTGATGTGGATATCGACATGATTGCCGGGCCGAGCGAGATTGTCGTACTTGCGGATGATTCGGCCATACCGCAGGAGGTCGCCGCTGACCTGCTTTCCCAGGCCGAGCACGATATGCTCAGCTCAAGCGTGCTTGTCACAGATTCGCAGACGCTTGCCGAAGCCGTAAACGAGGAGGTTGGCAGACAGCTTCAAACCCTTCCGCGAAAAGCGATTGCGGAAGCATCCATAACAGATTACGGACAGATTTATGTCGCAGAAACGATGAACGATGCGATTGATACGGTTAACGCGCTCGCGCCTGAGCATTTAGAAATCATCACCCGTTCGCCTGAGGCCTTGCTTGGAAGCATCAAACATGCTGGGGCAATTTTCTTAGGCCGCTACAGCGCTGAACCGGTCGGGGATTATTTTGCGGGACCGAATCACGTGCTCCCGACAAACGGAACGGCGCGGTTTTCGAGTCCGCTGAATGTAACTGATTTTCAAAAGAAATCAAGCATCATTTCCTACAGCCAAACCGCTTTTGAAGCACACGCGGACAGCATTGCCGCCTTTGCAAGGCTGGAAGGGCTTGAAGCACACGCAAGATCCATCGAGGCAAGAAACGGAGGAATAAAAGATGAGAAAAGCGGAATGCGCCAGAAAAACAAATGAAACGGATATTCAGCTGGCTTTCGGAATAGACGGAGAGGGAAAAGCGGACATCATCACGGACGTGCCGTTTATGACACATATGCTTGATTTGTTTACAAAGCACGGGCAATTTGATTTATCCGTCAATGCAAAAGGCGATACGGAGATTGATGATCATCATACGACTGAGGATATCGGCATCTGCTTAGGGCAGGCTCTCCTTGAAGCGCTCGGTGATAAAAAAGGCATCAAACGTTACGGCTCGGCGTTTGTGCCGATGGATGAGGCGCTCGCCCATGTTGTCGTCGATTTAAGCAACCGGCCGCACTTAGAGATGCGCGCCGAGTTTCCGGCGGCCAAGGTCGGCACATTTGATACCGAGCTTGTCCATGAATTTTTATGGAAACTTGCGCTGGAAGCAAGAATGAATCTGCATGTCATCGTTCATTATGGAACGAATACGCACCACATGATAGAAGCAGTGTTTAAAGCGCTTGGAAGGGCGCTTGATGAAGCGGCGGCCATTGATCCCCGTGTCAAAGGAATACCATCTACGAAAGGGATGCTGTAAATGATCGGTGTAATAGATTACGGAATGGGCAATTTATACAGCGTGTCAAAGGCGTTGGCACGCGTCGGCGCCCCCTATACAGTATCTGACCGGCCGGAAGAACTGCAAAAGGCAGATGCCTTCATTCTCCCCGGCGTCGGATCATTCAGCGACGCGATGGACAATTTGCGCAGCGCGAAACTTGATCAATTCATTCACCGCATGACGGATGAAGGCAAGCTGCTTCTCGGCATCTGCCTCGGCATGCAGCTCATTTTTGAAGAAAGCGAAGAAAACGGATCTGCAAAAGGGCTGGGTTTGTTAACCGGGAAAGCCGTCAAACTGAAGGACCGGGATGCGGAAGGAAACAGGCTGAAGGTGCCGCATATGGGTTGGAACCGCCTGGCGTTTCACCATAAATCTCCGCTGCTTTCGGAAGTTGAGGAAGGATACGCCTACTTCGTTCATTCCTACTATATAGACGGGATGGAAGACAGCGCGCTTTTGGCAAGCGCCGATTACGGTGTCCGTGTACCCGCGGTCGTCGGCAAACATCATGTTTTCGGAGCGCAGTTTCACCCGGAAAAAAGCAGCACCGTCGGAATGGGGATTTTAACCCGCTTTACAAAAATGGCAGAGAAACAGAAGGTGAAGAAATGAGCGCTTTTACATTATATCCGGCAATCGATATGAGAAACGGCAAATGCGTCCGCCTCATTCAAGGTGATTATGACAAGGAAACGATTTACGGAGACTCGCCGTTAGACATGGCAGCATTGTTTGTACAAGAAGGAGCCGAATGGATTCATCTCGTTGACCTCGACGGGGCGAAAGAAGGGCAGAAAGTGAACGATCGCCATGTGCTCGACATCGCACATCAGTTTGATGTGAAAGTCGAAGTCGGCGGCGGCATCCGCTCCGAGGCGGATGTATACGGCTACTTATCCCAAGGTGTCGATCGTGTCATTCTAGGCAGTTCAGCCGTCTCCAACCCGTCGTTTGTGAAAAAAATGCTGAAACAATACGGAGAGAAAATCGCGATCGGACTTGATGCGAGAAACGGTTTTGTCTCAACGGAAGGCTGGCTTGAGACCTCTGCGGTAAAGGCGGAAGAGCTGGGCCGTGAATTGGCGAATGAAGGAGCGGAAACGTTCATCTTTACTGATATTGCAACTGACGGAATGCTCTCCGGTCCGAACATTGAAAGCACCGCTCGGCTGGCGAAGGAGACGGGCAAAACAGTCATCGCTTCCGGCGGAGTAAGCTCAGTCGCTGATCTCAAGGCGCTCGCCCGCTTCAAGGAAGACGGCGTATCAGGAGCGATTATCGGAAAAGCGCTGTATACAAAACAGTTTACATTGGCGGAAGCGCTCAGAGGGGTGAAGAGCACATGATAACGAAACGGGTGATTCCGTGTCTTGACGTCAAAGAAGGCCGCGTTGTCAAAGGCATTCAATTTCTCGGGCTGAAAGATGCAGGCGATCCTGTCGGGCTGGCTGAGGCATATGACAGAGAGGGCGCTGACGAGCTCGTCTTTCTCGATATTTCTGCTTCGCATGAAGGGCGGAAGACGATGACAGACGTCGTTGAACAAGTTGCGGGAAAGCTTGCTATCCCGTTTACGGTCGGCGGAGGCATCAATCAGTTGAGCGATATGAAACGAATTCTTCGCGCGGGTGCGGATAAGGTGTCGGTCAATACCGCGGCCGTCCTCCGTCCCGATCTGATTACGGAAGGAGCTGAATTCTTCGGCTCGCAATGCATCGTGCTGGCGATTGACGCAAAATACGATAAGGATTCAGGCTCCTTCAAGGTTTATACACACGGGGGCAGAAAGAAAACCGATTGGGAGGTCACTGCCTGGGCAAAAGAAGCCGTCAAACGCGGAGCAGGCGAAATCCTTTTGACAAGCATGGATTCAGACGGAGAGAAAAAAGGCTTTAACCATACGCTGACAAAGCTCGTGTCAAGAGCCGTACCCGTACCGGTGATTGCCTCAGGCGGCGCAGGCAGCGCACACCATATGCTTGAAGCCTTTACAAAGGGGGAAGCGGATGCCGCCCTTGCAGCATCGATCTTCCATTACAAAGAAACATCGATTAAAGAAGTAAAAGACTATATGAAAAAACACGGGGTGAAGGTAAGATGAAGCGGGCAGATGAACTGCGGTTTAATGAGGACGGGCTGATCCCAGCCATTGTACAGGATGCGGCAAGCAAGGAAGTACTGACGCTGGCTTATATGAACCGGGAATCCTATGAAAAAACGATAGAAACGAAAGAAACATGGTTTTACAGCCGTTCACGGCAAGAGCTATGGCATAAAGGGGGCACATCGGGGAATACACAAGCCGTCAAAGGCATCCGCTACGACTGCGACCAGGATGCGCTGATTGTGCTTGTGGAGCCGTCCGGGCCGGCTTGCCATACGGGCAGCTACAGCTGTTTTTCACCAGAAAAAGCGGAAGCGGCGGATCGCTTCAGTATTTTAAATGAGCTGGAAAGTGTGATCGCCAAACGGCAGGCGGAGATGCCGGAAGGAGCCTATACGACGTACCTTTTTCGGGAAGGTATCGATAAAATCCTCAAAAAAGTGGGTGAAGAAGCTTCTGAGGTAATCATCGCCGCGAAAAACCGCGACCATGAAGAATTAAAATGGGAAGCGGCCGATTTATTGTATCATTTGCTCGTTCTGTTACGCGAGCAGGCACTTCCGCTTGATGAGGTGCTTGAGGTGCTTAAAAAACGCCATTCAGAGTCCGACTGAAGAAACCTCACGGGGCTGATCCGTGAGGTTTTTATATTTTGATGAAATCTTCTTATTATTGCAATCTAGCGGAAGTGAATTTGGTAATATTGACTAATAGAAGCATAACGAATATTTTTTCATGTATAATCAGACTGGTTTTTATAAAAAATGTGCGTTTTGTTCATATTCCGTTCATGCTCAGCCGTTATAGTATAGACAGTGATATAGGAGGAAAACATATGCCGAATAATAAACAACCGAAACCAAAAGGAAAATTCAGTTCATTTTTTTCGTTAATCAAAAAAACAAAACCGTCATACGGGATGCTGGCCTTTGCCTTGTCCCTCAGTATCGTGACGACGCTCGTCAGCCTGCTGATTCCATTATTGACAAAGCAGCTCGTTGACGGCTTTTCCATGTCTTCATTGTCAGGCGGACAAATCGGCCTGATCGTCGCCGTATTTGTCGTCCAGGCTGCTTTAAGCGCATACGCGACATACGCGCTTAATTACAGCGGCCAGAAAATCATCTCGGGGCTGCGTGATCTATTATGGCAGAAATTAATTAAACTGCCCGTCTCTTATTTTGATAAAAATGCCTCAGGGGAAACGATCAGCCGCGTCACCAATGACACGATGGTTGTGAAAGAGCTGATCACAAATAATATCAGCGGATTTATTACCGGAGTGATTTCTGTCATCGGATCACTTACGATTTTATTTATCATGAACTGGAAGCTGACATTGCTTGTCGTGGTCGTCGTGCCGCTGGCTGCTTTCATTTTAGTGCCGATCGGCCGGAAAATGTTTAAGATTTCACGGGAAACGCAGGATGAAACAGCGAGATTCACGGGTTTATTGAACCACATTCTTCCGGAAATCAGACTTGTCAAAGCATCTAACGCCGAAGACGCCGAATACGGCCGCGGAAAAGAAGGCATTACGGCGCTGTTTAAGCTCGGTCTGCGTGAAGCGAAGGTGCAGTCGCTCGTCGGTCCGCTTATTACGCTTGTGTTAATGGCCGCTCTGGTTGCTGTCATCGGCTACGGCGGAATGCAGGTATCGTCAGGCGAACTGAGCGCCGGCGCACTCGTCGCATTTATTTTGTATTTGTTTCAAATCATTATGCCGATGGGCCAGATCACGTCATTTTTCACCCAGCTGCAAAAATCCGTCGGCGCAACGGAGCGTATGATTGAAATTCTTGCTGAAAAAGAAGAAGACATCCAATCCGGAAAAGACATTCAAAACGCTGATCAGCCGATTAAGCTGGAACAAGTATCATTCGGCTATAAGCAGGATCAAATCATCTTAAAAAACATTACGGCCACGATTGAAGCCGGCAAGGTCACGGCGATTGTCGGACCGAGCGGCGGCGGAAAAACCACATTATTTAAGCTGCTTGAACGCTTCTACAACCCGACAGCCGGCACGATTAAGCTCGGGGATGAACCGATTGACGGCTATTCGCTTGCATCATGGCGGGAACACATCGGCTACGTTTCTCAGGAAAGCCCGTTAATGTCCGGCACGATCCGTGATAACATTTGCTACGGGTTAAAACGCGATGTGACAGATGAAGAGCTCAGAAAAGCTGCCGATATGGCATATGCCCTTCAGTTTATTGAAGATTTACCGAAGCAATTTGACACCGAAGTCGGAGAACGGGGCATTATGCTGTCAGGCGGACAGCGCCAGCGCATTGCCATTGCCAGAGCGCTCTTGCGCAATCCGAGTATTCTCATGCTGGATGAAGCAACATCAAGCCTTGACAGCCAATCCGAGAAATGGGTGCAGCAGGCGCTGGAAGTCTTGATGAAGGGACGCACAACTATCGTGATTGCCCACCGTTTATCCACGGTTGTCGATGCGGATCAGCTTCTGTTTGTCGAGCAGGGAGAAATTACGGGGCGGGGAACACACCATGAACTGATGGCTGCCCACGCTCTGTACCGCGATTTTGCTGAGCAGCAGCTTAAGCTGAACGCCGATTTAGAAAACAAAGCTGTGTAGAGGAGGGATTTTGATGGCTGTCATAATGGTTGCGGATGATGACCGCCATATCCGTGAGCTTGTCCGTCTCATGATGCAGCAAAGCGGTTTTGACGTCATAGAGGCCGAAGACGGCGAAGCGGCGGTTCAGCTGATAGAATCATCTCACATAGACCTCATTATATTGGATGTGATGATGCCGAAAATGGATGGCTTTGAAGTCAGCGAAGCTGTCCGAAGCTTTACGGATATTCCAATTTTAATGCTGACTGCAAAAGGCGAAACCTTGGACAAAGTCCAAGGTTTCACTGCCGGGGCGGACGATTATCTTGTTAAACCGTTTGAGCCGCTTGAGCTTGAAGCAAGGGTGAAGGCCTTGCTGAAGCGCTACCGGATCACTTCGGAAAAGCTGCTGACAATCGGCGCGGTGGCATTAGATAAACATTCACGCACCGTAACACAGAGCGGCGGGACGGAAATGACCCTTCCGCGGCGTGAATTCGAGCTATTATTTAAGCTTGCAGAGTATCCGAATAAGACGTTTTCGAGAGAGCAATTAATAGAAGATATTTGGGGTTTCGATTACGAAGGCGACGAGCGGACGGTTGATGTCCATATCAAAAGGCTGAGAGAACGGTTTCCGGAAAGTGACTACCCGTTTGCCATTCATACGGTGCGGGGGCTCGGTTATCGGTTTGTGGTGACAGAATGAAACGGATCTTCAGAACGGCCGGAAAGATCATCATCCTTTTTGCGGTTACCGCTTTCTTATGGCTGATTGCCCACTTAATCATTCAGGGCTTCGGGCTTTTGTGGCCGTTTTTATTAACGCCGTATGTGGAGCAGATCCTGACGCTCTGGCTTGTTTTCGGTTTGCTGTTTTTAACGATGTTTGTTTTTTCAAAGTCAGCGCGCGAAAGACATCATGCGATTTGGGATTCGTTAACCGCCACGATTAAGCAAATGTCGAGCGGGAATTTTACCGAAGCCGCCTCCCGAAAGATGGAGAAAATTGAAAGGGATCACCCGGTAACAAAGCTGGCTGATGAACTGACAACCCTCGCGCTTGAATTGAATGAGATGGAAAAGATGAAACAAGAGTTTATTTCTAACGTTTCTCATGAAATCCAAACCCCGCTTACTTCATTAAAAGGCTATGCCCACTTGTTAAAAAAACCGGACTTATCTTATGAGGAGCGGGGACGCTATTTACACATCATTGAAACAGAAACGGAGCGATTATCAAAAATAAGTGAAAATCTGCTGAAACTCACTGCGCTGGAACGCCAAAAGGAACCCATTCAAAAAAAGCCGTTCCGCATTGACAAACAGCTCCGGCGTGTGGTGCTGACTTGCGAGCCGGAGTGGTCAGCCAAACAGATTGAGTTTCTCATTGATTTAAAAGAATCGTTTGTTTATGGAGATGAAGCGCTGCTCAGCCAAGTGTGGATGAATCTCATTCATAATGCGGTGAAATTTACCGGTGAAGGCGGCCGCATCTCGATTAACATTACAGACATGCCGGAAGCAGCAGCTGTAGAAATCGCCGACAATGGAATCGGAATGGAGCCTGAACAGGCAGAGCGGGTGTTTGAACGGTTTTACAAAGCAGACAAAGCGAGAAATGCCGGAGGAAGCGGACTCGGCCTGTCCATCGCCCATAAATTGGTCGAGCTCCACGGCGGTACGATAGAGGTAGAAAGCAAGCCCGGAGAAGGAACCCGCTTTCGTGTCATACTTCCTGCTGAGCCTCGTGAAAAAAACATCTAAAATCTGGTCGATCCAGCCAGTAAAAAAGGCAGGGAATCCTGCCTTTTGAACTATTGAGGCAATGCCGTTTTATGGTATACTACTGACGGTAATACGTATAAAACGGAGGGTATTTGTGGGAAAACACACTTCTGAACATAAAAAACACGCACAAATTGTCCAGCTGCTTCAAGATGGACAATATTTTTTTCATAAAGGGTTAAAAGCATATAAAGAGCGGAATTTAAAACGGGCAAGCAAGCTCATCCAGCGCGCCGTCAGCCTGGAGCCGAACGATTCCGAAATGCTGTCGCGGCTGGCTGTCATCTATTCAGAAATGGGTCACTACCAGCAATCAAATGAGCTGTTTGACTTCATTTTGGTGAACCTGAAGAAAGAAATGCCGGAGTGCCACTATTTTAAAGCAAATAATTTCGCGCATTTGGGGCTCTTTCAGGAAGCGTATAAGGAAGCGGCTGCTTATTCCGACGCAGAGCCGAACGGAGAATTCAGCGAAGAGATTGAAGATCTGATGGAGCTGCTTGATTTCGGAGAAGGCGGTGAAAACGAGTCCTTATATGATCAGGATGACCTGCTTGTCAAACAAGACCGGGCTAAAGCGCTTCTTGAAAGCGGCCGGCTTGATGAGGCGGTTGTCATGCTTGAGGAGATTACAGCCGATTATCCTGAACTTTGGTCCGCATACAATAATTTGGCGCTCGCTTATTTTTACTCAGGAAATGTCTCAAAGGCGAAACAGACAGTATATGAAGTGCTTGAGAAAAACGAAGGCAACCTTCACGCCTTATGCAACCTCCTTGTTTTCTGCTATTACGAGCGGGAGGATGAGAAAGTCGGTGAATTAAGCGGCAGGCTCGCCAACGTATATCCGATCTTATTCGAACAGCGCTATAAACTGGGGGCCACTTTGGCGCTTGTCGGCAGGCACGACCTCGGCTACAAATGGCTCCGCTCTCTGTATAGAAGCGGATTTGAAGGCGACGACACGTTTTACTACTGGCTTGCCGGCTCGGCATACTGGACAGGCCGCCGGGAGTTTGCCGAAACCATCTGGAAAAAGCTGAAGGACGAGTTTCCGGAATCAGACCGGCACGCGCCTTGGGCGGAACGGCAGGAGCCGCTTCCTGTATCTCTTGAACAGCGGCTTGCCGCGTATTATATCAGCAGCGCCAAAGGAGAGACTGACCAGCTTGAAAAGGTGCTGACGTCTAAACGGATCACATCTCCGTTCGAACAAGATTTCGTCCGCCTGCTTCTTGCCGGCGAAAAAGACGCCTCCTGCGTCTCTCATGATGCCCTGTTCACATATCGGGCGGTCAAGCTTTTGGAGAAAGCCGAAGCAGCCAGTTTAAAGACAGACGTCATGAGCTGCTGGGTCTTTCACGTCATCCAGCACATCCGCGCCGCTGATGCCGTAAAAAACGAACGGGCCTGGGCTGCCGCCATCGCATACGTCTGGAAAGAAGCAAACGGCGAAAAGGCGACGAAAAAAGAAACAGCCGCCGCTTATGGAGTATCACCGGCCACCTTGACGAAATATATTAAACAAATCGATGACATATTAGAATAGGAAAAAACCGATTCTTTCTATATAAAGAATCGGTTTTTTTGCCTGTAAAAGCGAACTTCATGTAACATCCGAAAGATCGGCAGATTCACTGCCGCAATCTCAAGAAGAACGGAACTGTCCATCGTAAATCAGAACTTTACAGATAAAAAAGGTGATTTTTATACGTATTCCGCCCTTTTATGCTTAAAATGATGACCTTTATTGCAGTTTATTTTGCAAAATATGAAACTTGACATCACATTGAAACATAACTGTAATAAAAAATGTCGAAACATGATGGTATAATGAGTCTCGTACATAAGAGATTAGTTTATTTTACATATGTTGTGAAATGTATGCCAATTAAACAGATTCAGAGATTAATACCATAAATATCATCAGCCTCACTATTTGTGGGGAAGCGTAACTTTGATGTTCATAATAGAAATTCCAAATGAGAACAGGTTTAAAGTAAAAGGGAGGAAAGAAAAAGTGAAAAAGAGTTTATTAACACTTGGTTTGGCTTCCGTCATCGGGACAAGCAGTTTTTTGATCCCGTTTACAAAAACTGCATCGGCGGAAACATTAGACAGCAAAAAAGCGAAAATTGAAAGCAAGCAATCTGACGTGGCTTCAAGCATTGAAGCGAAGGAAAAGGAATTGTCCGACCTTCAGAACAAGCAGGCGAAGATTGAAAAAGAACTGAAAGACATTAACGCGAAGGCGTTGGATACAAGCAATAAAATTGAAGATAAAAAAGCAGAAAACGATAAGACGAAAAAACAAATCGCTGATTTGAAAAAACAAATCAAAGAAACAGAAGCACGCATTGAAAAACGCAATGAAATCCTGAAAAAGCGAGTTCGTTCTTTACAGGAAAACGGCGGTTCTCAAGGATACATAGATGTTCTTTTAGGGGCTACAAGCTTCGGAGATTTCATTTCCCGTGCAACTGCGGTATCTTCTATCGTTGACGCTGATAAAGACCTGATCAAACAGCAGGAACAGGATAAAGCGAAATTAGAAGATTCAGAAGCGGAACTTAATGTAAAGCTGAAAAAGGTTCAAGACGATTTAGCGAAGCTTGAATCCATGCAAAAAGACTTGAACAAACAGCTTGATCAAAAAGATAAGCTGTTTGACGAAGCGAAAAACAGCCAGAAAAAAGCGTCATCCGCAATTTCTCAACTGAAAAAAGAAGCGTCACAGCTTGCGAATGAAAAAGCAAGCACTGAAAAAGAGCAGGCGCGCATTAAACAAGAGCAAGCGGCAGCAGCTGCACTGATCAAAAAACAAGAAGAAGCGAAAAAAGCTTCTGAAGATCAAAACCAAACTGATGACAGTCAGTCTGCAGCGACAACAAAAACCGTCAAAAAAGCAGCTTCAGCTGATACATCAAGTTCATCTGACAGCTCAAGCACACCAAAAAGCACATCCGGCGGCTCGTCTCAAAACAGCGGCGGTTCAGATGACTCTGACGGCGGCTCCGTCATTTCAAATTCAGGCGGCATTGAAGGTGCAATCAGCGTAGGATCAAGCCTTGTCGGACAATCTCCGTACAAATTCGGCGGCGGACGCACTCAGTCTGATATTAACAACCGTATTTTTGACTGCTCATCATTTGTACGCTGGGCTTTCGCTAACGCAGGCGTAAACCTCGGACCTGCCAGCGGAACAAACACTGATACATTAATCGGAAGAGGAAAAGCAGTCAGTGCGTCTGATATGAAACGCGGCGACTTAGTATTCTTCAATACGTATAAAACAAACGGTCACGTCGGCATTTACTTAGGTAACGGAACGTTCCTGAACGACAATACATCACACGGTGTATCTGTTGATTCTATGAGCAACCCTTACTGGAAAAAAGCATTCAACGGCAATGTAAGACGTGTCGTACAATAATTGATACAGACAAGGGCCTTCTATCCCGGAAGGCTCTTTCTTTATTTGTATACCCGATTAAGGCTTGCCTAATCATGGTTTTTTAGAAAAGTTGAGCAAAAAATTAGCGAATCGCCCTAAGATTTTATAGGATATGGGTAAGGAATACGATTGATGGGGATTCTTATCATATAGGCTACGTCCCATTTCGAAAAGGAGTGAATCATGGTGTCTGAAGAAAAGATTTATGATGTGATCATTATCGGCGCGGGTCCCGCAGGGATGACAGCAGCCGTATACACATCTCGAGCGAATTTATCCACATTAATGATCGAAAGAGGAATTCCGGGCGGTCAAATGGCCAACACAGAGGATGTTGAAAACTATCCGGGTTTTGAAAGCATTCTCGGCCCTGAACTTTCTAATAAAATGTTTGAGCATGCGAAAAAATTCGGTGCGGAATATGCGTACGGCGACATTAAAGAAATCGTTGACGGAAAAGAATACAAAACGGTCAAAGCGGGGGCGAAAGAATACAAGGCCCGCGCCATTGTGATCTCGGCGGGAGCGGAATACAAAAAGATCGGCGTTCCCGGAGAAAAAGAATTGGGCGGCCGCGGCGTATCGTACTGTGCGGTATGTGACGGCGCTTTCTTTAAAGGCAAAGAGCTTGTCGTTGTCGGCGGTGGAGACTCCGCGGTTGAAGAAGGCGTCTATTTAACGCGATTTGCTTCAAAAGTCACAATTGTCCACAGACGTGACAAACTGCGCGCACAGAGCATTCTTCAAGCACGTGCCTTTGATAACGACAAAGTGGACTTCAAATTTAATAAAACCGTAAAAGAAATTCATGAGGAAAACGGAAAAGTCGGCAAGCTCACTCTTGTGGATACAGTCAGCGGAGAAGAGGAAGAATTCAAAGCAGACGGCGTCTTTATCTACGTCGGCATGCTTCCGCTTTCTAAACCGTTTGAAAACCTGGGCATTACAAATGAAGAAGGCTACATCGAAACAAATGACCGGATGGAAACAAAAGTGCCCGGTATTTTCGCTGCCGGAGACATCCGTGAAAAATCGCTCCGTCAAATCGTAACAGCTACTGGCGACGGCAGTGTTGCCGCACAGAGCGTCCAGCATTATGTAGAAGACCTTCAAGAGACGCTGAAAACCGTCAAATAACCTGCTGTAATGTTTGGTTTTCTAATCGTTACTGGGTTTTAATTCCTCTGTAACACGGGTGAAATACTGATGTTTTAAGATAAAACTAGTAATTGACCCCCTTTTTATATGAATACGCTTTGGCACGGATCCTCCAGTATCCGTGCCCTTTTTTTGCGAATTTTTGTTTTCTGTCAAATAAAAGAAAAGGTTGTCGGTGTCTCTGCATTGTGAGAGGCATGCCGAAACGGTATAATGAAGAGACGATGATTTGTTGAGAAGGTTAGGTGACGTACTTGTGCAAAGAGTGACAAATTGTGTGCTTCAGACAGATGATCAGGTTCTCCTTCTCCAAAAGCCGAGACGGGGCTGGTGGGTCGCGCCCGGCGGGAAAATGGAGAGCGGCGAATCAGTCAGAGATTCCGTCATCAGAGAGTATAGAGAAGAGACGGGTATTTATATATTGAATCCGCAGTTAAAAGGCGTGTTCACCTTTATTATTAAGGAACAGGAACAAATCGTGTCAGAGTGGATGATGTTTACATTTGTCGCTGATTCCTACACAGGGCGAAATGTCGCTGAATCTGAAGAAGGCATTTTGCAGTGGCACGATGTTAAAGATATCCACAGCCTTCCGATGGCGCCTGGCGACGGACATATCCTTGATTTTATGATCAAGGGGCAAGGGCTTTTACACGGCACTTTTACGTATACGCCGGATTTTGAGCTGCTCAGCTATCGTTTAGATCCGCAGCATATTAAATAAATGAAAGACCTCAGGGGGGAGAAAGATGAGTGTGAATGAAAATCATGATATTCAGCTCGTCATTATAACGGGAATGTCTGGAGCGGGGAAAACGGTCGCAATTCAAAGTTTTGAGGACCTTGGCTATTTTTGCGTCGATAACCTGCCGCCTTCCTTACTGCCGAAATTTTTGGAGCTGATGAAAGAATCAAGTTCAAAAATGAGCAAGGTCGCGCTTGTCATGGATTTGCGGGGCCGTGAATTTTTTGACAGGCTGATCGAGGCGCTGGATGAAATGGCAGAAAGCCCGTGGATTACACCGCGCATTCTCTTTTTAGATGCAAAGGATTCCATCCTTGTGACGAGATACAAAGAAACGAGACGTTCCCATCCGCTGGCCGCCACAGGGCTGCCTCTTGAAGGAATTGCTCTTGAGCGGCAGCTGCTTGAGGAGCTGAAAGGACGCTCTCAGCTGATCTATGACACGTCAGACATGAAGCCCCGCGATTTGCGTGAAAAAATCGTCGCACATTTTGCCACGAACCAGGGGGAAACCTTTACCGTTAACGTCATGTCATTCGGTTTTAAGTACGGGCTGCCGATTGATGCCGACCTTGTGTTTGATGTAAGATTTCTGCCGAATCCGTTTTACATTGAAAGCATGCGTCCGCTCACGGGGAAAGATGAGGAAGTCTCATCTTATGTTATGAAGTGGAATGAAACACAAAAGTTTATTGAAAAGCTTGTTGATTTGCTCGGTTTTATGCTTCCGTCTTATAAACGGGAAGGAAAAAGCCAGCTCGTCATCGCGATCGGATGTACGGGAGGCCAGCACCGTTCCGTAACACTCGCTGAGTATTTGGCTGACTATTTTAAAAAGGATTTTTATACTCATGTCACTCACCGGGACATTGAAAAGAGAAGCAGGAAATAAAATGAAAAAAAAGCCGAAAATCGCGATCTTTGGCGGCGGAACGGGGCTGTCCGTGCTTCTTCGCGGATTAAAGCATAAGCCCGTTGACATTACGGCGATTGTCACGGTCGCTGACGACGGCGGAAGTTCGGGGCGTCTGCGGGACGAACTGCAAATTCCGCCGCCGGGTGACATCCGCAACGTGTTAGCCGCCTTATCAGATGTAGAGCCGCTCGTTGAAAATCTGTTTCAGCATCGCTTCAATAAAGGAGGCGACTTAACCGGCCACTCACTGGGCAATTTGATTTTGGCAGCGATGACGAATATAACCGGTGATTTCTTTCACGCTGTCACCGAAATGAGCAAGGTGCTGAATGTCCGCGGCAGGGTGCTGCCCGCTGCCAACACAAGCGTCGTCCTTCATGCTGAAATGGAGGACGGGCAGGTCGTCTCCGGAGAATCAACGATCCCTTCTTACGGCCAGCGTATTAAACGGGTGTTTCTGACTCCGGAAAAAATTGATCCGCTGCCGGAAACGATCGAAGTGATCCGCCAAGCAGACTTAATTATTATCGGTCCGGGAAGCCTGTACACAAGCATCCTTCCAAACCTGCTCGTGCCGAAAATCGGCGAGGAAGTCGTCAAGGCTGCCGCCAAAAAGGTCTATATCTGCAACGTCATGACACAGCCCGGCGAAACGCTTAATTACAGCGCTGCCGATCATGTCAAAGCGCTGAATGACCATATGGAGCAGCCGTTTATTGATACGATTTTAATAAACAATGAGGACATTCCTGACGAAATAAAGAGTAAGTATGCGAAGGAACTGGCGCGCCCCGTCGATTTTAATGTCGAGAAGCTGAAGGCCATGGGGCTTGAGGTGATCAGGGATCAAATCATAACGTATAAAAATGGCGTAATCCGTCACGATACACATAAAGTGGCTTCTCTTCTTGTGGATTTATTAAGAGACTAGAAGCCTTGAAATGAGGTGGCTCATATGTCATTTGCATCGGAAACAAAAAAAGAACTGACGAATCTGGAAGTAAAGGACTGCTGCGCCAAGGCGGAGCTGTCCGCACTGATTCGGATGAACGGTTCACTGTCATTTTCAAACCGCCATCTCGTGCTTGACGTTCAAACCGAAAATGCGGCGATTGCCCGCCGCATTTATACATTGCTGAAGAAACAATATGATGTATCGGTCGAACTGTTAGTCAGAAAAAAAATGCGGCTGAAAAAAAATAATGTCTATATTGTACGTTTTTCTGAAAACGCAAAGCTGATCTTAGAGGAATTAAAAATACTCGGAGAGAACTTTGTATTTGAACGGAATATTTCTGAGGAATTGGTCGCGAAACGATGCTGCAAGCGGTCTTATATGAGAGGGGCGTTTTTGGCTGGAGGTTCCGTCAATAATCCGGAAACATCGTCGTACCACTTGGAGATTTTTTCGCTCTACAAAGAACATAACGATTCATTATGCGCGCTGCTGAATGAGTTTCATCTGAACAGCAAAACGCTTGAACGGAAAAAGGGCTATATTACGTACTTAAAAGAGGCGGAAAAGATCACTGAATTTCTGAATGTCATCGGCGCCCACAATTCGCTGCTGCGTTTTGAAGATGTGCGGATTGTCAGAGATATGAGAAACTCAGTGAACCGGCTCGTTAATTGTGAAACAGCTAACTTAAACAAAACCATCGGGGCTTCACTCAGACAAGTGGAGAATATTAAATATATTGATGAACGAATCGGGCTTGAGGCGCTGCCCGAAAAGCTTCGTGAAATTGCGCAGCTGCGGATTGATTATCAGGAAGTCACGCTGAAAGAACTAGGGGAAATGGTAACAAGCGGGAAAATCAGCAAATCCGGCATCAATCACAGGCTGAGAAAGCTCGATGAAATCGCAGAACAGCTGCGGACAGGGCAAAGCATCACTTTGAAATAACCGTACAGAAAAGGGGAGATCTTATGGTTCAAGAGAAAGTGGAAGTACGATTAAAGACGGGATTGCAGGCGCGTCCCGCTGCATTATTTGTACAAGAAGCAAATCGTTATGTGTCAGATGTGTTTCTTGAGAAGAACGGAAAGAAAGTAAATGCCAAAAGCATTATGGGATTAATGAGCCTGGCGGTCAGCACGGGGACGGAAGTCACCTTGATCGCAGACGGCGAAGATGAAAAGGAAGCGCTTGAAAAGCTGACGGCTTACGTTCAGGAAGAAGTGTAAGCGCTTTGTAAGGAGGCCGGAACCGTGAACGAGTTCCTGAAAGACTGTTTTCAAACGATAGGCTGGGAAAAGGAATCACTCGATTTTGAAGACTTTCCTGAATTTTTAGAGGCGCTCGCATACCGGTTTCCATTTGAAAATCGCTCAGTTTTAAAAGGAAAAGAGTATGACGTCACGAAAGAAGGGCTGTGGCGGCACATGGTCAAGGAGCCTCATGGCGGCTTGTGTTATGACCTGAACGGTTTGCTTTATTTCATTTTGAAAGAAGCCGGATTTGACGTCAAACTGATTCGCGGGACGGTTTGGAATAACGGCTGGGCGCTGCCCGATACGCATGCGGCTGTATTGCTTTCTGCCGGAGGAGACCAATTCATCGCTGATACAGGCTTTGGCCTCAATCTCGCCATGCAGCCCGTTCCGATGTCCGGTGCTGAGGCGGTATCTGCCGCCGGGGCGTTTCGTGTGAGAAAAGAACACACCGAACTTGGAACACACCTGCTTGAAATCAACAAAGGGGACGGCTGGCAGACCGGTTACGCATTTTCTCTTGAAGAAATCGGTGAAGAGGATCTGAGGGCCATGAAACAAATCATCTGTGAGCATGACCAATCCCCGTTCAATAAAAAACCGCTCGCTTCTAAGCGGACTCCGGAGGGGCACGTGGTGATGTCAGACCGTCATTTTACGGTCTGCAAAAAAGGCGAAACGAGGAAAGAAGAAATTAAACCTCATGACTTTGACCGAAAGCTTAATGAATTCTTTTGTCATTCATAAAAAAACGGTTTCCCTCAGGGAAGCCGTTTTTTTGCGCCGTTATCTGATTCTTGTAAAGGTCTGATAATGGTCTGTCGTTTTATAAATCAGCCAGTCGCTTGAGTAAAGAATCCGGTCTGAATTTCTGAATCCCGATGTATAGTTAATGTCCGCTTCACGCCATGTTCGTCCGCTTTTGGCAGGGAGCTTGCCTTCCCTGTTTGTGAATATATCTCCGCCGATGCTTTTCCCCGGGGCGACGTCAGCTAAATTGCCTTTCGATGCCACCCAGCCGAGGGCCTGTGCTTCTGCCTTCGTAATGTAATTGTCTGGAAGCTTATGATATGTCTGAAGATAATCTGCCACTCCATCAAAGGTGTTAATAACCTGAGCTTGCGCTTGCGCCGCGTGGGCAGATGTTTCCGTCTTGGCGGCCGTTGAGAACAGCATACCTGCTGCAGAGAAAAGCAGAAGCAAACAAACGGAAATCCAAGATAATCGTTTTTTCAATGTAATCCCTCCCGTTTTAGAAAATATGAAGCTGGTTCCTTTTTATTGTATCAGCAATGGAAGAAAGGAATAGGCGTAAATTGAAAATGGTTCTTTTCGGCTAGTGAGGAAATAGGCCCCGGCTTAGGCAAACCGGGGCTGGGTCTTATTGAAATTCCTTTGTCAGGTTTTTCGGTGTTTTTCCGTACACGGCGTCAATCATGTTTTGCGCGGCTTGCTTGAACATATTGAGCCGGATTTTAGCCGTTGCTGAGCCGATATGGGGAAGCAATGTGACGTTATCAAGCTGTAAAAGCGGATTGTCTTCAGCTGCCGGTTCTTCTTCGAATACATCTAAACCGGCTCCTTTTATCCAGCCTTCTTGCAAAGCGCGGATGAGTGCTTTTTCATCGACCGTCTTTCCCCGGGAAATATTGACGAAAAATGCCGTATCCTTCATCAGTTTAAATTCCCGTTCTCCCATCATATGATAGGTTTCGTCAGTAAGCGGCGTAATCAAAAGAACAAAATCTGACGTTTTAAGCAGTGTATCTAAGTCCGCATATGTAACGCCGAGCTGCTCTTCAGCTTCTGGTTTTCTGTGGCGGTTATAGTACAGCACGTCCATATCAAAGCCGAATTTCGCGCGTTTCGCAGCCTGTTCGCCAATCCTGCCCATACCGATAATGCCTAGTGTCTGATGGTGAACATCCATTCCGAAAAGAGATTCTTCTTCAACGGTGCCCCATTTGCCGGCGCGGACGAAGCGGTCCAATTCGGCAACCCGTCTGGCGGAAGAAAGAATTAATGAAAAAGCCAGATCAGCCACGGTATCATCCAAGGTATACGGAGTATGCGTGCCGACGACGCCTCTTTTTTTCATTTCTTCTGTATCAAAGTTGTCATAACCGACTGAATTATTGCTGACGACCTTCAGATTCGGCGCGTGATCCAATAAATCACTGTCAATGGCCGTTCCGGATGTCAGCAGGCCTTCAGCATCCTTCATTTTTTCATACAGCTTTTCTTTTGTAATGGTATCCTCTTTCCAAATATCGTAGCGGCAATGTTCGCCTATCATTTGTTCGACTTCGGGCGGTATCGGTTTTGCGATGAATACGTATGGTTTCAACGGCTTCTCCTCCTTTGTCTTTCTTACTCTATTTTATTATATAAGACAAGCGGGAAAGTGAGAAATGTTCATGCGGTTTTAATGAATTTCTGGTTCTTTTGAACTTAAAATGAATGATAATGGTGTTTACATGCTTTTTTTCTCCATTCAATATCAAGATTCACCTATATTTCCTGCCTGAAATTGAGCTTTTTTACTGTTTTCGGAGCTTTATAGGATGGTGTAAATATAAATTTTATTATTTTTGAAAGATATAAATAAACATAATCTGAATTTACAGTTAATTTATCGTGTCTTTTTTTGAAAGCCTTTTCGCAGCCTTTTTCTGTGCTATAATTCCTTACTGTAAGCTGGGTAAGAAGGCTTGCAATACAATTGGATGGGAGATGAATAGAAAATGGTTTCTTTATCAAGCATTTTGGAGCACAATCAGCAGTTTGTCCAAGAGAGGAAGTATGAACCTTACCAGACGACAAAATTCCCGAAAAAAAAGCTTGTCATCGTATCCTGTATGGATACAAGGCTGACAGAGCTTCTGCCGCAGGCAATGGGACTCAGAAATGGCGATGCCAAAATCATAAAAAACGCAGGAGCCATTGTTTCTCACCCATTTGGAAGTGTCATGCGCAGTATTTTGGTTGCCATTTATGAACTGCAAGCTGAGGAAGTCTGCATCGTAGGGCACCGCGAGTGCGGAATGTCGGGATTAAATGCGGCTTCTATTTTGGATAAAGCGAAAGAGCGCGGCGTGGAGGAAAAATGCCTCAGCCTGTTACACCATGCGGGAGTCGATTTAGAGACGTGGCTGACCGGTTTTCACAGCGTCGAAGAAAGCGTGGCCCACAGTGTGAACATGGTCAAGCATCACCCGCTCTTGCCGGATGAGATTCCGGTGCACGGATTGGTGATCGACCCGGGGACGGGAACGCTAGAGATTGTTGCGGACGGTTATGAAAGAGTCAAAGGAGGATGCAGCTGACCATGCAATTCTCGGGCAGATATCAGGGGTATAATTTGCAGAAATTTCAGAAAGACATTATCGCAGGAATTGTTGTAGGGATTGTAGCGATCCCCCTTGGAATGGCCTTTGCCATCGCCTCAGGGGTGGGTCCGGAATATGGGCTCTATACCGTGATTGTGGCGGGAATCCTCATTTCAATGTTCGGCGGGTCTAAATATCAGATCGGAGGGCCCACGGGCGCGTTTGTTCCTATTTTATTTGCCATCGTGATGCAGTATGGTTTTGATAATTTGCTTGTCGCCGGTTTTATGGCCGGTGTGATGCTTGTGCTGTTCGGCGTTTTTAAGCTCGGAAAGATTATGAAATTTGTGCCGAAGCCGGTGATCGTCGGATTTACCGCCGGTATCTCCGTGCTGATTTTTTCGGAACAAATCGCTCATTTTCTCGGCCTGAGCGATGTCAAAAAGCATGAAAGTTTTGTGCTTAACATCGCGGAAATCGGCAAGAAGATCGGCACCTTAAATTTGTACAGCATTTTCATCGCGGGCGTTGCCTTGGCTATTTTGCTTTTATCAGCCAAGCTGATGCCGAAAATTCCCGGAGCGCTTGTGGCGCTGCTCGTTTCAACTTTAGCAGCCGTCGTATTTTTCCCTGATAAAATGGCGACGATCGGTTCGGCTTACGGGGAAATTCCGCGTCATCTGCCGGCTTTCCGGCTTCCTGATTTCTCGATTGATAACATGATGATGATGTTTCCGTCCGCTTTGATCATAGCGCTTCTCGGCGGCCTTGAATCGATATTATCGGCAATGGTCGCAGATAATATGAAGGGATCAAGGCATGACAGCAATAAAGAGCTGGTCGGACAGGGCATTGCCAACATGGCCGCGCCGCTGTTTGGCGGTATACCGGCAACGGGAGCGATTGCGCGGACCGCAACAAATATTAAAAACGGCGCTGTTTCTCCGATTTCCGGTATTGTGCATGGGGTGGTCGTCCTCCTCGTCCTGCTAGTCTTCGCTCCGTTTGCCGTTCACGTGCCGCTGGCAAGTATGGCGCCGGTCTTAATGGTAGTGGCGTGGAATATGAGTGAGCGGAAGGAAGTCGCTAATATGATGCGGCTGAAAAACACGGATTCATTCGTATTGGCGGTGACCTTTTTACTGACGGTGCTCTTTGATTTAATCATCGGCGTTTCTGCCGGGCTTGTGCTCGCTTTTGTTTTCTTTATCAGAAAAATGAGCGAAACGACAAGCATCAAAGCCCCGCAAGCTGCAGTCAAAAACGATTCGTCTGTCAGCACGTATTCGATCGAAGGTCCGCTGTTTTTCGGCTCGATTGATTCATTGGAAACGTCGTTATTAGAACGGCTTCAGGAAAAGCCGAAGACGCTGATTCTTCTGATGAATAATGTGCATTACATGGATACTTCCGCAGAAGCGGTGCTGGGGAATGTGATGAACCGGATCAAACGCCATAACGGCAAATTGATGATCGTCGGGCTTCAATCCCAGCCGCGGGAACTGATTCGTAAGACAGGGCTGTTTCATAAAATCGGAAAGCAGCATTTTTTTGAGCATCAGGACGAAATAACGGGTTAAACGGAACGGCTTGTCCATTTTTTTCATGGACAAGCCGTGTTCTTTTTTTATTCGTTTTCAAACCGCTTGATCAATTTTTGCTGATGGGCTTTCATCGCATCCTCCAATGTTACGCCGTATATGTCAGCGAGAATGGCCAGATTTCCGATGACATCTCCCATCTCTTCGATCAGCTCCTGTTTGCGCTCAGCCTGTGTCGCGTCCTTTTCATCCGGCCGATCCCGTCCGATTTCATATGCTCTGACAGCCCGCGCGAGTTCGCCCGCCTCCTCCATTAAAAAGCCGATTCGTATGAACGGCCCGTACTCCGTCCATCCTCTTTTTTCATAAAAATCCTTCATCCATTTTTCAGCTTCAGCCGTCTGCATGCGTAACACTCCTTATCTCCTGTATATTCTTATTGATATTATCACAGTGAGATGGGACAATATATAGTGTGTTTTGTTTTTTGAATGTACATATATAGATGCGGAGATGACAAGATGAAAACCATTTGTGTATTTGCGGGATCAAACCCGGGGGGAAATGAAGAGTACAAACGAAAAGCAACAGAACTTGGGGCATATATGGCGGAGCAGGGCATCGGCCTCGTTTACGGGGGCTCACGGGTCGGCCTGATGGGAGCGGTTGCTGATGCGCTGATGGCTGGCGGCGGAAAAGCTGTCGGCGTGATGCCGAGCGGACTGTTCAGCGGAGAAGTTGTCCATCAAAATCTGACAGAGCTGATTGAAGTGAACGGTATGCATGAACGAAAAGCGAAAATGAGTGAGCTGGCTGACGGTTATATCGCCATGCCGGGCGGATTCGGCACATATGAAGAATTGTTTGAAGTGCTGTGCTGGGCGCAGATCGGCATCCATCAAAAGCCGATCGGCCTTTACAATGTCAACGGATATTTCGAACCGATGATGAAAATGATTAAATACAGCATTCAAGAAGGTTTTTCGAATGATTCGCATTTGAAGCTGATTCACAGCTCATCCCGTCCGGATGAACTGATTGAACAGATGGAGAACTATTCATACCCGATTTTAGAAAAGAAGTGGACAGAAATCTGATCGAAAAAGCCATCCGTAAGGGATGGCTTTTTTATGTCGATAAATCTTCACATTTGATGACAGCGCATCTGGCAGAAATGATCTATATGTTTGAATTCTTGCAGATTAAGCAGTTTTCAGCGGCATGATGTTTCCCAAACAAATCTCCTTTCTTTTAGATTACATAATATAATGAATTTGTTATCAAATCCCAAAAACGGACTTGTTAATCGTTTGAAATATTCACTGATGAGGCGGGGATGAAAAATGGCAACATTGTCAGATGTGGCGAAAAAAGCGAATGTTTCTAAAATGACGGTATCGCGGGTGATCAATCATCCTGAGACGGTGACAGATGAATTGAAGAAACTGGTTCTTTCTGCGATGAAAGAGCTGAATTATATTCCAAACTATGCGGCAAGGGCGCTCGTTCAAAATAGAACACAGGTTGTCAAACTGCTGATACTTGAGGAAATGGATACGACAGAACCTTATTACATGAACCTGTTAACCGGAATAAGCCGGGAGCTGGATCGCCACCATTATGCTTTGCAGCTTGTAACAAGGAAATCTCTTAACATCGGCAAATGTGACGGCATTATTGCGACGGGCTTAAGAAAAACCGATTTTGAAGGGGTGATCAAAGCTTTTGAAAAGCCAGTTGTCGTATTTGGACAAAATGAAATGGGCTATGATTTTATCGATGTGAATAATCAAAAAGGCGCTTTTATGGCAACCCGCCATGTCATGGGGCTGGGAGAGCGGGAGGTTGTCTTTTTTGGCATTGATTTGGATGAGCCTTTCGAACGATCAAGGGAAAAGGGATATACACAGGCAATGAATGAAGGCTTGAGACAAACGAATATTTTTCGGATGGAAAACAGTTCAAAAAAAGGTGAATGCTTGGCCAGAGAAATACTGCAATCATTGTGTTGTCCGGCTGCGTTTGTCTGTGCGTCAGATCGAATCGCACTCGGCGTCATCCGTGCGGTACAGTCGCTTGGAAAGAGAATTCCTGAAGATGCAGCAGTAACCGGATTTGATGGCGTTTTTCTTGACCGCATTTCATCGCCCCGCTTGACAACGGTGCGCCAGCCTGTGGTTGAAATGGGTGAAGCTTGTGCGAGAACCCTGTTGAAAAAAATTAATGAAGACGGTGCCGCTCAAGGAAATCAATTTTTTGAACCTGAGTTAATCGTGCGCGGATCGACGCTGTAGAAGCATGATTCATGATTCTGTTACCGTTATCATGATGAAAACGATTGCTCCTCTGATTTCAGCATGATAATTTCAACGTATGTGCCGGTCGGAATGAACCGGAAATGAAAAGGAGGAGATAGGAAATGGAACATGCAGCAATACATCATCAGCCTTTCAGCTCTGATGCCTATTCTTATGACGGGCGGAGACTGCATATCAAGATCCGCACCAAAAAAGCCGATGTTAATCAAATTCGATTGATTTGGGGAGATCCTTATGAGACTCAAGACGGCAGATGGCCGGCAAACGAGCGGCAGATGAAGAAAGCTGCCGCCACAGAAACGCATGATTATTGGTTTGCCGAAGTGGCACCGCCATTTAGACGTTTGCAATATGCTTTTGTATTACAAAGCGCTGATCAGGAAGAAATATTTTACGGAAGCTCGGGTGTCTGCCCTTATAACGAAAAAATGCTGGAAACGATTCAATCCTATTTTAAATTTCCATTTGTTCATGAGGCTGATACATTTCAAGCACCTGAATGGGTCAAATCAACAATTTGGTATCAAATTTTTCCCGAGCGTTTTGCAAACGGCAGAGAAGATTTATCGCCGGAAGCTGTTTTACCTTGGGGAAGCAAGGACCCGGACGTACATGATTTTTTTGGAGGGGATTTACAGGGAATCATTGATAAGCTTGATTATTTAGAGGCATTAGGGGTGAACGGAATTTATTTGACGCCGATCTTTTCCGCGCCTTCCAACCATAAATACGATACATTGGATTACTATTCCATTGATCCGCATTTTGGCGATCCGGAGCTTTTTCGTGCATTGGTCGATCAGCTTCACCAGAGGGGAATGAAAATCATGCTTGATGCCGTTTTTAACCATATAGGCAGTGCTTCACCCCAATGGCAGGATGTCGTGGAAAACGGCGAGCGATCGCGCTATAAAGACTGGTTCCATATTCATGCTTTTCCTGTCGAAGAAGGCCATTATGACACGTTTGCATTTACACCGACTATGCCGAAATTAAATACGGCTCATCCGGAAGTGCAGTCCTATTTGCTTGATATCGCGTTGTACTGGATTCGGGAATTTGACATTGACGGCTGGCGCCTGGATGTGGCCAATGAAGTGGATCACGCTTTTTGGAAGAAATTCCGGCAAGCCGTATCAGCAGAAAAGCCGGACGTTTATATTTTGGGGGAGATCTGGCATTCAGCCGAGCCTTGGCTCAGGGGAGATGAATTCCATGCTGTGATGAATTATCCTTTCACAGAACCTATGATTGAATATTTTGCGGACAGAACCATTTCCCCCTCGCAAATGGCCTCCCGCTTAAACGCGCATTTGATGAACGGGATGCAGCAGGTCAATGAGTCGATGTTTAATTTACTTGACAGTCATGATACAAAGCGGCTTTTGACAAGGTGTCGTCATGATGAGAAAAAAGCACAGTCTTTGCTGGCGTTTATGTTTGCCCAGACAGGTTCGCCATGCATCTATTACGGGACCGAAATCGGGCTTGACGGCGGAAATGATCCATTATGCCGGAAATGTATGGTGTGGGAAGAAGAGAAGCAAAATCAAGGGATGCTCAAATTTATGAAGCGATTGATTGCTTTACGGAAACAGGAGAATGCCTTATGGACTTATGGGGATCTCGAGTGGAATCTGCTCGATGATCAAAGCGATTTTATCAGCTTTTCCCGGGTTTCTGATGAAAAAAAACTGATTTTCTTTTTTAATCAGGGGAGCGAGGTCCGCCATATCAGTCTGCAGGATGTAGGTATTGAGAAAAATAAAAAAATTTACGACGCATGGGCAGAAGAGTCTCTTCGTCATACAGATGCGATTGACATTCAGCCGGGTGAATTTTTTATTTTAGGCGTTGAGGATGCTGTGTAAATTCTGTTATCGGTAACATTACGAAAGTTATTGTAACCGCTTTCTATCGAGGATTACAATGGGGTCAGATTCGATAGAAGGAGGAAAAAAGATGGCGTATTTCAAAAAGGGCTTGGCGTTATTGCTCGTTTCAGTCCTTATATTCGTTCTTACGGCCTGTTCAGGCGCAAAGGATACGGCAGGTTCTAAAGGGAAAAAAGTCCTGACTGTGTCTGTTGAAGAAACTTATAAACATTATGTTGAAAGCATTAAAACGGATTTTGAAAAAGAGAATAACGTAACAATAAAAATTGTTGAAAAGCCAATGTTTGATCAGTTGGAAGCGCTTCCTTTGGATGGGCCGGCAGGGAATGCGCCTGATGTCATGCTGGCTGCATACGATCGTATCGGCGGTTTGGGCCAGCAAGGGCATTTGCTTGACATCAAACCGTCTGATACAAAAAGTTTTGGCAGCAAAGAAATGCAGCAGGTGACGGTTGACGGCAAGGTGTATGGGATGCCGTTAGTCATTGAAACACTTGTTTTATATTACAACAAACATCTCTTGAAAACAGTACCAAAAACATTTAAAGATCTTGAAGAATTAACGAAGGATTCGCGGTTTGCCTTTGCCTCGGAAAAAGGAAAATCGACCGCTTTTCTGGCGAAGTGGACTGATTTTTACATGTCATACGGCTTGCTGGCCGGCTTCGGAGGATATGTATTTGGCAAAAACGGCACAGACGCCAAAGACGTCGGCCTTAACAACAAAGGAACTGTTCAAGCGGTCGAATATGCGGGGAAATGGTTCAAAGAATATTGGCCAAAAGGCATGCAGGACAACTCGAGCGCTGATGATTTCATACAGCAGACCTTTATAGAAGGAAAAGCGGCGGCTGTCATCGGCGGACCTTGGTCAGCTTCCAATTATAAAGATGCCAAGCTGAACTATGGCGCTGCAAAAATACCGACATTGCCGAACGGAAAAGAATATGCGCCTTTCGCCGGCGGCAAGGGCTGGGTTGCTTCAAAGTATACAAAAGAACCGCAACTGGCAGAGAAATGGCTTGAATATGCTGCAAATGATCACAATGCTTACGTTTTTTATGATCAAACAAACGAAGTGCCGGCCAACTTGGCAGCAAGAGAGAAAGCAGGTAAGCAAAAGAACGAACTGACGTCGGCAGTCATTAAGCAATATGAAACAGCGACCCCGACTCCGATTATCCCGGAAATGGCTGAGGTCTGGACTGGGGCGGAAAGTTTGATTTTTGACGCAGCTTCAGGAAAAAAATCAGCACAGCAATCAGCGAATGATGCCGTAAGCGTAATCAAAGAAAATATTAAAGAAAAATATGTGAAATAAGACGGCGGATTAGCGTCCGGAAGAATAGAGGGCGAAAAAATGAACAAAGAACAAACACTTGCAAAGCAGAAGCGGACAGCAGGTCTTTTCATTTTATCTATCATTCCAGGGGTTGGACAGATTGTGAATCGGCAGTTTTCGAAGGGGATCTTTTTTCTCATCATAACTGGACTGTTTGCTTATGAATTAAAGGTTTTCGGTATGAAAGCGCTAACCGGATTGATTATTTTGGGAAGTGTTCCCGGAGAAGACCACTCACTGTTTCTGCTGATAGAAGGCACGCTGCAATTGATTGTGACGCTGATTTTTCTGATGTTCTACACCTTTACTATTTATGATGCGCGCAAGATTGCCGTGATGAAAGCGACCGGCTCAAAGATCAACACGACAGCCAAGGATATGATCTGGAATGCGGGGGATAAAGGGTTTCCGTATTTATTTACACTGCCGGCATACATCATGATGGTGTTTGTCATTATTTTCCCTGTACTGGTGACTCTGTTTATCGCATTTACAAACTATGATTTTTACCATATTCCCCCTAACAGCCTTATTGACTGGGTCGGTTTTAAAAATTTCATGAATATTTTTTTCCTCGGCTCCTATCGGGAGACATTTGCCGAAGTACTGGGCTGGACACTCGTATGGACGATTTGTGCGACAACACTGCAAATTGTTCTCGGTATAGCGGCTGCGCTTATTGTTAATCAGGATTTTATTAAAGGCAGGCGGCTATTTCGAATGATCTTTTTGCTACCTTGGGCTGTCCCTGCTTTTATTACGATTATGAGCTTTTCTAATATTTTCAATGACAGCATCGGCGCAATGAACGCACAGGTGATTCCATTACTGAATCACCTGCCGTTTATAGAGCTGCCGGCGGTCGCATGGAAGACTGATCCCTTCTGGACGAAGACAGCCCTGATTATGGTACAGACATGGCTCGGATTTCCGTACATTTATGTCATGGTTACGGGGGTGCTTCAGGCGATTCCAAATGAACTGTATGAAGCGGCGAAGATTGACGGAGCCTCTTTTATTCAGCGTTTTAAACATATTACATTGCCGATGATTTTATTTGCGACCGCCCCTGTGATGATTACCCAGTATACGTTTAATTTCAATAATTTCTCGATCATCTACTTATTCAATGAGGGAGGACCGGGCAGTGCGGGAGCCGGCGCGGGGTCAACCGATATTTTAATATCTTGGATCTATAAGCTGACGACAGGCACATCACCGCAATATTCCATTGCCGCCGCTGTTACGTTGTTAATTTCTTTCATTGTCATCGGAGTGTCCCTGATTGCATTTAAAAAATCGAATGCTTTTGGCAATGAGGAGGTCATGTAGATGAATGCGAGAACCGCCAGGGCGCTTAACCAAATCTGCACCTATTTATTTTTAACGCTTTTAAGCATTGTCATTATATATCCGTTACTGATTACGGCATCATCCGCATTTCGTGTAGGAAATGTGGCGGCTTTTCAGCTCAATTTTTCAGGCCCATGGACATTGCATCATTTTAGGCGGCTGTTTGAAGAGACGCTTTATCTTAGTTGGTACGGCAATACACTTATAATCGCTCTGTCGGTCATGGTATTGCAGGTTACGATCGTGACGCTTGCCGGTTATACGTACAGCCGCTATCGATTTACAGGCAGAAAAAAGAGTTTGGTATTCTTTTTAATTATTCAAATGGTGCCAACGATGGCGGCACTTACCGCTTTTTACGTTTTGGCCATGCTGATAGGCGCCCTCGATCAGTACTGGTTTTTAACAGCGATCTATATCGGCGGCGGAATTCCAATGAACACATGGCTGATGAAAGGCTATTTTGATACCGTGCCGAGAGAAATTGATGAAGCTGCGCGAATTGACGGGGCGGGACATCTGCGGATCTTCACCTCGATTGTACTGCCTCTCGTTAAACCGATGCTCGCGGTGCAGGCGCTTTGGGCGTTTATGGGGCCGTTCGGTGACTATCTGCTGGCAAAATTTTTGCTGCGCTCGCCTGAAAGATTGACCATTGCTGTAGGACTGCAATCCTTTATATCAAATCCGCAGCAGCAAAAAGTCGCGCTGTTTGCTGCTGGAGCAATACTTGCGGCCCTGCCGATATGCATCCTGTTCTTTTTTCTCCAAAAGAACTTTGTGTCCGGGCTGACAACAGGCGGAACGAAAGGATAATGACATGAAAAAAACGCAAAATGAACCTTTTATGATTCGTTTCCTGAAAGCGTCTGCGAATCCCGCAGGTGTTTGCCGATACAGAAACAGATTCAGCTGGGGGCATATCTCCTTTCTATTTATTTTCTTGACGGCATGCCTGCTGGCCCCATTTTCCGTTTCGTTCATGAAAACGGATCATTTCAATCTCAGGACTTTTATGCCGTCAGTGATTCAAGAGGTTGATGAAACGTTTGCTGATCAAGTAGAAGGCTATCAATTAACGAATGGAAAACTGACGGGCGGGAAGGGTTTTTATCAAGTTGAAAAAGGCCGGGCTTTGCTGGCAGTTGATATGAAGCATCAGTTTAAAACAAGCGGGGAGAATGGAAGCCTTAAGGTGAAAGGCTACAATAACGCAATTATATTTCAGTCTGATCATCTCATTATCAGCGATCAAAACGGAACGGGGTTTTCTGTTCGCTATGCGAAAATGGATGCCGGGCTTAAGGATTTGAACGTCCATGATGTAGAGGCTTTAATCAATAAATTGTGGTTTGCGCAGTACAAGCCGATGATCATGGTGCTGGCATATGCAGTGATTTTCATTATCCAGCTTTTTATGACGGCTGCTCTTGCGGGTGGTATTTGGATCACAAAAATATCAAAAATGACCCGCTTGGTGTCATTTAAGGAAGCGGCATCCATGGCGATTTGCGGATCAGCACTTCCGGCATTTGCCGCAGCTGTTGCCGGTATGGTTCATTTTGACTTCATTACAGTATTGTTGATCTATTCGTGCGGCGTCGCCTTGATGATTTCTTTTACATTTAGATATTTGACCCAAACCCGCGATTATAACGGAAATTTACATTTTGGAGGAAACCATGGTAAATCAGCGGCTTTTTGAGATTGATGAATGGAAAATCAAAACAAATAAATTTCTAAAGGAACACAAGCGTCTGCAGGAAAGCCTGACTTCCCTTGCCAATGGCTATATGGGAATCAGGGGGAATTTTGAAGAAAAATATTCAGGCGACAGCCATCAAGGCACATATTTCGCGGGGGTTTGGTTTCCTGATAAAACGCGTGTCGGCTGGTGGAAAAACGGTTATCCGGAATATTTCGGCAAAGTGATCAATGCCATGAACTTTATCGGCATTGATGTATATGTAGACGGAGAAAAAGTCGATCTCTATCAACATTCAATCGAATCGTTTGATTTAGAGCTGGATATGAAAGAAGGGATTCTGCGGCGAAGCGCTGCCATCCGTATTCAGGATAAAACTGTAAGAATCAGATCAGAACGATTTCTCAGCCTTGCTGTTGAGCAGCTTTGTGCGATTCATTACGAAGCGGAGTGCCTGACAGGTGAAGCTGAAATCACGCTTGTTCCTTACCTGGATGGAAATGTCGCAAATGAAGACGCCAACTTCCGGGAACAGTTTTGGCAGGAAAAAGAGGCGGGAGCTGATTCTCACTGCGGCCATTTAGTGGCGAAAACGGCAGAAAATCCGTTTGGAACGCCGTGTTTTACCGTTTCTGCAGCAATGGCAAACGTTACAGACGGTTTTGTCAGCGAAAGTTTTCACACATCCGGCATGTATGCGGAGAATCGCTATGTTTATCAAATGAAGCCGGGAACAAAGGCTTCCTTGGAAAAGCTTATCATTGTGACAACATCCCGTGATTTTCAAGAAACAGAGCTTTTGTCAAAGGGCAGGGAGCTTTTATCCGACATTCTTCGGCGGGGATATGAAGAAGAAAAACAGAGACACATTGATAAATGGAACGAAAGATGGGCAAAAGCAGACATTGAAATTAAAGGGGATGACGAACTTCAGCAAGGAATCCGCTACAGCATTTTTCAATTATTCTCGACATACTATGGAGCCGATCCACGCTTGAATATCGGCCCGAAAGGATTTACAGGAGAAAAATACGGAGGGGCCGCATATTGGGATACTGAGGCATACGCAGTTCCGGTGTATTTGGCCGCCGCCGATCCGAAAGTGACAAGAAACCTGCTCTTGTACCGCTATCACCATTTGGAGGCTGCCAAACGAAACGCCGCAAAATTGGGTCTGAAAGGTGCTCTTTACCCGATGGTGACGTTCACAGGCGATGAATGCCACAATGAATGGGAGATCACCTTTGAAGAAATTCATCGGAACGGTGCGATTTGCTGGGCGATCTGCAATTATGTCAATTATACAGGCGACCGGGGCTATATCGAAGAATACGGGATAGACGTTCTGGTGGAAATCAGCAGATTTTGGGCAGACCGCGTTCACTATTCGAAACGAAATAACAAGTATATGATCCACGGCGTTACAGGGCCGAATGAATATGAAAACAATGTCAACAACAACTGGTATACAAATTTGATTGCGGCCTGGACGTTAGAGTATACGCTTGAAAACCTCGAGAATATTCCGGCAGCAAAACGAAGCCAGCTGAATGTAAGAGAAGAAGAAACGGCGGCATGGAAAGATATCGTTCAGAAGATGTACTTTCCCTACAGTGAAGAATTAAACATTTTCATCCAGCACGATACCTTTTTAGACAAAGAGCTGCAAACGGCGGATCAATTAGATCCGAATGAGCGGCCGCTTTATCAGAATTGGTCATGGGATAAAATTCTCCGTTCCAGCTTTATTAAGCAGGCGGACGTTCTTCAAGGAATTTATCTTTTTAATGATCGTTTTACATTAGAAGAAAAACGGAGAAACTTTGAATTTTACGAACCGATGACCGTTCATGAATCAAGCCTCTCCCCTTCCGTCCACGCCGTGCTTGCAGCTGAACTTCACATGGAGAAGAAAGCGCTCGAACTTTATAAACGGACGGCCCGTCTCGACCTCGACAATTACAATCATGACACAGAAGAAGGGCTTCATATTACATCAATGACGGGAAGCTGGCTTGCGATCGTACAAGGGTTTGCAGGAATGCGTGCCGCGAATGAGACGCTGTCATTTGCCCCGTTTCTGCCGAAAGAATGGGACAGCTATTCGTTTAACATCAATTACCGGGGACGGTTAATTCACATTATGGCAGCGGAAACCAGCGTCGTGTTTGAACTGTTAAAAGGGGACCCGCTGTACATAACGGTCTATCAGAATCCCATTCTGTTGAACGGACGATATGAAGGGAGGATGGCTGATGAGTGAGTGGTGGAAGGAAGCAGTCGTTTATCAAATTTACCCGCGCAGTTTCTATGACTCAAATGGAGACGGGTTCGGAGATCTGCAGGGAATCATTCAAAAGCTGGATTATATCAAAAACCTGGGGGCAGATGTGATCTGGCTGTGTCCGGTGTTTGATTCTCCGCAGGATGACAACGGCTATGACATTTCCGATTATCGGAATTTGTACGAAAAATTCGGGACCAATGAAGATATGTTTCAGTTAATTGATGAGGTTCATAGACGGGGAATGAAAATCATCATGGATTTGGTTGTGAACCATACGTCAGATGAACACATTTGGTTTGTCGAGAGCAGCAAATCGAAAGATAATCCTTATCGGGATTATTACTTTTGGAGAGATCCTGCCCCGGATGGCTCAGAGCCGAATAATTGGGGATCGATCTTCTCAGGTTCGGCGTGGACATTTAATGAGAAGACAGGCCAATATTATTTGCACTACTTTTCGAAAAAGCAGCCGGACTTAAATTGGGAAAATGAAGCCGTCCGTCGGGAAGTATATGATGTAATGAGATTTTGGATGGATAAAGGCATTGACGGCTGGCGGATAGATGTGATCGGCTCCATATCCAAACACGTCGATTTTCCGAGCTATGAAACAAAAGACAGCCGCCGGTATATCGTTGGCCAATATCACTCAAACGGTCCCCGCCTTCATGAATTTATTCAGGAGATGAACCGTGAAGTCTTGTCTCGTTACGACTGTATGACGGTTGGAGAAGCAAACGGCTCAGATATTGAAGAGGCAAAAAAGTATACGGATGCGAGCAGGCGAGAGCTGAATATGATCTTTACCTTTGAACATATGGATATTGATACAGACCAGCATTCGCCTAATGGGAAATGGCAGCTCAAGCCGTTTGATCCAATCGCTTTAAAAAAGACGCTGACCCGCTGGCAGACCGCTTTAATGAATGCCGGATGGAACAGCCTGTATTTTGAAAACCATGATCAGCCAAGGGTGATTTCCCGCTGGGGCAATGATCGTCATTTGCGTAAACAGTGTGCCAAGGCATTTGCAACGGTTCTTCACGGTATGAAGGGAACGCCGTTTATTTATCAAGGAGAAGAAATCGGTATGGTCAACAGCGATTTTCCGATAGAAATGTATGATGATCTCGAAATTAAAAATGCCTATCGGGACTTGGTGATAGAAAACAAAACAATGTCAGAGGCAGACTTTTTAAAAGCCGCTGCGACAAAAGGGCGGGATCATGCAAGAACACCGATGCAATGGAATGCCGGCAAACATGCAGGATTCACAGCCGGAGAGCCTTGGCTGGCTGTAAATCCCCGCTATAAAGAAATCAATGTGAAAGAGTCCTTGAACGATCAAGATTCTGTTTTCTATTACTATCAAAAGCTCATTCAATTACGCAAACAATACAAGATCATCGTATACGGAGATTACCAGCTGCTGCTGAAGGAGAATCCGCAAATCTTTGCTTATATCCGCACGTATCAAGGAGAAACGCTTTTAGTCGTGGTGAATTTGTCGGAGGAAACGGCTGTATTTGACGCACCGGCGGAATTGCTTGGTGAGCAGTGGAACGTACTCCTTTCCAATTATTCTCGTCAAGAGAGTGATATGAAAAGCATTTGCTTACAGCCATATGAGGCCGTGATGTGTATAAGCTCATCAAAGGAAACAATATCATGAAAGCAGTTATATTTGATTTAGACGGAGTGATAACAGATACGGCAGAATATCATTTTCTTGCTTGGAAGCACATAGCAGATCAAATCCATATTCCATTTGACCGAAGCTTTAATGAAAGCCTAAAGGGAATCAGCAGGGAAAAGTCGCTTGAAACCATTCTTGTCCATGGCGGTGCGGCAGCAAAGTATTCAAAAGCAGAGAAACAAGCCCTCATGTTTCAAAAAAACCAACATTATCAAACGTTGATCAGCAAATTGACGCCGAAAGACCTTTTGCCGGGAATCAGCAGGCTTCTTTGTGAACTGAAAAACGAAAATATAAAAATCGCTTTAGCTTCTTCAAGCCGCAATGCCCCAAAAATTCTGGAACGATTGGAGATCATTGATGATTTTCATGCCGTTGTTGACCCGACGGCTCTGGCTAAAGGGAAGCCAGAGCCCGACATATTTTTAACCGCTGCATTGCTTCTCGGCGTATCTCCGGCTGAATGCGCAGCCATCGAGGATGCTGAAGCAGGGATAGCTGCAATCAAATCCGCGGGGATGTTTGCGGTGGGAGTCGGCCATGAACGATCAATGCATGCCGCTGATCTGATGGTTGGGCAAACGTGCGATTTATCGCTTGATCTGCTGAATGAAAAGTGGAAGCAGCATAGTTTTTAAAATCCGGAAATGACAGAGAAAGGGACTCAGCCATTTGTCTAAAAGATGGGGGAATTTCTTTAGATGAAAAAAACCTGCAAGAGATTATTTCTCTTGCAGGCAGTGTATTACTTCTGATCTTCTGTGTTGCGTGTCATGACTTTGTCGATCAAGCCGTATTCTAAGGCTTCATCTGCTGATTTGAAGTTGTCGCGGTCTGTATCGCGCTCAATGACTTCAAGCGGCTGGCCTGTGCGCTCAGAAAGCACTTTGTTTAATTTATCGCGCAATAAGAGGATGCGTTTTGCGGCGATTTCGATTTCAGTCGCCTGTCCTTGCGCTCCGCCAAGCGGCTGGTGAATCATAACTTCACTGTTAGGAAGCGCGTAACGTTTGCCTTTTTCTCCGGCAGCAAGTAAGAATGCTCCCATCGAAGCGGCCATTCCGATGCAGATCGTTGACACTTTCGGTTTGATGAACTGCATTGTATCGTAGATCGCCATACCGGCAGTGATTGATCCGCCCGGGCTGTTGATGTAAATCGAAATATCTTTTTCAGGGTCTTCCGCTTCAAGGAATAAAAGCTGTGACACGATGGAGTTCGCAACGTTGTCATCAATCGCAGATCCAAGCATGATAATACGGTCCTTCAAAAGACGAGAATAAATGTCATAGGCTCTTTCCCCGCGGTTCGTTTGTTCAATGACTGTAGGTATTAAATTCATAATGCTCCTCCTTCACCTTTTAGGTAAGTATGTAGTTACATGATACATTTTTGGTCAATAAAGGTCAAACAAAACGCTGACCAAAATGCCAACCTTTTCTTCCATCACCATTTTTCCCAGAAAATAAAAAGTTCAAACAGCATGTTTTTCAGAAGAAAATAGATGTTACACAATATGCGCAGTAAAGATCACGTATTCACTCATTGAAAAAGAGTTGCTTTCTGCACGTTTCTTTATTATAATATAAAGGTATCTGATTGAAAAAACGTGCGCTCGTAGCTCAGTTGGATAGAGCGGTGGTTTCCGGTACCACGTCTGCCGGGGGTTCGAATCCCTCCGAGCGCGTCTTATAAAGTCAGGAAAGGCAAGGGTTTTGGCAAATTGCTGCCCTTGTCTTTTTTGTGTATAAAAGGGGAATTGCAAACCTTTGAGTTTCGAAATGAAATTTTTCAGAAGCGCTCAGACGAAATTACCTTTCAGTATGCATTATTCCCGTGGAATTGCAGCTACAAAACCAAAGCCCCCCTACTTTAATATAGGGGGTATTCTCATTAGGATTTAGCCACCTCGTTCTTTTGCAAGGGGTAGCTGACTAAACGTTAAGTATAAAGTGATAAACCCGACAATATTCTTATTAAAGGTCTCTCTTTGAAATCCATTGCTGTATTGATAAAAGAGTATATTAAAGATATTAAAACAGTTAATGAAATGAATAATTATCATATATTATAAAAATTAGCTGTTTTTTCTTACCCTATTATGCCTTCTTTCGCAGAATCTATAGCTAAAAAAATATAAACTTCTTTGAAATGGGATAAAGTTTTTGTATCAGTTAAGCAGTTGCAATAAAATAATGTTCCGAATACTGCTCTAGTGTACGGAGCTTTTTAAATTTTAACATTAATATCTAATGAATTTTTACATTTTTATGTTATATTTTATATTGGTCGAAATTGTAAAAAAGGAATTTATTTGTTTGAGGAATAATTTAACAGGGAATAAACTTTAATATTTAATTATCATGTATCTCACTGGAAAATGGAGCATCACAATAGTATTGAAAAACACAGCCTTTTTTAATAAATGGTTGTGAGGAATTGAGGAGGAAAAAAATGTATACAGAAATCTTTAACAAAAAAATAAACTCCTTAAAAGAAAGCGGTCAATACCGGGAGTTTATAACAATTAATAGAATTAATGGACAATATCCCTCAGCTATTTTAAATGGGCAAGAAGATAAAAACTCTGTAGTGGTTTGGTGTAGTAATGACTATTTAGGAATGTCGCAGCATCCTATTGTTACTGAAGCTATGCACGAAGCAATTAGATTATACGGTGCAGGTTCAGGAGGATCCAGAAACATAGGTGATACACATTATCACTATTCTTTACTGGAGTCTTCATTAGCAGATTGGCATGGTAAGGAAGCTTCACTTGTATTTCCAACTGGCTATAGTTCAAATGATGCTACTTTACAATGTTTGTTGCGATTATTACCAGATTGTATTGTTTTTTCGGATGAACTTAATCATGCTTCGATTATAAATGGAATACGTAGTACAAAGGCAGATTGTCAAATTTTTAAACATAATGATGTAGAACACTTAGAGTCGTTATTAGCTGCCCAACCGTATGAACGACCAAAAATTATTATTTTTGAATCTGTGTATTCAATGGATGGAGATATCTCACCAATTGAAAAAATTGCAGATCTTGCTGAAAAATATAATGCGCTAACCTTTCTTGACGAAGTACATGCAATTGGCATGTATGGTCCTCGTGGTGCTGGAATTGCAGCTGATTTGGGAGTGGCAAATCGTATAGATTTTATTCAAGGTACTATGGCCAAAGCAATTGGCATAATCGGAGGATATATCACTGGATCCAGTGTACTTATTGATGCTATTCGGTCATTTGCATCGGGTTTCATATTTACCACTTCTTTACCACCAGGTGTTGTGGCTGCTTGTTATGCAAGTATTGAGCATTTAAAAACCTCTGACAAAGAGAGAAATGAACTACATAATAAAACAAAAATATTAAGAAATTTTCTTTCAGAGGCTGGTGTCCCAGTAATGGATTGCAGTGAAACGCATATCCTTCCAGTTCTAATTGGCAATGCAAAAAAATGTAGGGATGCGGCGAAAAGATTATTAGAAAAACATGGTATCTATTTACAACCAATAAATTCTCCGACCGTACCTGTAGGGACAGAACGCTTTAGAGTAAATGTAACACCGAATCATTCAGAGGAGCAGGTACTACAACTAACACAAGAATTAATTGAAACTTTTGATTATTTCGATATTCCTCTATCAAAAGGATTAATACACGGATGACTTCATTTATGTATGTATTTTGCCTCTTAGTATGGGGATTGAACTTTATTGCAGTCAAAATACAAGGTACTCCTGTCAGCCTTGCGGTGTCATTAACTTACCGTATTGTAGGATCTGCAATTATGTTTGTGATACTTACTTTGATTGTACGCCCAAAAGGACGTCCATCCTGTAAAAATATAGGGCCTCTTATCACTTTCGGGGTATGTAACTTTGCTCTTAGTTACTTATTTTTATATTATGCAACTATTTGGAGTACCGCTGCCTTAGTGACTTTAATATACTCACTAAAAACTGTTTTAACGCCAGTTGCTCTACGTGTTTTCCTGGGAGACCGTCTTCACCCGCGCATTCTAATTGGTGGTTTAATTGGAATTACTGGTGTATGTATATTAGTTTATCCTCTTCTTACAGAGAGCTTGAGCTTGGATAATTTAAAGGGTATAGGGATAGCACTGTTGGGTACAATGCTGACAGCAATAGGAGACGCAAGCTCAGCAGTAAACGCGAGAAATAGAATTAATCCTTTATATGCTAACAGTGTCGGGTTTATCGTAGCTTCTTTACTACTTCTGATAATATGTTTATTTCAGGGACAAAAGTTTACTTTACCTATATCTGTATCCTATCTGAGTTCGCTTGTTTATCTAACAGTAATAGCTTCTTTTTTTGCATGGTTGTTCTACCTAAAACTAATCGAAAGAATCGGGGCAGCAGTAAGCAGCTACATGGTTGCGCTTTTTCCAGCAGTAGGAGGAATAGCATCAGTTTTTATTGGAGATTCGAAACCAACTATATATTTATTTCTTGGTTGTTTATTTAGTTGTGTGGGCGCTGCTATTGCTTTAGGGTTCCTTTTTTCCGTAAAGAGAGTCAAAAACACGTCTACTGATAAAACAACTAAACAACAGGTATAGACGGAACTTTATACTATAAGCAGGTATTGCCTGCTTATTTATGTTTTTATAAGAACCTAACGAGATCTGGGGTTTCACATAAAAATTCATTGTAACTAAGGTGATAAAATGAGTTGCAGACTTATTTGACTGGTTGGAATAAATAAACAGTTGAAGATAAATGGAATGGTTTTATAAAAAACAAGAAATAGGAAGGAACAATTTTATCATTAAATCTTCATATCTTAAAGATGGGTATTCTAACCAATCTGCCATCAATGCCCCGTTGGTTAGCTGCCATTAACAAAATCTTACTCCATTTTTACTCCTAAATGTCAATTAATCTATGCTCATAATCAAAATAAACAAACGCTGATATAATAGGCTTTTGTAACACACAATAAGCTTTCACTTTTATTAAGGGCCTATTGGGCAAACGATGTTAAGACGAACATTTTTTGCAAACCAAATTGCAAACATAATCATCACAAACTAATGGAAAGAATGAAATATAAAAGGAGTAAAATGTTGATTTATCAAAGATTGAAAGAATAGACGGAATCAATAACTCATATTGAAGCTCCTGAATGGTTTCCGGTACCACGTCTGCCGGGGGTTCGAATCCCTCCGAGCGTGTCTTATAAAGTCAGGAAAGACAAGGGTTTTGGCAAATTGCCGCCCTTGTCTTTTTTTGTTTCCTTATAGGTTTTTCATCTATTACTTATGATCAGCAGTTTGTGTTGAGATTTGCCAGGTGATACCGAATCGGTCTGTTACTTGTCCATATGATGGACTCCAAAACGTTTCTTGAAGCGGCATTTCTACCTTCCCGCCTTCTTTTAGTTTTTCAAACACTTCTTTTGATTTTTGCGCATTGTCTATTGTGACGGCTACAGTCACTTGTGAACCAATTTGATACGGCTGGCCCGGGAATGTATCAGAAATCATAAGGTCAGTATCACCGACTTTTAAATGCGCATTTAATACAAGGTCTTTTGCTTCAGCAGGAGTAGGGAATTCTGGATTTTCAGGTATTTCTCCGAAAGTTTGAACCCTAACAACTTTTGCATCCAATGCCTTCTCATAAAATGTAACAGCCTCTTGTCCATTACCGTTCATTACCAAATAAGGATAAATACCTAAAATCATAAAAACACCTCTTTTAAAATTTTCTTTATCACATGAAAGGACCTATATCCTTTCATGTGATAACAGTACTATCATCTATACCACAACTTGATTAGGATATCCTTTATTCGTTGGTTTAATAAGAAAAAAATCAAAGCCTGCATCATTTGGATGCAGGCTTTTTCTCGTTTCCTTTTTAATTTTTTAACACTGAAAAGTTATTAATAACCCCTTTTGATTTGTGCCATTGCTTTGTGAATTTCCCGCTGACTACATTGTATGCGTAAATGGTTCGTTCTTTGATAATCCTTCCGGTTGATTCATCAGTATAGGATTTGGCCTTTGAATCAATTCCTAAGAAATAAACTTTCTTTCCATCAGGAGAATATTGCGGAAATGCTTGACTAAGCAATTTGAATGCTTTTCCTTCTTTAAATAGGATTTTGTATTTATTTGATTTTATATCCAGTTCAAAAACAGCTCTTTTTTCGTCATCAGATCCTGCTGTGAATAAAATCTTGTTACCATCAGGCGAAACCGTGACATCCTGAATCGTTTTTGTGAAACTTCCAATCTTCCGGGTTTTTTTTGCATCAATCATTGAAATATGCATTTTAGGAGGTTTTAATGCTTTTCCTGTTACATTTGATTCCTCAACATTTTTCATATCTTCAGCTAATGAATAATGTAGAACAACTTTAGTATTTTTATTAGCGTTATTTTGGTAAAATTCTACATTTTGATCTTGGTTAAACCGATTTGGAAATATGATATTTATTTTTCGAGAAGCGATATCAAGTGAAGCCAAATGAAAGTTGCGATGAGCAGGCTGATTCAGCCTCATCAATAAAGTTTTTTCATCAGAGGAGAGCTGAAGTTCATCGGCGTAAGCTATATGTTTAGCTATAATTTCTTCCTTGCCCGTCTTTATATGTAACCGTGCAATATTTAATTGGTTACGTTTATCTCTTTTTGTGTAATATAAATTGCTTTTGTCTTTAGTGAAAGCGACCGTAGGATATTCTGTCATTTTTTCTTTATGCAGTACACGATCATTTATGTAATAAGAACTGATAAGGCGTTCATTTGTAAAAGAAATTAGCAGGTCATGTACTGGGGGGCTTGAAATAACACTGCTTGTATTGTTACATACAAGAAAATAAATAAAGGCCGGAATAATGATTGCCGCACCTAAGATTGCATACTTTATTTTCATGCTATCACCCGCCTTTAAAAGAAGCAGGCATATTGTCTGCTTGTCATTCAATAAGTATATTGTCCGGCTACCACACCTGTATCAGTACTGAATCCTAATGCCCGAAAAGCCGTAGGACTTACATCCAAAACAGCTGATGGCATCGTTCCTGCATCCCATTTATAAACAGTAATCTGATATGAAGGCTTCGCATTTGATTTTGCTATTATTTTTGTTCCTTGCGGAGGATTGTCTCCGCCAATTTTTGTTGCACAATCCCATTCTTCAAGAATTTTCCCATGATAACCAACTTTGCCGACACCATTATACCAAGTGATATTTCCCGTAACAGTTTTAGCATCAGCTGACAGAGAGGGACTGATCATAGCCGCAAAGCTAATTCCGGCTAAAAACAAAATGGTCCGCCATTTTTTCATATGATTCACTCCTTTTTCCCTTTCTTTTCCACATTATCATGATTTTCCATTGATTTGACCCAAATTCTCTCGACAACTTTTTTCGTCAGAAAGAACAAAAGGAAGGGGCTGCTTATGTATGAAAGTTTTCGTTTTAGAACCGCTTCCTTTTATTGGGCGGTTTGCAGCAAGAGAAGTGTCAGCCTGGCGGTCGGCAGCGGATATGCTTATCCATTTAAGGCCCCGCGTATATCTTACGAGGCGGATTAGCCGGACTGTTTGAGATGAAGGGAAAGCGAAAAAATTCACGCTGTAAGTATTTTTAAAACAGGGTGCCGTATTTGACAGCAATAAAAAGCAGAGATAAAATAATTATGTAAATATAAACATGTTTAATTAGACATAGGGAGAGGTGATACGGCCGGAATGAACCGTTCGTTGCGTTATAAACAATTTGCTGAATTACACTATGAAGTGAAATGAAAACCCAAGGGAGCGGGGGGACTGACCCCCGT
>NZ_LSAZ01000028.1:0-2500 GCF_001584325.1 Bacillus nakamurai
TCTTTGAAAACTAAACAAGACAAAACGTACCTGTTAATTCAAAGTTTTAAATAAATCGCACAGCGATGTGCGTAGTCAGTCAAACTACTTTATCGGAGAGTTTGATCCTGGCTCAGGACGAACGCTGGCGGCGTGCCTAATACATGCAAGTCGAGCGGACAGATGGGAGCTTGCTCCCTGATGTCAGCGGCGGACGGGTGAGTAACACGTGGGTAACCTGCCTGTAAGACTGGGATAACTCCGGGAAACCGGGGCTAATACCGGATGCTTGTTTGAACCGCATGGTTCAAACATAAAAGGTGGCTTCGGCTACCACTTACAGATGGACCCGCGGCGCATTAGCTAGTTGGTGAGGTAACGGCTCACCAAGGCAACGATGCGTAGCCGACCTGAGAGGGTGATCGGCCACACTGGGACTGAGACACGGCCCAGACTCCTACGGGAGGCAGCAGTAGGGAATCTTCCGCAATGGACGAAAGTCTGACGGAGCAACGCCGCGTGAGTGATGAAGGTTTTCGGATCGTAAAGCTCTGTTGTTAGGGAAGAACAAGTGCCGTTCGAATAGGGCGGCACCTTGACGGTACCTAACCAGAAAGCCACGGCTAACTACGTGCCAGCAGCCGCGGTAATACGTAGGTGGCAAGCGTTGTCCGGAATTATTGGGCGTAAAGGGCTCGCAGGCGGTTTCTTAAGTCTGATGTGAAAGCCCCCGGCTCAACCGGGGAGGGTCATTGGAAACTGGGGAACTTGAGTGCAGAAGAGGAGAGTGGAATTCCACGTGTAGCGGTGAAATGCGTAGAGATGTGGAGGAACACCAGTGGCGAAGGCGACTCTCTGGTCTGTAACTGACGCTGAGGAGCGAAAGCGTGGGGAGCGAACAGGATTAGATACCCTGGTAGTCCACGCCGTAAACGATGAGTGCTAAGTGTTAGGGGGTTTCCGCCCCTTAGTGCTGCAGCTAACGCATTAAGCACTCCGCCTGGGGAGTACGGTCGCAAGACTGAAACTCAAAGGAATTGACGGGGGCCCGCACAAGCGGTGGAGCATGTGGTTTAATTCGAAGCAACGCGAAGAACCTTACCAGGTCTTGACATCCTCTGACAATCCTAGAGATAGGACGTCCCCTTCGGGGGCAGAGTGACAGGTGGTGCATGGTTGTCGTCAGCTCGTGTCGTGAGATGTTGGGTTAAGTCCCGCAACGAGCGCAACCCTTGATCTTAGTTGCCAGCATTCAGTTGGGCACTCTAAGGTGACTGCCGGTGACAAACCGGAGGAAGGTGGGGATGACGTCAAATCATCATGCCCCTTATGACCTGGGCTACACACGTGCTACAATGGACAGAACAAAGGGCAGCGAAACCGCGAGGTTAAGCCAATCCCACAAATCTGTTCTCAGTTCGGATCGCAGTCTGCAACTCGACTGCGTGAAGCTGGAATCGCTAGTAATCGCGGATCAGCATGCCGCGGTGAATACGTTCCCGGGCCTTGTACACACCGCCCGTCACACCACGAGAGTTTGTAACACCCGAAGTCGGTGAGGTAACCTTTATGGAGCCAGCCGCCGAAGGTGGGACAGATGATTGGGGTGAAGTCGTAACAAGGTAGCCGTATCGGAAGGTGCGGCTGGATCACCTCCTTTCTAAGGATTTTAACGGAATATAAGACCTTGGGTCTTATAAACAGAACGTTCCCTGTCTTGTTTAGTTTTGAAGGANNTGTTCTTTGAAAACTAGATAACAAAAGTAAGACATTCACATTCAATTGTAATGCAAGATATCACGTAGTGATTCTTTTTAACGGTTAAGTTAGAAAGGGCGCACGGTGGATGCCTTGGCACTAGGAGCCGATGAAGGACGGGACGAACACCGATATGCTTCGGGGAGCTGTAAGCAAGCTTTGATCCGGAGATTTCCGAATGGGGAAACCCACCACTCGTAATGGAGTGGTATCCATATCTGAATACATAGGATATGAGAAGGCAGACCCGGGGAACTGAAACATCTAAGTACCCGGAGGAAGAGAAAGCAAATGCGATTCCCTGAGTAGCGGCGAGCGAAACGGGATCAGCCCAAACCAAGAGGCTTGCCTCTTGGGGTTGTAGGACACTCTGTACGGAGTTACAAAGGAACGAGGTAGATGAAGAGGTCTGGAAAGGCCCGCCATAGGAGGTAACAGCCCTGTAGTCAAAACTTCGTTCTCTCCTGAGTGGATCCTGAGTACGGCGGAACACGTGAAATTCCGTCGGAATCCGGGAGGACCATCTCCCAAGGCTAAATACTCCCTAGTGACCGATAGTGAACCAGTACCGTGAGGGAAAGGTGAAAAGCACCCCGGAAGGGGAGTGAAATAGATCCTGAAACCGTGTGCCTACAAGTAGTCAGAGCCCGTTAACGGGTGATGGCGTGCCTTTTGTAGAATGAACCGGCGAGTTACGATCCCGTGCAAGGTTAAGCAGAAGATGCGGAGCCGCAGCGAAAGCGAGTCTGAATAGGGCGAATTG
>NZ_LSAZ01000029.1 GCF_001584325.1 Bacillus nakamurai
TTTAGTTTTCAAAGATCATTTTAATGGAGCGGGTGATGAGAATCGAACTCACGACATCAGCTTGGAAGGCTGAGGTTTTACCACTAAACTACACCCGCATTTTTAATTGGCGCGCCCGAGAGGAGTCGAACCCCTAACCTTTTGATCCGTAGTCAAACGCTCTATCCAATTGAGCTACGGGCGCTTATTAGGCGACTTAACTATCATACTATCAATCAGTGATGAAGTCAAGTGTTTTTTTGTTTTTTCTTGCGAGGTTTATCTCAACCTCACTTATTATACACGTTTCAGAAAGTTTGTAAAGTCTTTTTTAGAAAGGATCTCACTTTTAGTTTCTCACTTGTCGTTATCGCTTTGTTCATCAGCGACGTTTAATAATATACCATGGCAGATTATTCGGGTCAATACTTTTTACGAAACTTTTTTCAAGCTATTCATTTCTTCTATATAATGTTCGCATTACGAAAAAGCAGGATTCCGAAGAACCCGGCTTTTCTTCTGATCAGCCGCTTACTTTCGCTTCGGCTTTATTTTGCTCATTTACTTTATGATAAGTACGGAAGTTTTGCTCAAGCTGCTCGAGTGACAAGCCTTTTGTTTCTGGCAGGAACTTTTTCACGAACATGATAGACGCCAGCCCTAAAGCAACAAATATGAAGAATGTGCTGGACAGCCCGATGTTCGCGAGCAGAACCGGAAAGGTTAAACCAATGAAGAAGTTAACGATCCAGAGACAAAATACGGTTACTCCCATGCCCAGACCCCGCAAGCGCAGCGGGAATATTTCCGACAGCATAAGCCATGTGACAGGAGATATCGCGCCCTGCTGAAAAGCAAGGAAACTAACCGTTAACGCTAGGACAACATAAGGAAGAGCCGGAGAACCTTCAAGGACGATAGACATAATACCGATAAGCAGGAGCGCCGAGGTTGTTCCAATCAGCCCTGTTATCAGCATCGGACGCCGGCCGGCTTTTCCAAGAAGCCATATTCCCACAAAAGTTGCGAGGACCGAAATAACTCCGTTTGCGATATTTCCGACAAGAGCCGCTTCCGTTTGAAAACCGGCGTCTTTTAAAATTTGAGTGCCGTAATACATGATTGAATTCACGCCCGTTATCTGCTGTACAACCGCAATCCCGATTCCGATGAATACAATACGGCGCACCCAGGGAACCGCCAAATCTTTAAATGTCGCCTGTTCTATCTCCGATTCTTTGTTGTAAGCGGATTCAATTTCTTGCAGCTCAGCCTGAGCCTTTTTTTCATCACGTATTCGTTTAAGCACTTGAAGAGCTTCTTCTTTTCTTCCTTTAGAAACAAGCCAGCGCGGACTCTCCGGCACCTTGATCATACCAAAAAATAAAAATACTGCTGGCAGCGCCGCAATGACCAGCATGTAACGCCAAACATGGGAGGTGTCACCGAGGGCATTGCCGATAACCGCGTTGCAAGTGAAGGCTAACAGCTGACCGGTTACAATCATTAATTCGTTTTGGGTGACCATCCGGCCGCGGCTTTCAGCTGGAGACATTTCAGCCAAATATGCAGGAACAGTTACTGAAGCTCCCCCTACAGCAAGGCCTAACAGAAAACGGCAGATGATCATCACTGTGACGTTCGGCGCGAGCGTACACCCTAGCGTCGACACAAAAAATAATACGGCGAGTACGATAATATTTTTGCGCCGGCCGTTGAAATCTGACAGCCGTCCTCCAAAAACCGCGCCAATTGCAGCACCTAAGAGCAAAGAGCTTGCTACCATACCTTCAGTCAGTGCTGTAAGGTTAAGCTGACCGGCTTCCGCCATAAAAGGCAGCGCCCCATTAATCACACCTGTGTCGTATCCGAAAAGCAGGCCTCCAAAGGTTGATACTAAAATAATGGTACGCAGAAATGAGTTCTGGCTGCTTTGTTTATTCATCTTCAAATCCTCCTATTTTTCACGCGAGACTGTTATCTAAATATTCAGTCATTCGAAGTTACACCTGATTTGGATTTCCATTCTTTTGACCGACAAAAAAACAGCATTATATGAAGGAAAAGTACAATCTCTAATTGGAAGCGTTGTCACTCATGATTAATATTCACTCTCTCCTTTCACTTTGTTGTTATTTTATAGTTATTTCATAGTAATATTATAATGATATTATTAGCACTTCTGTTATTATCATAATTTTAAAAGCGCTTTCAGTCAATGAATATTTCAGAAAATTTTATAATTTATCTTCAAATACCCTACATATAACCATATCAATTTTAAAATAAGAAGATTTCCATAATATAATCAACAATCATTCGTTTTCGTATATAAAAATGGTTATATTCAAACAAAAGTCCCCAATTTACAGGGACTGACCCCATAGAGTGAGACAAATAAAAAACACCTTTAAGTTGAAAAGCGGGTATGGAATACTTGTAAACAACTTGGAGGTGTTTTTCTATGGGCAAAAGAGTAAGCTATCCAACTGATGTAAAAATGAAAGCCATCAAAATGCGGCTGGCCGGGGTGCCGGTGAAAGAAGTCTTAAAAG
>NZ_LSAZ01000030.1 GCF_001584325.1 Bacillus nakamurai
CTCTATGGGGTCAGTCCCTATCACCGCAAGGTTTTTTCAAGCCCATTATTCTTTTCCGGCAGCGGCTTCCGCCTGCGCGCCTTTTAATTGATCATTAATTTCTTTCGCATCTTTCAAATACTCAGTCTGGAATCCGCTCTTGAGCGCCCACGTGTAGAAGCCAAGCGCCACGACCGCAATCAGCCCCATATCCCAGCCGTAAGGAATGATGTTTAAGCCGCCGAACTTATCACTTCCGAGCCATGAAATAACCATCATCGTGAGCAGATAAAAAACCATCCATACACCGGCTTTAAAGTTTCGGCGGAATCCTTTCCACTTTGCTTTTGCCTGATAGTAGAAATAAATCGGAAGACCGATCAAGATAATAAACAGCACCTGCCCCGTTAACGGCCAGCGCGCCCAATACAGCACGAGAGACGCAAACACGAACCCGAGCGGAGCAATCACGCTGAGGCCTTTTAAACGAAGAGGCCGATACAAATCTTTTGCCGTCCGCCGAAGCGTCATCACCGTCACAGGACCCGTGATGTAAGAAATCAACGTGGCAACGGAAATAATTTCAGCAAGCACGCCCCATCCCCTGAATAAAAACAAAAAGATAAAGGATACGATAAGATTAAAAATCATAGCCTGGCGCGGTACGCCATAAAGCGGATGAAGCTTTCCGAAAATGCTCGGCATGTATTTATTTTTTTCCATACCGTAGATCATGCGTGACGTCGTCGCTGTATAGGTGATGCCTGTCCCTGACGGAGATACGAACGCATCCGCATATAGAATGATGACAAGCCAGTTGATGTTTAATGCAATCGCCAAATCAGCAAACGGAGAGTTAAAGTTCAGGTGGCTCCAGCCATGGGCTATCATGGAAGGATCAACCGCTCCGATAAACGCGATCTGCAAAAGCACATAAATCACGGTAGCGACCAAAAGTGATCCGACAACCGCAATCGGTATGGATCTGCCGGGGTTTTTCGCTTCTCCCGCCATGTTGATCGGGCTTTGAAACCCGTTAAACGCAAACACGATACCGGATGTGGCTACCGCTGTCAGTACACTCGCCCAGCCATTCGGTACGATGCTTGAACCGGATGTAAAGTTCCCGCCGTGAAAACCGGCAAACAACAGAGCCCCGATCGTAAGCCCCGGTATAATGATTTTAAAAATCGTAATAAGAGAATTCGCTTTAGAAAATAAATTAACTGTCCAATAATTCAGTAAAAAGTAAATAATCAGCAATACGGATGCGAAGCCAAGCCCCTCGCCCGTAAGCGTGCCGTTGTGCACAAGATTGCTTGTCCACTTTGCCCATTCCCAAGGCCATGAGCTCATATATTGAACCGATGCAACCGCTTCCACAGGAATAACGGATACAATCGCAATCCAATTTGCCCATCCGGCAATAAATCCAATAAACGAACCGTGAGAATATTGGGTGTATTTAACCATTCCCCCGGCTTCAGGAAACATAGAACCCAATTCACTGTATGAAAGTGCGATAAAAAGAATGACGATCATACCGATAATCCAGGAAATAATAGCGGCAGGTCCCGCAATCTGGGCCGCCCGCCATGCTCCGAATAACCAGCCAGAGCCAATCATCGACCCAAGTCCGACCATCATGAGTGCAAACGTTCCCATTCTTCGATGCAATTGGTTCATATAGTTAACACCTTTCAACTCATTTGTGACTCCAGTTGTCATATTTATATTATTATTCTGATTAATCACTTTTGTCAATCTTTATCGCATTAAAGCAGACCACCAAATTCATCCACCCATGTTTAATCAGCCGTTAAGCGGGAATAACAACTGAAACGCCAGAAATAGAAAGGAGTTCTTATAATGAAACAAAAACTGCTCATTTCAGGACTTGCTGTTTCTACTGTCGGAGTGACTTCCTACCTGCTGAAAGATAAATCTAACCGCCAAAAGGTAAAAAACTTTATTCACAGCCTCAAATCATCGTTTTCCGGCAAACCAAATATTGACTCATTTCCCGTCAGTAAAGCAGGAAACCCGCATCCTGAGGATATTGAAGATAACAAAATGGTATCTGAAGGCTCTATGTACCCGGTTCAATACTATGATGAGAAGAAGAAATAATTTTTCCGGAGCTGCCAGCCGTTACAAAACGGCGGCAGTTTTTTTATGAAGGCAACGATTTATAGGTCCGCCAATATTGACGGATTCCTTGATCACGCACCGTAATTCCCAGTTTAGAGATTTCCTCTTTCAGCTCTTTCACATCAGCCTTATCATCTTTTTTCAGCGCCTTTTCTCTTGCTTTTAAAAGGGCGTTTACACCCGGCTCCAAATCCGGAGTGTCCGGCACCCACCGTTTGTATTCTTCTTTAAAAGGATCTTCCAATCCAAGCCATACGTATCCATGCCTGCGAAAAGCCTTCTCTGCTTTTACACCGGCGGGCTCAAGCTTCTCCCGAAAAAGCTCCTGCCCTTCAGTGCCCAATAAGACAAGCTGCTTCTGATCCATAAAAACCCCCGAGATGGTGTCTCTCGAAAACACGCTTTCTTCATTATGAATTTTTAAGGAAACATCGCTGTCAGAAACGATGGCAACAAGACATTCTTTAAAAATGGCCTGCGTCAGCCACGCTCCTCCAATTAAACCGATGATGGCGGTCACAATCGCGGCCTTCCACCCGTGAAAAGAAGCAATAATCCCCAAAGGCCCCTGAAAAGGCACCCACTCCAATGTGACAGCCCATCTTGCAATGACAGGCAGAAACCAGCCGATTGCCGCTCCCAATAACGGCGGCACCAGCCACCCCACCGCTTTCTCAACCGGTGACAGTTCAAGAACCGTCTGATTTTTCATTTCATTCATTTGTCTCCTCCGCCTTTGTTCCTTTATCCTGAATTTCACATTTATTCATTATACAAACAAATAGTTTATGCTGTAAACTGATACAGAAAGTACCAAACAACAGGGAGGTAAAGGTGATGAAAAAGGGGTTATACGGGTTCATTGCATTACTGGTGCTGGCAGCCGCAGGGTTTTCCATTAAAGCGGCAATGCCGGCGGCCGCGGCAAAGGATAAACATCTGAACGTCAGCCGCATGAAGGTGGATAATTTCTTTCACGGACGCGAGGGCACATTTATTATGAAAGATGTTCAGACGAATCAAACCTATATTTACAATGAAAAAAGAGCTAAGGAACGGATGACACCCCAATCCATCTTCAAAATTCCCAATGCTTTAATCAGCCTTCAAGTGAAAGCCGTCCGGGATGAATACGATGTGAAACGGTGGGATGGCGTAAAGCGGGAGCTGGATTCCTGGAACAGGGACCACACGCTCGGTTCAGCCATGAGAGAATCCGTTGTCTGGTATTATCAAGCACTGGCAAGAGATATCGGCGAACCGCGGATGAAGGATTGGGTGCATAGGATTTCTTACGGAAATGAGGACATAAGCGGCGGCATCGACCAATTTTGGCTGTCAAGCTCTCTTACCATTTCACCGCTGGAAGAAGAAAGTTTCATTGAGCGTCTTTATAAGGAAACACTTCCTTTTGATAAACCGGTGATGAAAACAGTCAAACGCATGATGATCCAAGAAGAGGGCGATCATTACACCTTATACGGGAAAACCGGAACAAGAACGGCCGGTTATAACATGGGCTGGTTCGCCGGATTTATCACGACCGAAAAACATTCATATATATTCGTCACTAATGTGAATGATACCGGAATCACCGCTAAACAAATCACAACAGATATTCTCAAAAAGTACGGACTTATTACACACTAAAAAAAGCCCTGCAGCTTGCGGGGCTTTTTTAAAACAGCAGCTCATACACCTCATTCAATTCCCTCGTGCGCTTATCATCCTGTTCGTCCTGTGCGTATTTGATTTCCTTTTCAAGCACTTGATTTAAGAAGTCCATTTCAAGATCATTCAGATCCTTCACAAATTCCTCCTCATTCGCGTAATGCTTCACTCGCAATTTTTTATAAATCCTTTGGCATACCTCGTGCTCCAAATGATTCGAAAGCGACTCACGCAAATATCCGAGTGTCATATCCATCCGTTTCAGTCCCCTTTCCTTTCTGAATAGCTTGCGGAAAGAGAGAAAAACTATACATAAAAGCCCGGTATTTGCATACCGGGCAATCGATTTATTTTTGAACCTGGATTGAGAAAAATCCGCTGCTTAACGGCGTATACGGCCCATTCAGCCCTGTTGCGGAAAAAGAAAACGTGCCGGAGCTGACATTTTGAAGAGGGACACTGTAATATTTAATATATCCGGTAATGATATTGCCGTTTTTCGTATACTCATCCTCCAGCGCTTTTGACGTAAAGCTCGTAATGTTCGTGCCGTTGTTAAAAGCCTGAATCGTATTATTGTTCGGATAACCTTGGAAATACACGGCCAGATAACCTGTTGTGCCTTTCATTGGAATGGAAGCGCTGAGCTGATTGGCACCGATATTTTCCCATTGATAATTCTGTCCGTCAGATGTGACCCCGATAATACGGATTTGCGTTAAAGCAGGAGCGGGCGCTGCAGAAGCTGATTGTGTCAATATCCCGCTGACAAGCACCAAAACAGCGGCGGCCGCGGCAAACATCATAACAATTCTTTTCTTCATGTTTCTTCCTCCCCGCAATCAGTTTTTTCCAATAGATCCTTCCATTCGTATTTTACATGATTTTCCAGGAAAAAGAATACAATATTACAAAACTTTGTTAACTATATATGAAAAGCTCTGGACACACCATTAATGATTAGAAATATTCCGCAAATCCTTAAGATCACTCTCGAACTTCTGTCGTCTTTACCGAAAAAGGTTTTTCCAAGCCAGCCGATCCATATATTCATCGCAATTCCTGCGAGCAATTCTATGATTCCTATGATTTCCGCCATATACAAAGCAGTTATCCTCCTACCCGTGCTTTTTCACATTATGATTGATAAAGTAAAATGATACGGCCAAAGCTGCGGCGCCAATTCCCAAAAATAAGCTTAACGGCGTGATTTGTGAGCCGATCGCAGCGCTGTCATTCATCATGTCTTTTAATGAACCGATCGCCCACTTTTCAGGGGTGAACACAGACAGCACACGCATGTATTTCGGGGCCAGCTCTAAAGAAAAGAAAGAACCGCCCAATATGCCGCTGACCGCTATCAGAATGGAAGCGAGCGAGGTAAATTGTTTTTGGCTTTTCATAAACGGAATCAGCACCATTGTTAAAGCCGTCAGTGCAAATAAATATGCCGCAAGCACCACCCCTGCTTCCAGAACGTTATCGGCAATGCTGATATTGAGCATATATTTTCCGGCCGCGATGATCGCAATAATATGAAGGAGGCCGAAAAGGTAAGCCGCAGCGAGCTTGGATGCTGCATACTTCTGATAGGAAACGGGCGTGCTCAGCAATCTGGTAAATGTATCATTTTCCTTTTCATCAATAAACGATCTTAACCCCTGTACCGCGACAAACCAGATAAACATGGCCAAAAATCCGATAAGCCTGCCAGCCGCTTGCCCGCCTGCTTGATTTGCCTGATGTGTAACGGTTACGGCAGATTGGCCCTGAATATCCTTTAGCAGATCAGACGCCGTCTGCTTCCCGTCGATATGCAATGTCTGGGACATGTGTTTCGCGTCGCGGACTATTTTTTTCAGCGTGCCCGCCTGTTGGGCGATAAGCTGTTCTGTCAAAGCGGCATCACCTTTTTCTTGATTTTGAATAAATGATAAGCTTACTTGGTCCTCGGAAAATAATCGTTCTTCGAAATGGGGACCGATCAACAGTCCGAACGCAATATCGTGATGGTTCACTTTTTTCTTCAGTACGTCTTCAGTTACCTTCGTAATCTTCAAATGCCCATCCGTCTGAATCATGTTCATGAATTGTTCAGAATAGACGCTTTGGTCCGTATCAGCTACAAACACTTCCTTGTGCTGACTGCCATTTAGAGTGAATGAAAATAAATATGTCAGAAGGAGCGGGACAGAAATCGTCGCCAAGATGGCTATTCGATTTTGGAACATCAGCTTCAGCTGATGTTTGACCATCAAAAACATCTGCATTATGAAACCGCCTCCTTCTGCTTAAACACCCATATTGTCATACACAAAAAGACGGCGCCGATAACGGCCATCTCTGCCAAATCGATCCATATTCCGCTCAGACCGGCGTGCTGCGTGACACTTACATAGCTATTGATCGCTTTGCCGTTCGGTATTATTTCCTGAACGATCCGCAATTTGTCAGGCAGGCTGTCTTTCACGATAAAGCTCCCGCCTAAAAAACTGAACAAATACAGAATCGGAGCCGCCATGCTTGAGACGGCTGCATGATTTTTTGCAGTAAAGCCCCAGAGCAGGACCATACTGCCGATCACAAACGAATAAACAGCCGTAACCAGAAACATCTCAAACAAATTGCCCCACTTTACTTGATACACAATGCTGCTGATCAAAATGACGGCAGCCATCTGCATGAGAATCGCAAACATAATCCCGAGAAGCTTGCCCGCCACGTACTGTATATGTAAAACGGGCATTGATTTGATTCTGAATAAAGTGCGCTGCTGCCTTTCCTCCACAATACCGTGAACAAGCACAAATGCCGTCATAATGGAGAACATCACGACCATTGCGATAGAGTAATATTGCATCGCACTAATAGAAGCCGTTAATTCACCGGCCGTCTGTTTCGGAATGTTGACGGCTTTTTCACTATGGCTGGTTAAACCGCAGACCACCGTTTCAATCTCAGCCTTTGTCATATGCCCGGAATGCTTCAGCACTTCTTTCTCTTCACTATGTACAGCTTTGATTCTCGTGACAAACGAATCGGCCATCGTCTCGACAATGTCTCCGTTTACGGATGCTTTGTTGTCTGCAATGACACTGATACTGGTTTTTTTATTGTTTTCCGCCGCATCCGTAAATCCCTTCGGCACATATACAAACACAGAGGCTTTGCCGCTTGCGACAAGCTTTTTTCCTTCTTGAAAGCTGTCTGCTTTTTTGACATGGATGACATCGCTTTGTTTCAGCACGTCGTCCTTTAACACATCTCCCAGCGGCTTCTCTGCGTGATCCGCACTAAAAAATGCCACATCAAATGGCTGCATCCTTGAATCTGAATCATGGAAGACCGTGCCTAAAATAAGAATCATCAGCGCAGGAAACAGTATTAGCTTGAGGTAAAACGACTTTTGCGCTGCCAATAATCGAAAATCCAATATTAAAAGCTGGAATAAAGTTCTCATGACGCTCCCCCTATGAATCCCGCAGTGTTTTTCCGGTGAGCTGGAGGAAGATGCTTTCCAAATTAGCTTCTTCAAAATGAAGGCCTGTAATGGTGAGTCCGGTTTTTCTGATATCGTCTGCGATATCAATCATATTTCGATCCACCAGCATAGAAATATTCTGATGGCTGAGGGTCACCTTAGAGACACCGGGAATATGCTGGATTTTCTTTACGGCGTCGTCATTCAGCTCCGCCACATTTACAATCAGGGTATCGCAAGCATTTGCAGTCTGTTTCAACTCGTCTTTCGTTCCGGCTGCAATAAGAGATCCGTGATCCATAATTGCCGCTTTCTCACATAAATACTCGACCTCTTCCATGTAATGGCTCGTGTAGATGACCGTCATTCCTTTTTCTTCATTCAATGTTTTGACGGTTTCAAGGATATGATGTCTGGATTGCGGGTCGATTCCCACAGTCGGCTCATCTAAAATGAATAGCTTCGGATCATTCATTAAAGCGGCACCGATATTCACCCGTCGCTTCATTCCGCCGGAACATTCAGCCACCCTTTGATTCCGCTGCTCCTTTAATTCAATCATCTCCAATACTTCGTCGACGCGCTTATGGAGCGCCGTCCCGGAAAGGCCGTATAAGCTCCCGAAAAAAGCCAAATTATCCTTCGCGCTTAGCGACTGGTATAATGCTAACTCCTGAGGAACAACGCCCATTATTTTTTTAATGGCGACAGGCTGTTCTTTCAGTGATTTGCCGTCTATATGTATCGTTCCGCCTGTCGGCGCGAGCACGGTGCTGATCATTGACACAGTTGTCGACTTACCGGCTCCGTTCGGCCCTAAAAATCCGAATATCTCTCCGCTTTCAACTCGCAGCGACACATCATTCACAGCGATAAAATCGCCGTACTTTTTTGTCAGATTTTTTAATTCGAGCATTCATTCAGCACTCCTTGTGTCATGTCTGCTCTCATTCTACTCCTGACAATAGTTGTTTTCTATTCACTTTAGTACTCAATGCCTATATTACTTTCGTCATATGTTAGGTGATAAAAAGAGGGAAGGGGATAAAGCGGGGATTACATCATTTTTTGTAAATATAACGTGAGCTCGGTTCTGTTTGTCACTTCCAGTTTTTCGAGGATGCGGGATACATAATTTTTTACCGTGCCTTCTGTCAAAAATAGAGCCGCGCCAATGCTTTTATTACTTTTGCCTTCCATGATGTGCTTTGCCACTTCAAGCTCTCTCGGCGTAAGAATTGCCGTCAGCTCTTCACGGGGCTGTTCTTTCACGGTTTCCGTATTCATCTCATTGAAAGCTTTCACTACCTTTAGCGTAATCTTGGGATTCAGCATCATATTCCCTTCACAGGCAGCTTGAAGAGAGGCGATAATTTCGTCAGAATCAGCATCCTTCAGGATATAACCGTCCGCCCCATTTTTCAGCCCGGTAAAAATATATTCGTTATCATGAAATGTCGTCAAAATGATTACTTTTACAGACGGATACTGCGTTTTTACCGCTTTTGTCGCCTCAATTCCGTCCATTCCCGGCATTCTGATGTCCATCAGAACAACATCGGGCTCGGTTTGCGAAAGCAGCTGCAGCACCTCTTCGCCATGAGAGGCCTCTCCTATCACATTGATCCCTTCATGAAGGCTTAATATCATTTTCAGCCCCTCTCTCACAATGGGCTGATCATCTGCGATAATGACATTCACTTTATCGTTCCTCCTTGCATGGTATATACATTTTCACATCAAATCCCGTCTCTTTTCCCGAATAAAAAACAGCCTCTCCGCCCAATGCGGCGGCTCTTGTTTCAATTCCGTTCAGGCCATTTGATTTTGATATATTTTCACAGCCTGAGCCGTTATTATAAATTTGCGCCAATATCATATCCCGCTCTTTTTGAATACGAATGGAAAAATAGGAAGCATGTCCGTGTCTCAGTCCATTTGTGATTGTTTCCTGCACAGTTTGATAGATGCAGTGTTTTATATCGGGGGCTGCCGTTTCTATTTCCTCATTCATATTAAGCTCAAAGCGTATATCATCCGTTTCTTGAAAATGACTGAATATGTCACGGAGCGCTTGCTCAAACTCACGCCCGGACAAAGGATCGTGAAGAAGCATAACCGCCTGGCGCAGCTTGAGAATGGATTCCTTTGAAAGCTCATGCGCCTTATGAATAACCTGCTTCGCTTTTTCCGGCTTTTGGTCTGCCGCCTTGCCCGCAAATTCCAAATTCAGCCTCAGCGCGACAAGATAATGGCCGAGCGAATCATGCAATTCCTGTGCAATTCTCGTTCTTTCTTTGGAAATCGTCAGCTCCTCTATCCGATCTGAATATTCCTTCAGTGTGGCATTGGCGGTTTGCAGCTCTTGATTTAACCTTTCGATTTTCGATTTTTCCTGCAAATTTCTCCGATATAAATAAATAATCGCAAACATGATCAGATAAGGCAGCACAATATCACTGACACCCGTTCCGGCGGCATATAGACCGACAGCAAATGCGGCGGCATTCATACTTAACGAAACAGCCGAAATCTTCTCCTTGGTGATGAGAATTTCCACTAATAAAAGCACCATGATGACCTGTGTCCCCGCACAATACACACGGTACAGCAAGAAGCCCGCCATCACATTGCTTAGAAGAAAAGATCCGTAATAAAAGACGGATTGCCTTTTCACATATACCGGCCGCAGCCAGTCATTGGCCGTTAACAAAATAGCAAGCACAGCTAAAAAAACCCCCAGCTTCCGTTGGGCCGGCGGAAGCTGAAGAATGGTATGAAAGATTGATAGTAACGCAAAACCCCTAATGACTAATTTCGTATGTGCTATGTTCATCGGATGCTCCTCAGCCTGCAAGATTTATGTGAGAGCGGAAAGCTTTCTTTTCACATGCAGCAGATCATACAGCTCATCAAGCGAATGAATTTCACACGTCGGAACGACCCCAGACTCATTTGCTTTCTTCGCGGGGTTAAACCAGCATGTATCAAGCCCGGCCATCTGTCCGCCCTTCATATCCGCGCTCAGGGAATCTCCGATAATGAGCGTTTGCTCGGCGGAAAAGTCAGGAATTCTGGCAAAGACATAATCAAAATATTCCTTCATCGGTTTTTGAAACCCCGTATCCTCAGATACAAAAATGTCTTTAAAAAACGGATACAGCCCCGAGTCGCGCAAACGCTTATATTGTGATCTGGATACACCGTTGGTCACGATATACAAATCATATTCAGGGTGCAGGCTTTCGATCAGCTCATAAGCGCCATCAATGAGCTGATGCCCTTCTTCTAAGTATTGGCGGTATTTCTGATTCAGCAAAACACCGTCGGCTTCATAGCCGTATTCCTTACATAATAGGGTAAATCGGGTGTTTACAACTTCATCACGAGTCATTTCTCCCTCTTCAAACGCTTTCCATAACCCTTGATTCAGTGCTTTATACCGGGCCTCCACTTCAGCCGTCAGCTCTATCTCCGTGTCTTGAAATAATTTTTGAAGAGCGTCGTTTTCTGAAGCGGTGAAATCCAGCAGTGTATTGTCTATATCAAATAATAACGTTTGGTAATTTTTCATAGATGGTTCCCCCGGTTCTGCTTTTTTTATCCAGTATACCACTGGGGAACACGCCGATAAAGATAACCGCCGGAAACTGTTTTAACCGGACAGCAAGAGTCGTGAAATGAGAGGAAGCGGGCGTGATCGAATTGTTTTAAAATCAGCGGTGAAGGCTGTTATCTGCTGAAATGCAAATTTCCGCCGAACGAAGACCTGGACCGATCCCTTACCGAATGGACCATTTTTCCAATTGTGAATTATCGATTGTCATGAACTAAAAAAGACACCTCCAATTTAGGAAGTGTCTTTCTGACTCACACAGCGTCTTCTATTTTCGTATCATCATCGGCAACCCGCTTGCCAATGCCGAAAGCAAAGTAGCTGACGGCCACAATCACTAAGAAAATCACCCCGACAATCAGCGATACCCTCGTGTCATCGTTAAACCACATACCGACTAACACCATCAGTAAGAAAGCAATCGTCAAGTAGTTTGTCACAGGCGCGAAAGGCATTTTAAACGGATGCTTATCAAGTTCAGCACCTTTCGCCCTTCTGAAGCCGAGATGGCTGATCAAAATGACGAACCACGGAACCATACCCGGAAGCACACTCGCACTGTACACATACACAAATACATTTGGCGGTGCAATATAGTTTAAGACAACACCGACCGCCAGCCCGATCAATACGGCGATTGTACCGTATAACGGCACACCGTTGCGGGAGACTTTCTTAAAGAATGTCGGCGCTTGACCGTTCACGCCCAATGTATAAAGCATACGCCCCGCGCTGAAAATCCCGCTGTTGCAGCCGGACATCGCTGCCGTAATGACAACAAAGTTAATAATACCGGCCGCTGCCGTGATCCCGATTTTCGCAAATGTAGAAACGAACGGGCTTCCGAGTGAATGAAGTTCATCCCACGGATACACAGTGACGATGACAAAAATCGCACCGATATAGAAAATTAAAATCCGCCAGATAATGCTCTGGATTGCACTTTTTAACGTTTTTTGGGGATCTTTCGCTTCCCCGGCGGTAATCCCGATCAGTTCGACCCCTTGATAGGCCGCAATGACAAGAGATAAAGCAAAGAAAAATCCGGAAAATCCATTTGTAAAGAAGCCGCCGTGCGACCAAAGATTAGATAATCCGATCGCATGCCCCCCGTTACCGAAACCGAAGAAAATAATGCCGATTCCCGCGATAATCATCAAGATGATCGTCACGATTTTAATCATCGCGAACCAAAATTCAAACTCACCGAATGATTTCACTGAAATTAAATTCGCCGCGCCGAGAATGGCCATGGCAATAATGCCAGGTATCCAGGCAGGCAGATCCGGAAACCAATATTTCATATATGAACCGACGGCAATGATTTCAGACATCCCGACGATTACCCATTGAAACCAGTTACTCCACGCCGTCATATAGCCGGCTAACGGATGTATATATTTATGGCCGAATGTCGCAAACGAACCCGTACTCGGCTCCACATAAAGCATCTCGCCCATCGCACGCATGATAAAAAAGATAAAAATACCGGCAATTGCATATGCAAGCAGGACAGACGGCCCGGTCCATTGAATCGTGCTGGATGAACCCATGAATAAACCGACACCGATCGTACCGCCCAAAGCAATCATCTGGATATGACGCGCGCCCAAGCCCCTCTTCAACTCTTTGTTTGCCACTTCGCTTCCTCCTCTTAACAGCTCTATATATTTGAAATAATGAAGCAGAAGGTGCACCTGTTTTGAACCTAACTCGATCTTCATTTCTCGCAATATTAGAAATTTTCTATTTTTCTATTGTTATAACATCTCCAATTTCCTTATCCCATCATAATAAATTTCTGTGGAAAATACAATTGTTTTTTTCAGGTAAACACCTTTTGATCTAAACTGACAAAATAAAATTAAAGCGCTTTCATTTTATTAAATTATGAATATTAAGATAATAAAATGCCGTAAACAGCCGAGAAAAATCATTTCCCCGGCTTTAGGCCGCCCGCCCCCCATTCTATATAAATTTGCCTTACATCACATAAGCATGTTCGAGCCAACGCAAAAACTGAAAACTCTTCTTTCTTCCATTCTCCCTCGGATACACTATAATCCTGCTTATATGGAAAAAATGGCGGATTCATTTTCGTTAATCGATAAATGCCTCATTCAGCCGGATCAGCAGCTTGCCGAACAGTTCTTTTTCATCACCTGACCAATCGTCAAGCATACGATGATAACGTTGAAGACGCATCTGCTTATCGGCTTTTAATCGCTGCTTGCCGAGCTTTGTAATTGTAAACAGGCTGACCCGCCCGTCAGAAGGATCAGAAAAACGATAGATCAGCTCTTTCGCCTCCAAGGCCGCGGCCTGCCTCGAAAGCGTGGAAATATCCAGCTTAAAGGAGTCGGCCAATTCCTTGACACGCGCCGGCCCAAACTCATCTAACTGCCTTAATAACAGATAAGCCGGTCTCTCCAGATTCCCGATTTTACGGTCAGAGTTATCGAGATAAACAGCCCGCCGGATAAAGGTGGTGAGCTCATATTCAATCAATTCAATCGGATCTTGTTTTGGCAAATGGAATCGCTCCTTACAATTGACAACAGCATCATTAGTTGTATAATACAAACATATGCACATGTATTCTGCAAACACATAAACAGTTTTTCCGTACATATATTTGTATAGTACAAATATATGCGCAAAAAGTAAAGAAACTCACCGTGACATCAAGAAAGGGGGAAGCTGCTCTTCTCCAGAGAACAGCACCGTTGTGAAAGCAATACGCATTATATTACAAATTATCATTTTATACGCATTTTCCATGATGGGAGAAGCCGCCCAACAGATGTTTCATCTGCCCATTTCGGGAAGCATTATCGGCTTAATCCTCATGCTCATTTGTTTGACGGTTAAGATCATTCCTGTGAAGATCATTGAAGACGGAGCGGGGTTTTTGCTCTCGTTTCTTCCATTATTATTTATACCGGCCATGGCGGGCGTGATGAATTATCCGTCACTGTTTTCCTCAAGCGGAGCCGCTCTGTTTTTGATTGTCGTGCTGAGCACCATCGTCACGATGAGCGCTGCGGGATACGCCAGCCAGCTGTTAGAACATAAAGCCAATCAGAGAAAGGAGAAAAAGAAGTGCAGCAAGCATGCATCGCAATCATTATAATTTTATTAACGGCTGCCGCTTATCTGGCCATGGTGAAATTATATGTGCGCTTTTCATACCCATTTTTCATACCCGTACTGACAACGACGATTCTGATTATCGTGCTGCTGCTCGCCTTTCACATTCCTTATAAAGACTATATGATCGGCGGGAAATGGATTAATTCACTGCTCGGCCCCGCTGTCGTGGCTTTAGCTTATCCGCTTTATAAGCAGCGCCGCATCTTGATTCAATACAGCCTCCCGATCATCGGAGGCGTATTGGCGGGTTTATTTTCAGGAATGATCAGCGGCCTGTTATTTGCCGAGCTGTTTGGCATCAACCGGAATCTGATTGTATCTATCATTCCAAAATCAATCACAACCCCTGTCGCCATTCAAATCGCCACCGGACTCGGCGGCGTTCCATCAATGACAGTGGTGTTTGTCATGATCGCAGGGTTTTCAGGCGTCATTCTCGGACCGCTGCTTCTCAAATGGATTCGCATTCGCAGTTCACTTGGAAAAGGAATTGCATTCGGCAGCGCCTCGCATGCGCTCGGCACTTCAAAAGCAATGGAATACGGGGAATTAACGGTCTCCATGAGTTCCGTTTCCATGACACTCTGTGCCGTGCTCGGCTCTGTATTCGGACCCATTGTGGCGTGGATGTTCCAGATTTAACGGCAGAAAAGCTGACGGACTATCGTCAGCTTTTTTATATGCTGTCACAACCATTTCCATTAACATGTTTTAATTGTAAGAATAATGGTAAAGCAGAGGGAAAGGGAGGGATTCATAATGGATAAAGCAATTCCGGAAAAGAAACTTCATGACGGTACAAGCATTCCTGCGATCGGCTTCGGTACATACACGCTTAACGGGAATGAAGGCGTTCATGCCATTAACAGCGCCATTGATGTCGGCTATCGCTTGATTGACACTGCTTATAACTACGAGAATGAGGGAACTGTCGGAGAAGCCATTCGCCGCAGCTCGGTTCCAAGAGAACAGTTATACATTACATCCAAAACTTCCCGGACGCTACCATGAATATGACAAAGCGGTAAAAGCCATTCAAGAATCTTTATACCGGGCGAATTTAGATTACTTTGACTTGTATCTTGTTCATTGGCCGAACCCGAAACAAGGCCGCTACAGAGAAGCCTGGCAAGCACTGATTGACGCTAAAAAATGGGGTCTGATTCGTTCCATCGGCGTTTGCAACTTCCTGCCTGAGCATATTGAACGGCTCGAACGTGAAACCGGCGTAAAGCCAGGCATTAACCAAATTGAATTACATCCCGCTTTTAATCAGCAGCAGCAGCGTCAATGGCATGAGGAACAGGGCATCGTGACAGAATCATGGAGCCCGTTATCCCGCGCCGGTGAAGTATTGAACGATCAAAAACTCGGACAGATTGCGGACAAATACGGCAAAACCATTTCTCAAGTCATTTTACGCTGGCATATCCAGCTGGGCGCCATCCCTATTCCAAAATCAGCATCGCCCGAACGCCAGCTTGAAAACATCTCCGTTTTTGATTTCTCCCTTGATGAAAACGACATGAAGATCATCGATTCGCTTACCCGCCCGGACGGACGCATAAACGGCCAAGACCCGGCGGAGTATGAGGAATTTTAAGAAGACGTATAAAGAAAAGCTGACGAAATCCATTCGTCAGCTTTTTAATTTTATATACGCACGCCCAGCTGCCGTTTCCATTCAGAAAGCCAGTCCGTATCCCCTGATCCGTATTGCTTGCTTTGGCCGACGTCACGCAGAGATCCGTCACTATAATCAATTGACAGCACCAAATCAGGAATGGCATCATACCCCGTTCTCGCCAGCTTCGTGAGCCTCTGTCCGTAATGGGCGGCTGCTTCTGCTGCCGTATGTTTCAACAAAGGATCTTGCTGCAGCGCTTCTTTATAGACGTCTAAAAGGTCGCAGCCGTCTTCTGTGACTTACTTTCCGTCCATGATCTGCAAGTCTTTCAGATGATAGCCGGTCACTTCATACATTTCCCGAACGACTTGATATTAGATGTTAAAGTAAATCAAGTGAATTTGAATGCAAGTGCAGAACCGGATACGAAAAAAACAATACTATCTTGCGTTACATGTAAATCTACTTGTACTTGTAACTGTACGTTTAATTGTACTATGCTAATCTGCTAATCTAAATTGAAGAAACACAATAATCCCTAGTTTTCCTTATTAGGGAACTAGGGATTTAAATTATCTTGTAAAAAGGGGAATCATCATGCAATTAACAAAGGAAAGAGTACAATAGACAGCGGAATTGACTTTAACCATCCAGATTTAAAAGGAAATATTCTCAATAAAGGAAAATCATTTGTCCCATATACAGAAGATACTCAAGACTATCTCGGACATGGCACTATGGTAGCTGGAGTTATTGCTTCAAACGGAGACTTACTTGGAGTTGGCCCTGAATTAGGCATTGTGCCATATAAAGTGTTTCAAGAAAATAGTGCTGAGTCTAGCTGGATTATCGATGCCATCATTCAAGCGGCAAAAGACAATCTAGATGTAATAAATCTAAGCCTTAGCACCTATCTATCAAAATCTGATAAGAATGACAGAGTTCTGATTAAAGCATTTCAAAATGCTCTACTTTTTGCAAAGCAGAAAGGAAGTATTGTTGTGGCCTCAGCAGGAAATGATTCTTTGAATTTAATTAATTCCAGAACCATCGCCACCCAAAGAGGCGACCTAAATGATTATCAATATCATTTTCCAGGTGGCAATAAAGATGTAATAACCGTATCTGCAACTACTAAGGAAAAAAACTTAGCTTCTTATTCCAATTATGGGAAAATTTCCTTTTCCGCTCCAGGAGGAGACTACGGACCCTATTTCAATGATCTAAAGGAGTTTGATATTAGTTCTTGGATAGTTGTAAACTCCCCAACTAACCTCCCTCAGACAACTCTTAGTAAAAATCTTGGTCTTCCAAAAGGCTATGAGCTAGACGTAGGATCAAGTTTGGCTGCACCTAAAGTATCTGCCCTAACGGCATTATTAATTGCAGAGTATGAAGAAAAACACAATAAAAAACCTTCTCGTTCTTTATTAATAAATCTACTAAAAAAAGGTGCTCTAGACCTTGGAACTAAAGGATTTGATAGTAAGTTTGGCTATATGGAGAAATAAATGTTGTGAAATCACTAAACTCTGTAAATTGAAAAGATATTTAAAAAGGTTACTATAAGTTTATACCAGAAAATTACGGTTTAAAGAGCTTATGATTACTATATAATTATATATAGCCATAAGCTCTTAAGTTTCAGATGCAACTCTTATTAATAATTTAATCTTTTTTTTAATTTTCTCTTTGTCATAACCGTAAATAAAACCGAAAGCTATTAAAACTGCTCCTCCATAACGTAAATATTGTTGATAATCAAAATCTTTAAACACAGTAACTGATCCAATAATCAACAAAAGACCCAATATAATAATAATATTAAGAAAGTTTCCTTTCAAAAAAACACCTCTTTTTTAAATTTTATCCATACCCTATTATATCATCTATAGAGTGTTTTTCCATTACAAAACTTCTAAATGTATTTAATTACTTTTAAATTTCAAATAAAAAAACCTCAGGAAACCTGAGATTTTTAAAGACAGAATAATTTATTTACCTTTCATCCCTACTCCACCGTAACACTCTTCGCAAGGTTTCTCGGCTTATCAACATCACACCCGCGATGCAGCGCAGCATAATAAGCAATCAGCTGCAATGGCACAACAGAAACCAACGGAGCAAGCGCTGGGTTTACTTCCGGCAGAACGAAGCGGTCGTCTGCGTCGTCCAGGCCTTTCAGCGAGATGATGCATGTGTTCGCTCCGCGTGCCGCAACCTCTTTCACGTTTCCGCGGATGCTTAGGTTGACATGGTCTTGTGTCGCCAATGCGAAGACCGGTGTTCCTTCTTCGATCAGGGCGATTGTACCGTGCTTCAGCTCGCCGCCGGCGAAACCTTCCGCTTGGATGTAAGAAATCTCTTTCAGCTTCAGCGCGCCTTCGACACATACGAAGTAGTCAAGGCCGCGGCCGATGAAGAAAGCGTTTCTTGAGACAGTCAGGTATTCGCGCGCGATCATTTCCATTTCGTCCTTCTGGTCGCAGAGGGCTTCCATGGCGTTAGCAGCGATTCCGAGTTCTTTGACCAGATCAAAGCCGATGTCAACGCCGTTACGTTCTGCTGCCACGGACGCAAGGATCGCGAGTACGGCAATCTGAGCCGTATAGGCTTTTGTTGAAGCAACGGCGATCTCAGGGCCTGCGTGCAGAAGCAATGTGTAGTCCGCTTCACGGGAAAGCGTTGATCCCGGCACGTTCGTGATCGTCAGCGCTTTGTGCCCTAACGCTTTTACTTGAACAAGCACGGCGCGGCTGTCCGCTGTTTCTCCGCTTTGAGAAAGGAAGATGAAAAGCGGCTTCTTAGACAGAAGCGGCATGTTGTAAGAGAATTCACTCGCTACATGCACTTCAACCGGCACGTTTGCCCACATTTCAATATATTGTTTCCCGACAAGGCCCGCGTGGTAGCTCGTTCCGCATGCCACGATATAGATGCGGTCCGCTTCCGCCACGGCGTCAGCGACATCGCCCGCCACGGCAAGCTTGCCGTTTTCATCTTGATACGTTTGGATGATTTTGCGCATTACAAGCGGCTGCTCATCCGTTTCTTTTAACATGTAGTGAGGGTAAGTGCCTTTTTCAATATCACTGGCGTCAAGCTCAGCGATATAAGACGAACGTGTCATGACGTCACCGTCTAGGTTTTTAATCACGACTTCGTCTTTTGTCACGATGACCATTTCTTTGTCCAAAAGCTCTACGTATTCATTCGTTACTTGAAGCATGGCCATCGCGTCAGATGCCACGACGTTAAATGTATCTCCAAGGCCGACTAACAGAGGGCTTTTGTTTTTTGCAACATAAATGGTTTCTGTGTTTTCACCGTCAAATAATGCAATTGCGTAAGAGCCTTTTAACAGGGTAAGTGTTTTACGGAACGCTTCTTCTGTATCAAGTCCTCCGGCAACAAATTGCTCGATCATTTGAACGACTACCTCTGTGTCTGTATCGCTTTTCAGTTCAACATTTTCAAGGTACTCGCGCTTCAGCTGAACATAGTTCTCGATCACACCGTTGTGAACAAGTGTAAAGCGGCCGAGTGCGCTTTGATGCGGGTGAGCGTTCAGAAAGCTTGGTTCGCCGTGAGTCGCCCAGCGTGTATGGCCGATTCCCGCTTGAGATTCAACCGTTGAATCCACCACTTCACGAAGGTCGGCGATGCGGCCTTTTTCTTTGTACACGTGCACGCCCTGCTCGTTCGCCACAGCGATACCGGCAGAGTCATAGCCGCGGTACTCAAGCTTCTCCAATCCCTTTAACAAAATCTCTTTCGCATCAAGCTGACCGATATAACCTACAATTCCACACATATTTTCTTCCTCCTAAAGGTGTAAAAGGAGACGAAGAAAGTCAGATAACAAGGGGACTTTCAATCGTCCCCTCCCACATGTTTTTTTGGAAGATCATGTGATTTCTCTTTGTTCGGAGAGTCGCCCCTCCGGTTTGAAGAAATCCTTACGGCTGTGATCTAACATAAATCAGCCGGGAGGCATCCGCCGAAAATTCGATAACCTCCATCCTCGTCAACTAAGCCGTTTTTCGGGCGCTTAGTTCGGGCGCTATAATTATAAGATGCAAACAATGCCGCCTTTCCTGAGAATGAAAAACAAAGGCTGAACAAGCTTGATTTTACAACATGTGCCAAGGACGGTCAATTATTTTTTGCAGCCGCCCTCGGCATCATGTATTACCATCATTTTATGCCAATCCCGCTTGTCATGTTCGCTCTCTGTTTATAAACTTCGCTATTCCGCTCCCATTTCTGTCCGCACGACATCAACAATTCTTGTGACATATTCGTCACAAAGTTCTTTTGTTCTCGCTTCTGCCATCACGCGGACGAGCGGCTCGGTGCCTGACGGGCGCACTAAAATCCGGCCGTCGCCGTTCATTTCTTTTTCCACTTCAGAAATAACAGCCTTCACCTTAGCGTTTTCTTCCACCTTGTATTTATCCGTCACTCTCACATTCACTAACAGCTGCGGGAATTTTTTCATTTCACCCGCAAGCTCTGAAAGGGTTTTGCCGGATGCCTTCAATGTATTGACCAGCATAATCGCTGACAAAAGGCCGTCGCCTGTTGTGTTGTAATCAAGGAAAATAAGATGCCCTGACTGTTCGCCGCCGACATTGTACCCGTCTTTTTTCATCGCTTCCACGACGTAGCGGTCGCCGACTGCCGTTTGAACGCTATTGATGCCCTCTTTTTCAAGCGCTTTGTAGAAACCGAGGTTGCTCATCACGGTTGATACGACTGTATCATCCTTCAAGCGGCCTTCTGATTTCAAATACTTTGCGCATATGTACATAATTTGGTCGCCGTCGACAATGTTCCCTTTTTCATCTATGGCAATCAGACGGTCGCCGTCGCCGTCAAACGCAAGGCCGATGTCGGCATTTTTTTCTTTGACGAAGGCACTTAACGCTTCCGGATGCGTAGAGCCGACGCCGTCATTAATATTTAATCCGTTCGGTGACGTTCCCATTGTTGACACGTCCGCGTCCAGATCAGCAAACAGGTGTGTCGCGATGGACGACGTAGCGCCATGGGCGCAATCAAGCGCTACATGAATGCCGGTGAAGTCTTCGTCAGCAGTCTGCTTTAAAAATTGCAGATATTTTTGCACGCCTTCAAAGTAATCATTCACAAGCCCGAGCTCCGCGCCAGTCGGTCTCGGCAGCTTATCCTCCGGTTCATCCATCAGGCGTTCGATTTCAGCCTCCTGTTCATCAGAAAGCTTAAAGCCGTCGCCCCCGAAGAACTTAATTCCGTTATCCTGCACAGGATTATGAGAAGCGGAGATCATGACGCCCGCCTCTGCATCCATGGCCTTCGTTAAATAGGATACGCCCGGCGTAGAAATGACGCCGAGGCGCATGACTTCAGCTCCGATTGATAAAAGTCCGGCGACAAGGGCTCCCTCCAGCATATGTCCGGAGATACGTGTATCGCGGCCGATCAGCACTTTTGGGCGCTGTTTGTCTTTTGTCAGGACATACCCGCCAAAACGCCCCACTTTAAAGGCCAGCTCTGGCGTAAGCTCGCTGTTGGCAACACCTCTTACACCATCTGTTCCAAAATACTTGCCCATTTTGTATCGCTCCTTTTTCACTCTGTTGAAGAGGAATCAGCATTTGATCCTTCTTCATTTTGGTCTTGGTCTTGATTTTGATTCTGGTTTTGACTTTTATTGTTATCGCTGTCAGTGTCGTCTTCCTGGTTTTTGTCTTTGTCATTTGTGTCTCCGCTGCCGCCATTCTGATGACCGGAATTGGCGGAGCCGCCGTCATTATTATTTGAATTCAGGCTTTTCTTTGATGTCAGCTTTATTTTGGCGGTCTTTTTTGACAGGGACCATGTGATGTTTTGCGGCCCGTTTACTTCAAGCTTTACTGAATGCTCTCCGTCATTTAAGTCCGAGACATTGGCGTACAGCTCAATATCTGATTTCTTCAATGCCTTAATGTTGGCCGGAGAGCCCTTGGCTGTGACGGTTATCGTTTGCGATTTCGGATCGAGAAACTCGATTTGCTGCGAGCTGCCCAGTCCGACTGTCTTAATCGCGACATCGTCAAAATCCTGCTTGTCTTCACTGTCCACCTTAACATGCAGTGTAATTTTTTCAGGTGAAACCTTTGTGACACCCTTTGGCAGCGGAATGTCCGCATCCACGTCCGTATCCTTATCAATTTTGCTCAAATCAAGCGCAACGCCATCAATAAATTCGAGTGAATTCAAGACATCCTGCGGACCGTAAACCGTCACCTCGCTCGGGCTTGAGTCGATACTGGCGACACTCACTCCGTCCGGAAGACTTCCCTCCCGTTCAATTTTAAAAGGGAGTTTTTTGCTGGGGCTTGCCACCGGAACGGTAACTTTAATCACTGACGGTTCAACATCAACAGGAAGTGTGTTTCCGTCTTTATCATAGACGGTCACCTTCACTTCCTTTTCAATCGTCTCAGCTGCATTTTCAAGGTTCACGGATGCTTTGACAAGTGATATGTTATCAATCACATTTTTGGAACCGGTAATCTGCACGTTTTTCGGGCTGATGATCGGCTGCTGCGGAGTATACCCCGTCTTCATCTTGCTTTTATTGTAGTATTCGACTTCAACGGGAAAACTCACAGCCGTTTTTTCCTGAATCGTGACCGTCGTGACTGACGGATTAATGGATATCGTCAGCCCGTCCGATAAGTTTTTAGCCTTCAGCTCGACTTTATGCGTGCCGGTTTTCAGGTTATTCATATCAGCATAAATCTCAAAATTCTTCGTCTGTCTCGCCTTTTTCACCGCGCTTGTAGAACCTTTTATCGTGACATTAACCGTCTGAGGAACACCTGTTACGACGTAATTCGCTTCATCATAATACGCTTTTACGGGAATATCAGTCAGCGTAGCCTCGTCTGTTGTTGATGTCGGAAAAAAAGATTCCCCCGGTTTTTTCGGAGTCGGCGCCTGGTTGTTGTTAACCGCAACATAAAGCAGCAGCGCAAAGAGCAATGCAATGATCTTTACAGCCCAGCGGTTGTTTAAGAATTTATCCATTTTTCTTGCCCCTCCAGTACCAGCGGTTAGAAGAAGTATCTCTGGCGTTTTTCTTAAACTCGGCTTCGAGCATTTCTTTCAGTGCGTCTTCCGTCAATTCTCTGTGAAGATCTCCGTTTCTGGCCACACTGATGGCGCCGGTCTCTTCAGACACAATAATGGTTAAGCTGTCCGTCACTTCACTGATGCCGACGGCCGCTCTGTGCCGCGTTCCCAGCTCCTTGGAAATAAACGGGCTTTCGGACAGCGGCAGATAACACGCCGCGGCAGCAATCTCGTTATTCTTCATAATGACCGCTCCATCGTGCAGCGGCGTATTCGGGATGAAAATATTAATCAAAAGCTCCGAGCTGACCTTCGCATTAAGCGGAATGCCCGTCTCGATATAATCTCCCATCCCCGTATCCCGCTCTATCGCGATGAGAGCGCCGATACGGCGTTTCGCCATGTAGCTGATGGATTTTGTAATCGCTTCAATTGTTTTCTGCTGCGCTTCCTCAACGGGCGTGCCGCTTCTTGAAAAAAACCGCCCCCGGCCAAGCTGTTCAAGCGCCCTTCTCAGCTCAGGCTGGAATATAATAATAATCGCTAAAAATCCCCATGTTATCGCTTGGTCCATCAGCCACTGAAGCGTGCTGAGTCCCAAATATGAACTGGCCATCCGGACTAATACGATGACGACGATACCTTTTAAAAGCTGGACCGCCTTCGTTCCGCGTATGACCATGATTAATTTATATATCACATACCAAACAAGGAGAATATCAACGGCATTGCCGAGGTATTGCAAAAATGGGATGTCCTCAAAAGCCATTTCCTCGTCCTCCAAGAATTCAGTCATTTCGTTTTCGTTATGGATTGTACTTCATGAGCATATGTACTTCACATAGCGTGCTCATTATACCACATTTTGATTTCTTAAGTGAAATGAGCCTCCGCCCGAACTTATTTTTCACAGAAAAAAAGAGCAAAGCGAAAACTCGCTTTACTCATCTCCATTTGGGTCCAATGCGCTTACGATACCTTGGCCCGCCGATTTCAGTTCATACCAAACCCAGTCAAACAATTCGTTAATTTCTTCAATTTGTCCGGTGACTTGTCCGGCTGAGGCCATGTATTTTTCACCGTTTACCACAGTCACATTGCCGTCTACTTTCCCTTTAATGATCAGCTTGCCGTTTTTCACGGTGACATCGCCCTTTACAGTCTCACCTTCAGGAACGGTAACCGTGTGATTCTGGACGACAAGGTTCGGCTGTTTAGACACGCTGAAATTGTGGTCATTATGCCAGCTGTTGAAAAAACCGCCGCCCATTAAAATAACAAAAACCGCTGCGGCTGCAATCATCGGATGTGTTCTGAACCATCGTTTTACAGAAGCGCGTTTCTTCTCTTTTGGGAGATTCGCCATGACGTTGGCAGTAAAATCAGCAGGGGCTGTGACATGCGATGTGCTCCTGACGAGCGCTATGGATTTCTCCATTTCATGAAAATGCCTTTTGCAATTCTCGCATGACTGCAAATGTTGTTTTAATACGTTTTCATCTTCAGGAAGGATATCTCCATCAAGATGCTTATGCATAAGCTGCACAATCTGTTCAGGACAGCTCATTTCATCACCCCACTTAAAGATCCCTTAATTGTTTTCTAAGAGCCTCTCTGCCTCTGTGTATCCTTGTCTTTACCGTGCCGACGGGGATATTCAGAATCTCGCCGATTTCAATTAATGAGAGTTCGTCAATATACTTTAATACGATAACCGTTCTGTACTTGTCAGGCAGCTTTAATATCTTTTTCTGTATCGTGTCCGACAGCTCCAATGACAGTACAGCGTCTTCAGGGAGCACACCGTCCGCGGCAATTTGCGAATACATCGTCAGGCCCTCTGCTCCCGCTACCTCTGCATCCAGATAATAATCAGGCTTTTTTTTGCGAATGCGGTCAATGGTCAAATTGGTCGCAATTCTGTAAAGCCATGTTGAAAATTTCCGGTTTATATCGAAGCTGTCGATATTGACATACGCTCTGATAAAAGCTTCCTGCGCAATATCCTCCGCTTCGTGAACATTGCCGAGCATGCGGTAGCATAGCTGATATATCTTGTCTTTGTAAAGATCAACGATGTCTGCAAACGCATTTTGATCGCCTTTTTTGACTTGCTTGATTCTTTTTTTGATCATGTTTTCCATGTTTTATCTAACCTCTGCCCTTCACCGGTCTGTATGTATACGTCTTTTGTTTTAAAAGGTTTCATTTTTTTGATAGATTTATTTTACCAAATTTCAGGCAGGGTGTAGATGGAAAATACAGAATATACTGCCTTAACAGCAGCTTAAAAATATTATATCTGATGAACAATCGGAAATCGAGGTAATTATCCAACAAAAAAAGACACCCTTTCAGTAAAAGGTGTCCGTGACTGGGCTAGCTGGATTCGAACCAACGCATGACGGAGTCAAAGTCCGTTGCCTTACCGCTTGGCTATAGCCCAATAATGGTGGAGGGGGGCAGATTCGAACTGCCGAACCCTGAGGGAGCGGATTTACAGTCCGCCGCGTTTAGCCACTTCGCTACCCCTCCGTATTTGATTTAAAAACAGTGCCGGCCAGAGGACTTGAACCCCCAACCTACTGATTACAAGTCAGTTGCTCTACCAATTGAGCTAGGCCGGCAAATATGGTGGAGGATGACGGGCTCGAACCGCCGACCCTCTGCTTGTAAGGCAGATGCTCTCCCAGCTGAGCTAATCCTCCATATGACCCGTACGGGATTCGAACCCGTGTTACCGCCGTGAAAGGGCGGTGTCTTAACCGCTTGACCAACGGGCCGTTGTGTCTGCTTCGAGCTGACAAAAGTTATTATATACAGGTTGTACCCCATTTGTAAAGAGGAATTTTATATTTTTTATTTTCAAACTTTTTTACCCGTTTTTTAACTGAAAAACTCGTCTCTCTTCTTTTATTTATTTTATGATAGATCTATCACAGCGTATTGGAGGAATCAATTCAGATGATCTTAGTCAGCTCTTGTCTCGGCGGCATTGAATGCAGATATAACGGCTCCCACTCCGCGTCCGAAAAAATCCGCAGGCTTGTGGAAGAAAAGAAAGCTGTTATGGTCTGTCCCGAACTTCTGGGCGGCTTCACCACTCCCCGCGAGCCGGCGGAAATTATCGGCGGAACAGGCGAAGATGTGCTGAACGGAACGGCAAAAATCGTAACGGCATCAGGCGAAGACGTAACAGCTTTATATATGAACGGCGCGGCCAAAACACTAGAATACGCAAAAGAAATAGGCGCCGACACCGTCATTCTAAAAGAAAACAGCCCGTCCTGCGGCAGCAGCTTTATCTATGACGGCACTTTCTCAGGCCAAAAAATAATTGGCGACGGCATCACTTCCGCCCTTTTAAAACAGGCCGGCTGCCGCGTCATATCAGAAAATGAGCTTGATCAATTGAAATAAAGGAGAGATCTGCCTTGAACGTAACTCTGTCCTTCTATAAACCGGAACACTTGGACGCCCTGAACGGGTTTGTGCTGCATGAAGAAGATAAGAAATTTTCCGCTCTCCCGCAGGATGTCCTGACACAAGCCATCGTCATACGGGACCGATATCCGGCAGTCATTTTAAACGGAGACCGTCCCGTCGGCTTTTTTATTTTACATACATCCAAAGAAACCATATCCCCGTATTCTAACAATGCTTTTGCCATTTTGCTGAGCGCCCTGTCCTTACACGCGCCGCATCAAGGAAAAGGCTATGCCAAACAAGCTATGCTGCAGCTTCCCGCTTTTGTCAAAAGCTATTTCCCATGGTGTGATGAAATCGTGCTCGCTGTTAATCATCTCAATCACCGTGCAAAACACCTTTACCAAACAACCGGTTTCATTGATAAAGGGCGCCGCAAAATCGGCCCGATCGGGGAACAATACATTTTGCATCATTTTTTATGAAAGCGTTTAAAATTTTATTTCACAAAAAGCCGATTTTTCTTGAAACATTATGTCAAAAGCCCATATACTTCAAGTAATAAATACCTGGGAGGTACACATATGACAGACCGGCTGAACATTCACAAACTGACGACAGAAACAAGAAATCCGCAAACCGCTTCTATCCATCAAGCAGACACATTGGAAATCCTGCAATTCATCAATCAAGAGGATTTTAAAGTCGCAGAAGCCGTGCAGCAGGTTCTTCCGGATATTCAAACCGCAGTCGAATTCGCGCACGAATCGCTGCAGCGAAACGGCAGGCTGATTTATGCGGGGGCAGGGACAAGCGGCAGGCTCGGCGTATTAGACGCAGTTGAATGTCCGCCTACCTACAGCGTGAGCCCTGAGACTGTCATCGGATTGATGGCCGGAGGAGCAGACGCCTTTTTACGTGCTTCGGAAGGAATAGAAGACAGCGAAGAAGCAGGAGCTGACGATATAAAGTCGATCGGCCTGACCGAAAACGACACGGTCATTGCCATCGCAGCAAGCGGGCGCACACCGTATGCGGCAGGCGTGCTGAAATACGCAAAAACAATCGGCGCCAAAACCGTTGCGCTGACTTGCAATAAACATTCACTCATTGGCCGTTATGCCGATCACAGCATCGAAGTCATCGTCGGACCCGAGGTGATTACAGGCTCAACACGAATGAAAGCGGCGACAGCACATAAAATGATTCTGAACATGATTTCCACAGCCGTCATGATTAAAAGCGGCAAAGTGTACGAGAACTTAATGGTGGACGTTCATGTCAGCAATGAAAAACTGAAAGAACGGGCAATCGGCATTATCCAAACTATCACGGGCGCCTCGTACGACACGGCAAAAGAAACACTCGAAGCCGCTGATCTCCACGTCAAAACAGCGATCGTTATGCTGAAAACCAATTCGGATGAAAATCATGCCGCAGCATTGCTCAAAGAAGCAGGAGGCTTCATTGACAAAGCCATCGAGCACCATCATTCCATGTAAGGAGAGACGCAATTGGCCAACGGCGGATTATCAATTATTCAGGCAATGAAGCACAAGCTCCCCCCGTCAGAACGCAAGCTTGCCGACTATATTTTACAGCATCCCCACGAAACGGCCGGCGCCACTGTCCATGACGTCAGCGCCTCTGCCGGCACAAGCGGGGCAGCCGTGATCAGGCTATGCAAATCACTCGGCTTAAAAGGATTTCAAGAGTTGAAAATGCGAATCGCAGGAGACTTGGCAAAGCCTTCAGAGCAGGGCTACAGAGACATTCAGCCGAATGAGCCGCTCAGCTCCATTTCTGAGAAAGCGGCTGGCAATGCCATTCAAGCCATCCAGGATACTGCCGGCATTACAGACTATAAAGTGCTGAAACAAGCAGTATCAGCCCTATCGCAAGCCCGCGCCGTCCACTTCATCGGCGCAGGCGCTTCAGGAATTGTCGCCCGGGACGCCCAGCAGAAATGGCTTCGCGTCAATAAACAAGCGACTGCTTTTTCCGACACGCATCTCGTCGCGTCATTAATCGCAAACGCCGGCAAACAGGATATCGTATTTGCCGTATCGTTTTCAGGAGAGACTCAGGAGATAATTGATCTCGTTTTATTGGCAAAGAAAAAAGGTATACAAATTATCAGCCTGACAGCATTCAGCCAAAACGCAATCTCATCTTTAGCGGATATTTCTTTATATACCGCACACTCAAATGAAGCGCCTTTTCGCAGCGCCGCCACATCATCCCGGTTAGCCCAGCTTTTTATGATTGATATATTGTTTTTAGGCATGGCCTCGGAGGAATACGAGGAAACCATTGGATATATTGATAACACAAGAGAAGCCATCCGATTGATGAGACACCCATAAAGAGGAGGGGTTTTGATGCGCAAAGACGAATTTTACAATACGTTAGCCAAAGACATCTTAAAGCACTGCGGCGGGCCATCCAATATTTCAAGCTTCACCCACTGTATGACACGTCTGAGGATTACGCCTTTTGACAAGGATCAAACAGACATTGAAGCGTTAAAGCAGCTCGAAGGCGTCATCGGCGTAGTGGAAGCCGAAACACTGCAGATCATTCTCGGAACGGGAGTCGTCAATCATGTCGCCGCCGCTTTCTCAAAACTTACGGCGCCAGAAAAAAACTCCGATTTAAAAGAAGCCGCCTCACAAAAAAAAGCAGATATCAACAGAAAAAATGAGACACCGATTAAATTATTTCTAAGAAAAATATCCAGCATCTTCATCCCTCTCATTCCCGCACTCATTGCATCAGGCTTAATCACCGGCATCACAAAAGCCGTTATTCAAGCCGGCTGGCTCTCAAAAGAATCCCAAATCGCACTTATATTAACGGTAATCGGCTCAGGCTTATTCGCTTACCTAGGCGTCTTAGTCGGTATAAATGCCGCCAAAGAATTCGGAGGAACACCCGCGATGGGCGGATTGGCGGGCATTTTGATCCTCAACCCCGAAATCGCCAATATCAGTTTATTCGGAGAAAACCTCCTCCCTGGCAGGGGAGGGCTGATCGGCGTCCTTTTCGCAGCCATTTTTATCGCTTATACCGAACGATTCATCAGGCGGTATATTCATCAATCTATCGACATCATCGTTACGCCTACCTTATCTTTACTCATCACCGGATTGGTTACGTATGTCGTCTTTATTCCTGCAGGCGGTTTTATTTCTGATCTCATTACCTCAGGTTTATTGTCGCTGCTGCAATTTGGCGGTGTTATTTCCGGATTCATATTAGGCGCGGTGTTCCTGCCCCTTGTCGTCACAGGCCTTCACCAAGGTTTGACCCCCGTGCATCTGGAATTAATCCGATCCATCGGGGATGATCCGCTTCTGCCAATTCTCGCGATGGGCGGCGCAGGTCAAGTCGGCGCGGCCTTCTCCATATTTATGAAAACAAAAAAAGCCTCACTGAAAAGAGCGATAGGAGGCGGACTGCCATCCGGTCTTCTGGGGATCGGAGAACCGCTTATATTCGGGGTTACTCTCCCGCTCGGCCGGCCGTTTTTGACTGCATGTTTAGGTGCGGGGGTTGGCGGGGCCTTCCAAGCCCATTTTCAAGTGGCGACATTCTCCATCGGAGTTTCCGGGCTTCCGCTCTCTTTTCTCGTTCACCCGCCGCAAATCGTTTTATATATCATCGGTCTGCTTATTTCCTACGCGGCAGGCTTCTTATTCACCTATGCTTTCGGGTTTACAGACGACATGGCAGCTGAATTCGATTAAGCCGGGAGGGATCAGTCTATGAAAACGCTGGTAATCGCATTTCTCACTATCACATTAAGCCTTTCTTTTCTGCCGCCGCATAAAGCCTATGCCCAATCCAAATCATACGATACAGCAAAGCTGAGAAAGGTTGATCAAATGATTGAAAAAGACATTGCCGCAGGCTTCCCCGGAGCCGTTCTCGTCGTTGTAAAGGACGGACGAGTGATCAAAAAGAAAGCGTACGGCTACCGCAAAAAATATGAAGGAGATACACTTCTGCGCCGGCCGGAAAAGATAAAAACAACAACCATGTTCGATTTAGCCTCCAATACGAAAATGTACGCCGCCAATTTCGCATTACAGCGCCTGGCCAGCCAAGGAAAGCTTGATCTCTATGAAAAGGTATCCGCTTATTTACCTGATTTCAAGGACAGAAATGACGATCCGATAAAAGGAAAAGACAGCATCCGCGTCATTGACGTGCTTCTGCATCAATCCGGGCTGCCCTCGAGCTTTTATTTCTACCAGCCGGACACAGCGGGCCAATATTATTCTCAAGCTCGGGAAAAAACAATCCGCTATCTCACACGCATACCATTAGATTACAAACCGGGGACGAAACACGTATACAGCGATATCGGCTATATGCTCCTCGGATGCATCATTGAAAGCATAACCGGAAAAACCCTTGATGTGTATGCGGAACAAGAGCTGTATAAACCGCTGAAACTGACGCATACGCTGTTCAATCCGCTGAAAAAAGGCTTTAAAGCCCAATCGTTTGCGGCAACCGAACGTTTAGGCAACACGAGAGACGGGGTCATCCATTTTCCCAACATAAGGACGTATACGCTGCAGGGCGAGGCTCACGATGAAAAGGCATTTTACTCCATGGGGGGAGTTTCCGGGCATGCCGGGCTGTTTTCCCGAGCCGATGACATGGCCGTCCTGCTTCAAGTCATGCTGAACGGCGGCAGCTATAAACACGTTTCACTCTTTACCAAACAAACCGCTGAACTGTTCACAACGGCCGCTTCCTCCGACCCGACATACGCTCTTGGCTGGAGGAAGAACGGCAGCCAGGACATGGAGTGGATGTTCGGTCCGTATGCCAGCAAGCAGGCATACGGACATACGGGATGGACCGGTACTGTGACCATCATTGACCCGGCGTACAAACTGGGCATTGCACTGTTGACGAATAAAAAGCATTCACCGGTCGCCAATCCCGCTGAAAACCCTAATGTATTCGAAGGAGATCTTTTTCCAACCGGGAGTTACGGAAGTGTCATAAAAGCGATTTACGAAGCCATTGAATGACAACCTATGTCTTTTGTCCAAACTATGACGGCAGGAGGACACCATCATGAAACTTGTCATCTCAGCAGTATTACTGTTGTTTATCGTTTTCGGCACACAGCAGGCCGCGACAAAGCAAGATATTCCTTCACAGGCGAAGCAAGCGGTATCCCGCATGACATTAGATGAGAAATTGGGGCAGATGCTCATGCCTGATTTTCGCAATTGGCAAAAAGATGGGCAGTCATCGCCCCAGGCATTCACCCAAATGAATAACGAAGTCGCCGGGCTTATTAAAAAATATCAATTTGGCGGCGTCATTTTATTTGCAGAAAATGTAAAAAACACTGAGCAGACTGTCCGCCTCACAGATGCTTTTCAAAAGGCCAGTCCGAAAATTCCGCTTTTATTAAGTATTGATCAAGAAGGCGGCATCGTGACACGGCTCGGGGAGGGTACTCATTTCCCAGGCAATATGGCCCTTGGCGCTGCAAGAAAAACAGCTTACGCGTCCCAGACAGGCGCCATCATCGGAAAAGAGCTCAAGGCCTTAGGCATCAATACAAATTTTGCTCCCGTTCTGGACATTAATAACAATCCCGGCAATCCGGTTATCGGCGTCAGGTCATTCAGTGCAAATCGGGATCTGACGGCGTCACTCGGCCTTGCCTCCATGAAAGCTCAGCAAAAACAGAATGTCGCCTCAGCCGTCAAACATTTCCCGGGACATGGCGACACAGATGTCGACAGCCATTACGGCCTGCCGCTTGTTACCCACAGCCAAGAAAGACTTCGAGAAATCGAGCTTTATCCTTTCCAGCAGGCAATTAACGCCGGAGCCGATATGGTCATGACAGCACATGTACAATTTCCGGCTTTTGATGATACCACCTATAAAAGCAAACTGGACGGTTCAAATATCCTCGTACCCGCTACACTCTCAAAAAAAGTCATGACTCGTCTTCTCCGTGAAGAAATGGGCTTTGATGGCGTCATCGTCACGGATGCGTTAAATATGAAAGCAATCGCTGATCATTTCGGACAGGAAGAGGCGGTCGTCATGGCGATAAAAGCAGGGGTCGATATCGCCCTGATGCCTGCTCAGGTGACGTCACTGCAAACAGAAAAACGTTTTGAAGACGTCCTTTCCGCCTTAAAAAAAGCGGTTCAAAAAGGGGATATTCCCCTTCAGCAAATTAACAAATCCGTTGAACGAATCATTTCCCTGAAAATAAAACGCGGCATATATCCCGCACCGAAAGAAACAAGCCTGAAAAAGAAAATCGCAAAAGCAAAGCAAACCGTCGGCAGTAAGGGCCATTTGAAGACAGAAAAAAAGATTGCGGAAAAAGCAGTGACTGTTCTAAAAAACGAGGACCGGACACTTCCGTTCAAGCCGAAAAAAAACAGCCGCATCCTCATCGCCGCGCCTTATGAAGACCAGACAGCATCAATAGAAGAAACCATACGGCAGCTCATCAAGAAAAAAGAGATCAAGCCGGTAATAATCAGCAAAATAAACTTTGCGGAGCGCACCTTTAATGACGAAGACAAACAGAAGGCAGCCAATGCCGATTACATGATTACAGGCTCATATGTCGTAAAAAATGACCCTGTCGTTAACGACGGCGTCATCGACGATTCCGTGACAGATCCCGGCAAATGGACGACGGCTTTCCCGCGGGCATTGATGAAAGCGGCACAATCTTATCAAAAACCCTTTGTGCTGATGAGCCTGCGAAATCCTTACGACGTTGCCAATTTCGAAGAAGCAAAAGCTCTCATCGCCGTCTACGGTTTCAAGGGGTATGCGGACGGACGATACCTCCAGCCAAACATACCGGCCGGCATCGAAGCGATATTCGGGCGGACAAAACCGATAGGCAGACTGCCGGCGGATATCCCTTCGGTCACCCATCCCGGAACAACCCTATACCCATTTGGATACGGCCTCAACATCAAAACCGGTAAACCGCTTTAAACAGGAGGGCTTATGATGAAAAAACAAACGGCTGCGCTTCTCGCCGGATTACTCGTCATCGGCGCCATGACGGCAGTCTCGGCTTCTTCCGATAAAGACATTCAAATCACCAAGAAAGCGAAAGTCCAAACAGGCATCGACCGTTTGCTGAAAGAGTATAAAAAACAGCTGAAAGGGAAAAAAATCGGACTGATTACCAATCCGACCGGTGTAAACTCATCAATGAAAAGCAGTGTTGATGTGCTTTACGAGTCACCATACATTCATCTGACAGCATTATTCGGACCGGAGCACGGCGTTCGGGGCGACGCGCAAGCCGGAGACAAGGTCACATCATATATTGACGAAAAAACAGGCCTCCCCGTCTACAGTCTATACGGAGACACGAAGAAACCGACGCCTGAGATGCTGAAGGATACAGATGTTCTGATCTTTGATATTCAAGACGTCGGCACACGGTACTACACCTACATTTACACAATGGCTTATGCGATGGAAGCCGCCAAAGAAAAAGGCATTCCTTTCTTCGTCTTAGACCGTCCCAACCCCCAAGGCGGAGGAAGCCCTGACGGACCTGTGCTGGAGCCCGATTACGCTTCCTTTGTCGGGCTGTATCCGATTGCGCTGAAGCACGGGATGACCATCGGTGAGCTCGCTTTATTATTCAATCGGGAATTTCAAATTGGGGCCGACCTCACCGTAGTAAAAATGAAGCATTGGAAACGGACGATGACAATGGAAGACACCGGTCTGCCTTTTGTCCTTCCGTCGCCTAACATTCCGACTCCGGACAGCATATTCGCGTACTCCGCAACAGGCCTAATTGAAGGCACAAATGTATCAGAAGGAAGAGGCACGACGAAGCCGTTTGAATTCATCGGCGCGCCTTACATGAAAAGCACCGAGCTTGAGGAACGCCTTAACAGCCTCAAGCTCCCTGGCGTCACATTCAGAGCCGCATCGTTTATTCCGAGCTTCTCGAAGCATCAAGGCAAGCTATGCCACGGAGTGCAATTATATGTGACAAACAGAAACACCTTCGAAGCAGCGAAAACAGGCCTCTCGATCATTAAAACGATACACAGCCTATATCCGAATGACTTTTCATTCCTGTCGACAGGATCTTTCGACAAATTGATCGGCAACGGCTGGGTGCGCAAAAAAATAGAAAACGGTGCTTCAATTGCAGAAATAATGAACACGTATCAACGCCGCCTCGACCAATTCAAGCTCGTGAGAAAGCAATACCTCATTTACTGACAAAATTCGTGTTACACGTGAAACGTTTTTCGACGCTTTTCTCCTTTCCACTTTTTATAGGAAAACATTCATTTATTTGGTACAATTTAATTGATAATTATTATCATTTGAATGAATGTTTCCTAAAAAGGTGGTCTCTTATGCAAAACGCATTGTTCTTTCAGCCAATTGACTTTATCTCCATTAAAAAAACCGCAGAACTCCTGTCAGAGCATCAGCTCACTGATTCTCCGGTACTAATCTTTCATCTAAAAGGCAAAGGGCGTATTGACATTGGAACAGACAGCTTCCCGCTGCAGAAAGAAACGCTCTACATTTGTCCTCCTGAAGAGACATTCAGTATCGAACCGGCGCCGTCAGGCTCCATCCATTTGTACATTGTCAGGCTCCGTGCCTTCTCTTATTCAAAAGACGACAGAGCCATGCTTCCCCAAACCGGAGAAGACATTTTTCACGGCCTTCAGCAACTGAATATACAAACGGTTGAAAATCTGACAAGCCGCCTTCAGTCATTGACCGAAAACGCCCACTCGTCTGACACGCTTGTGAAAATGAAATATACAGCTGATTTTCAGCAGCTTATGTATGACCTCTATTCGGCAAATGTATGCCATCAAAACAATACAAAAGCAGCAATTGAACAGACAAAGCAATTTATAAAGGCACAATCCGATACAAAAATAACGCTCACCCAGCTTGCCCAAATGGCCGGAATCAGCGCTAAACATTACAGTGAAACTTTTAAAAAACTATATGGGAAAAGCGTAACAGAATACATAACAGATATACGCGTAACAAATGCAAAAAAACTGATGTCCAAAGCAAACTGCAAGCTGAGAGAAATCGCTCATCAAACCGGCTACCAGGACGAATTTTATTTCAGCCGCCTTTTCAAAAAGCACACCGGCAGCTCACCTACAAGCTATATGAAAAAAAGGCGCTCAAAGATGGCGGCATACGGGAAAGAAATGATAGGGCATCTGACTCCGCTCCATCATATTCCTTATGCCGCAGCGCTTCATCCGAAGTGGACAGCCTATTATTACAAACAATTTGCTCCCGATATCCCGGTTCATCTCAGCGCCTACCGTTCGAATGCGAACCGGGAAGAGAACCTGGAAATGCTGGCTCAAGCTGCCCCAGACGTGATTTTCAGTATGGACTCGGTCAGTAAGGAAGAAAAAAAGCGCCTGAATGAAATAGCCGACGTCTTTTATGTTCCGTCACAAGAAAATTGGAGAACGCAATTTCTGCGCACAGCAGCATACTTACATGAGGAGAAGGAAGCACAGCATTGGCTGGAATCGTATCAAAGCCTCGTACATTCGGCGAAGGAATCTCTGGAGCGGCTGCAAAAGTATCGTTTCTTATTCATCCGCCTTTATAAGGAAGATTTTTATCTTGCCCATAACAAAAGTATACAAGATGTCTTTTTCGGAGATTTGGCCTTCACTTCTGCAAAGCCAAAGCATATCGCCGCAGACCAAAAGATTTCATTCAACATGCTGGCTGATTGCCAAGCTGACTCTCTCATGCTCTTTACCTGTAAAGAACCGGAAACGCTTGACTATTTTCAGCGTATACAGCAGACCGAGGAATGGCAAAACCTCAGAGCTGTCCGCGATAAACGGGTGTATCCCGTTTCATCAGACCCATGGGGTGAATATTCTCCAAGCGGCCATCAGCGGATCATTCAGCAAAGCATTTCCATTTTTTCCGAAGATCGTCCATGGTAATACCGGAAATTATCCATGGTCTTCTGCCTGTTCATTCTCTATAATTCCAATTGATAATAGTTATCAATTGAACAGGAGGAACAATAGATGAAGAAATTAGCATTTGCTTTCATGATTTTGCTTTTAGCTTTCACAGCCGCGGCTTGCGGAAGCGCAGAGACATCTGATACAGCAAGTAAAGGAAAGGGCTCTTCAGATAAACAGAAAATTGAGTACCTCGGAAAAACATATGAAGTGAAAGCGCCTACCGATAAACTTGCCATTACAGGCAGTGTGGAATCAATGGAAGACGCTAAGTTGCTTGACGTCCATCCGGCAGGAGCCATTTCATTCTCAGGCAAATTCCCTGATTTATTTAAGGACATTACAGACAAATCCGTATCCACCGGAGAAAAGATGCAGCCGAATATGGAGAAAATTCTCGAGCTGCAGCCGGATGTCATTCTGGCATCAACAAAATTCCCGGAAAAAACGTTAAAAAAATTAAGCAGCACTGCTGAGACCATCCCTGTCTCTCATATCTCATCAAACTGGAAAGACAATATGATGCTGCTCGCCCAGCTCACGGGAAAAGAAAAAAAAGCGAAACAGATCATTGCCGATTACGAACAGGATCTGAAAAAGACGAAAACAAAAATCAATAACAAAGCGAAGAAATCAAACGCGCTTGTCATCAGAATCAGACAAGGCAATATCTATATTTATCCGGAACAAGTATATTTCAACTCTACGCTATACGGTGATTTAGGCCTGAAGGCGCCGGCTGAAGTAAAAGCGGCAAAAGCGCAGGAGCTTATTTCTTTAGAAAAATTAAGTCAAATGAACCCTGATCATATCTTCGTACAATTTTCAGATGATGAGAACGCAGATAAGCCGGATGCTTTAAAAGACTTAGAGAAAAACCCGATCTGGAAAAGCCTGAAGGCGGTCAAAGAAAACCATGTATACGTTAATACGATTGATCCTTTAGCTCAAGGCGGGACGGCTTGGAGTAAAATCCGCTTCTTACAAGTCGCGGCTGATAAATTGACTCAAGACTAATGAAGAGTAGGTTTTTCACATGTATTCAAAACGGCGGACACACATTATTTTAATCGCTGCTCCGTTTGCCATTGTTCTGTCATTGCTGCTTTCCGTTTTATATGGCGCAAAGCAGCTTGACGCTCATACTGTGTTTTCCGCATTGCTTCATTTTAATCCGGAGAATACCGACCATCAGATCATATGGCATTCAAGAATCCCAAGGGCGGCCGGCGCTATGTTTATCGGTGCGGCCCTTGCTGTTTCCGGAGCGCTCATGCAGGGAATCACACGGAACTATTTGGCGTCGCCTTCGATTATGGGTGTATCGGACGGCTCCGCTTTTATCATTACACTTTGCATGGTTTTGCTCCCTCAATCAACATCCATTGAAATGATCATATACTCGTTCATCGGCTCTGCATTTGGCGCCGCCCTGGTTTTCGGGCTGGCCTCCATTCTGCCCGGCGGCTTTACCCCGGTGCAGCTTGCAATCATCGGAACGGTGACAAGTATGCTTCTCAGCAGTCTATCGGCTGCGCTTTCTATCTATTTTCAAATCTCGCAGGATCTCAGTTTCTGGTACAGCGCAAGACTCCATCAAATGAACCCTGATTTTTTAAAACTGGCCGTCCCGTTTTTCGCAATAGGAATAATCGTTGCAATGATTCTCAGCAAAAAGGTCACCGCCGTATCATTAGGAGACGACATTTCAAAAAGTCTGGGACAGCAGAAAAGATCCATCAAACTCATCGCGATGGCAGCTGTTGTGATATTAACCGGAAGCTCTGTGGCGCTGGCCGGAAAAATCGCCTTTGTCGGTTTGGTCGTTCCGCATATCACACGATTTCTTGTCGGATCAGATTACAGCCGGCTGATTCCTTGTTCCTGCATCATCGGCGGCGTTTTCCTGACACTTTGCGATCTTGCCAGCCGTTTCATTAATTATCCGTTTGAGACACCGATCGAAGTGGTCACATCTATCATCGGCGTTCCTTTCTTTCTTTACCTCATTAAAAGAAAAGGAGGGGATCAGCGTGGTTCGTAAAATGGCCGGAATCTATATAATCCTGATCGCTTTGATTCTGCTTGTAAGCTACGTCAGCATGACAAGCGGTTCCTTTTCCGCAAAGCCGGGAGAACTGCTCAGTACGCTCTTTCATATCCATCCTAATCCGCAATATGAAATTTTGCTGTTTCAGCTGAGGCTGCCCCGCATCGTGATGGCCGCCGCCGTCGGGCTCGGATTGGGAATAGCCGGAGCCGTCATCCAAGCCGTCACTAAAAACGGACTTGCCGATCCGGGCATATTGGGCATCAACGCAGGAGCCGGAGCGGGCATTGTTGCATTTATGCTGCTGTTTCAGGGACAATCCGAAGCGACAGCATTGGCATCCGCGATGGGTATGCCTTTTTTCGGTCTCATCGGCGGACTGATGGCGGCAATTTTCATTTATATTTTCGCTTGGCACAGAGGCCATCTGGAATCCGGGAGAATCATTCTCGTCGGGATCGCCATGAATTCCGGGTTCAGCGCGCTGTCATTATTTTTATCGTTAAAAATGGACCCGCAAGATTATGAGATGGCGATGGTCTGGAAAAACGGCAGCATCTGGTCGGCGAACTGGATGACTATTACGGCGATTCTGCCGTGGCTGATTGTATTCATTCCTTTACTGATCACAAAATCTTCTTTGCTGGATACCATCCGTTTTGACGAAGACACAGTGAAAAGCCTCGGTGTTTCAACGAATAAAGAAAAAACGATTTTACTGATTGCCTGCATCGCTCTTATCAGCGCGTGCGTTTCCGCAGCAGGCAGCATGGGATTTGTCGGGCTGATCGCGCCTCACATTTCCCGCAGGCTTGCCGGTATTGAACATCGTTATTCATTACCCGTCAGCGGCTTGGTCGGCATGCTTCTCGTCATATCCGCCGACTTTGCGGGTAAACTGTTCTTTCAGCCGTCAGAGGTTCCCGCAGGCATTATTCTCGCCATCCTGGGCGTTCCTTATTTCTTCTATTTATTGTTCAAGCAAAAAAAGGGGATGGACGCATGAGAGGCACGCTCATGGAACACCGTATAAATGGAAGGACATGCACAGTGTATCTGCCGCCTTCCTATTCGGCTCGCGCGCGGAGGCTTTCCCTTGTGTATATGTACTGGATGGCGGTTATTTGTTTTTAGAACAGATTGATTTTCTCGAAACACAATTTGCACAAGAAAAACTGCCCGAACTCATTTTTGCAGGGATCGAGCCGGATACCAGACTAGATGAGTACACACCATGGCCTGCGCCATCCCTCAGCCCCGATTACCAAGACTTCGGCGGCAAAGGGGACCTTTACTTATATGATTTGACACATCATTTCATCCCAATGGCTGAGGAGAAATGGAACATATCTAAAAACCCGAGGACAAGAGGTTTAATCGGTGCTTCGTTAGGCGGGCTGTTTTCCATGTACGCCTTTTTACAAAAGTCTGGCGTGTTCGGCAGAATCGGCTCTCTTTCCGGATCGTTTTGGTATGAAAAAGCGGCATGCTTTGTCCGTTCCGCGCCTTTACGGCCGAAACAGCAGCGTATTTATATGTCTGTCGGAAGCCGCGAAGCAGAACATAAAAACAACATCCAAAACACGATGGTCAAACAGAACATAGATGTTCATGAAAGCCTTAAAAACATAGGCTTCTCCCCATCACAGCTCATGTTCACTATCGAAAAAGACACCGTGCACCATCAAGAAGCTTTTATCAAACAATTCGTTTCAGCCTTAAACTGGCTATACGGAAAAAACCGCTCACGTGGCTGAGCGGTTTTTTTCATACTTGATGACGACCGGCTTCAATTCAAATCGTTTCAGCAAAAAGCCGAAAAAAGCGGCAAGGATTTGCTGAAAAAGCATCCCGATAACGACCGGAACCGCCACTTGTGACGGAAAAAAAGAAACGGCAAGAACGGCCCCTGCGCTGATATTGCGCATACCTCCCGTATAAATCAGCGACACAATTTCATCCTGGCTCCGTTTCATCAGCCTTCCGATCAGCCAAGCGACCGCATAGCCCGTCATTGCGATAAAAAATACCATTGCCGCGATACCCACAAATTTTATATCCACATGTGTGACATACGGCGCGATTTCTGAACTGTTAATCGCAATGACAATCATCAGACAGATTTTAGAAATGGGAGACAGCGTCCGGCTTACCGCTTGCGTCCTGGCTGGCGAAGAAAACTGGTTGAAAAGCATACCCAAAATAGACGGGAGCACCACCATCTCCACCAGCCCTTTCATCATTCCCCACACATCCATTTGGACATTTGCCCCGGCCAATACAGAAAGGCTTAACGGAACGATAAAAGGAGAAAGCACGGTATCAACAAGAATAATAGAAAGCGTTAATCCGACATTCCCCTTATACATCGCAGCCCAAATCAAACTCGTAATTCCGGTTGGAATCACCACGCCCATAATAAGCCCTGTCGTGGTTAAAGGATCGCCGCTGAATATCAGATGGCCGCTTCCCCATGCAAAAACCGGCATGAAGATATGCAAAACAAATAAAGCCATGATCATAGGGAGCGGCTGCTCAATACTGCGCTTCAGCGATTGGAAATTGGCGCTCAAGCTGCCCGTAAACGTAATAAACGCGAAAATCCACGGCACAGCGCCGCCCATCCAGCTGATATGCTGTGATAACAGCACACCTGCCGCTACACTCGACGGAGTTAAAAGCGGCATAATCCTCCCCAACACTTGATTCAACTTCTGAAGCAACATCATATGCAAGTCTCCTATATACGGTTTTCAAGTCTCATCCATTATAACAATGCCCTCCGGCAAATTTAACCGAAAAAAAGCCCGGATATATTCATCCGGACTTCACAAATTCTATGCCATTTGCTTCATTATATTTTGGCTTTTCTGATTTAATCCCTTTAATTCCGCTTCAATTCCTTGATCTTTACATTTAGCGACAATTTTTTCAAGAGCGGCCGCTCCTGAAGCGTCCCAGACATGAGCATCGGTTAAATCAATGACAATCCGCTCGACATCGTCATGATAAACGATCGCATTTGTCAGCTCAGTCACAGAAGCAAAAAAGATTTGCCCCGTTACCTTATATGCTCTGACGTTTTTATGTTCGGAATGTGATACAATCGTCAGCTTTGAAATTTTAGCCGTGAAAAAGACTGCGCTTAATAACACACCGGCAAAAACGCCTTTTGATAAATCATTTGTAAGGACGACGGTAACGACAGTAATCACCATAACGATCGAATCAGTCAGCGGCGCTTTCCGCAATCCTTTAATAGATGACCAATCAAACGTGCCGATTGACACCATAATCATCACGGCCACAAGTGCCGCCATCGGAATTTTCACGACGATATGGCTTAAGACGGCAATTAAAAACATCAAAAACGCTCCCGCGACAAAAGCTGATAACCGCCCGCGGCCGCCGGCTTTCGTATTGATGACTGACTGCCCGATCATCGCACACCCGGCCATTCCGCCGAAAAATCCGGTCACGATATTGGCGATCCCTTGCCCGCGGCTTTCTTTGTTTTTGTCACTGTCTGTGTCAGTCATCTCGTCAATAATCTGAGCCGTCAGCAATGACTCAAGCAAACCGACCAATGCAAGCGCTAAAGAATACGGGAAAATAATCCGTAATGTCTCAAACGTCAACGGAACATCCGGAATCAAAAAATGCGGAAGTGAACTCGTAATGCCGCCCATATCGCCGACTGTCCGAACGTCCGCATGAAAGACAACCGCAATGACCGTCATGACAATGATAGCCACCAGCGAAGACGGAACAGCTGTCGTAAGCTTCGGCAGAAGATAGATGATGGCAAGTGATCCGGCAAGCATGGCGTACATCATCCATGAAGCTCCGGTAAACTGCGGAAGCTACGCAGAAAAAATTAAAATCGCCAATGCATTCACAAATCCGATCATGACCGAACGCGGAATGAACTTCATTAACCTTGCAATCTTGCTGACACCTAAAATAAATTGAATAACACCTGTCAAAATCGTTGCGGCAAATAAATACTGCAGCCCGTGATCCGCCACCAATGTTACCATCACAACCGCCATAGATCCTGTTGCGGCCGAAATCATTCCCGGTCTTCCGCCGAAGATAGAAATAATAATAGCGATACAAAATGATGCATAGAGGCCAATCATAGGATCGACTCCCGCAATAATCGAAAAACCGATCGCTTCAGGAATTAAAGCCAAAGCAACCAAAATACCGGCCAGAATATCTTTACGGACATTCCCAAACCACTGCTGTTTTAACGTAAACCATTCAAATCATAACGACTCCTTTTACATATAAAAATCCGCACCGTATTAGTTGGAAGCATTGATTTTCATCGGACGGAACAAAGAAGAATACTTACGGGGAACCGGAGGAAACGCTCAGAGTATAATGTATTGAGGAAAGGAATAGTTATTCAAAGAGTATCATATTAAATTTTAAACAAATGTGCAAGGTCAAAAAAAACGGCTCAAATCGAGGGGGAAAATGAGCCGTTTTGATGTTCTTCTTTTATAATAGCTCCGGATCACACACAAGAATGGTCTTAATGGCGCTGATATCGGTTCTTTCTTTTGTAACCGGGTCAATACCCATCAAGTTCTCGATGGCTTGTTCAAAATTCTCCAATTCTACCTTTTCAGTGATCAAATCATAGAGCTGAGGGAGATCGGAGGCACATGATAACGCAGCCTCCATAATCTGCCGCGCTTCACCCGTGCCGACAATCGTCACACCGTTGGAGAGCAGCTGATACGGCCTGACCGTCATCTCATACGTATCGTCAAAGCCCATAGGGACAAGCCTGCCTCCCTTTTCTATTAAAGGATAAGCCCAATCAAGCTGATTGCCGATTGCGTCAAAAATAACATCAAATTTTCTTCCTTGATTAATCTGCTTTACTTCCTCGACAGTCAAGGCTTCAGGATGATAGACATGATCGGATATACGGCTTGCCGCCTCAGTCCGAAAGCTTCCTATTTCCGTTGCAACCGTCAGCCTTGCCAGTTTTTTCACCATCATCTGCACAAGCAGGCCGATTGGTCCTGATCCCAATACCAATACGGAATCCTCCGGCTGAATTGAGGCCTTGTCCACGACATTCAGCACGCACGAAAGAGGTTCAACCAATGTGGCCCGCTCCCATTCCATTGAATCCGGAATTTTATACATGAACCGGTCTTCCCCCACATAATACTCCGCAAACGTCCCGTGCGCGCCGATCCCAAGCTGCCAATCCTCAAAGGTTTCACAATAACAGGTCAGCCCTTTTCGGCAATAATAACATTTACCGCAAAACTGCGTGGGATCAATCACGACCCGGTCTCCGACTTGTACATTTGTGACATCTTGACCGACTTCAACGACTGCCCCGACTGATTCATGCCCCATAATCATTTGATGGGTCGCATTCATTTTTCCCTTTAAAACATTCAAGTCAGTGCCGCAGATGCCGGTGCCGAAAATTTTCACTTTGACATCATTGTCTTTCCGAATTTGAGGCTCGTCCACCTCTTGATATTCAAGTTTATCGTTAGGAGTCCAGACCAACGCCTTCATATCTCTCTTCCTTTCTGCCCCAGCGGATTTGGTCCAGCAGCTTTTGATGAAGCTCCTTCGTAGATGCCGCAATACATGATTGCTGATTTTGATAACTTAAATCGGTGAGAAGCGTATTGTCCAAAGACTGGCCATATGCATCAGTAATCACTACACCCGCTTTTTTTGCCAAAAATACGCTGGCAGCGATATCATAAGGGAATAAGTGCAAAACCTGTCCGTTCCCGACCTGCTGAAAATCAGAGAGCAGTTTTGGATCATCTTTCAGCAGTCGGTTGCCGATATCGACATAAGCATCCATCTGTCCTGTAATAATTCTGGAGATCGAATAAGAAGCGCTGTTGAAAACAAAGACGCCTCCATTATTTGCTGATTGGTCAATCAAGTGTCCGTAAGCGTCAGTCATGAGATGCGCCGGATGTCCGTTAAATTCAAGGCTCCAAAACATGTTTTTTATGTCTTGCACGCCGCTCAAATTCGGTAATTCTCCCTGATAATCTTCAAATTGGATAGCGTCACTATAAATATCACCGTACATATAAGCGCCGGATTTAAGCTCAAGCAAAAAAGCAAATTCGATATCCTTTATTTTTGCGTCCTGCTTATACGAAGCCAATGCAATCGAAATGCATGACATTTCAAGCCCCGCAGCAGCCGGCCGCGTTCCGTCTATAGGATCTACAATCAAAATATACTGCGGATTTTCTCCAACCAGCTTCAGTCCGCCATCTTCCGTGTAAAAAGCGACGGGATGTTCCTGCTTCTGAATATAGTCAAGAACCGCATCCTCGGCGGCTGCATCAATGTTAAACTGTGCATCGCCTCCCGGAGAGTACCCGTTGACCAGCCGATTTTTCAGCGTACCTTTTTGATTTTTCACCTTTTGATAAACGAATTTCCCAAGTTCAATAATATAGTCCCTCACTTGATTTCCTCCAATAGCTTGCGGAGCCTGTAGCAGAGCACCTCAGCTTCACTAAGTGTAATGGTTAAAGGCGGACGGATTTTAAATACATTTCCGAATCCGTATCGTGACGTCCGGAGAATTAATCCGTGATCCATCGCCCGTTTCGCGATATAATTGGTCAGCTCTACATCCGGCTCATTGTTTTCTTTTACAATTTCAACGCCAATCATCAGGCCGACGCCTCTTACATCAGCAATAAAAGCAAAATCCTCTTTCATCGTTTCTAAGCGATCCATAATATAGTTTCCGACAGTCGTCACATTCTCTAAAAAGCCGGGGCGCTGCATAATGTCAATGGTTTTACAGGCAGCAGCAGATGCCATCACATTCGAACCGTAAGTAAAGGAATGAGTATAACCGGGCAATCCTGTATACTTTTCTTCCGTCACAGTGGCGGCGACTTGGAAGCCCGTGCCTCCCAGCCCCTTAGCGACAGTCATCATATTAGGTTTTACATCAAAGTGGTCGGCAGCAAACATCTTTCCGGTCCGGCCGAAACCGGTTTGAATTTCATCAAAGATCAAAGTGATATCATGCTCATCACAAAGCTTTCTCAGCTGTTTAAAATATTCCTTAGGCGGAACGACATTTCCTCCGTTTCCGGAGATCGGTTCAACAATCATAGCGGCAATTTTTCCATTGCTCGCATACTCAATAAAATCATTAATTCTTTCTACGCACAGCATGCCGCATGTGTCTGGTTTTTGATTATAAAAACAGCGATTGCAATACGGATCGGGAACTTGCAAACCAAAAGAAATTTGAGGCGGGAACGGTTCTTTTCGAAATGAATTACCGGATAAAGCAGACGTCATGTAAGTTTGTCCGAGGTGGCTTCTGAATAGGGAGATAACATCAGTTTTTCCGGAATAGTACTGAGCCATTTTAATAGCTCCTTCATTCGCGCCGGAACCGCTGCTGACTTTAGGGTGTACTTTTGTGAGATTATCAGGGGTGATTTCTACAAGTTTTTCAGCCAGTTTGTTAACTGCGTCTGTTTGAAAGGAAGATGTAACATGGATCAGCTTATCTGCCTGATCTTTAACCGTGTCAATGACTTCTTTGTTTCCGTAGCCTAGATTCAGGTTAAATGTAGCGGAGGCACAATCAATATATTCATTTCCCTCTTGATCGTACAGGTAAATCCCTTCTCCTCGCTCCATTACTACATCATCAACACCGTAATACAAGCTGTCTGGATTCGTGATTTCCTTCGTTCCCACATTACCACCCCTATTAAATTATTAGAAATTCGCTTTTTATCGTATTAATTATTGAAATTAATGTCAACGCACTTTTTGTAAAATATGTTAACAATTTGTTAACGTTATCATTAGGGGTGTGCAGGGAAAAGTTATGTGATATAGTAACAATAATTGGGATTAATGTAAAATAATTTATCGACGCTTCTATCATATCCGCTAAAATCCTATTCGCATCATGTCATAACTAGTAGAGAGAAATATTATTTTACCAATAAGGAGATAAAATGATGAAAACTCGTCTGCTGTGGATTGGCTGTTTTTCTTATGGATCAATTGCTTTTACACTCGTTATTCTTGGAGCCGTATTGCCTGAGTTACTCACACATTATTCACAAAGTTACAGTAATGGCGGAATATTAGTGTTCTCTCAATTCATGGGCTTCCTAATCGGTGTCCTCGGAATGCCTTATATGGTGAAAAAGCTGGGACGCAAAAACGTGGTTATCTTTGGCTTGGCGCTCATCAGCTGTGAAATTGTGATATCCTTCCTCCCACCTTGGCCTTTACTCTTTCTTCTTGTCAGCATAGCTGGGCTGGGCGCGGGCTTAGTAGAGTCCTGTGTAGGAACCATTATCCTCACGGCTATTAAAGAAAGACAAGCCGTGGCCATGAGTAAGATGGAGGTTGCTTATGGACTGGGCGCACTGTTTATGCCGCTGCTGTCAGGCTTTCTTATCAACAGCCACATGTGGACATTAGCATTTTCGGTCTTAGGATTAAGCAGTTTGGCGCTTTTGGTCGCTTGGAAACAAATGAGCTTCGGCAGTATTGATCAATTGCTCATACGTAAAGAAGATTCTCCCGGCACCGATAAAAAAGAAAGCCCAAACTACCGGACTCATGGATTGCTGTTTATTTCTATGGCAGCTGCTTACTTCTTCTTCTACGGAGGCAGTGAAGTATCAATCGTACACTTTATCCCCTCAATCTTCGCTGAGAAATGGGATATCCCCAACTCTTTAGCTACGATAACGGTAACAATTTATTGGACCGGCATGATCATCGGCCGGTTATTAACAGGCCCGGTATCAGAAAAACTAACCTACCACCGGTTTCTCCGTCTCATAAGCATTGGCGGTCTGGCCGCGCTTGCCGTATTAGCGTTAAGTAAAACCGTTTGGCTCGGTTTTGCTCTTTGTTTCTTCTTAGGTCTGTTCATGGCCGGTATGTTCGCAATCGCATTAATCATCACCAATCACTTTTACCCCGGAAAAACAGAACAAACCACCAGCATCCTGCTTGCTTCAAATGGGCTGGGAGGATCAATTCTTCCAATAGCTGTTGGCTGGAGCTTAGATGAATATCCGGCACAAACTGCGTTCTGGCTGTTCACAGCTTTGATGCTGGTCATGCTCCTGATTGTATTCAGTTTAAGAATGCTCGAAACAATTAAATCAAACAGCCTTAGAAATCATAGCAGCAAAGCAAAATCTATATAAACACAAAAAGCTAATGCTCTCTTCAGGAGGCATTAGCTTTTATATTAGAGATCTTTTTTCTAAATAAAAAACCCAGCTCATGATGAGCTGGGTTAAAGATTGCTTGGCGGCGTCCT
>NZ_LSAZ01000031.1 GCF_001584325.1 Bacillus nakamurai
GACTGGGCTTCTGCTGTTATATCCTTTCTGATCGTCTCGTCTTGAGCGACTTGTTGTTGAATCTCAATACTGATCGGTAAGTACTTCCACATGCGACGAATTACAGTTTTCTTAGCCATTTCTTCATAGTCTGTTTTCCATGGCCCGTTATCACTTGCTTTACTTCGTTTTCGTGTTTTGTCTATATCATCTTTGCTGAAAACCTCGAATTGATAGCCGCCATCTTTAAAGTGGGCTACAGCGTAAACATGGGTTATCGCACCTCTTTGTCCGGTAGCTGGCTTATGAACCAGCTTAGGATGCAAGCCCAGTTCGTAGTCGAATTCATCTGATTCATAAACGGCATGAGCATAAATACTTTCGATATGTCCTGATCTTCTTGCAAGGTCAATCATTCCTTTGTAACCGATGATGAATTGTACATCGCGTCTTTTTTCTTTGTTATTCCAAAAAGGAACAAAATAACAATGCCCTATAAGCCCCGGCTCCAGTCCTAATTGGGCTGACTGCATTACAGCTCCGAGCAACGAAGGGACAGTGCATTCCAAAAGGGCGGGATTGGTGCGAATTGTCGTTAAAGCAATACGAGCTAGTCGATCGGGTTTTACGTGATCCGGCAGAGCCTTTTGAATCTCTGGCGCCATTTTTTCAAGGTAAGCTGTTATGGTTTGCGCTGGAGTAGGCGGCTTTTCGGCGGGTGCTCCACTTGCTTTGTT
>NZ_LSAZ01000032.1 GCF_001584325.1 Bacillus nakamurai
TCAAAAACGGGGGTCAGTCTTAAAATCCTCTCAGCTTTTTATTGCTCTGACCACTTTTTTAACTGTGAGGCTGTCATCGGGCCGACAACCGTTTTTTCGATTTCTCCTTTTTCATTCAGCAGAAACGAAGTCGGAATTGTGATGATACGGTATTCCTTCATCAGCTCGCCTCTGGAATCGAGAACGATCGGGAATGTAAGGTGGTGTTGGTTTACAAAGTTTTGAACGGCCTGCTTGTTTTGTTCAGCGTTTACCAGATTAACCGTCACAAGGCTCACTTGATCAGAATGATGTTTTTCATAATAAGTTTGAAACTGCGGCAGTTCTTTTTTACACGGCGGACACCATGACGTCCAGAAATGCAAAATCGTTTTCCGGCCTTTGTGCGGGATTGAAATATCGTCTCCTTCAATCGTTTTCATCAGAAAGACTGCGGGAACAGCCTGCTTTCCGGCTGCGGCTTTTGCTTCAGGCATCCAGACTGCGGCAAGTATGAAAAGAGCTGCACATACAATAAGGCGATTTTTCAGCATATGATCTTCCTTTCATGCGTTTCAGATAGCTTGCCCTTCCTTATTGAAATGTATCAGCTTTTTCAGCTTTCGATGCGAGGCGATCTGCCCCCGCCTGTAAGAAATACAGAAACACCGAGCTCTTTGCAAATCGTCGTGTAATGTAAACTTGTCAAAAGAATCATGCCCGTATTCATTCCGAGAATAATGCCGAGCATTTGGAGATTCGGCATAGAACCAAGCACATACATCATCGTCAGGGCAACAATATGGCTCCACACGTTATGGAAAAAAGCCGTTTTCACATGGCCGATTCCGATCAGGCAAGCCTGAAGCGGCATGACAAACAGGTGAAAAAGAAAGTATGGCCATAACAGCTGCAAATAAAATTGTGCTTCCGGAGATTGAAAAAAAAGATGGGTCAGCGGGCCGGCGAATTGAAACATCACCCAGACTGCCGGAATGCCGTAGCCGAATGTAATAAAAATCGACTGCCTCAGCCGTTTCAATACAATATCATATTGAGAAAGCGCGTACGCTTCAGAAATACTCGGAATCATGACCACCATTAATGAATGGGCGATAAACGCGGGAAAAGAACCGATCGTTATCGCTACCCCGGCAAGCATGCCGTATTGATCAATCGCCGCTGTTCCGGCAGCCCCCGCCGCCAAAAGCGCCGCTTTCACCAAAAAAGGTTCAATCGCATTGGTCACGGCGTGAAAAATGCGCAATCCCGTTGTCGGAATCGAAACGGCCAAAAGACGTTTCCGTACATCCCTGCCGCGCAGATGGATATGCTGATGGCCGGAAATCGTCCTCCGCGCCAAAATAAACTGCGTATACAAGTAAACGAACACCACGACATCGCTAGCGACAAGCACAAACAATGAAATGAGAACCGCCATGTCAATTTCAAAAGAGTACCATTGAAAAAATACAAACAGACACAGCACTTGTATGATTTTTTTCAGGACATTCGCAACAGCGATTTTCCCCATTTGCTGCACACCCATAAAATAACCTCTGGCGATGGATGTGAAAGCCACAATGGGAATCAGGCCGATAACAATCCCTTTGATAAAAGGATGATACGTATCAAAAACAGGGATAAACGGCAGCGCGATGCTGGCAGCGGCGGTCGAAAAAGCGGTAAATACGGCGGTCATTCGAAATGCATGCCGGAGCATGCTTTCATGCAGCTTCTGGTTTGATTCAGCAATAAATTTCGAAATTGAGATCGGAAGCTCGAGGCTCGCTATCACGATAATCAAAAAAATGGTGGGCAGAATACTCATATAAAGCCCCATTCCATGCTCGCCAAGCTCCCGTGCCAATATCATATTCACTACAAATTCCAGGCATTCAGCGAAAAAGGCGGCAATGGATAAAAGGATAATCCCTTTTACAAATCGATTCATGGTGTCTCTCCTTGTCTCTCGTTCTTCCACCATCATATGAGACAAGTTCTGAAAATATTTTCGATTTCTTAAAATTGAAAAAAAGCATAGCCGGGACTTCATCCCGCTATGCTTACATGGCAAATACGTGTCTGCCGATTCTTTCTATGATTTTTCTGGAACGGATCCAGTTGTCAGAAGCCGTTTTCGGATTGTAGAAATACAATGCCTTTGTTTCTCTGCCCTGGTTTTCCATCGCCTCTTTTGCCGCGGCAACGGAATCCTTATCCGGTTTTTGATTTATACTTCCGTTCGATACCGGTTCAAATGCGTTCCTTTGATAAATAACGCCCCGAATGGTGTCGGGAAAGCCGTGCTTTTCGGTACGGTTCAGCACCACGCTCGCCACAGCCACTTTCCCTTTATAAGACTCGCCCTTCGCTTCTGCGTAAACGAGACGGGACAGAAGTTCTCTGTCGGCTTGGGAATAAACCTTTTTAGGCGGATGATGCTCAGCCGGCTCCGGCTTGGCTTTTTTCTCTGTATGCGATGTCAGCTCGATCGTATTGATAGAATGCTTATGATCAGCATTTGCCAGTTTGGGAACGGCGCTATTTCGATTTATATGATTAACCAATGAAGTGCTTTCTTGCTTTGGCTTCTTTGTTAAAGTAAATAGGGCTTGTGTATGTTCAATTTTTGTTGCAGGCATAAAACAAAGAAAAAAAACAGCCAAGGCAGCAAATTTTGTCGTCATACGATTTCCTCCTTAAAATACTTCACTACCTTAACAAGAGCCGCACTCAAATTCACGGTTAAAGATTTTCCAGTTCTCCCAAACAGCTATTATGCTGGAAAAAGTTCTATAACAGCCTTGTTATTGCCAAGAAAACAGCTGTGGCTCCCATAAAAATAACCAAATAGTTGTAAAAACATCCATCGGAGGAATTTTACAATTTGTTTACATCTGTTACAAGAAGATGAAATCAGCGTCTGAAAATAAAAAAGGCTCCTCACATTCGAGGAGCCTTCAGCTTCTTGGCTGTTCTAAATATTGGAATATGACATCTCCGCCTTGCTGGGCAATCCCGCGAAAATGCTTAAAATCCTCCTGTTTTGATAAAACAGCCCGAAACGCAAGAAAGTGTTCTTTTTGCACCCTGAATTCCGGAATTTCCCCGGTGCGGATTTGATTGATACGTTCTGTAATTTCTTCCGGCAGCAATTAAAAACAGCCCCTTTTTTCTGCATATTAACGAAAAACAATATACCATCTTTGCCGCGTCCGGACAATGAATAAGCGGAACAATACCCATATTGCTTTACTTCTTAAAGAAAATACTGCAAAATATTTTCAAACAGGAATTATGATAAAGGAGAGGAAGCTCGTGAAAATTGCAAAGGTTGGAAACGTCATTGAATTTAAAAACGGATTAACCGGTATTGTTGAAAAGGTAAATGAAAACTCCGTCATCGTTGACGTAACCATCATGGATAATTATCGTAATCTTGAATTAGATTCCCTCACTGTCGTCAATCATAAAAACTATAAAATCATCAAAGACTCCATTTAACCCCCAGCACGCGATCCGAACACTTTACATATCCCGCACGCTTTTCAAAAGCTGCCGCCCGGCAGCTTTTTCACATGAAGTCAGACCTCAGTCAGCTCAATAAAAAAGTCCCCGGTCTCACCTTCCCGATAAAGGTTTGTCATCGACGTATAATAGTTGGTGATTTCACCGCGGAAATCGAGCCCCCGCTCAGGGGCCTGCACCTCGAAGGTTTTTTCATACAGAAGGACGGCGATATCATGATACGTTTCACTGGTCACCTTTAATACAAATGAAATGACACGGCCGCTTTTGCCCGTCCCTTCTTTACAGTCATACATATTCAGCCTTACACCGTTTAAAAGCAGGGGTTCCATGATGTTCACTCCTTCTTTTTACAGGACATGCTATCACGCAGCTGATTGGTTTACAATTGATCTGCTTTCACAAAGTGAATTATTTAAGTGAAGGTGTTTACAAACGTATGTTCTCTATTTTATAATAAAACAGACGAGCTGCCATCCAGCACCCGTCATGTGATGTAGCGGCGAGTACAATCCCCCCGGGTTTACTCGTCTTTTTTAAACCGAAATCTTTTTATCCATGGGATCCAGTTTGATACTTGGAGCTTCGTATTGCATTATTACAATTCCCTATCATCCGGACTGCCCAGTAAAACCCATGCAAAAACCCCCGCCAAAAAGACGGGGGCTTAGATCCAATTATCGATTATCAATCGTTTCAGGATACATATCATGATTCATCATACGATGCTCAGCCATTTGTTCATATTTCGTTCCCGGTCTGCCGTAGTTTGTGTAAGGGTCAATTGAAATGCCTCCTCGCGGCGTAAATTTCCCCCAAACTTCGATGTAGCGCGGGTCCATCAGCTCAATCAGGTCATTCATGATAATGTTCATGCAATCCTCGTGGAAATCTCCGTGATTGCGGAAGCTGAAAAGATAAAGCTTCAGCGATTTGCTTTCTACCATTTTTTCGTCCGGAATGTAGCTGATGTAAATCGTTGCGAAGTCCGGCTGTCCCGTTTTCGGGCAAAGCGACGTAAATTCAGGGCAATTGAATTTAACGAAATAATCACGGTTGACGTGTTTATTCGGAAAGGACTCCAAAACCTCCGGCGCATATTCAAATAAATAGTTTGTCCCTTGATTTCCCAGGAGCGTAACTCCTTCTAATTCTGAATCTTTTCTAGTCATATGAATCTCCCTTTCTCTTATACTCCCCGTTTGTTTCCCCAAAGCAGTGTATGCAGCTGGGGCAGGACTCTGACAAGATTCAATTCTGAATCTGCAGAAACCATGTCAACGAGTTTTTCATATTTTCCGAGCAGATGCGTGATTAACGCTTGGTCATCTGTCGTATGGACGTTGTCATTTCCGACTTGCAGATAAAACGGAATACCCGGATATCGTTTATGAACGGTTTTCGCAAATGCCAGATCCTCATCATTAAAAATGACGACTTTTAAACTGACCGCATGGCGCCTGTTTGCCGCTTCAAGAGAAGACAAAATATAATCCAGCTTGTTAAAATCGGTCGTCATTCCCGAGCTCGGCGGCTTCGGAGAAATCGTCAAGTCATCAATTAACGTAAACCAATCCTGATAGACGGTTCCTTGCGTTTCTAAAGCGGCGCGCACATCATGCTGTTTCAATAACAAAATAAACGCGTCAAGCTGCTTTAACAGCGCCGGGTTTCCGCCGGAAATGGTGACATGAGAAAAGGCGTTTCCGCCGATTTCTCTCAGCTCATGATAAATGTCTTCCGCCGTCATCCAGCGGATATCTTTTTTGGCTGATCCGTCCCACGTAAAAGCGGAATCGCACCAGCTGCAGGAATAGTCGCAGCCGGCCGTGCGGACGAACATGGTTTTCTGGCCGATGACCATGCCTTCCCCTTGTATCGTCGGCCCGAAAATTTCTAAAACCGGAATTCCTTTAGCCATTCACATCACCTTTTTTCGGGCGGTACACGCAATAGCTTGTCGGTGTTTCTCTGACAAAAATTTGCACACAAACCGGTTTATTCTCCAATGTTTCAAGATAGGCTTGAACCTTATCATAAATCGTTTTCGCCACAACTTCCGTCGTCGGCAATGAGTACCTGTCATCATCGGAAAATTCGTCATGATCATTCAGCAACGTATGATCGTAAGCGCCGTGCACCAATTTTTTCAGCACGCTGAAATTTACGAGAAATCCTGAATCATCTAATTCATCCCCGGCAACGGTAATATTTACGGTATACGTGTGCCCGTGCACTCTGCTGCACGCTCCGGCACTTTCACGGGGAATAAAGTGCGCGGCGGAAATGTGCATGTCTTTGTTCAATTCAAATGAGTAAGAATGCTGAGCCTGCGGGTAAATTTGAGAAAGCAATTACTTCCGCTCCCCTTTCATTTTCATATATTCATCGTAGCCTTTATTGCGGAGCAGACATGCCGGACATTCGCCGCAGCCGTCCGCAATAATGCCGTTATAGCACGTCAGTGTGTTGTTTTTTACAAAATCAAGCGCATCAAGCTCATCGGCAAGCTTCCATGTTTCCGCTTTGTTCAGCCACATGAGCGGTGTGTGAATAACAAATGGTTTTTCCATCGCCAAATTGACGGTAACGTTGCAGGATTTCACAAACTCGTCACGGCAGTCTGGGTAGCCGCTGAAGTCAGTCTCACAAACACCTGTTATAATGTGGCGCGCACCGATTTGATACGCAAGAATAGAAGCAAATGATAAGAACACGAGATTGCGTCCCGGCACAAAGGTTGTCGGCAATTCCCCGTCTTTCGCTTCGATTTCTATATCGTCCCTTGTCAGCGCGTTTGGCGCAAGCTGGTTTAAAAGGGACATATCAAGCAAGTGATTTTTGACGCCGAGCTTTTCAGCAATGGCCTTTGCCACATCAATTTCTTCTTGATGGCGCTGATTATAATGGAATGTTACAGTTTCTACTTCTTCAAAGTTCTGTAAAGCCCATAATAAACAAGTCGTGCTGTCCTGTCCTCCGCTGAAGACGACAACCGCTTTTTCTTTTTTCATATCTGTTCTCTCCCTTATTTACATTCTTCATATAAAAAAGCGCCTTTCTCGGAAAAGGCGCCATAAAAAACATAAAAAAAGACCGTATCCAAGGATACAGCTCGTCCTTAGTTTTTTATAGAGGGTGTAGCTAGAACCTCTCCCGCAGAAATACGGATTTTTTTCATTTTTTCACTCCTGCTATCATACCATAATTAAGTTTCCATTGACAATAAAAAAAGACAGCCTGAAACAAAGTTCAGGCCGCCTCATAAAGAGCTGATTTAAACTCTTCGTTTTTTCCCGGGAAACACCATCAGCATAATTCCGATCAGGATAAATAAGACAGGCCAGAAGACAGACACCGGGAATACCAATTGATACATCATGATAAAACATAATGCCGTCAGCGTCAGCACCGTTATCGGAATCAGCAGCGCCTTTTGTTTCCCGCCAAACAGCCACAGTTCGAATAAACCGAAAGCAGCCGCTAACAGGTAAACAGGCCAAGTCACACCGGAATATGACCAATTAGTTGCGACTTCGAAGAAAAACAAGACGCCCGTAATCAGCAATATGCCGCCCGGCACAAGAAGTCCTGCGTTTTTCACCGGTTTAGAGCTGAAAATCGGGATATGAAAAGCAATACCAAACAAAATAAGGATAGCGGGCCATCCATGTTCGTTTATCACAGCATTTGTATTGCTGAATATGCCAAAAATCCCTATACAAACAAGAACAGCCGATGCAATGAGCAGCCCTTTTTGCTTTTTGCCGAACAGCCAGCTTTCAAACAGCCCGAACGAAACGGCAAAGAGATAGACCGGCCATGTTACATCTGCGTACGCCCAATCCGTTAACGTTTCAAACCATAATAAACCGCCTGTAATCAGCAATATACCGCCTGGGATAAGAAGCCCCGTTCTTTTTTGCGGATACAAAAATGCACTGATATGAAAAATAAGCGATACGAGAATGATCAGAAGCGGCCATGCCTCTGCCATAAGCATGCCGGCAAAACATACAGCCCCGACGGCTGACAGGATAAACACAGGGATCAACACGCCCGTTTTTCTTCCTCCGAAGAACCACAGTTCAAAAAGTCCGAGAGCTGGAGCCCATATATATACAGGCCAAGTGATGCTAGCATACGCCCATCCTGTTGCGGTTTCAAAACAAAACAGACATCCCAGCACCAGGGTAATTCCGCCCGGAACGAGCAGCCCCGCTTTGTCGGATGCTTTGCCCGTGAATAAAAACCCGGCATGAAAACCTGCGGATAACATAATGAAAAGAAACGGCCAAGCCGAGGCAGCCGCTATGTGGATAACCCCTGCCTTCTGTAAAAAAAAGAGAATACCGATACCAATAAAAATGAAGCCTAAAAACCGAAAGTCTTTCACTCAATACTCCTCCCCATCATTTCCCAATTCATTATACAGAAATGGCAGGAAAAAAGAAGGGGAATTTTTCAAAAAAACAGACAATAGTCTCTTTTCACTCATATTTTTCTAGGCGTTTTTTTACAAACCAGCGCACCGATAAAAGCAAGGCTGACATATCCAAACAGCGGATAAACCGTTGAAATCAGGTGGCCGTAGCCGATTTGACTGACAATATAAGCAAATATTAAAATGCCGCCGTAAATATATGTACTCTTTATATGAAGAAAGCTGTTCAATTGTTTTTCCAAACCGTATAAATTGCCGATTACCGATGTAAATACTTCACCAAAAATAATAAACAAATAAATGATATGCAGGGAGCGGGAAAATAAATAGACGACTTGAGCCATCGGAATCTCATATTCCAGCACATGCGGAAGCACCGACAAGGACAAAAAGCTTGCGAAAAGCACAAGCGTAAGCAAACCGCCGCCTAAATAAGCCCCTCTTCTGATCACCTTTTCTGATGACATTTCGTTCGCAAGGGGTACAAGGACAGCTTGGGCCAGCGATAGATTTAAAGCGCCGTACGAAACGGCGGACAAAAGCCAATTCCATCTGTCAGGCCATACCCATTCCTCCGCGTTCCTCGTGGTTGTAAACACAAATGAATCGGCAGCCACAATAAAAGAAAAAGAAAGTAACAGCGGCACAACTAATACATTGACACCGAAAACGCCTTTGACGCCGCTTGTCATGACGGCAAAGCTCAGCCCGATTGTCAAAAGAATTCCGGCTTGGGCGGTCCAGCCAAGCTGTTCATGAAACAGCGCCCCCGCACCGGACAGCATGACAGAGGTCACCCCTAACAGAATAAACATCATAAACATGTTGACAATGCGCCCGACGGACTGGCCGAATAAATAATTATTTACTTCTTGATAAGACGCTGCATTGATCCGCTTTGAAATGATCATTATTTTTGCGCCTAAAAAAGTAAACATCAGACCGCTCACTACAATGCCGAACAGACCGATCCAGCCAAACCTCAGAAAAAACTCAACGATTTCGCGCCCCGTGGCGAAACCGGCCCCTACAACCGTCCCTACGTATACAAATGCAAGCTGACTTGCAGACCCTTTTGATTGTCCCATTTCACCCTCCGGCTAAACGCAGTTTTGTCCAGGCCTTTTTATCAGCCTATGAGACAAGTTGCATGAAAAGAAGAATAAATCGTGTTTACCTGAGAAAACAGATTTAAATTTCCTCCTCAAGCAAAAAAATTGAAAGCAGAAAATCGGCGGCGTATACTCATCAACAAGAAAGATCAACGTCAGAAACTTTCTTTCTGATTCCTTTGGTCAATATTAATCAAACATTATGAATTGGCCGATCTGCATTACAAACTTTGATTTTACAAGGTTTAAAACAAAACACTTGAAAGTCAAAGAAGGTCAGAGTATACTATTAATCAAAGAAGGTCAAACTAAGACCTTATTTTCTAACTCTATTGGTCAAAGATGATCAAACATTTCTAAGGAGGTTTTGGCAAATGCGTTGTCAACATTGTCAGAAAAACGAGGCGACGATTCGCCTAAACATGCAAGTCAATTCGATTCAAAAACAATTGGTTTTATGTGAAACATGTTATACAGAATTAACCCGCAAACCGTCTATGAGCATGGGGCCGCAATCATTCGGTTTCCCATTTGAACAAGCCTTTCACCCTGATAAAATCGAACAGCAGTCTCAGCGTAAAAAAGGATTGCTCGATGAACTCGCGCAAAATATCACAAACGGCGCAAAAGCGGGCCTGATTGATCCTGTTATCGGCCGCGATGATGAAGTGGCGCGCGTGATAGAAATTTTAAACCGCCGCAATAAAAACAACCCGGTCCTCATCGGAGAACCAGGTGTCGGTAAAACAGCAATCGCAGAAGGCCTTGCGCTCAAAATCGCGGAAGGCGATGTACCGAATAAACTAAAAAACAAAGAGCTCTACCTGCTGGATGTCGCTTCCCTCGTTGCCAATACAGGGATCAGAGGCCAGTTTGAAGAAAGAATGAAACAGCTGATGAGCGAATTAAAAGAACGGAAAAACGCAATTCTGTTCATTGATGAAATTCATCTTCTCGTAGGTGCCGGATCTGCTGAAGGATCAATGGATGCAGGAAATATCCTGAAACCGGCTCTAGCCAGAGGCGAACTGCAAGTCATCGGGGCGACGACGCTGAAAGAGTACCGCCAAATCGAAAAGGACGCGGCGCTTGAAAGACGCTTCCAGCCTGTAATGGTTCACGAACCTTCTATAGAACAAGCGATCAGCATTCTTGAAGGCATTAAAGATAAATATGAGAAGTACCACGGCGTCACATTCAGCGATGAAGCAATTAAAGCGTGTGTCACACTCTCTTCCCGCTACATTCAGGACCGCCATCTGCCGGATAAAGCGATTGACCTTCTGGATGAAGCCGGGTCAAAGGCAAATCTGCAGCTGGATACTTTAAATGAAGAAGAAGCAGCTAAAAGACTTTCTGCCATTGAAGCTGAAAAAACAAAAGCGCTTCAAGAAGAGAACTATGAGCTTGCTGCAAAACTTCGTGACGAAGAAGCGGCTTTGGAAAAGCAGCTGGCACAAGAAACGCCCGCCTCATCAGCTGAAGTGGGAGCGGAACACATTCAAGCCATCGTCGAACAAAAAACGGGCATTCCCGTCGGAAAACTCCAAGCTGATGAACAAACAAAAATGAAAGAGCTTGAAGAAAACCTTCATCAGCGTGTGATCGGCCAGGAAACAGCTGTTAAAAAAGTGGCTAAAGCGGTAAGAAGAAGCCGCGCCGGCTTGAAATCCAAAAATAGACCTGTCGGCTCCTTCCTCTTTGTCGGACCGACCGGCGTCGGAAAAACCGAGTTATCAAAAACACTCGCAGATGAACTGTTCGGCACAAAAGATTCCATTATCCGCCTCGATATGAGTGAATACATGGAAAAACACGCCGTTTCTAAAATTATCGGTTCGCCTCCGGGTTATGTCGGACATGATGAAGCCGGACAATTAACGGAAAAAGTGCGCCGCAATCCATACAGCATCGTATTGCTTGATGAGATTGAAAAAGCCCACCCTGACGTCCAGCATATGTTCCTGCAAATTATGGAGGACGGCCGTTTGACAGACAGCCAAGGCAGAACGGTCAGCTTTAAAGATACCATTTTGATTATGACGAGCAACGCGGGCACCGGCGAAAAACAGACAAAAGTCGGATTCCAATCAGATGACAGCGTGATGAAGGAGCAGACGCTGATCGATTCACTCAGCATGTTCTTCAAACCTGAATTTTTAAACCGGTTTGACAGCATTATTGAATTCCAGTCTCTTGAAAAAGAACATCTCGTTAAAATCGTCAGCCTGCTGCTTGCAGAACTTGAAGACACATTAAAAGAGCGCGGAATCAGTTTGCACGTCACGAATGAAGCGAAGGAAAAAATCGCTGAAATCGGCTATCACCCTGCTTTCGGCGCACGTCCGCTCAGAAGAACCATCCAAGAATGGATCGAAGACGAAATGACAGATCTATTACTCGAAGATAACGAAATCAAAACCTTCCATGTGATATTGGAAGATGACAGCATTAAAGTACAGGCGAAATAATAAAAAAGCGGTTTTCCATGCGGAGACCGCTTTTTTTTTTTTGCCTTCCCGTACCTACTTACCTGGTGATCAGTTTCCTCTCCAAGAACAGCTATATGGCGTATCAGCGGTATGATATAAGATGAAAGCTGTGAATAATTCGAGAACAATTTCCCAATCACCCTAAAGTTCCAAGCACTGGCACCGATATTAACCATAGAAAGCTAGTATAAAGGATTTGGTGAAAAATATGGATAAAACATCGATTATCGGTATCATTCTTGCCTTGATCGCTTTAAGCGTCGGCATGGTGCTGAAAGGGGTAAGCTTAAGTGCGCTCGCTAACCCGGCAGCTATTTTAATTATTTTGTTCGGTACGATTTCTGCCGTCATTATTGCATTTCCTGGCAAAGAAATTAAAAAAGTGCCTGCTCTTTTTAAAGTGCTGTTTAAGGAAAACAAACAGCTGACCATTGAGCAATTAATTCCTATGTTTTCTCAATGGGCGCAAATTGCCAGACGTGAAGGCCTGCTCGCGCTGGAGGCAAGCATTGAAGACGTCGATGACGCGTTTTTAAAGAACGGTCTGAGCATGGCGGTCGACGGACAAAGCGCAGAATTTATTAGAGATATTATGACTGAGGAAGTTGAAGCGATGGAAGACAGACACCAGGCCGGCGCAGCAATCTTTACACAAGCCGGGACATATGCGCCGACACTTGGCGTATTGGGTGCGGTTATAGGCCTTATTGCCGCCCTTTCAAACATGAACAACACGGAGGCGCTCGGACATGCCATCAGTGCGGCGTTTGTCGCCACCCTTCTCGGGATCTTTACAGGGTATGTATTATGGCACCCCTTCGCCAACAAGCTGAAACGCAAATCAAAACAGGAAATCAAACTGCGGGAGATCATGATTGAAGGAGTCCTTTCCGTGCTTGAGGGTCAAGCGCCGAAAGTAATTGAACAAAAACTTCTGATGTACCTTCCTGCAAACGAACGTGCAAAAGTGAGCGAACAAGAAGGAGAGTCAAACAATGGCGAGAAAAAAGAAGAAGAAGCATGATGACGAGCATGTGGATGAGTCTTGGCTGATCCCGTACGCTGACCTTCTCACCCTTCTCCTTGCTCTGTTCATTGTATTGTTCGCCATAAGCTCTGTTGATGCGGCGAAATTCCAAATGCTTTCTAAATCATTTAACGCCGTATTTACGGGAGGCACAGGCGTTCTGGAATATTCAAGCGTCACGCCCCCTGAGAATGAAAAAGACGGCATTGATACGATAAAAAAAGACAAGGAAAAAGAGAAAGAGAAAAAAAAGAAAGAAAATGAAGCGGCGGACCGTGAAGAGCTGAAAGGCGTGCAGAAACAAGTCAATCAATTTATTAAAAATAAAAAGCTTGAGCATCAGCTTGAAACGAAGCTGACACACGAAGGCTTATTGATCACCATTAAAGACAGCATCTTCTTTGATTCGGGAAGAGCCGATATCCGCCAGGAAGATGTCCCGCTTGCGAAGGAAATCTCAAATTTATTAGTGCTGAACCCGCCGCGCAACATTATCATCAGCGGGCATACGGACAATGTTCCGATTAAAAACTCAGAATACCAATCAAACTGGCATTTAAGCGTTATGAGAGCCGTCAACTTTATGGCTTTGCTCACTGAGAATCCGAAATTGGACGCAAAAGTGTTCAGCGCCAAGGGCTTTGGCGAATATAAGCCGATTGCATCTAACAAAACCGCAGAAGGACGCAGCAAAAACAGACGCGTTGAAGTATTGATACAGCCGAGAAATGCCGGAACCGACGAAAATCAATAATATAAAAAAGGAAGCCCTTCAAATGGCTTCCTTTTTTATTTCTGATGAAAATGTTTTGCATTCAATCCTACTCTTTTCAGCATCTCCGTACACATTTCTATCTCTTCCTCACTCAGCACACTGATCATTTCTTTTATCTCCGATGCGTGATCCGGGAAAATATCATCCAAAAGACGGATTCCCTTTTCTGAAATTCGTGCGAAAGTCACTCTTCTGTCAGTCGGCGAGGCTTTTCGGATCAGGAGGTCTTTTTTCTCCAGCTTGTCGACGACGTATGTAATACTTCCGCTCGCTAATAAAATTTTGTCGCCGATTTGCTGCAGAGGCTGATCCCCTTTGTGGTATAGCAGCTCAAGCACCGCAAATTCCGTCGGATTCAGACCGTGCTTATGAATGTGTTTATTCATATGATCGTTAATAGAGCGATACGCACGTGATAGTACAATAAATAATTTCAATGAGTTTTCTGTCTTATCTGTCATAAATCAATCATCCTTTTACAAAAGAAACCGTTACAGAGAAACATTAATAAACAAACTGAAAAATGTCAACAAAAATGTTTCCAAAATTTCTCTTCTTTTTGGAAAGCCTTAATAAAATAACTTGTTTTTCTATCATTTTGGTTATTTTTTCTTATTAAAGCAGTATAAACAATGATATAATACCTCTATTCAAGTGTTATGTTGGAGCGATGCAGATTGAATACTTTTAAAGGTGCTCTGGGAAAGATCAAGCTTTATCTGATATTGGTGATCATCCCGGCACTTATTATCAGCTTTTTCATTTATGAAAAAGAAAAGCAGAAAATAGCCGATAAACACATACAGGAAGCCAGTATGATGCTTAATCTTCACCGCAATAAGCTCAATTATTTAATAGGTGAAACAAAAGCCCGGATGAAAACACTTGCGATCGCAATCGATAAGCCGGTCAATGAAGAAAAAATAAATGAAATTCTCGATCAGGCTTTTGAAGATGAACCGAGATTCAGCGGGCTTTACATGCTGAACTCAAAAGGCGATGTGATAGCGAGCACAACCGATCTGAAATCAAAAGTGAACCTGGCGGACAGACCGTATTTTACGAAAGCAAAAGAAACGAAGAAAACGGTCATCACAGACGACTACTCCAGCAGAATTACAGGCCAGCGCATTTTTACGATCTGTGTCCCGGTTTTAGACGCAAACCGGGAGGTCACGGCCTATTTAGTTGCCGCCATCCAAGTCGATTATTTGAGAAATATGATCCATATGCTGAGCCCTGATGTTTATGTGAAGGTAATGAACCAAAAAAAAGTGATATTCGCCAGCGGACATGCTGTTCAATCAGAAGGCGCAAAACCGGTCAGCGGTTATTTAGATGATATCAACTGGAATATCAATGTGTATCCGAAACCGGTTGAGTTGAACGAATTGACCAAAAGCGTGCTGCTCCCAATGTCAAGCATTGCCGTGCTGCTTAATATTTTGTTCATTCTCGTTCAATATTATTTGCTGAAGCGCCAGACCCAGCTGGAGCGTGCTCAAAATGAGGCGCAAAAGCTCGAGCTGATCGGAACGCTTGCCGCAAGCACCGCCCATGAAATCCGCAATCCGCTTACGGGAATCAGCGGCTTCATTCAGCTTTTGCAAAAAAAATATAAAACCGAGGAAGACCAGCTGTATTTCTCTATTATTGAGCAGGAGATTAAACGGATTAATCAGATCGTGAGTGAATTTTTGGTGCTCGGCAAACCGACCGCGGAAAAGTGGGAGGTCAACTCGCTTCAGGATATTCTCGATGAGATTATGCCGATCATTTATTCTGAAGGAAATCTCTATAATGTGGAAGTCGAGGTGGAGATTCTTATTGATCGTCCGCTGATGGTCAACTGTACGAAAGACCATATTAAACAGGTAATCTTAAATGTGGCAAAAAACGCGCTCGAATCAATGCAGGAAGGCGGCAAGCTGTCAATCTATTTAGATGCCCGCGATCATAAAGCAGTGATTAAGGTCGTCGACAACGGAATGGGCATCTCTGAAGACATGCTGCAGCACATTTTTCTGCCGTTTGTGACATCCAAGGAAAAAGGCACCGGTCTCGGGCTTGTTGTGTGCAAGCGTATCGTTTTGATGTACGGTGGCTCAATTGACATTCAAAGTGAGCTGGAAGAAGGCACCGTGGTTACCATTACCCTTCCTGCCGCTTCACGTTAAAAAACACCCTGAATCGGGTGTTTTTTAACTAAAGGAGAATATGTGTAAGAGGATGCATGCGGAGGTCGGCCTCATGGCCTGCAGATAAATACGAGGCGCTTCGTGAGCAGAATCAACGGGGTCTTCCCGCTAATAAAAACGCGTTCATCTTTAAGATGCGGCGCTTGTTCAGGAAGCGCTTTTGCTCTTCGTTATCTGTTTATCATCAGTCATTTGTTTGCCTCATACGCAGGCATCACATCACCGCGGGAGAACAAGCCTATTTTCTTCACAAGGCCCTGTATTCCTTGGTGATGTGTGTGTTCCCGATTTATCAGCTGCTGATACGCGTTCATCAGACAGTCCAGCTCCTGACTGTGTCTGATCGTATCATATCCTGTAAACCCCTGCCTGTTAGCGGCATCTATCATCATTTTTCTTTTTTCATCAATAGATACCAGCAATTTTTCTTGTTCAGAATAACTACCCATTCACTTCACCCCTCACCGCTAAAAGAATAGGAAACAAGTTTGATTGGGTTATTGAGCATTATTACAGATTATACTTTATTTGTAAACATTTTTTTACTAAATAACTTAATTTTTCATTTCATATTGGAATCTTTAGCAGGATTAAGAGAATAATACCCGTTACATGATCATGTAAACAGCATTTCACATATTCTGGCGGCGGAAAATAGAAGTTTATCAAAAAACGAAGGACAATGACCTTATATTAAAATACTGTTAACATGAAAAAACCCCCGATGCGTTTTCCGCATGAGAGGCTCGTGTTTTTCGTTAGTTTTGTACACTTTCATTCTCGTAAATCGGAACCCATCCTTCTGTCGTAACGAAAATCCTGACTGCGACCACTTTACGGTCTTCCTGAAGCGTAAAGTAGTGGCGGATGTTTTCCGGAACCGAAATTAAATCTCCCGGATTCAATCGGACATCAAAAAAAGTGCCGTCTTTGCCTTGAATGACGAAGATGCCGTGGCCGCTGACGATAAATCGGACTTCATCATCCGTATGATGATGTTCTCGTTGAAAGTTTTTTAATAGTTCATCAAGATTCGGAGTTGAATCTGATAGAGAAATGACGTCTTGGGATTTATAGCCGCGCCGTGCGGAAATGTCCTGAATCTCCTTATCAAACGCGGCAAGAATCTGCTCTTTTTCGACTTCTGTCAAATCATATTTTTCTGAAAGCTCAGGCGGAAGTTTTTCAATATTCCACTGATCATAAATAACCTCCTGGTCGTCTAAAAAGCGTGCTACTTCTTCTTGATTGTCTATTAATGTATTTTTTTCATCATGAATTCTGATCGTTGCCATTTTCGATTCCCCCTCTTTATTTGACAAGCTGCGGCCGGAGTGACAGGAGCTTGATATGATAGCTGAATAAAAATTCATAGGCTTCCAGCACCCTTTTTGCCTCAAACGCATTTTGCCCCCATGCAGTAATGCCGTGATTGCGGATCAGCACGGCGCCGGAGTCGCTCACAGCGTGTGCTGCGAAGCTTACAGCCAATGACGGAATATGTGCGGGATTGTCAATAATCGGAATGGTCACCGCCGTATTTTCCTCCCAAAAACCAAGCGCCTTAATGATTTCCTGTCCCTGAAATGTGATTTGTTTTTCTTCGCCGTACAGCTCCGATATCACATTATTATTTATCGTATGAATATGCAGACAGCAGCCCGCATTGGTCTTCTGATACAAATAGGTATGGAGAAGCGTTTCCGCTGACGGCTTTAAGGAATGGCCGGTTTCAGCGGGTTTCCCGTGCTGATCGACTAAGAGAAAATCTTCGTCTGTTTCTTTCCGTTTATCCTTGCCGCTTGCCGTGACGAGAAAAGTTAACGGCTCATCAGACACTTTAATGGAAAGATTTCCGCTTGTCGCCGGGAACCAGTCTCTTTCAGCCAGCTCGCGCTTTACTTCAGCAAGTTCGCGCCAGCGCTCTTGTTTTGCAGCCATGCCTGCACCTCCCCGATGTTTTCAATGCCGCTTTTCACTTCGTAAAAATCATGAAAAGGAAGATGACGCAGCCCGAGCTCCCTGCATTCATCCAGCAAGTAATCCCTTGCAAAACACATGTCAGACAACTTTGCAGCCTCCACATCCGTGACGGAATCACCGATCATGATGAGAAATTCCTTTTGGTCTGAAAGCTTTCGGATGACTGACGGTTTGCAGCAGCCGCATTGGTTTGTACAGCCCTCATCACAGGTATGAGGCCATTCAATATGAATATAGGCATTTTCAAAAGACGCGTGATTGCAGAAAATCCGCTCCTTTTCCACGATTCCATCCAAAAGCGGGTGCACAAAAAAGTCCATCCCGCCGCTTACGACATAAAACGGAAGGTCGTTTGACCGAACGAACGAGACAAACTCCAAAAAGCCGTCCCGTATGTTCGCATCCTGCAGAACAAAGTCTGTCAGCTTTTCTTTTAAGCTGCTCGGCAAAAGCCCGAACATCCGGCCGACACCCTCTTGGATGGATATGCTTTTAGACAGGACACCGTCTTTTAAAGCGAGCCATTCAGGCGGTGCGAATTCTTTCATAATGCTGATAATGTTGTCATTCATGGTAACCGTTCCGTCGAAATCACAAATAATCAGCGGTGTCTGGGTCATACGGCTTCCACCCTTCCCCATTTGTCTAATGCGAGCTTAAGGTCTTTGCACGCTGCGGCTTTTTCTTCTATTGGCTGCGCTTGAAGCACCGCATCGATAATGGCGCGGAACGCTTTTCCTCCGCCCTCGGCGCCTCGCGGATGCCCGTGAATCCCGCCGCCGGCGTTAATGATATGGTCAATTCCGAAATCACGCATCAATAAAGGCACCATGCCCGGATGAATGCCGGCCGACGGAACAGCAAATGAAGGCTTGAAAACATCTTCCTTCACACATTCGTCGTGAATGGAAAGCGCCGCCTCCTTCGGAAGAGCCACTGACCCGTAAGGTGACGGAAATAAACTGAAATCGGCGCCGCAGCACCGGTTCAGCTTGCCAAGTAAAAGCGCATGCGATAAACCGTAGACGGAAGATGATGTGAACGCGCCGCTGACCGCCGGGTGCGCCATGATCGGAAGCGGGATGTCCGCATCTTCCGCAAGGCTTTGCATAACGTCTAAACCGTAGGCGAACACATTCAATAAAAGGGCGTCGGCTCCAAGTTCGGCAGCCCGCCTCGCCTTGTCCCGCAGCTCAGCCGTTCGTCCCGTAAGGTTTACTGCATACAGCGTTTTATGTCCTGTCTCTTCACAGGTTTCCTTTAAGACTCGTTTCCCTTCTGTAATACGGGTTTCAAACGGAGCCAAATCATTTTCAAAGAAAATTTCGTCATCTTTAATCATATCCACACCGCCCAGCGCCTGCTGTCTGAGCTGATCCTTAATGTCAGTGAGATCCCGGCCGATTACGCCTTTAAAAATGCTCATTAAAAGCGGTCTTTCAAACTCGCCGAGCATTTTGCGGATGCCGTATATGCCGAATTTCGGTCCGGGCAGGGAGCGTTTAAACGCCTCGGAAAATTCAAGATCAATCAGTTTAATTTTTCCGTCCAGCGACAGCTTCCCGAACACTGTTGTCAGCACTGCCGGGATATCGTTTGAAAAATTAACCTCAGGATACGCAATGGTAATGACCGCCTGTTTCTCATTTTCAGCGGTTCCTTCTTTCTCCTCAACCTTTACCACCCGGCCCTTATGCCGTCTGAGCTGATCCTGCTTCAGCTGGGGCAAATCCGTCCAGGAGCCTACCGTCAGCCCCGCCGCGATTTGTTCAGCCCGTTTCTCACTGTCTCCCGGGTCCGTCAGAAGATATGCTGCCAATACTTCGCTCATGCGTATACTCCTCTCTTTCTTTCGCAAAACAATAAAAAACCTCTTCTGTTTGAGCAGAAAGAGGTTTCGTGTTATGTCCGAATCTTATCTCTCAGCTCCTGCTGCAAGAATTAGCACCGTGCTTTATCAGTCGGTTGCCGGGCTTCATCGGGCTCGTCCCTCTGCCTGCTCTTGATAAGAATAATGATTTTATAAATTATTTTGAATTATCCCATTGTTATCATGTAATGTCAATCTTTTTTCGGGTGAAAAGATTTAGTTTTCCGATCCGGTCCGCCGCCTCTTTAAGTCTTTCTTCACTTGTCAAAAGACCGACTCTGATGTAGCCCTCGCCCCATTTCCCAAAGCCATTTCCCGCCGCAACCGCGACATTTGCCTTTTCCAGAAGCAAGTCTGAAAACTCCTGTGACGTATAGCCGGCAGGCACCGGAAGCCATGCGAAAAAGGAGCCGGCCGGAGCCGTCACTTCCCAGCCGATATCCCGGCAGGCCGTGATCCACGCATTGCGCCTTGATTCATATCTGTCATTCTGCTCGGCGACACATGTCTGATCCGCTAAAAGAGCCGCTGCCGCAGCCTGCTGCGCCGCAGGGAACAGACTGACAAACATGTGGTCTTGGTACAGGTTGATCGCTTCGATGACTGATCTGTTTCCGACGGCAAACCCAACCCGCCAGCCCGCCATATTATAGGTTTTTGACAGCGTATAAATTTCAATTCCGGTTTCTTTTGCCCCGTCTGTCTGCAGAAAGCTCAGCGGTTTATGCCCATCAAAGCCGACAGCCCCGTAAGCGAAATCATGAACGGCGCAAATGCCGTTTTCTTTCGCAAAGCCGACCGTTTCTTCGAAAAACTCCGCTGTCGCCACAGCCCCGGTCGGATTATTCGGATAATTGAGATACAGGAGCTTCGCTTTTTTCCGCACCTCTGCGGAAATCGCGCTGTAATCCGGGAGGAAATCCCTTTCTTCCGTCAGCGGCATCATTTCCATTTTTGCTTTCGCAAGGGCAACGCCTGACCAGTAATCGGGATAACCGGGGTCCGGCACCAGAATCGTATCACCCGGGTTTAACAGGCATTGCGGAAGCTCAACAAGTCCTGCCTTGCCGCCGAACAACACGGCTACTTCGGTTTCCGGATCGACAGTGACGCCGTACTCTCTTTCGTAGAACGCCGCTGCTGCCTTTTTAAAGCTGTACGAGCCGCGGAAAGATGAGTATTTATGATTTTCCGGCCTTTCGACGGCGCGTTTCATTTCTTCTACGATATGCTGGGGAGTCGGCTGATCAGGGTTTCCCTGCCCCAAGTTAATTACGTCTTCGCCTTCTTTCAGCTTTCGGTTCACCTTTTGCACCAAAGATGCGAAAAATTGTTCAGGCAGATGTTTGAGTACATCAGAGAATTCAAAATTCATATTTTCACCTTCCAAAAATGTCTTGAAATGATAGTCCATCATCATATATGGTTAAATAAAAAAAGTAAAGAGAAACTTGGGGTGTTGTAAAATGAAATGGACTGTTTCCTGTTTGCAATTTGATATTTCATACGGAAATCCTTCAGAAAATATAAAAAAAGCAGAATCTTTCATCGAAAGAGAAAGCCGCCATGCCGATGTTTTGGTGCTCCCTGAATTGTGGACGACAGGCTATGACCTTACACGCCTTGATAAATTGGCGGATGAAAACGGCGAAGCCTCAAAGCAATGGCTCCGGCAAACGGCTAAAACATATAACGTGCACCTCGTCGCCGGGTCGGTTGCGGTTAAAGAAGGAGACAACGTCTATAACACGATGTACATCGCCGATAACAGCGGACAGATCAAAAAACAATATCAAAAAGCGCATCTGTTTCAGCTGATGGATGAACATCTGTATTTATCTGCCGGCAGCAGCGACGGTTTCTTTGAGCTTGACGGCGTAAAGTGCGCCGGGCTGATTTGCTATGATATCCGCTTTCCCGAGTGGGTCAGAAAACATACGGCGCAAGGGGCGAATGTGCTGTTTATTTCTGCGGAATGGCCTCTTCCCCGCCTTGATCATTGGAAAAGCCTGCTTGTCGCAAGAGCGATCGAAAACCAATGTTTTGTCGCGGCATGTAATTGCACGGGTTCTAATCCAGATAATGAATTTGCCGGCCACAGCCTGATTATCGACCCGTGGGGACGGATTTTAGCCGAAGGGGGACAGACAGAAGGCGCCGTCCGGGCGGAAATTGATGTATCAGAAAGCGCGGCTGTGCGCAGCACCATTCCTGTCTTTAACGATTTGCGGAGTGATTTATATTAATTTTTCGAAAAAAGCGTTGACAAAAAGATCAGACACCTGTTAGTATTTTCATCAACTGATTAATTCGAATTGTTATACAACTCAATATATTTTTCTCTTATCGAGAGTTGGGCGAGGGATTGGCCTTTTGACCCCAACAGCAACCGACCGTAATTCCATTGTGAAATGGGGCGCGTGATTTTTGCGCCGGGACGATTTGTCTCTTAAGGCACGGTGCTAATTCCATCAGATTTTATCTGAGAGATAAGAGGCGGACTGTACTGTTTCAGCCTCCTTCTCTTCAGAGAAGGAGGCTTTTTTTACGGGCCTATTCTCCGGGCAACATCTTTACACACTACATAATTGGAGGGGAAATCCATGCCAGTAACGAAAACAAGCGTTTATGAACAATTAACCGAAAGCTCAGCTGCCGCGTTAGCCGTTAAGCTCGGCTTATTCCCAAGCAAAAGCACATTAACATGCCGTGAAATCGGCGACGGCAATTTAAATTACGTCTTTCATGTTTACGACAAAGAAAACAATAGAGGACTGATTATCAAACAAGCGATTCCTTATGCAAAAGTCGTCGGTGAAAGCTGGCCGCTTACCATCGACCGTGCAAGAATCGAAAGCAGCGCGCTGATCCGCCAAGGCGAACATGTGCCCCGCCTCGTTCCGTCTGTGTATTATTCAGATACGGAGATGGCGGTGACCGTAATGGAGGATCTCTCCCGCCTGCAAATCTCAAGAAGAGGACTGATTGAGGGAAAAAACTACCCAAACTTATCAGCCCATATCGGTGAATTTCTCGGAAAAACGCTTTTTTACTCATCCGATTATGCGCTTGATGCAAAAGTGAAACAGCAGCTCGTAAAGCAGTTTACGAATCCGGACCTCTGCAATATTACGGAAAGGCTGGTCTTTACAGAGCCGTTTCTCGACCATGAGACAAATGATTTTGAAGAGGAGCTTCGCCCTTACGCAGAAAAGATTTGGAACAATTCCCGATTGAAAGCGGAAGCCGAAGAGCTGAAATCCATATTTTTAACATCAGCTGAAACATTGGTTCACGGCGACCTGCATACGGGAAGCATATTTGCCGGTGAACATGAAACAAAGGTCATTGATCCCGAGTTTGCCTTCTTCGGGCCGATCGGCTTTGACATCGGCCAGTTTATCGCAAACCTGCTGTTAAACGCCCTCAGCCGGGATGGCAAAGACAGACAGCCTTTATATGACCATACAGCCGCCGTATGGGAGACATTTGTGAAAACGTTTAGTGACGCTTGGGAAAAAGACAGCCGCATCTCCTGCAGACACCGGCTTGAGGAAACACTTCAAACCGCATTTGAGGAAGCCGTCGGTTTTGCCGGATGCGAGCTGATCCGCCGCACGATCGGGCTTGCCCATGTGGCTGACTTAGATGAGATTGTGCCGTTTGACAAACGGATTGAAAGAAAGAAACTGGCACTTGAAATCGGTGCCTTTTATATCGAAAGCCGAAAAGAACTGAAAAGCATCACTGAGGTTCTGGACCAATTTAAGCTCCGCGTAAAGGAATGATGTATCATGACGAATGAATTTGCCATCCCCCGTTCTGTTGAATGGAAGGAAACATATATTCACATTTTAAACCAACAAAAGCTCCCGGAGATTACTGAATTTGTGGAGCTGACGACGAAAGAGGATGTATTTGACGCGATTGTCACGCTGAAAGTAAGAGGCGCCCCGGCCATCGGCATAACCGCTGCGTTCGGTCTCGCTCTTTGTGCTAAATCGATAGAAGCTGAAGATGTTTCTGACTTCCGACGTCAGCTTGCAGCCATCAAAGCGTATTTAAACAGCTCAAGACCGACTGCTGTCAACTTGGCGTGGGCGCTTGACAGGCTTGAAGATTCCATCCGGAATGCGATCTCAATCAATGAAGCGAAAACGACCCTTGTCCATGAAGCCATTCAAATCCAAGTTGAGGATGAAGAAACGTGCCGTATGATCGGCCAGAATGCCTTGCACCTTTTTAAAAAAGGAGACCAGATCATGACCATCTGCAATGCAGGTTCGATTGCTACAAGCCGCTACGGCACGGCGCTTGCGCCTTTTTATTTGGCAAAGCAAAAGGATCTCGGCCTCCATATTTACGCATGTGAAACAAGGCCGGTTTTACAGGGATCACGGCTGACGGCATGGGAGCTGATGCAGGGAGGAATTGATGTGACTCTCATTACAGACAGCATGGCCGCCCATACGATGAAAGAAAAACACATTTCCGCTGTAATTGTAGGCGCTGACAGAATTGCTAAGAACGGTGATACGGCCAACAAAATCGGGACGTACGGTCTCGCGATTTTAGCCAACGCTTTTCAAATTCCGTTTTTTGTCGCCGCCCCGCTTTCCACATTTGATATGCAAATTGAAAGCGGAGATCAAATTCCTATTGAAGAAAGAGATCCTGAAGAAGTAAGACAGATTTCCGGCGTGCGCACCGCTCCTGAAAACGTGCCGGTATTCAATCCCGCCTTTGACATCACCCCAAATCATCTGATTTCGGGTATTATTACGGAGAAAGGGATTGTGACCGGTTCATATACGGAAGAAATCGAGCAATTATTCGCAGATTGCCAGCTAAGCTGAAAAACCGCTGATGATGCTGCCTCCCCAGGCAATGTCAGCGGTTTTTTTGTTTACACAAATTGACCATTTCGTCTCTTTGGACGGCTGAAATCAGGTGCAATTTCAGAAAAAGCTCTGCATAACCGGCTATCTTTTCCGGACGGCTCAGCTTCATCAGACTTCGTCCTCCTTTTTCGTCAGACCAACTTTTTTCACTTAATAAAATGATATGTCAGACGTAAAAAAACGGAACGTGCCATATTCTTTATTTTTCTTTATAGGATATTTGTTCGCGATTCAACAAAACGGCTTTTAGATCCGTCTTGCTGCCTGCGTATCCCGTTAAGGCGCTATTTTTGCCGATTACCCTGTGGCACGGGATAAAAATCGGCAGCATATTGCGTTTGTTGGCTTGTCCGATGGCGCGTACTGCTTTTGGATTGCCGATCGCTTCGGCAATATCGGCATAGCTTCGGGATTCGCCATAAGGAATCATGGCGAGTGTGTCCCACACTTTTTCCTGAAAAGGTGTGCCTTTTTGTCTGAGCGGCAGAGAGAAATGCTTTCTTTTTCCGGAAAAATACTCTTGCAGCTGTTTTTTCGCCTCCGTTAACAGCGCGGTTTCACGTTTTTCAGGTTTAGGGGATGATTGTTCCCATTCCGCAAAATCGTCCCCGCTCAGAAAAAGGCGGGTAATAAAGCCCTCTTCCTCTGTGATCATGATAGGTCCAAGCGGTGTGTCCGCACTTGTAAAGCAGGTCATTCGCTCTTCCTTCTTTCCTCTTTGTTCTGCCGGATCGGGAGCGTCAAATGAAACACAGTCCCTTTCCCTACTTCACTTTCAACATGAATACGGCCTTGATGTTCTTCGATGATTTTGTAGCTGACCATCAGACCGAGGCCTGTTCCTCTGTCTTTCGTCGTGTAGAACGGTTCTCCCAAACGTTTTAGTTTGTCCTCAGGGATGCCGGTTCCTTCATCTTGTAATGAAATCTGAATGTGGTCTTTATCTGAAGGCTGAATGGTCACGTAGATATTGCCGCCGCCGGGCATGACTTCGATTGCGTTTTTTAAGATATTAATAAACACTTGTTTTAATTGATTGGGCTCACAGTAAATCGGAGGAATGTTTCCGGTCAGATTTAAATGGATCTGTACATTGACAAGATTGGCCTGGGCGTTCAGAAGATCAGCCGTGTCTTTCATAATCTGCGTCACATCTTTTTCTTCATATAATATGGCCTGCGGTTTTGCTAAAATCAAAAATTCGGTGATGATAGACTCGATGCGTTTTAACTCTGAGGTAATGACGTTAAAGTACAGGGAATATTCACCTTCAATGCTTCCTTTGAGAAGCTGGATGAAACCTTTCAGCGCTGTCATCGGATTTCTGATTTCGTGAGCGATGCCTGCTGCCAGCTCCCCTACGACGTGCAGGGTGTCGGATTTCCGAAGCCGCTCCTCCAGCTCTTTGCGCTCCGTGACATCTTTAAAGATGGCAAGATTCATATTTTGAATGATATTCCGCTTGAAGGAAAATTCAAGTTTGCGGTGATCGCTGCTGCTTAATAAAAAGGGGATTTCATTATCCATTCCTTCTAAATCAATCTCTCTAGCGGGAACGCCCGTGTTTTCAATGTCAAAGGAAGAAAGAATGTCCGGCACGGTGTGTGTTCTCAGCTCTTCATGCGGTATGCCGAGAATGCGGCTGGCCAGCGGATTCGCATCGATAATGCGGAACTGGTTGTCAAATAATACGTTGCCGTCCATGGAGCCGTTAAATACTTTTCTGAATTTCAGCTCGCTTTCCCTCAGTTCTTTTTCCATTCGCTTACGGTCGCTGACATTTCTTAAAATCGTTAAATGCTGGCCTTCAAGTATCGTCCGTTTCGACGTGAATTCAAGCTCTTTATATTGTCCGTTCCCCATCTGAAACAGCATTTCTTCCCGGATTTCTCCGTATCTTTCGTATTTCTTTTTGATATGTTCGTATTTTTTCGGATCGGCGATAAACGTACATAAGTACCGCTTCAGAAGCTCGTCCATCGGCAGCTCAAAAATTCGGCATGCCGATTGGTTCGCCTTGGCGATTTTTCCGTCGTCAGACCAAATCACGATGGCGTCCATAGCGTTTTCAAAAATTTCGCGGAAGCGCTCTTCGCTTTTAAAGAGTTTGATTTCCATCGACCGTTTTTCTGTTATATCTCTCATAATGGACATATAAAACCCGCTGATTAAGTTGGAAGTGATCGTAAATTCAAACAGCTTCTCCTTACCTGTCCTGAGCTTGACGGGCAGCTCTCCCTTGGCTTTTCCTTTCCTGCGGAGGGTATCCCAAATGTCCTTCAGGTGCATGTTGTTTTCCCCGTCTGTAAAATGCTGGAGCGACAAATGGGACAGCTCGTTTTGGTCTATCTCAAAGCTTTTGCAAAAAGAGAGATTTGCATCAATAAATCCCCCGTCCTTGTCAAACAGCACAATTCCGTCAACAGCCCTGTCAAACAAATCTTTGAACAGCTGTTCGTTCATTGAAAATTCCCGCTCCAAAATTTTTTTAGAGGAGATATCTCTCATCACCACAAAAAAATAATCCTCCCCAATTCCGTCTCTGGCAAGGAATTCAATGTATTTAGTTGCGCCGCTGTCGAGCTTAATCGGCACCTCTTTCCATAAGAAGCCCTTTTCTAAAAATTTCTTCACGGCCGCATTCAGTTCTTCCTGAGGGATAGAATATAAAAAATCGAGGACGGAGCGGTTGATAAGGCCGTCTGCCTCAATCTGCATCATCCGTGCCGCAGCCTCGTTCGCCTGGACGATTTTCATTTCCTTATGGCAGATAAAAATACCATCAAGCGTGTTGTTCATGATGATATGATACCGGCTCAAATCATTTTTCAGACGGTCATTTTCCTCCTTCAGCCGCTTCAGCTGCTCTTGCAAAGATTCCTTTGTTTGCAAATCCAGAGTTTCAGCCATTCAGTACACTCCTTCTTCAAAAAACCTATCCTTCAATATTTCTACAAAATCCTCCATCTTCCTTCATTTGCCCTATACATTTCAGAAAATTTCAATGATATGACAAGTTAAAGTCTTTTTCTACGATCCTTACCTCCCCGTTACATCATCCTAACAATCCCATTGTTTTCGTCTTCATTTTTCATTTTTTATTTTAAAATGGACTCGAGCAGGAAATAATCATGCAGTGGATGATTTTTGAAGAGAAGGTGATGCTATGACGAAATCGCGTGACAGTTATTTTGACAATGCCAAGTTTATTTTGATTTTCCTTGTGGTGTTCGGCCATATTCTCCGGTCATTTATTAACGGAAATGAGTTTATGCTCCATCTCTACAAATTCATTTATACTTTTCATATGCCTGCCTTTATCCTTGTGTCGGGCTATTTTGCGAAAAACTACAAGCGCAAAGGTTATGTGAAAAAGCTGGCTGTGAAGCTGATTATTCCGTATTTGATTTTCCAGGGCATCTATTCGGTTTTTTATTACTTGATTCAGGATGAAAGCATAACTAGCGTTAATCCGATTGATCCGCAGTGGTCTCTCTGGTTTTTAATCAGCTTATTCTTTTGGAACCTGCTGCTTTATCCCTTTACGAAACTGCCGAAAACGTGGGCGCTTGCTGCGAGCTGCGGGCTTGCCGTTATGATCGGTTATCTCGATTTCATCAGCAGCACGCTGAGCCTTTCACGAACGTTTGTCTTTCTCCCGATGTTTCTCGTCGGCTTTTATTTAAATAAAGATCACTTTGATTTACTGAGAGCCAAAAGGGGCAAACAAATTGCCGCCGGCGCTCTTTGCACAGTTTTTCTCTTATGCTGGTGTATTGACTTTGATTACTCTTGGCTGTTTGGCTCGGAGCCCTACTCAACATTCGGAGATGTAACGCTGTTAAGCGGGCTGTCGCGCATCGCCTGGTATGTTTTAGCCTTTGCCGCCACCTTCAGCTTTTTGGCACTCGTCCCGCAAAAACGCTATTTCTTTACAAAGTGGGGCACGAGAACATTTTACGTCTATCTGCTGCACGGATTTATTATTAAAACCCTCCGGCAGATCGGGCTGGAGGATCATCTGTCTGATTATCAAAATGTAGTGATGCTTCTTATTTTAACAGCAGTCCTTACATCCATTTTGTCCAGCAATGCTGTGAAAACAGCCGCCCAGCCGTTTATTGAACTGCGAATGACCGCCTGGCTTGAAGCGATAAAAGGGACAAGGAAAAATGCTTATTCCAAATAACGAAAAAATACCTCTTAAGCGCCTGCCGCCTAAGAGGTATTTTTTATTTTTTGCTGTCTTCTTTTTTCTTCGGTTTTGTCTGTTCAAGTGTTTCAATCAGTTTTCCGGCGTTATAGTCACCAAGTTCGCTTGAGAATTCTTCTTCAAGCAACTTAGGATCCATCGGCTTTTTATGATTTTGCATATCCTTGCTGTGGCGGTTTTTTGTCATCCTTATTCGCCCCCTTGTTTGCCGTGTTTTGATTTCCGGTTTGCTCCCCTGAGTCCCGGATCACCGTCATATTGTGTTTTGTATGCATCTTTATCCATGCTTTCTGTCGGTGTATTGTTATTTGTTAATGCTTCATTCTTCGCTGCTTTGCGTTTCATCTCATTTCCTCCTTCTGTAAGCAATTCAGTTTTGAATTCCTGCAAAATCGTTTTAAGATCGCGCACCGTGACCGTTTTTGCCTCATCCATCAGCTCGTAGCCGATTTGTCCGTTCGGCTCTAACAGCACAATTTTAAAATCTTTAATCTCTCCGAGCCCCGCCTGCCTGATTCTCATTGACAGCTGCGATTCGGTTAAACGCATCTTTTTTAAATTTTTAGGTATGACTTGCCCGTTTTCTACAACAGCAATGGTTTTCCCTGTAAATAAATACTCAAAAAATTTAGATTTGAGCTGCAGGAATTCCATCAGGATCAAAACCAAAACGAAAATGGCTGCTGCAAATATGGTTTCCCATACATTATGCTTAATAAACGGCTGAATAATAATGGAACCGATTGAAATCATGATGACTGTCTGGGTAACCGACAGCTGGCTGATCGATTTCCGTCCGGCAATTCTTAATAAGAAGGTACTTACCGCTATCATAATCACTGATTTCCATAATACGGCTAACAAGTATGTCACCTCTTTATGATTAGCGTCTCCAAAGAATTCATTTCCACACATCTTTTTTTTGGCATAAAAAAACACCGCGTTTGAAGACGCGGTGTTAACCGATAATGACTCTTTCCTTCGGATAATGGTAATTCGCTTCGATTTCCTTTCGCCCGATTAAATAAAGGAAAGTCAAAATGCCGATCCGGCCGATAAACATGACAATCATTATGACACACTTGCCGATGTCGCTTAAATGCGGCGTAATCCCCAATGACAGCCCGGTTGTTCCGAAAGCCGAGCAAACCTCAAACAGCAGTTCAAGGAGAGACTGGTGCTTTTCGGTCACAGCTAAAATGAGCGTTGATCCGAAAACAAGCAAAATAGCCATCATCGTGACGACAAGCGATTTAATGACATCCGCCTGATGAAGCTCGCGTTTAAATACCTTTACCGCTTTATTTCCGCGGGCAAAATGAAATAAAGCAAGGAGATTAAGCGCAAAGGTCGTCGTACGGATTCCGCCGCCGACCGAGCTTGGCGAAGCGCCGATAAACATAAGGGCGCATATGAAAAATAAGGTCGGCGCCGAGAGCTGGCTGATATCAATCGTCGCAAGCCCCCCGCTTCTCGTGGCGGTTGATTGAAAGAGACATAAAAATAAAATATCGTGCCAGCTTTTCCCCTTCAAGAGATGGCTTGCTTCAAGAGCATAAATTCCGACCGCCCCGAACAATACGAGCAGCCCAAACATAATGGTCGTAATTTTCGTAAACAGCGTAAATGAATATCTGCGCTGCTTGGAAAATAAAAAGTCCTTCACTTCCACAAGCACCGGAAAACCGATAGCGCCGAAAATAATCAGAAGCATCGTAATAAACTGCACAAAATAGTCATGTCTGAACGGAACGAGCGAATTCCCCGTAATATCAAACCCGCCGTTCGTCGTGGCGCTGATGCTCGCAAAGAAACCGTGTAAATAAGCTTGTTCAAATGAATGGTAATACGTTAAAAAATATGTTCCTAAAATCAGGCCGCCAAAAAATTCGATCCATAAAATCAGAACCAGCACTTGTTTCATCAGATTGACGATCCCGGAAAACTGTGATTGGTTTTGGTCGACCATAATGAGTTTTCGTTCCCTTAAACCGATCCGTTTCCCCATAATCAGCCAGACGAATGTTCCGAGTGTCATAATGCCGATTCCGCCGAATTGCAGCACGAAGGCTAAAATGACAATCCCTGTCGTGCTGAATGTATCTGCCGTGTTTACCACCGTTAGTCCGGTAACGCTGACTGAACTGACAGCCGTGAACAGTGCGTCTATAAACGACCAGCTGGTCCCCTGTTTATGGGCGGCCGGCAAACTTAACAAAATAAATGCAACCGTCACAGCAAGAAAATAATATAACGCAATCAGCTGTGCGGGCGACAAAACCTGTATTAATTTCCCTAGCTTTAATTTCATATGATTATTCCTTCAGCCTCTCATTGTAGTACGTAATTATTCTAAAGATATTAGGAGAATTTTTAAAGGTTTTTTGACAAAGAATTTTCTTTACCTTATGTAATTAGACATATCTTTAAACAAAAAACCTCTGAACCGGGGGGACTGACCCCCGT
>NZ_LSAZ01000033.1 GCF_001584325.1 Bacillus nakamurai
TTAGTTTTCAAAGATCATCTCCACCTCGTCTTGAGGCGACTTTCTCAGTATAACATTTTGACAACTCAGTGTCAAATGTTTTTTCTTTTTATTTCTCCGCCGCTGTGTGCTTTTTGTTAAAGCGCATCAGCGACGTTTAATAATATAACATGGCTATGATTCAGCGTCAACATCTTTTTTAAAAGAATATCCGCGATGATAAACCTCTTGCCCTTTGGTCTCTATTTGACAAACTTCAATCAAGCCCTTTTCTGTCAGGTAATCGAGCATAACACCGAGGTCTTGGGTGAAATGCAGCAGGTCGGGATGCTGAAGCAGTTCTCCAAACTGCCACAGCTCTTTATCTTTCATTACTTGATAGAGGTGGGCAGAACCGATCTCTGCTTTCGAATGGATCAGAAAATCATTTGCCAAGAATAATAATTCGAGTCTTTTCTCCAAACTTTCGCGGCTCTCTACAAGCTCGGAATATAACTTGTATACTTGCGGCTCAATATGGCGGACCTGATTCCACACCGTGGTTTCAGGATAAAAACCTCTGTCAATCACTTCAATGCGGGCCAAATGGTGCAGCGCGTGAACAACCGCATAGTATGCATCAAGAAATTGATTGGCTTCAAAGAAAGCTTTTCCTTCCACATATCTTCTGATCAGCTTGCCGTATTCCATTCCGATTTTCAATTTACGTTCGGCGAACGGAAATGTATTAAGCCGGTCAATAAGTTCCGATATATATTCGTTACGGTCAAACAGCACCTTGCCGTTTATGACCCAATCTATAATTCTTCTATTTGTGCCGAGCAAAATCCATTCCTGCAGCAAGGCATCCGTTACAATATGTAAAGAGGCTGTTTTGTGTTTCAATTCATAGTGTTTTATAAAAAGAGGCTCTTCAGCCTGTTTGACAATGACGAGCATGACCGCATCAAAGTTATCTGTGATGGATGATGCTTTGCTCCTTCTCTCAATCATAAGGACGGCCAGCGTATCGGGATGACTTGCTCTTTCTTGGTAAATTGGACGGAGAAGATTGTCCATTACGATTCCTCCAATGCGATTGTTTCACTAGCTTTTGTTTCTACATTTCTATGATAAAACATGAAAGTCCTTTTTTCTAAACACATTGCACTATTATAAACAATTTTCCTTCTGGCATCCATATTATTTCTCCCTTTTCTTACGAAAACATGAAGAATATACCATTCATTTTATGCTATAGTTAAACCAGAGGGGGATGGACATGGCGAAATACTCCAGCAAAATTAATAAAATCAGAACGTTTGCGTTAAGTTTGGTTTTCGTTGGATTTATCATTATGTACATCGGGTTGTTCTTTAAGCAGTCTGTTTTGCTCGCCAGCTTATTTATGATTCTTGGCCTGTTATCTATCGGTCTCAGCACCGCCGTTTATTTTTGGATCGGCATGCTGTCAACAAAGGCGGTTCGTGTGATATGCCCCGCCTGTGAGAAAGAAACAAAAATTCTGGGCAGAGTCGATATGTGTATGCATTGCAGAGAGCCGCTCACATTAGACAAAGGATTAGAAGGCAAAGCATTTGATGAGGCATATAACAGAAAAAACAGCGTGAAATAAACAAAGCTGACCGTATCAAAGCGGTCAGCTTCGTTTAATGGTTTTCTTTTTTGGAACACTCTTGGCAGACACCGTAAATCTCCAAACGGTGGTGGCTTACCTTAAAGCCTGTTACATGAGCCGCAAGCTGTTCCACTTCGTCAAGCCCCGGATAATGAAAGTCCACGATTTTGCCGCAATTTTCACAAATGGCGTGATAATGGTCTGAGGTGACAAAGTCAAATCTGCTGGACGCATCACCGTACGTCAGTTCCTTTACAAGTCCCGCTTCCCGGAATACACGCAAATTGTTATAAACTGTCGCAACACTCATATTAGGGAATTTCCCTTCCAAAGCTTTATATATATCGTCTGCTGTCGGATGAGCCATAGAATCCACGAGATATTCCAGAATCGCATGACGTTGAGGAGTAATTCGGACTCCCGTATCCTTCAACGTGTCTAAGGCTTCTTTTAATTCATGTGCAGCCATCCGTCATGCACCTCTCTTCTAAAAAAGATTCTTACTTTATAATGTTTATAATTAGTGTACATCTTTTACCGGTTACCTGTCAAATGTAATCTGGAGGAAAGCCCGGGATTTCAAACGTTTGTCCATTATTTTGCCGCAATTTGCTCCAATTCGCGAAGAGCCTCTGTGACATGGTCTTTTACTTTTACCTTTCTCCACTCCTTCACAAGACGGCCTTCTTTGTCTAATAAGAAAGTAGACCGCTCAATTCCCATGTATTCTTTTCCGAAATTCTTCTTCAATTTCCACACATCGAAGGCTTCCGCCAGTTTGTGCTCGTCATCTACAAGAAGCTGAAAAGGAAGATCATGCTTCTCTTTGAATTTTTCATGCTTGTCCCGGCTGTCAGGACTTACCCCGATAATAACCGCATCAAGCCCCGCAAAGCTTTCGTGCTGATCGCGGAAATCGCATGCTTCAGTCGTGCATCCCGGCGTCATGTCTTTCGGGTAAAAATAAAGAACAATGTACTTTCCTTTAAAGTCTGTCAAAGAGACCTCTTCCCCGCTGTCATTTTGCAATTTCATATCCGGTGCCGTTTGTCCGATTTCAATAGCCATTTCTTGTACCTCCGGTTTTTTTATTAAGCGTATCCAATTCACGGCGAGATTACAACCGTTATCCTCCCTGGATTAGATTGGCCTTTTTTACGAAGCTTGAACCGTTGTGCTTGTATTGAAGCATGCTACAATAGGAAATGACGTAAGGAGATATTAGGAGGGTCATTTTTGTATACAAAATCAGTTGAACTTCATAACGAAGCGTTAAAGCATATCGTCGGAGGGGTGAACAGCCCGTCCAGATCTTATAAAGCAGTAGGCGGCGGTTCGCCCGTTGCGATGGAGAAGGCAAACGGCGCTTATTTTTGGGATGTCGACGGAAATCAGTATATTGATTATTTGGCGGCATACGGTCCTATCATTACAGGCCACGCGCACCCGCATATTACGGAAGCGATCAAGAAAGCCGCTGAAAACGGCGTCCTGTACGGCACACCGACAAAGCATGAGGTAACATTCGCCAAAATGCTGAAGGAAGCTATCCCTTCACTCGATAAAGTAAGATTCGTAAACTCAGGAACAGAAGCCGTGATGACAACAATCCGGGTTGCGCGCGCTTATACCGGACGGACGAAAATCATCAAATTCGCTGGCTGCTATCACGGCCATTCTGATCTGGTGCTGGTGGCTGCCGGGTCAGGTCCATCCACACTCGGAACGCCGGATTCCGCCGGTGTACCGAAAAGCATTGCCAATGAGGTCATTACCGTTCCTTTCAATGACATTGAAAGCTATCAGGCAGCATTGGATAAATGGGGCTCAGAAATTGCGGCTGTGCTCGTTGAACCGATTGTCGGCAACTTCGGCATCGTTGAACCGAAAGAAGGCTTTTTAGAAAAAGTAAATGAATTGACCCACGAAGCGGGCGCGCTTGTCATTTATGATGAAGTGATCACGGCGTTTCGTTTTATGTACGGGGGCGCGCAGGATCTCTTGCAGGTCAAGCCCGATTTAACGGCGCTCGGAAAAATTATCGGAGGCGGCCTTCCGATCGGCGCTTACGGCGGCAAAAAAGAAATTATGGAGCAGGTTGCTCCGCTCGGCCCGGCATATCAAGCCGGAACGATGGCCGGAAACCCCGCATCAATTTTATCAGGAATTGCCTGTCTTGAAGTGCTGAAGGAAAAAGGCGTATATGACCAGCTTGACAAGCTTGGCGCCAAGCTTGAAAAAGGCATTCTCGCGCATGCCGCGACACACGGCATTACAATAACCGTCAACCGCTTAAAAGGCGCGCTTACGGTTTACTTTACCGATGAAAAGGTAGTCAATTACGAGCAGGCGGAAAATACGGACGGAGAAGCGTTTGCAGCTTTCTTTAAATTAATGCTGGAACGCGGAATCAATCTTGCCCCCTCTAAGTACGAAGCGTGGTTTATCACAACCGCCCATACCGAAGAAGATATCGACGCCACTTTACAAGCCGTGGAAGATGCGTTCAGGCATATGAAAAAATAAAGACTGAAAACAAGCGGAAGCCTCAGGCTTCCGCTTTTTATTTTGGGCCAATATGTGAGATAATGGTTTTTCCAAAAAAAGACCTTGAATATTTGGTATGATCCCTGTATATTACTTTATTGTTTAGCAAATAAACTGACAGGGGAATGTAAGTGTCAGCCGTTCGTTCGGCACATAATTTATTAGAGAAAGGAATGCACGCACAAACCAATGAAACTTGGTGCCCGCATTTTTAAAACAGGGATTGCGATTACGCTTGCTCTCTATTTAGCTTCATGGATCGGACTGCCTTCGCCGATCTTTGCAGGGATTGCAGCCATATTTGCCATACAGCCCTCTATTTACAGGTCTTTTCTTATCATTATTGATCAAGTACAGGCAAATATCATCGGCGCTATCATCGCTACAGTGTTTGGACTGATTTTCGGCCCCAGTCCGATTATGATCGGATTAACCGCAGTGATTGTCATTACGATTATGTTAAAATTAAAAATCGAACATACCATTTCGATTGCGCTCGTTACGGTCATCGCGATTTTGGAAACACCCGGAAACAGCTTTCTGACGTTCGCTTTAATACGAACAAGCACCGTTATTTTAGGTGTGCTATCTTCCTTTATCGTGAACCTTGTGTTCCTTCCGCCGAAATACGAAACGAAGCTGACTCATCATACCGTAGAAAATACGGATGAGATCATGAAATGGATCAGGCTGACCATGCGGCAGTCGACAGAGCATTCGATATTGAAAGAGGATATCGAAAAGCTGAAGGAAAAAATGATAAAGCTTGATCAGACGTACCTTCTTTACAAAGAAGAAAGAAGCTACTTTAAGAAAACGACTTATGTGAAGTCACGAAAGCTTGTTTTATTCAGGCAGGCGATTATTACGGCAAATCGGGCTCTTGATATGCTGAAAAAGCTGCATCGTTATGAAAATGAAATTTATCATATGCCTGAGGAATTTCAGACGACGCTCACAGAGGAAATCGATTATCTGCTTCACTGGCACGAACGGATTTTGATGCGGACGGTCGGCAAGATCAAACCGCATGATGATTCAGAAGAAGAAGGTATACGATATAAACAGCTGTTAACAAAGTCCTTTTTAAAAAACCAGCAAAACTGTGAGGATGAACTGCTCGATTATAACATGCTCAGCATTATGGCGGCTGCGGCGGAATACCGCGAACAGCTGGAGCATCTGGATACATTGATCACAAGTTTTCAAACGTACCATCCGAAAGACAGTGAATTAGAAACAGAGGAAGAGTAACCCGGTATCAGAAAAACCGGGTTTTTTTGTATAAAAAAAATCTTATACCGCCGCAGCCGGCGATATAAGATGTGATGTCAATTTAAATTCTGAATGGTAAATAAGTGTTTGTATTGGCTGTCACGCCCCATCAATTCCCCGTGTGTGCCTGTTTCAATGATGGCGCCGTTTTCCATGACCACGATTTTATCCGCATGGGTAATGGTGGACAGCCTGTGGGCAACGATAAACGTCGTCCGGTTTTTTGCCAGCTTGTCCATCGCTTCCTGAATATAGTGTTCACTTTCAAGATCAAGCGCCGATGTTGCTTCATCAAGAATTAACAGCGGCGGATTTTTTAAGAATACCCGGGCGATGGAGATGCGCTGTTTCTGTCCGCCTGATAATTTTACTCCCCGTTCGCCGACCCGGGTTTCATAGCCTTCCGGAAACCCCATGATAAATTCGTGGGCATTTGCCGCTTTCGCTGCTGCAATCACTTCATCCAGAGACGCTTCCGGCTGGCCGATCGCGATATTTTCCCGAATGGTTTCGCTGAATAAGAATGTGTCTTGAAGCACCATCCCCACTTGATTGCGGAGGCTTCTCGCTTCATAGTCGCGAATATCAATGCCGTCAATCAGCAGGCTGCCGCTTGATACGTCGTAAAACCTCGGAATGAGGCTGACGAGCGTCGATTTCCCGCCGCCGCTCATGCCGACAAGCGCTACTGTTTCTCCTTTTTTCACCTGCAAGGATACATCCCGCAATATGTTTTCTTTTCCTTCTTCATAACTGAACGAGACGTTCTGAAATTCGACTTCGCCCTTGATGCCGTCTGCTTTTACCGCGTCTGGTTTATCAGTCAGCTCATACGGTTCATCGATAAATTCAAACACGCGGTCCATGGAAGCGATTGACTGGGTCAGCGTAGTTGAAGAGTTAATCAATCTTCTGACCGGATTGTACATTCTGTCGATATAGCCGACGAAGGCAACCATTGTTCCGACAGTCAGCGGCCCGTTAATGACAAAATAGCCGGCAAAGGCGATGACAATAAGAGGCGCTAAATCCGTAATGGTATTCACAACGGCAAATGTTTTTGCGTTCCAATTCGTATGACGGATCGCTTTGTTCAGAAAATGCCCGTTTTTTTCATCAAAATTTGCTTGTTCGTAGTCTTCAATCGCAAAGCTTCGTATGACCGGCATCCCCTGAACCCGCTCGTGAAGGTGGCCTTGAACTTGAGCAAGGGCCTGTGACCGCTCTCTTGTCAGTTTTCGCAAACGGCCGTAAAAGTACTTGACTGAAATGCCGTATAAAGGGAATAAAATAACGGATATCAGCGTCAGTTTTATATCGAGGGTCAGCATGATGCAGATGACGATCAGAACGGTCATCATATCGAGCCAAATATTCATCAGCCCGGTGATGACAAAATCTTTTGTCTGCTCAACGTCATTTATCACCCGGGAAATGATTTCGCCCGTTCTCGTATTGGCATAAAACCGCAGGCTCAGCTTTTGAATATGGTCAAACAATGCCGCTCTGATGTCATAGAGCACCCGGCTGCCCGTCCATTGCGCAAAATATTGCCGATAATATTCTACAGGAGGACGCAGGACTAAAAACAGCACGAGCATGATTCCCATAATGGTGAACAATGACGATGTTTTAGCGCTTGCCGTGCCGCCTCCTTGAATAATGTCATCGACGACATACTTTAACAGCAGGGGAAGCGCGAGCGGGATGGAGAATTTTATGATTCCGATTAATACTGTGATAAAGATTTGTTTTTTATAAGGTTTTACAAATTGCATATAGCGTCTGATCACGCCCACACTTTATCCCCCTCTCTCTTTAAGGCGTGTGAGCCCATGTGAAAAACCTGTTGACCCGCCAACAGGTTTTTTCGTATTCTTTATTTTGTATAGCGCAGATACCGTTCATACCACATATCAACAAATTCCGGAGCAAACGGTCCTTTCCGCTGATGAATCCAGTGAAGCAGCGTATTTAAATATTCCTTCAGAATGCTGTCGATTTCCTTAGGATAATTCATTGATTTGCGGTGGTCATCATACTCATCTTCGTCAAGAATATTATACGTCATATCCGGAAAGACTTTGACATCCAGATCGTAATCAATATATTTAATGGCCTCTCCGTCGTAGGCGAACGGCGAGCTGATGTTGCAATAATAGTGAACCCCGTCATCTCTCAGCATCCCGATGACGTTAAACCACTGCCGCGCATGAAAATAGCAAATCGCAGGCTCTCTCGTTATCCATGTCCGGCCGTCAGATTCCGTCACCATTGTCCGGTCATTTGCTCCGATAATGCACATTTCCGTACTTTTTAAAATCGTCGTTTCGTTCCAAATTCGATGAAGCAGCCCGTTATGCTTATAGCTGTGAATTTGAATGGTTTCTCCTTCCTTGGGATATCCCATATTTCTCCCCTACTTTCTGTAAAGCCCTGCAGTCATTGCAGCCGCAATTGCTTCCGACAAGTCTTTTCACTATTATACCGTTACGAATAAAAAAATGAAAATAAAAGAACCATCCCGCTTCCGGAATGGCACATTCATCTCTGCACATAGGAAGACGTCTTTTCTGTGCTGCGATAGGATTGGATGACCTGCTCTGTCTGCTTCTGGAATAGCTCCTGTATGCCAGCCAGATCTTTTCGCTTGATTGCGATTTCATCCTGAACGTTGTCCAGTTTTGCATCTCTTTCCAAACTGATGAGCTCCGCTTCGACCTGCCTGCAGCGGTCAAGTTCCGACTGCAGCTCGAGAAGCTGATCCATGATCTTCATCTGTTCACTAACAAGTTTTTCAAACTCTGACATCGGATTCCTCCTTGAGCTTTTGAGTTGATACTACATACCATTTCGATTTTCAGGAAGAAATCCCTTTGACTCATTCTGTAGAGGATTCACAAGTTTTGTCGTTTTCAAAAAAAAAAAAAAGCACTTC
>NZ_LSAZ01000034.1 GCF_001584325.1 Bacillus nakamurai
ATGATTTGCTGGTCTTGTCGGTCGGAGACTCTTTCCAATGCGCTTACGCGTTGTTCGAGCGCCTTTTGCTCCCCCTTAAATACAGTAAATTCATGTTGTATCTGGTTCATATCTGGTACCTCCGTCATCTGCGACATTAGTACGCCCCCCTTTTATCTATCTCATACGTTTCACCTCCTTCGAGGCAAAATAAAAAAGCCTTATTTATTGGCTTCTGTTTGTTCCTCGTATGGTTGCCCTGTTACTTCCTGAAACTGATCCGGTGTAACATATGCAGCCGCCACACCCTCTTTCATATCTTTGACGGTACAATCATTAAAACCCATTGCCTGCTTTACCATTGCTGTTGTCGCCCACTTGTAGAACAAGGCATAAACCCAAAAATTAAGATTCACTGGTCGTTCCTCCTTCCAATTCCAATACTTTAAGCTTTAAGGCGGCAAGCTGTTCGCCCATTGACATATTTACTGCTTCAGCCTGCTTTCGTGCTAAGATTTCATTTGTAAGCTGAACGCCTAGATGCCTCCCAGAGTACCGCCATCTTTCCCATCAGAAGAAAACCCATATTCGCTTGTTTCTATCGTGTCCGCTAAAGAGGAAAAACGGAAAGTCCCGTTTAAATCCACATAGGCTACTCGAACACCCGCAGCCACTGTTTTCTGAACGATGTTTGAAAATTGTGTTTCGCTCATTCCCACCTTACTTAATGCCTCGATCGGCGCCTTTTTCACAATGATTGCAGCTGGTTCATCTTGATTGTTCTCCTTGCTGCTTACAATGTTTATTTCACTCGGCTTGCAGTTCAATGTTTTTGCCAGCGCTTCAATAATCCGGTTTGTTGTCCCATCTGAGGCATTCCGGGCGACCTTGCCACGAATGAGCACACGGTATATTTCATCAGTGGCCCGGCCCCGGTCCTGGGCTACGTTATCTCCGAGAAGGTCCAGCGATTTGCCGCGCGCCGCGTCAATATCCCGCCATTGTTCCGCCGTTGTCAGTGAATTTTTTAATGCTGTCAATTGTTCATCAACAATTAAAAAAAGCTTCCCGATATTGCTCTTTTCGTCTTTCAAGAACGCATCGGTAAGCTTCCCTATTAAATCTTTGATCATATGAGGTTCACCACGATTTCAGAGAATTGAACCTGCGCAACTTCTCTCGGTTCAATTGCGATATTTGACTGACCGAGAGCCGCCGCATCCTTCCCGATTTGTATAGTAACGTCTGAAACCCCATTCACCTGATATACAGCATTAAAAAGCTGTGACAGAATAACGTCATACCCCATCTGCGAGCCGGTAAAAGATGAACCATTTTCATCAATCCCGCCAATTTTATATACGAGATTGTTTTTGATTTGGCTCACGCCGTCGGCAGGGAATGAAGCGTTTGTTTTTAAATCAAGCTGCACATAAATTTTTACTTCTTTTGCAAAATCAAATTTGACATCATGATTCAAACCGCTTGCATCCGTAATGACAACCGATTGTTCTCCAACTGTTTCAATACCGGCCGCCACGCTGTCAAACAGAGCTTGGGCCACGTCTACTTTTGTTCCCCCAAGAACATAAGCATGAATGCTTTTCGGTGGATTTCCGTCCGCATCCGTTTGCATAGTATTGTTCGCAACTATATTCGCTGAACGAACGCCCGAAACGGCAAGCAATGCCGAAATGATGCCGCTATTCGTAGAAGCAGAACTGCCCTCAACTGATTTTTTAATTCGCGCCCGAAATTCCGGATCAGATTCCTCGTCAGTGCCGCCGGAAGCAGCTTCCGGATTATTCACTGAATAAACGCCTTCTAACGTCTCTGCCTGTTCAGTAATGTTATTTGCCGCGACGTTGTTAATAATCCCTTTAGACAGTGACACAGCCGCCCCTGTGCCCGTTCCATCATCCCCGATTACAACATCTTCGATTAGTTCAAAATAAATACCGGATTCCGTTGTATATTGGGTTTGTTCTTCTATGACGAATCCGGGTTCCCCGGTAAAAAACAGAGTTGTGACCGCCTCGGCTGCCGGCTCCCGGCTTATTCCGAAATTGCTTCCCAACCTGTCCAACTGAACACCCTCCGACTTACTGACAAAGCCGCTATTATAAACCCGCTCTGCAATGTCCCAAATTCCCGCTAAAAACCAAGCGAAAATACGCAGGATAATGCCTAATGGCGTTTTGCTTGATGTGTTTATATCTTCGCCAAACAGCTCCTTCGCTTTGTCCTCCATGCTGTCAAGGAGCTCCGAATAGGTCTGCCGTTGGAATCCTGTTTCATCAAGCAAGATCAACACCCCCCAGTTCGATTGTTTGGTCATCCTCTTTCTTCATTTTTAAGTGGACAGATATGTTTCTCGTCTCTTTATCAAGAGAAAACTCAACTGATTCAACGCTCGCAATGNNCTTCCCACACTCCTATGACCACCGGATCATTGATACTGTGCGTTCGTCGAGAATCAGGATCAAACGTTTTGTTTCCATCCAAGTTATCAAGGGATCTTTCAGCGAATGAAACAAAGACCGAAGAACCGACCTTTATATCAGGCTCAACATGCTTTAAAACTGGTGCATGTTCGATCAAAGGGTATTCATGAAGGTATTCACCATCATTCGTAAGAAACAACAATTGCAGGTCAGCAGTATGCTTCTCGGCATTGTATTTCACAACACCAGCCGGGGCCAGTGTATGGATAGATAGTTTGATTCTTTTTTCAAACGCATCGAAAAACCTCGTCGCTTTACTCATTACATCACCTTGCATTCTGTGAAAAAGTCTTTTCCATCAAATGAATGGGTGCCTTCTTTCACTCGATATTTTCCTTTTGCTGTTTTGCTGTTGATTTCAATAATTGAAGCAACGGTGATACGGTGCTGAAGAAGACACTTCACCTTGTAACCTTTGAAATCATCTTCTTCGACTTGCTCAGGTGTCTCAATAAGCCCGGTGGCCTCTTCTAATTTAAAACGTTCATCATCGCCCTGATTAAGTGGACGAATTACCGGTTTCCCCCGTCGATAGTACATAACGGCTCCGGCATCATGTATGACTTCCTCTAAATTATTTTCTATTAAGCCAGTCACCCGGTATCCTTTTTTGTACACCTTATTTTTCGGCAGGATAATGTTTTTCACTTTAATTCCGAGAACGCGCAGCAGTTTATCTACAATTTGCCTCGAAGTAGTTCCGGCTTTAAAAGTAATCTTCATGTATCGTTTTCGATACCTAACCTCTTCCCGCGTCCCGTAATTCCTGACAGTCTTGTACGTTCGCCCGTTCTTATCTTTCCTGACAGTAACAACTGGTTTTGCAAGCTTATATCTTTTTTTGACGTAATATTTTTCAGCTGGATCAGCATTTGCCGTTGTCACTTTCATATGGGTATAATCGTCGCCATCTTTTGAATAGATTGAAGTCACCTTATCCAAGCCGCTCCAGTTATTCAGAACCTTTGTCACTTTGCCAATCGTCAAAACGCCGTAGTCGTCTCGATACCCAGCCTGAACCGTTATTGTGCTGCCTTTTTTGATTTTGTTGATTGAATCTTTGCTGAGATTGTAAATATCGACTTTTGTTTCATTCGGTTTGAAATCATCGTCGAAGGGCACCTCAAAATGAATTTCTAAGTCCTTGTAATCGAATGTGATCTGCGAACTGCCGTTATCAATGGTTATCTTAACGACCCGGCCAAACAGCTTTTTATTCAGTTCCATTGTCATCCACCATTCTTTTCAACATTGCGGCAATCTTATTTTCTTGGGTGTTTCCGTCGCTGCCACTAACAACCTTCTTCGTCTTCTCAATATTCAAGCTCATTTGTTGTATTTTGAGATCATGCTCATCCATTGATCGCATCATATCGTGTTTTTGACGTATGGCTTTAAGACGTCTATCAGTAACACGGGTCATCGCTTCCTCGATATTCAAAATATCGTCAATGGACCGCATTTCTGTTTCTTCTACTTCCACAACAACGAGTCGTTCGTTAGTAAGAGGTACATGCTTGACCAAACCCGTTTTTTTATCGTTTGTCGGCATTATGTCTTTTACCTTACGCATTTGCTGAAGAACTCGACGCTGCTTTTCATTTAGTCCATTCTCAATTTGCATGATACGTTTCATCATACGACGCTCTTTTAAATATAGCTCGCGAATCGTTAACTCAATTTGATAGAGTGGATCAGTTTCAATCTGATCAAACAACTCTTTTTCTGTATCATCCATAAAATCAAATAAAATGGATTCATACTCACCTGTACGCACAGAGTTTTTATTCCCTTTAGGAGCTGCGCCGCCCCTGTTCCCTTTAGCGTTTTGATTCCCGGGCGGGGCCTTGCCGCCTTTATTACCCTGGGCATTTTTGTTACCTTTCGGAGCACCAGGACGAAAAGGAGCGCTCCCTTTCGATTTAGGAGCGCTCCCATTCATTTTTTCTTCCCATTTATCATTAGCTTTCCATTTGCGGACGGTGCTGCTGGTGACGCCCAATTCATCGGCAATGTCTTTTAGTTTCTTGGTTTCGCCGCTCTCTTTCCACAAATGAAAAGCCTCGTCTCTGCGTGGATCTCTTTTTCTTGGCATTACATTTCACCCACCCCCGAGCCATGTAATTGAGTTTGAGTTTGTTTTAATAGTTTTTGCTGATGTGTCCACTGTTACACCTTTAGACAAAGTATTCATTTCTTCTTTTTCAAACTTAAATCTATGTCGAAAGTTATTGTTTGGCATACCATATACTATCTCCACTAAAGGAGGTGACATTATGTACGGTGGTTGTGGTTGTTATGGTGGATACTCTGGCGGATACTCTGGCGGCTTTGGCGGATGCAGCTGCTTCGTATTGATCGTAGTGTTATTCATTCTGTTGATCATTGTTGGCGCTTCATTCCTTTAAATCCAAAGCCTTTTTGAATCACCTTCTTGTAATACTGCAGACGCCATAATAAGTTTTTATGGCGTTTTGCTATGTGATTACTTAGTACAAATCTTCATCTTTCTGAAGCTCTATATCAAGCTCAATGAGCTTTTTTAAATCGTCCTTGGATGTTCAATTTCACATCTCCTCTACTTATTTTCTATTGCATATTCCCTCTAAACCGACACCGTACTCAAGCCGTTAGCCGCCAATTGTCTCCCTGAGATTTACCGGAATCAGTTTACAGGGAATATAAAAAAGCACCCCGAAGGATGCTTATAACAATTATCTCAAGCGATTATTTAGTCTTTCTAGCAAGTCAATAATTAACATATTTTTTATCCAATTCACTTTTTAATGTATCTACTTCTCTTTTCAAGTGATTAAATTGATTCTCAAAAAATTGGTGATTCCTATACATATGCGAATTCCACTTTCGAATATCTATATCTTCTAAAGCAGAAATCGTTTTTTCACACGACTTACACTTTAATAACCATCTTATACGGAGAATCCGTCTTAACACTTTTCAGTTCATCATGTTTACACTCTTTTAAATCAGCCACTTTCTCACCTCCCACCTTATTATCGGTTAAGGAGTAGAAGAAAGGAACCATTCGCAAAATTTGTCGAACGAAAGTGACTTTCATAAATAGGTGGCAGTCGTAAGACAAAAAGCACCCCGAAGGATGCTTAAATCAAATAAAACCCATTCTTCCAATTAGTATTCTTCTATTTGTTCCATCTGATCCTTTACTTTTTCATAGTCTTCTATACACTCCTTCAATAAAACATAGACACTGTAACGTTTATCTATTTTTGCTGTTGACCTCCAATAAAACATTAACCATGCAAAAAAAACAATGATAAATGGCACCGCGATAGATTTTGCCACTGACTGAAAAATAGGGGAGAAATCTATTGAATTCATCATATTTAAAATTTCATCTTTTTTGATTTCTTTATCATCTAAATATTTTCCAATAAAGCTATTGAACATAGTTATGGATGCCGCCACTAACCCTACAGTCGCAGAAGAAAAAGCAGTAATCAATACCATAAAAAACGAAAAAGGTTGAACATTTAATGTCTGACTATCTTTTGCAATGTTAATTGATCCCTCTACCCTGTTAAGCATTCTATTAAGATCATCTTTATCATGATCTAATATAATTGTTTCTTGTAATTCCTTTTCTTCTCCCATTGTTAGGTTATAAATTTTTCCATAGCGATTTTTCAAGTAAGTTAAAACCACTTTTGATTCACTCAATTTTCTCGTCATAAAATATCACCCCATATCTACATCGGCCAATACTTTCTAAAAATCACTATTTGCAAAATTTGTCGAACAAAAATTACCAGTTTTTAGTTTGATAGCATTGCCTAATAAGTAATATTTATGTAGAATATCCCATGTAAAAGTAATTTTTAGGAGGTTTTTGGTTTGAAGTTAAATTTTTTAGCAAAAGGGACACTATCTTTAATTACAGCTAGCCTATTGGCTACAACTATTCTCCCTACAATCCATGCAGAAGAAATTGCACAGAAGCCTGTAATCGTAAAAGAAGAAGAGCAGGTAAGTTATGAGTTTGAAAGTGAGTCAGCTGAGGATTTAGCGGCATTAGAATCAGTATTCTCTGATCCAGCCCTTCTAGAAAAAACCATGGATGCAGCCCCTTCTGTAGGACTTTCTCCTACATTTAAAACTCAAGCTGGGACTACTGCTGCGGTAAAAGCAGGAATAAAAGCACTTATAAAACACAAACAAAAAGTGTTTAATTTAGTTGGAACAGTTGGAGGAAAAAGAGCTGCAAAGTCTCTTGAAATTCGTTGGAATAAGTATGTCGAGCCGGTATTAAACAAACTATTAAAATACGAATCCTTGGCATGGGGAACTGTAGAAGGACAAATAGCTTCTGCTTTAATGGGAACAGGTATCAAGAATAGTTCTGCAAGAAGTATTGCTTATTGGGTAGTTTATGTAGCAAAATGGCTACTGTAAAGATTGTTGTAGGGGGAATTCCATTTGAAACATGAAGAGTTAGAAATGCAATTAATGCTGATGAGAAATGCAATCGTCTCATTACATGATCACCTTGCACCAGATTTTAGAACAAGAGATTTAGCTTTATTAAAACATGGCTTTACAGAGCAAGAAATATCAGATCTAGATGGATTTTTTGCAGAAATTATGATTAAAAAGCTCAAACCTTCTAAAGATGATTTCAGAAAAAAATTGGCTGAAATTAAAGGAATCCCTAGTTTAACAGACCAAGTATTAGAAGATATCCTTCTGGGTTATAAAGCTGATGACTTACATACTAAAATTATTGAAAAAGTATTGAAATAGCCATTAAAAAAATCGAGAGCGTAAGCTCTCTTTTTTATTAAGTGTATTTTTATTTTAAAGAGCCTATTCACGCTAAACAGAATAGGCTGTGGTTTGCTCTATTTTTCATTTTCAAACGGGAACGTTCAATGTTCTTCTGCACAGTTCCTTTTTTAATCCCCAAAAACTGCGCTATCTCTTCGAATGACATGTTTTGCACAGCATGCATCATGAATATGTCTTTTTCTCTTTCTGTGAGAACGGAAAGGGCATCAGCGATTCTTTCCTTATCCCAATCGCTTACCTCGCCCTCAGCTTCTTGAACGATTGCATATTCTTCCGGCAGCGCATCAATTAAGCGCGGATCAGCAAGAATCGTCCTTTGATATGCGTCTCTTCTGTCAGCACCTCGGCGGGCGCCGGGCTGTCTTCCGTTCTGCAGCCACTCAAGAGTGAATTCAATATCACTGATCATGCTACTGATAATCTTTTTGTCGTTAATCTGTTCAGCCGTCAGATTGACTTCAGCTGTATCTTTGTAGAGCCGATACATTTTTCTCGTTTCTCTTAAAGCTCGTTTATATTCAATGATTAAATCCTGCATTCTGATTCCTCCCTTTATTTGCGCTTAAATGCGCCGCCCTTGCCTCTTTTCAGAGTTTGCATATTTTGTCCCATCATCCGCTGCCAAAAGCGATCTGATCGCTCAGAAACGTTTTTATCTGGCTCTTTTTTCTTCCGCTTCATGTCATCCCTCCTGATAACAAAAAAACGGACACCGAACAAACAGCGCTAATGCTGTAAGTTCAGTGTCCGCAGGCTTTCCGTCTAGGACAGGTATTTTATTTTTATCTGTTTGAGAGTCTATTTTTAATGTGTAATAGGTTTTTCCATAGAACTTTACGTAGTTTATCTAATATGGCAAAAACAAAATAGAAAAGAGCAAAATTGAACAACAAATTAAATACTTGAAAACTAAAAAGAAAATCTCCAGAATAACCAAACCATTTAGCTGGATATCCAAATAAATAATGAGGCTTAGAAAATTCAATACTAGCAAATAGACCTAATCCAGGGATAAGAGACAAGATAATAACTGTGATAATACTTAAAAGAGAATATACTTTCTTTCTTGACAACTTCATAATTTCTCCTTTTTTTCAAAAATATATAGACTACCATAATTTTACATGTTATTATATCATACGTTACATTATTATACAAAGGAGTCTTCAACATGAAAAAAGTCGCAGTTTTAGTCGCACTCTGTACAGCTTTAATATTTACTCCATTTAATACTAAAGCTACAACAGCAGTCCAAAAAGATCAAAAAACAATCAAACAAGAACTTCAAAAGTTTGATAAGCAAACAGATAGTGTGGAGCTAGTTTATAACTTACCAAAAGGTACACCTACTATCAAATTCGATAATGTAGAAGAATTTAAGAAAGCTGTTGCTGATTATGAAAAAGCTTCTAAAAATAAGAAGCAAAACGTTCAAGAATACAATGATAGCACAACTCCAGCTAGCATTACATTCTTAGCTGCATCTTTTACTAAGACAGGAACAAAAAGAATACGTTGGAATAATTCAGAAAGTTTAAGATAGGCATATTCAGTTTGGTTGCCATATAGTATGTGGATCGACTTCAAATATACATACACAGGGTCAGGAAAATCAAAAAAATTCAAAAAAGTGACATCTATCAAGTCTGACTCTTCAAGCTTCCCATCTTCTTGGCATCAATCAATGTCAAACTACTCTTTTTATGATAAAAATAGAGGAGTTAAGATTCACATAAAAGGATCATTTTTATTGGGCGTAAGCATTGGTGGACAATCAGTGGGAGCTAAATTCCCTGATTCATACACAAAAAAATATCACTTTTAATTAGCAGGCCTGATGGCCTGCTTTTTACTTTGATTGACCTTGGTTTACATTGCAATATTCAACGCTTTTTCTCTGTATACTTATCAATATCTTGAAAAAACGCCGCAGCCGTTAATGCTATGATTGCGCCTATTAATGTGATGTTCGCCTTCATGTCCGGCCTATATTCGTACTGGAAATAAAACCAGAATCCTATCCCCATCAGCAGAAAAACTATTCTCAGAGCCATCGAATCCCCCTATTTAATATATATTTTCGCTGAACTGGCCGAGCCGATATAATTCCGTTCGTTTGAATCCGAGTATATATTGACGATTATCCTGTATGTGCCCGGCTTCACCCCTGAAAGGCTGAACCTTTTCAATGGGGTTGCTGTTGTGAAATTGCCCCGCTGCGCGCCCGAATTGCTGTAATTATCCGATCTGACAAGCATTGCTGAGTAATAAACACGGCCGGCCGTTGTTTTTTCTGCTTTCCAATCGACAGAGGTTGCTCGAGAGGAGTAGGTTGTTGCACCTGTGTATACCCGCACCTTTTTACTAGTCTGGTGTCCCGACCATGCGGCGGAAGCAGATGGCGCAACGGCCACCGCTCCTATAATTAATACTGCTGATAGAATGATTGATTTGAATAGTTTTTTCATTTCTTGTTCTCCTTTCTTCATATAACAAGTACCTCTTTGTTCACAAATAATTAACATTTATTTACAAGGATAATCTTTATATTGCTCGAAATCTTATTGTGTTCCATAAAAAACCAAAGGAGTGTTTAAAATGAATTTCAAAAAGACTGCTGTTACTGCACTATCGATTCCTGTATTAGCTTTATCCATTAGTGGTATGGCTTCCGCTAAGGAGATAACTCCTCCAAAAAACGAAACGCAAACAACTATATCTCCTGGTCCAATTAAATCCTATTACGATACTTTTGAAGTAAGAGCTGGGGGTTCTAAACAATTAGATGCAAAATATTTAGGATCAGGATTCGCTTATCATTCAGATAATAGCGCTGTTTTCACAGTAGATACCAATGGACTTGTCCGTGGCTATAAAACTGGCAATGCATATTTAACTATATTCAAAAACGGATCAGTATACGGTCAGCTACACGTATTTGTCTATTAATTTTCGAATAGAAGAGCATTCTAATATGCTCTTCTAATTTCCCACTTTACCGTTCATGCCGCGGCCACAATGCGGGCAACAGGCATCTGCGCGGATTTCTAAATCAAGTTTGGTGTAATTGCAGTCCGGGCAATGGTATTCGATCATGGTCGGGCCTCCGGATCAAATAAGCTGAGCTGAGTGATTTTATAGTTGAACAGCAATAATTCTTCAGCACCGCGGCTTTTTCCGGATCCGCCGACAACCTGTTTGTATGCGGAAAAGGTTTCTGACTCCCAGTTCGGGTAGATCTCGAGTATCAAAGGATCATCGTAATAAGAAAGAACCACTTTCCCTTTGACCTGATTAAGCAGCCGGGCCAGTTCCCGGTGATCCTCTTCGGTAAAGCCGCCAGCATAAAACCGCTCACGGCCAACATATGGCGGATCCACATAAAACAAAGTATCTGGGCTATCGTATTTATCAATGATGTTACGATAATCCTTACATTCGATCATGACGCCCTTCATCCGGTTGGCGAAGGACTGAAAGGCAGCACAGGCGCTTATGTATCCGCCAGCAGGGTTCTGCCCACTTTGTGTGCTATGCCTCCAGCCTGTCTGCGGTACTTCCTCCGCGTTCCCCTTACTAATACCGGAGCGATTCATATAAAACCACCTGACAGCCCGGTCAAAATCATCTTGCGGGTAATCCTCGGTTTTCCATTTCTCATAGAGCGCACGGCTGTACGGAATGGATTCGCAAGCCTGCTGCATGGCCTTCGGATCCTTTCTGACTTGCATCAAGAAATTTACTACATGGCCGTCAATGTCGTTATACACTTCATGGCCTATTTGCGGCTTGTTTGCTATGACATGAGCCGCGCCGCCAAAAGGCTCGACGTACACCTTATGTGCGGGCATTTTATTTATTATGTGATCGGCGTAACGTCCTTTGCCGCCGAATGGTGAGCGCGCCATACCTTAACCCCCGATCAAATTCGGCAGGACAGAGATAGCGAAGAAGAAGAGCGCCACGCATCCCCCGACCAGCCAGATATTTGTTTTATCCCGTTTAGCGATAATGGTATCGTCGCCGATCATTTTTAGATCGTCAGACCGAGCGACCAGGATCGGGATGTATTCCTGGGGAACCTTTAAAAGCTCGGCCGCCTGCTCGACGGTCATTGCTTCGTCCTTTGTGGCCTTCACGTTCCGTTGCAGTTCTACCTGTAATGGCATCATTCTGCATCGCCCTCCAATTCTTTGCCTTCAAGAAGCTCCTTCGCATATCGGGAATACCTTTGTATCACTAACTCAGGCGCCGTTCTAACTGTTTTCATATTTGCAAACTGATAAAAGGCTTTTCTAAACCTGCGATTCTCTTCAGAAAGCCGCTGAATCTCTGCCTGAGCCTGAGAGAACAAATAAAATAAAACATATTTTTCACTTAAAACAGAACATATGTTTGATCCATAATTTTCAATAGGTAATTGGACACATTTACCATAGGAAGATTGTATAAATTTTAATTTCCAAATATTTAAGGGGGCGTTCATCTTGGTATACACAAAAAGTCATCTGGAAGATTGGATTGAAAGGCTATATAGAGAAATAAACATTCTCCATCCAATTGACATTAATTTTGATCATATCGCTCATGCGCTGGATATTTTAATTGTTTACAATCCGGTAACCAGTTTTGCGCTGCGCTTTAATGGAATGTTCACCATTTCTTTAGATTCTCGAAAATCCAGAAAAGAACAATGGTTTGATTTTTCTCATGAGGTCTGCCACGAGTTCAGACATGAATGCAACAATAAAATCATGCCGATTTATTGGAAAGAGTATTTAGAGTGTCAGGCGAATTATTTTGCGTATCATTTCTGCATTCCTACATTCATGCTCCGGCAAATAGATATTCCCCATAATCAATACCACGCGGCAAAAGTCATTGCTGACATATTCAAAGTCCCTGAATCATTTGCCTATATCCGCTTAAATATGTACCTCAACAAAGCCAGACTTATTATAGAAGCTGTTCCGGCGTGAATAATTGTGCACTAAAATAAGCAGGCCGCAGCACGTCTGCTTATTTTAATTGGTTTGTTGCATATAGGGCCAGAATATCCCCTTGCGCTCAATCATACGCTGATATCATGTTGTTTCGGCTATGCACTCCCCTTTAGTAATAAGAATTGAGATTTTAATGCATCTGCGCGCCTTGAAAAAAACGAAAAAAGACGTCTCCCTTCATGATCCCATCGGCCAGGATAAAGAAGGGAATGAAATAAGCCTGATCGATGTCCTCAAGTCAGAAAGTGAAGATGTAATCGACACCATTCAGCTCAACATGGAGCTTGAAAAGGTCAAAAAATATATCGACATTTTAGACGACCGAGAAAAAGAAGTCATCGTCGGCCGTTTCGGTTTGGATTTAAAAAAAGAGAAAACACAGAGAGAAATTGCGAAGGAGCTTGGGATTTCGAGGAGTTATGTGTCCCGGATTGAGAAGCGGGCGCTGATGAAAATGTTTCATGAGTTTTATCGGGCGGAGAAGGAGAAGCGGAAGAAATCGAAAGGGAAATGAAGGGAAATGATCAGTGGAGTTATCATAGAGAAAAGCAGGCTATGGTTAGCTTGCTTTTTTGCGTTTCAATTGTATATTAGTGAATCCGACACTGATTTTCCTTATTTTAAGGCTAACGCGTTTCATAAAAATCGAGAGGTCCATAATCTGTGCGATATGAGTACGACATCAATTTCGTCATTTCGATTAATTCATACCCCGGATTTTCCAGTCGTTTTTGAATCCTCCCATTCGGCTCGCCCATACAGGATCCGTGATAACGTTCAACCCGCTCATTTGGATGAAGAACGCAGAATGCCGATCCATTTGATTACCTTCTTCGTTCGGTTGGCTGCAACAGCTTTAACGTCCCTGAAACCCCGACCACGTGTTAAAACAATGTCTCCGCGCATTCTTTCTATGCTGGTTCATAACAATTGGCCACGTTCCGTTTTATTTAAAAAACCCCGCTCCGATTTGAGAAGGGTTTTAATTCATTCTATTAGATTCGAGAAGGAATGAGTTTATATTACATCATATTACAGATTAGATACTATACACTTTGCATGGCCCGAAAGTTTGAATTCTTCAATCCCGTACGGCAGCAGCATATGATCTCCTTTTTTAAAGTGATTTTCATGCTCGCCGGTGAAAATCCTGCCTTCCCCTTCAATCACACTGACAAGAATGAACAGTTTGCTGTTCTTGGTTAGATGGAACATTTATCACTTCTATACTCTTTTCCAAATGAAGCTCGCGCATCTTGCCTTCTGCATCTTTCCGCTCGTAATCATATAATCTATAAGTTGTATCTGAATTTTGCTGCGTCTCTAAAACGAGAATACCTTTCCCAATCGCATGAACGGTACCGCTTGGAACATAAATGAAATCTCCCGGCTTTACTTTTACACGGCGCAGGAGCTCGTCCCATTCTCCAAGCTCAATCATCGTTATCAGTTCTTCTTTTGTTTTTGCATTGTGACCGTAAATGATCTCTGCATCTTTTTGGCAATCAATGATGTACCAGCATTCGGTTTTTCCAAGCTCCCCGTTTTCACGTTTTTTGGCAAACTCATCATTCGGATGCACCTGAACGGATAAGTCTTGATCTGCATCTAAAATTTTTGTGAGAAGAGGGAAACGGTCCCCTTCAAGATGTCCGAATAAATGTCTGTGATGTTCCCATAATTCACCGAGCGTAACGCCTTGATACACTCCGTTTTGAACAACGCTTTGTCCATTTTTATGAGCGGCAAATGCCCAGCACTCCCCTGTTCGTTCTGACGGAATTTTATAGTCAAAAGCAGATAAGGCAGTGCCTCCCCAAATTCTCTCTTTGAAAACAGGCTTGAAAAATAACGGTTCAGCCGTCATGATAATTCCCCCGCTTTATATGATTTCATCCAGCAGCTCGTATGCCTCTTCTTTTGTTCGGACGGAGAGCAGCCTTTTCCTATAGCTGTCATCCATTAGTTTGCGAGATAACATCTGCAATATCTTCAGGTGCTGATTTCCTCCGCTCTCTTTCGGTACGGCGATCATAAAAATTAATTTTGCTTCTGATCCATCCAGGCTGTTCCAGTCAACGCCTGAACGTTTTATTCCAAACGCAACACTCGGCTTCATGACAGCTTCAGACTTCCCGTGCGGAATTGCGATATTCATACCAATCGCCGTCGATCCCTGCTGTTCACGATCCAAGATCGCTTGTTTAAATCCTTTTTCTGAAAGCAGCACCCCTCCGCGGGACAATTTTTGAATCATTTCATCAATAATGTCATCCCTGGTTTCCCCGGATAAATGTGGTTCAATCAGCTCTGTACTGATAATGTCAGCCAGTTTTTTGATTTCCATCATCTCGGCTTTTTGGCTTTCAGCTTGAATCGGCTGCTTGGTTTCTTTTGCTGCTGCCGCTTCACTTGGGCCGGCAGGCGGTGCAGCTTCGCTGATCACGGGGGACGCATCCGTCATATCTTTTTTCAGTACATTGACTAACAGTGCGGTGACAAGAGATCCTGCAATCACGGCAATAAAAAACATCAATACATGGTCAACCGCTCCAAGTACTGCAACTATAGGACCGCCGTGTGCCACTCTGTCTCCCACATGGCCAATCATGGCGATCACCGAACCAGTCATAGAACCCGCCATAATACTGGGAATGACACGAAGAGGATCTTGTGCCGCAAATGGAATGGCTCCTTCAGTGATACCGAAGAGCCCCATTGTAAATGAAGCTTTTCCCATTTCTCTTTCTGACGCAGCGAATTTTCTTTTTCCGAAAAACGTCGCAATTCCGAGGCCAATCGGCGGTATACAAATGGAGACGGCAATTGGCCCCATAATTTCATAATTTCCTTCTCCAATCATTGCCGATCCAAACAGAAATGCCACCTTATTTACGGGACCGCCCATATCAAATGAGATCATCGCTCCTAAAATCAATGCCAGAAGGATTGAACTCGAACCTTTCATCCCGGCCAGCCAAACCGTTAAAGATGCGAAAATTTGAGCTACAGGTGCGCCAATCAAAAATACAAATGCTAAACCTACAATCAGTGAAGCAAACACCGGAATAATAATAATCGGCATAATCGGCTGGATCGCTTTTGGAACTTTTAATTTTTTTATCCCAAGTGCCGCGTATCCCGCTAAAAATCCGGCAATCATTCCTCCAAGGAAACCGGCGCCGCTTGCGCTGCCGTAAAAACTTCCAGTTGCTGCAATATACCCGCCGATCATCCCTGGGACTAGTCCCGGCTTATCGGCGATGCTATACGCGATATATCCGGCTAAAATGGGGATCATGAATGAAAAGGAAGCGCTCCCGATCTGCTCAATCGTTTTCCAAAAAGACTCATCCGGAATGACTAAGCCTTTAGGTGTTTTTTCGCCTCCAAGCGTCAATGCAACCGCTATCAATAATCCGCCGACGACAATGAAAGGAACCATAAAAGAAACGCCGTTCATTAAATGACGGTAAATCGGATTTTGTTTTTTCTCCTGTTGATTGTTAGATTCAGATTTTGAAGCTGACCGATAGACCGGTATATCTCCGCTAAGTGCTTTTTGAATCAAATCTTCCGGTTTGCGGATGCCGTCCTGAACTCCGACGGCCAACAGCTTTTTGCCTATAAATCGGTCTTTGTTTACCGAGCGGTCCGCAGCAATAATGATTGCGTCTGCTTCCCGAATCTCCTCTTCGGTCAGCTTATTTTCCACCCCGATTCCGCCCTGGGTCTCAACTTTGATATCAACGCCTAATCTGTCGGCAGCTTTTTGCAGATTTTCGGCTGCCATATACGTATGGGCAATTCCGTTCGGGCAGGATGTAATCGCTAACAGTTTCATATACAAATCCTCCTCTGCAGTCTGAATAACAAAATCTTGTCTCAACTGTATACCGAAATCACGCCATTATAATCGCTTTTTTTACCAGAAGTTCCGGAAATAAAGGCATTTTTCCCTATAAACAAAAAAAAGCAAGGAATCAATCCCTGCTTTTAATAATTCAAATAAGATAAGAATGTCATGACATTTGATTCTTTCGTCAGTTTTTGAATGAAGGCCGGCTGCTCGCTGAGGTATGAAAGCTCACTAAACAATTGCCTTGTCATGTTTTGGTCCTCGTGTTTGACAGCCAGCATAAAAACGAGCGACACTTTTTCAGCGCCCCAATCAAGCGGCTCTTTTAATGTGGCGATTGCAATTGCTGATTGTTTAATATACTTAGAGTTTGCATGAGGAATGGCAATCCCTGCCCCAATATTTGTCGCCGACATTTTTTCTCTCATTACCGCATGAACGCCATATTCCTTTTCAACATAGCCTTTCTCATACAAAGCTGACGACATTTGTTCAATTAACTTGTAGCGGTGCTCTGTCTCTTGCTGCAAAAAAACCAAAAAAGGAGTCGTATCGTTCAACATCTTAAATGTTTTTTGCTTTTGGCGATGCGATTCATCAAGCTGATGCATAAATACACTCAATCTCTTCTCATCAGAAGGCTCCAAAAGCGGTGATACCACAATATGAGGAATTGTTATATTTTCCAGATCTGTCGTTGAAACAACAAAATCTATATCCTCATGCCTTTTTGTAAAGAACGCTAAATCGGTTTTTGCGATACAGGCCAAAACAGTAATTTGATGAAATTTTCTTTCAATTTTGGTTCGCAGCAATTGTGACATTCCGATGCCCATGTGACAGACGACAATCGCCTTTTTATGTTTCTCACTGTTGCGATGCAGCCGTTCGATCGCTGCCTGAAAATGCAGTGTCAAATATGCGGCCTCTTCTTCAGGAATATGAAGATCAAACGTTTGATTTATGTCTTCTAAAACGTCAATGATAAGATGAAACAAATAAGGGTACATTTTCTTGATGTCATTGAGCATGGGGTTTGATACAGAAAGATCGTAGCTCAGCCGTTTTAATACCGTATTGAGATGAATGTTCAATCCGTTGATCAGATCCTGATCTTTATGGAAATCCAGCATTTTCAGCTCTGAAACACGATTGATTAAATGCCTTACAACTTTGGGAAGCTCAGAATTTTCAAGATCATTTTTCTCTTCTTTTTGTAGCGGATAGCGAACTTTCCCGCCCAATATATGTAAAGTTAAATATACGGCTTCTTCTTCAGGAAAGCGGATTGCAAACACCGGCTCCAGCCGTTTTAAACAAGCTAGTGTCCATTGATATTCTTTCTTCTTTTTTACTGCGGCCAGCTGTCTTGGGGGAATTGAGATTGGCTGCTTCATTTTGATTCGGCGGATCGTTAACAATGTATGCAGCAGTAAACTCTCAAACGTTTCATCGGTGAAATAGATCGAATGCTTTTTTTGTAATGATTTGATTTCTTTCTTCACAAAGTCTGCTTCATGACTTAAGAACTTACTTTTAATAAATCGGCTTGTAAACTCCGTATTATCAGCCAAATCAGATATTCTTGATAATGCTTTTCTTTTATTTTTTTCGTTCCCTTCAATCTTTAATCCAAGCCGCTGCTTGGAAACCAGTGTAAGGTCAAATCGCTTCAGCCACTCTTCAACCGCACATAAATCCTTTTTAATAGAAGATCTGTTAACAAAATGCTGAGCGGCAATTTCTTTTGCGGAAACATGCTTTGGATTCATTAATAAGTCATAAGCAATTTGAGGCATTCTTTCTTCATCGGCCCGCTGCCCGGAAGTCAAATGTTCATTATATAATTGTTGGCTTAACCGGGCCCTTTCCTGTTCTGCTATATTTAAATAGACGCCTAATCCAGGTTTACGAATAAACTGAGCTTGAGAATGTTCAGTTAGGTAATCCTCGATCGTTTTCAAATCATTTCTGATCGTTTTTTCAGAACACCGGATCCTGTCTGCGAAATCTTGCACAACTAAATAGTCATCAGGTTCAGATAACAACAGATACAAAATCTCTTTTTGTCTTGAATTCATGTATTTCATCTGTTTTTCTATCCTTCTGTTAGTATCCATTTGAACAATAATGATTATTACATACGAAACCGTTTACATTATAAAATAAAACAAAAGAGCCAAAAGTTTTGTTTTTTACCGAAGCTCCCGGAAAAAAACATTTTTTATAATGAAACCTTTTTATCCTTCATTCCCCAAATGAAAGACCAGCCCGGCAGCTCATGCAAAAAGCGGACACCAAACAAACAGCATTAATGCTGTAAGTTCAGTATCCGCAGGCTTTCCGTCTTGGACTGTGATCATATTAAGAATTGAGGGCTTAATAACTGTACAATCTTTTCCTTTTCTTTCTCTAAGACTTCTTGATTTTTAAAATAAATATTAAATGTCAGTGAGTCTGTAAACATAAAGACTTTTTCTTCATCTGCAAAAAATAAATATTTATTATTTCTTGCAGCCATCTTACCTAATGTTGAAAAATCATCTGCATTATTAATTTTATAACCTCTGCTAGTCTCAATCAAAGTTGGCGTTTTATCATACAAATCTTTAGATATTAAAAACTCCTTGTACTTTTTATATGCAGCAGCAAGCTCATCTTCATCGATATCCTCTAAATCAAATTCTCCTTCCCAATCATTACTCAAAAATGGAGTGACAATTGTTTGGTTGAATGTTGATAAATAAGGAGAAACCCACTGAAAAAATAAATTTTCAATATCTGTCCATTGTTTTTTCGATATTTTAACATCGGAATATTCATTATCTATGCATTCAAAGCCAAATGAATCATAAAAGTTCCTTATATTAATCATATCTTCAGGGAGGCCAATCATTAGATGATGCTGATTCTCCTCATGATCTTCCCAATGATAAAACTGATACTCTGATAATGCTTTTAAAAGGTTTGCTGTTTCTAATTTCACTTTTTACCACCTGTACTATTTAGACTAGGAGAGCCTATCTCTAATTTCAAAGATAAAACACCAATCGTTTGAAACGGTTGGTGTTTACAAAAAAACTTGCTAATGAAGCCAACATGTTTCTCCAAGAGCTAACGTTTTCAGTTTTTTTTGATTCAATTCCAGCCGCTCCCATTCTTTAAGCAATCTTCTTAACGCTTCGGGGCCTGTATCATCAGCAAGCCGAAATGCTCCGTAATGCATCGGAATAAAGCTGTCAGTTTGCAGCTCCAAAAATGCTTTAATGGCATCTTCCGGATTGATATGTGACACTTTCATAAACCATTCTGGTTCGTATGCGCCAATCGGCATTAGTGCCGCCTTAATATTGAACCTTTCGCCGATTTTTTTAAAGCCGTCAAAATATCCTGTATCACCTGCAAAATAAATGGATTCGCCGTTTTCGTTTTCTATGATCCATCCTCCCCAATGAGAGGTATTGGTATCCCAAAGTGTTCTTCGTGTCCAATGCTGGGCGGGAACAAAAGAAACATTCACTCTTTGCACCTCAACACGATCCCACCAATTCACCTCATAGACCTTCTTGTACCCTTTTTTTATAAACAGCTGTTTCAGTCCCATAGGCACATAGTAAGCCGGGTTTCCTTTCAATCTTTTAATACTTGGAAAATCGAGATGATCATAATGTCCGTGGGAGATCAGTACGACATCAATTTCCGGCATTTCGCTTAATTCATACCCCGGCTTTGTCAGCCGTTTTTGCAACCCCATTCGGCTCGCCCATACAGGATCGGTGATCATGTTCAGCCCGTGCATTTGGATGAGAAACGTAGAATGGCCGATCCATGTGATTGACGTTTTCGTTCGATTATTTGCAACATTTTTGACGTCCCTAAAACCCGCTATTGGAATGTTCTCGCTTAAGTCTTGGATTTTCCCTCTTCTTTCTTTCATCCATTTCATCATGTCCCTGAATCCATGTTCATTCACTGCGCCATTCAAGTTTTCGTATCTTTTTTTCACTCTGTTTCTCCTTGAGTGCCTTTTATTATTATGCTGTGTTCTGAAAAGCTGTTTATAATTGAAGATTCGGTTTGCGTTCATGTAACAAGCAATTTAATTAGTATTAAACAACTTCAATAAATTTCGCACAGCATACTTTGGCTAAATCTTTCGGCGCTAATTTCAGCTGCATTCCGATTTTTCCTGCACTGACAATGATGAAATCCAGGGTTTCGGCGGATGCATCCATATAAGTCGGGAACCATTTCTTCATACCGATCGGTGAGCAGCCGCCTCTTACATAGCCAGTTACCCCCAGAAGGTCCTTCATTGCAATCATTTCTATTTTCTTCTCACCTATTGCCTTAGCGGCCTTTTTTAGATCTAATTCCTCGGCAACGGGTACAACAAAGACGTAATAACGATCTGCTCCTGCCGTTGCAACCAATGTTTTATATACACACTCGGCAGAATAACCGATTTTTTCCGAAACAGAAATGCCGTCTGCCGGCTGCCCGCTTTCTGTTTTGTAACCTAATAACTCATAGGAGATGTTTTGCTGTTCAATGATACGGACAGCATTTGTTTTAACCGTTTTTTTCGCCATGCTCTTCCCCCGCTATCAATCGATTCCTTCCAGCTAATATATAAATAGTAACATCAGTGCCATCACTTCTTCTACTTACCTGCATAATCAGTTGAAAAAACCCCCTTCTCAAAGAAGGGGGCTGCTTCATACAGAAAGCATTCATGCTTTACTTTGTTAACTCGTTTCTTTTTAAGAACTCTTCTATTCCTTGTAAAGCTTCATATTCATCAGTTCCTTCAGCTCTGATCTGAATGCGGGCGCCGGGTTTTATTCCCAGTGACATCACAAAAGCTGAGGGATTTGGGGAACGTTGCGGCACGGGCGAATTCCTCTGTTCTTCATCGGTTTCATAAAGCTGCCGCTTTGCCCTCATGTCCATTTCGAGAGCAGGGTTTCACCCCGGTCCGTTGCAGGTGCGGGAGTGACAGAAAGTGAAGATATTTCATCGCGCCATTCCGGAGTCATGTTTACATCTGCAGCAGCAAGCGAAGACTCCAGCTGCTCCGCATTTCTTGCCCCGATAATCGGTGCTGTGACGGCAGGATTGGACATCACCCACGCAACGGCAAGCGTCGAAGGGTCTATTCCTTGTTCCGTACTATAGGCGCTGAATCGGTCAGCCACAGTAAAATTCATTTCATCTCCATATCGGTCTGTATATCTAGCTTCTTCAACCAATCGTCCTTGATCCGGCCGTTTATTGACCCCATATTTCCCGGTGAGAAGTTCAGCCCCCAGAGGACTGTATGAGATGACTCCCATTTGTTCAGAAGCAGCAAGCGGCAGAATTTCGGCCTCAGCTTGACGTTTAACCAGGTTATACATTGGCTGAATGAGTTCAAAACGGGCAAGCTGTTCTTTTGCAGAAATCCCTAATGCCTTGGCAATCTGCCAAGCCGCCCAGTTACTGACGGCGGGATAGAGAATCTTCCCTTGCCGCTGCAGGTCATCCAGTGCACGCAGTGTTTCCTCAATTGGTGTACGTTCATCAAAATCATGCACAAAGTAAAAATCAATGTAATCCGTTTTTAAACGCCGCAGACTGTCTTCAGCACCTTGCAACATGCGGCGCCTGGACAAGCCTTTTGCATTGACATCCGGACCTGTCGGCCAAAACACTTTTACTTGGATAAGTACGATCTTCTGGATAAGCTCATTGACGAACATATGAACGAACTGAGAAAACTCTGCGCCTCTGCAGCCGAATTGGATTTTAAAGAAGGGAATGTGATTTGGTTTAAATACTTTGAAAGCAATTATTTATTCTTTTCGACGATGTTGACAAGTAAAGGAGCCTCCGCGTTTCGCAGTAAGTTCTTGGAACTTGTCATCGAAGAATTGAAAGGTGAGGTGAATATAACTGAAGGAAAAAATCAAGGATTAAGTAAGGATGTTATTCTCACATTCTTTGGGTCAGCGATCGTAGGATTAGTGGAATCCTATTTTACGAAGGGTATACCAGATCCGCCTCATGTCGTAGCAGAACAGCTGGGCATTTTGTTAGATCGGAATTTATAAGCTCTGTGAGCGTTCTAAATAGGCTTAGTACTTTTATTTAATATTTGGACGGCATTTTGCTGTCCTATCTTTCCCTTTTCGCGATGCTGTCTGCTTATTTCCGAAGCATGCAATTTCATATCATTCACTGGATTTTCACAAAGAAAAATGTTACAAATGAAATTGAATGATTAATCATTCATAAGGGAGGGATCGAATTGCTGTTCCGGAAAAACTTGCACGCAGGTAAAGTGAAAGACGTACATTTTGCTAACGGTTCGATACAGTTTCTGTCGGTAAAACTAAATGTGTATTGTTATGTGACGGACGGAATTCTTATTGATTCAGGCGCCCGATCATTAGCGCCTCAGTTTCAGGATTTTTTTCATACTCAATCGTTTGATGCTCTTTATTGCACACACATACATGAGGATCATACAGGGGGCGCGGCCTGGCTTCAAAAGGAGCGGAATTTACCGATTTACTTGAACCAATTGTCTGTCCCTGAAGCAGCAGCATCAGGTAAGTATCCCTTATACAGAAAGCTCTTCTGGGGAACAAGACCGCCTTTTAAAGCGCAGCCATTTCCGGAAAAATTTACATCAAACCGTTATTGTTGGGAGACGATATTCACCCCCGGCCACTCAAGGGATCATACAGCTTTCTTAAATCATTCAACCGGACAGCTTTTTTCAGGTGATTTGTACGTAAGCACAAAAACAAAGGTTGTGTTGGAAAGTGAGTCGATTCCGCAAATTATTGAGTCAATTGAAAACATCCTCACCTTTGACTTTGACGAAATGTTTTGCTGTCATGCCGGATATATTGAAAACGGAAAGGATAAACTTCGGCAAAAGCTTCATTATCTGTATGAGGTTACTGATCAAGTCCGTCAATTGCATCAGAAAGGTATGACGGCCGACGACATTCAGCAGCTGCTATTTCCCCGCAAGTACCCCATTACTGTTTTTTCGAAAGGACAGTGGGACTCAAAACATATCGTAACATCCATTTTGAAGAAATGACTTACGCATCAGTGCGGCCGTTATAATACTCAACCGCAAACTGTTTAAAACGCTCAGCGGCCGGTGAGCGCTCGTAGTTTTTTAACTGGGCCAATGCAATGGTCCGTTCGCACGTATAATCTGCGACCGGAAAATACTGATGCTCCGTTGTTTTCGGCAATACTGCCGCACCTAAACAGGCGGCTGTCAGCCCTAATATGGTTGCCGCTTCCTCTCCTTCAAATGCGAGATGCGGGTGAATATTCAAATCCCGCACATCAGATCACCCATATACTTCCGTATCCGACCAAACTCCGCATGCTGATTTCCCTTCATTTTAATGCCCTTCTCCGCTGCAAGAGGGTGCGTCTTCGGAAGCACCGCGTAAAGCGGCTCTTTCTCCACCGTCCATTGCAAAAGTTCATTAGGCAAAGGCGGCGGGCTGAGGCGGATATCGGCATCTCCCGTTTTCATCATTTTGCGAAGCGTTTCATTTGCTCCTTGATAGAGCCTGAAGGTCACATTCGGATACTGATTTTTAAACTCGGCAATCAGCTGCGGCATTAAGTGCAAACCAAGCGTATGGAGAAATGATACTGCTATTTCACCATACTCCAGACTATATTCTTTTTGACTTGTTCAATCCCGTCATTTAAGGCGCGGCGGGCTTGTTTTGCTTTGATGAGAATTGATAATGGACCTGCTTAACGCCGGCTGAGAGATCATTCTTTCTTTGGCCGCATTAGTAAAATGCCGATGTTTCGCAACCGCAATAAAGTTATCAAGCCGATGCGGTTCCATCTTTCCCTCCCCTTCCGTTATAACCAAAATGCATTAATATAATAGTAATTATAAATTAGACACATCGAAATGAAAAGCGTACGATACATATAAGACATCAGTAAGAAAAGAGGGACATTCATGACGTTTATTCAGCCTCATACAAAGTCTTACCGACAAGCCAGCCTGGCCCTGTTTATCAGCGGTTTTGTGACATTTGCCACACTTTATACGACACAGCCGCTTTTGCCTTTGTTTTCTGAAGAATTTCATATTTCTGCGGCGGCTGCCAGCTTAACTTTATCCATCTCTACTGCAGTATTGGCATTTTCGTTAGTAGCCGCGGCTTCCTTATCCGACAAGTTTGGGAGAAAAAAATTAATGGTGCTTTCATTATCTGCCACGTCTATTCTCGGTCTGTTAACAGCCTTCAGTCCGGCTTTTCCGGCGCTTTTGGCAATGAGAGGACTGCTCGGCATTTTTTTGGCAGGCGTTCCGGCTGTCGCCATGACATATGTAGGCGAGGAATTCGATCCGAAAGGCCTTGGGAAAATGATGGGCCTGTATATCAGCGGCACAAGCATTGGAGGAATGAGCGGCAGGCTTTTAACGGGGCTTCTGACAGATTTATTCGGCTGGCGGCAGGCGCTTGGCATCATCGGTATTCTGTCTATCGCGTTAAGCTTTTTATTTTGGCGCTTTCTTCCCGATCCGCGCCATTCTGAAAAACGGGGCATGAGCTTGAAAACGGCCCTCAAGGAATACGGGGCGGTCTTTCATCACAAACGGCTGCTTTTATTAATTTCGTTAGGGTTTATATTAATGGGGAGCTTTGTAACCTTATATAATTATATCGGTTTTCAATTAATGGCGGCCCCTTATCATTTGTCACAAACTTTGATCGGGTTTATTTTCGTTGTCTATCTCGCAGGGACTTTCAGTTCTGTTTATATGGGAAAAAAAGCGGATCTGTACGGCAGTTCAAAGATGATTAAGATTGCCATCTTCGTTATGCTGGCCGGCGCAGTCATTACTCTTTTACCGCAGCTGGCGCTTAAAATCGCAGGGATTGCCGTCTTTACATTCGGTTTCTTCGGATCGCATTCGATTGCAAGCTCGTGGGTCGCCCGCGCTGCCGGTGATCATCGCTCGCAAGCCTCTTCTTTATATCTGCTATTCTATTATATTGGTTCTAGCGTTGCGGGATCATTTGGCGGATTCTTTTGGGCGCATTTTCAGTGGATCGGCATTATTGCATTTATTTCTGTTATGCTTTTGCTCTCTTTTCCGATTTTATTTTTGGCAGAGTTTCAAAAAAACAAACGGGACTGTTTTCATTTAAATAAACAAAAACATTAAAGTTTTTGTGTCTTTTGTCCGATAGTAAGGATAAGGCCGGCACGATACTCCCTATAACTATTCCTTTTGATTCAGTAGATTTCAAATATCGTGCCGGCTTTCTTCGTTGTATTACATTAGTCAGGTGTGATGTCTTTCACCTTTTACACACCCGCCCAAACATCTTTCGCGTATCTTCCTTCCGCTTGCAGTTTCTCAAGCCACTTCAGCGAAGTATTTGCATCGGTGTCATGTACGCTTCCATATGCCCGAAGCAATACGTTTTCTACAGCCGGAGCCATTTTGCTTCCGTCTCCGCATATATAGAGATGGCCTCCTTTATCAAGAAGCCCAATGATTTGTGAAGCTTCCCGATGCAGAATATCCTGTACATATATCTTACAATTCTGGTCTAAGCGTGAATATGCCCGGTGCACCGTGACAAGCCCCGATTGCTCAGCTTGAATAAATTCATCTTTATAAAGGTCATCCTCTTCAGGGTGCCGGCAGCCGAAGTATAAATGAGCTTCGCCCAGGCTGTTTCCCGCCGCTTTTTCGGCAGCGCGCGCTTGGATGAATCCTCTGAATGGCGCAATACCCGTGCCCGCTCCCACCATAATAAGCGGAGTCTCCGTATTCTCCGGCAATGCGAACCCGGATTGCGGAGAACGGATGAAGCAGACTGCACGATCTCCCTCCTGTAATCCGGCTAAATAATTTGAAGCGACGCCGCGGTATTCTCCCCGGCCGCTCCAAGACGGAGCCGCCACGACGCCGACCGTTATACTCACCTTCTCATTGGCGGCCTTTGGCGAACTGGAGATGGAATAATAGCGCGCCTTCAATGACGGCAGAAGTTCTAAAAACCGTTCAAACGGCATTTCACAAGCCGGATAATCTTCTAAAAGATCCAGCATCGTCATTCGTTTTTTCAGCACGTTTTCTCTATAGGCCGCATCATCAGAATGAAGATATTCCAATTCCTTCTGGTGCGGCGGGCAAACCGTGTATGCCGCAAGCTCACGAAGCTGTGCTCTTGTCGCCGGTTCCTGCAATTCCACATGCGACGCCAGCAGCTCTGAGGCATTGACCGGACGATCCATAGGCAGATGAGGAACATGGCGCCCGCTGATTTTAAAGAGCTGATGCGGGTCCAGACCGAAACGGCGTATCACGCGGTTTATAAGTTCATCACTGTTTTTCGGCAGCACACCGAGATGGTCCCCTTCTTGATAAGCTTCCGTTTCAGGAAGAAGCAGCTCAATATGCCGGACAGACCGCGTGCTGTTTCCTGTATGAAGCTCTTTATTTTTTATGACTTTCGTTTCAAAGGCGTCATAGGTTTTGGCAAGCGGCGTTTCAGTCGCTTCATTCACAAACTCAATTGATAGTGATGATCTATTTTGCTGATCAGTGACATCTTCCAAATCAAAAGCCTTGATGATGTCTTGCCAAAACAAATTCTCCCATGCTTCCTGACTGCTCTCAAAATCGTCCGCTCCGTCTCCTTCACCGATGGATGTGAGACGTTTTGCCCCTTTTAACTCAAGCGTTTTGTCTATAAGGCGGGGAATCCGCTGGTATGTGCTCGCCCAGTTGCGGTTTCCGCAGCCGAAAACGGCATATGAAACGCCATTCAAATCATGATCTTTTAGCGTATCCATCCACTTCACAAATCCTGCTGCATTATCAGGCGGAGCTCCGTTATATGAAGCCGTTACAATGACAACCGCCCCTTCAGTAGGCAGTTTTCCGATATAATCATCAAGCGGAGCCGTTTCGGCTGCAAAACCTTTGCTGCGACCGATATCGAAGAGTTCTTCCGCGATTCCTTCCGCAGTGCCTAAATTTGATCCGTAAAGCACGAGAAGCGGAGTTCCGTGAGTCGGTATATCTTTCAGCTCCTCTTTGGTATCGCTCGTCTCGGCTTGTTTCTCTTGTACAGGCTGAAGCGGGACGTCCTTCTTTTTCACCCGAATGGTAAAGTCGCCGGGCTTAATGGTTAAGGCCTCTTTAATGGACAGCTCATAATGTTTGTGATCAATCAGCTCAAAGTGCTTTAAGACGAGGCCGAGCACCATTGTCGCTTCATGCAGGGCAAACTGCATCCCGATGCATGCACGCTGTCCGTTTCCGAAAGGCTTATAAGCGTGATTCGGGATCGCAGCGGGATCACTGAAACGCTCCGGACGGAACATTTCTGCATCTTCTCCCCACGCGCTTTTATCACGGTGTAATTGCGGTGTTAGAATCGTCACAGGCTGTCCTTTCTCAATCGGATATTTCCCGCCAAGAACCGTATCTTCCTTCGCATATAATGAAAAGGCCGGAGCCGTCGGATAAAGCCGCAATGTCTCGTTTAATACCATGCGGATATATTTTAACTGCTGGATCTGCTTATAATCAGGGAGGTCTCCCGTTAATACCTGTTCAGCCTCCTGACTGGCTTTTTCCAATTTATCTTTGTTTTTCAGCAGGCAGTATATCGCAAAGGAAAGCAGACCGCTTGTCGTTTCATGTCCCGCGATTAAAAATGTGATGATTTGATAGCGGATATTCTCATCATCAAGCGTTTCGCCTGTTACCGGGTCTTTGGCATCAAGCATCAATGACAAAAGGTCTGTGATTTCTTCATCCGGGTTTTCCCTTCGCTCAGCTATGATCTTATCAACAAGCGAATTCATCACTTCGATATCTTGCTGAAATTGGTGTCTTGTTTTGACCATCAGCTTATCTTGCAGGCTGTGTCTTTGCGATTGGCGCATCGCCTCTTGCAGCCCGCGAAGCATGCTTATAATGAAAGGATGCTGTGTGTCGCGGTAAAAGCTGTTAAAGCGAAAATGAAATCCGCACAGCCCGATTGTATCTAACGTCAGGCGCGTCATGTCTTCAGCAACGTCAATTTCTTCTTTCGGATTCAGTCTGCTCCATTTTTGCACGAGCTGCATCGCAATATCCAGCATCATAGAATGATAGCCTTTCATAGCTTTTTGGCTGAAGCTCGGCAATAAAATCCGATGCGCTTTCTGCCAGTTCTTCTCGTTTGTCCAGCTTGTAAACAATCCGTCGCCGGCAAATTCACGGACTTTCAGCAGTCCTTTGCCGAGGTTTTTGTCAAATCTCGATTCATCGAATACTTCAGCTGCCAGCCTATGGCCGGAAACGAACACCGCAGCGGAGCTTGGAAATTCAAAGCGGAAAATCGGTCCGTATTCTTCGGCAATTTTCCAAAGAGATTGTGCCAGTTTCTCTTTTTCGATATGGGGGAGATTTTTAAGCGGTCCGTACGTTTTCGGCTGAGGTATAGCGTTCAATTGTTTCATATTGATCTTCCTTCCCTTCGGCGAATAGTTAATGATTCCTGATAGCGTCCCAGCAGCACAGCTCTAATTCTTTCAGAAATGGCTTTGTTATCTCCACGCTGCCCGTTCGGACGAGCTGATAGAGTTTAAGATAAGCGCCGAGCACGATCGCCATAAGCACATTTGACGGCAGATTGCGAAGCACTCCTTCAGACTTGCCGCGCTGAAAATACTCACCCAGCATCTTTGTTAATTCATCAAGCAGCTTATGACTCGTTTCATTTAAAAAGTAAGCATCTTTATTCGTTTCAAGGAAAAATAACGCATATTCACTTTCCTTCGTAAAATCAACGAGACAATAAAAAAGCTGCTGAAACCCTTCTCTTACAGATATTTTTGAAAAATCGGTTTTGAATTTTTCAGTAAAACGCTGAACGCTTTCCTGATAAAGCACATTCACAAGCGTTTCTTTACTGTCGAAGTAGCGGTAAATCGTTCCGGTTCCGACATCGGCCTGCGCGGCAATCATCGGAATCGTCGTCGCGTCAAAGCCTCTTTCTGTAAACAGAGTGAGCGATGCTTTCATAATGAGATCTACTTTGTTTGAAGATGTCATGACAGCCCTCCCTTTCCAATTACGGAATGAATATTCATTCCGTTTGTTCAAAAATATATAACATAAGGTCATCTGATTATCATTGTATAAGAAAAAAACCTTTTTTAATATAAAATATATCTGAAAAAATCGAAAATAAGAAAATATGCCCAATTTATTAAAAAGAGCTGCAATGACTTATGCAGCTCTTCAGATTAAAGAGAAAGTGGGGGTTTTGAAGACGTATGGCAAAGAAACCCTCATTCTTTTAATTTCTTTCGTTCCGAGACACAATATATTGTGTGCCTGCCTATGGGATCAGACCAGTATATTGTGTGATTAAATTTCAAAAAGGCTGTCGAGATTTTCTCGACAGCTGAAGAGCTGCAATGACTTATGCAGCTCTTTTTATTTCCCGAGAAATGATTCTATTTAATGGCAGTAATAAAATGGAATGAATCTCTGCTGACAACTGAAATCTCTCTGAAATATTGATCGCGCAGCAGCTGAATTACGTCCTTTTCACTTATTCCGGATGGCTGAAGGACAATGTACAATCGCCCGTCGATTTGAAGCACTCGGTACACTTCTTTTAATGCAAGCTGGTAATCACTGACCGTTTCAACAGTATGTAAAGAAAGAACTTTGTGAAAACTGCGGTCATTAAATGGGATGCTTTCAGGGCGCCCCGGCAGAATTTCTCCCGTTCCGGCCTTTATAGCGGAACGGTTTGCGCGTGCCGTTTTCCGCAGTTTTCTTTTCGAAGATTCTATACTTTTTAAACTGCCTTTTTCAAGCTGTCCGATTATTTTTTTAAACATCTTGCCGTTTCCTGTTCCAATTTCCAGAATGCGGTCATGTTCTTGTATATCCATCATCATTTGCTGAATGACTCTTTGTGCTGGTTCTGATTTTGCCAAGTATTTCGCGCGCATTCTTTTTAATGCTGAAGATGTATGTTGCAACATTGTATAACACCCGCTTTTCTTTTCCTGTCATTTTAGTATTCAAAGATAATAATCACCTCATATTAGTATGAGGTACTAACTAGACGCATTTCTTTTTATAAACGTTTCGATTTATTTGAAATTTACATTAGTTTTCATAAAAAAAGACGGAAAACGTAGGTTTTCCGCCTGCCCTAGTACCAATAATAAGGTGATATATATCTTCTTTGCCAGGAAATCGCCGCCATTCTTTGCCGGCGATACGGGTTGCCATAGCCGTGTTTAAAAGAGTGGGGCATTGACGCATACCCGTGCCCGATGGATGGAAGTCTGTTCTGATCGCCCTGCATGCCGTCACCTGCTTACCTATAATTTCTTACTTTATCATCGTATGCAGGCCGGCTGCTCAGTGACAGCGGATTTCAAGCTAAACCTGGTCCTTCTCCATTGTATAATGAATCAACAGCTCAATTCTGAACATCGTCATCTCCTCCTTCTCCTCCATTTTGTCTCTTGCGGCCGGTTTAGTTCATATAAAAGTGTTTCAGCTGGCGTTCTCTCGCTTCATTATAGAACTCCTCGACTTGCTGTTCTCGTTCATACTCTTCAGCGCTTTTAAAACGTTTTGAAATGGTTAATGTTAAAAAGAAAAGGTTAATGGTCATTATCGCTCACCCCCTTTCATTGTCCGCACAAGCGAAAATAACCCGCAGCAAAGTCAAGATGTGCTGCGGGCAGACTAAATCCGCAGACAAAAGAAGACTGTCGCTTCTTTAACCTGCGGGGAGCTGCGAATGTCCTGAAATACTCCAAATTAACGTGCTGAATGGGCAGAGGTTAAGGAAGGACACGAACTCTTCCACAGGCTGAATCGATTCACATTTAGGTTCGGCTTGCTGTTTAACGAAGTCATTTGATCCAACCTCCCTTTGCTTTTTTCTTCCTTTGTAAGTATATCCACCAAATACCATTTTGTAAACATTTTTTTCTAGAAATGGACTGAAAATGTGCTGGATTTCCACTTCAATTGTCCTTCTAATCCGGCAGCTTTCGTATGTCAGGAAGCTTTTTTCATCCCTTGTTTTTCCCGGTCTTTTTTTGAATAAGCAATAAAATAAATGAGTCCTACAAACACCGCGCCGCCGATGACATTTCCGATAAAAGCCGGGATCAGATTGCCGATAAGCCCGCCCCATGTAAAAGAGCCTGCAAAAATGGCGGCTGGGATAATAAACATATTGGCGACAACGTGCTGGAAACCAATCGCGACAAACGCCATAATCGGGAACCAAATGCCCGCGATTTTACCCGCTCCGTCTTCCGCCCCAAAAGAAAGCCATACAGCAAGGCAGACAAGCCAGTTGCAGCCGACAGCTGAAACAAGCACTTTTCCAAACGGCATATCCAGTTTCCCTTGTGCGACCGCAATCGTTTTCTCCAAATAAGGGCCTGTTTCTGTTAATCCGACGACATGTCCGAAAAAGTAGGCGACAAACAGCGCCCCGACGAGATTCATTAACGTAATAATGATCCAGTTTTTCACCAGTGCTCCGGCTGAAATTCTTTTAGAAAACAGCGCCATGGCAACCGACATCATATTTCCCGTAATCAACTCGGCTCCGGCAAGAATAACGAGCACCAGTCCGACCGGAAATACTGCCGCACCGATTAAGCTAGACAGACTGCCCCATTCTTTCGGAAGGTCACCGATTACGCGAATATCAAGCAAATAACCGAAGGCGATAAATGCCCCTCCCAAAAATCCTAATACAAGCAGCGAAGAAAGCGGCGAATTTACTTTTTTCACCCCTGCTTCGACTGCAAGCTCCGCTATTTCGTCCGGTTTACGAAAAGCCATCATTAAACCCCTCCATTATCAATTCATCCTGCAGTTTTCAAAAGGAACTCAGTAAAAAAGGCAGCATTCAAATAGCCCGTCAGAAACGGGGTTTGAATGCTGCCTAACTTGTATGCATACCCATACAACAATATCAAGCAGAATTAAAATATACGATATAGAATATATACAGATCATGCACACATTCCATGAATTCGTCCTTATGCCACTGCCAGCAGTCATATCATATCAAATGTGACAATTTCGTGTCAATTGAATTTTTTCAGCTTTTGATTTCTTCTCTGTGCTCTTCAATTGTGCGGTCAAATACAAATACAGACACCGCGATATTCTCTTCAATCTTGATGTCTGAAAACAGATGAACGAGCTTTGCGCCGATGAGCTCTTCCATGCCCTCAGGCGTTTTTTTCGAATAGAGCTCCTGAATTAAACTCGTCCGCGCCGAATGAACCATCTCTCTCCCCTCTGGCGTGCGGGCGATAAACTGCTCACTTGCGCTTAAATTGCCGTAAAGCGTTGATACCGCCATGTTCTCCACAAAAACGGTATGAATGCGCTCGGGCCCTTTTCCGAATAATTCTTTGCGCAATTTGCGGATGATATCGTTAAACTCATGAATTTTTTTAGACATATTGTCCCCCTCCAATTCAAGCCTATGAAAGACATTCCCGGTTCCCCTTGTGACATTTCACCTGGTTAAAGTTTTCCTTTCGTATTGTATTATAATAAATATCATCTTATAATAAAAGCAGTGTTGATGGATTTGTAATAGGAAACGTGTTATGAATCTATCGTTTTATACAAATTGGATTGGTCTGTTAGTAAGGCTTGCTAGTGAACTATTCCGCCATGCGTGTTTATACTGACCTCTGGACAAGAGGCCGGTGTATGTGCATGGCTTTTTTCGAGTTTAAAAGATGGAGGGGAATTGGAAGTGACAGACGTTCAGTCTATCCGTGTCAATATTGACGGCACTGAGTACAAAGCACCAGAGGGATCTAAAATTTTAGATATTTTGAATCAAAACGGCATTGACATACCGCAAATATGCCATGTACCGGAAGTAGATCCGATTCAAACATGTGATACATGTATTGTTGAAGTGAATGGGAAATTGCAGCGCTCCTGTTCCACAATTGCAGAAAACGGAATGTCTATTTCGCTCACGGCAGGCAGAGTGAAAGAAGCGCAGACAGAAGCAATGGACCGTCTGCTTGAAAACCACTTGCTTTACTGTACGGTTTGCGATAACAACAACGGAAACTGCACACTGCATAATACCGCGGAAATGATGGGCATTGAACATCAGAAATACCCATATACACCGAAGGATGATTCGAAGTGTGCAGTGGATATGTCTCACCCGTTTTACCGCTATGATCCGAACCAATGCATCGCCTGCGGCCAATGTGTTGAAGTATGCCAAAACCTGCAGGTGAATGAAACCCTTTCAATTGATTGGGAGCGCGACCGTCCGCGTGTCATTTGGGATGAAGGCGTAGCGATTAATGAATCGTCCTGCGTCAGCTGCGGCCAGTGTGTCACCGTCTGCCCTTGTAATGCACTGATGGAAAAATCAATGCTTGGGCAAGCCGGATTTATGACGGGCATAAAACAAGATGTCATGGAGCCGATGATTGATTTAGTTAAAAATGTGGAGCCTGACTACACGAGCATCTTCGCCGTTTCAGAAGTGGAAGCCGCTATGCGCGATACACGGACGAAAAAAACGAAAACGGTCTGCACGTTCTGCGGAGTCGGATGCTCATTTGAAGTATGGACGAAAGGCCGCGACATTCTTAAAATTCAGCCTGTTTCCGACGCACCGGTTAATGCCATTTCAACTTGTGTAAAAGGAAAATTCGGCTGGGACTTCGTGAATTCAGAAGAACGGATTACAAAACCGCTTATCCGGAAAAACGGGACATTTGTTGAATCCTCATGGGAAGAAGCGCTTGACCTTGTTGCTTCCAGACTCGGAACAATTAAGACGGAGCATGGAAAAGGTTCTGTCGGCTTCATTTCTTCTTCTAAAATAACGAATGAAGACAACTATGTGATTCAAAAATTAGCGCGTCAAGTGTTTGAAACAAACAACGTGGATAACTGCTCCCGCTACTGCCAGTCACCGGCAACGGACGGCTTATTCCGCACCGTCGGTATGGGCGGAGATGCAGGCACAATCAAAGATATTGCAAAAGCCGGGCTTGTGATCATTGTCGGCGCCAATCCGGCGGAAGGACATCCGGTTCTGGCCACCCGCGTAAAACGTGCCCATAAGCTGCACGGCCAAAAATTAATTGTTGCCGATCTGCGCAGAAATGAAATGGCGGAACGGTCTGACCTCTTTATCAGCCCGAAACAAGGGACTGACCAGGTCTGGCTCATGGCGGTCACGAAATATATGATCGATCAGGGCTGGCACGACCAAGCGTTTATTGATGAAAATGTCAATTTCTTTGAAGATTATAAAGAAACGCTGAAAAAATATACATTAGACTATGCGGAAAGCATCACCGGGCTTTCTAAAGAAACCATTATCAGCATTGCGGAAATGATTCGTGACGCTGACGGCACTTGTGTTCTGTGGGGCATGGGCGTTACCCAAAATACAGGCGGCTCTGATACGTCTGCGGCGATTTCCAACCTGCTGCTTGCGACCGGAAACTACCGCCGTCCGGGTGCGGGCGCGTATCCGCTTCGGGGCCATAACAACGTTCAAGGCGCTTGCGATATGGGAACTTTGCCGGGCTGGCTTCCGGGATATCAGCATATTACCGATGATGAAGCACGCGCGAAATTCGAAGAGGCTTACGGCGTAGCGATTGACGGCAAACCGGGTCTCGATAATATTGAAATGCTTCACGCGATCGAAGAAGGCAAAATGAAAGCCATGTACCTTGTCGGTGAAGATATGGCGCTTGTGGATTCAAACGCCAACCATGTTCACGACATCTTATCAAGCCTTGAATTCTTTGTGGTGCAGGATATTTTCCTTTCCAGAACCGCTCAATATGCAGACGTCATATTGCCTGCCGTTCCTTCTCTTGAAAAAGACGGAACATTTACAAACACAGAACGCCGTGTGCAAAGATTGTATCAGGCGCTTCCGACGCTCGGAGATGCAAAACCCGACTGGTGGATTATTCAAGAGGTTGCCAATCGTTTGGGCGCTGACTGGAATTATACTCATCCAAGCGACATTTTCTCAGAAATGGCGAGCCTTTCTCCGCTGTTTGGAAAAGCGAGCTATGATGTTATTGAAGGCTGGAACAGTTTCTTATGGGGCAGCTTTACGGGAGAAAGCACTCCGCTTCTTTATGAAGATGGCTTTAACTTCCCTGATAAAAAAGCCCGTTTCGCGCTGAGCGACTGGGTGGAGCCAGCTGTGTTCCCAGAGGAATATGACCTCCATATTAACAACGGACGTATGCTTGAGCATTTCCACGAAGGAAACATGACGAACAAATCAAAAGGCATCCAGTCTAAAGTGCCGGACGTATTCGTTGAAGTTTCACCGGAGCTGGCAGCTGAACGCGGGATTTGCGACGGAACGCTGATTCGCCTCGTCTCTCCTTTTGGAGCGGTTAAATTAAACGCGCTTGTGACAGACCGTGTCCGTGCAAATGAACTGTACTTGCCGATGAACTCAACGGATAAAGATTCAGCGATTAACTTCCTGACAGGGCCTGCATATGATTCACGCACACATACGCCTGCCTATAAGCAGACAAAAGTCCGCATGGAAGTGCTCGGCTCCTGCGACACTCCGCCGCTGCCGAAAACAAATCCGCGGAACAAAAAACGCCATCCGCAAAACGGCGTTGAAGCGGAGCGAAAATGGAATCGTCCGGGATATGTTCATTTAACCGATTAAGAAAGGAGGAAACAAGTTATGGCAAGCCCTATTACCACGATACAAAAGGAAACAAAAACGGAAGAACAGCTGAAAGCTGAAAAACTGGAAGAGCTGAAAGCACTTCTCGCAGAAAACGAAGAAGCCGTCACCAAAACGATGGCGATTATAGGAGAGCTGAATGGCTTGGGCATATTCGATGCAGCAAACCATATGCTTCAGGCGAAAGAGGAAATTGCAAAGATCGCACTCGGACAAATTTCCCGTGAACCTGTCACAAATCTCCTGAATACGATGATGGCTGCAGGCGGAGCATTATCAAAAGCAGATCCCGAGTTTATGGGCAGGCTTTTAGAAAGCGTGATGGCCGGTACGGATCAGGCGCAAAGCTTTTTGAAGGAGGACCGGAAAGTCAGTATGTTTGAGCTGATGAAAGCGATCGGTGACCCCGATATTAACCGTGCGCTCGGCTTCGGTCTTCAATTTTTAAAAGGAATGGGAAAAGAATTACGCGAAAAATCATCCGAGTAAGTATCAAAATAAGCCATTGTCAAAGGACAATGGCTTATTTTTTATTCATCAGCTTTTTCCAGCCTCTTTTTATATATAAGTGAACGGTCAACGCAAAAATAAGCGCCCGCTAAAAATACACAATCCGTTAAAAACATCAGCATTTTCTGACTCACCGTCAGCCCTTGTCCGGGAAGAACTGCGCCGATATAAATGAAGGTGCTGACCGCAAGCAGAATAAATGCGTAATGCTTAAAATCTTCTTTTAGCGATTTTAGTCTTTTCTTCTCCATAAAGGTCACCTGCCAGTTTGATAGTATAGCAACATTATAATATAAGCTGACAGCCGACAGAGAATGTAAATCTATCCAATCATTATGCTAGCGAATCAAGCGCCTGTTTTACATCCGCTACTAAATCTTCCGTATCTTCAATACCGACGGAAATTCGGATCAGTCCGTCAGTGATGCCAAGTGCAAGACGGCGATCACGCGGAATTGAAGCGTGCGTCATTCTGGACGGTACAGAGATTAAACTTTCGACCGCTCCTAAGCTTTCTGCAATCGTAAAGAGGTGCAGCTTTTCTAAAAATGCATCTACCCGCTCGCTGCTTCCGATATCAAAGGAAATCATACCGCCAAAACCGGTGCTTTGCGTCTTTGTGAGCTCATGGCCCTGATGCTTGGATGAGCCCGGATAGTATAACGTCTGAACGGCATCGTGCTGCTCAAGCAGCTCGGCAATTTTTCCGGCGCTATGATTGATGGCGTCCATTCTGAGCCCGAGCGTTTTAATGCCTCTGATAAGCAGCCACGAATCCTGCGGCCCTAAAACGCCGCCTGTCGAGTTTTGCACATAATGAAGTTTTTCGCCGAGCTCTTTATCAGCTGTTACAACTAAGCCGCCGACGACATCGCTATGGCCGCCGAGATATTTTGTCGCGCTGTGCAGTACGATGTCAGCGCCGAGTTGGAGCGGCTGCTGGAAATACGGCGTATAAAACGTATTATCGACAATGAGCAGCACGCCCGCTTCTTTTGCGATATCGGCCATCAGCTTGAGGTCGGTCACTTTCAGCAGCGGATTTGTCGGCGTTTCAATATAAATGGCTTTTGTATTTGGCCGGATCGCTTTTTTGACTTTCTCTTTGCTGCTCGTATCAACAAAGTCAGCTTCAATGCCGAGACGGTTTAAAACGCCCGTCATGACCCGGTATGTCCCGCCGTATACATCATCAGTCAATACGACATGGTCTCCGCTGTCAAACAGCATCATAACAGCTGTAATTGCAGCCATGCCTGAACTGAACGCATATCCCGCCGAGCCGCCTTCAAGTTCTGTGATTAAGCTTTCAAGAGCCGTTCTCGTCGGGTTGGCCGTTCTCGAATATTCATAGCCTGTATGCTCGCCGGCTTTCGGCTGCTTGTAGGTGCTTACTTGATAAATAGGTACGGAGACTGCTCCTGTTTTTTCATCTCCCGTAATTCCTCCGTGCACCATCAATGTTCTTTTCTTCATCTTACTGACCTCCTTGAAAAATGTTTTTGCTTATATAACGATCGCTGCCGTCAGGAAAAATCGTGACGATATTTGCCCCGCGGGGCGCTTTTTTCGCTTCTTGCAGGGCGGCATAGAGGGCTGCGCCGGATGAGCTTCCGATGAGAAGGCCTTCTTTTTCCGCCGCTTCTTTCACAAGTGAAAACGCCGTCTCATCCTCTACCGTATAAATGGCATCAAAATGGCTTTGATCCATATAATCAGGGATAAACTCCATCCCGATGCCTTCTGTTTTATGGGCATAAGGCTCTCCGCCGTTAAGGATCGAGCCTTCCGGTTCAACGATTACCGTTTTAATACCGGGATTTTTTTCTTTTAAATAGGCCGCCGTTCCGGCAAAGGTGCCGCCTGAGCCAGCGCCGGCGACAAAAGCATGAATATTTCCGCTGAGCGCCTCCCATATTTCAGGCCCTAACGTCCTATAGTAAGTCAATGGATTTACTCGGTTTTTGAATTGCAAAACGGCGTAAGAATTGTTGATCTCCTGTTCCAGCTCAAGCGCTTTTTGGATTGCTCCCTGCATACCGCCTTCCCGGGGTGTATGCACAATCTCCGCTCCGAGCGCTTCCATGATTTTCTGTTTTTCTCTGCTGAAATGCTCCGGGACACAAAAGATAGCGCGAAGCTGATGCTTTCTGGCGCTGAGAGCGAGTCCGATTCCGGTGTTGCCGGCAGTCGCTTCGATAATGACGCCGCCTGATTTTAATTTCCCTGATTGGAGCGCATCTTCAATCAGCATCTCACCAAGTCTGTCTTTAATGCTTCCGCCCGGATTCATCATCTCAAGCTTAGCATATACCGCTGTTCCCTCAGGAATATCAAAATGATTCAGCCGGAGCAGCGGCGTGTTTCCGATGAGCTCTGTGACATCTGTTATCACGTTCAATATATGTCCTCCTCCTAAAAAGCGGAGGAGAACTCGAGTCCCCCGCTTAATGAATACGTTTGATTACATTCAGGACAAGCTCTGTTGAATGAACGGCAGCCTGTTCTAAAAATTTATCAAATGAAACATCAGATTCTTTTCCGGCAATGTCAGATAAAGCTCTAATGACAACAAAAGGAGTTTTGAATTGGTAGCACACTTGGGCGACAGCGGCCGCTTCCATTTCCACAGCATACAAATCCGCAAATTTGGCGCGTACATCTTCAACCCGTTTCGGATCGTTCATAAAGGAATCACCTGTAGCGATCGTGCCTTTTGCCACTTGAATTCCGTTCAATTCAGAAACCGCTTCCTCCGTGATGCTGATCAGCTTTTCATCAGCTTCGTATGCGGCAGGAAGACCCGGCACCTGTCCGTATTCATAGTCAAACGCCGTCACATCCACATCATGGTGGCGGACATCTGTTGAAATGACGACGTCGCCTACATTTAATGTATGATGGAATCCGCCCGCTGAGCCTGTGTTAATCACATAATCAGGTTTGAAACGGTCAAGCAGCAGCGTCGTGCTGATCGCCGCGTTTACTTTTCCGATACCTGATTTTAAAAGGATCACTTCGACGCCTTCATATGTGCCCGTCGTAAATTCACAGTGGGCGATCGTTTCCTGTTTCGCATCTTTCAGTTTGCTTCTTAAAATGGTAACTTCCTCTTCCATTGCTCCGATAACTGCCAGTTTCATTTATACACAATCCCTTCAATTTACCGTTTAATCGCCTCCATTATCCAGACAAAGTCATTTTGCTGCGTAAATCGCGCAGTAAATCCCTCAGCTGAAAAGATGGTTTTCATCGTCTCGAGTGTCGGATAATATTCCGTCTTTAAATCGTTCGCCAATTGGTGATAGCCGTTTTGGCTGGCTTTTGCTATCGCTTCAGCATATGATTCAGCATCTTCAAAGACGGTATCGGCAAACACTATTTTATCATGCTTCTGAAGGATTGTGCCATACTGCTTTACAGCCGTTTGCTTTTCTTCATCGGTCAAATGATGAAAGGCGTACGAGCTGACGATGGTATCTATTTGAAAAGGCGGATCAGGAAACTCGAGAAAATCTCCGTCGCTGAATGCGGCTTTATCAGAAAGCTTGTCAGCTGCCAATTTCCTCATAGACGGAGACGGTTCTACACCAAACACCTTTTTGTTCGCATCGACTAATTTTGCTGTTAAATTGCCCGTACCGGGTCCGAATTCTAACACGTTTGATCCGGAAAGGCTGACGATGGTATCAAGGATGTCTTCATACCCTCTGAATACCTCTGCATATTGTTTGTCAGCCCCATTCACCGTTGCATCATAAGTCGCTGCCCAATCTTCAAATAAAGGAATAAATTCACGGCCCATATATTTTCACTCTCCATATTTTATAATTCCTATGAGTATAGTATGAATTATTGATGGAACAGTTCCTATCCTATCACAAAAAAGAAAAAAAGGGTACTAAAATACTTTGGGATGATTGCGTAAATACGGCAAAAAGGCTTATACTTTCATATGATCGTTAAGAAATCGGGAGGTCTTTTTGCGATGAATTTTCAATTGGATTTAATAAAAGATAAAGTAGAATTTTTTGAAGCTGCTTCTTTACAGGAGCTGGAAAAGAAAATTAACGTTCAAATTGAAAACAACCAGGCGATTATGCTGCGTGTCCGTTCAGTTTCCCATCAGATGACGGCCGTTGACGGCAGAATCATATACAGCGCGGCAGTGCATTTTTCCGCTGATGTGTAACAGGTAAATCAAAAAAGCAGCTGAATCGGATCAGCTGCTTTTTTGTGTTTATTTTAATGTTTCCACTTTTGTCGGCTTCCAGCCTTTTTTGTCTTCCCAGGTAATAGTAACCTGGTATTTTTTTCCATTTGTTTTATCCAAAATTTTGCCCTTCGCATCTTGCGGGCTTCCGTTGTTTCCAAGCCACAGCACGGTCATGTTATCCTTTGACACACCAGTCGCGTAAGCCATGGCGTCAAGCATTTCTGACCAGTCTTCAGAGCTTGAATCGTAAGTCGCCGCATGTTCACCGGTCTGCTTTGTACCGACGGGTTTCCATTTGGAATTGACAATGGTTTTTTCGACATTGCTTGATGAGCCGCCCTCTGTTACTGTGGCTCCTTTAAACGGATCGCTTGATTCTGAGTCTTTTTTGCTTTTGTCAGCATCACTTTTAGATGAATCGTCTTTTTTGCTGTCGGAATCTGAAACTGAGTCAGATTTATCCGATTTATCTTTTTTGGCATCGTCTGATGAGGTATCTTTTTTACTGTCTTTTATGTCTTCATCTGATTTTTGCTGCGTTTTGCCTGATGCAGGAGATTCCTGCTTTTGGCTCGTGTCCGCTTTTTCGCTCACGTCGCTTGACGGGCTGTTGATGAAGAGGCTGACTGCAACAACGACAATAAGAATAGATACGATAGCGATTAAAATGTTAAGCACCAAGTTTGCCTTCCTGCGCTTATCACGGTTTTCAAAACGAGATTGTTTATTGCTCAATCATTCTGCACTCCTTTATCCCTCTTGCTCAGCATATATTTTACCACGGGCTGAGCCGTTGTTCTATGTCTGATTTGTTTCATTTTGATGTACCTTTTTAACAATATCATAAAACACTGTATTTGTCAGAGCCTTATTCCCCAGCGTGTCCATATGCAGGACGACGAGAGCGTATTTCGGTTTGTCGGCAGGAAAATATCCGGCAAACCACTTGTGGTAAAGCGTTTTTTTATCCTTCGTGAACATTCCTGTCTGGGCCGTTCCCGATTTCCCCGCTACAGCGTAAGGCAGGTCCTGAAATCTTCTGCCCGTTCCTTTTGGTGATGCAACGACTTCCCTGAGCGCTTTTTGGAGCTGCTGCGCCGTGTACTTGTCAATGTTCTTGCCCTTTAACTCCTGTTCTTTAAATGCAGCCATTGTCGTGCCGTTTTTGTATTCAATCTTGTCTGCGATCTTGACTTGTTTTTTCTGACCGCCGCGTGCGATCGTCGCCATCATATTGGCGACCTCAAGGGGTGTTACTTTCACGTTTTTTTGCCCAATGGCTGTCTGTGCAACGGCTTTTTTCACGGTTTTATCCTTTTGGTCTCCCCAAATGACGCCGTTTTTTTCACTGTATAATTGCCGGAAATCGTCTTCGCGGTACAGCTTGCCTTCCCAGCCCGCCCGCTGTGTGAGACCGAGCTTTTCCGCCATGTTCTCAATCACGGACTTGTCCTTTTTGATCATTTCTTCCGCAAGGCTTGTGAACGTATAATTGCAGCTTTGGGCAAAGCTTTCGCCAAAATTGAGCGTGCCTTTATCGTCCCCGGGCTCCCCGTACAGATTGAGGCTGCAATTAAAGCTGCTGCTCGGCTTCACTGCATTTCGTTCGATCGCCGCTGCCGCGATAACCGTTTTAAATACTGATCCCGGATAAATCGGCATCAGCATGTAATTTTGCAATGTCTGCTGCTTTGACACATCGGCGTCAGGCTTTGATACCATTCCGAGAACACTGCTTTTTTCAATGTCTAAGAGGACTGCTCCCCCCTTTTTTAAACCGCGTTCTTTTAATACATCTTCCATTGCTTTTTGAATGTTCCGGTCAATGGTGGTTTTTACTTGCAGCGGATAAAATGCGTTTGCTTCAGCCGTATATTTGACGTCCATTCCGAACAAAGGGTTTCCCCTTCCGTCCACATGATACAAAAGCTTTGTGTCATGATCGGCAAGTAAAAATTCATCAAATGTCCGTTCCATCCCGCTTGTCCCGATTTTCGACGTTATCGGCAGTTCTTTTCGTCCGGGATATTTCTTTTTGAGAAGCTCGGGGTCTTGATTTGTCACGCCTAAAAGATGTGCGGCTATGTTGGTTTCTTTGCTGTCTTTCATATATACGCCGTAAATGCCGGGATATTTCAAAGAATTGATATTTGAGACAGATTGTTTTGATAGATGCTTTAATTTTTTGCCGTTTAAGATCACCGGTTTTTTCGCTTCAGTGAGCATTTGCTTAAGGTCTTCCTGCTTCATTCCGAGGATTGCCGAGACCCGTTTAATCGGCCAATCCTGTGTCACGAGAAACGGAAACAGGACGACGGCCGGCTGTTTTTTGCCGGTCAGCTCGGCACCGTTCCGGTCAAGGAAAGATCCTCTGCCGTCAGAAATCAGCACCTCTTCGGTCCGCTGCTTGACGCTTTCTTGAAGCAGATTAATATTTGATTTTGAAAAAGATTCTGTAAAAAACAGCTGGATTTCAGCAAGCCTGGCGAGCAGAAAGAAAAACACCAGCAAAAAACAAATGACGGCTGTCTTCAGCCTTTTCGATACGATCATAAAAACACCTCATCCACATTTTGGACGAGGTGTTTCATTGTTAAACGGATCTTATGAAATTTTCACAATTTTCACGAGCATTTCTCCGCCCGGTGTCTGTACTGTGACTTCATCATCCACTTTTTTGCCGAGCAGGCTTTTCGCGATTGGCGAGTCGTTTGAAATTTTTCCTTCAAACGGGTCAGCTTCAGCGCTTCCGACAATGGTGTAAGATTCTTCTTCACCGTCAGGCAATTCAACGAATGAGACAGTTTTTCCCAAACCGACTACATTTGAACCGCCGTCGTCTTCAATGATTTTCGCATTGCGGATCATGTTTTCCAGCGTTGTGATACGCCCTTCCACAAATGCCTGTTCTTCTTTTGCAGAATCATACTCAGAGTTCTCGGAAAGATCTCCGAAGCTTCTTGCGATTTTAATGCGTTCCACTACTTCTTTACGTTTAACCGTTTTCAATTGCTCTAATTCTTGTTCAAGTTTTTGTTTTCCTTCTTCAGTCATTGGAAAAACTTTTTCTTGTGCCATGTTCCTTCACTCCTTGGTGGTTGTCCCTCAACAATAACATTTGATTATGTATGAGAGCATAAACGAAAAAATCAAGAATGAGAACACAGGGCAGTCCTCGTTCTTCTCTCCCATATAGGTACTGTTTATCTTAAACTGAATGGTGCGTGTTCTGCAAATATTTCGGTTTATAAACAGGGAAAGAAGGGAACTGTCGCATTCCCTTCCAGCCTATACATAATATGGTCTGAGTTATTTATGTCTATGCTATGGTATTACAAAATTGCATTTTGTTCAAGGATCGTTTGAATCTTCGTGACCATCAGGTCGATCGCGACGTGATTTTGGCCGCCCTCCGGTATAATGATATCCGCGTAGCGTTTTGTCGGCTCTACGAACTGATTGTGCATCGGCCTGACGACGGACACATATTGTTCAATGACTGAATCGATTGAACGGCCTCTTTCGTTAATATCTCTCATAATACGTCTGATGATACGGAGATCGGCGTCAGTATCGACATACAGCTTAATATCCATCAAGTCGCGGAGTCTCTTATCTTCCAAGACGAGAATGCCTTCTAAAATAATGACATCCTTCGGCTCAACCGGAACGGTTTCCTCAGAACGCGTATGAATTTTATAGTCGTAGATCGGTTTTTCAATCGGCCGGTAATTCAAAAGTTCCTGAATATGCTCGATTAAATAGTCATTATCAAATGCGAGCGGGTGATCGTAGTTTGTATTCAGCCTTTCTTCAAAAGGAAGATGGCTTTGGTCTTTATAATAAAGGTCTTGCTGGATCATTAAAATCGAGTGCCCTTTAAACTGTTCGTAAATGGAACGGGTGACGCTTGTTTTTCCTGATCCGGAACCTCCCGCGATGCCTATGACTACAGGACTCTTACCCATTAGTAATTACTTCCCCTTTCTCATCATGTTGCTTGGATAAATCTTTTTGTCTACTTTAAATGTAACGATTTGCAGGGGATGGCGGGCAGCATCAAGCTCGTTTCCGTCTTCGTCCCAAATAGTGCCGATGGTGTATGTGAAATTCTCAATTTCCGGTCCGAAAAATTCCACGACGTCACCTTGTTTAAAGAAATTGCGCTGCTGGAGCGTCACCATTTGAGTTTCTTCGTTATATGCGAGCACAAGGCCGGCAAAATCAAATGTTGTTTTCTTTCCGTGTTCTCCAAACATCTGCTCCTCAAAGCCCGGTGTGCCTTCAAAGAAAGCGGGCGCTGTGTCTCTGTTTGCGCACTTATCCAGTTCTTCAAGCCATTCTTTTTGGATGACAAAGTTTTCGGGATCGGCGCAGTATGCATCAATGACTTTGCGATAGACGCTGACAACCGTTGCGACATAATGGATAGATTTCATCCGGCCTTCAATCTTCAGGCTGTCGATGCCCATCTCGATCATTTGCGGAATGGATTCAATCAATTTTAAATCTTTCGGGCTCATCGCAAACGGAGCGTCTCCGTCATCATACAATGCGACCGCGTTTGCCCCGTCTGTCTGATACAGGTCGTAGTCCCAGCGGCACGACTGGCAGCAGCCGCCGCGGTTGGAATCCCGCGCCGTCATGTGATTGCTCAGTACACAGCGGCCTGAATAGGCGATACACATTGCGCCGTGGATAAAGGTTTCAATTTCAATATCCACTTTCTCTTTCATCTCTTTGATTTCCAGTCCGCTCGTTTCACGGGCCAGCACCACACGGTCAAGGCCTTCTTCTTTCCAAAACTGGACCGCTCTCCAGTTTGAAAGAGACTGCTGCGTGCTGAGATGCACTTCTACGTCCGGCGCCACTCTCCGGCATGTTTCAATGATCAGCGGATCGGCAACGATAATTCCGGCCACTTTCGCGTCTCCTAACGCTTTTAAGTATTCCTCAAGGCCGTCCATATTTTCATTATGGGCAAAAATATTTGTTGTCACGTATATTTTCGCCCCGTATTTTTTGGCAAATTCTACGCCCTCTGCAATTTCTTCTATAGAAAAGTTATCAGCATTGGAACGCAGTCCGTATTCCTGACCTCCGATAAAAACCGCGTCAGCCCCGTAGTGGACGGCGATTTTTAATTTTTCCAGGTTTCCTGCCGGAGCAAGGAGTTCAGGTTTTTTCGTAATGACGCGTTTTCCGTTTACGACTTTGGAAATGGTTTGATTTACGGCAGTCATCCGTTACACCCTCCTTTTTAATAGACCGTTTCTTTAAAGAAAAATCCTGTGTCTATATTTCTGTTCACAGGCTGAATGCTTTCAATCCGCTCTATCCAGCTCTCTTTTTGATCTTCGTATGCTTCCCGGCTGTCAGCGCATAAATCAATCGCTTCTCTGTACATGCGGGTCACTTCAACTAAATATTCCGGAGACTTCAGGACGCCGTCGATTTTAAAAGAATCCACGCCTGCGTCAATCAGATCCTCTAATTCGTCTATGATGCACACATCGTTCGGGCTCATGATATGCGTGCCGTTTTCATCCTCAAAAATCGGGTATTTATTGCCCCGTTCTTTATCATGCAGAAACATGCCCGCTTCTTTTTTCTTCTGTTCGATGTCCATGACTTTACCCTGATATTCGAAATAATGGCCGATTAATGAACGTTTTGATTGAAACATGCAAGTCATGCCGTGGACTTGAATTTCAACTTCCACTTCAGCATTTTCTTTAATCTCAACGATGCTGTCCATATTTAATTCCTTTGCGAGCACCGCGCGGGCTGCGCCTTTGCGGCCCCAATAGTTGCAGGAGTAGTAGTTGGTTCCAGTTGTTTCAGTGCTCCAGTGAAGTTTGAGGCCAGGAGCTGCTTCCCGCGCCGCCATTAAAACGGCCGGATCTCCGAATACAGCAGCATCGACGCCGGCTTCTTGCAGAAAGGCAAGGTAGCCGTTAAGCTCGTCCGCTTTTTCATTATGAAAAATAGCATTGACAGCCGCGTACACTTTCACGCCCTCTTTATGGGCAATGGCTGCAGCTTCTTTGATATCTTCTCTTGAAAATTCCCCGGCCAGTCTCAGGCCGTATCTTTGTTCCCCGACTAACAGCGCCGTTGCGCCTGCTTTTATAAGCGGCAGAATATCCTGTACCGCTGTCGGTGTCACCAAGAGCTCAGGTTTTTTCATGATCGTCACCTCTTCTTTTTACTAATGGCGATACCGTCTCCGACCGGCAGTATGACCGTTTGATAGTCAGGGCGGTTCATCAGCCATTGATTATATTGATCGATTTTTTCGACGAGCTTCCGTCTTCTTTTCGGCTCAATTTGTGAATGGTCTTGCGCCACCAGACCTTTAAACAGCACGTTGTCTGTGAAAATGACGCCGTCCGGCGCAAGCATAGGTTCGTAGAGCTCAAAAAAGTTCGTATACTGGCCTTTGGCCGCGTCGATAAAAATCGCATCATAAGGAGCCGTGACATGTACAGACTCCGAAAGCTCCAACGCATCCCCGTATAGTACGTGAATCCGATCATCCATTTCAAAGTCTTTTATATTGTTCACAGCTTCTTTATAGCGTTTTTCATCACGTTCAATCGTGTAAATGTCCGCTTCCGGCAGCTCTGATGCCATACGAATCGCGGAATATCCGATTGCCGTACCGATTTCTAAAATGTTTTTCGCCTGTTGAATAGACAGCATCTGAAGCAGCACCTCGATGCCCGCTTCTTCCATAATCGGAACATGATGCTCTTTTGCATAGGCTTCAAGCTTTTTCACTTTATCAGGCCGAGGCTTCAGCAATGCGTTTATATACTCATTTATTTGTTCATACCGATCATTCACGGCAAACAGCCTCCGTTCTAAAAAGGAGTGCCCCAATCGAATCCGCGGGGACACTCTCTAAGACACTTCTTTATTCATAAGTAAACAACCCGATATATTTTATCATAAAACCTTTTAGAATGGAATAAAAGGAGAGCTTTTGCCCTCCTTTATTCGCTGTCTTTTTTGGAAATAAACTTTTCCTTTGCTTTATTATGTTCTTTTAATGTTTTCGTAAAAACAACTTCGCCGTTTGATTTTGCCAAGAAATAGAGGAAATCGGTTTTATCCGGGTTAAGCGCCGCTTCCCATGAAGAATCGCCGGCATTGGCAATCGGCCCCGGCGGCAGCCCCTTATGCTTGTACGTGTTGTACGGAGAGTCGATTTTCAAATCTTTATAATAGACACGGCTTTTATGTTTGCCCGCCGCATATAAAACAGTCGGATCGGTTTGCAGCGGCATCTTTTCTTTAAGCCTGTTGTAAAATACGCTTGCGATTTTATGGCGGTCGGCTTTCGCCGTTGCTTCTTCTTCGATGAGCGATGCCATCGTAAGTGCGTTATGCACGGAAAGTTTCTTTTTCGCAAGAACCGATTTATACGTTTCGACGCGGGTGTTTGTCTCCTGAACCATAGCCGTCAGAATCGCGTCCAGGGATGTATCCGGATCGTTAAACGGGTATGTAGCCGGATACAGATAGCCTTCGAGCGGATGCTTCAGCTTCTTATTAGAAAGAGCGTCTGTTATCGTATCGGGAAATTGTTTTTTTAATTTGGCTATGAAGGTTTCGTCGTCAAGCTTAGCCATAACCTGTTGTTTTGAAAATGACGTTTCCTTTGCGATCGCTTCGGCAATTTGGGTGAGTTGTTTCCCCTCCGGAACGGTGATTTGAAACGCATAGCCCGTTGAGCCTGCAGTCAGCTTTTTGATAATCGCATCCGCGTCCATTCCTTTGTTCAGGTGGTAATAACCGGCCTGAAACCCGGCAGCGCCTTTATATTTCACATAGAGCTGAAACGCTTTCTTGCTTTTGATGACATGCTGATCCTCAAGGACAGCCGCTATGGCTGATACCGAAGACCCGCTCGGAATGTTAATATTTACTGTCGTTTTACTGCCTTTTTCAACTGGCGCGAGCAATGATTTTCCATAGAAAAAAGCACCGCCAATGATGATGAGAACAGCAATAACGGAGGACAGTATTATAGTCATTTTTTTGTTTTTGTGCAGAAATGAATTTTTAGGCTGATTGATATCCATACAAGTTTTTCCCTCCCAACAGCTCTTATACTACATGATTCGGGTGCATTCGGCAATTTATTACAAACAAAAAAGCCGGAGCGGCTTATCGGCTCCGGCTTTTTGTGTCGGCTTATTCTTCGTCTTCTTCCGCTAAAAACGTATTCAGCGTTTCTTCGATCATTTCCCACTCTTCATCAGTTTCGATCGGCATCAGCTCGCCGTCTTCTCCGTTTTCATTCGGCTCGAAGCTTGAAGCATGAATTTCGATCTCTTCATCATCCTGGGCATCAATCGGATAGTAAAGGACGTAAGATTTGTTAAATTCGTCGTTTTCAAATGTAAACAGCACTTCACAAAGCTGTTCATTGCCTTGATCATCGACAATCGTAATGTGTTTTTCGCCGTGTTCCATTGTTTTCACCTCTTAGTTTAAGCTGTCCAGATATCCTTGAAGGATCATGACAGCCGCCATTTTATCAATGACTTTTTTTCGTTTTTGCCTGCTGACGTCAGCCGCGATCAGCATTTTTTCAGCCGCCATCGTCGTCAGACGCTCGTCCCACAGTACAACAGGAACATTGTACGTTGTTTCAAGCAGTTTCGCAAATGTTTGGCTGGCTTCGCCTCTCGGGCCGATCGTTCCGTTCATGTTTTTCGGAAAGCCGAGCACGATTTTATCTACATTATAGTCCTTTATCAGCTCGGATAAACGGGCAAGCCCCAAATCCCCTTCCGCTTCGTTTATTTTTATCGTCTCGATGCCCTGGGCCGTCCAGCCCATCTCATCGCTCAAAGCAACGCCGAGTGTTTTCGTTCCCAAATCAAGTCCCAGTATTCTCATGAGTTTGTTTACGCCTCTTTATGCTGTTCTAGATAGGATTTTACCAATTCCTCAATTAATTCGTCGCGTTCCAATTTACGAATTAAGTTCCGGGCGTCGCGATGCCTAGGAATGTATGCAGGATCTCCTGACAGCAAGTATCCGACAATCTGGTTGATAGGATTGTACCCCTTTTCCTGAAGCGCATCATATACCGTAATCAGCACTTCTTCGACGTTTGTTTCAGCAGAATCATCGGAGAAATTAAATTTCATCGTTTTATCAAACGAGCTCACCGTTTTGCACCTCTTTCCCAAATTCGCAGGCAAAGTTCAGCCTGAGGTCCTCATCTTATCATCATTCTACACTAGTTGAAAGGATTATAAAACGGATTTTATCCAATCTTCCGCAGAATTGAGGGCCTCTTCCAATTTCTCAGGCTGCTTTCCGCCGGCCTGCGCCATGTCAGGACGGCCTCCGCCGCCTCCGCCGCACACTTCCGCTGCTTGTTTGACCATTTTGCCGGCATGAAGTCCTTTTTCGATCAGATCTTTGGTTACGCCTGCTGAAAGATTGACCTTATCATTTTGCACCGCTCCCAGGATAATAACCGCGGAACCGAGTTTCGCCTTTAATTCATCCACCATTGTACGCAGGTGGTTCATATCTTTGGCGTTTACTTTTTCAGCAAGCACTTTCACACCGCCGATGTCTTTTACTTTAGACAAAATGGCGCCCGCTTCTACATTGCCGAGCTTGCTTAAGAGTGATTCATTTTCTCTTTGCGCTTCTTTCAGCTCTGCCTGAAGAGATTGGATGCGTTTCGGCACATCTTTTACGTTTGCCTTTAATTCATCTGCTGCCTGATAAAGCAAGCCGAGCTGGCTGTTCATTTCCTGATAAGCGCCTTTTCCTGTTACGGCTTCGATTCTTCGTGTGCCGGCCCCGATTCCTGATTCAGATACGATTTTAAACAAGCCGATTTCAGCCGTGTTGCTGACGTGGCAGCCGCCGCAAAGTTCAAGGCTGTAATCCCCGACTTGAACGACGCGTACGATATCACCGTATTTCTCGCCGAACAGAGCCATTGCGCCCATTTCTTTCGCTTCACTGATCGGTTTGAGGTCAATCGCTACAGGAATGCTGGCCCAGATTTTTTCGTTCACAATCACTTCAATGCGGTCAAGTTCTTCTTTTGTCACCTGGCCGAAGTGGGAGAAATCAAAGCGAAGCCGGTTTTCTGTTACAAGTGAACCCGCTTGGTTGACATGTGTGCCGAGGACGTCTTTGAGCGCCTGATGAAGAAGGTGTGTTGCCGTATGGTTTTTCACCACGCCGCTTCTCATTTGATCCTCAACTTCCGCAGTAACGCTGATGCCTTTTTGAACAGTGCCGCTTTCCACTGTACCTTCATGCACGTGCTGGCCGTTCGGCGCTTTTTTGACGTCTTTAATTTTCACGACAGCCTGTCCGCTTCTCAGCACGCCCTTATCGCCTATTTGTCCGCCGCTTTCAGCGTAGAACGGTGTTTCATCAAGAAGAATCTGAACCGTATCCCCTTCATGCGCCTCGCCGATTAATTGTCCGTCCCGGAGAAGCTCGATTACTTTAGCCTCGGCTTTTGTACGGCTGTAGCCGACAAATGTGCTTTCAGCGGTAATGTCTCGCAATGCGCCGCCCTGCACCTGCATGCTGCCGACATCTTGACGAGCGTTTCTGGCGCGCTCGCGCTGTTTGTTCATTTCTTCTTCAAAGCCTTTGTGGTCAACCTTCATTTGTTCATCTTCTGCGTATTCCTCCGTCAATTCGACCGGGAAGCCGTACGTATCGTACAGTTTGAACACGTCTTTTCCTGAGATGATCCCGCTTCCGTTTTCTTTTTCTTTTTTCATGACGTCGGATAAAATGGCAAGCCCTTCATTCAGCGTTTCATGAAAGCGCTCTTCCTCCGTTTTAATGACTTTGGCGATAAAGTCTTGTTTTTCTTTGACTTCCGGATAGAAGGCCGCCATAATGTCAGCTACAGTCGGAACAAGCTCATACATAAACGGACGGTTGATGCCGATTGTTTTCGCATATCGCACAGCCCGGCGCAAAAGGCGTCTCAGCACATAGCCGCGCCCTTCATTTGAAGGAAGCGCCCCGTCGCTCACCGCAAAGGCTACCGTTCTGATATGGTCTGCAATGACTTTAAAAGCCGTGTCCTTCACATCGTCTTTGCCATATGTTTCTTCCGAAATACGTTCTGCCGCTTCGATAATCGGCATAAACAAATCGGTGTCAAAGTTGGTCGGAACGTCTTGGATGACAGAAACCATCCGTTCAAGCCCCATGCCCGTATCAATATTTTTCTTCGGAAGCGGCGTATACGTGCCGTCCGGATTGTGGTTAAACTCAGAGAACACTAAGTTCCACACTTCAAGATAACGATCATTTTCCCCGCCCGGATACAATTCAGGATCGGATGGATCATTGCCGTATTTTTCGCCGCGGTCATAGAAAATCTCTGTATTCGGTCCGCTCGGGCCCTCGCCGATATCCCAGAAGTTTCCTTCCAAACGGATGATTCTTTCTTCGGGAACGCCGATTTTTTTTGCCCACAGGTCATATGCTTCTTCATCCTCAGGGTGCACCGTGACGGATAAAAGCTCTTGATCAAAACCGATCCATTTCTCGCTCGTTAAAAATTCCCACGCCCAAGTTATGGCTTCTTCTTTAAAATAATCTCCGATGGAAAAGTTTCCGAGCATCTCAAAAAATGTATGGTGGCGCGCTGTTTTTCCCACATTTTCAATATCATTTGTGCGGATTGATTTTTGCGCGTTCACGATTCTTGGATTTTCCGGCACGACACGGCCGTCAAAGTATTTTTTCAGCGTCGCAACGCCGCTGTTGATCCACAATAAAGACGGATCTTCATGAGGCACCAATGAGGCGCTCGGCTCTACGGCATGGCCTTTTTCTTTAAAGAAATCTAAAAACATTTGACGCACTTCAGCAGATGTTAAGTGTTTCATCGATATTCCTCCTTATCACTACCCGAAATTCTCTTTTGCGACAGCAAAAAAGCCCTCTCCCTATGCAAACCATGCGTTCACACAGGGACGAGAGCTGTCTCGCGGTACCACCCTGATTACGGGCGCCGCCGGCCCGTCACCTTTCATCCCGTAACGCAGGACTGCGGCAGCCTTTAACTGCACTCAGGATTAGCTTCTGCCGCTCTTCTGTTAAAGCTCCTTTCAGCATGTTGGAGCTTCTCTCTTAAACAGGTCTTCGGCGTACTCGTATCCGTCACTCGAGATTCGTATGTATTCTACTCGAAATTATAGACAAGCAAGGTCCGAATGTCAATGTTCCGTCCTTATCCGCAAAAAGTGAATGACCATCACCTTTAAAACGGCTGTTGCCGGGACGGCGAGAATCATGCCTGGAATGCCCGCAAGTTCTCCGCCGGCCAAAAGCGCAAGCATAATAACGACGGGATGCATTTTGAGGCTTCGGCCGACAATGAGCGGGCTTAAGATATTGCCTTCTATAAACTGCAGAATAAAGATGGTGACAATGACGACGATTACAGCCTTAACCGACAGCGCCAGCGAAAGGAGCAGCGCCGGAACCGCGCCGATAAACGGGCCGAAGTACGGAATCACATTCGTAATTCCGATAATGAGGCCTAAAATCAGCGGATAAGGCAGACCGAACAGCCAAAAAGAACCGCCGGCCAAAAGACCGAGCAAAAAACAAACGAGCAGCTGGCCGCGGATATAGTCGCCGAGAGAGTCATCGACATCCCGCAAAAATTCACTGCCCCTTTTTCTCCATGACTTCGGGGTTAAATACCAGACTGTCTTTTTCATTAAGTCAATATCTTTGACCATATAGAAAACGAGAAAAGGAATCGTCGCCGCAATCAGAATATAATCAAGCACAAAACGAATGCTTCTGATGGTGCTCTCAATCGTCCCGGCGAGAAAATTTTCCGTCTGCTGAATCATTTTGTCCATCCGGTGGTGCATGCCGTCCGGCCAATGATCCGTATGATTATGCAAATGCCGCAGCATGCTGTTGTAGTTTTCAGCAAGGTCCGGGATGCTCGCGGACAAATCCGTCAGCTGTTCAATTAATACGGGCACCCCTTTATAAACGCTCCAGCCGATCCCTCCGAAAAACAGAAAATAAATCAAAAGCAGGCTTAAAGTTCTAGGCATCCCTTTGCCGTGAAGCCATTCGGTAATCGGAAGCAAAAGATAAGCGATAAATACTGCAATGAAGATAGGAATAAAGAGAGATTTTATAACAAGCCACAAGGGCGACCATAACATATCGAGCATACAAAAGACATACACTGTTAACAATACGAGCAGACATATTGCCACCCACATTAAGAGCTGCAGCGGTTTTTGAAGCATTGTGTTTCACCTCTTGCTTTATCTTTTGACAGAAAGCAGGAATTATTCCCGATTCGTAAATGTCAGCCTTATGACGCAGACCTCTTGACCGAATGAATTGTCAGAAATTACAAAAAAATTTGACTACAAATCAAAAAAATCTGTATAATACACCGTAACGTTAATATTATTAACATATAAAGTTAGGAAATATGACACATCTTGTTTGAAGTTTTGTTTAGGAGGATTGCAATGATCTCTTTTCAGGATGTAAATAAGCACTATGGAGATTTTCATGTACTGAAGGACATTAATTTACAGATTCAAAAGGGAGAGGTTGTCGTTGTCATCGGCCCTTCCGGCTCAGGAAAAAGCACGCTTCTCCGCTGCATTAACCAGCTGGAAACGATTGACGAAGGCACCTTGACGGTAAACGGCACAGCCATCCACGATAAAAAAACGGATATTAATAAAGTCCGCCGCAACATCGGCATGGTGTTTCAGCATTTTCATTTGTATCCGCATAAAACCGTATTGCAAAATATCATGCTTGCCCCGATGAAAGTACTGAACCAATCAAAAGAGGAAGCAAAAGAAACCGCCTTATCTTATTTGAAGAAAGTCGGCATTCCTGACAAAGCGGATGCGTATCCATCACAGCTTTCAGGCGGGCAGCAGCAGCGCGTGGCCATCGCCAGAGGACTTGCGATGAAGCCTGAAGTCATGCTGTTCGATGAACCGACGTCCGCGCTCGACCCCGAAATGATCGGAGAGGTGCTGGATGTCATGAAAACTCTCGCAAAAGAAGGCATGACAATGGTTGTCGTGACTCATGAAATGGGATTTGCCAAAGAGGTCGCCGACCGCATTGTTTTTATCGACGGCGGATCTATCTTAGAAGAAGCTGCACCGGCTGAGTTTTACGCGAGCCCCCGCGAGGAGAGGGCGCGTTTATTCTTAAGCCGTATATTAAATCACTGATAAAGAAGCGGAGGAACTTTAATGTCACGTGTAAAAAAATGGTTATCTTTCGGATTAATTTCACTTTTGGCCGTCTTCATGTTAGCCGCTTGCGGAGGCAAGGAAACGGGCGGAGATTCAAAAGGGAGCAAAAAAGATACATTGGCCGCTATTAAAGACAATGACAAAATCGTCTTCGGCGTCAAAACCGACACCAGATTATTCGGGCTGAAAAACCCAAGCTCCGGAGACATTGAAGGTTTCGATATTGATATCGCCAAACAAATCGCAAAAGATATTTTAGGCGATGAGAAGAAAGCAGAGTTTAAAGAAGTCACATCCAAAACGAGGATACCGATGCTGCAAAACGGCGATATCGATGCTATCGCAGCAACAATGACGATAACGGATGAACGCAAGAAAGAAGTTGATTTCTCAGATGTCTATTTCAAAGCCGGGCAATCCCTGCTCGTCAAAAAAGGAAGCAAGATGAAAAGCACCGTTGACCTCGGGAAAGGCTCTAAAGTTTTGGCGGTAAAAGGCTCAACCTCCTCACAAAACATCAGGGAAAAAGCGCCTGACGCGACAGTGCTGGAATTTGAAAATTACGCGGAAGCTTTCACCGCTCTTAAATCAGGACAGGGAGACGCCCTTACAACCGATAACGCCATTTTGTACGGCATGGCTGATGAAAATAAAAACTATCAGCTGACAGGCGGCACTTTTACCGATGAGCCGTACGGAATCGCCGTGAAAAAAGGCCAATCGGGCCTCGTAAAGGAGATAAACGCCTCTTTGAAAAAAATGAAGTCCGACGGAAGATATGATGAAATCTATAAAAAATGGATGAAAGAAGACCCAGCAAAATAGCACCATCTGCGGGATGAGCAGGTATGCTCATCCCCATTTTATAAGGAGTGAAAAAGCGTGAACATTTCCATTTTAACTAATAACTTCGATATGTATCTGGACGGGTTTTTCCACACGCTGCTCGCAAGCCTGATCGCACTGGCCGGCAGTTTTCTGCTGGGTGTTCTGATTGCCGTTATGAGAATTACGTCTTTTAAGCCATTTCAATGGATCGGAACAGCGTATGTGGAATTCATCCGAAATATTCCCCTCCTCTTAATTACATTTGTTTTCTATTTCGGCCTTCCGAACGCCGGTCTGCGGCTTGACGGCTTCCAGGCGGGGACGATCGCGCTGACTATATATACGTCCGCCTTTATCGCAGAAGCAATCAGGGCCGGGATTCAGACCGTCGCCAAAGGACAAATGGAAGCTGCCAGATCCTCAGGCTTTACATACGGCCAGGCGATGAGATACATCATCCTTCCCCAGGCGATTAAAATCGTTATTCCGCCGCTTGGAAACCAATTTTTAAACCTTGTAAAGAACTCCTCCATACTCGGGGTGGTGGCGGGATTGGATTTAATGTATCAGGCGGATCTCGTTTCCTCCAGCACACTCGTTGTATTTGATGTGTACATCTTTGCGGCGCTCTTTTATTTAATTTTAACGATACCGCTCAGCCTCGGTGTTCATTATTTAGAAAAACGCCTTGGAAAAAGCTATTGACGAAGGAGAGTGAGAGCCATGGACTTCATCGGCGCCTATACGCCGGACCATCTGCTGTTTTTATGGAACGGTTTTTTGATTACGATTTATGTTGCTTTTATTTCGATTATACTCAGTTTTATTTTTGGGCTTGTCGCCGGCACTTTGCGCTATGCGAAAATCCCGATTGTCTCCCGCGTCATTGCGGCAGCTGTTGAAACCATCCGAAACCTGCCGCTGTTACTAATCATTTTCTTCACTTTTTTCGCCCTGCCGGAAATCGGAATTAAACTGGAGATTACAGCAGCGGCCATCACGGCGCTTACCATATTCGAATCGGCCATGCTGTCAGAAATCATCAGAAGCGGAAGCAGTTTACAATCCGTTGATAAAGGACAGATTGAAGCGGCACGTTCTTCAGGCCTGTCCTATACGCAAACACTCTTTCTCGTCGTGATGCCGCAGGCACTTCGCCGCATGGTTCCGCCGATTGTAAGCCAATTTATCTCTTTGTTAAAGGATACGTCTCTCGCGGTTGTCATCGCTCTTCCCGAATTGATTCATAATGCGCAGATATTAAACGGACAAAGTGCAGACGGCGGTTATTTCTTCCCGATATTTGCGCTGGCGGCCTTTATGTATTTTGCGGTCAATTACAGCCTTTCACTAGCAGCCAGACGGCTTGAAGCCAGACAGACGTAAAAAGGATACTCCTATAAGAAGTATCCTTTTTCAAATTAAAACATTTTCATGACACGTCTTCTCATCCGTTTCATGCCTTTTTTGTTCATCATATCTGACTGAGAGGCCATACGGTACATAATGGCTCCCGCTCCTAAAGCCAATAAAGAGGTCATTGTTTTACCCATCGCGCGTATCTCCTTTCAAAACTAAAAATTGATACTGCGTTCATCTTCAGAAAACAAATCATCAAGACTGCTTAACGTGCCGTCTTCCTCTACTTGATGTGTCGCAATTTTGCCTTTTGCCACCGTCAGTTCAATGAAACAGCCCCAGCAATAATATTGGTTTACGCCGATTTTGCCGATATCTTTACTTTTGCAGTTTGGACATATAAGCACAGACTACACCTCTTATCCGTTCAGGACGATGCCGTCTTTCCCTATTTCAATAAGCGTATCGGCTGCACGCCGCACTTGGCGTTTGCCCGCCAGATCTGAAAAGAAGCCGTCCGAGAGTTCATATGCTACGATTATGCCCTTGTCCATACAAAAGTATACATCTTCCAGAAGCCCCATCATTTCACCCTCAGGTGATTTCACCGGCTGCATCTTAATCTGCTCATAGGTGAAACAGCGCTTCGGCAAAGGCTGAAGGTTATCCGGGCCGGCAAAAACGGCTTGCTGGCTCATATCGCTTATATCAGAGGCCTGCAAAAAGAGATGGCGGTGATGAAACAGGCGTTTCTGCTCAAGTACAAAACCGAGAAACTGTCCGTCGAGAGAGAAACACACATCCGATATCATTCCGAGGTTACGGCGAGTGCGTTCGGCATATACAGTGCGTCCTTCAGCTGCATGGCATGTTCTCAAAGTGTGATCAACCACCTTTTGTTGAACACGTATAGGTTTTGCAGAGAAGCCGGGCGCCATACTTTGAAATGACTTCCACAATAAAAAACCCGGCACCTGTTCATGCCGGGATCTGTTCACGCTTCTTCTTTCATAAAATCAAACGGCGTAATGCCTTCCATTCCGATGTTTGCATCATAAACACTGAACGGCAGCTCTTTTTGCAGCGCCGCCAGTTCTTCATCCATCTCTTCCGTCTGCTGCGCCAGCCTGTTTTTCAGCGATGTTTGTCTGACAGTTGCATCATTGTTTTTGACACCCCACTCAAGCGCTTCTTCTTCTCCGCAAAGAATCAGAAATTTTTTCGCCCTTGTAATGGCGGTATACAGCAGATTTCTCCTGAGCATCCGATAATAGCCTTTGACTACCGGAAGAACGACAATCGGAAATTCGCTTCCTTGAGACTTATGAATCGAACAGCAATAGGCATGGGTAAATTGGCTGAAATCTTTTTTCGTAAAAGTGATTTCATTGCCGTCAAACGAAACGACCACCATGTCTTCTTTTTCCGTATTTTCTTTGGCATAAAAGATGGACACGATTTCGCCGATGTCACCGTTAAATACATTGTTTTCCGGCTGATTGACAAGCTGCAATATTTTATCTCCCGTCCTGTAGACGACATCCCCGAATTTCAATTCACGCCTTTTTTCTTTCGGCGGATTCATAATGCCCTGCAAAAGCATGTTAAGCTCATTAATTCCGGCTTTTCCCCTGTACATTGGCGCAAGCACTTGGATATCTTTTGATGTATAGCCCTTTGTTAAAGCATTTGAGACGACCTTATCAACAACCTCTTTAATTTGCGAGGAATTGCAGCGGATAAAAGAGCGGTCTTTCGTCGGTGCCGTCAGTCCTTTAGGCAGCATTCCTTTTTTCATATCGTGGGCAAGCTCAACAATGGACGATCCTTCAGCCTGGCGGTAAATGTCGGTCAGGCGGACCGTCGGCAGCACCTCCGAGGCCAACAGATCTCTTAATACTTGGCCCGGCCCTACAGACGGAAGCTGGTCCTCATCGCCGACAATAATCAGCTGAATATTCTTAGGAAGCGCCTTAAACAGATGGTTCGCCAGCCAAATATCGAGCATACTCGCTTCATCTATAATGAGCAGCTTTCCTTCAATCGGCTGATCCTCATTATGGGTAAAACCTTCAGCCCCGTTCCAGCCGAGCAGCCTGTGAATCGTGACAGCCGGCAAACCCGTTGATTCGCTCATCCGTTTTGCGGCTCTTCCAGTCGGGGCGGCAAGCAGCACTGGAAATGCTTCGTCTTTTTTATAATCTGCCGGATCGAGCGACACGCCGTGCAGTTCGCTGTATAATTCGACGATCCCTCTGATTACGGTTGTTTTTCCGGTACCGGGTCCTCCGGTCAGCAGCAGCATCGGTGATGACAGCGCCTTTTGAATCGCATCCTTTTGGCTCGGGGCGTATTGAACTTTCATGCGCTCTTCCAATTCACCGAGTGCCAGCAAAAATTCTGATTCGGGAAATTGATCAGCGTACTCAGTTTGGCCCGCAATATCAAGCACGCGCTTCGCAACGTTCTGCTCCGCGTAAAACAAGGATGGAAAATAACAGCGTTCATCTTCTATGACAATATCTTTATGCTCCCCGAGAGCGATGATGCCGTTGGCCGCGTCCATCTCCGTCACGCGCCCGCCGTCAGCGGATTGGTTTAAAAGCGTTTGTGTGTTGATGATGAGTTGCTTTGTTTCTATGTACGTGTGACCCTCTGCAAGGCAGGTTGATTCAATGGTGTATAAAATAGCCGCTTTAATCCGCTCAGGGTGGTTTCCGGACAGCCCCATTTTTCCGCCCAGCTCATCCGCTTTTACAAAGCCGATGCCTTCCACATCCTTCACAAGCTGATAAGGATTTTCCTGAATTTTTTCGAGCGTTTCTGTTTCGTAAGCCTGATAAATTTTCATAGACAGCTGCGGCCCGAAGCCGTATTGGTTCAGAGAAATCATAATCTGCTCCAGGCCCTGATGGCGCTGAAGCTCGCCCGCAAGCTTGTCCGCTTTCTTTTTTGACATTTTCGGCACATCATAAAGAACCGAAGCATCGGCCAGAATTTTATTCAGTGCGCTGTCTCCCAGCTTTTTTACGATTTCTTCTGCCGTTTTTTTACCGATGCCCTCAAACAGATCACTTGATAAATAGTGGATGATACCTTCTTTTGTGGTCGGAATTTCTTTTTTAAAATGCTCTGCCTGAAATTGCAGGCCGAACTTGGGATGTGTTGCCGTTTTTCCGTAAAACGTGTAGGTCTCTTCTTCTTGCAGCAGAGGGAAGTAGCCCGTTACGGATACGACCTTGTCTTCAATCGCTTCAGACGTTTCGGCAACCTTTACTTTCAGTACCGTGTACAGGTTGGTGTCATTATGATAAATGACAGTAAGAATGGTGCCTTTTACAAACGGCTCTTCTTCCATTTTCAGCTGATCCACGAGCCTTCCCTCCTTCTCGATTATGATTGGGCGATAAGCTGTTTCGCGTGAAGCGCGAGCATATGATCCGGCTGTATGTCAAGCGTGCGTTCAAGCATCTGAAGCGCCTTTTCGCGGTTTTCTTTGTACGCGTAAGCAACTCCGGCATTATAAAACGCGTCCGCATGGCCGGGGTCCTGCTTAATAACCGTCTCAAATTGCGCCAGTGCCTCATCGAGCATTTCTTCATTTGCCAGGCACATTCCGAATTGGAAACGGGCCTCCGTGTCATTTTCATTCAGTTCAACCGCACGCTGCAAATAAGGCAGCGCAAGCTTAGGCTGCTCTAATTTAACGAGTACGGTGCCGAGCATATAAAACAAGTCGCCATTTTCCATCCCTGAACGAAGCGCTTTTTCAAACATGTCCTTCGCTTCCGGATAAGATTCTTTCATGACATATACATTTCCCGCTCCATAATAAGCCGCTGCCGCTGAACTGTCCAATTCAAGCGCTTTGTTATAAAATGCAAGCGCCCGCTCCAATTCATTGACTGAGGAAAGCAGGTTCGCAAAGTTGATGTATGGGACCGGGTCTTGGCCGTTTTCTTCAATTGCCTTTGTAAAGGCCTCTGCCGCTTTTTCAAAATCGCCTTCCTGCATGGCGTCAATACCCATTTTATTATAATCCATTTCTCATCTTCCTTTCGCTAAAAAACCCCAACATGCGAGTTGAGGTTTTTTACATGTGTTATACGTACCACAATTTCGTTCCGTCTTTAAAGACATCATCAATCGTTCCGCCGCCAAGGCACTCTTCACCGTCATAAAAGACGACGGCTTGACCCGGCGTCACGGCGCGAACCTGCCCGTCAAATAAGATTTCCGCTTCATCTGCGCCCGTCATTTTCACGGTAACTTTGTGATCTTCCTGACGGTAGCGGAATTTCGCCGTGCAGGTCATTTCACTTCCGTCCATAATGCCGGGACGCGTCCAGCTGACGTTTGTCGCTGTAATCTTATCAGAATACAGAAGCGGATTATGGAACCCTTGATCAACGTATAAAATATTTTTTTCAAGATCTTTTCCGACCGCAAACCATGGCTCGCCGCTTCCTCCGATTCCGAGGCCGTGCCTCTGGCCGATCGTATAATACATCAGTCCGTCATGGCGCCCCTTCACTTCTCCGTCCATCGTCATCATATCGCCCGGCTGAGCAGGGAGATATTGGCTGAGGAACGTTTTGAAGTTGCGTTCACCGATAAAGCAGATGCCTGTGCTGTCTTTTTTCGCTGCGGTCGCAAGCTCTGCTTCTTTGGCGATTTCCCGCACGCGGCTTTTTTGCAGATCACCGATCGGGAACATGACTTTACTGAGCTGCTCTTGGCTGAGCTGATTTAAAAAGTAGGTTTGATCTTTATTCTCATCAAGGCCGCGAAGCATACGCACTGAATCGCCGCTTCTGTCAACCCGCGCATAATGGCCTGTGGCGAGATAATCCGCTCCGAGTGATAAAGCATGCTCTAAGAAAGCCTTAAACTTAATTTCTTTGTTGCACATGACATCCGGGTTTGGGGTTCTTCCGGCTTTATATTCATCCAGGAAATATTGAAACACCTTTTCCCAATACTGCTTTTCAAAATTGACGGCATAATACGGAATCCCGATTTGGTTGCAGACCCGGATGACATCTTCATAATCTTCCGTCGCCGTGCAAAAACCGTTCTCATCCGTATCGTCCCAGTTTTTCATAAATATCCCGATTACATCGTAGCCCTGCTCTTTTAACAAAAGGGCTGCCACAGAAGAGTCGACGCCGCCTGACATACCGACAACGACTCTTGTATCCTCCGGCCGTTTTTCCATTTGCATTCACTCCATTAAAAAACGTAAGTCCGCCTTGTTTAAGCAAGCCGTTTGACAACGGCGGCAAGCTTTTCGGCGGCTGCTTCGATTTGTTCCGCCGTATTGCCGAGGCCGAAGCTGATGCGGATCGACGAGGTCAGCCTGTCGCTCTCGCTTCCGAACATACCCGTCAGCACATGGGACGGGAGAACGGAGCCGGCCGTACATGCAGACCCGCTTGATACGGCAATGCCTTCCATATCAAGATTGACCAGCAGCGCTTCTACCGGCACACCCGGAAAATAAAGGTTTAAAATATGAGGCAGGCTGTTCGCCTCATCTCCGTTTACCTCTGCCTTGACGCCGGCTTTTTCCAGCGTGCTGATGATCATGTTTTTAAACTCCTTAAACAGAGCGGTTTTTTCCTCCCGCTCCCGGCTTGAAAGAACGACCGCTTCTTTTAACCCGGCGATGCCCGGCACATTTTCCGTTCCTGCGCGCCGTTTTCTTTCCTGCTCTCCCCCAAGGAGCATCGGAGACAGCTTCACCTCTTGATTTACATATAAAAAGCCTGTCCCTTTTGGTCCGTTTAGCTTATGACCGGAAACAGACAGCAAGTCAATTCGGCTTTTATTCACGTCAATCGGCACATAACCGAACGCCTGAACGGCATCTGTGTGAAAATATGCCTGATGCCCGCTTAACAGCCCGCCGATCTCGTCAATCGGCTGAACGGTTCCGACTTCGTTATTGCCATACATGACGGTAACAAGGATTGTATCATCACGAAGCGCTTCTTTCACCTGATTTGCACTGATCCGTCCTGAAGGACCCGGGATCAGGTATGTCACCTCAAACCCGTCTTCCTCCAGCTTTTCGCAAGCATGCAACACGGCATGATGTTCAATAGCTGTCGTAATGATATGCTTTCCTTTGTCTGTCCGGGCAGCAGCGGTTCCAAGGATGGCTAAATTATCAGCTTCCGTTCCTCCGCTTGTGAAAATGATTTCCTGTTCTTTCGCTCCGATTTCCCGCGCGATCTCCGCTCTTGCTTCGTCTACCCATTTGCGTGATTCTCTCCCGAAGGAATGAATGCTTGACGGATTGCCGAAACTGCCGAAAAAGTGCGGTTTCATTTTTTCCAGCACACGCTCATCCATGGGAGATGTCGCGGCATGATCTAAATAAATCCGTTCCATTGTTTTTACACCTCTGATTTAAATATAGAACATGTATGCTTCCTGCTCGCCGTCCGTGTAGCTCGCAAGGTCTTCTAATGTCGTGCTGTCCAGCACTTCTTTTACGGCGTCTCGGATGCGGATCCATAACTCCCGTTTGGCAGGCTCTTCATCCTCAAGCACTTCCACCGGGCTGATCGGCCCTTCCAGCACTCTGATAATGTCTCCGGCCGTTATCTCTTCAGGCTGGCCGCCAAGCACGTAACCGCCGTAAGCACCCCTGATGCTTTTTACGAGCCCTGCGTTTCTGAGCGGTGATACAAGCTGTTCTAAGTAATGCTCCGAAAGGCTGTTTGTTTGGGCAATGCTTTTTAGCGAAGTCGGACCGTCTCCGTGCTTTTTCGCCAATTCAATCATAATGGTGAGCCCGTATCTTCCCTTTGTCGATATTTTCATTATGAACACCCCAGTCATTTCTAATTGTTAATTTATACAAGTAAATGGATATGAATAATCTGTTTAGTATCTTATAGACCAACTGTTATTATAACATAACTTATCCTAATTTTCATTGGCTCACGCGGACTGAGACAATCCCCTTTTCTATTCGTTATTTTTCCGTTACCCTGTATATGTAAGGAGAGATGATCATGAAGCCATTAGCGTATCGGATGCGTCCTACCAAAATAGAAGATATTATCGGCCAAGAGCATTTGGTCAAAGAAGATAAAATTATCGGCAGAATGGTGCGTGCCAAGCATTTATCATCAATGATCCTGTACGGGCCGCCGGGAATCGGCAAAACCTCGATAGCCACGGCCATTGCAGGCTCGACAAGCATTGCTTTTCGGAAACTGAATGCCGTTATCAATAATAAAAAAGATATGGAGATTGTCGCACAGGAAGCGAAAATGTCCGGGCAGGTCATTTTAATACTTGATGAAGTTCACAGGCTCGATAAGGGAAAACAGGATTTTCTGCTGCCTTATTTAGAAAACGGCATGATTATCTTAATCGGCGCAACGACAGCCAATCCCTACCACGCCATTAACCCGGCCATCAGAAGCCGGACGCAAATATTTGAGCTTGAACCTTTAACGCCCGATTTAATCAAGCAGGCGCTGACAAGAGCGCTGAAGGATGAACACCGGGGACTCGGTTCTTACCGTGTTGCAGTTGATGACGAAGCGATGGATCATTTCGCCAGCGGCTGCGGCGGAGACGTCCGTTCGGCCTTAAACGCGCTTGAGCTCTCCGTGTTATCAACGAAAGAGTCCGACGGCGGCGCCATCCGCATTACGCTTGAAACCGCGGAAGAATGCCTCCAGAAAAAAAGCTTTTCCCATGATAAAAACGGAGATGCGCATTATGACGTCTTATCCGCGTTCCAGAAATCGATTCGCGGCTCTGATGCAAACGCCGCCCTTCACTATTTGGCGCGTCTTATTGAAGCGGGAGATCTTGAAAGCATATCACGGCGGCTTCTTGTCATTGCCTATGAAGATATCGGACTTGCAAGCCCGCAGGCCGGTGCCAGGGTGCTGAGCGCCATCCAGACCGCAGAGCGGATCGGCTTTCCTGAAGCGAGAATACCGCTGGCTAACGCGGTCATTGAGCTGTGCCTTTCGCCAAAATCCAACTCCGCCATTTTAGCAGTTGATGAAGCGATCAAGGATATCAGGGCGGGGAAAATCGGAGACGTGCCGAAGCATTTAAAGGATGCGCACTATAAAGGGGCAGAAGAGCTCGGACGGGGAATCGGCTATCAATATCCGCATAATTTTGAGAACGGCTGGGTAGAGCAGCAATACTTGCCTGACCCGCTAAAAAACAAACAATATTATAAGCCGAAACAAACGGGGAAATTTGAAGCCGCTATAAAGCAGGTATATGAAAAATTAATGAAGCAGAAAAAGTAGCCAAGCAAGGACACAACGATGTGTTCTTGTTTTTTGTACATGAAAATGGAAGTCTTATAAAATCCCCGTAAGTTTCTGTTCAAAACAAAAAACAGCCTTACTCACTAAGGCTGTTTTCCTTTTTATTTATCCTTCACTCTTTTAATTTCAATATCCTTCAAAAGCTCCATCACGACATGTCCGCCCATAATCAGGCCGGCCACTGACGGAACGAAAGCGTTGGAAGACGGCGGCATTTGCGCTTTGCGGATTTTCGCTTCATCATTCCCTACTTCTTTTCTGACCTCTTCCCGAATGACGATCGGGCTTTCATCAGAAAAGATAACCTGTACGCCTTTTTTAATCCCTTCTTTGCGAAGCCTTGTCCGGACGACTTTGGCAATCGGATCAGTATGGGTTTTGGAAATATCAGCGATTTGAAAGCGTGTCGGGTCTGTCTTGTTTGCCGCTCCCATGCTGGAAATTAACGGAATGTTCCGTTTCAGGCATTCCTTCATTAAATGGATTTTATAATGAATGGTATCTGACGCATCAATGACATAATCGAGAGGATAGTCAAAAAATTGCTCATACGTCTCTTCCGTATAAAACATTTTTAAAGCAATAACATCACAATCAGGGTTTATGTCAGCAATCCGCGCTTTCATTAAATCCGTCTTCGGCTGGCCCACCGTTGACAAGAGCGCGTGAATTTGGCGGTTTACGTTTGTAATGTCAACGTCATCTTTATCGACAAGCAGGATGCGCCCTACCCCTGACCTCGCCAAAGCTTCGGCTGCAAATGAACCGACTCCGCCGACGCCGAGAACGGCCACCGTGCTGTTTTTTAATGTTTCCAGCCCTTCTTTTCCAATCGCTAACTCATTACGGGAAAACTGGTGTAACAAGAACCTCACTCCACATTCTGGTTTTATAGGATCACGGCTTAAAGAAGCCGTTGTTTCAGAACATAAAAAATAAAGTCCCAATTGTGCCGTTGCAGCTTTCCTTCGTTTTGAACCCGCTCTCAGCAGGTGGGTGCCCTTTTTTAAATCTTGTAAGTCCTCTTTACCGAATGAAAAGAGGCATGTACGCCATTTAAAAATGCGGGCTCCCAAATCAAAAAAATGTTCGGTCAAAACTAGGTATTCAACTAACACATCAGGACTTTATTTAACTTGTCAAAATCATATCACAGCAGATTTTGATTTTCAAGAAACAAACTGCTCATCTTAATTTTTCACTTTACTTTTGACAGAAAGGTGAAGTTCATCAAGCTGGGCGTCGCTCACTTCTCCCGGCGCTTCTGTCAGCAGGCAGCTCGCGCTTGCCGTTTTCGGGAAGGCGATTGTATCTCTTAAATTCGTGCGGCCCGCAAGAAGCATAACCAAACGGTCCAAGCCAAGGGCAATTCCGCCGTGCGGAGGAGCGCCGTATTCAAATGCTTCGAGAAGATAACCGAATTCCTCAACCGCTTGTTCTTTTGTGAAGCCGAGGAGCGCAAACATTTTTTCTTGAATATCCTTTTCGAAAATACGGATCGAGCCGCCGCCCAGTTCGTAGCCGTTTAAGACAAGGTCATAGGCTTGCGCTTTCATGTCCTCAGGCGCGGTTTCGATCAGCTCAAGATCTTCACGCACAGGCATTGTAAACGGATGGTGCGCCGCATAAAAACGGCCTTCTTCCGCGTCATGCTCTAATAGCGGCCAATCAACGACCCATAAGAAGTTGAAGAGGGTTTCGTCGATCAAGCCGCGCTCTTTTCCGAGCTTCAAACGAAGTGCGCCAAGCGATTGGGCGACAATCTCAAACTTGTCAGCGCCAAACAGCAGCAAATCGCCTTCAGCAGCGTCAAGCGCTTCAATCAGCTTCGCCTGCTTCTCTTCATCAAAGAATTTCGCAATCGGGCCTTTAACGCCTTCAGCTTCAACTTTTACCCATGCAAGGCCTTTGGCGCCGTAGTTTCCGGCAAATACGCCGAGCGCATCGATATCTTTTCTGGAATAGTCGCCGGCAGCGCCTTTGACATTGATGGCTTTGACAACGCCGCCGTTTGCAACGGCTGATGAGAACACTTTAAATTCGGTATCCTTCACAATGTCGGATACATCCGTCAGCAGCATGCCGAAGCGAGTATCCGGTTTATCGGAACCGTAACGGTTCATGGCTTCATCATACGTCATGCGCGGAAGCGGAAGTGAGACTTCGACGCCCTTTGTTTCTAGCATGACCTTCGCCATCATTTCTTCTGCAAGAGCCATAATGTCTTCTTGGCTCATGAAGGACATTTCGATATCGATTTGCGTGAATTCAGGCTGGCGGTCGGCACGCAAGTCTTCATCACGGAAGCAGCGGGCCACTTGATAATAACGCTCAAAACCTGAAACCATCAGCAGCTGCTTAAAAATTTGCGGTGATTGCGGAAGGGCGTAAAATTCTCCTTCATGCACCCGGCTCGGCACTAAGTAATCCCGGGCGCCTTCCGGTGAGCTTTTCGTTAAAATCGGTGTTTCAATATCGAGAAATCCGTTTTCATCCAAGAAATGGCGGATCGCCTTTGTTACCTGATGACGCATTTGCAGTGTCTGGAACATGGCCGGACGGCGCAAATCCAAATAGCGGTATTTCAAACGGACGTCCTCTGAAACGTCATCCGCCTGCTCGCTGATCGCAAACGGCGGAGTTTTTGCCGTGCTCAGCACCGTTACCGCTTCAGCCTTAATTTCGATTTTGCCCGTTTTCAGATTTTGATTCACTGTGCCTTCTTCACGGGCAACAACCGTTCCTTCGATATCAAGCACGTATTCATTTCTGATGCTTTCCGCAACAGCAAGGGCTTCCGCTGATACGTCAGGATTAAATACCACTTGCACAATACCCGAACGGTCACGCAGATCAATAAAGATCAAACCGCCGAGATCACGCCGTTTCTGCACCCATCCTTTCAGTTTGACGGATTCGCCAATTGCTTTTTCAGTGATATCGCCACAATAAAATGTTCTTCCAAACATAGCGTTCCTCTCCTTCACTACTTTTGATCTGCCTTTAACACTTGTATCAGCTCATCTAAAACCACTTCACGCTGTTCTCCGGTATCCGCATTTTTTAGATTGATTTTGTTTTGGGCAAGCTCGTCTTCCCCTAAAATCGCTATAAAACGCGCTCCCAGACGGTCAGCTGTTTTGAATTGGCCCTTCATTTTTTTGTTTTCATAATCAATTTCGCTTGAAATGCCGGCTTCTCTCAGTTTGTACACGAGAGAAACGGAATAATCCTTCGCCTTTTCTCCAAGCGTTACGATATAGCAGTCAATTCCCCGGTTGACGGGAAGCTCCGTTTTCTCTGCGTCAATCGCCGCCAGGAGGCGTTCGATGCTCATTGCAAACCCGATACCCGGCGCTTCCGGTCCGCCAATCTGCTCGACAAGCCCGTCATAGCGCCCGCCGCCGGCAAGTGTTGTAATCGCTCCGAAACCTTCTGCATTGCTCATGATTTCAAACGCAGTATGATTGTAATAATCAAGCCCTCTGACAAGGTTCGGATCAATCTCAAACGGAATGCCGAGCGCTGTTACGTATTGCTGCACCTTTTGAAAATAGGCTGCCGATTCTTCATTTAAATAATCAAGAATAGACGGAGCCGTTTTCATCAGCTCATGCTCCCTGTCTTTCTTGCAATCGAGAATTCTGAGCGGATTTGTGTGCAGGCGCGACTGGCAGTCTGAACAAAATTCACCGATGCGCGGTTCAAAATGTTTGACGAGCGCTTCCCGATAAGCCTGACGGCTGTTTTGATCACCGAGGCTGTTCAGCACGAGCTTGACATTTTTCAAGCCGGCTTTTCGGTAAATACTCATCGCAAGCGCGATCACTTCTGCGTCTACGGCCGGATCTTTAGAACCGATGGCTTCAATCCCGAATTGATAGAATTGGCGGAAGCGTCCCGTCTGCGGGCGTTCATAACGGAACATCGGCCCGACATAGTAAAGTTTCGTCGGCTGAACCGGATTCGCGAATAATTTATTTTCATTAAACGCGCGTACAGCAGCAGCCGTACCTTCAGGACGAAGCGTCAGGCTTCTGCCTTTGCGGTCTTCAAAGGTATACATTTCTTTTTGCACGATGTCTGTAGATTCACCGACGCCTCTTGCGAACAGTTCTGTATGTTCAAAAATCGGCGTGCGGATTTCTTTATATTGATAAGTACGGCACGTGTCTCTCATTATTTGTTCAACGAACTGCCATCTGTCTGATTCACCCGGCAGTATATCCTGTGTGCCTCTCGGAATGTGATATGCCATCTTACAGGCCTCCTTCATTGTCTTTCTTAAAAACATAAAATAAAAAACTCCCGCCCCTACTATACATGTATAGTAGGGACGAGAGTTATACCCGTGGTGCCACCCTAGTTGGAACGCCTCAGCATTCCCGCTCTGGCCTTTAACGCAGGTTCACGTCCGCTGCCTAATGACCGGTGCATCATCATGCAAAAGCGTTCAGCAGGAAACCTCCGGAGTGTTGTTTCGAGAAAGATGCAGTGCGGATCCGCTTTCAGCCCGGGACGGTTCCTCTCTTCTCCATGCATTCTGACCTACTCTTCTCCATTATCGGTTCAAATGATTTCATATGTACATCAATTTCTATTATAATAATGGGATTGCACTTCTCTGTCAAGTTTTATTCCGTCTGTTTCTCCTTGAGACGGCTTCCTTTGATAAGAGTCCGAGCTCCGAAGACGTCTCTTCAAGATAGCCGGCCTGATCCGCCCCAGCCTGTTCACTGAAGTGCAGATTTGCTTCTGTATCATGCAGCGCGCGACCCATTTTTGGTTGATATTTCATGATTTGCACACCTTTTCGCTGTATTTATGACTAGTATAAACAAATCATTTTATTTTTATTTAACATTCAGCAAGGAAATTACGATATTATACAAGAATATATTTTAGTTAGTTCAGAAAGGAGGACAGCCATGAATAAGAAAACTCTTGCTCTTATTTTATGCAGCGTCATCATCACAGCACTTCTTCCGTCATTTCATACCGTCATTGCCGCAGAGGGAGAAGCCGTCATCGCAACAGACAAGATCAATGTCAGAGGCGGTCCCGGCCTGAGCTATGGAATTATAGCTGAAGTGAAAAAAGGAGAAAGATATCCGATCCTCAAAGAAGAGGGTGACTGGGTGCAGGTTCAGCTGAGCTCCGGCAAAACCGGATGGGTCGTCTCCTGGCTGATATCAAAAACAACCGGGGGGACAAGCAGTTCGTCCGCACAAAGCGGAACAGTCACTTCAACTGATCCTGACCTCCGAATCAGAAAAGGGCCAGGAACTTCGTACGAAGTCATCGGCAAACTGCCGCAAGGCGAAAGTGCCTCTGTCCTTGACAAGAACACCGGCTGGGTAAAAATTTCTTATCAAGGAACGTCCGGATGGGTTTCTTCCGAATACGTTACAGCGGGAAGCCGCGGGCAGGAGCCGGGAGAGAATCGGTCCCAAAACGGCTCAAAAAGCGGGACGGTCGGCGTTTCCTCACTGAATGTCAGAAGCGCAGCATCACATGATTCAGCAATTATCACAAAATTATCCCGCGGAACAAAGGTATCGATTTTAAGCGAAGACCACGGCTGGCTGAATATTGAAGCAAACGGGCAAAAAGGATGGGCGGCGAGCCACTATATCATAAGGGAGTCTGATTCATCAGACAGCGCTTCCGGCTCCGGCGGCTCTGACAGCTCAAGCTCCGCGAAAAAAGCGTATATTGTTTACGGCGGGACGAATTTAAGAAGCTCGGCTTCAACCTCTGCTTCCATCGTGGAACGGGCCAATAAGGGCGCATCTTACCCGATTATCGGATCCAGCGGCAAATGGTATGAAGTCCGGCTAGAAAACGGCCAAACGGCTTATGTGGCCAGCTGGGTCGTCCAGACGTCAAAAAGCGGGGAGGAATCCGGCGAAGCACCGGCCCCTAAAGCCTCGGGCGGAAACGGATCACTCAAAAACAAAACGATCGTTGTTGACCCCGGACACGGCGGGAAAGACAGCGGAACGATCGGCTACTCAGGACAGTTCGAAAAAAACTTAACGATTAAAACCGCTAAACTTTTAGCAGGCAAATTGAGAGCAGCCGGCGCAAATGTGTATGTCACAAGGCAGGACGATACGTTTATCAGCCTGCAGTCACGTGTCTCAACCTCTCATTACCGAAATGCAGATGCCTTTATCAGCATTCACTATGACAGCTATGCTGATACATCGACCCGCGGAAGCACGGCGTATTATTACAGTCCGTCAAAGGATCGTGAGCTTGCCTCAGACGTTCACTCCGAAGTGGTGAAGCGTTCGCCTATTCCTGACCGCGGCGTATTATTCGGGGATTATTACGTACTGAGGGAAAACAAGCGGCCTGCCATGCTGTATGAGCTCGGCTATCTCAGTCATCCGCAAGAAGAAACGATCTTACATAGCGGCTCTTATCAGGAAAAGGTGACAGACGGAATTGAAAGCGGATTGGAACATTATTTTCAGTAACAAAAAAAGCGGCCGAATGGCAGCTTTTTTATTGTTTAGAATCCATGATCAATGTGACAGGCCCTGAGTTTGTCAGTTGAACATCCATCATGGCTCCGAATGTTCCGGTTTCGACTTTGACCCCTTTTTCACGAAGAAGCTCGTTCCATTTTTCATAAAGGAGCAGAGCTTGATCCGGCTTGGCCGCATTCATAAAATTCGGGCGGCGTCCTTTTTTCGTTTCTCCGTAAAGCGTAAACTGGGAGACTGATAAAAGTTCTCCGCCTGTGTCTAAAAGCGATAGATTCATCTTCCCGCTTTCGTCTTCAAAAATCCGGAGATTAATAATTTTGTCGGCTAAATAAGCGGCATCTTCCGCTGTATCTTCATGAGTGACGCCGACAAGCGCCATAATGCCGGGGCCGATCCGGCCGACTTCGGTGCCGTCAACTGTCACGCTTGCTTCTGTTACGCGCTGAACAACTAATCTCATTGTAAGCTCCTTTTAATTCATTACCCGGCGTACTGAATAAATGTCTCTGATCTGTTTGATCCGCTCGACCACTTTATGCAGATGATTGATGTTTTGAATGAAAATCGCCATATGAATCGTTGCCACTTTATTGCGGTCGGATTTGCCGGAAACAGATGAAATATTTGTTTTCGTTTCATTTACGGCTTGAAGCACCTCGTTTAACAGTCCGCGGCGGTCATAGCCTAAAATTTCGATTTCAACATTATATTCCTTGCGCTTTTGAACATGTGATTCATGTTCCCATTCGACTGGGATAAGACGCTCCTGCGCTTCATTTGTTTTCACGTTCGGACAGTCGTCACGGTGAACGGATACACCGCGGCCTTTTGTAATAAAGCCGACGATATGGTCGCCAGGCACCGGGTTGCAGCATTTTGACAAACGGACGAGAAGATTGTCAATGCCTTTTACGCGGACCCCCGCTTCCCGCTTTCTGCCTTGCGGATACTGCTTCGGCTCAGCAGTGACCTCTTGAACGATTTTTTCCTGCTCTTCCTGATCACGCAGCTTCCGTTCTTTTTCCGTCAGCCTGTTGGCCACCTGCAAAGCAGTGATGCCGTTATAGCCTACCGCCGCATACATATCCTCTTCATTAGTGAAATTAAACTTATCGGCGACCTTTTGAAGGTTGTCAGGCGTTAAAACGTCCTTCACCTCAAAATCAAGGTTCTTAATTTCTTTCTCGACCAGTTCACGGCCCTTTTCGACGTTTTCTTCACGCCGCTGTTTTTTAAAGAACTGGCGGATTTTATGTTTCGCCTGCGAGGTCTGGGCAAGTTTGACCCAGTCTTGGCTCGGTCCGTACGAATGCTTGGAAGTCAAAATTTCGACGATGTCCCCCGTTCTCAGCTTATGGTCAAGCGTCACCATTTTTCCGTTGACTTTCGCTCCGATTGTTTTATTGCCGATTTCCGAATGAATTCTGTAGGAAAAGTCGATCGGAACGGAGCCTGACGGAAGCTCTATGACATCGCCTTTTGGCGTAAACACGTATACCATGTCAGAAAACAAATCAATTTTTAATGATTCCATAAATTCTTCCGCATCGGTTGATTCGTTTTGGAATTCCAATATTTCACGGAACCAAGAAAGCTTTTTCTCAAATGTCGCTTCTTCGTTTGCCGCCTTGCCTTCTTTATATGCCCAGTGGGCCGCAACCCCGTATTCAGCTATTTCATGCATCTCGAATGTTCTGATCTGCACTTCCAGCGGGTCGCCTTTAGGCCCTATCACAGTCGTGTGAAGGGATTGATACATGTTTGGCTTAGGCATCGCAATATAATCTTTAAATCTGCCCGGCATCGGCTTCCAGCAAGTGTGGATAATGCCGAGCACCGCATAGCAGTCTTTTATGCTTCCGACAAGAATACGGACGGCGAGCAGATCATATATTTCATTGAATTGTTTGTTTTGCAGCGCCATCTTGCGATAAATACTGTAAATATGCTTCGGGCGGCCCGAGAAGTCAGCTTTGATGTTCACTTCTTCGACACGTTTTTTCACTTCGTTGACAACCTCATCTACATAAAGTTCGCGTTCCGCGCGCTTTTTCTTCATGAGGTTTACGATTCTGTAATATTGCTGAGGATTCAAATAACGGAGAGCGGTATCCTCAAGCTCCCATTTAATTTTAGAAATCCCGAGGCGGTGTGCCAAAGGAGCAAAGATTTCAAGCGTCTCATTTGAAATTCTCCGCTGTTTTTCCTGAGGAAGATGCTTTAACGTGCGCATATTATGAAGGCGATCCGCCAGCTTGATCAATATGACTCTTATATCCTGAGCCATAGCGACAAACATTTTGCGATGGTTTTCCGCCTGCTGTTCCTCTTGAGATTTATACTTAATTTTACCGAGCTTCGTTACACCGTCCACAAGCATCGCCACTTCTTCTGAGAATGTTTCCTTTAGATCATCGAGGGTGACATCGGTGTCCTCCACCACATCATGCAAAAATCCGCCTGCAATTGTGGATGGGTCCATTTCAAGATCAACGAGAATACCCGCCACCTGAATCGGATGAATGATGTACGGCTCACCTGATTTGCGGTACTGTTCGCGATGCGCGTCTTGTGCGTACAGGTAAGCTTTCTCAACAAACGCAATCTGCTCCTCCGGCAGATAGGTGCGTGCTTTATCTATTACTTGCTCGGCAGTCAATACTTGTTCGTTCGCCATGGAATCACCTTTTTTAAATGTAAACTGTATTAGTTTATTATCAAGAAAAAAACGAGAGATGTAAAGGGCAGAAGTTCAAAACACCTAAAGATTCTGTCAGCATGATGAAATAATAGGAAAAAAGCACCCGGTCATGAGTGCTTTTTTCCATTATGCGGTTAATATTTCATTAACGTTAAAATGTCGTAATCGTCAAGCTTTTCTCTGCCGTCAAGGTAAGAAAGCTCTATTAAAAACGCAATTCCCGCCACGACGCCGCCAAGCTCTTCAACAAGCTTAATCGTCGCCTCGATTGTGCCGCCTGTTGCCAATAAGTCATCAGTAATCAGCACGCGCTGGCCGGGCAAAATGGCATCTTTATGAATGGTCAGCACGTCTTTTCCGTACTCCAAGCCGTAATCGACTTTAATGACTTCACGCGGAAGTTTTCCTTCTTTGCGGACAGGCGCAAAACCGACTCCAAGCGCATATGCGACAGGACAGCCGATAATAAAGCCCCGCGCTTCCGGTCCGACCACTAAATCAATTTCTTTTTCTTTTGCATATTCAACAATTTGGTCAGTCGCGTATCGGTATACGTCGCCTTTGTCCATTAATGTCGTAATATCTTTAAATTGCACGCCCTCTTTCGGATAATCGGGCACAATTGTTACGTATTTTTTAAGATCCATCTGTTCTATGTCCTCCTCGTACTTTCATAAGCCTCTGAATCTTGATTCATGAGCTTATTCAGCCATTCCTTCAGCTCTTTGGCCGCGGAATAATTCAGCTTTTGGTCTAATTCCATCAGCTGCTGTTTTACCTGATAGGTTTGCGAGTCTGCCAGATCGCGTTTTTTTGCGCCGCTCACTACAGACAGCACACCATCTTCTATTTTAACAAAACCTAGATCAAAAAACACCTTTGTCATGAAATTGATTGTGTCAATTGACCAACCTCTGTGTCTGGCAAGATCTGAACCATGCTTCTGCAAGTCAAAAGTGCCCCTTTTCAAGAGAAACGCATAAAACCACTTGAAATCATTTCGCGACGGAAATGAGGACAGGAAATGTTCTTCATGATTGATAAAAATAAAATAAATCCGTTCCGGTTTCTTTCCGTGAAGCAAATCCCTCAGCAGGTCCGTTGATGGCGGCACATCCAGAAAAACGGCATATTTTTCGTCAAGCTGAAGCGCTTTTGCCTCAGCCTCTGATTTGATTTCATTCAGCTCACCGCGCAGCTCTTCCGTCCGGAGCTGCTGATCCGTCTTCCCGTTAAAACTGATCAGCACTCTTTTTTCCTCTGGAAGTGCAGTGACCGTTTCTTCCCATGTCCGCTTGCCTCTTACATCAAAAAGCTGCCATTCAAAAACCGCAGCATCTTTAATCATAAGCTGAGGCTTCTTTCTGTTGTTCCATTCATTAATGGACATTTCACCGACGATGGAAATGTTTGATCCGGGCACAAGCCCCGCTTCAAGCTCGCCTTTGTTAAAGCCGACGCAATCAAGCATGGCGGAATCATTTTTCACCGTCATTTTTACGTGGTTTTTATTCGCTCCGATCAGACGGACATCTTCCAGCACTGCATTTTCCACCATCACATGCGGTTTCGGGTTAAGCATGCCAAACGGCGACAGCATATTCATTTCGGTTATGCTCTCGACGGTAATGTCTTCAACACCGCAAACAAGATCTACGTCTTGAACGGGGATAAAATCCTCTTCGGTAAGCGTTTCTTCAGCCATTTGATTAAGCCTGTCCCTTAAATCAGGCACATCTTCAGCCTTCAGCGTCATCCCTGCGGCCATCGGATGTCCGCCGAAATGGGGAAGAATGTCTCTGCAGTTTGAAAGGCTTGTAAAAAGGTTAAAACCCCTGATGCTCCGCGCCGAACCTTTTGCAATCCCTTTTTCTTCATCAATGCCAAGAACAACCGCAGGCCGGTAAAAACGCTCTACAAGCTTAGAGGCGACAATACCGACAACGCCCGGATTCCAGCCGGCTTTTGCCACAACAATCGCCGACGGGTTCCCGCTTTGCTGCTGAATCATTTCAACGGCCTCTTCCGTCATGGTTTTCACCATCTTCTGCCGCTCTTTATTCAGCTGGTCGATATTGGCTGCAAGTTCCTCCGCCTCAAAAGGGTCTTCAGTCATCAGCAGATGAACGGCGGGATCAGCCTGTTCAATTCTTCCGACGGCATTAAGCCTCGGTGCGACCTGAAAACCGATCGTTTCCTCATCCGCTTGTCCGATATCTCCGCCGGACAGCTTAATTAAGGCCTGCAAGCCCGGACGATTTGTTGTCCGAAGCCTTTCTATTCCGAGTGAAGCGATTAATCTGTTTTCATCATGAAGCGGCACCAGATCTGCGATCGTGCCGATAGCTGCTAGATCAAGAAGAGCTTCCGGCAAGGAGCCCGTGAGTGCATGGGCAAGCTTAAACGCCACACCGACGCCCGCCAGTTCTTTAAACGGATAGCTGCACCCTGGCTGCTTCGGGTGGACAATCGCATAAACGTCAGGAAGCGCCGGACCCGGCTCATGGTGGTCGGTGATAATGACGTCTAAGCCCAGCTCTTTCGCGACCTCCGCTTCGTGAACGGCGGCAATGCCCGTATCAACCGTGATAATAAGCGAAAATCCCCGCTCTTTTATGGAACGGAAGGCATGTTCGTTCGGCCCGTAACCTTCCGTAAAACGGTCCGGAATATAGAAATCAACATTGGCTGAAAGCTGACGGAGCGTTTTCAGCATCACTGACGTGCTTGTGACGCCGTCGGCATCGTAATCTCCATAAATCATAATCGGCTCGCCGCGTGAAATCGCCAGCTTTATCCGATCAACCGCTTCTTGCATTCCTTTCAATTCAAACGGATCATAAAAGTCTGCATCCTTTGTATGTAAAAACAGCCTTGCGCTTTCTGCAGTGTCAAAACCTCTCTTCACAAGCAGAGACGCCACAAGAGGTGTTATGTCCAATTGTTCTGTGAGTGATTTGACCTTATCCTGATCTGGCTGCTGGATTTCCCAGCGCATTTTTGACGCTAACATAAATTCACCCCTCAACCACCCTATTATACTAGAGCGGACTGAGGGGTTTCAAATGTTATTCTAATCCTTTTTTCTCTTTCAGCGTTTCCTCCGTCACCGCCGCAGGTTTTTTATCATCTGTTTCAGCTGTTAATTCAGGCGCGGATCGGTTTTCTTTCCGAAGCGTTTTGATTTCACGCTTCAGTTTCATGATTTGAAAAATCCCGACGGAAAAGACGATGAGCGCCCCCATTAAAACGGAGCCTAAAATAACTAAAATAAGCGGCCATTCAGAGGTTCCGAACAGATAATCAACCTCTACCGCCCTCACGTTAATGACGGCGAAAATGGCGACGATTAAGGTAAATATCAGAGCAAATATAATGGTCCATTGTTTATTCATACGTCAGCCTCCAGACTGTTGATTTCTACATGTTGTTCCCTTATCTTCCTGCTGATAAACCATCAGTAAGATGTCAGTTTTCCCGGGCAGTTAATTGCTCGCGAATCAGCTTTTTCAACCCGCTTCTTTCCCCGGATATCACGAGGGTGTCTCCCTCTTCAATCAATGTGTCAAAGCCCGGACTCAGCTGCTTTTGCTGATTTTTCTTCACGATGGCAATGACTTGGACATTGTAATGCGTCTTTATATCCAATTCTCCGATGGTGCGGCGGACTGCTGGCGCTTGAGGCTCCGTTTTAAACCATTCAATAACCAGGTCATCGAGCGCAACTTCCACAGATTCGAGCGCTTTCGGTTTATACGTCATTCCGCCTAAAATCGCAGAAATCCGCCTTGCCTCTTCGTCATTAAATGCAATAGAAGCCATACATTCCTCATGATCGTTCTCATCGAAGTAATAGAGCTCTCTTCTGCCGTCATCATGAAGTATAATACTGATTTTTTCTTGATTTTTCGTAATGATTTCGACCTTCTGACCGATGCCCGGAAGCTCCGACTCACGAACCTTCATAAGAACCCTCCTACATGTTTTTACAATGATGATTGATTATGTAAGCGTATGCCATTATAGCAAATGCCGGTTTCAAGTTCAATGTAACCTAAAAACAGGCTGCCTTCTAAAGACAGCCTGCTTGCCATTATTCTTCGATTGATTTTTTCTTCGTAAATTCTTTTCCTTTCCATACAAGCCAAAGCTGTGCGGCAATGTAAAGAGAGGAGTAAACGCCCGTTAACAAACCGATTAATAATGCGATAGAGAAGTTTGTAATAGACGATGAGCCTAAAATGAGCAATACTACGACAACAATCAGAACGGTCATAACCGTATTGATCGAACGGGTAAAGGTTTGCTGCAAGCTCAGATTTACGATGTGGTTCAGTTCGGCAAATGACTTCGGCTTGCGTTTTTTCATATGTTCTCGTATACGGTCAAATGTAACAATCGTATCATTTATCGAGTAACCGATAATGGTGAGAATCGCGGCAATAAAGGTAACGTCAACTTCAAGTCTTGTGATGCTGAAAAACGCAACAATAAAGAAAGCGTCATACAGCAATGATACGATTGCCGCAATAGCCATTCTGTACTCAAATCGGAACGACACGTAAATAATGATGCCGATGGAAGCAATCGCCACCGCGTATAAGGCGTTGCGGGCCAATTCTTTTCCTACCGTCGGCGATACGGTGCTGACATTCGGTTCCGCTCCGTATTTATCTTTGAAGTACGTTTTGATCTCGGCTATTTTTTCTTTAGAAGGCTCACCGACAAACCGGGCCGCGGCAACATGATTCTCTTTCCCGGACAGCACTACATTTTCCGGCTTCATGCCGAGGGAGTCAAAGTCATGTTCGACCTGCTGCGCCGTTAAGGAATGATTGCTTTGCACATCAATCCGCGCACCGCTTGCAAAATCGATTCCCAGATTCAGTTTAAAGATCAGTAAGACGATAATTCCCGCAATGGTAACGGCACTTGAGAAAATAAAGAAGTATTTTCGTTTGCTCGTGAAGTCCCATTTTTGGAACGCCGTATGAGGCTCTGTATTTTCGTCCGTTTTTTGAATGTCCATAATGTGTTTTTTACTGACGCCGAACCAGCCTTTTTTCCGGTCAAGCCATCTGCTTTCCACGAGAAGAGACAGCAGGAACCTTGAGAGGAAGACAGCCGTAATAAAGCTTGTCAAAATCGACAGGATCAGCATCGTAGCAAACCCTTTTACAGAGCTTGTCCCGAATATAAAGAGCACAATCGCAGCGATGATCGTTGTGATATTCGCATCAAAAATGGTTGCAAATGACCGTCTGTTCCCGGAACGGAAAGCAGAGCGGACGGACTTGCCGAGCTTCAGCTCCTCTTTAATCCGTTCATAGGTAATAATGTTGGCGTCAACCGCCATCCCGACACCTAAAATAAGCGCCGCGATACCAGGCAGCGTCAGCACCGCCTGCATCCAGTCAAAGACTTGGAGCGTGATATACACATATACAGAAAGCGTGATGACCGCAATGAGTCCTGGCAGCCGGTAGAAAAGCAGCATAAATAAGAAAACAAGTGCAATTCCGATGATTCCTGCTTCTACTGTGTCATGTAATGCCTGCTGTCCGAATTGCGCCCCTACTGAGGTTGAATATTTTTCAGTCAGTTTAACCGGCAGTGCGCCGGCATTTAGAATATTCGCCAAGTCCTTTGCTTTTTGAACGGTGAAGTTGCCTTCAATCGTGACATCCCTTGTATTTAATTCCTGGCTCACGTTCGGAGCGGATACATATTTCGGATGCTTTTTGCCCACTTCTTTTTTAAATGAGTCGCCTTTACTGTAATCAAGCCAAATGACAAGCTGATTGTTAGGCGCCATTTTCATGACTTTTTTCGTCACATCTCCGAACTTGTCCGCATCCTTCAGCTTGACGCTGACGATCGGTTCGTTCGTCGTCGCATTGAATGTTTGTTTCGCGCCGTTTTCCACAAGGTCTGAACCGTTCAGAAGCTCCTTATCGTTCGTATCCCTGAAAGAGAGCTGTGCTTCTGTGGACAGGATTTCACGCGCCCTGTTCTGGTTGGTCACACCCGCAAGCTGAACGCGTATGCGGTTATTCCCTTCAATCTGAATGTTCGGCTCACTGACGCCGAGAACGTTGGCCCGGCGGTTTAATGCTTCCACCGTGCTGACCAGCACGTCTTTTGTTATTTTATCGCCTTTTTTGACGGGCTGCACATCATACAGAACTTCAAACCCGCCGCGCAAATCCAATCCTAATGTAATATTGTTTGCAGCCGGTTTTGTAAAGTATCCCAATCCCGTGCCGATTACTAATACAATCAGGAAAAACGCAATCAAGCGTCCTTTTTTCATTATGTATTTCCTCCTTAAACCTATGCCATCAAAATCGCTATCTCAGCAGTTCGTCCAAAGCTTCCTGGCCCTCTTCGCTTTCCAGCCAATTAGACGTCTTAAATGCTTCTACGGTTGCATAGTTCATAAAATCGCCAATTTTAACTGATAAAATACCGCCGGCCAATTCATACAGCGGCAGCTCAGCATTCTTTTTCCATTTTTTATGTATTAAGTATGACCATAAACTCTCGTGCTCAACATCATCGTAGCCAAGGATTTTGAACTCTTCAAGCTTACTGTACAAAAAAGGCCGTAAATGATCTTTATACATTTCGGCGGGATGTTTCTCCACTGAACGCACGCTCCTTTTTTCATTTTTCATGAAGACTTGTCATGCTTGGACGACATTGGCGCATATCTTTATTGTATATGATTCCAGGTAGTTTGAGAAGGCAGGGGTTTGAAAATGGCAAAACAGACGTTTTTAAGAGGCACTCTTATTCTCATCACAGCTGGGATGATTACAAGAATGCTCGGCTTTGTCAATCGGGTGGTTATCGCCCGGTTTATCGGTGAAGAAGGGGTCGGGCTGTATATGATGGCTGCCCCCACCTTTTTCTTGGCCACCACTTTGACCCAATTCGGCCTTCCGGTCGCCATCAGCAAGCTTGTCGCTGAAGCCAGCGCCCGGGGAGACCAAAAGAAAACCAAAAATATTTTAGTCATGTCTCTAACCATCACAGGGATATTGAGTCTTATTTTCACGCCGCTGTTTTTATGTTTTGCACCCGTTATGGCTGAAACGATGCTGACAGATAAACGGACGGTTTACCCGCTGTTAGCCATTACACCGGTCGTGCCGATTATTGCCGTCTCCAGTGTGCTGCGGGGTTATTTCCAAGGCAGGCAAAATATGAATCCGCTGGCGCTTTCTCAAGTGCTTGAGCAAGTCGTGCGCATTTCCCTTGTGGCAGTGTGCACCACCATTTTCCTGCCGTACGGAATTGAATATGCCGCGGCCGGAGCCATGATTTCTTCTGTCATCGGAGAGCTCGCCTCTCTCATTTATCTATTCATTTGTTTCAAATACAAAAAGACCATCAAAATCAGAAAACAGTTTTTCCAGTCCATTGCAAACGGAAAAGAAACCTTCCTTCAGCTTATGAGTGTATCGCTTCCGACGACGGGAAGCCGTTTTATCGGAAACCTGTCATGGTTTTTTGAACCGATTGTCGTCGCGCAGAGCTTGGCGATTGCAGGGGTGGCCACCGCTGCGGCAACCAGTCAGTACGGTGAACTGACGGGATTTGCCATGACGCTTTTAACCTTGCCCAGCTTTATTACCTATTCTCTGTCAACGGCGTTAGTTCCTGCGATCAGTGAAGGAATGGAGCAAAAAAAGTTGCAGGTTGTCGAATATCGGCTGGAACAGGCGATGCGGCTCTGTCTTTTAAGCGGGGGAATTTCAGTGGTCATTTTGTTCTCCTTTGCCGATGAGCTGATGTCCGTCATGTACGGATCAACAGGTGCGGCGGTGTTTATAAAAGTCATGGCGCCGTTTTTTCTGCTTTATTATTTTCAGGGGCCCCTTCAAGCGGTGCTGCAGGCGCTCAATTTAGCGGGGGCCGCCATGATGAACAGTTTTATCGGCGCCGTTGTCAAAACCGGACTTATTTTTGTCCTGGCGACCAGACCTTCGCTCGGCATTATGGGCGCGGCGTTAGCGATTGTGACAGGGATGGTGCTTGTCACCCTATTACATGCTGCCACTGTCAGCAAAGTACTCCCGATCAGCATTAAAATAAAAGAATACGCACTGTGTTTTGCCGTGATTTTTATATGCGGGTATGTGAGCAGTTTCTTAAAGCACGCTGTCCGCTTTTCTGGGTCTGAAGCCGTTAATCTCGCAGGCTGGATCGCCATGACCGTTCTTTTATATATCGTGCTGCTGCTTTTATTCCGTCTGATTAAAAGGGAGGAGCTGGGCCGGATTCCTGTCATCGGCAGGCTTGTGATGCGCTGAATCCGGTTTAAGACTCCCCTTTTTCGTCTTTTATGTCAATAAAAAAAACGCCGTCTGTAAACGTGCAGAATGCGATCTCAGAAAGATCGCTGTAGCCTCTTTTTGCTAAATTTTTTTCGAGCCATTGTTTATCTTTGCCGATTCTGTCTAAATGCTCGTTTTGAATAATCCCGTCAACAATAAGCGGTGTTTCGAGCTGTTTATGCTTATTATTTTTCTTTTTAACGATTGAAAGTTTTCCTGACGATTCCAAAACGGCGTATGACACGTCGGATATTCTTTCGATATTATTTTCTCTCAGCTGCATGAGTAAATCGTCAAAATTGTAGCGCTGCGATCTCATCGCCCGTTCATCAATTTTTCCCTGCTTAATGATAACCGTCGGCTTTCCGTCAAGAAGCTGCCGTATTTTTTGGCTTTTGAGCGAAATATAAGCAAGGCTTACTTGAATGATCATTAAAACGACAATCGGCACAACTGTATGCAACAGCTGATCCTTTACGTTTTCAATCGCCAAAACGGCAATTTCGGCAATCATAATAGAAACGACAAGATCCAAAATGCTCAGCTCTCCGATTTCCCGCTTGCCCATCAGCCTAAAAATCACAAGAATGATGAAATACAGCACAATCGTACGAAACGTAATAATGAAAATATCTTCCATGTCGCACCTCCAACGGTCATAGCTTTTGCCAACCGCTCTGATTTATGTAAGAAATGCGTGAATGTGATGCTTTTACGTCTAATCCGAACATTCAGAGAATACATTTAGAAAAAGACGAGCCCGGGCTTGGCTGATGACACTTTACAAACATCAGTCCGCTGGGCGGAGAGGAGATAAAGATGGAAGAAACAAAACAAGTGGGAAAAGGCGTTTTGTACGGCTTAGTCGCTATTTTTGCAGCCATGCTTCTTACGAGTTTAGCCATTTCGCTTTTACTGACCGTCACATCAATGGAAGAGTCATCTTTCAGCTGGCTGATCACCGCCCTTTCATTTCTTTCTTTATTTGTCGGCGGGTTTATTTCAGGCGGAAAAGCAAAAGAGAAAGGCTGGATGATCGGAGCGTTAACCGCCGTTTGTTTTTCCTTAATCATTTTGCTGTTTCAGTATTTAGGATTTGGAAAAACGTTTACTTCAGGACAGCTGCTGTTTCATCTCGGGTTTTTAGGAGTCAGTATGCTGGGCGGGATTTTCGGGGTGAATGTAAAGGGAAGCAGATCAGCGTAAAAAAAAGAGCGGAAGCCCGCTCTTTTTTATTATGTATAAGCTTCGCTGTTACTCAGCAGAAGCTTCTCTGATCGCGCGGCGGTCAAACGTTAAACGGGTGTTATCACCTGTTTTGATGACGACCTTGCTTTCATCAATTGAATCAACAGTGCCGTGCAATCCTCCGATTGTCACCACTGAATCTCCTTTTTTCAGCTCTTCCTGCATCTGACGCACAGCCTTTTGCTGCTTTTGCTGCGGACGAATCAGTAAGAAATAAAGAACTGCAAACATTAAGATAATAGGAACGATTGTACCTAATGTACCCATCTGCGTCCCTCCCTTTCAAAAAATTATTTTATTTAGAAGCTTTTCGCATTTGGCTTGTTATAGCCGTAACGCTCAAAGAACTCTTCTCGGAAATCACCCAGACGATCCTCACGGATAGCCTGTCTCACTTGCTCCATTAAGTGTAACAGAAAATGAAGGTTATGGTAAGTTGTTAATCGAATTCCAAACGTTTCATTGCATCGGATCAAATGTCTGATGTAAGCACGTGAGTAATTTTTGCATGTATGGCAGCTGCACTCTTCATCAATCGGACGGAAATCCCGCTCATACTTAGCGTTTTTCATATTCAGCCGGCCTTCATTTGTAAACACTGTGCCGTTTCGGGCAATACGTGTCGGCAGCACGCAGTCAAACATATCAACTCCGCGGATTGCCCCGTCAATTAAGGCATCCGGCGAACCGACGCCCATCAGGTATCTCGGCTTGTCCTTCGGCAAAAGCGGCGTCGTAAACTCAAGCACCCGGTTCATGACGTGCTTCGGTTCGCCGACAGACAATCCGCCTATAGCATAGCCCGGAAAATCAAGGGAAATCAAGTCTTTCGCGCTTTGTGTCCGTAAATCTTCATATTCTCCGCCTTGAACGATACCGAAGAGGCCCTGCTCATCTGAGCGCGCGTGGGCTTTCAGACAGCGTTCCGCCCAGCGGCTTGTCCGCTCTACAGACCGTTTCATATAATCATACTCTGCCGGATACGGCGGGCATTCGTCAAAAGCCATCATAATATCTGAGCCGAGGGCATTTTGAATTTCCATCGCTTTTTCCGGAGATAAAAACAGCTTATCTCCATTTAAGTGATTGCGGAAATGAACGCCTTCTTCTTCGATATTGCGGAACTTACTTAATGAGAAGACCTGAAAGCCGCCGGAATCTGTTAAAATAGCGCGATCCCAGTTCATGAACTGATGAAGTCCGCCCGCTTCTTTGACGATGTCATGTCCGGGACGGAGCCACAAATGGTAGGTGTTGCTTAAAATAATTCCCGCATCCATTGATTTCAGCTCGTCAGGAGACATGGTCTTCACCGTCGCAAGCGTTCCTACCGGCATAAATACCGGCGTCTCAAAGGAGCCATGGGGCGTGTGCACTCTGCCCAGACGCGCTCCCGTTTGTTTGCATTCCTTTATAAATTCATAACGTATAGGTTGTTCAGCCACTTGATATGAGGCCTCCTGTCATTCAAATTAGATAATCAGCATAGCGTCGCCAAAACTGAAGAAACGATATTCCTCTTCTACCGCGTGGCGGTATGCATGAAGAACATGATCTCTGCCGGCAAGCGCAGAAACAAGCATAATCAGCGACGATTTCGGCAAGTGGAAATTTGTGATCATGCCGTCTATCGCTTTAAACTCGTAGCCCGGATAAATGAAAATGGAAGTCCAGCCGCTTGAAGCGGTAAATACACCGTCATTGTCGCCGGCAATGGTTTCAAGCGTGCGCGTTGATGTCGTCCCGACTGATACGATGCGGCCTCCCGCCTTTCTGACCTCATTTAAAGAGGCGGCGGTTTCTTCCGTCATCTCATAAAATTCCGCATGCATATTGTGTTCTTCCACTTCATCCGCGCTCACCGGACGGAATGTCCCGAGCCCGACGTGAAGAGTGATAAATTCAATCCGTACGCCTTTTTGCTTCAGCTCGTCCAGGATTTCTTCCGTAAAATGAAGCCCGGCTGTCGGCGCGGCGGCAGAACCGATTTCCTTTGAGAAAACGGTTTGGTAACGTTCTTTGTCGTCAAGCTGCTCTTTTATATAAGGCGGCAGCGGCATTTCACCGAGCGATTCAAGCACCTCATAGAAAATTCCGTCATAACGGAACTCCACTTTTCTGCCGCCGTGGTCAAGCTCTTCTGTGCAGACCGCTTTCAGCCGGCCGTCGCCAAACGTCAGAACCGTGCCTTTTTTCACACGTTTCGCCGGCTTTACAAGCGTTTCCCACCTGTCATTTTCTTCCTGTTTTAACAAAAGGAGCTCCACTTTTGCTCCCGTATCTTCTTTTGTGCCGAATAATCTGGCAGGCAGAACACGGGTATTGTTCAATACGAGACAGTCCCCTTCTTTAAAAAAGCTGACAATCTCTTTAAATGAACTGTCCGTAAGCCCGCCCGTATGTTTGTCAAGCACCATCAGCCGTGAAGCGTCACGCTGTTTCAGCGGTACTTGGGCAATTAAGTGATCAGGCAGTTCAAAATCAAATAAATCGACTTTCATCATTTCACCTTTATTCTGTCTTTAGTTATTTCATTCTGCTGAAAAGATTGAGTAAGATTGATAATATCACACTGATAATAATACAAGTGACAACGGGAAAGAAAAATGTTACGTTCCCTTTTTTGACGAAAATATCTCCGGGCAGCCTTCCGACAAAATGCCAGACTGCGCCGGCAATAAGCAAAACAGCACCTAGAACCATGAGAATTTTAGGAAATTCAGTCATAGCGGGGCGCCTCCAATCGAAAATGCTCGTACACGGCCCGCGTCACGATCCGCCCTCTCGGCGTTCTTTGGAGAAATCCGATTTGCAGAAGGTACGGTTCGTATACGTCCTCTATTGTATGCGGTTCTTCGCCGATTGTCGCGGAAATCGTGTCAAGCCCGACAGGACCGCCGTTGAATTTTTCAATCATACCCATTAAAAGCTTGTGGTCAATATGGTCAAGGCCGAGCGCGTCGACTTGAAGGCGCTCAAGCGCATCATGAGCGATTTCTTCCGTAATGCGGCTGTCGCCTAACACTTGGGCAAAATCCCTGACCCTTCTGAGGAGCCGGTTTGCGACCCGCGGCGTTCCCCTTGAACGTCTGGCAATTTCTAAAGCAGACGCTTTTTCTATATCTGCTTCAAATACCTCTGCCGTTCTCGAAACGATATCTGTAAGCTCTTCCTGCGTATAATATTCAAGGCGCGACAGCACGCCGAACCGATCTCTGAGCGGCGCCGTTAATAGGCCGACTCTCGTCGTCGCGCCCACCAGCGTAAAAGGCGGAAGATCAAGACGGACGGATCGGGCGGAAGGGCCTTTTCCAATGACGATATCGAGGCAGAAATCCTCCATTGCCGGATACAGCACTTCTTCGATTGAGCGGTTCAGCCTGTGAATTTCATCTATAAACAGCACATCACCCGGCTCAAGCGCCGTCAAAATCGCGGCCAAATCACCGGGCCTTTCAATCGCAGGCCCTGATGTGGTCCGCATCTCCACTCCCATCTCATTGGCCACAATGGACGCAAGCGTTGTTTTCCCGAGCCCCGGTGGTCCGTATAAAAGAACGTGGTCAAGCGTTTCCTGCCTCATTTTTGCCGCATCGATAAATACGCGCAAATTTTCTTTTACCTTCTGCTGGCCGATGTATTGCGCGAGGCTTTGCGGCCTGAGACTTTGCTCGATTATTGATTCATGGCTGTCTGCTTCACTTGAAACGAGCCGTTCATCCATGAACATCACCTTACTTTAATAGTTTTTGCAATGCTTTTTTCACATATTGATCTGTGGAAAGCGCCTTTTCCTCTTTTAAGTGAGGAAGCACTTTCTTAATCTCTTTCTCGGCATAGCCGAGAACCCTGAGCGCTTCAAGCGCCTCATCGAGCGCGGTCTCAGCCTCTTGTTTTTCAATGCGTTCTTCATGATTAAACAAGTTGTCGATCATTTCAGGCACTACATCGGCAAGCTTCCCTTTTAAATCCAAAATGATCTGCCGCGCCGTTTTTTTGCCGACGCCGGGAAACTTCACCAAAAAGGCTTCATCTTCCTGTTCAATCGCTTCAATGACCGCCCCCGGATCACCCGAACCGAGTATCGCGAGCGCCCCTTTCGGCCCGATGCCCGTGACGTTTAACAGCTTTGTGAAAAGCGCTTTTTCTTCACGGGTTGAAAAGCCGTACAGGGAAAAGGCGTCTTCTTTAATATGATGGTACGTAAAAATGGTCTCTTGATTGCTTACCTTATAGATAAACGGATTCGGGGTGAAGATCTGATAGCCGATTCCGCCGTTTTCAATCACAATGTATTGGGGAGATACGTAATCAATCGTCCCCTTCACGAATTCAATCACACCTATTCACCTCTTTGACTGCTTTTCATTGTACCATAAAAACAGCCAAAGTCTTAAGAAAAGTTAACGTATGTTCGCGTTGCCGCCCCTCATGTCAGAAAAAAAAGACATGGGGAACATGTCTTACACAAAAATCATCCGCTGTATGTCTTAATATGATCGATGACGCTCTCAAATTCTGCTTTTGTCCTGTACGGAATGCCGTTTTCCAAGTGCTTTTGCAAATGGCTTTCCAGCCGTTCTAAATCAATCTGAAAGAAGGACTGGATCGGCTCCGCTAAAGAGTCGGGTCGGCCGTGAAAAGTGGAAATGACGCCCCCGTCCGTGATGCCGATATATCCGTTGACTTTGCTGAGCGGAGAGATATCATCTACATGCTTGCGGAACAGCACAAACCCTTTTTTCTGTTCAACAAGCGTCCATCCCGCATAGGCCGCCCAGAAATCTTCCATCGCCAAAACGGTTTCATCCGTATGTTCAATGCCGACATCTCCGTCTAAATAAACCCTTTCCAACTGCACGTGCACCCGAAGCGGCCCATAATGCTCAACCTCCGCTCCAAACACGCGGGGCTCCCCTGTAAAAAGGGCTGCGGCTGATAATATAAGTATAAACAAAAGACGTTTCACCAAAAACACCTCTTTATTCAATCAAACTCTTTATGCTAGTTTGACCAAAGATGCGGCGGCTTAACCATTCTTTCCTTTGCATCCGTAAAAAAGCAGCCCTCCCGTCGGAAGACTGCTTTGCCATGCTATTTGCGCTTACCTGCAATCAGCTTCATTTGCCCGGGCGTCAGCTTAAGGCGATAGCCCCTGACGGTTAAATACACTTCCCCTGCACCGAAGCTTGGTCATACTGGTTTGTTTTTTTCATTCCGGCCCCTCCGTCTCTTTCTTATTGCTTCCATCGTAACAAGGCGATATGAAGGGCGTTTTAAGAAAATGTAAAGGAATGGTAAAGCCGGCTTTTTTAATAATGAGGGAGAAAATATACCCGAAAAATTGTGTAAATAGTCATGCCGCGCCATAATCCAAATATAAGACAAACAAGGGGGAATCTGATTGGCAGAATTTACAGCAAGCTTAAACGGTATTTTGTGGAGCACGCCCGTTATTTATATTTTGTAGCAGTCGGCCTTATCTTTTCGATTTTGACCCGCTTTTTGCAAGTCCGGCATATAAAAGAGATGATTCTCCTGATGTTTCAAGGAAAAACGGGCGTATCGTCATTTCAGGCATTGTCCATTGCGCTCTCAGGGCGCGTAGGGACGGGAAATATTGCAGGTGTGGCAACAGCCATAGCGTTCGGCGGTCCCGGCGCCGTGTTTTGGATGTGGGTCATCGCCTTTATCGGTTCAGCCAGCGCCTTTGTCGAGTCCACCCTCGCACAAATTTATAAAGTGAAAGAAAACGGCCAATACAGGGGCGGCCCTGCTTATTACATAGAAAAAGGGATCGGAATCAAATGGTTTGCCGTATTATTTGCCTTTGCCGCACTCGTTGCTATGGCCGTCCTGATGCCGGGTGTTCAATCAAATTCGATCGCTGAAAGCGTACATAATGCATTTGGCATCAATCCCATTTTTACGGGCTGCTTCCTCGTACTGCTGCTCGGTTTTATCATTTTCGGCGGAGTGAAACGGATTGCCCAGGCCGCGCAGATGATTGTGCCGTTCATGGCCTTTGGTTATATCCTTTTGTCACTTGTCATTATATTAATGAATATTACGGAGCTGCCTGCGGTTATCGCACTGATCTTCAAAAGCGCGTTTGCATTGGACGCTGCGTTTGGCGGCCTTATCGGCATGGCAATTTCTTGGGGAGTGAAACGGGGAATCTATTCTAATGAAGCAGGTCAGGGAACAGGGGCGCACCCAGCGGCGGCCGCAGAGGTTTCTCATCCGGCCAAGCAAGGTTTGGTTCAGGCTTTTTCGGTTTATATTGATACGCTGTTTGTCTGTTCGGCAACCGCATTTATGATTTTATTTACAGGGATGTTTAATACTCAGACAGAGGATGGCTCGTATATTGTCTACCATGTCAAAGGGGTTGAAGCGGGGCCCGGTTTTACCCAGGCCGCAATTGATCAAGTTATGCCGGGATTCGGGGCAGGTTTTGTCGCGGTTGCTCTTTTCTTCTTCGCTTTTACAACCATTATGGCTTATTACTACATTGCCGAGACAAATATCGTCTACTTAACACGGGGCGGAAAAAACAAATGGGCGATGCTCGGCTTAAAAGCGGTCATTCTTATCGCAACGTTTTACGGTGCTGTTAAAACGGCAGATATTACCTGGGCGCTGGGAGATGCCGGGCTGGGAATCATGGTGTGGCTGAATGTCATTGCCATTGTCGTGCTTGCAAAACCGGCCCTGCTTACGTTAAAGGACTATGAAAGACAGAAAAAACAAGGGCTTGACCCTGTGTTTGATCCTAAAGCGCTCGGGATAAAAAATGCTGTTTTTTGGGAAAAGAAGTATGCTGACCATAAACGGGTATCTTAATATGTAAACACTGCCGGATGACATCATCCGGCAGTTTGCTTTTAACGGCTGTTTTGATTCATGTCGCGCAGCCTAGTAAACGTTGCATTATCGGTAAACACTTGAATTGTGCGGCCGTTTGCAAATTTTTTCGCCGCACGTTTGATTTGCTTATCATTATGCTTCGTAAAAGGATGGTTCGTTCTGACTGCAATGACGACTCGGGTATCGGTTACAATGACCTGAGCATCCTGAACGCCGTTTACTTTTTTCACACGGTCTGCAATTTTTGAGGCCGTTCTGATATTTTCGGCATTGTCATAGCCATTGTATGACATCGCAGCCGGGTTGTTAACGTTACGGCCGTTATAAGTGCCGTCCGTTGTTAACGGAACGCCGTCATTCGGCGCATATCGATCGGACACATTCGTTGTATTATTCGTCGTATAATGACGGCCGTTTCGGTTTTCCATCATTTCGGAAATAGGGCCTTGGTGGTCCATTCCGTTCTGACGTCTGCCGATATCATTATCATTTGAATAGTACCCGACAGGACGGGTTGTCTGATTATGATTGTAACGCCCATCATTCATGGCATTGTTTGCTCCGCATGCTGATAAGCTTGCTGTCACGACCAAAAGGCCGGCTATCGTCGTCAATTTTTTACCCAATGGAAAAACCCCCCGTGGATTCATCGCTTCTGAGCGTTGCCGCTCATGTTTTAGGATGCACGGCAAATGGGGGGTTTAAGCTTGTCAGTTATGACCAGCATAAAAAAAAGGAACGACATACATCGTCCCGAATGATTAATCTTCTTCTTCGTCCGGCCGGCCGAACATTTGGTTTGCATTTGGCTGATTCGCCATGACGTTAGGGGCTGCTCCCCCATAATGCATATAATGCCCGCCGTACGCCCCCATATTCGGATAAGCTTGCACAGGCATATTCGCATAATGGTGATGTGAGCCGTGATGGTGGTGGTGATGATGTGAATCATGACAGCCGCAATCATCATCCTTAAATTTTCCATCTTCATGTTTATGAGGCGCATTCGCGTAATAGTTGGCACCGACCGCCGGGTAACCGCCGTAATAAGGCATATTCGCGGACATTGCGCCTCCGTGAGCATGTTTGTAACCGTCATATTCCATATTTTCATGAGCCTGGTTTTCATATCCGCCATAACCCGCCGGTGAAACAAAACCAGGATGGAATCCGTACGAATAAGGCATGGGCATCGGATAGCCTCCGCCCATCGGATAGCAAGGGTGGCATAATCCTGACCCCGGCAGCACCGGCGTAACCGGAACCGGACACGGGCAGCAAGGCATCTGGTAATGCATATACGGCTCAACCATCGGCATACTAGGCATCGGCATGGCTGGAATATTAGGCATATTCGGAATGTTATAAGTTATATTTTCTTTTTCCATCTTGCCGGCTTCAGGCGCCTTCGGCATATTAGGCATATTAGGCATATTAGGCATATTAGGCATATTAGGCATTTTCGGGTAATTCGAGTTTTCCATATTGATCATTGCCTCCTGTTGTGGAAATTTATTCATGTCAAACTCATTCTCTTTCGGCTCGACAAAATGCGTCACTAGCTCCTCCGGCTTAGGAGGCGACCACGGCTGAAACAGCTGATTGGATGGATAATATTGATTCATATCAGCTTCCGGCAGTACATTTTCATGTTTTTCGGGCATTGGCGGCACATACGGCACTGACGTTTTTTCTTCTTCCGGCATTGTGTCTTCAATGTCCACAACTGATTTCGGCTTTTCCTTAGCATATGGATGCTCGTGCTTTTGCACTGAAGGCCCGAAATGTGCCTTAGGTTCTTTTCTGACCGGAACAGCTTCTGAAGGCACCTTTATCTTCATTCCAGGCATGATTAAGTCTGGATTGCTGAGCTGAGTATTCAGTTTTTTTATCTCTTCGAAATCAACTCCGTATTTTTCAGCTATTTTCCAGAGCGAATCGCCTTTTTGAACGATATGAATTTTCAACGTTTTCCCCTCCTATGCACAAAACGTGAACAGTTCATTTGTCATTACAATATGTTTCTTCACAATATATGCCTACGTACAAGGCATGATGATAAAAATTTTTGAAAGGAGGGGAATTTTTTCATCTTTACGTATGTTTCAGCATTCTGTTTAACGCCTGCAGCGCATCTGTTTGAACGGCCTTCGGCACTTTGATGACGCCTGTCGGCTCGCCTTTTTCCACCTGCTCTAACGACCAAAGCAAATGAGGAAGGTCAATTCTGTTCATCGTCAGACACGGGCACATATCAGGGTTCAGCGATTCAATTTGTTTATCCGGATGCGACTGAATAAGGCGCTGAACTAGATTCATCTCCGTCCCAATCGCCCACTTACTGTTCGGTTCAGCCCGTTCAATCGTATCAATGATGTATTTGGTAGAGCCGCTGTCGTCGCTGAGTGAGACCGTCTCCCGCGAGCATTCAGGATGAACGATAATTCGAATCTCCGGATCACGCTTACGCAAATGAGAAATGTTTTCCGCGGTAAACTTTTCATGGACGGAGCAATGCCCTTTCCACAGAATGACCCTTATCTTTTCCGGGTGTTCCTCAGTGAGCAATTGTTCTTGTATCGGGTCCCATACAGCCATATCCTCCAGCGGAATACCGAGGTCATAAGCCGTATTTCTGCCCAGATGCTGATCAGGCAAAAATAAAATTCTTTTCTTTTGCATAAAAGCCCATTTCAGCACTTTCAGGGCATTTGAAGAGGTAACGGTCGCCCCGCCGTGCCGCCCGACAAATGCCTTAATCTCTGCAGTAGAATTGACATACGTTAAGGGGATGATGGTATCTCCGTACATACGCTGAAGCTCTTCCCACGCTTTATCTGTCTGCTGTATATCTGCCATGTCTGCCATCGAACAGCCCGCACGCATATCAGGCAAAATAACGGTTTGGTCATCTGCCGTCAGCATATCTGCCGTTTCAGCCATAAAATGTACGCCGCAAAACACAATATATTCCGCTTCTTTATTTTTTTCCGCCACCTGGGCAAGCTGAAGGGAGTCACCCGTCGTATCGGCAAATTGAATGACCTCATCCTTTTGATAGTGATGGCCGGGAATGAACAGACGCTTTCCGAATTTCTGTTTAATTGCGGCGACCCGTTCCTCCATTTCCCGAGCAGTCATCTCTTTATAACGGCTCGGCATGAATTCATTTGATTTTGTCATGACATCAAAGATTGACATTTTCCAGTCCCCCCGTTTTTGATACTGCAACATCCATACTGATGTCGGCGCTTTTGACAGAATGAGTCAGAAACCCTAAGGAAATAAACTGAACGCCCGTTCCTTTATAAGCAGGCAATGTCTCAAGCGTGATTCCGCCGGATGCTTCCGTTTTGATATGGCCCGGAGTCATGTTTGCAAATTCCCTGACGGTTTCAGGCGGACAATTATCAAACATAATGACATCCGCTCCGGCCCCAATGGCCTCTTGCAGCTGCTGCTCTGATTCAATCTCGACCTCTATCGCAAGCATATGGCCCGCTGCTTTTCGCGCCCGCTCCATAGCCGCCTTTATCGAGCCGCACGCAGCGATATGGTTATCTTTAATCATGATGCCGTCATATAAGCCGAACCGGTGGTTACTCCCTCCTCCGATTCGAACAGCATATTTTTCAAGCATTCGCAGCCCCGGTGTCGTTTTTCTTGTATCACAAAGCTTAATGGCCGGATCATCCAGGCGTCTTTTGGCCTCATCGGTCATTGTCGCGATGCCGGACATTCTCTGAATGAGGTTAAGAATGACGCGCTCTCCGGTAAGAAGTGAAGCTGCAGACCCTTCTAATGAGGCAAGAACGTCCCCTTTCTTCATACGGTCTCCGTCTTTTTTGATGAAATCGATGCTGATTTCACTGTCTAAAAGCCCGTAACCTTCACGGATGATTGCAGCTCCGGCAAACACTCCGTCAGTTTTGGCGATAATTTCAGCCTTACACCGATGATCTGAAAAGATCGCTTGTGATGTGGCGTCCCCCGATCCGATATCCTCCTGAAAAAAATGAGTCAGCAATTTCTTTAGCTGCAAAACGTCCATTGTTTCCAAATCCCTTCGTTTTTTCTGATGACCGTTTCTGATTTCGAATGAATGATTTGTTTTCCGCGCCACTGTTCCTCCGTTTGCGGAAAATCAGAGCGAAAATGGGCTCCCCTGCTTTCTTCCCGCAGCAGTGCAGAGGCTGTCACAAGTTTTGCGGCCTGCCATAAGAAAGAAAGCTCTGCTTGTTCAATTGTGATTTCCTTCACATTAATATGATGCACAAACGCGTCAGAAAGCCATTTTTCCAACGCCTGCAATTGTTCCTTTTCTCTGACGATGCCCGCTGCGTTTGTCATTCTGGCTTGGAGCTCTTGAAGCTGGATATCCGGTACTTGAAAGATGATGTCACGTTCCGCTGATGCTTTTTTCAACCTTCCATTGGCCGGTTTTTGAATGATATGCTCAGCCGCTCTTTGTCCGCTCACCAGCGCCTCCAGCAGGGAATTGCTTGCAAGCCGGTTCGCTCCATGCAAGCCGGTGCAGGCGGTTTCTCCAATTGCGTATAGGTCAGGCACAGCGGTTTCTCCCCATGTATTGACTTTTACACCGCCCATTAAAAAATGCATCCCCGGAGCTACAGGTATCCCGTCGCTGATATCGATACCCGCTGCTTGACAAATGCCCGTTATGGTCGGAAACCGCTTTTCAAAGCCGGAAATTCGGCTGCAATCCATGCTGATCGGATTATTTCTCATCATCTCTTCATGAATGGCTCTTGAGACAACGTCTCTTGGCGCCAAATCTTCCAGCGGGTGCCTGCCGGCCATAATCCGGCGCCCTGACAGGTCCGTTAAACAACCGCCCTCTCCTCTGACCGCTTCAGATATAAGCCCGTATGCCGCTCCGTTTTTGATAAGGAGGGTCGGATGAAACTGGGTGAATTCCATATCTGTTATCTCAGCCCCCGCCCGGTAAGCAAGCGCAATTCCGTCTCCCGTTATCGCAGAATCGTTTGTATGATGCTGATAAAGATTGCCGCAGCCGCCGGCTGCGAGCACTACATAGTCCGATCTTCTGTATGAAACAGAGCCCTCCGCATCCTTCACAGCAACGCCGGCACATCGGCCGTGTTCAATCAGCAGATCTAATGCCGTTTCATGTTCAATGATTTGTATTCTGCCGCTAAGCCGCTGAAGCAGAAAATCAACCAAGATTCGGCCGGTGGCGTCACCTCCGGCATGCAGAATTCTGCGGATTGAATGAGCCCCTTCCTTGCCGAGGCTCACTTCTCCGTATGAATCAACGTCAAATGGAAATTGGCTTACAATCAGCTGATTGATGATTTTTTTTCCGCTCTTCAACAGTTCCCGAACAGCTGTCACATCATTATGGCCGCAGCCCGCGTACAGCGTATCATTTACATGGGATTCGATGGAGTCTTCTTTTGCGTATGAAGCGGCAATTCCGCCTTGGGCGTAATGTGAATTGCTGTTTTTGACGTTTTTTTTCGTGATGACAGTCACTTGGTATGACGGGGGCAATGAGGAAGCAAATGAAAGTGCGGCTGTCCCCGAACCAATGACAATAATTGTTTTTTCAGACATACATCGGCCTCCTGTTGTTTACACATGTCTTGACACTTATATTTACACAACGATAAAATAAACTCAAGCATTTTTTATCATGAACGGATAGGAGACTGACTACATGATCTATCTTGACTACGCAGCGTCAGCACCTGTTTGCGAAGAAGCACTGCAAGTATTTCAGCGCCTCAGCACGGAGGTATACGGAAATGCAACCAGCCTTCATGACGCCGGCGGAAAAGCGGCCAATGTGCTCACATACTGCAGAAATTCTTTAGCGGAGCTGATCGGCGGAGAGGCTGACGGCATTTATTTTACGGACGGCGGAACGGAAGCGAACATATTGGCGGTTCAATCATTGGTACACGGCCTTCCTGCCGAAAAAAAACATTTTATTACAACCGCCATGGAGCATCCTTCCATCCATAATGCCGCGGCTTTTCTTTCTCATCAGGGGATTGACGTCACTGTCATGTATCCCGATAAAAACGGGCTTATTACCGAGGACATATTGGCAGCCCATATCAGACCTGATACAGGATTGGTTTCCATTCAGCATGCCAATTCAGAAACAGGCCTCATCCAGCCGGTGCAGCCCCTGGCGGCATTTCTCCATAAAAGGGGGATTCTCCTGCATTGCGATTGCGTGCAAACCTTTGGCAAACTGCCGATTCATGCCGACGAGACGGGAATAGACGCCCTTTCCGTTTCGAGCCATAAGGTGTACGGACCTAAGGGGGCAGGCGCCGTTTATATCCGGCCCAGTGTCAGCTGGAAGCCGGTTTACCCCCAAACAGTACATGAAAATGGATTTCGGGCCGGTACGGTCAATGTGCCGGGTATCGGAGCTTTTACGGCTGCGGCGGAATATGCAGTGAGGAATATGAAAAAAAACCGGCTGCACGCTGAAAGCTTGCGGCAATATTTGTTTGAGCAAGTCCGTCTAAGCGGCCTCCCCGTCTCATTCTCGGCTGAGGAGACCGAGGGCGAGTGCCTGCCCCACATTGTCGGGTGTTTTTTTCACTTCTTTGAAGGACAATATGTTATGTTAGAATGTAATCGTAACGATATTTGCATCTCAACGGGGAGCGCTTGTTCCGCCGGGCATCACGGTCCTTCTTCGGCTATGAAGGCGTTGAAAAAACCCGAACGGGACGCACGGCGGTTTATCCGGATTTCATTCGGGAACGAGACCACATTCGAACAGCTCGATATGTTATTACATACATTTACGGCGCTATGGGAGCAAAAGAAAGGAGAATCAGCAATTTGACAGAAGGAATAAAGCTTACGGGGGCGAAAAGACGCGAGACGCTGCTTCATTGGCTGAAAGAAGCCGGCTCACCATTAACAGGGGGAGAGTTAGCAAAAAAAGCGAACGTGTCGAGACAAGTCATCGTGCAGGACATTTCGCTGCTGAAGGCAAAAAATGAGCCGATCATCGCAACGAGCCAAGGCTATTTATACATCAGCCGGACCGCAGGCGGCGAAAAAGGCGCCGAACGGATTATCGCCTGCATACACGGCCCGGAGCGGACGGAAGAAGAACTTGAACTCATCGTTGATGAAGGTGTCACCATAAAGGACGTCATCATTGAACATCCCGTATACGGCGATTTAACGGCTTCCATACGGGTCAGCACCCGTAAAGAAATTAAACAGTTCATGAATAAAATTAACTCGACAAACGCCGCTTACCTGTCTCAGCTGACCGGAGGCGTGCATCTCCATACTTTGAGCGCACCGACAGAAGATCGGATTGACCAAGCCTGCCAGGCGCTGGACGACGCAGGAATATTAATTAAGGATTAAAAAAAGCCCTCAAGCAAGAGGGCTTTTTTTACAGACAATAGGATTGATACGTTCCGAGAAGCTTGACCCGGCAGCCGAGGGCTTCCAGTTCTTGAATGGCACCCGGAATGAGCACCTTATCCATTGCCTGTTCAATATCGATGATAAAGAAATAGTTGCCCAGACCGGTTTTTGTCGGGCGCGATTCAATCTTTGACAAGTTTAAGTTTCTCCATGAAAAAGCGGACAGCACCCTGTGCAGGGCGCCTGATTGGTCGTCCTGAGGGAGCGTCACCATCAGCGTCGTTTTCGGTCTTGAAGACAGCTTCTTATTCACTTCAAATGAGACATCTTTTTCAGGTGAAAGAATGATAAATCTTGTATGGTTGTCCTGATAATCTTGGATATCACGCTTAACGATGCGTAATCCGTATGTAGCGGCCGCCATTTCATTTGCAATCACACCGATCGGAAGTTCAGAGTGCTCGCTGACGTATTTAGCCGCCGCACCAGTTGATTTTGCATACTCATAAGGAACAGACGAAAAATGCCGATGAAGAAATTTGTGGCATTGCGCGATTGCATGAGAATGAGAATAAATTTTCTCAAGGTGTTTCCACTCATTTTCCCTTGAAGGGTGGACAAGCAGATGCTGGTGAATCGGCAGCGTCATTTCCCCCACGATCGACAAAGGCTGTTCGTGGATCAAGTAGTCTATCGTTAAATTAACAGACCCCTCCAGCGCATTCTCCAAAGGAACAAAGGCCAGATCAACTTCCCCTGCAACCGCCGCATCCATGCATGCCGGTATCGTATGGTACGCAGCTTGTGTCATACTGTTTTGAAAGCAAGAACTGACTGCTAGATGTGTAAATGTAGCTTCTGGACCTAAATAACCGACTTTCATGATTTCTTCTCTCCTTACGCACCTGACCCTAAGATTTCAACTTTTTCTATAAAATCAAATTTTCTCAGTTTATTCATTAACGTATGAATGTTTTCTTCCATGGCGGACGTGCTGATTGAGAGCGTTACATTCGCCCTGCCCTGAAGCGGAATCGTCTGGTGAATGGAAAGCACATTGCTTCCAGAGTCAGCTACCGCCTGCAAAAGCTGGGATAACGCCCCTGACCGATCCTCCAAATGAAAGAAAAGTGTGATTATTTGTTCTTTAACCATTGTATAAAAAGGGAAAACAGCATCTCTGTATTTATAAAAAGCGCTTCTGCTTAAATCCACTTTTTGCACGGCGTCTGCAACTGACTCAGCTTTTTTTCTGTCGAGCAGCTTTTTGACTTCGAGGGTCTTTCGCATCGCATCAGGCAAAACGTCTTCACGGACTAAATAAAATGTCTCTTCTTTCATTTTCACCCCTCCCTCTTACATCAGAGAGCCTGCAAAGCAAGCTCTCCTTTTTTTAATCAATAAATTCAAATTCAAATTCCAAGAGCCTGATGATATCGCCGTCTTTTGCTCCCTGTTCTCTCAGCGCTTCATCAACGCCCATTCCGCGCATCTGTCTTGCAAAGCGCTTGACGGATTCGTCACGGGAGAAGTCAGTCATCTTAAACAAGCGTTCAAGGCTGTCTCCTGAAAGCACAAACGCACCGTCAGGATCACGGGTGATGTTAAACGGCATTTCTTCATCTTCCATCGTGTACAAGACGCGGTTTTCCGCCAGTTCTTCCTCATCATACAGCGGGAATTCAGGCGTTGTTTCCAATTGGTTAGCGACTTCAAACAGAAGCTCGCGGACCCCTTCTCTCGTCACCGCACTGATCGGGAAGACAGGATGGTCATCCTGAAGCTTTTCTTTAAACGCCTTTAGGTTTTCAGCTGCCTCAGGCATGTCCATTTTATTTGCGACTATAATTTGCGGGCGCTCTGTCAGCCGCAGATTATACTCACTGAGCTCCTGATTAATGGTCAGATAATCCTCATACGGATCGCGGCCTTCCATCGCCGACATATCAATCACGTGGACAATGACGCGCGTCCGTTCGATATGGCGGAGAAATTGGTGGCCTAACCCGACCCCTTCATGAGCCCCTTCAATTAAACCGGGCAAATCAGCCATGACAAAGCTTCTCGCGTCATCTGTTTCCACCATGCCCAGATTCGGAACAAGCGTTGTAAAATGATAATCCGCGATTTTCGGTTTTGCCGATGATACGACAGACAAAAGCGTAGATTTTCCGACGCTCGGGAAACCGACGAGACCTACGTCTGCAAGCACCTTTAATTCAAGCACGATATAGCGCTCTTTTCCCGGTTCTCCGTGCTCTGACAGCTGCGGTGCCGGATTGGCCGGTGTCGCAAAACGGGTATTTCCGCGTCCGCCGCGTCCGCCTTTTGCTATGACGGCACGCTGGCCGTGCTCAGTCAGATCGGCAATGACCTGTTTTGTATCATCATCTGTCACGACTGTGCCGGGCGGAACTTTAATCACCATGTCCTCCGCGTTTTTGCCGTGCTGATTTTTAGACATGCCGTGCTCGCCGCGGATGGCTTTGAAATGTCTTTGGTAACGGAAATCCATTAACGTGCGCAGACCTTCATCGACCTCAAAAACGACGTCGCCGCCCTTTCCTCCGTCGCCGCCCGCAGGCCCGCCTTTCGGCACATATTTTTCACGGCGGAACGCAACCATTCCGTTACCGCCGTCGCCGCCTTTTACATATACTTTCACCTGATCTACAAACATAATATCCTCCGTTCTAAACCGTGAAAAACCGCTAGTTCACCCCAATTTCGGCCACACATTCATGGCCCGTCAGCTCAAATTGGATTACATCAAAGTCCTCATATCGGGATTTGCGAAAATCATCAAAAACGTCTGCATTTGCAATTGTTCCGTGAAAATCGAGATATAAAATAAGCTGTCTGTCAGGGTGATCCGTTTGCAGCGATACGGTCAGATGATTTTCACTTTCATTGCTTACCGCCAGACCGAACAGATGAAACAGTTTTCTCATCATGTTCGACAGCTTTTGATCATATGCCGATAAATCTTTTATTTCTCCGAGCACTTCATATTCGAGCCTCATATATTGGGACTTCCAATTAAACGTCAGAAAGTCAAACGCCAAGTGCGGGGTTTTCAGGTTTGAGAGCTTTGATTCATGCTTTGCATCTATGACCATTTCGTCAATGATTTCAACAACGCGGTCATACTTCTGCAAGCTTAAGTTTCCTTTAATAAGCTGAAGCTTATTCATCCAATCATGCCGGAAATGGCCCATTAAATGGATCAGCTCGCTGGTTAAAGCCGCCTCGCTTATAGGTTCTTCTTGTTTCTTCGATACATCCTTCATTTTCGCACTCCCAATCGTTTAATTTCTTATTTAGGAGTCTTGATAAGTGTGTACTATGAATTATAACAGAGAAGGCTTTGTTAGAAAAACACTTGTTTTTCCTGGTTCATCATGTTCCTTTTTTGGATCGGCATGCGTTTTGGATGCCAGGCAGAAACATTGTAGTATCACTGCTTGGGGAACATATCCAGTGGGTATGAGAAGCTGGTGTTCTCATTCTAGGCGGGGTTCACTCGCACATCCTCTGCTTTTCATTCTTGATGTTACTCCGCTTACTGCAAAAAAAACTCCAGTCAACGACCGGAGTTTTTTGTGTCATTATTGAGCTACAGGATATACGCTCACTTTTTTGCGGTCACGGCCGAAACGTTCGAATTTAACAGTTCCGTCGATTTTAGCAAAAAGAGTGTCATCTCCTCCGCGGCCCACGTTTTCACCTGGGTAAATTTTCGTTCCGCGTTGACGGTAAAGGATAGATCCGCCTGTAACGAATTGACCGTCTGCACGTTTAGCGCCTAAACGTTTAGATTCAGAGTCACGTCCGTTCTTTGTAGAACCTACACCTTTTTTAGAAGCGAAAAACTGAAGATCTAATCTAAGCATGTAACTCACCTCCTATATTTGGTTTGTAGTCAACCGTAAGTGGTCATTGTAATCCCGCTCGATTGTCTCAAGAGAAACAATCATGCCTTCAATCAGCAGCTGCGCTTTTTGAAAAGCTTCCTGATCAGCGGCTTCAGGGAATTCAAAATAGAAATAACCCCCGTCCTCGCCTATATCAAGAATCGGTTCGAGAGGAGCCAGTGCGATAACCGCATTGACTGCTCCGAAGACAACAGCTGTGACCGCGGCGCAAACGAGATCTCGTCCATGTTCAGCAAAATCGGCATGCCCCGTCATTTCAAAGGACAAAATGCCCTCTTCTGTGCGGGATCTTCGAATTGTTGCCTGAATCATGCTTACGCGTTGATTTTTTCGATTGTCAATTTAGTATAAGGCTGACGATGACCTTGTTTTTTATGAACATTTTTCTTTGGTTTGTAACGGAAAACTGTGATTTTTTTCGCACGGCCTTGTTTTTCAACTTTAGCTGTAACTGTCGCGCCTGCAACTGTCGGGTTGCCGACTTTCACGCTGTCTCCGCCAACAAACAATACGTCTTCAAACGTCACTGTTTCACCTGCTTCAGCAGCAAGTTTTTCGATGTAAACAGTTTGACCTTCTTCAACTTTGATTTGTTTTCCGCCTGTTTTAATGATTGCGTACATTCTCTGCACCTCCTATTAGACTAAGACTCGCCAGCAGCAGGGGGCTGAAAAGCTCTTAACACCTGTACTGAGCGGTTGTAGCAATGGTGCTACATCCATAACATTAAAAAATATATCAAAACAGAAGACATATGTCAATCTATTTCTAGTAAGGCAGCAGCAGTTCTTCCATAGAGGAATCTGTCCGCTTATCGGCGAAATACGCGTGCAGCACTTCATTCTCATCGAGCTGGCTGAGTTTCTCGCCGGCTTTTTCAATGATAATCGGGTGCTTGCATCCCCGCTTAAATTCGGCCATTACGTGCTTAATCTTGGCATCAGCCTTGACCGTCAGAGGGAGCAGCATTTCAACATCGAGGTTATTTCCGTAATATCTCTCCAATAGAAACCTCATCTGAATATAATGCCTTTTCCGGTATTCATCCCACAGGGAAGCCGCGAGAAATACGAACAGCACCCAGGCGCTGATCTGCAAGGGGACAGCCAGTACAATCCAGCAGCAGAGCAAAAATGCGAAAACGGACGAGGTCTGTACACTGAGCAGGTGCGCTCTTTGAAATGCCATTTGTTTCGAAAAGTATAAAAAAACCATTTTCCCCCCGTCAAGCGGCCAGATCGGCAGCAGGTTGATGAAAAGAATCGACAGGTTATAAAATGTAAACATCTCGAACGTCTGCTGTCCGACTATGCCTAACCCAAAAAGAAGCCAGGCCGCTGCCTGAAGCCATAAATGCTGAAGCGGGCCGGCCAGAATGACCGCAAATTCTTCCTTAAGCGGCCGGTTTCCGTGCTCCTCCACTTCAACCGTCCCGCCGAAGGGAAGCAAAAAAATCCGTTTAATCCGCCACGAAAAAAACACGGCCAGAGCAGCATGCCCCAGCTCATGGACGAATACAACCAGCAAAAGACATAACAGCGCTTTAATGTGCCCTGTCACAAGCCCAAGCCCCATGATAATCCAAAGAAAAGGATGAACGTGAATTTTTAAGATCAGACTCAGCCATTTATTCATCAAATGTGATCACCTGAATCGGATCTATGAATTTGTCTCCTTCTTGGATCGCAAAATAGTATTGGCCTTTATTTTTATCGCCAAGCTTGATGGAACCGATCTTTTTGCCTTTATCGATAAAATCATACAGAGACACGTTAACGTCTTTAAGCTGGCCGTAAATGCTGCAGCTGTTGTCTGCGTGCTGCACCTTCACCGTCAACCCTGTTTTCTTATCTTTATTGACTTCAACGACATAACCCTCTTTTACACTATCAATTGTATCGCTGGCTGTTTCTACGATTACGCCTTCCCCATTATTCTGAAAGTCCTCCTGGATTTTGCCCGCAGCAGGTACGGCCAGCTCCTGACTGACCGCTACTTGGCCGCCCTTTTTTTTCGTTCCGGGTGTGAGAAAAGCGAGCGGATTTCCGAATGCGGACTCAAACCAGTGGCTCACGGCAGCAAACTGAAATTCTTTTTGAAAGGTTTGAGCGATAGCCGGCTTGATTTGGCTCAAAGGCTGTTTGTCAGTTTTATAGGCGATAGCGGAGATAAGGACAAGACACGCCGCCAGCAGGCATTTTAAAATGATAGAATTGGTGTTAATCAATGGATGCCTTCCGTTGAATTCCGGCGGATGTTCCGTTTCATAGCTCGGAAGGAGCCTGTGCTTTTCTTGTTCCTCGACTGCCTGCCAAGCCGGGAGCTTTTGTTTCTTCTGAGCGGTTTGAACGGCAGGGCGTTTTGAACCGGGCTGCTGCTTTCTTCTTTTGGCCAGTCTTTTTCTAATTTCATCAGCTCTGTGACTCATCGCCATCATCCTTTGCAATCGTTGGGTTTGTACATCCTATGCCTTGTCCATTGCAAATATGCGCCTTGCTGATGATAAACAAAAAAAGACCTGACAAGCTGGCGCTTCATCAGATCCTTGTTTTCTATTATTTTATTATGACCGCACGCCAAAAAATGACTTTATTTTCGCCATCATCCCTTTTTGCTGCTCTTCAAGCACCTGTAAAGGAACGGATTCCCCTAAAATACGCCGGGCAATATTGCGGTATGCAATGCTGGCGCGGTTTTTTGAATTCATTGCAATCGGCTCGCCGATATTTGATGCTTTAATCACTTCATCATCGTCAGCGACGATTCCGAGCAGATCAATAGAAAGATGATGAACAACCTCGTCGACATCCATCGTGTCACCGTTTTTCACAAGGTGATTTCTGATGCGGTTAACGATAAGCCGCGGCGGTTCAATTTCCTCCTGCTCCAAAAGACCGATAATACGGTCGGCATCCCGCACCGCTGAAATTTCCGGCGTTGTCACAACAATCGCCTTATCAGCTCCGGACACGGCATTTTTATAGCCCTGTTCAATTCCGGCGGGACAATCAATGATGACATAATCAAATTCCTGCTTGAGCTGCTGCACAAGCGATTTGATTTGCTCAGGAACAACAGCCGTTTTGTCGCTTGTCTGGGCAGCCGGCATCAAATGAAGCAGATCATCAAAACGTTTATCCTTAACAAGCGCCTGATGCATCTTGCATCTGCCTTCAATGACGTCAACTAAGTCATATATAATTCTGTTTTCAAGACCCATTACGACATCAAGGTTTCGCAGTCCGATATCTGTATCAACTAAACAGACGCGTTTCCCTAAAATGGCTAAGGCGGTACCGAGGTTTGCAGATGTTGTTGTTTTTCCTACTCCGCCTTTTCCCGAAGTTATTACGATAGCCTCACCCAATTTCACATTCCTCCCTCAAGCCTTGTTAGATCAGGTCTTAAATGAGCCAAATGTTGAAGGCGTTCAATGACCATATTTCCGTCTGTATCTAAATAAGCACATTCCATGTCGTTCCCTTTTTGAATGTGGTCTGGGGAGCGATTTAACACGTGATTGATCCTTAATTGTGTCGGCAGCATTTCGGAAGCCGCAATCACGGCCCGGCTGTTTCCGTTATAACCGGCGTGGGCAATTCCTTTTAATGAGCCGAGAACAAATATATTCCCTCCGGCCTTAACCGTTCCGCCGGGATTCACATCTCCGATCAAAAGCAAATCTCCCGTCACGTGAAGCACCTGTCCTGAACGGACTATTTTAGAAACCGAGACAATCTCCGCTTCCTCTTTCATGCGCTGTGCTTCTTCTTTGGCGATGACTTCACTGTCAATTGAATGAACGACTAAATCTTTCTTTGACGCGATCAGATCAGTGAGCTGTTCTTCCTGTTCCTGATACAGATAGCGATGTCCGAGTTTAATATGAACACTGATTTTTTGACCTTTGCCATCAGTATATTGTTCAATCGACAGCATACTTTGAAGACCATCGAGAAGCTCATCAAAAGAACACGCATCATCCAGATGCAATGTTAAGCCGTTTTTTGTTCCTTTTATTGTTACATATTGCTGCTTTTTGGTCTTCACAATGTTCACCTCAACAACATACTCTTTTCGTCAAAAAAAGATAAAATCCTTTTTACTCATCTCTTAATTCTTTCTTTAGACTTATATAAAACAGCCTAACAGGCAGGACCAGTACAATTGCGCCTGCAATATTCAGTAAAACGGTCGGTAAAAACCGCTGAATGACAAATTCATTGAACGTCATCGTGCCGCTGTGAATTAAAGTCTGAATTCCGTAGACGTAAAATTCAAGCACACATACACCGAGCACCGCCACAAGAATGACCATTAAAGCGTTCGTCTGCAGCACTTTAAACGCTTTAGCAGCCAGGTAGCATAAGCCGGCAAAACCAAACATATAAACTCCTAAAACACCAGTATACGTGATGTCATAGAGAAGACCGAAAATGAATCCGTAAATGACTGCATGTTTTTGATTGATGTAAGCGGACATAAAAATTAAAACAAGCAAAAGAAAGTGCGGAACGACCTGCTGCTCGTCGGAAATGAAAGGAAAATGCACCAAATCGGTGTAGATGCTTTCCGCAGAAAAGACCAGCATCATAATCAAAGGGAGAAGGAAACGTTTCACGATCCTCCCACCCCTGTATCAGAAGTTGCTACGCTGCGGTTTACCACAATAACATGGTCTAAATCATACAGATTGGCAGCCGGTTTGACGTACGCGATTTTGGTCAGGCCGTAAGAATCAGATTCGACGTCAGTTACTTCGCCGACTGTCAAGCCTTGAGGAAATACACCGCCCGTTCCGGAGGTTTCCACAAGATCACCCTTTTTCACTTCGCGCTTTTCATCCGGCTCAAGAATGGTCATTTTAAGGGTTTGTTTCTTTTTGTCATACCCCTCAATTAAACCGTAGCCTTTACTGCCTTTTTTACCTGAGATTTTGGTTGCCACTCTGTTATTGCGGTCAACATCGCTTAACAGCTGAACGGCAGATGTAAAGTTGTTCAGCCCGCTGCTTTTAATTTTCCCGACCAGCGCGCCCTTTTCGTTTGTGACAGCCATGTCTTTGGCCACTTTTTGCTTCGATCCCTTATTAATCATGATTTGCTTGTACCATTGATCAGGGTTTCTCGCGATAACGGTCGCTAAAATCGGTTCATAATCGGTAATCGATTTGACGTGCCCGAGTTCATCAAGCAATTTCTTGTTTTCATCTTTCAATTCTTGGAGCTTTGCTTCATATTGCGTCTGTCCGTCCAGTTTTTCTCTTAAACGTTCGTTTTCTTTGTATGTGTTTTTCAGGTCTTCTATGTCCCCGAAGAACCCTGCAAAATATTCGGCAGGCGTGTGAAAAATATTTTGAAATACTCCCGTCGTATCACCGATCAGCTTTTCAGGCCAGGTGGTATTACGGCCGTTCTTCAGCGAGAATCCAATCATAGCCACCAATATGATAATACACAGAAGTAATAGCATTAACCGTTTATTCGGCATCGTGTTACACCTCTTCTATTTAACTCCTGATTATCTTGTTTTCCCTTTGAAAAGATGGATGTGCTCCAGTGCTTTTCCAGTACCGATCGCGACACAATCAAGCGGATCTTCAGCGATAAGAACCGGCATTTTCGTTTCATCGCTGATGACTTTGTCAAGGTTTCGAAGCAGCGCGCCTCCCCCTGTTAATACAATGCCTCTGTCCATAATATCAGCGGCAAGTTCAGGCGGTGTTTTTTCAAGCGTGCTCTTCACCGCGTCAACAATAGAAAGAACGGTATCACGCAGTGCATTTGCAATTTCGGTTCCCGTAATTTCGATTGTTTTCGGCAGGCCTGTCAGCAGGTCACGGCCGCGAATTTCCATTGTCGCATTTTCTTCGCCCGTTTCCGCTGACCCGATCTCCATTTTGATGGCTTCCGCCGTACGGTCCCCGATCATCAGGTTATATGTTTTTCTGATATAGCTGATGATCGAATCATCCATTTCGTCACCGGCCACGCGGATAGATTGAGATGTAACAATGCCGCCTAGTGAGATAATCGCGACTTCCGTAGTTCCGCCTCCGATATCAACGACCATGCTGCCCGTCGGCTCCCATACTGGAAGGTTTGCACCGATGGCAGCGGCAAACGGCTCTTCAATCGGGTAAGCGTCACGCGCACCGGCTTGTCTTGTCGCGTCAATGACAGCGCGTTCTTCAACCGCTGTAATACCTGACGGCACACAGACCATAACGTACGGCTTTCTCGCAAATAAGCCTTTATTTTTCACAGCCTGATTAATATAATATTTCATCATTGTCGCAGTAGTTTCATAATCAGCGATAACGCCGTCTTTCATCGGACGGAGGGCCACCACGTTGCCCGGTGTGCGCCCGATCATGTTTTTGGCGTCGTTACCGACAGCCACGATTGATTTCGTATCCGTTTGCAGCGCAACGACAGACGGCTCTCTCACAACAATTCCTTTACCTTTTACAAACACAAGCGTATTCGCAGTTCCCAGATCTATACCAAGGTCTCTTGTACCAATTCCGAACATATGTATGTATCTTCCTTTCTTAAAGCAAAAATACCCTAAAGGGAAAAACTCATAAAATCTATTATATCTTAATTTAACGAAAAAAAAAGTGTTACAAATATCCTTTTTCCTTTAAACTCACAAATTTTTTATCACCAATGACTAAATGATCCAGCAGCTCGATGCCGATTAAATTTCCGCATTCAAAAAGCCGTCTTGTCACCTCTATATCTTCCCTGCTTGGTGTAGGATCTCCTGAAGGATGATTGTGAACGCAAATGAAGGATGCGGCGGATCGTTTGAAAGCTTCTTTAAACACCTCCCGCGGGTGGACAATAGATGAATTCAGACTTCCTATAAAAACGGTGCGTTTATGAATGACTTGATTTTTGGTATTTAAATATAAACATGAAAACTTGACATAAATACGAAAAAGTCATAAGTCCACGTCTGTTAGACGAAGCCAAGAAAAAATGGTTTCAAAAAAAAGCTCGCTTTCAAAAAAAAATATATATTTAAGCTATAATTTAAAGAGGGGAATTATATGAATATTAATAAAATCAGATCGGCGTTGTATAAGGCGGACAAGATTCTAGGGGATGTAAACTCAGCGAAAAACGGCACACTCGGCAAACGTCGGGCTGCCGGAAAGATAACAAATAAAATTGATTGAATAAAAAAGAAGCCCTCCAATGGATGGGCTTTTTGCATTTGTTTATTACAAATATTAAACACTTTGAAATTTACTTGCTGTGTTGATATCACCTAGCTTATGAGCTGCCATTTCAATACTAGCTGTTTGTCCTCGCCTAGCCTCTTTCATTTCTGATGGCTTTGAAACAAGATAATGTCCTAAAAAACCAAGCAATACAATGAATAAGATACATGCAGAAGTAACTTTAATACTCATAAAGACAATCCCCTCTCTGAATTTGTTTTTGGGCATAAAGCACTTTCTCATAAAAGACTCCAGCCGCTTTATGGTCTTCATTTTCTTTATAATACTTCGCTGCGTCTGTAGCTAAATCCTCCATGTCAGGTAGCATCATCTTTTCTTCTAAATACTTCAAGATATTTTCAAGCTCAGTAATGGAATCCTGAGTATACAGCGTTTTTAGGAATCTAAACTCACTGTACAAAATCTCGTCATTAAGTTTTCTGGATAACATTAGACCACGTTCACATAAAGAAGTTGCTTCATTATCCTTTAATTTGAATTTTGTCTTTGTAAGCATAATAAGAGGGTCTAACAGTCTGTTTGAATTTTCGTACTTTTCTTCGTAAATCGCTAAGGATTGAGCAAAATATTTAGAAGCTTTTTCGAAATCATCGCTGACAAAAAAACTAAGACCGATGTTGTAAAGAGACACACCCTGTAAACGATATATATCCCCTTTCTTTGCATTTTCCAAAGCTTTTTCAAAATGAGGAATTGCTTTTTCAGGATACTCCATGTCTAAATAATTCAAGCCAATGACAAATGAACACTGAATTTCCCTAACGGTATAGGTTTCATGCGCTCTGTAGCTCTCAATTGCCTGAATAATGTGATGCATCGACATGTGTGTTTGCTTCATATGGTAATACACTTCAGCAACCTTATAATGAAACTCAGCTCGTTCAATCTCATCGGCAACAAGTGACAACTTCTTTTCAGCTTGCTTGTAAAACGTGATCGCTTTAAGATATTCATATTTCTCAAATTCATACATCCCACGGAAAAAGTGAAAATAATATTCAAGAAGTCCTTTTAATTCAGATCGACTACCTTCAATCTTTTCTAATAAGTATGAATTATTTGAGCGTTCTTCATTCATCGTTTTTGGTTCAAGGTACTCGAGCATCAAATTGTGGCGCAAACACATAAGAGAGTAATACAACAACAAATCTTGATCTTCTTCCATTTGGTTTATTTCTTGTTCCACTTCCGCTTTTAAAATTTCAGCATCTGGTACACTAAATTGACGAATCATCCTGTACCATTCGTTGATCTTGACCCCCACTTGGGACGACGATAAAACTTGATCCATACACACCTCTCCCTTTAATGTCTATTTTTGTAATATTATAACTATTTATATAATATGCGGAAACGAAAAAAACCCGCAATATATGTTTCGGCTTTTTCGTTATGCGATGAGGAGCAAGAAAAAAAGGGCCTTGTAGGCCCTCAGATTAAAGAGAAAGTGGGGGTTTTGAAGACGTATGGCAAAGAAACCCTCATTCTTTTAATTTCTTTCGTTCCGAGACACAATATATTGTGTGCCTGCCTATGGGATCAGACCAGTATATTGTGTGATTAAATTTCAAAAAGGCTGTCGAGATTTTCTCGACAGCCTGAGGGCCTTGTAGGCCCTTCGATTATCCAAAACTAGAAACTGACGTATATAAATAATGTTTGCTTACTTTTGATTTCAGATCATAGTGAATCGATCCTTGTCCAAGAATTCCATATTTCAATCTATATCTGGCAGTGGCTGGGGACTTAGATTTTTCTTGGGCATTCGTGATTTTCAGTACATCATCTTGCACAGTAAATGGCGGTGTTACAAAATGCCACTCGTCCCATGCTTTTGTGATTTTACTATACGAAATTACCTTTTTCGGTTTCGGGCGGTTAACCTTTATGCGGTAGCTCAAGTTTACCACGCCAGTATTCCAGTAGATTTTAAATGTCGTTGTACCTACCGGGACTGGGGTTGTGCCCATCGTTTCAAATCCATCCTCAGTCTTTTCGGGAATAATCCCCATCGTACCGACATAATTTCCATTATCATCGAAAACCTTTTGTTCTTGCGGATCAGTTACATCCATATCAAATGCGAATTCCTTCTCAGGTAAATAAGACTGCTGAGGCAATTCCTCAGCCTTTGATGTTTGTTCAAATGGTGTTGACAATAAGAGCGCTAAAACCGTGGCAATAACAACTGTCACAAACTTTTTCATGCTACTCCTCCTATCAAACTTTTTTTGAAACAAAACCATACTAACATACATAACCATAAAAATACAATAATTCCTATAAAATGTAACTAAAGAAAAATATGAATATTGACTCTTGTATTCTCTAACAGAGTATATTGTACTTAAGGGAAGGCTGAAAAAGAAAGGTTGATGGTTTTGAACCTGTATGTAGTGACAGCTCTCGTAATATCCGTTTTCTTGAATGTCATACTGTGTATACAGCTTGGGAAGATTAAAGCGGACAGCCAAAACAAGAATCAATGGAGAGAAAGAATGGGGCTTAACAGTCCATTTGGCGCATTAGTCTGGGCTTTCTTAGCTATTACAATAATATTGGCCCTTATAGGTTTATTGGCTGGTGTAAGTGATTTATAAAAAAGGAGGAAGAATTAGTGGACTTTTTTCTGACTGTAATCACGACCATTATTCCTTATGTTTTCTTGCTGGCAATTGTAGGTGTCGTTTGGTGGGCAATATCGTATCTGGTCACTATGAGGAAAAATTCTTTTAAGAAAATTGATCAAAACAACGAGATAATCAGTTTACTGAAAAACAGGGGATAGACCCTGCAATAAAAATGAGAGTGCCCCTTTAAAAGGGGCACTTCTTTTATTTTAAAAGCGCTTCGACCTTCGCTTTCGTTTTCGGTCCGTAAATACCGTCCGCAGTCAATCCATACATGGACTGGAACCGTTTGACTGCATTTGCTGTCTTCGGTCCGTAATAGCCGTCGATTCCGTTGTTGGGTGCCCCTTTGTCAGGATAGTAATAAAGAGCTGCCAGCGCCGTCTGAATCTGTTTTACAGCCTCCCCTTTTGTTAACGGGCTTGTGACTTTAAACACCCCGTTAGGCAGGCTGAATTTTGATTTCTCGGTTGTTTTTGGCTTTGACGATGACGATTTCTTTTGGCCGCTGCTTTTCAGCTCATTGTCACTCTTGATATAGGAGACATTGACATACCCATGAAACGTTTGGCCTTTGGAATTGGTGTACTCAACATAGCCCCATCCGTTCACAGTTGAACCAAGCTGATATTTTACAATCGTGCCGTTCGGCAGGGTAAGCACCATAGAAGAGGCGGCGCTCCGTTGTGTACGCAAAACAAGCCCATCCTTTGCCACCACAGTGTTTTTAATAAATCTTCCTGTGTCTGTATGGGTAACGGCTGGATTTGATACTACAGACCCCGTTACAACCGTCCCGGCCATTCGTTTTTTAACGCGGCTCTTAAAACCAGTAAACCCCTGCGGATTGCTCACCCACGGCGCAGGGCAAATTTTATGCGTAATATCATAGTGCCGAACAATATCATTAATCGGATCAAGTTTAAACATCTTGCACAGCTCGGCACAAACTTGTTCCGCACGGGCGACTGTATCCGGGTGAAAAGTGCCGTTTTTTTCAATGCACAGCTCCACGCCTACAGATAAGAAATTCGCATTCGGTTTTAATGCCGCGACACCCCGGTAAGGCTGCCCGTTAACAATCTGCTGCACATCATTCGCATGGTAAGCCACTTCATTCAATGGAATAATGCAAATGGCATCTGTCCGATCAACAAAGATATGAGCAGATGCAAACTCTTGTTTACTCAGCGGTCGCGTTCTGTTTGTCTCTGGAAGCGTTCTTCCGAAGAAGGTATAATGGTTGGCTGCGGTTGCCCCAGGATTTGCTGTGTAGTGTACCGTCAGTTTTCTCACGCCGTTGTTTTTAATTCCCGGCCGCGTCCATTTGTTAATATCAATATATTGGTTTCTGAATGATGACATAAAAATCTCCCCTATCTTTTTCAAATATAAAAAGAGGCTGCCGAACGGCAACCCCTTATTTAATGAGTTTGTGGTGTTTCAGAATGGCTTTCTGTTTATGGCCTTTATCTGTCACGTAGTTATTTTTAAACCACGCTGTTAACGTTGTGCCAATTGTAAAAGCCGCCGATCCGACGGTATACAACCCATTCACAAGTTGAGTGACCTGACTGTCTGTAATCTCTAGCGGTGACTTTCCAAACATCAACATTGTTTGGTTAATTAATGCAATAAAAAGAAGCACAGTCCGAATGACCGTACCCCTGTCTCTCATATTCAACATAAAGAATCCTCCTATTTTTCAATTTTCATTTGAATTTCATCCAGCTTATCAATGACAATTTCATATTTATCACTGAACCTTGCTAAAAGCTCATTTTGTGAATCAATTTGCCCGTAGAGCTTTGCCTCCCGCTCTCTGCTCGTTTTCATGACATAATACAGCAGGGAGCAAAATAACACCGCAAACGGCCCCTGAGTCATCAAATATTGCATGATGTCCATTTCCATTGTTTGTTTCTCCTTTCCGGCAAAATAAAAACACCTATTCGCCTACAGGTGCCGTTTCATCTTTCTTTACTTGTTCACTTTCAGTAGTGCTGCCAGTTGACTCAGAAGGCCCGGCCGAGGGTGTGGCATCGCCTGCCGTTCCCTTTGTTTCTTCTCCGTAATCCTTCCCGGTAATCTCTTTATATTGATCCGGTGTAATGGCCCCGCCTTCCACACAAAATGAAATATCAAAGCCCCATTGATAATAAACCTGTGCGTCTGCATACGTTGGAAAATTCATGAGTTACTCTTCCCCCTTCTGTAATGTCATGACTGTTTTAGCTAATTGGATAATTTGTTCTTGCATTTGCTTAATGACTTGGCTGTCGGTGATGTGCTGCTGAACAAGGGAAACAATTTGCTGCTGGGCCTGCTCTAATGGGCCGGGTGTATTCGAATCATCAATGACAGGATTTTGATAATCCGGGTTCACAATCAGCGCGCCTTCAGATAATTTGTAGCGGAACGGATTTGAAATAAAATCAGCCGTTGCAAATTCATCCGATACCTCAACCGCTTTATCAAGCTCCCCGACCAAAGCATAGGCAACGACTTCATTATTTTCATTTAGGACAATCTGCAATTAAAAGACCCCCTTAATGCTTGAAATATAAATGTCCGGGTTGCTGATTTCCATTTTTTCAGTATCCAGTGAAAGGCATTCTGTCACGACTAATGTCTTTCCGTCCGTGTACTTCAATCTGATTTCATCTTGATACATGCCTTTCCCATTGCTTTTTAGGCCGGCATTGTTGATATAAAAAACCGTATTAACCGGGACAGGCCGCTGCGTCGAAACATGGTAATAATCCGTTTTGAAATGGACTTCAAAAAGGAAATAGCTGAAATTAGAAATATCGGCAGCCAGTTTAATAGTGTCCCCCGCTTTTGCGCTGCCTGAAAACAATAGAACTGGTGATTTTGACACCCAATTACGATAGGCTCCCTGATATTTTTCAATATGCCAATCAGATCCCTGCAAAGTCACTAAACCATTATCCTGATCACTGAAAACTGCAAAAATAAATCCATTTGCATTGTCGCCATTCAATTTAGGCGGCAGGTTTTGAGTTGTGGAATTATACCAATACACACCGGTACTGATAATGTCATGAATGTCTGCTAAAACGACGGGCGTTGTATCCATTTTGTTAACGATAGCTGTATCAATCTTTTGTTTCATTTCTCCAAGATCAGCGGACACGCTTTTTCCCAAATTATCAACCGCGCTGTTGAATTGACTAATTTGATCATTGAGAGTTCTCATATCATTTTCATATTGGCCGGAAGTGACAATATCACTGTTTTTAATTTTAGTGTTAAGCGTGTTTAATTGCTCTTGCAATGATTGGATCGTTGTTTTAGTGCTCTCTATGATATTTTGTGTTGCATCCTGGTCTGATTTAATTTGTTCTAAAAAGTCGTCATAGGCTTGTTTGAGCTGCGCCTTCAAATTTTCAAAATCAGAAATAAAAGAGACTGAATTGATACCCATTTCCACTTTGTTCTCAAGCACTTTGATTTTAAACTCTAATGTGGTGTCTGTCTGACTGCCTCGGCTCACTTTAAAGAATGCCTGTTCATATTCCCCCATCGCTGCAAATGCTTGATATGGAAACACATAACGAAAAATGCCGCCCTGTTCATTGAGGACAATACCGCCGTTTGCATCAATAATATGCGTGCCGTCAGGCTTCAGCCCTTCAAAAGAGACGGTTTTCCCCGTTAGATCATAAGGCGTACCGTTTGACATGACTGATACCGTCACCGCTTTTAAACCGCCATCCCCCACTCTTCCAATGATAAGTTGCTGGTTAATTTGTTCTAAATGCGCCTTGCTAATATCAAAAACTAAATCTTGATTTGCCATGTTTTAAGCACTCCCTTATCCGTAGTAGTAAAAATAATTGCGGCAAATTTCTTGGAAAATAATTTGATGCCCGATCTCGTTCGGGTGCAGTCCTTCTGACATACACATTTTTCTGAAAGCAGGGTTGTAAGGATCAATTAAATCCGTATAAAACATGTCAGCATACGGAACAGAAAGCAGCGTACAAGCTTCCTTTTGAGCATCCACATAGTCGGCCAATGTCAGTCCTAATTTGTTTTTATCGGTATCCCGTCGGACAATCTTTCCGTTTGAAACCTTCGCTTGTCGTGTGGCAGTCATGACGATGATCTTACAGCCTTTATTTCTCATGCGGAGCTGTTGAATGACTTGATAAAAACCGCCGTAGAATTTCGTAATATCCTTTTCGTCTGTTCCTATATCAATGCTGTTACACCAGTCATCATCCGTTCCCTGTACAATGACAACATCGTTCCCGGATGTTTTAAGAGCCTGCTGATAGATATTGTTGTTTCCGTTATTGCTCATGTTAACGCCGCTGACAGAAAGATTTATGACCTCGGCACCTGTCCTTTCTTTCAAGATATCGCCAAAGTTGTATTGGGCGCGCAGCCCGTGGGCTACACTATCCCCCAAAATAGCGATTTTCTTTGCATTGAGCAGATTGCTTTTCTTAATAAAATCAACACTGATATGGCCGCTGTCGGTGATATTTAGAAGCTGATTTAACTCATTACTATTTTGTGAGTATTCTGTTTCTGCCGCGATCCGTTCCGACAACGTGGCATGTTTGATGTTTTTACTGTCTATTTTCGCCTGTTCCACTTGCTCCGTAACCTCTAAAGGTGACATGTCGGGTGTAATGATGGCCCTGATTTCTCTATACATTTCGTCATTATTTTCTTTGATCTTCTCGCCAATTTCCTCTGGCGATAGCTGCGCGGAAGGGTTATTGATAGCCTGTTCGATTTTCTCAAAATTTGTATTGAGGGCCTCACGAAAATCTCGATCTAAGCTGGTGGGTAAATCCTTATTTAAATTGATCATGATTTCATCCTTTCTTTACTCACTTATTTTGTAATTCAGCTATCTGTTTTTTTAAATCGTTGAGCTGTTTGATCACTTCGCTCATGCTGAATTGTTGTCCGCCCAATGATTGGCCACGAATAACCGTCTCTGCTTTACGGCCCATTACGTTGTACACTGATTTTTCATCTGTAATCGTATAAATGGAATAACCGAGCCACCATTCTTGTGTTTGAAAAACCCTTACCCACGCTTCAAACCAATTAGACTGAATGGACTCGTTGTATTCTCCAAGATCACCGAAAGCATTATGCGGCTGCTCCGGCGAATTTGAATAGGGCGGTATCCCTAATTCACCAAAAAAAACAGGCTTCTTCCACTTGTCGTAGAAAGCCTGTATTTCTTCAAAAATGTTTTGACCGCGGCCGTATAAAGGCACGTTGTAAATTGCATCTATAAGCTCGTCAACGGAAGGGTTTTTATTATCAGTCAGCTCAAAATAGGCCGCTATTGCTATGATATCAACCAATCCAAAAAGAGCGTTATTTAGTTTATTTTCATAGGCTGCCACATAATCGGGTGCCCATGAAGCTGTGACCCAATAATTTGTACGATAGAGAATTTTTCCTGTATAAACCGTACGAACATCGGAAATTAACGATTTCCATTTGTCAGTGAAGCTTTCCATATGAACTAAGTTAGAAGCGATGTAAAGCCCGTCAACGCCGTTCTCTTCACATGTGGCAGCAAGGTTTTTTAAATGCCTGCCCCAAACAGAAAACCATTGTTCAATATCGGTCGGTATCCAGTCTGTTTCCGCGACCGTTCCGTTTGCTATGTACGGGTACGGCTCTAAAATAACCCTGTATCCGTCTCGTTTGGCTTTCGGTATGGCCTCCCATGCTTCGTTATATGAGTAGTCGGTAATAACAGGGTTAGAATCAGACGCGTCGGCGGCCGCTATTTGCAATGGTATTGTCAATGTGTTCAGATTTAATTTGCTGGCATCATGATAAATATCAGAATACTGTTTCCGGCCGAATGCTGAAGCGTTGCCGCCCTTCCATTTCAGCGGGTTAACCACTAAATTACTTAACTCGACATTTATCATTCTATTATCGTAATCGGACAGCTTATCATCTAAACCGGCTACCGCCGACGTATGCGTTTTAGGATAAAACGGGTTATTTTTAGAATCTTTTAAGATAACAATATCAGTCATTAACCTCACCCACCTTTTCAATGACTACTCTCGCATCCCATGCGTTGACAGCCACTTTTTGAACGCTGCTGATTAACTCCGTTGCAAAGTGGGATTTATTATATGCTGTCGTGGCTTTCTTGGATATTTGCTGTTGAATAGAGAGCATATCCTTTCTTGCGTTGCTAAACGTCAATTCTGCGGGTTTTGTATCATCGAAAGGGTAATCTTTTACCCCAACGATTGAAACGTCTACATCCAAGCCCATTGGCTCAATGATAGCCATCCACACTTCCCCTATTGCCGGCAGACGGGAGCCGTAATAATTCAGCGTGAATGTCGTTTCTGGAACATCCTGTAAATGTTTTGCAGCCTCCGCGTCCGTGTATTTTTTTGTTGTTGCGTCCGTATCGCCTGTTAAATCCAACGGCTCCGCGAATGAGTCACCGAATCTTGCAGCATTGGCGGACGTATAAACATACGGTTCGAAAAAATAGTTGTCGTGGGCATCCTTATACGGATACACCCAACATTTTGTCCGTAGATTTGTTTTATCCAGTGATAAATTAATGTCATCAGTGTTGTACAGCCATCTGAATTGTTCTTCTGTGACAGTTTTAAAATGGGCTTCGTCCATAAAAATGATCTTCTTATTATCCGCCATCACATAACACTGAAAAGTATCAATTAAGGTATTGATTAAGGAAACCGCATCTGATTTACCAAACTCGGTTATTAATTTACGGGCCGTAAAAGCTCCTTTAATTTCGTAGCTGTACCCGTAGGTATTTCCCTTAAACAGATAGGACAAGTATTCTTCAAGCGTATGTTTTGGCCGGCTGTCGTCCTCATAATCCGAATCTATGGTGTCTTCCAATCTAATTTTTTTCTGTACGTCATAATAAATATGTGTGGCCGTAACAGAAATTGTTTGCGTATTTCCGCTTAATACAGGATTGATTTGTTGTATGACATATTCTTGCCCCTCAAACAGTAAAGAAGCTTGGTCGCTTTGCAGCAAATTAAAAACAAACGCATTGGTGTTTGTCTGAGTGATATTAAATGAAATTTGCCAGTTTGTCAGGTTGCTTTCTATGCTGCGCTCAAAGTCTGTAAAGTCCATTACAATCTCTTCGTATTCTGGATTTTTAACAATAAGGATTTTCATGGCTTCACCTATAAATACAGGAATCTCGTATTAAATGAGATTACCGGGTTTTCGCATCCTGTGAGCACAAAATCATTCCATCCCTCGGCCAATGTAATGACACCGTGATTTGTGTCCCGTCCGCATCTGTTGCCGTTTAAAAACGGATAACACCCGTTTAATAAAAGTGTGTCAGAGGCAGCCATTTTTTTATTGAGCTTAAAAACATCGCCGGTTGTCTTATTCGTAATGGTCGGCGTGCCAGTGCAAGTCAATATGATATCTAACAAATGGTGTTTCAACGGATTTATGACAATTTCCGAGGCATTGTAAACAGAAAACGAATTCGTCTTAAATGTATAAAATAATGGTTGATCTAAAGGTATATTCATTCCAATAGGCCACGCTGCAGCATCGTTTGAAAAGTCCGCTTCCTGCGTTGTTTGAAAAGCCTCCCGGAAACCGGAAGGCAAGTCAAATTCCACGGTAAACGTCATATCTGTTAAGCTAAGGCGTGTGGTTTCGTACGGCTTCGCTCTTACTTTGTAACGCATGGCAGGCATAAGCGTACTCCTTATATAGAAAGCCTCCCGACTGAAAAGGAAAGCATGAATAGCCCGGCAGCCCAATTCAAAGTCATGTAAATCTTTCCCTTTGAATAAGAAGTTAACACTTACTGTTCTGGCTCCGTATACGGCCGATCCCGACTCAATTTGACCATCAAGGCCGGGATTTGTAAGATAGGACGGTGTAATGGATGGGGCCGAAACGGTCATATCCAAAAACTGCAGCCCACGCATGTTAACCGTTTTTGATAATGCCTGTTCCACACCATTTTTATTTATGATTAAGTCTTGTAGGATGCTCACGGTTTACCCCCTTGCATGAATGTATTCAACCCTAACGCGTTGCCATTGATTCCATTAAGCAGGTTAGCGATTGTTTTTAAGTCTGCAGCTCCATTGTTTTGATTGGCCCCCTGCCCGATCAAGAGTTGAGCTAACAATTGGTTGGTTCTTTCCTGGGCCAATAACAATTTTGTTAATAGCTCGTCATTTTTGCCGCTCGCTTGATTACTTTGTTGCGTTTTTCGGGCTGCGGCCGCTGCTACCGCCTGTAGGTTTTCTACGGCTGCTGTTCCATCAATCGGGATAATATTCTTTGTTATTGAATCCGAGACATGAAGGGCCGCCCGTGAAACATTGGTGATGCTGCCAGTCAGACCATTTACAAGACCATCACCAAAGAACCCCATAAGCCGCACAGCAACACGGGAAGGCGAATGAATATCTAATCTCTTTCGGATCGAATTTTCGATGTTATGAGCGATTTTCTCGGCTGCAGATGACACATCTTTTTGACTCTTTTTCAACCCGTTTACAATCCCGCTAACAAAATGGCCGCTGAGTGTTACACCAGTGCTTTTGTATTTTTTGTTGGCTGATTTCATGGCATTTCCCAACGTATTTACGGCATCATTCACGCTTGATTGATACTTGGCCTTTGCTGTTTTTAGGGCCTTGTTAAGATCAGTTTTCGCATCTCCGTATGAGGTTGTGAGATCACCCAAAGCATTTGCTGTCTTCGCCTTTTCTGAGTAAGCCACTTTGTAAGACTTCCAGTCACTGGCGGACAAGCTCAATAATGCCTCTACATCTGCATTTGCGGAAGGCCCTTGCTGCAGCAGTTCATTAATCATCTTTTTAGATGCGCCGCGCCGCTGCAATTTCTTTATATTCGATGTGAATTTTTTATAGAGAGAATTTTGCGATTTAAGATTCCGCAGCAGGCCCACCCCGGACACTTTCGATTGTTCTGCCTTATCAAACATAGAAAAAGACGTATAAGCCGTATTTCTATTTTCATTAACAGCCGATTGATACGTTTTTTTCGCATCTGCCACCGCATTGTTATATGTTGTTCTGATTGTTTTCATTGTGCTGTCAAATTTATTAATTGCGCTGCCTATTGCGTTATTGTAGGAGCTGATTTGCTTTGCAATGGCTTTGCTTGACGCACCAATTGCGGCAACAATACGGTTACGCTGTGTCGCGGTTAATTTATGATTCTTTTGAATGGCTTCCAGTCGTGCCCTTTCGGTTTTGGCTGAAATTTTTCCGGCCCTGTAATCTGTAATGATCGTTGAAATGCTGTCTGATATTTTCTTGCTGAGTTCAGCCGCTTTTCTCTTCGCCGCTGCAGCCGCCTTTCGTTTGCTCGCTTCCTTACTCATTGTTTTACTGTTGGCTGCTGGCCGTGTCACATACTTAATAATGGTTCTTGTTTTTGTTTTCTTTGAGGAACCGGATTTAGTCGAATGACTTTGAGATTTTTTCCGCCAATATCCTTTTACATATGTTCCATTGCTACGGTAATAGCCATCAACCCATACCTCATTTGTGCCTTTTGCAAAATGCCCCACTTGCTCTTTAAACGCCTTGATTGACGGCCATACTTTTGTGCCTTTTGGTAGATTCGCGAAAAGAGTCGGCACGTTCGGGCTTACACCGAACCTTCCCTGCGGTGTCAAATATGGTTCGCGCTGCCCGCCGTCTCCCAACACCGCAGGCCCGCCGTTATGATGATCTGTCCCGGTGGCATATCCGACATATTTACGGCCGTGTGCAAGCGCCTTAATGCCCGGTACATTCGCGATCCCGTGATACCTTGATTTAATATATCCGATTGCTGCCGCAACTTGGTCTATTGGGTTCAACCATTGTTTATGACCAGCCTTCGCATGGGATGCAAACGTTGTTTCAATCATCTGCATTAGCCCGGCTGACGGATGACCTGCACGCCAGTTTGAATCCCATTTGTTCACATGGGAACCGGCCGTGCCGCCGGATTCGTGTATGGCTATTGTCTCTAAACCTTTTTCCCATGCAGCGCCGCTTACGCCTGCGATTTTCATTCCTTTTTTGACCCATGATTTCAGGGAGCCGGAAACCTTCACATCGCCAGTATCAACGCCGCCGGATGCAAAATCAGTCAGTTTGTCTTTCACGCCGCTAATAATCTTTTTAATAATGCCTTTTCCCATATCAAGGACGGAACCGCCAAGCTTTCCAAGTGCGGAGCCGGCGAATTTAGAAACAACCGTATTTAATAGTTTCATTGGATCGGAAAGATAATCATAGATATTTGATCCAATATCTTTAAGTTTGTTCCAGCCCCCTTTTATGAAGTCTTTTGCAGAACCAAGCCATGTACCAATTGAAAATTTCGGCAATGCCCCGCTTTTCATCAATTGTTCGGTTTTATCACCGCCTAAAATTGACGTGCCTTGCGGTAGGTTTACGATGGTATCTGTGTTTGGAGATAAGGCCATTTCTCCATTGGGAAAACGCATTAGTTCATGTTTTCCGCCATCCCCAACATGAGCAAGCCCGCCGGCGAATGCGTTCGGATCACCCTGCCATGTTCCTTTTGCGAAGTAAGGAATGTGTTTCATTTTAACGTCGTCGATTGTTGGCATATCAACCTTTTTAAGAACCCAGTTTACACCGCCAATGACGCCGTTTGTCACGCTTTCTACGCCATCAATCAGTTTGTTCCCGACAAAAATCCCGGCGTTTCCAAGCGCTTTAGCTCCGCTTTTAATCCCGTCAGCCATTTTTCCGGGCAGTTTCTTAAAGAAAGAAATAATATCCCCGCCGACTTTAGAAACCTTTTTCCACATCTTGCCGAGTGTTCCGCCGGTTATTTTATTCAAGAAATTAAATCCGGCTTTAAATTGTGATTTGACAAGCTTCACACCATTTTTAACAATGGATTTTACATCGTCCCAAAGTTTATCCCAACGACCATGGAAAAAGTCGGAAAATGTTTTCAAGATACTTTTGATTAATTTTGTTGCACTCTTAAATTCGTCTTTTATATCTCCCCATGTATCACTGAAATGCTTGGACAAATTGGAAAAAAGCTTTTTGCAGTATTTAACCGATGAAGAAAAAGTTTTCTTCACACCCGACCAAACAGAGTCAACCACTTTTCGGAATCCCTTAAAGTGTTTATACGAATAGATAACCGCAGCTACAAGCAGGCCAATAGCCGTAATAACAAGCCCAATTGGATTTGCTTTTAAAGCAACGTTTAATACTCTTTGAGCGACCGCCCATGCTTTTGTTGACGCTGCCGCGACTCTTTGAGCTGTTGCCACTGCAAGTATTTTCACTTTTTGAGCAACCCAAATACCCCCTGTTTTCGCAAAGGATAAAGACGCTTTTGTCATTGTTTTTATGCCTCTTGCTGTTGCCTTTGAAGCTACGCCGATACCGATAATTGTTTTTTTGATACCGGAAGCAGCAAGACGCGCTGTCCATTTAAATGATTTTCCGATAGCCTTTCCAGAGGCACTAATCCCCCGGCCCGCTGCCTTGACACCTGACCACGCCAACCTGCCCGTCCACATAAACGCCTTGCCGATTCCTTTTCCAAACACCTTAATAAGTGCACCAGTTTTCTTTACACCGCTCCAAGCAAGCTTACCCGTCCATTTAAAGGCTTTTCCAATTCCCTTGCCAAATAATTTAATGGCTGAACCAGTCTTCTTTACGCCGCCCCATGCCAGTTTTCCAGTCCATTTAAACCCCTTGCCGATCCCTTTTAAGACTTTGTTTGTCTTGGTTCCTTCCATTCTTGCATTTTTCAAGAAGGTAAAAGGTGATTTTGCAACAAAGGATACAGCCCGTCCTAAACCCATGAGGCCCGACGTTGTAATACTGATAGCTTTAAATACAGCCCCTAAACCAATAGCAAGAGGCGCGAATACTGCTGTCAGGGCCGCAACTGTTCCAATTGTTTTCTTTGTTTCAGGTGAAAGATTTTCAAATTTCACAAGTAATTTATTAAGATGCTTTACAAGTGATGTCACGGACGGCAGCAGGGTTGCTGATACTTCCATGGCAAAGTTTTTGGATGTTTCCTTGAAAATATCAAGCTGCTTTTTCCCTGATTTCATCATGCGGTTGGTAACAGTCCCGGCATAATCTGTCTTTTCAGCATTCTTGATTTTCGCGGAAAAATCATCTAAATGCTTGCCAGATTCCGTCATTAACGCGGTAATGGTAGGAAGGGAAGTCCGGCCAAACATGCGGGAAAGCAAGTTTCCTTTTTCCTCGGTTCCCATTCCTTTTGTTTTTTCCCGTAATTGCTCCACAATATCGGACAGCCTCAATAAGTTTCCGTGTGAGTCACTTGTTTTAAGGCCAATGTCGTGCATTGCATTAGCTGCCTGTCTTGACGGCTTAACAAGGCTTGCCATAACGCCACGTAAACCAGTACCAGCGGACGTACCTTCCACACCACGCCGTGACATGACTTCAAGATATGCCGCCATATCTTCCATTGAGTAGCCGACGGATTTAGCATAATCCCCCACATAGTTCATGGAGTAACCTAATTCCGTGAATTTAGCAGACCCATGATCCGCCGCGTAAGTCATGGCGTTTGTAACTCTTGTCGTGTTCTCGGCCGTTTTTGCCGCTGACTTTGACTTATCAAAAAACTGCTCCATGACATTCATAGAAACTTTGGTCGTTTCTTTAAATTCAGATCCCGCAGCCGTAGACGCTTTGATCATTTTTTCGACCGCTGCAATGGCTTGCCGCCCTGTATCGCCTTTACGGATCATAGTTTCGTATGCATCACCGATTTTTTGAACGGAAATACCGTATTTTCCAGAGAGTTCCGTTGCTTGCTTTTCCATGTCCTTTGTAATCTCGCCGGCCTCTTTTGTAGATTCTCCGTCCGATTCCAACAAAGATTTAATATCTGTCATTTTCCGTTCAAATTCTACGGCCTGCTTTGTTCCGTAAACAAATGCCCCTCCAATGCCAAATGTGGCTGTTGTCATTGAATGGCCGGCACTCGTTAATTTATCGCTAGCCCGGTTCACAGAGTCCCTTAATTTGTTGACATTGTCGCGAAACGCTAAACTAAGCTTTGAAGAGCTGCCCACTTGCCGATTGAGTGTTTTATACCGGCTAATAGCAGATGCTTGCGCCGCTTCCAGCTCCAAGATGGCTGCGCGTTGCTTTTTGGTTGCTAAATTGTCAGCGCCTTTTTTCTCAATTAATTCCTGTAATTTCAGCTTTTCTTTATCAATAAGCTGGTTACGTTCTTTAATCTGACTTCCAAGGCCCTTGTATTCTTCTTTATTAGCCCGCAACGCTTTGCCCTGAGCTTTGAATTTATTGATCGCTGCCGTTGTTTCCCTCGTTAATAAAGACAGGTTTTCCCGTACAAGGCTCGTCCCTCTTTTTTGATCATTCATGGCGATCTCAGTATCTTTCAATTCTTGACGGTAAAGCGCCTGTCTCCGGGTTGTATTGTTGATTTGATTAGCGAAACGCATTGCCTCTTCAGTATTCTTTCCGTACTTTTCAACGGCCTTATTATATGATTCTGTCAGCTTTTTCACTTGAACGTCTTGTATCTTGATCGTCCGACTTAATCCGTCATACTTTGCGCCAAGCATGCCTAATTGATCCCCGGCATTTTTGAAAATCTGAAACTCAGCCTTCCATTGGCTGGTAGATGCCGCAACTGTGTTTTTGATGGCTTTTAAACTTTGCGTTACTTTTGTTCCATCCAAACCAACCTTAATAACAACACCTTCGGCCATATTCTCCCTCCTTTCTTACGTAATAGAATTGAAGAATTCTTCACCAGTCATCACATGCGCGTCTTCTGACAGCATATCTAAAAGGCCGTAATAATCCGCTTCGTCTATATCATGAAACGACCATCCGGCCGCAATCAGATTGTGATACATTTTTTTCATGTCTCTTCGGGCCTCGGCTGCTGTTATCCCTGTGCTTTTAGTGCCACTTCCTTTAAGCCCTCTTCCTCGTTTCCCATGATGATATCCATAATGCCCACAATTGTTCGCATAAGTTTACGTGAATCCGTTCCATCATAAATAGAATCCATCGTTACTTTTTTGTCGCTGAAAACACTGGCGACGAACGTGACCATTTTATCTAAACGTTCCGCTTCTGACAGATTTTCGTTTTTATCCATTTCATCCTGCAATGCCAACGCTTCACGTACTTTACGGCCAGATACAAAATCCTGTTCATATACCACTTTTTCGCCTTTTTCATTGAGTAACTCGATTCTTAACATTGTTCATTTCTCCTTTTCGGTTTCATTTTTTGAATTAAAAAGAGGCCGGAAATTCCAGCCTCGCAAAGTATGGTTTTATGCTGCTGACGTGTCAGAAGGACGGATAAATTTTTCCCATGCTTCCAATGAAAAATCTTTATCCCCCTCGTTTGCTTTACCATACACCAGCCCATCAGAAGATCGAGCGATAAATTCCCCTGAAATTTTATCCTGCGCGGTTTGTACGTTTGCATCATTTGTCTTTAGATCGGCATCCGGCGCACCGAACATTCCTTTTAACAGACCAACATGGAGCTTATTTCCGTTTATATCAGATGATAAGCATTCCACAGACACAAATGGCGGCTGCGTATCCTTTCCAAGCTGATAGATTCCGTTTACTTTTTTCATACCGGTAATTTCCGCCATGCAATCGTCCGGTAAATTATAAACAGATAGCTCGCATTTCACATCTCCGGTGCCTTTTGCCGAAACATCAATCGCCATATTTGACGCGTAGTTTTTCGTTTTAGTCGGTGCCAGCCCCGTGATATTAGCCTCAACCACCCCGTTTTTATCTTGCTTTCCGTCCAACACGTATTTTTTATCTGTTGCTTTTTCGTTTTCATCCAAGACGGTAATAACAATGGATTCAAAACCTACAGTCGCCATATATTATCATTCCTTTTCCTGTTTTTTTGTATGAAAAAAGTCACTGGCTGACAGTGACTAACTGATACTTGTTTTTTTGAATTTTGCGGTTAAATACAGCTTTTCAATATCCGGGTCAACGGATATGTAACTTTCGAAAGAATAAAAACCGTTTGACTCAAAGTAATCATTTAGTAAGTCGTCGTATTGCTCGGCCAAACTGTCGTCATACTCATACCAGATTTGTATTTGTACAGACGTTTGAATTTCCTGACTGAAATTACTTGCGTATCTAGCCCTTTTGTTGAGAATATGACTTATTTTCACAATGGCGTTTTTTGCGTCTTTTAAACCCGTGCCGTCCGGGAGGACAACCGGAACCGTATGCATAAAAACGTAATCCTCATTAATCATTAACGGATTGTCCTGAGCAGTGAGAAGGTCATAAGCTTCAGTCAATAAGCTCATAAACCGGCAACCTCCGTGTTAATGACGCGCTGCATGGTTGCCGTTACTGTTTCCCTTGTTTCTGCCACGGTTTTCTCCGCAAAATGCTGCGGCGGCTGATGAATTGTCCCGTCATTTACAAAATGGGAACGCCAAGCCGTATCCTTTCCATAGCCAACCGTTACCTCGCCCAGATCGTCAGGCTTTGAAATAACGATATCGTCACGCATATGTTTAAACTCATGGGATTCCCCTGTTTTAGCCTCAATTTGCCGCTGTGCTTTCCATTTCCGGTCAGATTCATTCTCGTAAGGGGTATTTGCCTTTAAAGCTTCTTTGACGATCATAGCGCCCGCCAATGTCGCTTTTACGCCTCCGCTTTTTGTCCGGTAAGCCACTTTACGGAGTTGAGCATCTAAACCGGACATATCTATTTCCACACTCATGTTATCGCCTCACAAATGATGGTTTTCCATTCGTAGTTAACGGTATCCGGTTCAATGTCTACGATTTTGTATTCTGTTCCTTTATGGGAGATCGTCATATCATTTGTAATTTTAAAAGGCAGATTTTGACGGACAACAAATGTTATTTTGTTGGCGATGCCTTCCCCCAGGTTATTGATTCGGTCTTTTAAGCGTTGCCGCCACACCGCGGCCCAAACCGTAGCAACCTCAACCGGCCCCATTTTCGGCACCCCGTTTATTTTGGTTGATTTTTGAACATTAAACGTAATTCGCTCGTTTAAGTCGCCTGTTTTCGCGATTGGCACCGTTTTTTACCTTCCTTCTTGTTTTTGCAATTGACGTAAATACTTGCCTTTCAATTGTATGATAGAGGGCGTAATCCCAAAGGGGATATCACGCACCTCTACGCCGTTTGAGGTAGCAGACCGGTTTTTATAATAATGATCCACCAATCTCATAACCGCCACGTCAAAAATAGGGTTATCGTCATAAAAGCCTTCCACCTCATCCCCTACAGCGGAAATAAGGGTGTCGGCTGCAGCATCTATATATTTTTCCAACAATTTGTCATCGAAGTCAGTGTCAATCCTTAACGCCGCTTTTACCTCGGACAGAGATACTGCCATTTATCTCACTCCTTACCCTGCTGTTGTTGCTGGGGTTTCGTCGGCGATACCTTTAAAGCTCGCAAACACAACCGCTTCCTCGTCCCACAATTTCACGTCAAACCGGTCAATAGCGCGAATTTTGGTTTGATCTTTTTCAAAAGCGCCGGCGCCCACATTCGTCATCATGATAGAAAGCTGCTCCCGGTCAAATAAAACCACGGCCTCTTTTAAATCTCCTGCAAATAGAGGGTAAATAGGTGCTTTGTCTGTTCCACCGTTCGGTAAATATTTGTCAGAAATAACCTTGATAGGCTTATTCAACAACATTAATTCTGTCGGGTTCTGCGGGTTCGGCTGCAGCAAATAACGGCCAAATGCATCTTTCACCTTGTCCAAAACGTTAAAGCCGCTTTGATTTGTGATAAAAGATGAAGTTAATTTGATAGCTGGATCAAGTTTCACGTTCATAACGTCTTTGATATCATCCACATTCGCGACGGTCTTTTTCTGTGCATCAGGCAAGCTGTTTAATACTTGGATAATTTTCGCATTCCGCGTTGCTGTTGATTTTTTCGCCAACCAATCCGTAATCCACGCAATAATTTGTTCCGCCGACTCTTTTAATAGCGTGTTGGTAATTGTTGAAATACCCGCATAACGCTGAATTAAGTACCGCAGAATGCTTGTTGATGGATCGTCATTCTCGTTTATTTCGTCGTTTTCATTGTCGATATTTTTAAATGGTGTTACATCGCTCAATTTTTCAATGTTTCGGCTTCCTGAAAGGGATGTCACCGGCACCACATTAACGTATTGTTCCAAGGCGTCAAACTGACGTTTTAATTTATTGACCGCAGTTTGAATATCTTGTGGGATCGTCAAGCCAATACCTTCCCCATTTTCATCTAGTTTGGTAGTCACGGCCGCGCTCGGTCTGCCGCTCAATAGGTCTTTAAAATCCTTTATAAATTGGTCTTTTACATCCGTCGCCGTGGAAGGAATAGACGGGGCCTGTCTCGCTTGTTTAACCGCCGCTTTTTCGACTTCTTCCATTTGTTCTTTTGCAATGTCTCGTTTCGCCTGAGCTGCCTGTAGCTTCGCCTTTAAGCCCTCGACTTCCTCCGCGGTTACTTCATCGTCAACAAGTGCAAGCTGTAAATTGTGTTGTGCATCAGAAACCTGCTGCCCCGCATTAATCCAAGTATTTTTTAGTTCTTCGTATGTCATCGGTTAAACTCTCCTTTAAGAATCTGTAATTTCTTATTCAGTAATTTTGGTTGTTTCTCATTTATAGATTCAGGTTCTTTGAGTGCGTGCGGCACATTTCGATAACGAGAAAATAATGAAGAGGAAACGCAAGCTGCTGCTTGGTTCGATGCTGTAATTTCATCAGCAAGACCGTAAGAAACGGCTTCACTAGCAGATAACCACGTTTCGTTATCCATCAAAGAATCCAGTGTTTCCTTTGTCAATTTGTCGCCCGCTTTTTCAAGATAGGACGCTTTCATAGACTCAGAAATTTTGTCAAGGACATCAGCCTGCTTTCTCATTTCATTTGCGTTTCCCATCGCTATTGTCCACGGATTATGAACCATCATCATAGCGTTTGAGGGCATAAAAATAGCGTCACCCGCCATTGCGATGACACTTGCGATTGAAGCAGCTAACCCATCAATATATACGTTAACGAATGCTTTATGCTGTTTGAGCATGGAGCAGATGGCCACGCCTTCAAATACAGAGCCACCGGGCGAATTAATGTGTACATTTAAAACACTCATATCTCCCAAAAGGTCTAAATCCTGCTTAAATGAGGCGGCCGAGGTATCTATTTCATCCCATTCATATCCGCTTGTGACCACTTCGCCAAAAATAAAAACATCCGCGCTGCTGTCACCGGATGTCTTCATACTCCAATATTTATTGTTCGCCTGATTTTTTTTCATTTTTGCTTTCACCCCCTTTACGTTCAGACACCGGCGTTTCAATCGGGTACAGGTCGCCGCTAATCCATAACTTATTAGCGTTTTCATCAGGATCGGGCGGCAACCCTTCCTCTATTCGCACCTCATTTGCTTTCATCCACGAATTTCTGACCGCCGCTTGATAGTAATTTTGTCGGGTCTGTGTATCACCGCGCAGCAGTGAGTTGACAACAAAAGTAAAATGATAGCCTCTTCGCTTTTGATCCGGCGTCAAAATCTTTTTGTTCAGCTCTTCTTCATATTGTTTGAGGGTAGGCATCAGATTGTTTGTCACAAATTCTAAATTAAGCTGCTCTAATGATGAAAAGCTGGATGTATTATCACCTAAAAAATGTTCAGGCACGTTGTATACCATAGCAACACGCGACCTTGTCACTTTATCAATATCAATTAATTTCGGGTCTACAACTTGACGCTCAACCCGTGTAATTGTGATTCCGCTTTCCTCGACCAGCAAACCGCCATTATCTCGATAGAATCCCGCTATCGCTTTGATATGTGCTTCCTTTTGTTTTTCATCTAAGCTTCCGTCAAACCTCACGATAAGCCCTTCATTTGTTCCGTTTAATTGATTCATTGATATTTTTCGTACTTCGTGATCATAATCAATCGTGTTCTTTAGCAAGTCAATTGGGTTCATTCCCATAACTTGACCGAACCGCGCATGTTTAAAATGGAGCATTTCACTATAATGGACATACATTGTTTGTTGATTCGGTGCATTATCAACGGATGAAACGGCGTAATACAACTCACCAGACGTTATATCAAGCACTGGCTCACAACATCCCGGCTTTACGAGGGCCATATCAACAATTTGTCCGTTTATATCGCGGAATAGCTGCACAAAGGCATTGCCCTTTAGATTCCGAATTGTTTCAATATCTCTAAAAAAATCGAATCGGGTAAAGTATCGTGGCCCATCCCTCAGCAAATTAAAGCCGTCACAATCAGATGGCTGCTGAAAATTGTCATCAAATAATTTTAACGGCAGACTGGCAAACGTATTTCCCAATCGGCTTACTGCACTGAATATCGCTTCGTTCATATCTGAAGCGCTGCTAAAATAGTCACCTTGGAAACTCATGTGATGCGTAACCGGTTTTTGAAACGTAACCCGGTTAAAAAAACGTTTAAAAGTCTCCTTTAATCCCAAAGCCTCACCCCCCTACATGCTTTTTAAATCGGCAACGGAATAATACTTCACTTTCCCGGACTTTTTCGGCTTGATTAACATAGGAATTACAAACGTATGGGCCGTTAATGCTGCGGCCACCCCGTCAATTTTGCGGTTCTTGGATTGTTTCGTAGGCATCCAGTTATTGTTACGATCTTTAACCATTCTTACATTGTTCAGATACCAACGGAAAAGCTTGTTATTGTTAAATATGACTTTCCCGTCTAGCATCAGCTCTTTAAAGTTCTGCATTGGGCCGCCAAGCGTTTTAAAGCCTTGGATTACTTTTTCCGTTTCGAATCCGTGTTCTTCAAGGGCCGCGTTTAAAAATAACGCTTTGGCCTTGTCGTAACCAATTTTCTTTATCTTGTACAGCTTGGATTTTTCAATAAACCAATCCAAAACAACCTCGTAATTGACGTATTCAGCCTCCGGGATAATGGTCAGATATCCTTTTTTCCTCCATTCATCCAACCGCTGCTGATTATTGTCCCGGTTATATCGGGCCTCCGGTATCCATGAATGAGTCAGAAAAAATATCTCCCCGTTATCAAGCGGAAATTCTAAACAAGCGCTGGTAAAATCCTCAGTTTCGGACAAGTCATAACCGCCGACACATTCCCGGCCTTTGAGCATATCAACGTCAATTTCCTTGTTGTTTTTATTGATCGTTGCTACATCAACAAATGACAATTCATCTACATCACTGAAAATATTAAATTGCTTTGTTAACCAGTCGGCAAGCTCCTGCGGGTTCTTCCTATCTTTCTTGTAGTCTGTCACAAGGTTTACAAAGTCCATAAGGCCAATGTTTGGGTTTGCTTTTATCCACATCCGCGGATCGTCCGCCTCTTCCGGCTTGTCCAGCTTCGCAAGATAATAAAAAGTCCGTTCGTCTAAATCATCTTCGAGGTTTTCAAGGCATTCTTTCCCCGCCTCAAAAAAATTCATCAATGGCCCATCTAAAACGTAGCCGGCTGTCGTAATATAAATAATTAATGGCTGCTTCCGCATGCCCCTCGACTTCTTCATTACGTTGATTAATAAATAATCAATGTATTCGTGAATTTCATCAAATACAGCAAAATGCAAGTTTTCCCCGTCTTTATTATTTTTTTCCGCTGACATGGCTTGCATTGTGCATTTCATATTTTCATAACGAATTTCACTTCTCAATGCCTTAAAGCGTTTGTTTAAATAGGGCGAATTCTCAATCATAGCCTTGGATTCATTGAACAAGATAGATGATTGTTTTTGAGAGTTAGCCAATACGTAAACATTGGCCCCGCGCTCTCCGTCAAAGCCCAACATATAATTAGAAATCCCGGAAATAATCGTTGTTTTTCCATTTTTCCGGCCAACAAAATCTAGGGCCTCACGATACTTTCGGATTCCTGTATCTTTATGAACCCATCCAAAAATGGAGCCGATGACAAAATGCTGCCACGGCTGCATGATAAGTTGATCGTGATCACCTTTAGAGGGTTTACATTTCTTTTCAATAAACCTGATAGGACGGTGCCCTTTCTCTTCATCAAAAATCCAAGGAAAATCATCTGTGCCCTGCCGCTCTAAATCTCTCATATGTCGTTTAGCAGCTAAGATATTTTCCTTTGATGCCGGGATTGATCCATCTATCAGCTGTTCTGCGTACCATGTTGTCAGTAATTCAGGATAAGGCTGCACAAGGATGCCGCCCCATGATTGTTGTTCCGCTTGATAATCAGCCCACCACTTGGTAAGCTCCGAGTAACTCATGTCAAGCAAGGGTTTAGAAGTCATCTTCTTCATCTTCTTCCCCGCTCTCTAAGTTAATTGCTAATTTTGCACGAGCTGCCGGCGACAAGCCTAAATCTGAACCATACGCCCGCAGTTGCGCTGCCATATCTTTTTTACGCATAATAAAAGGGTTGGGCTTCCCATCAACCCACAACCCATATTTTTTAATTTGCCTTTCAAATGAAATGTATTGAGAATACGCGTCACAATAAAAGGCTAAATGTGTGATATCGGCCTCATTGATCAATTCCACTTCTAAAAGAAGCTCGGTCAGCCGTTTAAATTCCTTTTTAGCAGTTGCAGACAACCAGGAAGGCGGCTCGATATTATCGGCCCTCATTTTCATTTTCTCTTCATTTTCAACACGTTTTTCTAATTCTGCTTTCGTATAGCGGCTTTTATTGCCGTCTAATAATGTGAGTTTGGCACTTTTTGCAGGCATAGCCACTGTTATCACCCTCTTTCGAAAAAAATTCATTTTTACCCTTTACAAATTGCGGCCCCCGATATACGATAAACCTAAGAGCATCAAGGCTTCGGCCGGGATGCTCTCCTTTGTTTTTCCGGGGCGAAAAATCTTCAAAATCGAATTTATTGTATAGGAAGGGCCACACCGTTGTTTGAAAAGCGCATTGCCCCATGTTTAAAGGGTAGGGGGGTATGTTTCAGCGTTTTTTTAACTTATTTCGTTGTTCCCGTAGAATTTGAAAACATTTTCGCTTCGTTTTTTCTTCTTCTCCCCGCCACTACGTTCTGGATGCTCCCTGTTGTGGCACTCTAAACAGATCGTTTCAAGATTATCAAGATCAAACGCCCGGCTTGGATCATCCCTTAATGCGATGATATGGTGAACCGTATTTGCTTCTGTTATCAATCCACGACGACGGCACTCACAGCACAAATAGCCGTCCCTTATCAGAACGACTTTCCTCACTCGCTTCCAGCGTGCCGTATTATAGATTTTGTCTAATTCGTCACGTTGCCTTGCCATGCTTATTCCTTTTCCGATTTACCCGAACAGACTACACACGATAAACAGAAGAACGTGAGCGCAATAAACCATGACGTCTCAAATGGGTGCGCATAAATTGTTTCCATGCTCTATCTCCTTCACTCAACATAATAAAACCTTCTGTGGATAGCGGCTTGGGTGTTGGCATCCTTTCAGCCGCACACCTCACATTCTTTCCTAATTCCTCAAAGGCTTGACTAATTGTTTTCATGTAATCCCTCCAATCATATTCTTTCTAAACTGCCCCCGTACTCAGACCGTTAACCGCCAATAGTTCTCCCTGAGATTTACCGGATTCAGTTTACAGAGAATATAAAAAAGCATCTAAGATAGATGCCCAACTTAAAGTGAATAGCCTCAGCGCCAGTTTAGGCGCCAAGACTATTTTCATTTTTTATTTTTTCTTCAAGTTCTGTCACCACACTTTCCAGTACTTCCTCGTACAGTTGGGCAGATCTCGTCAATCTGTGAGTTTCTATTAATATCTTACTTGCTATCATCAGACCTATGATGAGTAGAGTTATTGCGTTAATGTAATTAATAATAGCATTACTAATAAGGTTGAATGTATCCCCATATATACTTTTTATAGTATCCATTACCTCTGGTTTCAGAATTAAACCCGATATTAACCCTAAAATCACTCCAATGGATGTGTTAGTTAAAAAATCTTCTGCTTTTTTGGTAGTACTAGACTTATAATATATTCTTAATGTTTTAACTTTTTGTAAGGCTGTGTGCTTGTCGGTTCCAGCCCAATCATTAATTGATTCTTTGAGATTATCAACTTCTGATATAACGTCATTTATATCAGAACAATCATGTAAAAATCCTTCATATTTTAGATCTCTTTCAAAAGCCCTGCTTTTTCTATATCGCCATTTATACAAAAAAGTAAGGAGCCAAAATAAACATGAAAATATTAATAAATTCATGAACAAAAATACTGTATATTGTATTATTAGTTCTCTGTTTTGTTTAAATATAATAGCTAAACCTATTCCTATTGCAAATTCCCATAAAAGATATTGAGCATATTTAACTGAATAATTCCGAGATGGTATAAACAAAAATTCAAAAAACTTTTTTATACCAGCCCATAAGATAGAAATTATTTTCTTTAAGATTATCACTTGAGTCCTCCTACAAATTAACTTCTTAAATTGGCAAGAGATTCTAACAAAAAACCATTGGCGAAATTTGTCTAACGATTCCCCTGGAACGGGTAATCCTCTTGCTCCTTCATTTCTCTCCTTGCACCCTCTTCATTATTATTTGAAGTGGTTTACGATCCTTTTTTCGTGCTAGAACTTTTATAAAATAATCCTCCTCGTTCTTGTATCTGAACAAGGTTTGTACATATCTCTTTTTGTATCTCAGATTCGTATTTGATAAAAGTCTTTTATATATTCTGTTACTTGATAATTTGCTGTTTTGGAAATAAAAATCATTCGTCAAAATCGTTTTAGCATCTTCGATACTATGAAAATAATTTGTTAACATTCTAAATAGAAAATAATATGTCCTATATTTAGAAAGTTCTTTTTTAGATTCGTTATCAAATGGTGCAATTCTCAATAATTCATTCAATAATTCTTCTATAAGAGCTAATTGTTCTTGATCTTTACCAATACCAGCTATATCCTCCATAACTTCATATCTCAATACAGCGTTGTATGCTCTTATAATCTTTGGAGAAGCAAATTTAAGATTATTTCCTATATGATCATTTATTTTCTCCAATTGATTCTCTTTCTCCCATATTTGTATTACTTCACCTTTAAAATGGTCTTTTCTAAAAGCTGTTTGATAGTCATAATACATATATATTTCCAATAAAATTGGAGCAAACAATTCATTATAAACTACTCTTTCACTATTCTTTCTTTCTCTTTTTAATGTCAGACGGTGTGAAAAAAACTGAGCAACACACGCTCCCACAAATGCACCTAATAATGTGGTAGTTGCAGTTAAAGTGGCTGGTCTAAGATTTTCTGGAATCCATGAAATAATGTCTATGTCATTCACCTCCCAGATTATTATCGGTGAATGATACTGACAAAGGAACAGTTTACGAAATTTGTCGAACGATTTACCGGAAACAGTTTACAGAGAATATAAAAAAGCACCTTAATAAGGTGCTTAATATCTATAAGGAATACATGAATACCTTATAGAGTCTTTCGAAATATGGTTGTATTCATGCAGGTTTAGAAATTGAACTAGACCTTCCAGAGTTATATCCATATTATTTTTAGGTCCTATTGTTATCCCTTTCACACGATTTTTATGAAAACCAAGTTTAATAAAAGGTATGAATGTTCCATTTGAAATTCTACAATCATATTGAATTTTCTTACTCAAATATGGAACGATCGCAATTCTATACTCTTCTTCCTGACTGAAACAATTATCTTTAAAAAATATAGAAAACAACTGAATGGTCCTTATTATATCAGCAACGCCAACTATGTAATCATCATTGATTCTATCAAAAAGAATGTCCTTTTCAGCTAACTCAATAAAATAATCAATTACTTCAGAAATTGCTTTAATTTGATGCTCTTTTTCATAAATAACACTTGAATGATATAAATAATAATCACTATAACTTTGATTAAACTCAAAATCATCAATTATGGCCCGAAAACTGAAAGCAATATTGTATCCATCATTATTTGAATAATTTGACCATAATAAATTTGAATCCCCATTATTTGAGAGGGACAATATATAAATTAAGTGATCATTCATAAGTTTTAATACAGTATCAAATTTATCAAGTATTTTATCTTTTAACTCATTATATTTCAACTTATCCTGTAATAAACTCTCACAGATCTCGAGAGTATATTTTAATTCAGTTTTATCATTCAAAAAATCAGAATGTGATACCCAAAACTCCCTGTTATCTAAAATCCCTTCTAGTCCATATATGTTAGTGTAATGATATAAAGTACATTCCTTTTTTTCTTCATTAAGATATTTTTCAGCCATCATGTCTCTAAAATCCATTGTTTAATCCTCCTTCACCCCTTTATTATCGGCAAAAGAGAGTGACAATGGAACCATTTGCGAAATTTGTCGAACAAAAGTTCCTTTCATAAATTAGACTCAACCGTAAGACAAAAAATGCTTTTTTTCAAAAATAAGTATCGACACGTATAAATAATACGTGTTATAATATATGTGAAGGGAGGGAAACATGAAGTCTTCAAGAGATATCATAAAGATACTTACAAAAGATGGGTGGTATTTAAAGCGGGTTGTTGGTAGTCATCACCACTTCAAACACCCAGCCAAACCGGGCACGGTAACAGTCCCACATCCAAAAAAGGACTTCAAACCCGGCACACTAAATTCTATACTTAAACAGGCGGGGCTTAAATAGCCCCCTTGTAAGGAGGTTTTATATATATGGCAAAGTATTTATTTCCGGCGATTTTTGATGCAGGAGAAGACGGAAGCGACGGCTATACAATTACATTCCCCGATCTACCCGGCTGCATTTCAGAAGGTGAGAACGTGGAAGATGCTATGAGCATGGCGAAAGATGCGCTTGAAGGCTTTTTATACGGAATGGAAGAGGACGGCGACAATATCCCTTCCCCATCAGCCCCAAACGATATTGAAGTGCCGGCAACTGGTTTTGTGGTTATGATAAGCGCCTGGACGGATATTGTGCGTGATGAAATGGAAAACAAAGCGGTGAAAAAGACACTTACTGTACCAAAATGGCTTGCAGAGGCAGCGGAAAAAGAAGGCGTAAACTTTTCACAGCTTCTTCAATTTGCATTACGTGAGCGGCTCGGCATGAACAAAAGATCATCATAAAAAAAGACAGCCTGTTTAAGTTAAACAAAAAAGGCTGTCATTTGCTCTATTTTTCATCTTCAAGCGGGATCGTTCAATATTCTTCTGAACGGTTCCTTTTTTTATATTGAGTAAAGCAGCTATTTCTTCAAAGGACATATTTTGCACAGCATGCATAATAAAAATGTCTTTCTCTCGGTCTGTAAGTACAGACAAGGCATCCTCTATTCTTTCCCTGTCCCAATCGCTTACCTCTCCATCAGGCTCCTGAATGATGGCATACTCTTCCGGCAGCGCATCAATCAAACGCGGATCAGATAGGATCGTTCTTTTATATACATCCCTACGATCAGCACCACGGCGGGCACCGGGTTGTCTCCCATTCTGCAGCCATTCGATTGTATATTCAATGTCGCTTATCATGCCGCCAATGATCTTTTTATCGCTTTTTTGTTCAGCCGTTAATAGACTATCAGCAACCGCCGATAACTGCCGGTACATCTTTTTGACATCTTTTAATGCGCTTTTATATTCAATGATTAAATCTTGCATATGTTTCCTCCTGTTATTTCCCCTTAAATACGCCGCTCTCGGCTCGTTTCAGCCTTCGCAAACCCCTTTTCCCCAGAAGTGGGGAAAAGCCCTCAGATTGAGCCTTATGCGTTTATATCAGCATTTCTTTGCTGGCGCTTCCGAAAAACAAAAAACGGACACCAATCAGAGCACAGTAAATCTGTACAATGATCAGTGTCCGCAGGCTTTCCGTCTTGGACTTATTCAGTTGAATAATTCGCCTTCATCCCACTTAACGCGGGTTACTTTTCCTTTACTCGTGACAATTTTTGTTTCTCCATGCTCAGGAAGCGGCGTCATTTTTGCTTCCCCATTTGAAACAATGACAGCAAAATTTTCATGCTTTGCCATGTCAATTATAAGTTTATCTTTCTCTATTATAGAATCTAATTTAATTAGTCTCAAATGGTTGCCTTCCTTTCGATTTATTTATTTTTACTGGCAGCAGCGCGGCTGTCCATTTCCTTTTTGACAATATCCGCTCTTTGCTGTTGTTGCTGTAAATAGGATTGATTTTCAGATAAAAGAGCATCCCCAATCCTTTGTTTAATATCCGTAAGTAGTAAATACAACCCCTCCGTTGTCAATCTCTTTACCGATTCCTCAAAAAAGTTACTCACTCTATTGTTTCCTCCCCATGCTGCTATCACAAAACCCGAATATATAAATCCAATTGGATCCCGAAACGTTCGTTTCTATCGGTTCTTATTTTTAATTTTGAAATACCGGTTTCCCTTTTTGCTTTTGCCGCTCGTAAGCAAGCAAATGAGCGTTCATCCTGTCTTTAAACTTCTCTTGCAAGTAAAAATTCAGCGCCTCTTCCGAATCCTGCAGCCGTACCGTTTTTTTCTCGTACACCAAAAATTCGATCAGCAGGATAAGGGAATAATAATTATGGCGGAGCGCTGCTTCATACCATTCTCTAATCGTCAAAGCGCCGCTCCAAGTTGACAAAAAGTCCGTACTCTTTGATGAACGCCAGTGAAACAGTTCCGACCGGGCCGTTTCGCTGCTTGGCTATAATGATCTCAATAATATTTTTGTTCTCGCTTTCCTTGTCGTAATAATCATCCCGATAAAGAAACCCAATGACATCCGCGTCCTGCTCAATTTGTCCCGATTCTCTTATGTCTGACATCATCGGTCGTTTATCCTGCCGCTGTTCAACGCCCCGTGAAAGCTGACTGAGGGCAATAACGCAAATATCCAACTCGCGGGCCATGTGTTTTAACATGCGGCTTATTTCGCTTATTTCCTGCGTTCTGTTACCCCTATGTTTTGCCGATCCTGAAATAAGCTGCAGATAATCAATAATGATCAAAATATCTTTTCCAGCAAATTCACGTTTCATTTTTCTGACCTTTGACCATATTTCGTTAACTGTAACGCCTGGGCGGTCAAAAATCCTGAGATCAGCGGAGCCAAGAACCCCGTTTGCTTGTGAAAGCTTGTTCCAGTCATTCGCCGTTAAATTACCGGTACGCATCGCATGAGCATCAATATTTCCAAGGCTTGACGCCATTCTTTTTAGGAGCTGCTTTCGTGACATTTCAAGGGAGAAAATAGCTACAGCCCCACCTTTATAATTATTTAGAGGGCTTGCCATGAAATTCTGAGCAACGTTTAGACAAAACGCGGTTTTCCCTACAGACGGACGCGCGGCTATTATCACTAATTCTTGCTTTTGAAAACCTGACGTCATTCGATCTAATTCCGTGAAGCCGCTCCGCATACCCGTTATTTCCCCTTTAGGCTCCGATAGCTCTTCGTAAATGTCTAACAGGTCATTTTGTATTGCCCCGTCCTCTTCGTCGCCTGTGGCGTCTTCTAAGCGCATTAAATCGGATATAGTAGATTGAATGACAGCGGACGGATCGTCATTTGCTGAATTCTTTTTAATTTCTTCCGCAATTTTGCCCATTTCCCGCCTTTGCCAATACTCAAAAATGATTTTTTCATAGAATCCAATGTTTGCAGTAGTCGGGACAGAAGAAGCCAACGCCGCCAAATACTGATGACCCCCGACGCTCCCTAAGTTGTCCCGGCCGATATGTTCCGTAATCGAAACCAAGTCTATTGGCGTCCCTTTTGTGTCCAGCTCTAACATCGCGGATAATAGGTTTCTATGCTTGACTTGGGATAAGTGCAGCGGCTTTGTGGTACAGTCTTTTAATAAATCAGGGTTAAGAAGGAGCGCTCCTAAAAAGGTTTGCTCCGCATCTGTGTTGTATAGAAAAGTATTTGCGTTCATGTCAATCACCGATTCCCAAGATTTTTCTAATTTCCGCTTTTGACTTTTCAATTAATGCCCGTTCCTCTTCCGTTTGCTCAACGGGAGCGGATAATTTTGAAAGGTAGTCTTTTGTCTCTTCTATGGACGGTATCGCATTGATCCGATCAACGATGACGTTTTTTTCATTCAGCAAGTCAGCAACCTTGGGCGGAAACTTGCTCCGTTTACAAAAACGAATGAGATTGTCACGCACTTGTTCGTAATCAGCATCCTGTAACAGCTCATGCCACGAATCAACTTTATCCTGCGTTATCTCGAAATGCTCAAAGTATTGTTTTATGAGCGCCATGATTTCAAAAGTTTGTTTTTTAATCATCCAAATCAAACTCCTCTACGTTTAACTGCGGTGCCTTGTTTGCCCTTTTCTGCTCTTTATCACTTTTAATTTTGGTGACAAGCCTATCAAACTGTTTTCTAAGACTGGCCGGACTAAGTATATTGGTTTTCCAAAAGCTATCTTGTTGTGACCAATTGATTAAATATTTAATCTGCTGATCTGTGCGTTTGTCTCGCTCGCGGATCAATCTAAATTCATTCGCCCATTTTTCAAGATTCGGTTTTTTAGCATCCGGGTTATTGTTTTGGATTTCTTTAAACAAATATTCCGCGTTCTCCATGTCGCAAATTTCATATTTGAGACGAGAAGGTTTTATATTCTTTTCATTCTTTACATTCTTATCATTCTTGATTGTGTGTTTTTGTGTCGCTTTCGTGTCGTTTTTGTGTTCGATCACTGTCTTTTTTTCTTCATCGGAATCATGGTAAACCCCATAATTGACAATGGTTATAAGCGTTTTTTTAGTGTCTTTTTTAAAATCAATCATTTCATCCTTCTTTAACAGATCAAGAAACTGCGTCACTTTTGTATTTGACCATGACCAACGTTCGCCAAGCTTACGAATAGATGAAATAAATTCCCCTCTTTTAAGATCATAAAGCTCATTTCCTAACACGAATTTATTATCTTTATGACTGGCCATCATAAGTAAATCGAGCCAAGCTTCATATTTAGAAAACTTTCTTTTTTCTTGGTATATCCAGTGATCTTGAACACTCCTATGAAGCTTTATCCAACCAATCATTTAACTCACCTTTACTTGTAAAAATTCAATTCGTCACTATATGCTACTTCTCCCATGAGATAGCGGAAGCCAGCTATAAACCCTGATATGAAAGCATCCTCTGTCTCAAACGCGCTTTTGCATGAATAAACCTCGTCAAAGTCCTGTAATAGCCGCTTTGAATCTGCAGGCAGTTTCTTGCTTAACATGGAAAAAAGCTCATTCGTTCGTTCATTGGCCTTGCATGTTTTTTTAGACCATTCGATTTTCTCTTCTCCATCATTTACCGGCTCATGGAGGTCTTTTGTTGCAATCAATTTAAGCATCGTAACCATTCCAGCATCGTAATACTGCCCGCATGTCATAGTTTTATCTTTATCCGCTCCGACCTGTTCACCAATAGCAGCTATTTTTGTAGGCGTACCCATTAATTTCATAATTCTTCCCCTTTTCATGGCATATATTTGAAATATCGAATTGATTTTTTTAAAGAAGCGTGATATTTTCTATTCAAGCCAGTCAAGAAAAAGTGTTGCAGCACTCTCCTTGACCAGCTTTACCTTCTTCTACAGTAATGTAAGGTTTGGCCGATCCCGCTCCATTGAGACAACGCGGCCGTATTCATCTTTTACGGCTTTATACACGGGGATCGGCTCTTTTATAACCTCTTGAAACATTCTCAACGTATCAATCTCCCCATTTTTAATACGTTCCATGACACCAGCAAAGAAAATATCAAAGTAAACGTCATCTTCGGGGGCTTCTATATTTTTAGTGACAACCTCAACTAAAAGTCTGTCAGAATCAATTTCGGCCGGCAGATCATCAATTATCTTTCTCATTTCAGCCGCTCTTTCTTTACTGTGATCAATAGATAGAAGAGACAAAAAATCGTTCTTTTTCATTTTCCAGTAACCTACTGACATAAATAGATATTTTTCTAGTTTCTCTTGACACGAGATTCTATAATTTAAAGCTGTTTTAATTTCTTGCTTAATTTCGTTCACCTCAGCCCGCCATTTATTCCCCATGGCTTGGTAGGTTTCTAAGCTCTCAATCTCGTTCAATATGGCCCAAAGACGCTTATGATACTTTAAAGTGAGTTTGTTCCAAGCGTTTATTTTACGCTGCAGTCGCTTAACCCAAACCATGGTGTTATAGGGGCTATATTTTGTAACGGCCATAATTTTATCTACGTTGAAAAATTCACTCAGTGCTTGAAGAACCTCCTCAGGAATATCCCCCTCTGATGCGCCGGCAAACAGATGCATTAAATTAGATTCTGCTATTCTATCCAGGCCATCTTGAAGGGCTTTATTTGCATTCAGGATAAAGGCTTGAAACTCTGTAGAAACATGGTTCACTTCCACTTTTAATGCTTTAACTCGACTATAAAACTCAAATGTATTCATTTTCCATTCCTCCTAAAATAGCGGTCTCCATGATTTAATCCATGCTTTAGCGTCCTCAAAATCAAGTTTGCGTAAATCCCTGTACGACGGCACGGAGAACGCGTCTCTAAAATTGCGGTGAATGCCTGCAAACAATCGGCGTGTGCCTGTCTCGCTGTTGTCGTAATTGTCACGGATTTCATAAACACGCTTACGTATCTGCTTCTGAATTACATTTTGCTGAAAAGAATCAATTTGCCAATTGTTTTCAAGTTGGTTCAATCGCTTATCGTGTTCATTTTGCTTTTGTTCAAGACGTATCATCTGCTGAAGCTGCGGGCTTAACTGTGAGTAATCATTTTGCAAGTGCCGCTCCATCTGATTGAATTGATCCACGTAAGCAGCGGTAAACAGTATGCCTTTTTCCCCTGTCATTTTGTTGGCGACCATTTCACACCCTTGTTTTGTAATTAAATAATGCTTGGCTGCCTTGTTCTGTTTTGTCAGATATGTGCTAGGGATGAAAAATGTTTGAGAATCCAATTTTGGATTTTCCTCAATCACCTTTATGTAGCCCTCAATATCTCTCGTAAGATGGAAATGATTTTTCCCCACCATTTCCGCAACATCCCGACTGTCGGCAAGATATTGCCCGTTTGATTCGATTAAATTTAATTGCATGCTGCTTCCTCCATTTTCTTTAGTTCACGTTGCCTAACTTTTATAATTTCCTGCTCGGAAGCTCGGCACCACTGGATACAATAATCAGTTCCGTTTTGGGTAAATTCCATGAGGACTTTACCAGAAATTGATTTTGCCCTTTCGATGATCTCCACTTTTTCCCCTCGGTTGTCTGCAGCATTCTTTGGAAAAATGAAGAGCGGGCCATATTCATTTAAAATTGCTATTAAATCTCTCGACTTTTCATCTTCCGGCCATATATTGGTGATTTCTGGCGAAACTGAATTAGATGTATTCACTTGTCAGCCCCCTTTGCACAACCGAAACATCTATCCCTCTTGATGAAAACTGGGACGCGATTTCATGTAATTGTGTGACTGGTGCCTGTTGGTGCATCCGTTTGAGGTCTTCGCAATGCTGCTTTAAAGTTTCAATAATTTCTAAACAGCCGTCGAAGTCATTATCTTGAAGAGCATCCGGGATCATGTCGTGTAAAAGAGATTCCATTGACTTGATTTTTCTTTCCGCATTTTCGCGATCAGTTTTTAAAAACTCGTTTAAGTTCATAACTTGACTCCTTTTATTCCGCATTTAAATAAACAGCACAATACTTAACCATTTGTTCTTTACAGTAATTGCCGATGTGTGGCCGATTTTTTTTAATCATTAATTGTTCAAATTCAGCGAAGAAAGCAGCGAGTTTAAGCGCCTTTTCTTTTCTCATCTAACATTTCCCCTTTCTCCTTCTCTTCTTCCATTTCAAGAAGCCGAGGGATAGAATATTTCATAAAGAATTGAAAAATCCTATCCTCAACATGTGCTGGTAGTTCTATCATGCAATTCCTCCTCAACAACTTGTATTTCCGTCATTTTTAATACATTTAAATCAAGATCAATGCAAATAGCTATTTTCGAAAGAGAATTAGTTCCGGGCAAATATCTTCCGTTTTCAATGTCGGAAATATAAGTCCTAGAAAGTCCCGTCAAGCTTGCTAACTCTGACTGATTCATGTTCTTCTCTTTTCGCTTACTCTTAATGGAATAGCCAAGATTTTTCTTATCTAACATTTTTTCACCCCCCGTTAAGGTATGATCAAATTGTACGGCATTCACGACATTATGTAAAAGTCGAAATTTGGCGAAATTCAAGTATTTTAAAGATTCAGTGAGATATATACTTGTATTTCCGTCATTTTGCTGAAAATTACTTGTATTTCCGTCATTTTAAGTATTGTATTTCCGACATTTTGAGAATATAATTACTCTCAGGAAGTTAGAAAGGCTATGGTACACGACACGTCACGACAATAATTTATTAAAGGAGCTCAAAGATATGACAAGTGTAGGGCAGAAAATTAAAGCACTGAGGAAAAAATCAAAATTAACCCAGGTCGAGCTTGCCGAACTCGCAAATATGTCAAGATCGTATCTTGCTGATATCGAAAGGGATAGATACAAACCGAGTTTAACCACTATTGAACGTCTTGCTGCTGCTTTAAATATTAATGTGACTGAAATAGTCGCAGATGGTGACTTAGTTAAAGAAGAACCCACACCTTACGAAACGAAAGCTGAAAAAGATATTGCAAAACGAATGGAGGCTATAAGAAAAGATTTAGAGAATACGGACGGTCTTAGTTTTTCAGGAGAACCCATGAGTCAGGAGGCTATTGAGTCTCTTATGGAAGCCATGGAGCATGTCGTTCGGCAGACACAAAGAATTAACAAAAAATATACACCCAAAAAGTATAGAGAAGACAATCAAGAATAGGAGGCTTTCACCTTTGATTAAGTCAACTGTGAATAAACTGATTTCAAAGTATAAAACTAGCAACCCCTTTGAGCTTGCCTCATATCTAAATGTCAACGTTATACCTTGGAATCTACACCACGAGATACAAGGATTTTATAAATACGACAGGAGAAATAAATACATCGTTATAAATTCAAACCTAAATTCAAGTCAAAAAATATTTGTATGCGCTCACGAACTTGGACATTCACAATTGCACCCACATTCCAATACACCATTTATGAGAAAGCGTACTTTTTTTTCAATTGATAAAATTGAAATTGAGGCAAATACGTTTGCTGTTGAACTTTTACTCCCGGATTGGGCTATCGAACAACACAGGGGCACTTCACTTACTTTAAAAGATATCGCTGCAATAAACGGCATCCCCTGTGAGGTTGCTCATTTAAAAGATGTTTCCAACCTTAAAAATTTTTAACCCTAAAACAGAACATACGTTTGCTAAGGAGCTACATTATGAATCTGAAAAATGAAAATGAAAGAAAAAGCATCGGGATTTATATCAGGGTTTCAACTGAGGAACAAGCAAGGGAGGGCTATTCAATTCCAGCCCAAGGGGAAAAACTTAAAGCTTATTGCATATCGCAAGGCTGGACGAATTATAAGTTTTATACAGACGAAGGAAAATCAGCAAAAGATATTAATAGACCTTCCTTAGAATTAATGTTAAGACATATCGAGCAGGGAATCATTGATACCGTCTTAGTGTATAGGCTAGACCGTTTAACTCGATCAGTGCGTGACCTCTATTCTCTTCTTGACTACTTTGATAAATATAATGCTGTTTTCCGGTCAGCGACAGAAGTATATGATACAGGATCAGCAACTGGGCGGCTCTTTATTACTTTAGTTGCTGCCATGGCGCAATGGGAACGTGAGAACCTCGGCGAACGGGTTCGAATGGGGCAAATAGAAAAGGCCAGACAGGGACAATTTAGTGCGCCTGCCCCTTATGGATGGAAAAAAGAAGGAAACACATTAATCAAAAATCCAGAACAAGGCGCTGTCATTTTAGAAATGATAGAGAAAATAAAAGAAGGTTACTCAATTAGAAAATTGGCTGATTACCTTGATAACTCTGAATATCAACCCACAAGAGGTTACAAATGGCACATTGCATCAATCTTAGTTATTTTAAAAAACCCTGCCTTGTATGGTGCTCTTAGATGGAATGATGAAATAATTGAGGATGCTTTTGAGGGGTATATAACAAAAGTAGAATTCAAACTACTACAAACCATTTTACATGATAGGCAAAATTTCAAAAAAAGAGAAACCACATCTATTTTTATTTTCCAATCAAAAATTATATGCCCGAATTGCGGTAACCGCTTAACGTGCGAACGTTCAATATATTTTAGAAAAAAAGACAATAAGAACGTAGAAAGTAATCATTATAGGTGCCAAGCGTGTACACTAAATAAAAGGCCGGCAATAGGAGTAAGCGAGAAGAAATTTGAAAAAGCTTTTATAAACTATATGGAGCAAGTTAGTTTTAAAAGAGAACCTGATTTTCCAAAGCAATGTAAAAGTAACCAGGATTTCGAAAAGTTGCATCAGAAAATAATAAAAATTGAAAACCAACGAAAAAAATATCAAAAAGCATGGTCAAAAGATTTGATAACGGATAATGAATTTGAACAACTCATGAATGAAACAAAAACGGCACTTGAACAAGCTAATGCAGAGCTGCAAAAAAAGCAAGGTGCCGCCATCCCAAAAACCCCCGTTGATATTGAAAAGGTAAAAAAACTAATTGTAATGTTTAAAGAAAATTGGAATGTTTTAACTAATGAAGAAAAAAGGGAGTACGTTCAGGAGCTAATAGAAAGGATTAAGTTTGAGAAAAAAGAAGGGAAAGTAAAGATCCTCAGTGTCGATTTTTATTAGTATTTATATCAACTATACACAGACAAAATGCTCCTGGGATAAAAAGCGCATATCCTCCATCACAAAATTTGCCCCGTCTTCCGGAGAGCGGATGACGTAATGTTCCTCGGCGGATGTCTTATGAATGCGACTCCCCAGCTCAATTGCGGCCAGTATTTGAACGGCTTTCACAGTGCCGATTCCGGGAATGCTCGACAGCTCTTGGGCGGATGCGCCTTTTAACAGGCGCAGGCCGTCAAAAGTGCGCAGCAGCCGGTGAGAGAGGTTCATTACAGATTCATGCTTTGTCCCCGTTCTTAATAGGATTGCGAGCAATTCATTGTTTGACAGATTTTCGGCTCCGCAGTGCAGAAGCCGTTCTCTCGGTTTTTCTTTTTCCGGGAAATCTCTGAATTTTAACGGCAGATCGCAGATGATCAAGCCCTCCTTGTTCCCCTTCCCCGTTTGAACATCAAGCTTTTATATTAAAATCTTTCAGGGCTCTCATTGTTTTTGAAACAGGAAGCCCGACGACAGAATGGAAATCACCGTCTATCTTTTTCACTAAAAGCGCGCCTTTTCCTTGGATGCCGTATGCACCTGCTTTATCCATCGGTTCTTTAGTTTCGATGTAATTCTGTATTTCGTCTTCACTAAGCGGCCAAAACGTCACTTCCGTCGTTTCACAGAACGTTTTTTTCCGGTCTCGCGCCTGGATGCTGACCGCAGTAATGACTTTATGGCTTCGGCCGGAAAGCCTCCGCAGCATATCTGCCGCCTCTTTTTTGTCACGCGGTTTGCCGAGGCATTCGCCGTCTATACAAACCATCGTGTCAGCGCCGATAACGACTGCATCGGGATTTTCTCCGGCTACAGCCCCGGCTTTTTGCTCAGCCAACCATTGGACGTTTTCTTCCGGTGAAAGGTTTCGATTTAATTTTTCATCTACATGGCTCACAATAATGCTGTAAGGAATCTGAAGAAGATTAAGGAGTTCTTTTCTTCGCGGAGATTGTGAAGCGAGTATTAAGCGTTTTGTCATGATTGTCATCCTTTCAGGGTTGCTTAAGAAAAAAAGATACTTGTCTATCCTACCAAATCAAACCCGTATTCACAATTTCAGAAAAATAACTTTTTCATGACAAAATAAAAAATCCCGCCGCATGACGGGAGAAGAAATATTATTTTACAACGCTCAGCAGTTGCTGCTGGGCCTTCCAGCCTGACTCGGGGCTTGGCGTTTCGAGTTCCTTCAGCGCTTGCAGCACAGCCTCTTTTTCCTTTTTGTCGGCCGCGTCTGCGCCGTTTACCGTTTTTGTGATTTTGGCCACATCGGCTTTTGCTACTTCTTTACCGATGATCGCTTTGGCGGACAGCTCGGATGCTTGTTTAAAGGAATCCTCCATATCGGATTCAATCGCAAAGGAAAGCTCTTTTCCTCCCCAAGCCTCAAAATTCTTGTCGATCAGCGCCTGCCCCAATTGCTGCGATAAACTTTTTTCTGCAGAGAGGCCGGCGATCACATAGGTGTATCCGTCGTCTTTTGATAGAGAAACTGCTGAATAGCCTTTTTCAGTCAGCTGGTCAACTAAGGTTTTGGCTCCTTTTTCTGATGAAAATTTTCCCGCTTGCACCGCATATGTCTTATAGTTTCCCTCTGCCTGTCCCGAATCGCTTGTGTCACCCGTTTCTTGTTGGGCTGATGCGGTGTCACCCGCTTTTACCGTCTGCCCTTGTGAGCCTTTGTCAGCTGCTGCCGGCGCGGACGCTTCTTTACTGCCGGACATATTTAAGGCGACAAGGCCGAGTCCCGTCCCTAAAACTGCTGCAACGGCAATCGTTGTGACTGCTCTTTTTACGGGAGAAGACGGATGCTTCTTTTTGGAGTACATATGGCCCCCCGTGTTTTTCTTTTGGTACGGCGGAACGACTTTCGGGTCATCCTCAAAAACGTCCTTTTCCCCCTCGTCATCCCAGTTAAAATCATCTTCCTTAGGGTCTTCATGAGAGGCTGCTGTCTCCTGCTCCGCTTTTTTGGTTTCCTCCCAATTCGAAAATGTGACTGTTTTTTCCTCTCCGGTTTTCATTTCCTCTTGTCCATACATAGTTTCTTCTTGTCCGTTAATGGTTACTTTAAGGGCATTATTTTTTGCTTTGCTGTTCTTTTTGCTTTTCCTTTTTTTCAACGTCTCTTCCCCCTTGCTTTCGTCTTGGCCGTACCATGAACTGATCATGTTTCACACTTTAGCATAGGCGAAAAAAAAAAGAACAAGACTTTTGTCGTCTTGTCCAAAAAACGTTCGCCAAATTTTTCAGGTCAGCCGGAGGCGAGATGGATGTAGAACGAAAACAGCTCCTCACCGTATAAATAACTCACGATACTTCCGGCTGCGATGGCCGGCGCAAAGGGGAAAGGCTGCTTTTTTGCCAGCCTTCCGACAAGCTGAGCACACGCCCCGTATGCGGCTCCGATGATGACGGACAGAAAAAATGCAATGAGCACGAGCTTTATGCCAAGCGCAAGCCCGATAACCCCGAACAGTTTTACATCACCTCCGCCGATCCCGCCTTTGCTGACAAGCATGATAACGGCAAGCAGAAGAAAACCGCAAACTGCCCCGGCAAGCCCTGCATACCATGAACCAAGCGGCGAGAAAAAACGCCCGGCAATGAAAAACGGGAGAAAAAACAGCAGAACCTTGTCAGGAATCAGCATATAATGCAGATCCGTCACAGTGACAATAATCAACAGAGAGAGAAATAGAAGAGCGACAAACAGTTCTGCTGTCAAACCAAAGCGAATACCGGCAGACGTAAACAAACACGCTGTAAACCATTCCGCCGCGGGATACATCAGTGATAGCTTCCGCCGGCAGCTTTTGCACCTTCCTCTCTGCACGGCATAAGAAAAAACAGGGATCAGTTCAGCCCAAGAGAGCGGGGAGCAGCAAAAAGAACAGGCTGAACGCGGGTAAACAATCGAGATCCGCAGCGGAATGCGGCACCCTGCTGTATAAAAAAAAGAACCGAGGATTAATCCGAGGGCAAACAGAATGAAAAGCATCTTGACCACACCTTTTCTATCAATCTGGCTCAGATTGTAGCATGGAAAGATGCAAGACCTTAAATGTACAAAAATCAATTTTGCATATAAAAAAGCCCGGCAAAACCGATCATTTCCTGCCGGGCTTTTCACGGCTATGAAATAAGCCGCTTTCTCATTTCTGAAATAAAATACAGTGATCCGGTAATGATGATGATGTCATCTGCGCCGTCTTTTTGTTCAATCCATGCTTTTACGCTGTCCGGGTCTTCATCAAAGCTTTTATTCGTCAGGCTGCTTGCGTCATAAAGGTCTTTTGCGCTTGAAGCACGCGGGAAATCAAACGACGAAAAGTGAATAGAGTCTGCAACCGTTTCAAGCTTCTTGATCATTTCCTGATACGGTTTGTCTTTTAATGCGCTGAACACAACATGAATTGTATCGCCGGCAAAGCGCTGCTTGACGGTTTCGGCCAGTTTTTCTATTCCTTCTTCGTTATGGGCGCCGTCCGCATACACAACAGGACGTTCTTGAAGCTGTTCAAATCGGCCAGGCCATGAAGCTTTTTTCAGCCCGTTCCGCAATGCGTCTTCCGAAATGTCTGCATATGTTAAGCGATTTAGCCATTCAGCCGCCAAAATCGCCAATGCCGCATTCTGCCTTTGATGAATGCCGATCAATGAGGTTTGAATATTTTCATAGCGTTTCACATCGGTTTCTAACGAAAAGGATTCGCCTGACGGAAGCGCCGCTTCGTTAAAAAGCCTGCACGTTTCATATAATGACTGATACGGAGCCTGCTTTTCTTCGGCCTCTGCTTCGATGACGCCAAGCGCCTCCGGCTGGTTGACGCCTGTAATAATCGGAATGCCTTCTTTTATAATACCGGCTTTTTCCCCCGCAATGGCCTCAATGGTATGGCCTAAAATCGCCATATGGTCATGCCCGATGCTTGTAATAACGGTCAGCAGCGGTTCAACGATATTGGTTGAATCGTATTTTCCGCCAAGCCCTGCTTCAAAAATGACAAAATCAATGCCGCTTTGCTTTGCAAAATATAAAAATGCACAAGCTGTAATGATTTCAAATTCTGTCACCGTTCCGGCATCCGTCTCATCCAGCTCATCCACAAAAGGTTTTATTTCGTTAACTAGCTGTCTCCATTCCTCATCAGAAATCGGCGTGCCGTTGACGCTGATACGTTCATTAAACGTAATGATATACGGAGAAGTAAATGTACCGACCGTATAGCCGGCTTCTTGAAGCACGGAGCGGATAAACGAGACGGTTGACCCTTTTCCGTTTGTGCCCGCCACATGAATGGCGCGGATTTTTTTCTCGGGGCGACCCAATTTTTCCATCAGCCTTTCCATACGGAGAAGGCCCGGCTTTACGCCGAATTTGAGCCGGCCGTGAATCCAGCTGATCGCTTCTTTGTACGTATTAAACAATGAAATCCCCTCTTTTATACAGCAAGGCGGTTTCTTAGGAAACCGCCCCGTTCGTTAATCAGCCCTTCAGCTCTTCCATCCGCTGCCGGACAGCCTCGCGTTTTGCCGTGTAGTCTTTTTCTTTCTCACGCTCTTCTTCAATGACATGTTCAGGAGCCTTTTTGATGAATCCTTCGTTGCCGAGTTTTTTCTGAACGCGTTCGACTTCTTTTGTCAGCTTGTCGAATTCTTTTTGTAAACGGGCAATTTCTTCATCAATATTAATCAGCCCTTCAAGCGGTAAAATCACTTCCGCTCCGGTTACGACTGCTGTCATCGCTTTATCGGCCGCATTGATATCAGTTCCGATTTTCAGCGAGCTCGGGTTTGTGAAGCGCTCAACGTAAGAGCGGTTCTTCTCAAGGCGCTCAGCGATGTCTTCTGTAGATGTTTTAATATAAAGCTCAACCTGCTTGCTCATCGGCGTATTGACTTCACTGCGGATATTGCGGACAGAACGGATTAATTCAACAAGCAGTTTCATATCTGCCGCAGCTTCTGTATCCGTATGTTCCGGCACCGCAACAGGCCAAGAACTGATTGTAATCGATTCGCCCTCGTGAGGAAGGTGCTGCCAAATTTCCTCCGTTAAGAACGGCATAAACGGGTGAAGCAGACGCATCGTCTGATCAAGCACGTATGCCAGGACAGAACGTGTGGTTTTCTTCGCAGCTTCATCTTCGCCGTAAAGCGGCAGCTTCGCCATTTCGATATACCAGTCACACACATCATCCCAGATGAAGTTGTACAGATGGCGTCCGACTTCACCGAATTCATAACGGTCCGCAAGCTGAGTCACGTTTTCAATCGTTTCGTTCAGTCTTGTCAGAATCCACTTATCGGCAACTGATTTTTCTCCTGAGAGATCAAGCTCATCATAGGTCATGCCGTCCATGTTCATTAATGCAAAACGGGAGGCATTCCAAATTTTGTTTGCAAAGTTCCAAGTAGACTCCACTTTTTCGTAGCTGAAACGGAGATCCTGCCCCGGAGAGCTTCCGGTTGCTAAGAAATAACGGAGGGAATCTGCTCCGTACTGATCGATGACGTCCATCGGATCAACGCCGTTTCCAAGCGATTTACTCATTTTTCTGCCTTGTTCGTCACGGATTAAGCCGTGAATCAGCACGTCTTTAAACGGACGCTCGCCCGTAAACTCAAGGCCTTGGAAAATCATGCGGGATACCCAGAAGAAAATGATGTCATACCCTGTTACAAGCACGTCGGTGGAGTAATAACGTGTAAAGTCTTCTGCGTTTTCGTCAGGCCAGCCCATCGTGGAGAACGGCCAAAGCGCGGAGCTGAACCACGTATCAAGGACGTCTGCATCCTGCTCCCAGTTTTCGCTGTCTTCCGGCGCCTCAAGGCCGACATACACTTCGCCAGTTTCTTTATGATACCAGGCAGGGATGCGGTGGCCCCACCATAATTGGCGGGAAATACACCAATCGCGGATGTTTTCCATCCAGTGTAAGTATGTTTTTTCGAAACGGTCCGGAACAAAGTTGACTTTCTCTTCTTTTGTCTGAAGCTCAACCGCTGCATCGGCAAGCGGCTGCATTTTGACAAACCATTGTGTGGACAAATACGGTTCAACGACCGCGCCGCTTCTCTCACTGTGGCCGACAGAGTGCATGTGCTCCTCAATTTTAAAGAGAACGCCTGATTCCTGCAGGTCTTTGACGAGTTTTTTACGGCACTCAAACCGGTCCATGCCGTTATACGCTAACGCATTTTCATTCATTGTTCCGTCTTCATTCATGACGAGAATCCGTTCTAAATTGTGGCGGTTGCCGAGTTCAAAATCATTCGGGTCATGGGCAGGCGTGATTTTAACAGCTCCTGAACCGAATTCCATATCGACATAATCATCGCCGACGATCGGAATTTCACGGTTTGTGATCGGCAGAATAACGGTTTTTCCAATCAAATGCTTATAACGCTCATCTTCCGGATGAACCGCAACAGCCGTGTCGCCAAGCATCGTTTCCGGGCGGGTAGTGGCGATTTCAATGGAGCCTGAACCGTCTGCTAACGGATAGCGCAAATGATAAAATGCCCCCTGCACATCCTTATAGATGACTTCAATATCGGATAATGCCGTTTTTGTGGCCGGATCCCAGTTGATGATATATTCGCCTCTGTAAATCAGGCCTTTTTCGTACAGCTTGACGAATACTTCACGCACGGCCTTGTTCAGCCCCTCATCAAGAGTAAAGCGTTCGCGTGAGTAATCGAGTCCAAGGCCCATTTTGGCCCATTGGCTGCGGATGAAGTCAGCGTACTCTTCCTTCCACTTCCAAGTTTCTTCAAGAAATTTCTCGCGGCCTAGGTCATAGCGGCTTGTGCCCTGTTCGCGGAGCTTTGCCTCAACTTTTGCCTGAGTAGCGATGCCGGCGTGGTCCATGCCCGGAAGCCACAGCACGTCATATCCCTGCATGCGCTTCATTCGCGTCACGATATCTTGCAGCGTCGTATCCCACGCATGGCCGAGGTGCAGCCTTCCTGTTACGTTTGGCGGCGGAATAACGACAGAGTACGGCTGTTTCGTCTGATCACTGCCCGCTTCGAAATATTTTCCTTTCAGCCAAAAATCGTAGCGGCCTTTTTCAATGGCAGCCGGATCATATTTTGTCGGCATTGTTTGTTCGTTTGTATCCATCATAACCCTCCATCATGTTTAGAAATGGCTGAGCAACTAAAAAAGAGCCTTCATCCTTGTAAAGGACGAAAAGCTCTTTCGCGGTACCACCTTTTTTCATGAACAGCATGTGTTCATGCACTTAAACGGATAACGGGGGCGGCCCGAATTTCTCTACTTGGTGTTTCAAGAAATTATGCTCCCGGGCGACCTTCCAATGAGACGTCATAAGAAGCCTTTCAGCATAATAGCTTCTCTCTCTTCATGCGTCTTTCTTGTACTCTTCCCGTTCTCAGCAGGTGTATTTATCAGCTCATGATCTTGTTTATTTATGTTCTTTATTATAGTAAAAGTGTTTTTGATTCGTCAATCATCTTTTCCAAAAACCATTGCCGCCATACATAAATGGGCATGCACCCCGCCCTTTTTCTTCACATATGATCAAGTAAAGGCGACTTTTAGGAGGATGTACGTGAGGAAAAAATTCAATTCTTATTCGCTGCCGCCGTGGGCCAGGCAGGTCCGCCTTGTCTCCGCGCAAGTGATTATACCCATCACGATTTTTCAAGGAATCAGAACGATTTTCTTTCCGACGACCTTTGATGTCCTGCTGCTTGCCATTCTGCTGTTTTTAGCGTGCGCTTTACATTTGGAATGGATCTAAAAAAACGAGTCCGTCATGAAGTGGACTCGTTTTCGGCCTTTATTTTTTTCTCCTGCTCAATTTGGTGCACCTTCGTGAGAAAAGGCTCAATATTTTTCATTTGCCAATACGCCCTTAATAAATGAGTGCATTCTTCTTTTTCCGGGCCCCTTTGATCGGTTTGATACCGATTGAGCACTTTGTACATGCCTGCCGGATAAGCCATGTAGCTGAGAAACAGGCTGATTTCCGCTTCACGAAGGGGAAAGGCTTTGTGATACGTATAAAACCACTCCAGACACTCCGGGCAGGCTTTCGGGTAGCTTCTGAACATTCTGGAGTAAAAGCCGAACAGATCATTTTGAGGAGGGCCCGGCGAGGCTTTTTCAAAATTCGTGAAAAAGCCGGCCCCCACATCATTATAAAGAAAGTGGCGGCTTGATAAACTGCCGTGATTAATCACCACTCTCGATGTTTCTTTGTCCTTCGCTGCTTCATACCACTCTTCCAGCCGTTCGAGAGCAAAATTCACAGCGGAAACCGTTTCTGCAAGATACGTAACAGCCTGCAGTTCAAAAGGAGAAAGATACCACTCGTTTTCGGCCCTGTCGGCAAACTGCTCGTAGACAAGCTTGTCATTTTCCCAATCTTTTTTCGTCATTTCATAAAAGCTGCTGATTTCCTCCGGTCTGATTTGGATATCCCGTACAGTCGCCGAATGGAGCCTTGCAATTTCTTTAAAAAGATAAACGTGTTTTTGATCCCGTTCTTCTTCTTCGTCATATTGCAGCCAAGGCATTAAATAATAAGAATCTTCCGTACCGCTCCCCGAAAAAAACTCGCCCGCATGCGTGCGGTAGACCGGAACGAATGAACGATATCCTTTCTCCTCGATGCTGACCATATGATCCGTAAATTGCCTGCTGCGGGACGGCCCCAGCTGTTTCAAGGCAAATATGCCGTGGTTTGTGTAGATCTTTCGCACACGCGGGCTGACAGGTTCGATATATTCAGCCTCCAGCCCGTATTCCTGAAGCACAGATTGGACTGCTTCCATTCCATTCACCACATTTTTAAGGCCTCTTGCTGCTTACGCATGGCTGTTATTGTATTCCGGTATATAAAGAATCTGCCCTTCTTCCAGCTCATCATCAAACGATAAAGCATTCATTCTGATCAGCTGCTGGGAAGTGATGTCATAACGCTCACACACGCGTTCTATCGTATCTTGCTGCTGGACGATGCAAATTTTCATTCTTGAAAACTTTTCGTCCTCCCTTGTAAATAATTTTGTCAAATAATGAGAATTCTCATGTTCCTTCTGCTCTGTTTCCGCTTCCTGCTCTTCTCTTTGAACCGCTTGAGGCTCCGGCTGTTCAGGTTCGGACGGCATCTCTGAAAACTGGAAGGACAAATCAAGAGGCGGCTCCTCTTTTTGTTCCTCCTCAGACGGAGCCATTTTCCTTACCTCAATCTCAAAGCCTTCATCAGCCTGCTCCTCTTCCTCCAGCAGCTTAGGGGCGCTGTAAAACTCCTCCTCTTCCTGTTCAGGAAGAAAGGCGCGATAATCGGGCGCCAGCTCATCTTCCGGCTCTTCAGCAGCCTCCTTGGCGCTTTCTTCGGCCTCTGTATCAGCCTCCTCTGCCTGATGGCGGAAAAGCGGTTCAGATTCAGGCTCAAGCTCTTCCCGCTGTTCTTTTTCTTGAAAAACGGGCAATTCCTCATTTTCAGCTTCATCTTCTTGCGGCATCAAAGAAATGTCATGGGGAACCGCCTCAAAATGCTCTTCCTGCTGCTCCGGTGCTTCAGCTGGTTCCTCCTCAGAAACCGGGACGTCCCTTTCGGCTGTCACAAATGACGGCTCTTCAGCTTCATCCGGCTCTTCTTCATGAAGAACAGGAGAAGGCGGAGGCGGCTCAGTGAATGAAACAGGCTCATCTTCCTGTTCTCTGAGGAAAGAAGGTTCGTCTTCCTGTTCCCTGAATAAAGGAGCTTCCTCTTCTTCCTTCGCTTCTTCATCTTCCTCGGCTTCAACTTCAACCGCGTCTTCCTCCGGCTCCTCTGATAGCTGCTCCGGCACATGGCGTATAATTAATTCAGGTCCATGTCCCTCTTCTTCCTGCCTATGGTCAGCAAGGTTTTCGAACTCTTCTTTTGCAAATTCAGGGGCCACATACAAAGGCACTTCCGGCTCCTTCGGTTCTGTTTCATCAAGCAGCCCTTCAATCGCTAAATCGGCCTGAATGGTTAAAATCCGTGAATCCGTTAATTGATAATCAAACGCATCGATAAACACAAAGACATCATTTAAGTGACTCACTTTATTTTTCGGAATCGTGATGTCCACCGGGAAACAATGAAGGAGTTCAGCCGTCCCGTCCTCCCTCGCTTTCACTTCATCTACAAACCTCAGTTCTGCTGCCTGCTCTTCAAAATGTCCATTGTGATCTATGTTGTACTCGCCAGTAAGTTCTAATGATCCTTTAATTGAGACATAATTATTTACTTCCTGTACCCTGATGTCAGGATCTAATGAAATCGAAAGTAACTCAGAAACTTCCTGTCCTTTTTGGAAACAGATTGATTCTTCAACAGAAAATTGCAAACGGTGATTATGCGGCAAGTTCATATCCTCCTTTCATCTAATCCTTAAAATTAGATGTCACTAAAGGTGTATGCCGCAGTCAGGGGAAATATGATAAGGGGGTCATTGAAAAAAAGCCGATACAAGACAGGCTTGCATCGGCTTTTGCAGATTAACGGCTGATGCTTGAAAATACTTTTTCAGCCGCTTGAATGGTTTGTTCAATATCTTCCATTGTATGTGCAGTGGAGAGGAATAATCCTTCAAATTGAGATGGCGGAAGGAATACGCCTTCGTTTGCCATGCCTTTATAATACTTAGCGAACAGCTGCAAATCGGATGATTTGGCTGCTTCATAGTTAATGACGGGCTCGTTTGTGAAAAAGAAGCCGATCATTGAACCCGCACGGTTAAAGGTATGCGGAATGCCGTTTGCTTCAGCCGCTTTTGAAATGCCTTCTTCAAGCAGATCGCCTTTTTTCATGAACTCTTTATACGAATCAGGCGTAAGCTGCTTCAACGTCTCAAGGCCCGCCGTCATCGCAAGCGGATTTCCTGATAACGTTCCGGCCTGATAGATCGGACCGCTCGGAGCGATTCTCTCCATAATTTCTGCTTTACCGCCGTACGCACCGACTGGAAGACCGCCCCCGATTACTTTGCCGAGGCACGTTAAGTCAGGTGTCACGCCGAAATATCCTTGAGCGCAGTTATAGTCAACACGGAAACCGGTCATGACCTCATCAAAAATTAACAGCGTGCCGTACTGTTCTGTAATGTCGCGAAGCCCTTGTAAAAATCCTTCCTGCGGAGGAACAACACCCATGTTTCCGGCTACCGGCTCAACGATCACACCGGCAATATCTTCGCCGAACTCCTGGAACGCAAGCTTAACGCTTTCCAAATCGTTGTACGGAACGGTAATCGTATTCATTGCAATCCCTTCCGGCACTCCCGGGCTGTCAGGAAGTCCAAGCGTCGCAACGCCAGATCCTGCTTTAATCAGCAGCGAATCGCCGTGGCCATGATAACAGCCTTCGAATTTCAAAATTTTGTTTCGGCCGGTATATCCCCGAGCCAGACGCAAGGCGCTCATTGTCGCTTCTGTGCCTGAGCTGACCATCCGTACGATTTCCACAGAAGGAACACGGTCAATGACCAATTTGGCAAGCTCGTTTTCTGCTTCTGTAGAAGCGCCGAAACTTGTTCCGTTTTCCGCTACTTTTTTCAGGCTTTCGACGACACGGTCATTGGTATGGCCTAAAATAAGCGGTCCCCAGCTCAGCACATAATCAATATATTCATTGCCGTCAATATCAAAAATTCTCGATCCTTTGCCGCGCTGCATAAAAATCGGGTCCATATCAACTGATTTAAAAGCGCGTACAGGGCTGTTCACTCCGCCCGGCATCAGTTTTTGCGCTTCTTTAAAAGCGGCTTTTGATTTTTCATAGCTTCGCATCTGCCTCAGCTCCCGTCAAATAAATAGTTACTCAGCAAGCCATTTTGCTGCGTCTTTCGCATGGTACGTCATAATCAAATCAGCACCTGCGCGTTTCATGCTCGTTAAAATTTCCAGCACCATTTCTTTTTCTTTAATCCAGCCGTTTTGCGCCGCAGCTTTTACCATCGAATACTCTCCGCTCACATTATAAGCGACAAGCGGCAGATGATGGCGGGTTTTCACGTCCCGCATAATATCTAAATAAGACATTGACGGTTTGACGATTAAAAAGTCAGCGCCTTCGGCCACATCAGATTCCGCTTCCCGAAGCGCTTCTAAGCGGTTGGACGGGTCCATCTGATATGTTTTGCGGTCACCGAATTGCGGCGTGCTGTCCGCAGCGTCACGGAACGGACCGTAAAATTCACTGGAATATTTTACGGCATAAGACATAATCGGAATGTTAGAGAATCCCTCTTTGTCCAGCGCTTCTCTGATAACCGCGACAAATCCGTCCATCATATTTGAAGGAGCGATGATGTCTGCGCCCGCCTTAGCTTGGCTTACTGCTGTTTGCGCCAGCAGTTCCAGTGATTCGTCATTTAAAATTTCACCGTCTTTGACAACGCCGCAATGGCCGTGATCCGTATATTCGCACAAACACGTATCGGCGATGACGATCATATCAGGATAATGCTTTTTAATTTCTGCTATGCCTTTTTGCACGATGCCGTGATCATGAAAAGCCTGAGTTCCGCAGGCGTCTTTTTCCTCAGGCACGCCGAAAACGATGACAGATTTAATGCCGAGCGATACAAGTTCAGCCATTTCGTCCTTCAGTAAATCGAGTGATACATTATAAACACCCGGCATTGAAGGAACCTCTTTTTTTCCTTTGAGCCCCTCGACGACAAACAGCGGGTAAATAAAATCAGACGGATGCAAACGTGTTTCTTTTACCAATTCTCTCATTGCTGCATTCGCGCGCAAACGGCGGTGTCTGTTAAATGTTTGATTCATCATCATCTTTCCTTTCTCGACATGCTGCACATAACGTCCAGCATTCCTTCTATCGTATATGTCTTAGGCACATGGGACGAAATTCCGTATTCCAGCAGTGCCTTCTCTGTCAGAGGACCGATGCTGATATATGCCGTCCCGTGATTCTCCCAAACTTTTTCTCCGTCTCCCACCGCATGCATAAAGGTATGCACGGCTGATGAACTTGTAAATGTAATATAATCAAAATGAGAACGGGAAGCAGCCTGTCTCAGTTCAGCCATGCCTTTTTCATCCTGAATGGTATGGTATAACACCCATTCCCTAATCTGATAGCCAAGAGGCTCGAGCTCCGTCTTTATGACATCCCGTGATAAATTGCCCTTCATGACTGTAATGGGCTCCGTTACAGCCGCGTGCAGCTTTAATGTATCGGCCAAACATTCAGCCACATACTCATCCGGCATCACATCTGCCGTGAGCCCGCGTTTTTTTAAGGCGCGTGCTGTCTTCTCACCGACTGCGGCAATCTTTTTCCGGTCCGGAACAGTTACTCCGTGTTCGGCAAGATAGGAAAAAAAGAACCTGACGCCGTTTACGCTTGTGAAGACAAGCCAGCCTGGCTCAGAAAGGTCTTCCCGGAGACTGTCCGCACATTCGCCGGGGAGCGCTTCCTGAAAAGTAATCAGCGAGGCTGAAACAGCCGTTCCGCCGAGCGCCTCCACTTTTTTTTGAAACGAAGCAGCCTGCTTTTTATTGCGGGTGACAAGCACGGTCTTTCCTTTTAAAGGAAGCTCATTCGCCATCCTGATCTAGCTCCTGTTTCACACGGTCGATTAATGCTTTAGCTCCTTTATCCGCCATTATCGCCGCACAGCGTTTTCCAATCTCTTCCGGATTATGTCCGGCTGTTTTTTCTTTAAAAATCGTTTTTCCGTCAGGAGATGCCACAAGGCCGATTAATTCAACTTCATCCTGATCATTTATTGTCGCATATCCGGCGATCGGCACTTGGCAGCCGCCCTCCATCGCATTCAAAAAGGCCCGTTCTGCTGATACGGTGCGTGCTGTATACTCATCGGTAAATTGCGAGAACAGCTTCAGCAGCTCTTCATCCGACTCCCTGCATTCAATCGCAAGAGCGCCTTGTCCGACTGCCGGAAGACAGCGTTCCGGTTCGAGGAACTCCGTCACGACATCATCTTTCCAGCCCATTCTGGAAAGCCCTGCGGCAGCTAAAATAATAGCATCGTAGTCCTCTGTCTCAAGCTTTTGAAGTCTCGTATCTATATTACCTCTGATCCACTTAATTGTAAGGTCAGGACGCTCAACAAGCAGCTGTGCGCTTCTTCTTAAGCTGCTCGTGCCGATGATTCCGCCTTTTTTGATGTCATCCAGCTTTTGATGCCCCTTTGAAATCAGCGCATCACGAGGGTCCTCGCGTTTCGGTATACAGCCGATGGTAAGGCCCTCAGGCAAAAGAGCAGGCATGTCCTTCATACTGTGAACCGCCATATCAATCTCCTTATTTAACAGCGCCTGTTCGATCTCTTTCACAAACAATCCTTTACCGCCCACTTTTGACAGCGTAACATCGAGAATGCGGTCACCCTTGGTAACAATCTCTTTAATCTCAAATGTATAGGAAGGATTCAATCCCTTCAGTTTGTTAATTACCCATTTTGTTTGGGTCATAGCCAGTTTGCTCCGTCTGGAACCTACCATAATCGTTCTCATTTTCTTTCCTCCCGAATCTGTTTGGGAACTTGATATTAACTGAACCAATGGAATTGCGACAGGCTTCCGAGCAGGAAATAATTAATCATCAGCACGAGAAAACAAGCTGAATTCCATAGCGCCGCCACTTTTCCCTGCAGTTCCTTAATCAATCTGATATATAAATAGTAGCTGTATAAAAGCAGCACAATAAATGAACCGAGCACCTTTGAGTCAAACCAATACAGCGTTTCCAGCGACACATACGCCCAAATCACGCCTAAAATCAAGCTTAACAGCAGCATCGGAACCCCGATCACATTCAGAACGTAAGCCATATAATCAAGTTTTGACAAATCTTCAATTCTCAACAGCCATTTTCCCCATTTTTTCTTCTTTAATAAGTAATATTGAAACTGATAAAGCAGCGAAAAGACAAAGGACAGGGAAAAAGCCCCGTATGAAAGAATCGCCATTGTAATATGGATCACCAAAAGTTCTGACACAAGCTGGCCGGAAAAGGCAGCTGAATGCTGATCCGTCGGTGAAAACGTATGGATCGCTATCATCGAGAAACCGATGACGTTCGTAAAAAACACGATAAAGTCTACGCGCAAAATCTGCGTGACGACAAGTGAGAGTGTGACAAGCACCCAGGCATAAAAGTAAAGGGCTTCTGTAATATTTAAGACCGGAAATCTGCCCGTCTGCCACATAAAATAGGAAAGATAAACAGTTTGCAGAGTCCAGACAATAGAAAGCAACCAGAAGGCCATTTTCCCAGCCTTCCGGTTGTGTTGAAGAAAATCTATAAAATAAAAAAGGACGCTTACTGCATAGATAACAATTGTGCCTTCATTAAGTCTTGCCATTGCTGTATCAATCATGCAGCCCTCACTCACTTACAAGTGGACCAAAGCCCGCTTTTGTTTCTGCCTTTTGAAACGAATGAACCTCCTGGCGGGTATCCAGGCTTTTGTCCAGCTGGTGTCCGGCCGCTTCTTCAATATCAAAAATCTGCATAAACAGCTTCAGTTTTTCCTCAGAATCAGCCTCAGCCGCAAGCTCTTTCGCTTTCAGAATCGGGTCGCGGAGCATTTGATTAATGATGCTTTTCGTATGTTTGCTTAACAGCTTTTTCTCTCTCACAGTCAGATGAGGGAGCTTGCGTTCAATGCTCTGCATTGTATCTGACTGGATGGAGAGCGCCTTTTCCCGCAGCGCTGAGATGACCGGCACAACGCCGAGCGTATTCAGCCATTGCTTAAACTCAACAATTGCCGCTTCAATAAACAGCTCGACTTTTTCAGCTGTTTCACGGCGTTCTTTTAAGTTTGCTTCGACGATTCCTTCAAGATCATCAATATCGTAAAGGAAAACACCTTCAAGATCGTTTAACGACGGATCAAGGTCTCTCGGCACGGCGATATCGACCATAAATAACGGACGGCCCTTCCGCCTTCTGCCGGCCTTTTCCATCATATCTTTAGACACGACAAAATCACTCGCGCCTGTTGAGCTGATTAATATATCGGCTTCAGCGAGAGCATCTTCAAGCTGGTTTAGGCTGCGCGCTTCTCCGGAAAAACGATCCGCAAGCTCTTTTGCTTTCACGAACGTTCTGTTGATGACCGTCACCTTGCCGATTCCCTGGCCGTGCAGATTTTCTGCGGCAAGCTCGCCCATTTTTCCCGCACCGAGAATTAAAATGTGCTTGCTGGACAGAGAACCGAAGATTTTTTTCGCAAGCTCAACAGCAGCGTAACTGACGGAAACGGCATTTGCGCCGATATCAGTTTCAGCGTGCGTACGTTTGCCAACGGTCACCGCCTGTTTAAACAGTTCATTAAATATCGTGCCGATTGTTTTTTCATTCTGCGCCGTTTTAAAGCTTGAACGGACCTGGCCGAGTATTTGCGTTTCACCGATCACCATAGAATCCAATCCGCATGCCACACGGAATAAATGTTCAATCGCCGCATCGCTCTCATAGAATTTCAAAAAAGGCGACAGCTCTTCTTTCGGCAAAGAAAACCATTCGGCTAAAAATGTCTTTATATAATAACGGCCGGTATGAAGCTGATCCACCACCGCGTATATTTCAGTGCGGTTGCAGGTGGACACGATAATGTTCTCCAAAACGCTTTTTTCTTCTTTTAAACGGAGCATCGCTTCTGCAAGCTCATCCGGCTGAAAACTTATTTTTTCGCGTATTTCAATAGGGGCGGATTTATAATCTACTCCCACAACAAGTATATGCATAGCTTTTTCATGCACCCCCACACTTCGCATTAATTTATAATCATTCTAATTTATAATAATTATAACATAGTTTCTTTCTGAAATTGTGAACAGATTTCAAAAATGTTGTGCTATAGTATAAAAAGCTTCATTTCCTACTGTATTTATCATACTAAAAAACCTTTACAACGGGTAGGTGATAGGATGAGAAAAAAATCAATTTTATTTCCAGGGCTTCTGCTTGCCGCGTCATTATTCGCTTGGCTTCAAAGCGGACAGGTCCAATTGTTCCCGAATCAAGGCGAATGGCCGGTGCTTCTTATGCTGCTTGGCCTCACCATGCTCTATCAGGGCAAGAAAGAAGCGGCACCGCCTCATGTCCTGATTGGTATGCTTCTTTTCGGGATAGGTTTACACTTTTTCGCTAAGCCTGAATTTCCATGGTGGCCCGGAGATTTTGAAATGCTGATCTTCGTATTTGGATTTTCATTATTTGCGGCAGCGAGAAAAGAATATGTATACGAAGCTGTTTCAATGATTTGTTTTTCCCTCTTTTTGTACTTCTTTAAACAAATAACAGCCTGGCTTGAGTCCGTACATATTCCAACAGAGCATTTCAAAACATACTGGCCGTATGTTTTGATCGGTATCAGCCTTTTTTTATTGTTTATCAGACGGAACAAAACTATACGATAAAACCCAAAACGCGGCGCGTTTTGGGTTTTTCATTTAGCGGCTGATCGCTTTTTTTATAGCTCCCCAAGCCTCATCTTTCCCTTTTTTCGTTTCAGAGGAGAATAAAATCAGCTCATCTTCCGGGTCCATATCGAGCGTTTGCTTGACGGTCTTTAAGTGCTTGTCCCATTTTCCTTTTGGAATCTTGTCCGCTTTTGTCGCGATGACAATGACCGGAATTCCGTAATACTTTAAGAATTCATACATGTTCACGTCATCCGCTGACGGGGCGTGCCTGAGATCGACAATCTGGACGCAGGCCTTCAGCTCTTCTCGGGTTGTCATATAGGTTTCGATCATTCTTCCCCATGCTTCCCGCTCACTTTTTGAGACTTTCGCAAATCCGTATCCGGGAACATCCACGAAATGCAATTCATCATTAATGATGTAAAAGTTTAAGGTTTGTGTTTTCCCCGGCTTCGACGATGTTCTGGCGAGGTTTTTCCGATTGATTAACGAGTTGATAAAAGATGACTTTCCTACATTTGATCTTCCGGCCAGCGCGATTTCCGGGAGTCCCCCTTCAGGGTACTGCTCGGGTTTGACCGCGCTGATCACGATTTCTGACTTTGTGACTTTCATTTCTTCTCTCCTACTAAGGCATATTCCAAAACGTCATCGAGATGCGAAACGAATATAAACTTCAGCCCGCTTCTGACGCTTTCCGGTATATCCTCTATATCGTTTTCATTATCTTTAGGCGCAATAATAGTGGTCAGGCCGGCCCTGTGCGCGCCAAGCGCCTTTTCTTTCAGCCCGCCGATCGGAAGCACACGCCCGCGCAATGTGATTTCACCCGTCATTCCGACCTCTCGTGACACCGGGCGCCCAGTTAATGCGGAAACGAGCGCCGTAGCCATTGTGATTCCGGCGGAAGGGCCGTCTTTTGGCACCGCTCCTTCAGGAACGTGAATATGAATGTCATGTTTTTCATGAAAATTCGGGTCGATGCCGAGCTGCTCCGCTTTCGAGCGGACATAACTGAACGCAGCCTGGGCTGATTCTCTCATCACGTCTCCAAGCTTTCCGGTCAGGATCAGCTTTCCTTTTCCCGGAGATAACGAGACTTCAATTGACAGCGTGTCTCCGCCGACTGTTGTATACGCAAGGCCAGTTACAACACCGACCTGATCTTCTGTTTCCGCTTGTCCGTATCTGAAAATCCGCTTTCCGATATAGTCAGCCAGATTTTTTTCGGTGACGGTAATCCGTTTTCTCTCTTTAGCGACAATGGCTTTTGCGGCCTTCCGGCAAATCGCGGCAATCTGGCGTTCAAGCGTTCTGACGCCGGCTTCTCTCGTATAATAGCGGATGATATCTATAATGGCCTGATCCCGGATCTGCAGGTTTCCCTTTGTCAGACCGTGCTCTTTGATCTGTTTCGGGAGCAGGTGGTCTTTGACGATTTCCAGCTTTTCGGTTTCAGTATAGCCGGATATGTTGATGATCTCCATTCTGTCTCTGAGAGGGCCCGGAATGGTGGCTAAGTTATTCGCTGTAGCGATAAAAAGCACCTTTGACAAGTCAAACGTCTCTTCAATATAGTGGTCGCTGAAAGTGCTGTTTTGCTCGGGGTCGAGCACCTCAAGCATTGCCGAAGACGGGTCTCCCCTAAAATCAGAAGACATTTTATCGATTTCATCAAGGAGAAAGACCGGATTCTGTTTGCCGGCTTTTTTCATCCCTTGAATGATGCGTCCCGGCATGGCTCCGACATATGTTCTCCGATGACCGCGGATTTCAGATTCATCACGGACCCCGCCAAGTGAAATCCTTACAAAACGGCGGCCCATGCTCGTACTGATCGATTTTGCCAATGATGTTTTTCCGACCCCGGGAGGTCCTGCCAGACAAAGAATCGGCCCCTTCAGCGTTTTCGTCAGCTGCTTTACCGCTAAATACTCAAGGATACGTTCCTTTACTTTTTCTAAGCCGTGATGCTCCTTGTCTAAAATCTCACCCGCTTTTTTAATATCGAGCTTGTCCTCTGTTTCATCCGACCACGGCAGGGCGATAAGCCAGTCAATATAATTACGGATAACGGAGCTTTCAGCGGAACTGGAAGGGACTTTTTCATAGCGGTTTAGTTCCTTAAGAGCCGTTTCTTTGACGCGTTCAGGCATACCTGCCTCTTCAATCTTTTCTGACAGCGTCTGAACCTCTCCCGTTTTCCCTTCTTTATCGCCAAGCTCCTTTTGAATGGCTTTCATCTGTTCGCGTAAGTAATATTCTTTTTGTGTTCGCTCCATCGAACGTTTGACGCGCTGGCCGATTTTTTTCTCTATTTCCAGCACTTCTTTTTCATTATTGATGGAACGGATGACCTTATTTAAACGCTCTTTGATATCAGCCGTTTCTAAAATATCCTGCTTGTCCTTTAATTTGAGCGGCAGGTGGGAAGCGACGATATCTGCCATTCTGCCGGGCTCTTCAATATCCGTCACAGCCGCGTACGTTTCAGCGGAGATTTTTTTAGAAATTTTTATGTACTGGTCAAAATGGTCCAGCAGCGTTCGCATCAGCGCTTCGTCTTCCACGTCTTTAGAATCGTCCTCATGCATCAGCTGTATGTCCACCGAAGTATAGTCTTCCAGCTCAGTGTATTCGAGAATCTGTGCCCGCTGAATCCCTTCTACCAACACCCGGATCGTACCGTTTGGAAGCTTCAGCATCTGTTTAATTTTTGTATAAGTGCCGACAGTGAAAATGTCCTCTTCACCCGGTTCATCTATCGAAATATCCTGCTGAGTGGCTAAAAAAATCATATGATCATGCATCATTGCCTGTTCAAGAGCCTGAACCGACTTATCACGGCCCACATCTAAATGCAAAACCATCGTCGGGTATACCAATAAACCTCTTAAAGGGAGGAGCGGGATGCTGCGTTTTATATCTTCTGCCATTGACTGACACCTCCGTGACTTTAGTATGAACCATTATAATACAACTTTTTCATCGTTGTACAATTCCGGGATTGGGAATCACCGAATAACACGCCCTGCAATAAAAACAGTCTCTTCGTAGTATACCCTTTCTTTCTGTTCTGAAAAAGGAAAAGATGTCCTTCATAAAAAAACCCCATTATAAAATGGGGTTAAACAGATTCTTTATTAATCTGAATATCAAACGGTTTTTGTTCTGAAGGCGGATCGACTAATATGACATCAAGCACCTCTTGGAACGTTTTGACCGCTTTAATGGTGATGCCGTCAATTCGTTTCAAAATCGATTGCTGATTTTCATACGGGATAATAACCGTTTTCGCTCCGGCCTGCTTTGCTGCTTTAATTTTAGGAATGACACCGCCGATCGGTTTTACAAGTCCCGTCAAACTGATTTCTCCCGTCATTGCCACAGTATGGTCAATAGGAATGCGATGAATGGCGGAAAAAATCCCCGCGGCCATCGCTATGCCTGCTGACGGGCCGTCAATCGGGCCTCCCCCGGGAAAGTTGACATGAATGTCATAGTCGGACGGTTTAATTCCCATCGTCCGGAGAACCGTTAAAACATTTTCCACCGATCCCTTCGCCATGCTTTTACGGCGGATCGACTTAGACTGGCTGCCGATGCTCTCTTCCTCGGCGATTCCCGTGATATTCAGGCTGCCTTTGTCCTGCGCAGGCGTGACATTCACTTCGATTTCAAGCAAAGCGCCGCTGTTCGGTCCGTAAACGGCAAGCCCGTTTACAATTCCGACTTGCGGTTTATCTGCAATTTTCTGCTCATGTTTAGGTGTGAGCTGACTGGAATGGACAACCCACTCTATATCTTCAATTGTAATCTCTTTTCTGTCCTCGGTGACCGCCATTCCTGCGGCAATCTGAATCATATTGACGGCTTCACGGCCGTTTCTCGTATACGTTGTCAAAACACTGAGGGCTTCATCAGAAATGTCCTTCTGAATTTTATCCGCTGCTTTTTTCGCTACGGCTTTTAACTCATCCTTCTCAAGCTCCCGGAAAAACACTTCAAGGCAGCGAGAACGGATGGCCGGCGGAATTTCATTCGGCATTCTCGTTGTCGCCCCGATCAAACGGAAATCTGCGGGAAGCCCGTTTTGAAAAATATCATGAATATGATTCGGAATTTGTGTATTTTCCTCACTGTAATACGCACTGTCTAAAAATACTTTCCTGTCTTCAAGCACCTTCAGCATTTTGTTCATCTGAATGGGATGAAGCTCACCGATTTCATCGATAAACAGCACACCGCCGTGCGCATGTGTCACTGCCCCTTGCTTCGGCTGCGGAATACCTGCCTGGCCCATTGCGCCCGCTCCCTGATAAATCGGGTCATGCACGGAGCCGATAAGCGGATCGGCGATTCCCCGTTCATCAAAACGCGCGGTTGTCGCATCAAGCTCTACAAAAACAGCCTGCTCTTGAAATGGTGACTGTTTATGTTTTTTCGCCTCTTCTAACACCAGTCTGGCAGCAGCCGTTTTTCCGACCCCCGGAGGCCCGTAAACGATGACGTGCTGCGGATTCGGACCGCACAGCGCGGCTTTTAACGCTTTAATTCCGTCCTCCTGGCCGACAATATCCTGAAAGCTTTTCGGCCGCACTTTTTCTGATAATGGCTCTGACAAACTGATCGCCCGCATTTTCCGCAGCTGTTCCATTTCCTTTTTTGATTCTTTATCTATTGTCACTTTTTGTGTACGTTGATTTTTGAGCAGATTCCAAAAATATAATCCGATGACAATCCCAAAAAACAGCTGTACGAATAATGCGATCCCTGTCCAACTCATGCTGGTCCCTCCTGAAAAAACGATTTATGTATCCAATTCATTCCTCTGTTCGCTAGTATCGCCCAGTGATGCCCGGAATAAACATTTTCAGAAGGTGCCGGGAAAGAAAAAAACCTCCTGAATCGAATGATTCAGGAGGTTTCATGATGTTATGCTGATGTTTTATCTTGGCCTACTACAGTGCCGTCCTTTAAAACAAGGCGAGGCGCTTCTCCGTCTGCCACTGTCGCTCCGGTAATGACACATTTTTCAATGTCGTCGCGGGACGGCAGATCAAACATGACGTCAAGCATGATACCTTCAATGATAGAACGCAGGCCGCGGGCGCCTGTTTTTCGCTCGATCGCTTTTTTCGCGATTTCAGACAATGCCTCTTCTTCAAATTCAAGCTCGACATCATCAAGTTCTAACATTTTTGTATACTGTTTGACGAGTGCATTTTTAGGCTTAGTCAAAATTTCAACTAATGCTGTTTCGTCAAGCTGCTCAAGGCTTGCAATGACAGGAAGACGGCCGATAAATTCAGGGATCAGCCCGAAACGGAGCAAATCTTCCGGCAGAACTTTAGAAAGCAGCTCTTCTTTTTCCAAGTCGGCAGCTTTATTATCAGAACCGAACCCGATCACTTTTTGTCCCAAACGGCGCTTAATGATTTGTTCGATGCCGTCAAAGGCACCGCCGCAGATGAACAAAATGTTAGTCGTGTCGATCTGAATGAATTCCTGATGAGGATGTTTGCGTCCTCCTTGAGGCGGTACGCTCGCAACTGTTCCTTCAAGAATTTTCAGAAGCGCCTGCTGCACGCCTTCACCTGATACGTCTCGTGTAATAGACGGGTTTTCAGATTTTCGCGCCACTTTATCAATTTCATCGATATAAATGATGCCTTTTTCCGCTTTTTCCACGTCATAGTCTGCTGCCTGAATGAGTTTCAGGAGAATGTTTTCCACATCCTCACCTACATATCCGGCCTCAGTTAAAGATGTAGCGTCCGCAATTGCAAACGGTACGTTCAAAATACGCGCAAGCGTTTGGGCAAGCAGTGTTTTCCCGCTTCCCGTCGGTCCGATCAATGAAATATTACTTTTAGAAAGCTCGACATCATCCACTTTACTGTTGGAGTTGATGCGTTTGTAATGATTGTAGACCGCAACCGCAAGTGATTTCTTCGCTTGATCCTGTCCGATGACATATTCATTCAGGATCTCACGGATTTCCTGCGGCTTCGGAACGTCTTTAAATTCGACTTCTTCTTCAGTACCGAGCTCTTCCTCTACGATCTCTGTGCAGAGCTCGATGCATTCGTCGCATATATATACGCCCGGTCCTGCAACCAGCTTACGAACTTGATCTTGAGTTTTTCCGCAGAACGAGCATTTTAATTGTCCTTTTTCCTCGTTGAATTTAAACATTCTTTCACCCCTTAATCTTGTCTCACTTTTTCTTTTACCTAGAGGGCAAAAGAAAACGGTTCTTGAAACGATCGAGTATGTATTGCATTTTACCATACTTTCCAATAAGACGGTAACAATGTGTTTCGTACTTGCACATTCTATATGTATGACAAAAAACAGCCCGGCAATGACTATCTTGCCCCAAGAAAAAGAGTTATATCATAATTGTACAAAACAAGGCACGAATTACTCGCGCCCTGTTTTATTATGTCTATTATTATGAACCATATTAACGGTTTTCTACAAGAAAATCAATTGCTTTTCGAACTTTTAAATCTTCCTTCATCGCGTCAGTTGAACCGATTGCTTGTTTGATGTTTTCAACAGGCATGTTGTATGCTTCAGCCATTTTAGTAAGCTCAGCTTCAACTTCTTCATCTGTTACTTCAAGATTTTCAGCTTGAGCAATCGCTTCAAGAGTCAGGTTTGATTTTACGCGTTTCGCAGCATCTTCTTTCATCTGCTCTTTTAACGCGTTTTCGTCTTGGCCTGAGAATTGAGTGTAAAGCTCAAGGTTCATGCCTTGCATTTGCAGACGCTGTTCGAATTCTTTCATCATGCGGTCAAGCTCAGTGTCGATCATCGCTTGAGGCACGTCAACTTCAGCGTTTTCAGATGCTTTCAGAACAAGCTCTTCACGCAGTTTAGCGTCAGCTTCGTTTTCTTTAGCTTCTTCAAGGCGTTTTTTTGTTTTCTCCGTTAATTCAGCAAGCGTTTCAACTTCTTCGTCAATGTCTTTTGCGAATTCGTCGTTAAGCTCAGGAAGCTCTTTCGCTTTGATTTCATGAATTTTCACTTTGAAAACGGCAGGTTTTCCTGCAAGATCTTCAGCATGGTACTCTTCAGGGAATGTTACTTCAACATCCTTTTCAGCGCCAGCTTCAAGTCCTGTCAGCTGCTCTTCAAAGCCAGGGATGAATGAACCGGAACCTACTTCGAGTGAGTAGTTTTCTGCTTTTCCGCCTTCAAATGCTTCTCCGTCTACGAAACCTTCAAAGTCAAGAACGACTGTGTCGCCGTTTTCAACAGCGCCTTCTTCTTTCACGACAAGCTCAGCCTGACGCTCTTGAAGCGCTTTTAGTTCATTTTGAACGTCTTCGTCAGTTACAGCCGTGTCATCTTTTTCGATTCCTAAACCTTTGTAATCGCCAAGTTTCACTTCAGGTTTTACTGTAACTTTCGCAGTGAAGATTAAGCTTTCGCCTTTTTCGATTTTTTCAACATCGATTTCAGGACGGTCTACAGGCTCGATACCTGCTTCTTCAATCGCTTTAGGGTATTCTACAGGAAGTAAAATATCTAGAGCATCCTGGTAAAGAGCTTCAACGCCGAAACGCTGTTCGAATAAACCGCGAGGAATTTTCCCTTTACGGAATCCAGGGATTGAGACTTGCTTAACTACTTTTTTAAATGCATCATCAAGAGCTGTTTTGAACGTTTCCGCATCAACTTCAACCGTTAAAACGCCTTCGTTGCCTTCTTGTTTTTCCCATTTTACAGACATGTGTTTCCCTCCAAAAATCTATTCAGGTTGTGTCGGTCTTCCATTCTAAAGCAATCCGCGGCTTTGTCAAAGAAAAAACCGCTTTGATCAGAATCATTATGTATACATTTTATAATGAACTGGCAGCCTGTCCAACCGTATTTCTCATTTCAGTTAAACCGCTATACATAAATACAACCACTATATTATAACATAACGCCTATCGCTTTCAACTATATGGCGTGATTTACAAATAAGAAATTTCTTCAATATCTTTAATCATCGTGCAGGCTTCCTCCAGTTCGCGGCTGTTAAACTCGTACATCATATGGAGTTCTTCCATCTCAATGTCAATCCCGTGCATCTCATAACCTACCTTATGGAGGGCGGCCGCCCATAAATCAGCGTTCAGCAGCTTAGGCTGAAAAGGGTGAAGCACATACAAATGCCTTCTCCACAGCTCTTCAACGGCGGCAAATAATGTGGGATTTTCATTGCCGAGGGTCTCATCAAGCACACGAAGGACACGGTGTAAAATCGGGGCGGCATCAGGCTGAACCGTCTCACTCGGTATGGCGGTCATCGAATCGCCGAACTTCGTGATATGAACCGGTTTACTGTAGTCATGCTCCGCCATGAGAGTTAAAATCATTGTTTTAATAAGCGGATGTGCACCCGGATCTTGAAGAATCGTTTTTAACAGGCCCGTATATTTCGCGATATTGCGGTCTTTGAGGGAATGAATCAGGTTCATTTGCTCAGCGGGGCTTTCCATCACTTTTTCCGCATTGAGGACATCCTCATATTCTTCTTCCGCCCATGCCTCATCCTGCTGATCTGGGTCCGTCATTTTCCGGCTGAACTCAAGCAGCCGATAAAATTGTTCCGCGCTTTCGGCTGGCAGCTGGTTTTCTTCCAGCACGGCTTCGATTGTGCTTTTGACTTCTTCATACTTTTTCAGCTGAATTAAGATTGTCATGTATACTTGCAGGACGGTAAAGTAATGGCCGTACCCTTCATTCAGCATCTTTTCACAAACTTGTTTTGCTTCTTCCAATTCCCCAAGCTCCAAAAAACAAATCGCCATTCCTAAATGCACGTCAGATTCTGTATCATCGTGGCTCATCGCCTCTGAAAACAGCTCAAGAGCCTCCTGATACTTTTTATCCTTCATGGCGGCCATTCCTTTATCCACCAAACGTTCCTTCAGACGGGGGAAAGGAATTATTTTTGCTTTTCTTTTGTCATGCGTCATACCTATATTTCCTTTCAGGCGCTTATTTTGTTCAAGTGTATCAACACACGTAACGAAACACAAGAAAGGATGGCGGGTCAGGCAAAAAAAGCCGCCGAACAAATGTCGGACAGCTTTTTTCAGGCTTGAAGCCAAGAGCTCCTTTTTGATTCAAATTGCTGAATGTCATCCTCCAGCAAAAGCGTTAATGAAATTTCGTCATAACCGTTAATGAGCATTTCCTTCCAATGCGGATCTGCGTCAAAAGAAATCTCCCGCCCTCCGCTGTCGCGAATGAGCTGGTTTTCAAGATCGACCGTCATCTCCAGTGACTGATTCTCATACTGGCCTGCGAGTTCTTTCCAGCTTTCATACGGCATACGAATCGGAAGCATACCGTTTTTGAAGCAGTTTTGATGGAATATATCAGCAAATGAAGGCGCGATAATAATTTTGAACCCGTAATCGTCAAGCGCCCAAGGAGCGTGCTCCCGGGAGGAGCCGCAGCCGAAATTCTCTCCGGCAATTAAAATAGAAGCTCCTTCGTATGCTGGCTGGTTTAATTCGAATTCAGGATTAGGCTCGCCGTTTTCAAGGTATCTCCAGTCAAAGAACGCGAAGCGCCCGTATCCGGTTCTTTCAATTCTTTTCAAAAATTGTTTCGGAATAATCTGATCCGTATCGACGTTAATCCGGTTTAGGACGGCCGCTTTTCCTGTATGTGTTTTTAAAGGTTCCATCTTTTAGCGCACTCCTCACACCACTGTTTTTTCTTGATAAAACTTTCTCACATCGACAAAATGTCCGTGAATGGCAGCCATTGCAGCCATAGCCGGACTGACAAGATGTGTTCTCGCGCCTTTTCCTTGTCTGCCTTCAAAGTTGCGGTTAGAGGTGGAGGCGCATCGTTCTCCCTCAGGGACGACATCATTGTTCATGCTCAGACACATGCTGCAGCCGGACTCTCTCCATTCAAAACCCGCATCCAGGAAAACGCGGTGAAGCCCTTCTTCCTCAGCCTGCTGCTTGATGCTTTGAGAGCCGGGTACCACAATGGCTCTGACGCTTTCAGCGACTTTCTGCCCTTTGATCATTTCCGCAGCCTGGCGAAGGTCTGTCATACGCGAATTGGTACAGGAGCCGATAAAAACGTGCTCGACTTTAATGTCTTCAATTTTTTGATTCGGTTCAATCCCCATGTATTCGTACGCGCGGATGGCCTCTTTTTGATCATCTTCTGACTGAATGCTGTCAGTGGCCGGTATTTTGGCATCGACAGGGAGAACCATGCCGGGGTTAATGCCCCACGTAACCATCGGAGAAATCTCGCTGCCGTCCAAAACGATGGAATGATCATAAACGGCTCCCGGATCAGTTCTTAAAGCTTTCCATTCTGCCGCTGCTTTTTCAAACTCTTCGCCTTTTGGCGTGTATTTTCGGTTTTTACAATATTCGATCGTCGTATCATCAGGAGCAATCAATCCCGCTCTTGCACCCGCTTCAATTGACATGTTGCAGACCGTCATGCGTTCATCCATTGACATGTTTTTGAATACTTCCCCGGTGTATTCAATGACATATCCCGTACCGAATCTCACCCCGTATTTACCGATAACGGACAAAATAACGTCCTTTGCGGTCACTCCTTTTTGAAGCGTTCCGTCAACACGGACTTCAAGTGTTTTCGGCCGCTGCTGCCAAAGTGTCTGCGTAGAAAGGACATGCTCAACTTCACTTGTGCCAATACCGAATGCGAGCGCGCCGAATGCACCGTGAGTCGATGTATGGCTGTCTCCGCAAACGATCGTTTTTCCGGGAAGAGTCAGACCAAGCTCAGGCCCGACAACGTGGACGATTCCCTGATCCGCACTATGCAGATCCGCAAGGCGGACGCCGAACTCCTCACAATTTCGTTCTAGTGCCGTCACTTGGCGTTTTGCGACTTCATCCTTGATGTCAAACCGGTTGACCGTCGGAATGTTGTGGTCCATCGTCGCAAACGTATTTTGCGGCCGTCTGACCTTTCTCCTTTTTTGCCTTAATCCTTCAAATGCCTGAGGAGACGTCACCTCATGAATTAAGTGCAGATCAATATAGAGCAGATCGGGTTTTCCATCACCGCTTTTTACTACATGCCGATCCCAAATCTTTTCGATGATTGTTCGAGGCATCATCTTTATTTCCTCCCTTTACCTATGAACTAAGACCGCTTTCCTTAAAGCTGTCACACTATCGATTTTGTATTCGCGCAGGCTAATGCTGCTTTTACTCCTTCAGTGATTTCACGAGTGCCGGAATATTCAGCGCCTCTTGCTATATCTCGTGTCCGCTTGCCGTCTGCAAGCACCTTGCCGACCGCCTGCTCCACAGCCCGGGCTTCATCTTCAAGGCCGAAAGATGTTCTCAAAAGCATCGCCGCCGATAAAATCGCCGCAAACGGATTGGCCATTCCTTTACCCGCAATATCAGGCGCCGAGCCATGCACGGGTTCAAACAAGTGAAGGCCTGAGCTTGATAAGCTGGCTGACGGCAGCATGCCGAGCGAGCCTGTAAGCATGGATGCTTCATCGCTCAAAATATCACCGAACATATTCTCAGTCACAATCACATCAAACTGATTCGGGGCATAGATCAGCTGCATCGCGGCATTATCAACAAGCATATGTTCAAGCGCCACATCCGGAAATTCTTTCGCGATCTCATTTGCTGTTTCGCGCCACAGCCTGCTTGATGAAAGCACGTTCGCTTTATCGACTGACGTCACCTTTCCTTTTCTTCCGGCTGCCATTTTAAAAGCCTCTCTGACGACGCGTTCGATTTCTTCCTTTTTATAAAAAAGTGTATCGACTGCTTCCTGCTCTCCCTCTTCATTGACATACTGTCTGCTCGGCTGTCCGAAATAAAGGCCGCCCGTCAGTTCGCGGACGATCACAAAATCGACGCCGTTAATGTATTCTTTTTTCAATGGAGATGCTTCAGAAAGGCTTTCAAATACCGTCACGGGACGCAGATTCGCAAACAAGCCGAGTTTTTTTCTGATGCCGAGCAGCCCTTTTTCAGGTCTGAGCTCAGGAGGATTTTGGTCCCATTTCGGCCCGCCGACCGCGCCGAGTAAGATCGCGTCAGATTTTTCACAAAGGGCAACCGTTTCCTCAGGGAGCGGGTTTTGATGTGCGTCAATCGCCGCTCCTCCAATCAGCCCGTTTTCAAATTCAAATTCATGTCCGAATTGTTCGGCAACACTTTTCAGCACATCTGCGGCTGATTCCGCCACTTCCGGTCCGATCCCGTCACCGGGAAGCAAAGCTATCCGTTTCTTCAAATGAACCGTTCTCCTTTCTATTACGAGCCGACCGCAGTCTGTCTCTTTAATCCGTCTATATTACAGTCAAAAACCAATTGCCGGTTAACAGCATTCAGATAGGCTTTCGCAGAGGCTTCCAGCACGTCATGCGCAATACCCCGCCCTGACGATTCCTTTCCGTTTACGGTAACTCTCACGTATACTTGAGCTAACGCGTCTTCGCCTTTTCGGTTAGATTGAATGCGGTAGTCCATAAGCTCAATATCTTTATCGATGCAGCGGCCGAGCGTATTATAAACGGCTTCTACACTTCCGGCTCCCGTTGCAGCCTCTTGGATCAGCTTTTCATTTTCCTGATTTTTCAGAGAAACAGTGGCTGTCGGCACCTGTGAAGTGCCGTAATGCACTTGCAGAGACAAAAATTCATAGCCGACCTTTTTGTCTGTCACTTTTTCTTTTAAAATAAGAGAAACAAGATCATCATCAGTGATTTCTTTTTTCTTCTCAGTCAACTCTTTAAACATCGTAAAGAATTTGTTGATTTCTTCGGCATCAAACTGGAATCCCAGTGTGTTCAGGCGGTCTTTGAACGCATGGCGGCCGGAATGTTTGCCGAGTATAAGCGCATCTGCAGTTACGCCGACAAGCTCGGGTGAGATAATTTCGTATGTTGATTTTTCTTTCAGGAAGCCGTCCTGGTGAATACCTGATTCATGCGCAAAGGCATTATCTCCGACGATTGCTTTATTGCGGGGAACAGCCATACCCGTCAGTTTGCTGACAAGATCACTCGTCCGCTTCAATTCTTGAAGCGTGAGGGATGAATCAGCCTGATAGGCATCATTTCTGACATGAAGCGTCACGGCAATTTCTTCAAGCGCCGCGTTTCCGGCTCTTTCACCGATTCCGTTTATAGCGCATTCAATTTGGCCGGCTCCGTTTTCAATCGCAGCCAATGAATTAGCCACCGCCATCCCGAGATCGTTGTGGCAATGGGCTGACAGCTTTACCTGATTGATATTCGGAACGTTTTCCTTCATATACTTAAAGATGTTTCCGTATTCCGCAGGTGTCAGATATCCGACAGTGTCCGGCAGATTGATTACGCTTGCGCCGGCATCAATGACTTTTTCTACTATTTCCGCCAAGAAAGAAAGCTCAGTCCGGCAGGCGTCTTCTGCCGACCATTGAACAATCGGGAAGCGTTCTTTCGCATACTTCACCATCTCAACCGCTTTTTCCGCAACCTCTTCTCGCGTCATCTTTAATTTATGTTTCAGATGGATGTCAGAGGTTGCGATAAAGACGTGAATCCGCGGGCTGACACCGTCTTTCAGCGCTTCCCAGGCTGCGTCGATATCACCTTTCACAGAGCGGGCAAGACCTGTTACGGAACAATTTTTTATCGTTCTTGCGATTTCCTGTACGGCTAAAAAATCTCCCCGGGATGAAGCGGGAAATCCCGCTTCAATAATATCCACCCCGAGTCTTTCAAGCTGCTTGGCTATGGTCAGCTTTTCCCGGGCATTCAGGTTAACCCCGGGAGACTGTTCACCGTCACGAAGCGTCGTGTCGAAAACATTAATTTTGCGCAACGGAGACCACCGCTTCCTTCTTTTTGCCTTGTTTGACAAACGGCATCATTTCACGAAGTTTTTTGCCGACCGCTTCGATTTGATGTTCATTTTCACTTGTGTTGATCGCGTTGAAACGCGGGCGGTTCACTTGATTTTCTACGATCCATTCTTTTGCGAATGTGCCGTTTTGAATGTCAGTTAATACTTGTTTCATAGATTCTTTTACCTTCGCATCGACTACGCGCGGGCCTGATACGAAATCTCCCCACTGAGCCGTATCAGAGATTGAGTATCTCATGCCTGCCAATCCTTCTTCGTACATCAAGTCTACGATTAATTTCAGTTCGTGCAGACACTCAAAGTATGCGAGTTCCGGCTGATAGCCGGCTTCTGTCAACGTTTCAAAACCTGCTTTGACAAGTGACGTTAACCCTCCGCAAAGAACGGCCTGCTCACCGAATAGATCTGTTTCAGTTTCTTCTTTAAAAGTTGTTTCTAAAACGCCTGCGCGAGCTCCGCCGATTCCTTTCGCATATGCAAGAGCCGTATCTTTCGCTTCTCCGGATACATCTTGATAGATCGCAAACAATGCCGGCACCCCTGCGCCTTGCTCGTACGTTCTTCTGACAAGATGCCCCGGTCCTTTAGGCGCTACCAGGAATACGTCTACGTCGGCAGGAGGTACGATCTGATGGAAATGAACGTTAAATCCATGCGCGAATACCAATGATTTACCGGCAGTGAGTTCATCTTTAATTTCTGCTTCATATACTTTTTGCTGCTGTTCGTCAGGAAGAAGAACCATAATGATGTCTGCTTGTGCAGCCGCTTCTCTCACTGAGAATACTTTGTGTCCGTCTTCTTGGGCCTGTGTAAAAGATTTACCTTGTCTGACGCCGACAACTACGTCAATTCCGCTTTCTTTTAAGTTCAGCGCATGTGCATGCCCTTGTGAACCGTAACCGATAATCGCTACTTTTTTGCCTGCCAATACGTTCTCTTTGATATCACCGTTATAATATACTTTTACCATTTTAATCTCTCCCTTGTTTGTGTTATACAATTGAAATTGTTTTATTGGATGACGCCTTTTGCTGGGTTCCCCTCGCAAAAGCCGTTGTGCCTGTTCTCGCGATTTCTTTAATGCCATAAGGTTTAAGGAGCTCAATGAGCGCTTCAATTTTATTAGATTCGCCGGTGACCTGTACGACGATGCTGTCTCTTGAAACATCAACGACGGAGGCTCTGAACGGTTCAATGATTCCATTGATTTCCGTTCTTGCCGACGGGGCTGAAACGACTTTAATAAGAGCCAGTTCACGCTGTACGATAGATTGGTTTGTAATATCAGTCACTTTCAGCACATCAATTTGTTTGTTCAGCTGCTTTGTCAGCTGTTCAACGTCATTTTCGCCTTCCACATGGACGACAAATGTAATCCTTGAAACACCGCTGGTTTCTGTGTGGCCGACAGTGATGCTTTCGATATTATAGTGTCTTTTCGTAAACAGGCCGGTGATCCGGTTTAATACCCCGGAGCGGTTTACCACCGTTAATGTAATAATGCGTTTCAAGGTTTCACCCCCACCATTTCATGAAGTCCTTTGCCGGGCGCGATCATCGGAAATACCTTTTCCTCTCTTGCGACGCGAACGTCAATGACGACCGGCTCTTTTGATGTTAACGCTTCTTGCAGCTGTTCTTTCGCTTCCTCTTCCGTTGAAATTCTGATGCCTTTAATGCCATAGGCTTCTGACAATTTCACAAAGTCAGGCTGCGCCGAGAATTTTGATTCAGAATAGCGCTCTTCGTAAAAAATTTCCTGCCACTGCCTTACCATGCCCAGACATTCGTTGTTTAAGATGATCACTTTCACCGGAAGATTCAGCTGCCTGATGACATCTAATTCCTGCAGGGTCATTTGGAAGCCGCCGTCTCCTAAAACAGCGACAACCGCAGCGTTTCTATCGGCCAGCTGTGCTCCTATGGCTGCCGGCAGACCGAAGCCCATCGTGCCGAGGCCTCCTGATGTGATCCACCTATCCGCCTTTTGGAAAGGATAAAATTGAGCGGCCCACATTTGGTGCTGGCCGACGTCTGTCACTACAATCGCCTCACCGTTTGTGAATTGGTGAATATACTCAATCAGTTTTTGGGGTTTAAAGCCCTCTTCTCTGTTCTCTGTATACCAAAGCGGATACTCTTCCTTCCACTTCGCCAGCTGCCGCTTCCATTCATCCGACTGCCCTGGTTTTCCGTTTTGCTTCATTAATTCCTGAAGAACGATTTTACTGTCACCGACGACCGGAATTTGCGTTTCGATAATTTTCCCGATTTCTGCCGGATCAATATCGATATGAGCCACTTTGGCAGATTTTGCGAAATGCTTCAGATTTCCGGTAACACGATCGTCAAAGCGTGCGCCGATGCTGATGAGAAGATCACAGTGATAAAGCGCCATATTGGCAGTATATGTGCCGTGCATTCCCGCCATTCCCAAAAAGAGCGGATGGTCGGCAGGGAAGCCGCCAAGACCGAGAAGTGTATGCGCTACAGGGATTTGCTGCTGCTCGGCATAATTTTTTAAATATTCTGAAGCTTTACCGTGCAAAACGCCCGCACCGGCTAAAATAACCGGTTTTTTCGCACTGCTTACAGCCTCTACGAGCTTACGGATCTGCAGGTAGTTAGGCTCTTTTACCGGCTGATAGCCCGGCAGATTCACCTCGTGATCATATCTGAATTCACCTTCAAAGGATGCTACATCCTTTGGAATATCTATTAATACAGGACCCGGTCTGCCCGTCGTCGCTATATGAAAGGCCTCTTTTATGATTCGCGGAATATCTTCCGGATGGCGAACCTGATAGCTATGCTTTGTAATCGGCATTGTAATCCCTAAAATATCAGCTTCCTGAAAGGCGTCACTGCCGATCACCGAAGTGGCCACCTGCCCGGTAAATACAACGAGCGGCAAAGAATCAATCATCGCGTCCGCAAGCCCCGTCACTAAGTTTGTCGCGCCAGGCCCCGAAGTGGCGATTACGACTCCGGGTTTGCCCGATACCCTCGCATAGCCTTCAGCCGCATGAATCGCGCCTTGCTCGTGGCGGGGAAGAATGTGGACCATTCCTGAGTGATACAGCTTATCGTAAATCGGAAGAACGGCTCCTCCGGGATAGCCGAAAATCATCTCGACATTTTCTTTCTTTAATGACTCAATCAGCATTAATGCCCCGTTCATTGTCTTTGTACATTCGGCAGACGCATCCGCCTGTACATTTGTTCCCATTTCATTTCCTCCTTTTCTATGTCTAAAAATGAATTCATAACGCCTCGTCAGCTGTCGCAAACAAAAAAGCCTTCTCACCCACATTCAGCCAAGCATTTTATGCGATAGCCAAAAGGGGCGAAAAGGCTTTACTTTCCGCGGTACCACCCTTGTTTACGGTCTTTTACCGACCGTCTCATGGATAATTTCTATCCGTTTTGATAACGAGTAAACATGACAGTTCACTCGGCCGAGTCCTACTCTTTACATTTCAGACCGGCACTCTGAGGCGAGTTCACTTTGAGTTGTTTTGCCGGTTCTCAGCGTTCCCGGCTCTCTGTGAAAAACTTCAGCAAAGCTACTTATCCTCATCTGCGCTTTTTATTATTGCAGCTCTCTTCACTCGAAAAGGCCCTTGTTTTTTCAGTGTTTTATGAGTTTTCTTTTTAGCGTGAATCATTTGTTTATTTTTGTTTGAACTCATATTACGCCCGTTTGAATGCAGTGTCAACATCATTTTTATAATTATTAGACAATTTAGATTAATCAATCTATTTTGTATACGCTTTCATTGTTGATTTAAAAGGATCTGTAACTGTTAAAAGTTTTTATAATTTTTTTGTTAATCTCCTAAGATTACACGAAAGCTTTCCGCCTTCATACGAACATGTCACATTTTATTACATATTTTTCTCAAAGCCTGCTGTACGGCTTGTAAGATCATCCGTTCGAATGATACAGGCTCTTTACAGAGATATAAGCATACACTGTTCTTATCTTGTGAAGAAATGAGTGATGTAATGAATAAGATGTTATCAGGCATGCAAGGCCTGCCTCCCGGATTTCCGCCTTTACCGGTCCTGCCGCCCCAGGCTTATTATCCCTCAGCACCGACGCAGACATATCCTTATTCTCCTTACCAGTATGGAGGATACCCCGCATACGGCTATGGGCATCAGCCGCTGCAAAGCACACCGGGATACGGATACAGCACACAGCAATACGCCCCTTACCCGGCTTTGAGTGATATTGCGGGAACCGTCGGCAGCGTCGGGCATCCCGGCATATCTGCGGGAGGTTTTAGCGGCGCACATGCTGCGGGCTTCAGCGGTGCACATACCGGGGGCTTCAGCGCCCCGGGCGGATTCAGATAACGGATACCGGCCGAATAAGGCCGGTTTTTATATCTCTGTCCGGTGTTTACAATGTATATCTGTCATTCCATCGATTGACTTCCTGCTCCATATAATAGTCATCTCTCGAAACTTCTATAATGCTTAAATGGCATTGAGTGATTAAAAATTGTTTAAGTTCTTCAAACAGCTCTTCTTTTCCGCAAAAAATCGTTTCTATATTGTTATCTTTATATGCAAATGCGTACTTCAACCGTATATTCCTCCCGCGTCTTTCTATCATATGAATAATAGAAATACATAATTCTATCACCTAAGGCCGCCTTAAGGTCATTTTACATATATTTATTACGGTAAATATTTAATTAAGTTTCATATATTCAAAAAATATTTTACATTTGTTGCATTAAATACGAATCATTTGTTTCATATTTTTTAAAATAAACGAATTAAAAAGTATTCAACACAAAAAAACTTTTAATGATTTATGAGAAAAACATTAAAAAGCAGTAATTTCATTTTAATTAGACCGGACCAACACAAAAAACCTCAAACCCAGTCATAGGTTTGAGGTTTTTCTCATACGTCCCAGGAGAGATTCGAACTCCCGACCGACGGCTTAGAAGGCCGTTGCTCTATCCAGCTGAGCTACTGGGACATGAAAATAATACAATTCCGTTACTCATTTTAGCATGATTTTAACGAAGTTACAACATATAAAAAGAAAGGTTAATCGATAAAAAGGCCAGCGCTATCAGTTTTCACTCTGATTTCACCAGCTCTTTTTTCGTACGTCCCAGGAGAGATTCGAACTCCCGACCGACGGCTTAGAAGGCCGTTGCTCTATCCAGCTGAGCTACTGGGACAGCTTTTACTTTATGTATCAGCGACAAGATTTATTATATACAGGTTCAAAAGATAAGTCAATGATTTTTAGAAACTTTTTCATGAGGAAGAAATGATTCTTCCTCATGATCACATTAAAAGCTGATTTTATTTTCCAAGCTGCTGATTTCCTGTCCTGTTTCATCATAAAAGGTTACGATCGCTTCATCATTTGCCAAGGTAAGAATGGCATAGCTCTTGACATTTCGCACTCTCGGCAGGCGGATGCTGCCCGGGTTGATCAAAAGCTTGCCGCGCAGCATTTCACTGCCGGCGATGTGTGAATGGCCGAAGCAGACGATATCCGCTCCCAGCTCTTCCGCCCGGTAGAAAACAGTTAAAAGAGACTGTTTAATGCCGTGAAGATGTCCGTGAACAACGAGGATTTTTCTTGAGCCTGCGGATAGAAGGAGCTCGTCCTTAAACCCGCCGCCAATATCACAATTTCCCTTTACTGTGTTATACGGTTTGAGCGCCGGATGTGCGGCACGGAGCTCTGAATCACCGCAATGAATCATAAGGTCAACATCAGCCTCATGCCGCTTGGCAATTGCGCTCAGCTCGTCCTCTAGCCCGTGGCTGTCGCTTATGATCAAGACTTTCATAGCAAAACGTCCCCCTCTTACGCATCCAGCAGTTTTGACAGTTTTTTGAGCGCGTCAGCTCTGTGGCTGATTTTGTTTTTTTCGGCGCTTGTCAGCTGAGCCATCGTTTTATCTTTATCCTTTACAATAAAGATGGGATCATAGCCAAAACCGTTGTTTCCGGCAGGCTCTTTTGCGATATACCCTTCAACATGCCCTTCGACCGTTTTTGTTTCCTGTCCCGGTCTGCTGACGGCAAGCGCGCAGCGGAAACGGGCGGTGCGCTGCTCTTTTTCTATGCCTTTTAATTCCGAAAGCACCTTTTCTATATTTGCCGTGTCGTCTTTTGATTCCCCGGCATAACGGGCGGAGTATACACCCGGTCTGCCGCCCAGATTGTCTACCGATAAACCTGAGTCATCTGCAATGACCATTTTGTTTACGGCTTTGGCGACGGCCTCTGCTTTTAAAATGGCGTTTTCTTCAAAGGTTTGTCCGGTTTCTTCTATGTCTTCCGTAAATCCGATCTCCGCCAATGAGTAGACGCTGTAGCCTTTCGGTTCCAGAATTTCTTTAAATTCTTTTACTTTTCCAGGATTGTGTGTCGCAATAATTGCTTCTTTCACGCTGATCAAGCCTTTCTATCGTTATTTCAGTTCAGGCAGTGAATCTCCCAGCACTTCTTTTTGCTTTTGAATGAGTGTTTGGATTCCTTCTTCCGCAAGGCTTAAAAGCCCGTTTAAATCCTCGCGTGAGAAGGTGGCTTCTTCTCCCGTTCCCTGAAGCTCCACAAAACGGCCGCTTCCCGTCATAATGATATTCATGTCAACTTCGGCCGCAGAGTCTTCTTCATAATTTAAGTCCAAAAGAAGCCCCTGCTCTTTATCTATTCCGACAGATATGGCCGCAAGATAATCTGTCACCGGAGACGTTTTGATGACGCCGGTTTTTACGAGTTTGCCGATAGCAATGGCCATTGCCAGAAATGCGCCGGTAATGGAGGCGGTTCTTGTGCCGCCGTCAGCTTGAATGACGTCGCAGTCAATCCAGATCGTCCGTTCGCCGAGCTTCTCCAAATCAACAACAGCCCGAAGCGCACGCCCGATCAGACGCTGAATTTCCATCGTTCTGCCTGACACTTTTCCTTTTGAGGATTCTCTTATCGTTCTTTGATTTGTTGCGCGCGGGAGCATGCTGTATTCTGCTGTAATCCAGCCTTTTCCCCCTCCCCGTAAAAATGGCGGCACCCGGTCCTCCACTGATGCATTACAGATGACCTTCGTATTCCCCGCCGTAATTAAAACAGAGCCTTCCGGGTGAGTGATAAAATCCAAATCAAATGTGATGGGGCGCAGCTCATCGTGCTGTCTTCCGTCGTGTCTCATATTTTACCTCCGATTATATGTACATAAACCTTTTTGTTCCGGATGATGAATAAAGAAAGAGGCAGCCGGAACGCTAACCTCTTTTTTACTAGTATATCAAAAATCCCAAATTAAAAACTACCCGTATTCACTTGCGACGGTCTCGAAACAGGTTTTGAAAGGGATTCTCCTTTTTCATTCACAAGTTCTGATTTTCCGTTTACTTTTATAGAAACACTTTTTACCGACGGCTGCTCCGTTAATGTCAGTACAATGCTGTCCAGCACGCCTGAGGACACCATTTTTGTTTTTTCATCTGCGCTTCCGTAAATTGAGCTGTTAAAATCCAATGTGACCTGGCCGTCTTTTACTTTCGGCTTGCTGAGCAGCTTGACATCATTATTGAAATCAGTCAGCAGCCCGCTTGCTTTGCCCGGCCCGTTTGCCAGTTGTTCTATGGCTGCGGTGATGTCAGTTGTTTCCGAATTCTCAATCCGCTTTGTGACAGGCACGTAATACTCGCTGTTCTCTGTTTCCGCCAAGTAATAGACAGTAAGAGGATGCGTATCCGTCAGATCGTTAACACCGGCCGTTTCAATATTAATCCCGTCTTTTCTGCTTAAATCGCCTGTAATCGGGGTGCCGCCCACAGGCATTTCTTTCAGCTCGTGTCCGTTGATCCTGAGCTGGACTTTGTCTATTGAGCTGAATTGAGTGAGCGTCCATGTAACGGATTGAAGAATTTTTTGCTCATCTTCTTTTTTATAGTTTTTAAATTCTTTAGAGAAATCGGCGACTGCGGTGCCGTCTTTTTTAATGTCAACGTTAACCGTCGTATCGGCGGGAAGCACGGCTCTGAAGCCATTCGGGAGAATTTCCGATACAGGTCCGCCCTGCACCAGATACTCAAGCGCCTGCTTCGCGCTTCCTTCGCTATTCGGAAGAGGCAGCGTCTGTGCCGCGACGTAGCCGTTTTTATCAATCAAATACAGCTCTCTCATCACCGTATTCGCTGGCTGCTCGGCTTTAGAGGTGCTGTTTTTTTCTAATTGCTTCGTTTTTGCCTGAATACCCGCTTCATCCTTTACGTATGAAACATCTTGAGGCGGATCAATCTCCCCGGCTGTTTTATCGGGTTGAAACAAGCCGCATCCTGATAAAACAAAAGCCGAAGTAAGACATGTTGCAGCAACGACTGCAGGTCCTTTTTTCAGCATACTTTTCCCTCCTAAGGCTGTTTGTACTATGATGTATACGAGTCCCTTTCAGGAAATAGACCGAGATTTTCCGGGAAGCGCAAAAAAACCCGCTTTTTACGGCGGGTTTTGTGATTTATTTTCTGACCGGCTTTTGGAGAGAAATGCACTTGACATGACCGATTTCATGGCCGAACCAGTCTTCAGCAATTTTCGCGAATCGGTTTCGCTCTCCCGTTGTGAGAAATTGATGCTCCGGCATATTTTCCGATTGGTTTAACAAGCCTTTATATGAAAGAATGGTGCTGACTTCCCTCGCTGTTTCGTCACCGGAGGAAATGATCTTCACATGCTCTCCCATATAGCTTTGGATCGGCTCTTTCAAAATCGGATAATGCGTGCACCCCAAAATCAAGGTGTCGATCGATGTCCCCTTCAGCGGATACAGCGATGCTTCAACTGCTTCCTCCGCTGTTTCATTAAGAAACCGCCCGCTTTCCACAAACGGCACAAGCAGCGGACAAGCCGTATTTACAACGTGAAGCCCGGCGTTTAATCCGAGCAGCGCCTGTTCATAAGCTCCGCTTTTGATCGTATTTACAGTGCCGATGACGCCGATATGCTGATTTTTCGTCACCTTTATCGCCGTTCTCGCCCCCGGCTGAATCACACCGACAACCGGAATATTCGTTTTTGCCTGAATATCTTCCAATGCGATGGCCGTCGCCGTATTGCAGGCGATCACGAGCATTTTTATGTGATGGTTCTCCAGCAGGTAATTGGTCATTTCCCACGTATATTGAAGCACTTCCCGTTCAGGACGCGGGCCGTATGGGCAGCGTTTCGTGTCTCCCACATAGATGATATTTTCCTTCGGTAGCTGTCTCATGATTTCCTTTGCAACGGTTAACCCGCCAACCCCGGAATCAATGACTCCTATCGGCTGTTCCAACAAAATCGCCTCATTTTCTTTTCATTTCATGCTTCAGTTTCAATAATGATTTTTCGAAAACGGCTATTTCCTCGTCGGAAAATGTTTCGAACATATCCCGCAAATAGGCCTGCCTTTCCAAAATCACTTCTTGAATAATGCGTTCTCCTTCAGCGAGAAGATGAATTCTGACGACACGTCTGTCAGCCGGGTCTTTCACCCGCTCGACAAGCTTATTTTTTTCCATGCGGTCAATCAGATCCGTCGTCGTGCTGCAAGCCAAATACATTTTGCCTGATAATTCGCCTATTGTCATATCCCCCAACTCGTACAGCCATTGAAGGCCCACGAATTGCGGCGGTGTAATTGCATATTGGTTAAGGATTTCTCTTCCTTTTTGTTTAATGATTGCAGCGATATGGCGGAGTGATTTTTCGATATCCGCAACATGCTCTACTGATTTTGATGTCATTTGTCCATCCCTCACTCAAGGATCTTTCTGGGCTTATGTGCTCCGTGTCTATTTTCCTTCTTTTTTTAAGAAAATGCAAGACTGACGGAGAAAAAGGAAGAGTGAGGATCTTATATACGTAATCCGATGCAAAACAAATAACCGGCTCCTTCTCGTAAAGAAGGAAAACCGGCAAGAATCAGAGCTCTAGCTCACCCATTCTAAGAAGCTCGACAACAGCTTGCGAACGCCCTTTCACACCCAATTTCTGCATGGCATTTGAAATGTGATTCCGTACAGTTTTTTCACTGATAAACAGCTCGCTTGCAATCTCCTTTGTTGTCTTGTCTTGAACGAGCAATTCGAATACTTCTCTTTCTCTTTTTGTTAGCAGCGGCTTTGATTGAAATTCTTTCTCCTTCAAGTATTGTAACCCTCCTTGCTAAGGTGAGAGCGAATCTAAACGAATGGGTTTATATAGTCAAGATATCATATGTAAGGAGCGCATTGGAGGTGACGTCTCTAAGAGAAATAGTTATTCGTTCAGGAGAGCAGCATTCCTTTCTCTTCCTCCGTCCAACTGACGGCTTTGCCGCTTTTTTTTGACACTTGGACCATTACGACGGAACCGGTAAAGCATGGCAGACCGTCTTCATTTTCTCCTAGATAATGAAGGGTGACGGACGCATTTCCGGCCGCGCTTGTTTTGACATAGATCCGCAGATTTTCATACGGCATCACTTGACGCATATAATCACATTGCTGGCTAGCGACGACGGTCATCGTTTCCGTATTCTGCGCCGTGATGCCGCGCTGTTTAAAGTATGCAATCCGCGCTTCTTCAAAATAAGTGAAAGGGGTTACATTATTCATGTGGCCAAACATATCCGTTTCCGAAAAACGCACCGAGACTTCGGTAAAAAACGAGAACGATTTTCTCCATTCTTCAAACGGCACATCAATATACTGTGGTTGTTTCATTACCTTCAGCTCCTTATAAAAAAACCTCTCCCGTGCGGAAGAGGCTCTTTTTTCTCTTTCTTATACTCTGTCGCTTCCGAAGAAATTGCGGAATGCTTGTAAATTGGTATCTCTGTTTAACGCAGCGATTGAAGTCGTGAGCGGAATGCCTTTCGGGCAGGATTGGACACAGTTTTGTGAATTTCCGCAGTCCCCGAGACCGCCTTCTGTCATTAAGGCTTCTAAACGTTCGGACTTGTTCATTGCTCCCGTCGGATGAGCGTTAAAGAGACGCACTTGCGACATTGGAGCAGGCCCCATGAATTTAGATTTGCTGTTGACGTTAGGGCAGGCTTCCAGACAAACGCCGCAGGTCATACATTTCGACAATTCATATGCCCATTGGCGGCGTTTTTCCGGCATTCTCGGTCCCGGGCCCAAATCGTAAGTCCCGTCAATCGGCACCCATGCTTTGACTTTTTTCAGTGAATCGAACATTCTGCTGCGGTCAACCTGCAGGTCACGGACGACCGGGAATGTTTTCATCGGTTTCAGGCGGATCGGCTGTTCCAGCTTATCGACAAGCGCCGTACATGATTGGCGCGGTTTTCCGTTGATTACCATGGAGCATGCGCCGCATACTTCTTCAAGACAGTTCATGTCCCACGTCACGGGAGTTGTCTTTTCCCCTTTTGCGTTGACAGGGTTTCTGCGGATTTCCATCAGCGCAGAAATGACGTTCAGATTCGGACGGTAATTGATTTCAAATTCTTCATCATATGGCGTGCTTTCTGGCGTATCCTGGCGTGTGATGATAAACCGTATCTTTTTCTCACTCATGATTATTTCGCCACCTTCTTCTTCGAATAATCGCGTTTGCGGGGCGCAATCAATGAAACGTCGACATCCTGATAGTGAAACTCCGGTGCTTCAAACGCACCGGCATGTTTTGCCATCGTCGTTTTAAGGAACTCCTCATCGTTACGTTCAGGGAAATCAGGTTTATAATGCGCTCCCCTGCTTTCGTTTCGGTTGTATGCACCGAGTGTGATGACACGGGCAAGCTGGAGCATATTAGAGAACTGGCGCGTGAACATGGCACCTTGGTTGCTCCATTTTGTCGTATCATTGATATTGATTTTCTTATACCGTTCCATTAACTCTTGGATTTTATCGTCTGTTTTCAGCAGCTTGTCATTATGGCGGACCACCGTCACGTTGGCCGTCATCCATTCCCCAAGCTCGCGGTGCAGCACGTAGGCATTTTCATTGCCGTCCATTTTCATAATATCAGCCCATTTTTCTTCCTCTTTTTTCACATGGGCGTCAAATAGGGCTGAAGACATATCCTCTGCGGATGATTCGAGACCTGATACATATTTCACCGCATTCGGCCCGGCAACCATTCCCCCGTAGATAGCGGAAAGCAGAGAGTTTGCCCCTAAACGGTTTCCTCCGTGCATTGAATAATCACATTCACCGGCTGCAAACAGTCCGCGGATGCTTGTCATCTGATCGTAATCGACCCACAGACCGCCCATTGAATAGTGGACTGCAGGGAAGATTTTCATCGGAAGCTTGCGCGGGTCGTCACCCATGAATTTTTCATAGATTTCAATAATGCCGCCAAGCTTAACATCAAGCTCTTTCGGATCTTTGTGAGAAAGATCAAGATAGACCATGTTTTCGCCGTTAATGCCGAGCTTTTGATTGACGCACACATCAAAGATTTCGCGTGTCGCAATATCCCGCGGCACGAGGTTTCCGTAAGCCGGATATTTTTCTTCAAGGAAATACCAAGGTTTTCCGTCTTTATATGTCCATACTCTTCCGCCCTCACCGCGCGCAGATTCACTCATCAGACGCAGTTTATCGTCGCCCGGGATTGCCGTCGGGTGAATTTGGATAAATTCGCCGTTAGCGTAGTATGCTCCCTGCTGATAGACGATAGATGCAGCAGAACCTGTATTGATCATGCTGTTTGTTGATTTTCCGAACACGATTCCTGGTCCTCCGGTCGCCATGATGACGGCGTCAGAACGGAATGACTCAATTTGCATATTGGTCAGATTTTGGGCTACGATGCCGCGGCACGTTCTGTCGTCATCAAGAACGGCGCCAAGGAATTCCCAGCCTTCATATTTCGTGACGAGACCCGCAACTTCATATCTGCGCACCTGCTCGTCCAGCGCGTACAGAAGCTGCTGTCCTGTTGTCGCTCCCGCATAAGCGGTTCTGTGATGCTGTGTACCCCCGAAACGGCGGAAGTCAAGCAAACCTTCCGGCGTTCTGTTAAACATAACCCCCATGCGGTCCAATAAGTGGATAATGGACGGCGCCGCTTCACACATCGCTTTTACAGGAGGCTGGTTCGCTAAAAAGTCTCCTCCGTATACCGTGTCATCAAAATGCTCAAACGGAGAGTCGCCTTCCCCTTTTGTGTTGACCGCTCCGTTTATGCCGCCTTGTGCGCAGACCGAATGAGACCGTTTTACCGGAACGATTGAAAACAGTTTAACGGCTGTGCCCGATTCCGCTGCTTTTATTGTCGCCATGAGGCCGGCAAGACCCCCGCCGACTACGATAATGCTTGATTGACTCATGATAGCCCCTCTCCCTCTAGTAATCTAGTTCTCTTACACAAATGCAAAAATCGCTTTTAGACCCACGTATGAAAGCGCTAAAAATATAATCAGCGTCACGTAAGTCGAAATTCTTTGAGAACGCGGCGTGACAGTGATTCCCCATGTGACCGCAAAAGACCATAAGCCGTTTGAAAAGTGAAAAATCACCGATAAAACGCCTACAATGTAAAAGCCCAGCATGACGGGCGAGCTTAAAATATTCGCCATCATGTCAAAATTGACTTCCGCGCCCATTTGTGCGGCAATCCGAGTCTGCCATACATGCCAGCTGACGAAAATAAGGGTGAGAATACCAGTGACACGCTGAAGCACGAACATCCAGTTTCTGAAATAACTGTAATGGCCAGCGTTGTTTTTCGCAGTAAATGCTATGTACACACCGTAAACCGCATGATAAATTAAAGGTAAGAAAATAATAAAAATTTCTAAGGCGTACCTGAACGGCAGACTGTCCATAAAGCCGGCCGCCTTATTAAACGCATCTGCTCCCCTTGCAGCAAACTGGTTGACGACTAAATGCTGAATTAAAAAGATGCCGACCGGAATGACGCCAAGCAAGGAATGCAATCTTCGAAAATAAAACTCTCTGTTCCCAGACATTACTTTACCCCCTGTTTGATTTAAGTGCGAAAAGTACTAAAATCTCTGCCCCCACTTCGTTTCAATTGTAAGCACTTTATTAAAATTTATTGACAATTTCATTTTACTCCTCCCTCAAAAGGGCGTCAAGAAAACGTGTACATAAATTATAATTTTCCGAATTGAACATTTGACAGGAAAATTTTATTTTCCTGCAATATCATTCTCACATTTTTTCACGAGTTTTAAAGGATCATCCTGTAATCCTCCCCCCTGTTTAAGCTATAATAAACGAAGGAAAGAGGGGAATACATATATGAAGAATAATTATGAAGCAGCTTTGGAAACCTTATCTGAACTTGACGTCAGCGCATACGGCTACGAATTGATCCGGGAAATCGTGCTTCCGGATATACTCGGCCCGGATCATTCATCCATGATGTATTGGGCAGGCAAACGCCTCGCCCGCAAATTTCCTCTTCAATCATGGGAAGAAATCCCCGCCTTCTTTGAAAAAGCCGGATGGGGAACCCTTACAAACGCCGGCACAAAAAAACAGGAGCTTGAATTCGAACTGGAGGGCCCGCTCGTATCCAGCAGGCTTAAACATCAAAAAGAGCCGTGTTTCCAGCTTGAAGCCGGTTTTATTGCCGAACAGATTCAATTGATGAATGATCAGATTGCAGAATCTTATGAACAAGTAAAGAAAAGAGCCGATAAAGTCGTTCTGACGGTTAAATGGGATATGAAAGATCCGGTGTAAATGAAAAAGGCGGTGACTGCCAGTCCCGCCTTTTTGCCTGCCTTTTTTATACGGCAGACGGCTGCTTAGAGAGCTCAAATGCATCGTGAAGCGCTTCGACCGCTTTTACCATATCATTTTCGCTGACAACCGTTGATACTTTAATTTCAGATGTGCTGACCATTTTCACTTGTACATTTTTTTCAGCCAGTACGGCAAACATTTCTGCAGCCACTCCCGGATTTGACACCATGCCGGAGCCGACAATGGATACTTTCGCTAATTTGCTTTCCGTTTCAATTTTTTCATAATCAAGCGCGTCTTTATATTCTTCAAGCACCGCGACCGTTTGCGCGGCATCTTCTGTTTTGACAGAAAAGGAAATGCCCGTATCGCCGTCGCCAGCCTGTAATTGAATAATGATGTCGACATTGATGTTTCGTTTCGCAAGTGTCGTAAAGATAGTAGAAAGTGTTGTCAGTCCGCTAGTGAGGCCTGAAACGGACACCCTTGTAATCTGATCTTCAAATGCGATTCCTCTGACGATTAAATTCTGCTCCATTGATGATTCCTCCTCGATTAATGTTCCGGCTTCAGGTTCCGTACTTGACCGCACTTCCAAAGGCACTTGATAATTTTTCGCGAATTCAACCGCTCTTGGATGAAGAACGCCGGCCCCCAGATTTGCAAGCTCCAGCATTTCATCGTATGAAATCCCCGCCAGTTTTCTCGCTGACCGGACATAACGCGGATCTGTCGTAAAAACACCGGGAACGTCGGTATAGATGTCGCATTTATCCGCTTGTAAGGCAGCGGCAAGGGCGACGGCCGTTGTATCTGACCCGCCCCGTCCGAGCGTCGTGATTCCGCCGTCTTCTGTCACGCCCTGAAAGCCTGCGACGACTGTGATTTTTCCTTCTTCCAGCCGCGCTTGAATCGCGGTGACATCTATATCCGTGATTCTGGCGCTGCCGTGGACGGCTTCGGTGCGAATGCCCGCCTGCCCGCCTGTATAGGAGACGGCGTCATAGCCTTTGTCCTGAAGCGCCATGGCAAGCAGCGAAATTGTAATCTGCTCTCCCGTAGACAGAAGCATATCCATTTCGCGTTTATTCGGCTCGCTGGTGATTTCCTCCGCCAGATTGACCAGTGCGTCTGTTGATTTGCCCATTGCCGAGACGACAACTACGACATCATGGCCTTTTTGCTTTTCTGCAATGGCGCGATTTGCGGCATTTTGAATTTTTTCGGCAGAGCCGACGGAAGTACCTCCGAATTTTTGTACGATAAGACCCATATTAGACCACCCTTTACATTTTGGTTCGTGCGGGTGAGGAGAAAGAGCGCTTTGTCCAATAAAAAAAGCAATGAGAGGATTCGCTCTCATTGCTTTTTTCATATCATCACGAATGATTATGAACAACGAGATAGCCCTCCAAGAAAATGATTTCTTGACAGCCTTACATTTATTTAATGCAAGGCCAGCAAATGACACCGATGGGATGTTATTCGCTTCGGCGACGCTCCCCTTTCAGCCCTTTTCGCAGAATCCATCATTCTCCAAAGGCTTACTATTGAAGTTCGCACCTCTATCTTCACCATATAACACGATCTTATGAAATTAGTTCACATTCTAGCAGATTTTTCAGTTAAGTACAATACTATTTTTGCAGCTTCTCAAACAGGAGCTGTGCCGCCGCGGCGGGGACGCCCGCTTTCTTAATGTCATCAGGGCTTGCTTCCTTCATTTTTTTGACAGAGCCGAAATGCTTCAGGAGCATCTTTTTGCGTTTTTCGCCGATTCCGGGTATATCATCCAAAACGGATTGAAAGGCGCTTTTTCCGCGAATCTGTCTGTGAAAGCTGATGGCAAAGCGGTGTACTTCATCCTGTATGCGCTGGAGCAAATAAAATTCCTGGCTGTTCCGCTCCAGAAATACCGGCTCAAGCGGGTCGCCGATCAAAAGGTTGGACGTGCGGTGTTTATCGTCCTTCGCCAAGCCCGCTATCGGCACATCCAAACCGAGCTCATTTTCCAGCACGTCACGAGCCGCGTTGATCTGTCCTTTTCCGCCGTCAATGATGATTAAATCCGGCAGCGGAAGGTTTTCGCGGAGCACTCTCGTATATCTTCTTCTGACGACTTCCCTCATTGAACCGTAATCGTCAGGCCCTGTAACGGTTTTAATTTTATATTTGCGGTATTCCTTTTTATTCGGCTTTCCGTCAATAAACACAATCATAGCCGACACAGGGTTTGTCCCTTGGATGTTGGAGTTGTCAAATGCTTCAATTCTGTGCGGCGTATAAATGTTCAGGGCTTCTCCCAGGCGTTCGGCCGCTCCGATTGACCGTTCCTCATCCCGCTCGATTAAGGAGAACTTTTCGCGCAACGCGATTTTCGCATTTTTATGGGCAAGCATGAGCAGTTCTTTTTTCGGGCCTTTTTTCGGCTGATGCACGTTTGTGTCCAGGAGCTGCTCAATCATGTTTTGGTCAACGCTGTCCGGCACTAAAATTTCCTTGGGCAGAAAGTGATTGTTTTTAGAGTAAAACTGGCCGATAAAGGTGAGAAATTCTTCGTCGTCTTCCTGATACATCGGAAACATGCTGACGTCCCGTTCAATCAGCTTTCCTTGCCGTATGAAAAAGACTTGGACGCACATCCAGCCTTTATCGTACGCATAAGCAAACACATCGCGGTCCACAAGGTCGTTCATCGTCATTTTTTGCTTTTCCATCGTTGATTCGATGTGGGCGAGCTGGTCGCGGAATTCTTTAGCCCGTTCAAATTCCAGCTTTTCCGCGGCCTCTGTCATTTTCGCCTGCAGTTCTTTTTTGACTTCGTTATATCCGCCCTTTAAAAATCGGGTGATGTCTTCGACAAGCTCACGGTTTGTCTCCTCAGAAATATCCTCTACACAAGGCGCCAGGCATTGCCCGAGATGGTAATACAGACAGACGCGGTCCGGCAGCTTTGAACACTTTCTGAGCGGGTATAAGCGGTCCAGCAGCTTTTTTGTTTCCCGTGCCGCCTGTACATTCGGATACGGGCCGAAATAGCGCCCCTTGTCTTTTTTGACATTTCGGGTGACGATAAGCCGCGGATGGCGTTCATGGGTGATTTTAATAAAGGGATAGGTTTTGTCATCTTTCAGCATGACATTGTATTTCGGATCGTACTTTTTGATCAGGTTCATTTCCAAAATAAGCGCTTCAAGATTGGAGGAAGTCACGATATATTCAAAGTCCTCGATTTCCGTCACAAGCCGTTGGGTTTTCGCATCGTGAGAACCGGTGAAATAGGATCGCACTCTGTTTTTCAGCACTTTCGCTTTCCCCACGTAAATGACTGTTTTCTGACGGTCTTTCATTAAATAACAGCCCGGCTGATCGGGAAGGAGGGCCAGCTTTTCTTTTAGTTGTTTATTCATACGTTACCCTTCCTTACGTTAGTTCTCTCTTCATTCAGTGTATCACGAACATTTGTTTTTCTCCATTCTCAGCTTTTGGAAGATAAAAAAAGGCGATCCCTTAAAAGGAATCGCCCCACCGGACATGTCACTGCCGGCTTACAGGTGTTTGTTTACAAGCTCTTCAAGGGCTTCTTTTGGTTTGAAGCCGACAGAAGTTTCAACAACTTCTCCGTCTTTTAAGACGAGAAGTGTCGGGATGCTCATTACTCCGTATTTACCCGCTGTCTCTTGGTTTTCATCTACGTCGATTTTTACGATTTTTACTTTATCGCCCATTTCTTGATCAAGCTCTTCAAGAACAGGTGCAATCATTTTACAAGGTCCGCACCATGGAGCCCAGAAATCAGCTAATACGACACCTTCACTTGTTTCAGCTGAGAACGATTGATCAGTTGCTTTTACGATAGCCATTAGTTTATTCCTCCAATTGTCAAATGATGATTTTTAGTATAGCATCTTCCATTCGTTCATGCTAATTTAATGCTTATAAATTATCTTCCCCTGATTCTGCCGGAAATAATCTGATTTATATAGTGTATTATAACCTCTGTGCAGGTGTTCAAACCTTGTTATTTTGATGCCGGCAGCGTAAGTAAAACAACTGCCATCGGAGGGAGTTCCGCATTCAGCTTTCCGTCTTGAACTGTAAATCCGGCAAACGGTTTCGGTTTGACGTTCTCCGGGCTGCTGAATGTGTTGCTGGCATTCATTTTATCGGTATGCAAGATGGTTCCAGAAGGATTCCCTCTCTTTGACATCCCCCTCAACTCAATCTTCACATCGGCCTTTTTCAGATGATCGATATTGCAAATGCTGATATGAATGTCACCGGCTTTATTTTTTGACGCTGAAATGCTGACTTGAGGCAGCTGCCCGTCTTTCCACTCGTATCGGGCCGCTTTTGTTTCTGCAGCTAAAAGGAAAGCGTCCTGATGGACTTTAAACATATCAAACACATGATATGTCGGCGTTAACAGCATGTTCTTCCCTTCTGTCAGAATCATCGCCTGAAGCACGTTTACCGTTTGCGCGATGTTGGCCATCTGTACGCGGCTTGCATGCTGATGGAAAATGTGAAAGTGAGAGGCGGCGACGAGCGCGTCGCGGATCGTATTTTGCTGGTACAGAAAACCTGGATTCGTGCCGGGCTCAGGATCAAGCCATGTACCCCATTCGTCAATAATCAGTCCGACCCGCTTATCCGGGTCGTACTGGTCCATAATGCAGCTGTGTCTTGTAATCAGCTCATCCATATGCGCCGCTTTTTTCATCGTGATGAACCATTCATCTTCTGAAAACTCCGTCGCGGAGCCTTTTCCCTTCCAAAAGTCTCCCGGGATCGTGTAATAATGCAGGCTCAGCCCATCCATAAGATCAGCAGCTTTTTTCATTAAGATTTCTGTCCAGCGGTAATCATCGACGTTTGCGCTGCCTGCAATCTTAAAGACTTCATTTCCGCTGTAATTGCGGACATAGGTTTGAAAATTGCGGTAGAGATCAGCATAATACTCGGGATGCATATTTCCGCCGCAGCCCCAGTTTTCATTCCCTATGCCGAAATATTTCAGCTTCCACGGTTTTTCCCGTCCGTTTTCCTTTCTCCAATCGGACATCGGAGTGCCCACCTCAAATGTCATATACTCAACCCAATCGGACATTTCCTTAACCGTTCCGCTGCCGACGTTCCCGGCGATATACGGCTCGCAGCCGAGCAGCTCGCACAGCCTCATAAATTCGTGTGTGCCGAATTCATTAGAATCAATCGTGCCGCCCCAATGGGTGTTAAGCATTGTTTGACGTTCACCGACTCCGTTTGCCCAGTGGTATTCATCTGCAAAACAGCCGCCCGGCTACCTGAGAACGGGAATGTTAAGCTTCTTCAGGGCTTGTGCCACGTCTGCCCTGATCCCCTCTATATTCGGAATACGGGAATCCTCCCCGACCCAAATGCCCTCGTATATTCCTCTTCCCAAGTGCTCTGCGAAATGTCCGTATATATTTTTATTAATCGTTCCTTCGATGATATCCGTTTGAATGACTGCCGTGTTTTTAGACAGACCATTCCTTTCTGATAAAAATGAAAAGCACTACAGCCAATCTATGTATCTATGATACGATCACTGAAAGGATGTCAATTAAGTTTGTAAGCGCTTTTACAGAAAGCTTATTATATTCATTCGTACATGTCAATCTTATAATTTATTATTTAATTATTTGTACGAACCAATAAATATAAACAAAACCCTCTGACAGTAACTGCCAGAGGGTTTCGATTACGAATGGATATTAGCGTTTTTAAATTCCTGTGTCAAAAGCGGGACGACTTCAAACAAGTCCCCGACGATTCCGTAGTCCGCTATTTTAAAAATCTCAGCTTCCGGATCTTTATTTATCGCAACGATGACTTTGCTGTTTGACATGCCTGCCAAATGCTGGATCGCTCCGGAAATGCCGCAGGCGATATAAAGATCCGGCGTGACTACTTTTCCGGTCTGGCCGATCTGGAGTGAATAGTCGCAATAATCCGCGTCACACGCTCCGCGTGAAGCACCTACTGCCGCCCCTAATACCTCGGCGAGCTCTTCTAAAGGCCCGAAGCCTTCTTTACTTTTCACACCGCGGCCTCCGGCAACGATAATCTTCGCTTCTGATAAATCCACGCCGTCCGCTGTTTTTTTCACTACCTCTTTAATAACTGTCCGCAAATCCGGCGGCGATGCATCAAGTTGTTCGATGCCGCCTGTGCGGGTTGCGTCTTTTTCTAACGCTTGAATATTATTCGGTCGTATTGTCGCCAAAATCATAGGATCAGTTGAGATGACCCGCTCAAAGGCTTTGCCGGAATAGATCGGCCTTGTAAACACAATATTTTCTCCGGTAACGCTTACATCCGTACTGTCAGAAATCAAGCCTGTTTCAAAACGGGCCGCAAGCTTCGGTGACAAATCTTTGCCCATTAAGGTGTGGCCGAAGATGACCGCATCAGGCTTTTCATTTTCGATCAGATCCCCAAGCACCGCGGCATACCCGTCAGCGGTGTAATGAGCCAGCCCGGGCGTATCGGCTGTAAATACTTTATCAGCTCCATAATGAATCAGTTCGGATGCTGCATCAGCTGCGCCTTTTCCGATCAGCACGCCGATCACGTCTCCGCCGCCGGAAATGGTTTTGCCTGCGGCTATAGCTTCAAAGGTGACGTTCCGTAAGGCGCCGTCACGAATTTCTCCGAGTACGATCACTTTTTTTCCCATTCTGACATCCCCCAGTTTCTTTAAATATCGGTTTACACGACTTTGGCTTCTTTTCTCAGCAGTGAAACAAGCTCTTTCGCCTGCTCGGCCGCTTCTCCCTCCAGAAGTTTCCCCGCTTCTTTTTGCGGCGGCAGAAAACGTTCAATTGTTTTGATTTTCGGAGCGACATCATCCTCGTCAATGTCGAGGTCATCAAGCTCGAGTTCTTCCAATGGCTTCTTCTTCGCCTTCATAATTCCCGGAAGCGACGGATAACGCGGCTCATTTAAACCTTGCTGGGCAGTGATGAGAAGCGGCAGAGTCGTTTTAATGATTTCGGTGTCCCCTTCATTATCCTTTTCCGCCACAGCCTCATCCCCATTGACCGTAAGTTTTGTGATCGTTGTGATGCACGGAATGTTTAATAGCTCGGCAAGTCTTGGCGCCACCTGGCCGGAACCGCCGTCAATCGCGACATTTCCGCCGAGAATCACGTCAAATTCCTGATCCTTCAGATAATGATATAAAATGGCCGATACCGAATATTGATCCGGATCGCTGAGATCGTCTTCAATATTGATTAACACCGCTTGATCACAGCCCATCGCAAGGGCCGTGCGCAGCTCTTTTTCCGCTTCCTCGCCGCCGACGGTAACCGCAGTGACGGAACCGCCATGCTGTTCTTTCAGCTGAATGGCCTCTTCAATGGCGTATTCATCATACGGATTAATGATAAATTCTGCTCCGTCCTCCTGAATCTTTCCTGCTTCAATGACGATTTTTTCTTCTGTGTCAAACGTCCGTTTCATCAGTACAAATAGATTCATGTTCTTATCCCCTTTATCTTCGCCCACCGAATTGAGGCTTTCTTTTTTCGAGAAATGCCTGAATGCCTTCTTTTGCGTCGTCTGATGCAAATGCTTCTCCAAAGCGTTTCGCTTCAAGCTTCAAGCCGCCGTCATAAGAATACACCTTGCTTGAATAAAGGAGCTCAAGCAGATAGGCCATTGACTGCGGGCTTTTTTCCGCGAACTTGCCTGCGAGAATTTTTGCTTTTGAAAGCAGCTCCTCCTCATCCTTGGCGCCGATCGTGACAAGCCCGAGGCTGAGCGCTTCTTCCCCGGTAACAGGCTCTGAGGTGCCGATCATCTCAAGTGCCTTCGCCGTTCCGACGTACCGGGGCAGACGCTGCGTCCCGGCAAATCCCGGAATAATGCCTAAATTCAGCTCAGGCAGGCCGAGCTTGGCATCCATTGTGGCGATTCTGATATGGCAGGCCATTGCGAGCTCAAGCCCGCCGCCGAGAGCAGCGCCGTGAATCGCTGCGATAACGGGCTTCGGAAAGCCTTCGATTCTCTCCATCAGCTGCTGGCCCCTATCCGCCATGCCAGAAGATTGCTCAAGATTATCAAGCGAAGTGAATTCCTTTATATCTGCCCCCGCCGAGAAAAATTTCCCCTCACCGCGAATGATGATGCTTCTTACGCTGTCATCCGCTTCACACCGGTCAAACATACCGGACAATTCATCTAAGATCCGGCTGGATAGCGCGTTGGCCGGCTGATGATTAATGGTGATCACC
>NZ_LSAZ01000035.1 GCF_001584325.1 Bacillus nakamurai
AGGACGCCGCCAAGCAATCGTAAAGGCAGCTCATTGCGAGCTGCCTTTTTTGTTTATAAAAATTGTTCTAGAAAATTGAAAACGTAATAAGGGAATTTCCGCTCCGTTACCTCGAGAAACTGCCGGATGATGACATAATCATCACTGACATGCTGTGTCAGCAGTTCATACCACCACTCTGTTTCATATCTCGCAATCATTCCTACATTGTATAAAACCAAATAATGTATAATGATTTCTGGAAGATGCAGAAACTGATCACGCTGAGCTGGGATATAATATTCGTTTTTTTCTAAATGATATAGCAAATTAGGAGACGACCAAGGTTGGCTGTCTTTTTGATCAATATGAAAAATCAATCTGTTCTTGTCCTTCTTTAGAAAAGACCAATTCAGATGATGATTCATATATTCAGCAAAACGAGAGTCAGACATGTTGTAATGAATCACTGCAGGCTCAGGCACGGAAATGAGATTGTCATTCAGCTCTACTTTGGTGATCCAATGCTTTCTCTCTTGAAAATAAAAAACAGAACGCAGCTCAGGTATAGCCGTTAACAGTTTTTTCATCGTATATCTTTCCTCTTCGAGACCGGACATTCCGAATAATTTCTTCATCACATGAATACATAAACCGTTGCGCTGAACTTTTACCTCATCTTCCCGGAAACAGTAATTTTGCTTCTTTCGTTTCCGGGCTGTTACGCCATGCGCAAGCACCGAGGCGTGGCTGGGGTAGCTGGGATCAGTTGTGATGAGACAGGCCTTTAGTAATTGTGACATTCCGTAAAATAGCAGAATCGGCTTTATTTCTAAAGGAGAAAGAGACGCCTGCTTATAAAAAGACTCAGCGTGTTTGATAAAGAAGATAAACCGTTCACTGTTTTTAAAGGCATATCGTTTTGGCTCCTCAATCCCTCTTTTTGTATAGACTTTATCTAGAAATTTCTGGGAGGATTCTACAGAATAAAATAACGCTAACTCTTTCCACTCAAGATCTCTCATATGTATTTTTAATCCCTTTCTGTTATCTAAATATTTCAACTCTTTACCGCTTCCTTGACATGCTGTTTGCTAGTTGATAATCTACATATAATATTTTGCCGAAAAGAGGGGGATTTACTAATGTGGGAAAGTAAATTTTCAAAAGAAGGCTTAACGTTCGACGATGTACTTCTTGTACCGGCTCAATCAGACGTACTTCCGCGTGATGTGGATTTATCGGTTGAACTGACAAAAACGTTAAAGCTTAATATTCCTGTCATCAGTGCGGGAATGGATACAGTAACAGAATCAGCAATGGCGATTGCAATGGCCAGACAGGGAGGCCTGGGCATTATTCACAAAAACATGTCCATCGAACAACAGGCTGAACATGTCGATAAAGTCAAACGTTCTGAACGGGGCGTTATTACAAATCCCTTCTTTTTAACTCCTGATCACCAAGTATTCGATGCGGAGCATTTGATGGGGAAATACAGAATTTCCGGTGTTCCGATCGTAGATAATAAAGATGATCAAAAGCTTGTCGGAATCATTACAAACCGTGATCTTCGTTTTATCTCTGATTATTCAATGAAAATCAGTGATGTCATGACAAAAGAAGAGCTGGTTACGGCGCCTGTAGGAACCACATTAGACCAAGCAGAAAAAATCTTGCAAAAGCATAAAATTGAAAAACTTCCGCTAGTGGATGACGAAAATAAATTAAAAGGCCTTATCACAATCAAAGATATTGAAAAGGTCATTGAATTTCCGAATTCATCTAAAGACGTACATGGACGGCTTATCGTCGGTGCTGCAGTAGGTGTAACGGGTGACACAATGACACGTGTCAGCAAGCTTGTTGAAGCGAACGTCGACGTGATTGTCGTTGATACGGCTCACGGCCACTCCCGCGGTGTACTGAACACTGTTGCGAAGATCCGTGAAACATATCCGGAACTGAACATTATCGCAGGCAACGTCGCTACGGCTGAAGCAACAAAAGCTTTGATCGAGGCCGGAGCGAATATAGTAAAAGTGGGAATCGGACCTGGTTCTATCTGTACAACACGCGTCGTTGCAGGTGTCGGCGTACCGCAAATCACAGCAATTTATGATTGTGCTACAGAAGCAAGAAAGCATGGCGCAACAATCATTGCCGACGGCGGCATTAAATACTCAGGCGACATTACAAAAGCATTAGCATCCGGCGGACATGCCGTTATGCTGGGAAGCCTGCTCGCCGGTACATCAGAAAGCCCGGGTGAGACTGAAATCTACCAAGGCAGAAGATTTAAAGTATATCGCGGTATGGGTTCTGTGGCAGCAATGGAAAAAGGCAGTAAAGACCGATATTTCCAAGAAGAAAATAAGAAATTCGTCCCTGAAGGTATCGAAGGACGGACTCCGTACAAAGGTCCTGTAGAAGAAACAGTGTATCAGCTTGTCGGCGGTCTTCGTTCAGGTATGGGATATTGCGGTTCAAAGGACTTGCGCGCTTTAAGAGAAGAAGCTCAATTCATTCGTATGACAGGAGCCGGACTTCGCGAAAGCCATCCGCACGATGTGCAAATTACGAAAGAATCACCAAACTACACAATCTCATAATTGTTACAAATTAAAAACATTTGACAGGGTCGCTGACTCTGTCTATTTTTTTTATATCGAGTGTGATAAAATTTATACTGTTGTGTTTTGAATATGTCCTTCACGGCTTAATTATAGATAGAAAATGAATGACGGAGGTCGTAAGATTGAACATCACGAAATGGAAACAGCTGTTGGTGTCATTACTGGTATTGGCACTGGCTGCAACTTGCTTTGTTCCAATGTCAAAGGCGGAAGCAGCCAGCAATGACCCTATTGATGTCAACGCATCAGCTGCGATAATGATTGAGGCTTCATCGGGGAAAATTTTATACAGTAAAAATGCAGACAAAAGATTACCGATTGCCAGCATGACAAAAATGATGACTGAATATCTGCTTCTGGAAGCCATTAAAGAGGGAAAAGTGAAATGGGATCAAACGTATACTCCGGATGATTACGTCTATGAGATTTCTCAAGACAACAGCTTATCAAACGTCCCTCTTCGTAAAGACGGCAAATACACAGTCAAAGAACTGTATCAGGCTATGGCGATTTACTCTGCCAACGGAGCAGCGATCGCAGTTGCCGAAATTCTTGCCGGTACTGAGACGAAATTTGTTGCAGAAATGAACGCGAAAGCGAAAGAATTAGGTTTGACAAATTACGATTTTAAAAATGCTACCGGGCTGGTAAACGAAGATCTTCACGGTAAACAGCCGCAAGGTGAAGGCGTCAAAGAAGAAAGTGAAGTTTCTGCTAAAGACATGGCTCTTCTTGCAGATCGTCTGATCACTGATTACCCGGAAGTGCTGAAAACAACAAGCATGGCTAAGACGAAATTCAGAGCAGGCACTGACGATGAAATGGACATGCCGAACTGGAACTTCATGCTGAAAGGCCTTGTTTCTGAATACCCGGGTGTAGACGGATTGAAAACAGGTTCTACTGATTCAGCGGGTTCTTGTTTTACAAGCACGGCACAGCGAAACGGCATGCGGGTCATCACTGTTGTATTAAACGCAAAAGGCAACATGCATACAGGACGTTTTGATGAAACGAAAAAGATGCTTGATTATGCATTTAACAGTAATTTCAAAATGAAAGATCTTTACTCTGAAGGCTCTCAAGTAAAGGGCCATGAAACAATTGATGTTGCTAAAGGGAAAGATAAGCAAGTAGACATTGTCACTGATAAGGCGTTATCTATTCCTGTCAAAAGCGGGGATGAAAAGAACTATAAAGCTGAAGTGGCATTAGATAAAAAAGAAATCACGGCTCCTGTGAAAAAAGGGACAAAAGTCGGAACGCTGACAGTTAGATATACTGGCAGCGATAAAGACTACGGTTTCCTGAAATCAAAAGAGTTCAGTGTGAATCTTGTAACAAAAAATGACGTAGATAAAGCAAACTGGTTTGTTCAGATGATGCGCAGCATTGGCGGTTTCTTCTCAGGTATTTGGGGAAGCGCTGTTGACACAGTAACAGGCTGGTTCTAAGAATAAGAAAGAGCTCTGATGAAAGTTAGGGCTCTTTTGCTTAATATACTGAAAAAACCAAATTATTAGTAAAAAAATGATATCTATCTCTTCCATATCACTATAAAATAATAATATCCATATGAAATATTGAATTTCTGGGATACAATAAGAGATAGACATTATCTAACTATACATTGACTAGGGGGACCAAAAAATGGCTCAAACAGGTACTGACCGTGTAAAACGCGGAATGGCAGAAATGCAAAAGGGCGGCGTCATCATGGACGTTGTAAATGCTGAACAAGCGAAGATTGCGGAAGAGGCAGGAGCCGTTGCCGTTATGGCATTAGAACGCGTTCCGGCTGATATTCGCGCAGCTGGCGGAGTAGCCCGCATGGCTGATCCTACTATCGTTGAAGAAGTAATGAATGCTGTATCAATTCCTGTAATGGCAAAAGCGCGTATCGGGCATATCGTAGAAGCGCGTGTCCTTGAAGCAATGGGTGTGGATTATATTGATGAAAGTGAAGTTCTGACTCCTGCTGATGAAGAATTTCATTTAAATAAAAACGAGTACACAGTTCCATTCGTATGCGGATGCCGTGATCTCGGCGAAGCAACGCGCCGTATCGCTGAAGGAGCTTCTATGCTTCGTACGAAAGGCGAACCGGGAACTGGAAACATCGTCGAAGCAGTGCGTCATATGAGAAAAGTAAACGCACAAGTGCGCAAAGTTGCTGTGATGAGCGATGACGAGCTTATGACCGAAGCGAAAAACCTCGGCGCTCCTTATGAGCTGCTTCTTCAAATCAAACGTGACGGCAAATTGCCTGTCGTAAACTTTGCTGCCGGCGGTGTTGCGACTCCTGCAGACGCGGCATTGATGATGCAGCTTGGCGCTGACGGCGTATTTGTCGGTTCCGGAATTTTCAAATCGGACAACCCTGCTAAATTTGCTAAAGCGATTGTTGAAGCAACGACTCACTACACAGATTACAAGCTGATTGCTGAGCTTTCAAAAGAACTCGGTACAGCAATGAAAGGGATCGAAATCTCAAATCTACTTCCAGAACAGCGTATGCAAGAGCGCGGCTGGTAAGAACATAGGAGAGCTGGAAGCATGTTAACAATTGGTGTACTTGGACTTCAAGGAGCAGTTAGAGAGCATATTCGTTCAATTGAAGCATGTGGTTCAAAAGGTGTTGTCATTAAGCGCCCCGAACAGCTGAAAGACATTGACGGATTAATCTTGCCGGGCGGAGAAAGCACGACAATGAGCCGCTTGATTGATACGTATCATTTCATGGAGCCGCTCCGTGAGTTTGCAGCTCAAGGTAAGCCGATGTTTGGCACATGTGCCGGATTAATTATATTAGCCAAGGAAATAGCTGGAACAGACAATGCTCATTTGGGGCTGCTAAACGTTGTTGTCGAACGAAATTCCTTTGGCCGCCAGGTCGACAGCTTTGAGGCTGATTTAACGATCAAAGGCCTTGCTGAGCCGTTCACAGGCGTTTTTATCCGTGCGCCTCATATTTTAGAAGCAGGGGAAAACGTAGAAGTGCTCAGCGAACATAACGGGCGCATTGTGGCTGCAAAGCAGGGGAATTTCCTTGGCTGCTCATTCCATCCGGAGTTGACAGATGACCACCGAGTGACAGAGCTGTTTGTGCAAATGGTTGAAAAGCATAAGCGGGAAGCCGCTGTATAAAACAGTTGAAAACCGCGAATACTTATAGTACATTATAAACACAAATAAAGATCGAAAAGCGTTGACAGGAAGCAGTAGGGAGCCCCTCTTTCCAAGAGAGCCGATGGGTGGTGCGAATCGGTGAAAGATGCTGTCCGAATCCGTCCTTGAGCGAAATGCTGAAAACAAGTAGGCATTTACGGGAAAACCGTTATGTGTTAAAGCGGGAAACAGGTGTGTGCTTGTTTTCAATCAGGGTGGCAACGCGAGAGCTCTCGTCCCTTTTATGGGGATGAGGGCTCTTTTTTATTTTCGATGAAAACAGATAGGAGTGTTTTACATGATTGATACGAAGGTGCTGAGAGCCAACTTTCAAGAAGTAAAAGCGAAGCTCATCCCTAAAGGCGAAGACTTATCTGATTTTGATAAGTTTGAAGAGCTTGATGAAAAAAGAAGAGAGCTTATCGGAAAAGTTGAAGAGCTAAAAGGAAAGCGCAATGAAGTGTCTCAGCAGGTCGCTGTGCTGAAGCGTGAGAAAAAAGATGCTGATCACATTATTAAGGAAATGCGTGAAGTGGGCGAAGAAATTAAAAAACTTGATGAAGAGCTTCGCACGGTTGAATCTACGCTTGAAACCATTCTTCTTTCTATTCCGAACATCCCGCACGATTCTGTGCCTGTCGGAGAGACGGAAGACGATAACATTGAAGTTCGCAAATGGGGAGAGGCTCCCGCATTTTCATATGAGCCAAAACCGCATTGGGATATCGCGGATCATTTAAATATTCTTGATTTTGAACGCGCCTCAAAAGTAACAGGCAGCCGGTTTGTGTTTTATAAAGGATTAGGCGCCCGCCTTGAACGCGCGCTTTACAACTTTATGCTTGATCTTCATGTTGATGAATATCACTACACGGAAGTGATTCCTCCTTACATGGTTAATCGCACAAGCATGACCGGAACAGGACAGCTTCCGAAATTTGAAGAGGATGCTTTTAAAATCAGAGAAGAGGATTATTTCTTGATTCCCACGGCGGAAGTGCCGATTACAAACATGCATCGCGATGAAATTTTGTCTGGTGACGATCTTCCGATTAATTATGCTGCATTCAGTGCGTGCTTCCGTTCAGAGGCCGGATCTGCGGGACGTGATACACGCGGATTGATTCGCCAGCATCAATTTAACAAAGTTGAGCTTGTGAAATTCGTTAAGCCGGAAGATTCTTATGCAGAGCTTGAAAGTCTGACTAATCAAGCGGAACGGGTGCTGCAGCTGTTAGAACTGCCGTATCGGGTCATGAGCATGTGTACTGGTGATCTAGGCTTCACGGCTGCGAAAAAGTATGATATTGAAGTATGGATTCCAAGCCAAGACACATATCGGGAAATCTCATCTTGCAGCAACTTTGAAGACTTCCAGGCAAGACGCGCAAATATCCGTTTCAGACGCGAAGCGAAAGGCAAGCCGGAGCATGTGCATACATTAAACGGCTCAGGCCTGGCCGTCGGCAGAACAGTAGCCGCCATTTTAGAAAACTATCAGCAAGAGGACGGAAGTGTTATCATTCCGAAAGTGCTTCGTCCTTATATGGGAAATAAAGAAGTCATTAAACCATAAAAGGTGCGCCCTAGAGGCGCGCCTTTTTTGCTGTTCGATATAATGCGGCAATGTTTCGGGCGGTGCTTTCCAGGTTAAAGCGGCCGGACGCTAAGGCTTCTTCAAGACTCACAGCGCCTGATACAATAGAAAATGCAGCTGTGATTCCTTCTGAATATACATTTTCAAAGCCTTTTCCCAAGGAACCTGCTAACGCGATAACCGGAATTCCTTGAGCGGCAGCGCATTTAGCAATTCCAGCAGGAGTCTTGCCGAAAACCGTTTGCCCGTCAATCTGTCCTTCCCCGGTGATGACAAGATCTGCACCTCTTATCTGATCGGAAAAGGACAGGGTATCTAAAATAATCTCAATTCCGCTTTTCAGCTCAGCATGTAAGAAAGCAATGAGCCCTGCTCCTAAACCTCCCGCGGCCCCGGCGCCTTTTACTTTGTCTGCTTCTATGCCGAGCCGGTGTTTCAGTACACTGGCGAAATGCTGTAAATTCTGATCTAATAGAAGCTTTGTCTCCTCAGATGCTCCTTTTTGCGGACCAAATACAAATGAAGCGCCGTTCTCTCCCGTCAGGGGGGTTTCTACATCGCATGCCGCCCGCACCTTGATGCGCTGAATATCAGGGGAGATGCCGCTCGTATCAATAGAAGCCAAATGGTGCAGCGAGCCGCCGCCATCCGCTATTTCCTGACCATCGTCATTTAAAAAGCGAACGCCCAGCGCGCTCGCCATTCCGGTTCCGCCGTCATTTGTTGCACTTCCTCCGAGACCGATGATAATCTCAGTTACGCCATGAGAGACGGCATCTGCAATAAGTTCTCCAGTCCCTCTTGTCGTTGTTTTTAATGGATTTCTCAGATGGCGGGGAACGAGGTGAAGCCCGGAAGCTTCAGCCATTTCGATAACCGCCGTGCGTCCGTCTCCGAGGAGCCCGTATATGGCGCTCACCGGCGTTCCCAGCGGCCCGGTTACCGTTTTTTCGATGATCCTTCCGCCAGTCGCATCAACCAGAGACTGAACCGTGCCTTCTCCGCCGTCAGCAACGGGTATTTTTGTATAGTCCGAATCCGGAAAAATGGCTCTAAAGCCTTTTTCGATAATGTCAGCGGCTTCTTTTGATGTCATGCTTTCTTTAAAGGAATCTGGTGCAATGATTATTTTCATCGTGTTTCCCACCTTTTGTGCAGGTTATCTATTGAACCTATTCTTGTTCCGTGTATTGTTTTCCTGCTAATATAATCATGGGTTGAAGCGGGTGAAAGTCTTTTGTATGATAAGCAAAGGAGATGCAAAGAAAAAGGTTTAAAAAAAGAATCAAAAAAATATTAAAATGCGCTTGACTGAAATTTAGGTCATGTGGTATATTATTAAATGTCGATACGGAGGAATACCCAAGTCCGGCTGAAGGGATCGGTCTTGAAAACCGACAGGGGTGTCAAAGCCCGCGGGGGTTCGAATCCCTCTTCCTCCGCCATATTGATTTTAAACCTAATGAAACTCGAGCATATATTGGAGATTGTTTTGTCCGCTGCATCTGATGCAGCGGATTTTTTATGTTTAAATGCAAAAAAGCGATTTTCTCTATTTGGGAAAATCGCTTTTATATCTTTTACTTCTATCTGCTTTCATTAATTGTTTTACTGATTTTTTCAATCAGAGGTTCAAGTGATTGTTCATCGGCTATCAGGTCATAATCCTCAATGCGCACCTTGAGGACAGGGCAGGCATTAAAACCGCTGATCCAGTTTTCATATCGTGTATACATCTCTTCCCAGTAGGATCGGTTTGTCTGTAATTCCATCTCGCGGCCTCGTTTTTCGATCCGGTTTAAAATGTTTTCAAGGTCGCCTTCTAAATAAATCAGCACATCCGGATGCGGGAAGTAAGGCGTCATCACCATCGCCTCAAAAAGGCTTGTGTACGTTTTGTAGTCTGTTAAAGACATCGTTCCTTTATCGGCATGCATTTTTGCGAAGATGCCTGTATCTTCATAAATAGAACGATCCTGTACAAAGCCGCCGCCGGATTCAAACATATTTTTCTGCTCCTTGAACCGTTCGGCCAAGAAATAAATTTGTAAATGAAAACTCCAGCGCTCAAAGTCGTGATAAAACTTTTCTAAATAGGGGTTTTCCTCCACCTCTTCAAGAGAGGTTTTAAAACCGAGGCGTTTTGCTAAGGCTTTGGTTAAAGTGGACTTTCCCACTCCTACCGTTCCCGCTACTGTAATAATTGCATTGTTTGGGATTTGAATGTCTTTCATTTTATAAGCTCCTTTACCTGACGGGCAATTCTTTCAAAATCTGTCTTGTTCATAACAAAATCTTCATGATCTCCATCTATCGTCAGGACAGTTAAATCCGGGTCTCTTTGCTGAAGCTCTCTGATGGCTGTGTCGTAATCTGTAATGAGCTGCTCCAAATATTTCTTTTCTATTTTTCTCTCAAAGGGGCGCCCGCGCTTTTCGATGCGGTGCAGCAAGGTCGGCAGGCTGGCCTTTATGTAAATAATGATATTCGGCTTTGGCAGGTCATCTGTCAGCAGATGATAAATCTGCTTATATTTCTCAAGCTGCTGCCCGTGTAATGTACGCTCAGCAAAAATAACATTTTTATAAATATGATAATCAGACAGAACGGGCTGTCCTTTTTTAAAATAATCACGATCTGTGTCTTCAAGTTGTTTATACCTGTGACAGAGAAAAAACATTTCGAGCTGGAAGCTCCATTCCTCGATATTGTCATAAAACTTATCAAGATAAGGATTGTCCTCCACAATTTCATTAATCATAGGGAAACCAAGCTCTTGTGAAAGCATGGAAGCGAGTGTCGTTTTCCCTGCCCCGATAGGACCTTCTACCGCAATAAAAGGGGCTTTGTTCATTGGAAATATCCTCCTTAATTCTGCAAACATCCGTCAGTAGCCGACCTATATATTGTATCACACTCTCAGATTGCCCCATGAAAAAAAGACGCTTCCGGTTTAACGAAACGTCTGTTTAACAATATGGAATTGATCTCCGAGTAAGAGCCAGTTTTGCGGGAAGGAGAGGCCGAGTTTCCAATAGCTGATGCCTCTTAAATGCAGTTCCTTAATCAAATTGAATTTTGCTTGAATAGAACGGGCGTCTTCAAACCAAACTTCATGCCGTTTGTTATTTGCATCAGTATATCGGAAAAATGGAGCTTGAGCGGTTTCATTATATTCAATGTCAACCTTGTATCTGGCGGCAAGGGCGATTGCCTGCTGAGGACTGACGGCTTTTGCTGTTGTTCCCTGCTTAAAAGGAAGCGTCCAATCGTATCCGTACAAGTTCTGCCCCATAACGATTTTTCGGGAGGGCATTTCAGTCAAAGCGTACTCAATGACATTCCTTACCGGACCGATCGGTGAAACTGCTTGAGCAGGCCCGCCGCTATATCCCCATTCATACGTCATAATCACAACGAAGTCGACAATTTCGCCGTGCGCCTTATAATCGTGGGCTTCATACCACTTGCCCGCTTGAGTGGCGCTTGTTTTCGGGGCGAGTGCGGTTGAAATCAGCCAGCCTTCCCTATGGAAAATCGTTCTCGCCTCACGTAAAAACTGATTGTAAGCTTCTTTGTCCTGAGGGCGTAAATATTCGAAGTCAAAATGAATATCGCGAAAGCCGTACTTTTTGGCTGTGGCGACTATTCCTTGGAGGAGCTTCCTTTTGACTGTCTCGTCGGTCAATATGATTCGCCCGAGCTCATCACTGAATGCGTCATTTTCGAGATTTGTGACGATCATCATCAGCGTGGTATTATTCCTGTCGGCAATGGTTTTCAAATTGGTCAAAGGCGGTTCCTTTAAGGTGCCGTTCCGCTGCACTTGGAAACTGAATGCCCCGAGGTAGGTTAAATAAGGTGATGCTTCTCTTGCCGCCTGCTGCAGATTAGCGCTTACGCTCGTTCCGCGCGGCTCTATATATGCGTTTGATTCGATATCCGGCTTATTGGTCTGCGGCGGAATATAAAGACGGGTGCCGATTTGTAATGCTGTGTTGATTTGAATTCCGTTTACCCTCGCCAGCTCTGCCGCTGATATATGAAACCGGCCGGCGATTGAGGCGAGGGTATCTCCTTGTCTGACTTCATAATATTGTCCCGCGATCGGTATGACAATGGTTTGTCCGACAACCAATGTATTGGCGTTCGGTAATTTATTTGCTTCCGTGATTTCATTTACGGTTGTTCGATAACGCGCCGCGATAGCAGAAAGTGTGTCGCCTCGTTTCACTACATACGTCTGAATGAAAAACGCCTCCTTTCATATCCGCTATCAAATGTATGAAAAAAGGAGGGTGTTCATGTTTACTTTTCAGAAGTAATTTGTTTTTCAGTAGTGATTTCTGCAAAGAGGACACTTTCCATCATGGTCAATGCGAAATCATTATCTTCATCGTTATTAGAGGCGGTACAGTCTTTAGGAATCATAATGCTGTATTCTCTCATATAAGCATCATTTGCGGTGAAAAGCACGCAAATGTTTCCGGCGATGCCCGTAATGATTAATCGGGTCACTTGTAATTCGGTCAGAAGGGTGTGGAGCGCTGTTTCGTAAAAAGCGGAATGCTTCGGTTTAATTAAAAAATAATCTTCTTTCTGAGGTGAAATGCTGTCTATAATGTCCGAGCTTATTTCATTTTTACACTCTTTTCGTATGGCGTCTATGTCAGCCTTCCAAAGACCGTAATGATCATTAATATAAATAATCGGCCAGTTGTTTTGTTTTGCATGCTTCTTTAATGATAAAATACGGGGGACAATTTGTTTTGTTTTTTCAGCAAGGTGTTCACCCATATCAAATTGAAAGTTATTAATCATATCGACAATCAGAAGGGCTGTGTTGTTGGGCTTAGACAATATCGCAAACTCCTTTCTGTTGGGATATTCCTATATTAACCTTTATGAGGCATGAAAAAACTTAAGAAGAGAGCTTGGACCGATGATGAACGATGAATATTATATGAGAGAAGCCATAAAAGAAGCGAAAAAAGCAGAGGCAAAAGGCGAAGTGCCGATCGGCGCCGTACTTGTTTTGCACGATGAAATCGTGGCACGGGCACACAATCTGCGGGAGACGGAACAGCGCGCACTCGCCCATGCAGAAATGCTTGCCATTGATGAAGCATGCCGGAAACTGGGAACGTGGAGACTTGAGGATGCCGTTCTTTATGTCACCTTAGAGCCGTGTCCGATGTGCGCGGGAGCCGTCGTGCTTTCCAGGGTTGATAAAGTCGTATTTGGCGCTTTTGATCCGAAGGGCGGCTGTACAGGCACGTTAATGAATCTCCTTCAGGAAGAACGGTTCAATCACCAGGCGGAAGTCGTGAGCGGTGTGCTCGAAGAAGAGTGCGGGGAGATGCTCAGCGCTTTTTTCAGAAAGCTGCGCCGGCAGAAAAAAGAAACAAGGAAAAAGTTGTCTGAGTAGCACGGTTGCATTTTCTGCCTGAAGCAGATATACTTATGTGTGCATCATGAAATGGTGCGCATACAAAATTTGATATTTATTTTGCCGTGCTAAGCGGGGAGGTAGCGGTGCCCTGTACCCGCAATCCGCTCTAGCGGGGCCGAATCCCTTCTCGAGGTTCGTTTACTTTAGGGCCTGCCTTAAGTAAGTGGCGTTGACGTCTGGGTCCTGCGCAATGGGAATTCATGAACCATGTCAGGTCCGGAAGGAAGCAGCATTAAGTGAAACCTCTCATGTGCCGCAGGGTCGCCTGGGCCGAGCTAACTGCTTAAGTAACGCTTAGGGTAGCGAATCGACAGAAGGTGCACGGTAAATCAATCATCAAATTTCAGACTCACCTGTTTTATGGCAGGTGAGTTTTTTCGTATTTCAAGTAAAAACGGGTTTTGGCGTTAAAAGCCCGTTCATGTATAATAAACATGATGAATAACAGAGGAGGGCGCATCCTGTGGGTTACCAAGCTTTATATCGAGTATTTAGGCCTCAGCAGTTTGAAGATGTGGTCGGACAGGAACACATTACGAAAACGCTGCAAAATGCCCTTTTGCAAAAGAAGTTTTCTCATGCATATCTGTTTTCTGGACCAAGAGGAACGGGAAAAACCAGTGCAGCTAAAATATTTGCGAAAGCAGTCAACTGTGAGCATGCCCCCGTGGAAGAACCGTGCAACGAGTGCGCGGCATGCAGGGGAATCACAAACGGCTCCATATCAGATGTGATTGAAATAGATGCGGCGTCGAATAACGGCGTAGACGAAATCCGCGACATCCGCGATAAAGTGAAATTCGCCCCGTCAGCCGTCACCTACAAGGTATATATTATAGATGAGGTGCATATGCTCTCTATCGGTGCATTCAACGCGCTTCTAAAAACGCTGGAAGAACCTCCGGCGCATTGCATTTTTATATTAGCTACGACTGAACCTCATAAGATTCCTTTAACCATTATCTCCAGATGTCAGCGTTTTGACTTCAAACGTATTACATCCCAAGCGATCGTCGGACGAATGAAAACAATCGTCGAGGCAGAGCAGCTAAAGGTGGAAGAAGGCGCCCTTGATATCATCGCAAGTGCTGCGGATGGAGGAATGAGGGACGCGCTGAGTCTGCTCGATCAAGCCGTGTCATTCAGCGGCGACGAGCTGCTAGTGGATGATGCGCTGCTCATTACCGGCGCCGTTTCCCAGCATTATATTGGTAAACTGGCATCGTCGCTTCATAGCAAACAGGTTTCCGAGGCTTTGGAAACATTGAACGAATTGCTTCAGCAAGGTAAAGATGCAGCCAAGCTGATCGAAGACATGATCTTTTACTTCAGGGATATGCTCCTGTACCAGGCTGCCCCCGGTTTAGAGGGCGTTCTGGAGAAGGTGAAGGTCGATGAAACGTTCCGGACGCTGAGCGAACAAATACCGGCTCAAGCTTTATATGAAATGATCGATATCCTGAACAAAAGCCACCAGGAAATGAAGTGGACGAATCACCCGAGAATCTTTTTTGAAGTCGCGGTCGTAAAGATTTGCCAAACGGCACAGCAGTCTGCGGCAGAGCTTCCGGAGATCAGCATGCTGATGGATAAAATTCAGCAGCTTGAGCAGGAAGTGGAAAGGCTGAAAACATCCGGTGTAACAGTCCAAGCGGAAAGTCCGCAAAAAGAAGCCCCGCGTCCGCAAAAGGGCGGAAAAAGCAATTATAAAGCGCCTGTGGGAAGAATACATGAGATATTGAAGGAAGCCACAAGACCTGATCTTGAACAGCTCAAAAGCATCTGGGGCAAGCTGCTGGCTCATCTGAAACAGCAGAACAAGGTGTCTCACGCGGCTCTATTAAATGATAGTGAACCTGTGGCCGCCGCCCAAAAGGCATTTGTGCTTAAATTTAAATATGAGATTCATTGCAAAATGGTTGCCGAGGATAATAACGGAGTCCGTACAAATCTTGAACAAATTCTTGAATCGATGCTCGGCAAAAGAATGGATTTGATTGGCGTTCCGGAAGCACAATGGGGTAAAATAAGAGAAGAATTTTTAAATGATCATCAGCAGGAGAGTGAAGGATCAAACGAACCGGCTGAAGAAGATCCGCTGATTGCAGAGGCAAAAAAACTTGTCGGAGCGGATTTAATTGAAATAAAAGACTAATGATAGGAAAGAGAGTGATTTTATATGCGTGGCGGAATGGGAAATATGCAAAAAATGATGAAGCAAATGCAAAAGATGCAAAAGGATATGGCAAAGGCTCAGGAAGAGCTAGCTGAAAAAGTGCTCGAAGGAACAGCGGGGGGCGGAATGGTGACTGTTAAAGTTAACGGCCAAAAAGAAGTCGTAGACGTTGCCATTAAGGAAGAAGTCGTTGATCCGGAGGATATCGAAATGCTTCAGGATCTGGTTCTTGCCGCAACAAACGACGCCCTTAAAAAAGTGGACGACATGACGAACGAGACAATGGGCCAATTTACAAAAGGAATGAACTTACCGGGTTTATTCTAGGGGGATAAATAAACATGCAGTATCCTGAACCAATATCAAAGCTGATTGACAGCTTTATGAAATTGCCAGGGATCGGACCGAAAACAGCGGTTCGTCTGGCTTTTTTTGTTCTAGGTATGAAAGAAGACGTAGTATTAGATTTCGCAAAAGCGCTTGTTAATGCGAAGCGGAATCTGACATATTGCTCGATTTGCGGTCATATTACAGATCAGGATCCTTGTTATATATGTGAGGATACAAGAAGAGATAAGTCTGTCATTTGTGTAGTGCAGGATCCTAAAGATGTCATTGCGATGGAGAAAATGAAGGAATACAACGGCCAGTATCACGTTCTCCACGGCGCGATTTCTCCTATGGACGGCATCGGCCCGGAGGATATTAAAATACCGGAACTGCTGAAACGGCTTCAGGATGACCAAGTGACAGAAGTCATTCTCGCAACCAACCCTAATATAGAAGGGGAAGCAACGGCGATGTATATATCGAGGCTGTTAAAGCCGTCTGGCATCAAGCTCTCCCGTATTGCCCACGGTCTGCCCGTCGGCGGTGATTTGGAATATGCTGATGAGGTCACTCTTTCAAAAGCTCTTGAAGGAAGACGTGAATTGTAAGGGAGGAAATGGTGAGGCATGGGTTTTCTTCGCAGAAATACATTAAGAAAAGAGTTTGACGAGAAGCTGATCGAACAGCTCTTTAAACAGAAAGAAGAATGGAACAGACAAAAGAATCTGGTCGATAAAAGCCTCGAGCCTTCTGCCGAAGTATTGTTTGAACTGAAAGTCGCTGAATCGAAGTACTTTTTTTATTTAAAGGAAGCGAAGCAGCGGAAGTTAAAAATGAGCAGGTGGAAGTAAGAGGTCTATTCTCCTGAATCTTCTCATAAGCTTGTACTAAACAAGTGAAGGGGGAAGATTCATGGAGCCTTTTTTCGTTATTGGTATTATAGTCGGTTTGGTTGTTTTGCTTTTTTTATGGGGGTTATCTTCAAAACCGTTAAAGTGGATTGGTGTGACTGCAGTTAAGTTTATAGCGGGCGCATTGCTTTTGGTCGGTGTAAATTTGTTCGGCAGCAGCCTGGGGATTCATATCCCTGTCAATCCGATTACAACGGGAATCAGCGGAATCCTGGGGATACCCGGAATTGCCGCACTAATCGTAATTAAACGCTTCATTATTTAATTTGTCAGTTCTTGTTGACATTATGAATTGAGGATGGTATTCTAATATACGTCGCTGATGACGAATTGAAATATCAAAAAAGATTTCAAAAAAAGTTGTTGACGCAATGGCGATAATGTGTTAAGATAATAAAGTCGCTTTAAGAGCGGCGGACAAAGTTCTTTGAAA
>NZ_LSAZ01000036.1 GCF_001584325.1 Bacillus nakamurai
TTTATGGGCAAAGTCAACGACATAGCAAGCAAATTCAGTCCGGAAACAATTTTAGCGGAGCTGGATAAATTCACGACTTCATTCATGGGTAAAGTCAACGATATAGCAAGCAAATTCAGCCCTGAATCAATATTAAAAGAACTGGACAAATTTGCGGCTTCTTTTATGGAAAAGATAGATGACATCGTCAGCAAATTCAGTCCGGAAGCTATATTAAAAGAACTGGACAAATTTGCGGCCTCTTTTATGAAAAAGATAGATGACATCGTCAGCAAATTCAGCCCTGAATCAATATTAAAAGAACTGGACAAATTTACAGATTCATTTATGAAAAAAGTTGACGACGTCGTGGGCAAATTCAGTCCTGATGCCATTATCAAGCGCGCGGAACAATTTGTGAATGACACCATTGACCGAATTACTGAGAAGTTCGATTTTCTTAATCCTGATAAAATATTAGAAAAAGTGGACCAGTTCACATCATCATTGTTCGGCGGCATTGATAAAAAGTTCGGCAAATTCAGTCCGGATGCAATCATAGAAAAAGCTGAAAAATTTGTTGATAACATTGTCAGCAAGATCGCAAAAAAAATCGAGAAATTCAGTCCGGATAAAATCATTGATAAAGTCGGGGAATTTCTAGAAAAGATTATGACAGGCATTGCTGAAAAATTGGGCAATTTCAATATTGGCGGGTTATTAGGCGGTAAAAAGAAAAATGAAAAAGGCAAGGGCAGCATGTCCGGGGGAAGTGTCCAAAGCCCGAATCGCCCTAATGTAACCAAGCGGCCGCAGCCGGCCGGACCGGCGGTTAAATCATCCGGAAGGTCTGCCAAAAAGACAGGGGGCGCGTGGGGCGGCTGTTGCTGCTGCACCGGAGTCTCACGCAGCAACAGCAATAAAGTCGAGGATAGAAATAAATCTTCCAAACGTGATACAGCTGGAAAGAGAAGCCAAAATTCCTCTTTAAATACACCGAAAACAAAAGGTTCAAGTAAAGGGATGGCGAGCCTTTTGAAAGGGATAGAAGGCTCCAAGACATTAAAGGGCGGACTGAAAGGATTAAAAGGTGCGGCTAAAGGGATTCCCGGCATAGGTGAATTATTGTCACTTACTGATCTAGTCGGAATGAATAAAGACAACGCTGGGGAAAAAATAGGTTCAGCAGGCGGCGGTTTGGCCGGGGCGGCTGCCGGAGCAGCGATAGGAAGTGTCGTTCCCGGAGTCGGAACATTAATTGGAGGAGCGGTAGGCGGAATCGCCGGCAGTTTAGGCGGTTCCAGCTTAGGTGAAGCCTTTGATTCCGGAGCTTTGAAAGATACGTGGAATGAAATCACGAAAGCCGCTCAAGGTGCTTGGTCAACGATACAAGACACTTGGGGGAGCGTTTCTTCATGGTTCATGGACAATGTATGGACGCCTGTATCATCAGCCGTTGTCGGAGTGGCGACAAGCATCTGGTCGAATATTGTAAATGCATGGACGATCATTCAAGGCATTTTCAGCACGGTATCGGCATGGTTCATGGACAATGTATGGACGCCTGTATCATCAGCCGTTGTCGGAGTGGCGACAAGCATCTGGTCGAATATCGTAAATGCATGGACGACCATTCAAAATGTTTTCAGCACAGTATCGGCATGGTTTATGAGCACCGTCTGGGAGCCTGTTAAAGCAGCTGTAGTTGGAGTAGCGACTTCCATTTGGAGTAATATCACAGGAGCTTGGGATAAAATTAAGTCTGTTTTCAGCACGGTTTCCGGCTGGTTCATGGACACGGTATGGAACCCTGTGAAAAACACTGTAACAGATGTCGGAAAAGGAATATCAGATGCTTTCCAGACTGCTTTAGATACTGTAAAGGATATTTGGAAAGGGTTAAGCGGCTGGTTTGAGAAAAACATTCAAGAGCCTCTTACAAAAGTGGGAGAAGCCATATCAGATGCATTTTCTGCGGCATTCGGCTGGGTGAAAAAAATATGGGACAAAGCGGGCGGCGCGGTGTCAAGCGTTATAAACTTTGTGACAGGCGGCGGAGATAAGAAGAAAAAGCCAGATAAAAACGCCACAGGCGGATACATCACAAAACCGACCATTTCATGGATCGGCGAAGCCGGCAAGGAGTTTGTCATTCCCGTTGACAATAATCGGGGCCGCGGCAAAATGCTTCTGTCACAAGCGGCATCAAAGCTCGGCATGCGAGTTGTCGAGGATATGGGTTCGGCATCAGCATCCCCGGCCGGTACGCCGGCTTTAGGAGGCGTTTCAGCGTCTTCCATGTCCGCATCCGTTTCACCGTCTGTTGATGCATCCGGCCTCAATGGCCAGGCTTCAGCACTCGGCAAACAATTTACGGAAGGGTTTGACACCGGCATCAGCAGCAATGCGGTGGATATGGATACCTGGAAACAGAAGAACATCAGCACGCCGTTTAATGATTTGATTTCTGCTTCCCCGAACTACGGAAAGCAAGTCGTCACAAGCTATGCCAAAGGGCAAAATGCGACGCAGACGGGAACCGATGCGTTTTTACAATCGAAAGTCAAAACGCCTTATCAATCGGCGGTCAATCAATCATCCTCTTGGGGCATCGGAACGGTCAAAGGGTTCTCGGCCGGGCAAAATGCAAAGGATACCGGAACGGCGCAATATGTGAGCACACATGTAGATAAACCGTTCCTGCAATCGAAGGACGCCTCAAACGGATGGGGATCTGGCTTAGTCGGCAACTTCGTATCCGGAATGATTTCCAAAGGAAGCGAAGTGAAACAGGCGGCGAAAGATATGGCCAAAAAGGTTGAGGAGGCTTTCCGGGAAGAGCTTGATATCCATTCTCCTTCCCGCGTCATGATGAGTCTCGGCCGCTTTGCTTCAGTCGGTGTCGTCAAGGGACTGGGTTCTGTTGATGTGAAAAAATTCGCCGAAAAACAAGCAGGATCGCTCGCGGCCGCTTTTTCAGGCATGGGCGCTGCCGGAGGAAACGTCAAGGAGTGGCTTTTGGCTGCAATGAGCGCTACGAATACGCCATTAAGCTGGCTTCCGGGATTAATGACCATCGCTCAAAATGAATCCGGGGGCAATCCGAACGCCATTAACTTATGGGACAGCAACGCAAAAGCGGGGCATCCGTCACAAGGGCTCATGCAGACAATCCCGAGCACGTTTAACGATCATAAAGCACCGGGCATGAATGATATCCGAAACCCGATTCACAATGCGGCAGCGGCTATTGGCTATATT
>NZ_LSAZ01000037.1 GCF_001584325.1 Bacillus nakamurai
GAGGATCATCTCCTTCGAAAAATCGATAAATACATAGACTTCTCTTTTATCATTGAAAAAGTCAAACCTTATTACAGTGAAAACAAAGGCCGCCCCTCACTCGATCCGCTGATATTATTCAAAATGATGTTTATCGGATACCTCTATGGTATCCGTTCGGAAAGACAGATTGAAAAAGAAATTTACTACAATATGGCTTACAGATGGTTTCTGGGATTGAACATAAACGATCCGGTACCGCATCACTCCACTATCAGTTGGAACAGACGCACTCGTTTTAAAGATACGACCATCTTCCAAGACATTTTTGATGAGATCGTTCTTCAGGCCATCAATCACGATATGGTCGGCGGGCGTGTCCTATTCACCGATTCAACTCATCTTAAAGCCAATGCCAACAAGCATAAATACACGCGAAAAACCATTGAACAAGAAACACAAAATTATATTAATGAGTTAAATGAAGCCATCCAAGAAGATCGGGAGGAACATGGAAAAAAGCCGTTAAAAAACAAAGAGGAGGTGAAAGCTGAAAAAGACATTCGCCATAGTACAACCGATCCTGAAAGCGGCTATCTTTATCGTGAAAACAAACCAGAAGGTTTTTTCTATTTAGATCACCGAACAACGGATATGAAACACAACATTATCACCGATGTCTATGTAACATCTGGAAATGTCCATGATTCTGTGCCTTACCTTGGCCGATTAGATCACCAAATCGCACGATTTGGTTTTCAAGTAGAAGCCGTCGCTCTTGATTCCGGTTATTTAACGACTCCCATTTGTAAAGGACTATCTGACCGCCAAATCTTCGGTGTCATCGCACATAGACGTTTTCACCCTGCCAGAGGCTTATTTCCAAAGTGGAAATTTCATTATGACAGTGAACAAGACAGATACATTTGCCCGAACAAGCAAACACTTACGTACTCAACAACTGACCGCAAAGGCTACCGAACATATAAATCAAATTCTGAAATATGTTCCTCATGCCCGCTGCTTGAGAACTGCACAAAATCAAAGAATCGCCAGAAAGTCATTTCTCGGCATGTATGGGAAGATCATAAAGAAAAGGTCAGACAAAATCGTTTGTCTGTTTCAGGAAAAACCCTCTACAAAAAAAGAAAAGAAAAAATAGAGCGAAGCTTTGCAGATTCAAAACAGCTGCATGGGCTTCGCTATTGCAGGTTGAGGGGAAAACAAAATGTGAGCGAACAAGTTCTCCTCACAGCTGCTTGCCAGAATATGAAGAAGATTGCCACATACCTAGCCAAACAAGGCTAGGTATGTGGGAACTCTTTTTCTGTTTCAGAATAATGATGAAATCATTTTAGACAACGTTATAAACAAAAAAAGCTTGCAGAAAAAACATGGTTTT
>NZ_LSAZ01000038.1 GCF_001584325.1 Bacillus nakamurai
AAAACAACTATGTGACTGACAAAGGGCATAAGCAAAAAGCCGTTTTGAAACAGCACGATTTAACCAAGTAAGGGCTGCCGTTCGGCGGCCTTTTTATATTTCAAAACAGAATAGGAGAGATTTTTATGTCAGCATACAGAAACCAATATATTGATATTAACAAATGGACGCGGCCGGGAATCAAAAACAACGGCGTGAAGAAACTGGCCGTACATTACACGGCAAACCCCGGCGCGTCTGCTGCCAATCATTACAGATACTTTGGACAAACGCTTCCCGCCCAAAACAGAAATCTGTCTGAGAAAAAACAGACGTATGCATCTGCGCATATCTTTGTTGATCCTACAGAGGCTATTTGCATTATTCCATTAAACAAGGTGGCTTATCACGCGAATGATGTCCAGCAATTCGTTAACGGGCAGCCTTACCGCGGGGTATCAGCATTAAAACCGAATGCAAATTTCTTATCTATAGGCGTGGAGCTTTGCATTGAAAAGAACGGCACTTTCCATCCGGATACCATTGCCCGTGCAGAACAAGTTTGTGCCGAGCTGTGCAAAATGTATAAACTTGATCCAATCAATGATATAGTTCGGCATTATGACATTACACATAAAACTTGCCCGGCGCCGTGGGTAAGCAACCCGCAGGGGTTTTCCGATTTTAAGGCCCATGTTAAAAAGCGAATGGCCGGCACGGTTGTAACGGTGCCTGTGGTATCGAATTCAGCCGTTACCCATACAGACACGGGAAGATTTATTAAAAATACGGTTGTGGCAAAGGATGGGCTTGTTTTGCGCACACAACGAAACGCTGGCTCTTCTATGGTGCTTACCCTGCCGAATGGCACGATTGTAAAATATCAGCTCGGTTCAACTGTGAACGGGTGGGGATATATTGAGTACACCAATTCAAAAGGCCAGACATTCCACGGATACGTGAACGTGTCTTATATAAAGAGTGATAATGAGCTGAAAAGCAGCGGCCAAAAGAAGGCTGCAGCAAAGCCCAAAACAAGCAATAAACCAAAATTTCCCCTGCCTGATGGTGTTTTCAAAGTCACAAACCCATTAACCAGGGGCGCAGCCGTAAAACAAATACAGACAGCGTTGGCGGCTCTTTATTTCTATCCGGACAAAGGAGCACCGAACAATGGGATTGATAGCGCATATGGGCCAAAAACAGCAAATGCGGTCAAACGATTCCAGTCCATGTATGGGTTGACTGCTGACGGCATTTATGGGCCGAAGACAAAGACGAAAATCTTGTCCTTGCTATAATATAAAGCCTTCCCATCAGGCTGGCGTTCCTAAAACTGTACAAAAAAATGTAAAGAAGACTAGTGACTTTAAAAAAGCGTTAGAGAAACAGAAAAAATTAGATAAAGAACGAAAAAAAGTTTCTAAATATAGTTGGATTGATATATTATTGAACCCTGCATATGTGATAACAATAGCAGCTTTAGTAGGTGTAACAGTAGCCAAGGTTAGTATTTGGGTTTTAATATTTGAGTAGGGGGAAATTATGCTATCACTTAATAGAGCTTTAAAATTACGTGATTTAGAAGTTTTTCGTGTGCTGAAAGATGGTAACATTTTATCTTACGTAATAATTGAAGATACTCGAAAGCCATTTACAGAAGAAGACAAAAAATTAGAACCATTATGTTATATGGACGAAGAAGATATTAATGCGATTTTAAATGTTTTTAAGATTTCAATTGTTAATGATGAAAAATTAAATGAAGATGATTCAATTTTTATAAGATCTTACTTTTCCGAATTTGTTAATAATACAAATTTAACGAATTTTATTATTAAAGAATATGTTCAAAAGGATTTATATGATTACGATGATGAAGATGACATCATTTTCTTTAATAGAATTTTACGTAGTATAGGATCAGATTATGTTATTAAAGAATTTGACGATATAAATTGGATTTATTTATCTCAAGATTGATTTCTTATTTAGATTTTGAAGGAGTACAGAAGATAATTTCTGTACTCCTTTTTAAGGCAAATAAAATAGACTTCTAGTTTCTCTTTATAGCAATAACACGCTTGACGGAAATCGTAAGATTTTAGCACCCACAAGGGGTGTGTATAAGTGCGCTATTGTCATGGATGTTCTATTTCCAAAATTGCCACCACTTTTTTTGTTGAGCTGCAGCAATCATTTTTTTGTTTCAATGGATTCTTTCAAAGCGAGCATGAGATTTTCATCTCGCTTTTTTTGTTGTTCTTCAAATTGTTCGAGTCGTTTTAGAATCAATAAGAAAATTATAGCAATATGGTGAAAAAATACTAGTTTTTTTACAATACCTATTTACAACGGTAAATAGGTATTGTATAATTAAAGTATAGAAAGGAGGTGCTGAGGTGGACGAGATCAGAAACATAGTTCTTATCATCGCTGGTATCGTGACCATTGTCAAAAACATCTATGATATATGGCAAAAGGAAAGCGAAAAGCGAGAAAAGAACATGAAAAAGCGCTCCCGCCGGACAAGCAAGAAGCGCTGAAACATAGTGAGACAAGGGGAGAAAATCCCCTTGCTCCAATATTATATCACGTCCACGACGATATGAAAAAATATTTTAAGCAGTACAGTTCGTTCGATATGACCACTCTTTTTATTATAATAGCCGGTCTTGTGGCTATTGATTTCGAAAAAGCCGGTACCCTTGGGAAAATCACCGTGATTGTCTTATACTTGGCTGTGATGGTTATTTTATTAAAAGGATTTATTATGATGTGGAGAGAAAAACGACATGAAAGAAAGTGAAAAAATTAAGTTTATTCAGGACGAAGTTTTAACCGCAGCGGAAGTCGCCGAGCTGCTTGCTGTTACACGGCAGCGTGTAAGCCAGCTCAACAGCGGCGGGAGGCTCAAAGCGGTTAAGAAGGTGGGAACAGTGGCTTTGTTCTTGCTGGAACATGTACAAGCTTTAAAAAAAGAATTAGAGGCAGAGCGGAAGAAGTATCGGCCGTATGATCAGTAAAAGCCCACCTGTTTAGGGACTGACCCCCGTT
>NZ_LSAZ01000039.1 GCF_001584325.1 Bacillus nakamurai
CGCTGCCCGCTTCAATGTCCGGCTCAGGCAAGGCTTTTTTGTCAATCTTGCCGTTTGCGGTGACCGGAAGCTCGTCCATCGCCACCCAGAAAGCCGGCACCATGTAGTCAGGAAGCGTTTCTTTTAAGGCGGATTTGAGCGCTTCGATATCGGCTTGGGCAGGTGTGATATAGGCACAAAGCGCGGTATTGCCCGCTTTGTCTTTGACCGCCGTAACGGCTGCGTCATGAATGTCCGCAAGCTGCGCGAGACGGACTTCAATTTCTGACAGCTCGATCCGGTAGCCGCGCACCTTGACCTGCTGGTCGATGCGTCCGATGTATTCGATGCCGTGGCGAGCGTTCCATTTCACGAGATCACCGGTCCGGTACATGCGCTCGCCCGGCACGAACGGATCAGCGGTAAACCGCTTCGCCGTTTCTTCTTCCCGGTTCAGATAGCCGCGCGCAAGCCCGCGGCCTGCCACGCACAGTTCCCCGGCAATGCCTTCCGGCTGCACCTGATCACCGTCTCCGAGAATATAGGCTCTCGTATTGGCAATCGCCCGTCCGATGGAAAGAGAGCCTTCCTCCGGATTGATGACGCCGCTCGTCGCAACCACGGTGTTTTCCGTCGGGCCGTAGTTGTTCACGATCGTATACGGCTTCTTCACCGCCCGCTTCAGCTTGTCGCCGCCGACGAGAAGCATACGGAGTGATGTGTTCTCAAGCTCCATAAACTGTTCGGCCAGCTGTGTCGGCAGGAAGGTGATCGTCACGCCGTGCTCTTCGAAATACTCGTTTAAGCGGATGATATCAAGCCGGATCGCTTCGTCTATGACGTGAAGCCCGGCGCCGATGGTCCATGTCGGGAACATCTCCCAAATGGAAGCGTCAAAGCCGAAGCCTGCGTACTTCGCACTCTTGTCTTCTGCCGTCATGCCGAATGCGTCGTGATGCCAGAAGCACAGGTTCACAAGCGCATGGTGCTCGACCATGACACCCTTCGGCTGTCCGGTCGTTCCTGACGTATAAATCATATAAGCGAGATGATCCGCTGTTGTTTCCGTCTGCGGGTTCGCTTCATCATTTTCATCAAGCGGCAGGCTTAAAATGGAACGGACACCGTCAAGAAGGATCGTGTCTCCCGTATAGCTGTCCGGTACGCTCAACGCCTCCTGCGTAAGCAGAAGCTTCGCGCCGCTGTCTTGAAGGATGTACTCAATCCGCTGATCAGGATAGTCCGGATCAATCGGCACAAATGCCGCTCCCGCTTTCAAAATGCCCAGCACGCCGGCCGCCATTTCCAGCGACGGCTTCGTCAGAATGCCGACGCGATCGTCAGCTGAGACACCGCAGTCGATGAGAATACGCGCAAGGCGGTTGGCCTTCGCATTCAGCTCCCCGTACGTCCATGTCGCGCCGTTATACGTCACGGCAGGGCGGGCTGTATGGCGGGCCGCCGTTTCTTCAAAGAGGCGGTGAACCGTTTTGTCCCTCGGCACGGGAAGGGATTTGCCTTTCCAAACGTCGAGGAGGGTTTGTTTTTCTGTATCGCTGATCAATGAGATCGCCGACAGCTTTCTGTCAGGGCTGCTTGCGGCTGTCTCCAAAATCCGCAGGAATCCGGCGCTCCACTTTTCAATCGTTTCTTTTTTAAATAAGTCTGTCGCATACTCAAGCTGAAGGCCGAGGCCCTCTTCATCTGTAAAGCCGCCGAGCGTCAGATCGAATTTTGCCGTGCCTTGGTTTGACTGATACGGCGTGATGTGCAGGTTCTCCAGTTCAAGTGTTTCTTTATCCGGATCTTCTGTCGTCACCATGACTTGGAACAATGGATTGCGGCTCATATCTCTCGGAAGGTCGAGCTGTCCGATCAAATCCTCAAATGGGTACTCCTGATGCTCTAAGGCGTCTAAATTGGTTTGCTTCACTTGTTCGAGCAGCTCGGCGAAGGTCTGCTCTTTGCGTGCTTCATTGCGCAGCGCAAGCGTATTGACGAACATCCCCGGCATATCCTGAACATCAGCGCTCGTTCTTCCGGCCGTAACCGAACCGATGATGATATCACGCTGTCCCGTGATTTTGCTCAGAAAGACATGGAACGCCGCGTGCAGCACCATATGCAGGGTGGCTCCCGATTTTTCCATTACTTCTTGTATAGCCTTTTCCGTTTCACGTCCCGCTCTGAAGCGGACCGATTGCCCTTCGAAGCTCTGAACCGGAGGACGCGGGAAATCTATCGGCAAATTCAGTTCAGGGAGCTCGCCCGCAAAAGTTGAAAGCCAATAACGCTCATGCTCCTTCATCCGCTCCGATTGCTTAGGTTCATTCTGCCAGACAGCGAAGTCTTTATAATGCAGCTTCGGCTCCGGAAGACTGCCGCCTCTGTAGAGCTGAGCCAGTTCTTTTACCATAATGCTTCTGGACACGCCGTCAGCGATAATGTGGTGCATATCTAACAGCAAAAGGTGCTTCTTTTCATTTATTCTGATCAAGGCCGCGCGAATGAGCGGAGCTGCACTTAGATCAAACGGCTTGATGAAGGCTTTGATTTGCTGGTGCGCATCTTCTTCGGCTGCTGCTTCTAGCATGTGAAGCTCAATTTCCGCCTGATCCGCTATCCGCTGCATCGGCTGGCCCGCCTGATCCGTAAATGACGTCCGCAATGATTCATGGCGATTCATAAGCTGATTGAGCGCTTCCTGCAGCCGCGCAATATTGATGTCCCCTTCCATCAAAAGCACAGACGGCATATTATAGCTGATCGTGTGCCGATCAAGCTGGTTCAGGACATACATCCGTTTTTGTGCGGAAGATAAAGGATACGCATCAGCAGCCGCGGCTGGCTGAATCATCCGATAACCGTCTGATACCGCCGATGACTCTATATAAGCGGCAAGCTGGCGAACGGTCGGCTGTTCAAAAAGCGCTTTTAACGGAACGGTTTTGTCCAGCTCCGCTTGAATATTGGCGATGAGCATCATGCCTTTTAAGGAATGTCCGCCGAAATCGAAGAAATTGTCGTCGATGCCTACTGCGTCAATGCCGAGCGTATTCTTCCAAATACAGCAAAGCTTCTCTTCAAGTTCGGTTTCCGGCAAGGCGGTTGTGCGATCCCCCGTTTGAGCGGCGCCCGGTTTCGGCAAAGCGTTTTTATCTGTTTTTCCGTTGGCTGTCAGCGGAATCTCGTCAACCCGCACAAAATAAGCCGGAAGCATGTGGGACGGGAGCGTTTGAGCAAGCAGCTTGCGAAGCTCAGGCCCTTTCAGATGTTCGGCGGTTTTATAATACGCGCAAAGTTCCGGCAGCCCGCCTTCGCTGACCGCGAGAACAACCGCCTCCTGAATTCCCTTCATGCTTAACAGCACGGTTTCAATCTCTTTTAATTCAATCCGGTAGCCGCGGATTTTCACCTGATCATCTGCCCGGCCGATGAATTCAATCGTACCGTCAGAAAGCCTGCGGACAACATCACCTGTTTTGTACATCAAGCTGTCCGGCGAGTACGGATTAGCCAGAAATTTCTCCGCCGTCAGCTGCGGACGATTGAGATATCCTCTGGCAATACCGCTACCCGTAATATACAGCTCGCCGCTTGCTCCAGGAGGAACAAGCCGCATCGAGCTGTCTAAAACAAGCGCCCCGGTATTGGCGATAGGCCGGCCGATGACCGGGCGTTTTTCATACTGATCAAGCCGATCCATATCTATCCGCCCGGCAATGGTGCCGATGGTCGTTTCCGTCGGCCCGTAATGATTGATGAAATCGGTATGTTCATACACCTCATGGAACTTGCGGACATCAGACGTGATGATTTTTTCGCCGCCGAGAACCGCTAAACGAAGCGGGCTGAAATGCCGTTCTTTCGTAAAACGGGATGTATTGACGATCATATGGAACAGCGACGGCGTCAGCTTGATATACGTAATGCCGTTTTGCTGTATATACTCACCAAGCTGATCAGGCGCGGTGTACGTCTCTTTTGGCACAATGTGCAGCTCGCCGCCCGCTTGCAGGATGGGAAACAGACTTGTATATCCCAGATCAAACGCATAAGAGGACAGCAGCACAGCTTTATCTTTTTCCGTCAGAACGGCTTCGCGGCTGAACCATGTGACATAGTTTATAAGATTGCGATGCTCCAGCTGGACGCCTTTCGGTTTTCCTGTCGTCCCTGACGTATAAATGATATAAGCGAGATGATCGGGGCGCGCCTCGGTGTCAAGTCGCTCTGCGCTTTCTTTCCGCCAATCTCCCCCTTCCATGGTCACCGTTTTTCCTTTATAAACGGCGGCCGCGGTCATATTTCTCTCATTGACGACGAGAAGCTTGGCCCCGCTGTCTTCCAAAGAGTAACGGATTCTCTCTTCCGGGGTCTCCGGATCTATCGGCAGAAACGCGGCTCCGGCTTTCATGACACCGAGAATGGCGGTGACCAATTCGGCCGAACGGTCCATCATAATCGCAACGATGTCTTCATGCCCCGCTCCGTTTGCGCGGAGGTGGCGGGCAAAACGGTTTGCCTGTTCATCAAGCTCACGGTATGTCATGCTTCCTCCGCCGACAACCGCTGTAAGGTCCGGTGTTTTTTGCGCTTGTTTTTCAAACAGTGAGACATACGTGCCGCCTTCAGGCACAGCCGCTTCCGTACGTTTTTCGTCTTCCAGAAGCTCTTCCTGCTCGGCAGAAGACAGCAGATTTGCATCGGCTAAGCGCACATCGGGATTGCCGGCGCAGTCCTTAATCAAATTGACAAAATGAGTGCTCCAGCGGCGGATCGTTTCGTCCGTAAACAAGGCACTGGCGTAATCAAAGCTCAGCCCGATTTCTTCCCCTCGCTCTGCCGCCTCTAAGGAAAGATCAAATTTGGCGACATGATGATGCATGGAATAAGAAGAAATCTGCAAATCTCCCAATCGCAATGACGGGATCTCCATGTTCTGCATGTTAAATAACACGCTGAACAGCGGGCTTCTGCTCGTGTCCCTCGTTAATGGCAGCTTTTCAATCAATTCTTCAAGCGGATAACTCTGATGCTCGAAAGCTCGAAGACTGGCCGTTTTTACCTCATCCAAAAATTGCTTGAACGTTTTTTTGCCTAAAGGATGTGACCGCAGCGCAACCGTGTTGACAAACATGCCTGGCACATCTTGAAGATCGGGATGTGTTCTTCCGGCAGTCGGGGAACCGACGATGATATCCTCCTGCCCCGAATATTTAGAAAGCAGCACTTGGAAAGCGGCTAATAAAAACATGTACATCGTCGTATCCGTATCAGCCAGCAATTTCTTAATTTGCGCCGTCACCTGCCGATCAAGTCCGAAGATGACCCGTTCTCCTTCAAAACTCCGCTCGGCCGGACGCGGAAAATCAAGCGGCAGATCAAGCACCGGCAGATCGCCTTTAAATGTATCGAGCCAGTATGCTTCATGCTTATCCTGATCGGCTTTCTCACGCTGCCAAACGGAGAAATCCTTATAATGAAGCTTCGGAAGCTCTAACTCTGCGCCTTGATAAAGCTTTGCCAGATCGCCGATGAAAATGCCAGTCGAGCTGCCGTCAGTAATAATATGGTGCATGTCAATCAGCAGCAAATGCCGATCTTCCGCAAGCCGGACCAGCTTCGAACGGACGAGCGGCGCACGGTTAAGCTCGAACGGACGGATAAAGGCTTTTATCAGTTCTTCCGCGTCTTCTTCCCGGCCCTTGGCAGCCTCCAGCTGAAATGACACATTTTTATGAATGATTTGCACGACTTCTCCATCCGCCATGTCAAACGACGTGCGCAATGTCTCGTGGCGGTTGATTAATCCCTGCATAGCTTGTTCAAGACGGTCTTTGTCTACTTTTCCTTCCAGCAAAAGTACAGCAGGGACGTTGTAGCTCGTGCTGGCCTGCCCGAGCTGGTTGAGAATATACATCCTGCGCTGTGCTGAGGAAACAGGATAATGTTTCTGATAAGGCGCTTGTCGGATCGGTTCAAACTGCTGCTCCTCCTCGCTCTCATGCTGCAAATATTGCGCAAGTTCCTGAATTGTCGGCTTTTCAAACAGAACTTTAATCGGCACTTCTTTTTGAAATTGTTCTTGAATTTTAGCGGTCATCATCATGGCCTTTAAAGAATGGCCGCCAATGGTAAAGAAATTGTCAGCCACACCGGCTTTTACACCGAGGATGCCTTCCCAAATATCCGCAAGTTTCTGCTCCGCTTCTGTTGTCGGCGCTTCATATTCTTGTTGCGCCGCTTCAGCCTGCGGCTCAGGAAGCGCCTTTTTATCAATTTTCCCGTTCGCTGTCAGCGGAAATTGTTCCATTTTTATCAAATGCGCGGGAATCATGTATTCAGGCAGTGATTCTGAAAGTGATTTGCGCAGGCTTTCCGGGGAAAGATCGCGATCTGCGGTAAAGTAGGCGCAAATTTCATTTTCATCCGCTTTGTTTTTTCTAATCATCGCGGCCGCTTCCGTGACACCCTCTGCCTGGCTGATCTTCGTCTCGATTTCTCCAAGCTCGATTCTGAAGCCGCGCACTTTCACTTGATTGTCAATTCGGCCCAGAAACTCAATCGTGCCGTCCGGACGCCATTTCGCCAAGTCTCCCGTCCGGTACATCATGTCTTCAGGCTTGAACGGGTCTTTGACAAACTGTTTCTCCGTTAATTCAGGCAGATTCACATAACCTCTTGCAACCCCGCTTCCGCCGACACACAGCTCGCCCGGCGCCCCGATCGGCTGAAGATTTTTGCTCTCGTCCATAATGTACGCAGTGGAATTGCCGATCGGCCTCCCAATCGGAATGGAACCATCATAATCCTGATCAATGAGAAAACTGGTCGAGAACGTTGTATTTTCCGTCGGGCCGTAGCCGTTCCAAAGCGACAGCTCGCCAGAAGCCTTTCTGACTTTGTTTACGATATGCGGGACAAGCGCGTCTCCGCCGATGATTAAATGCCGAAGCGTTTTAAACATGCCTGCATCCTTTTGGGCAAGCTGGTTGAACAGCGGAGAAGTCAGCCACATCGTCGTAATCCGCTGTTCTTTGAGAAACGCAGCAAAGAGGGAAGCATCAAGCAGCGTCTCTTTTTTGACCGGATACAGCGCAGCTCCGTTTAACAAAGCGCCGAAGACTTCAAAGGTTCCGGCATCAAAGCTGACAGCCCCCGTTTGCGCCATGCGGTCTTCTTCGTGCACCGGAACGTAATTTGAATGCTTGACGAGCCGGATGATATTTCTGTGCTCGATCATGACGCCTTTCGGTTTGCCCGTTGAACCGGAGGTATACATGATATACGCCAGATCGTTCGCACCCGCAGCCAGGTTCAGATCTGTGCCGTTCAGCGTTTCATCTGAACCGGCGTCAAGCATGATGACCGGAACTTGTAATGCGCCCGCTTGTCCTTTATACGCTTGAACCGTCAGCACGAGCCGAATGGAGCTGTCTTCCGCCATGAAGCGGAGACGGTCCTCCGGAAAAGCCGGATCTATCGGCACATATGCGCCGCCTGTTTTTAAGACGGCGAGCATTCCGATGACGGTATCCACAGAGCGCTCGTTCATGATGGCGGCTGTCTGTCCTTTTTTCAGCCCGTTCTTAATGAGCATTCTTGCCAGACGGTTGGCGGCCTCATTCAATTCACGGTATGTCAGCTCACGGCCCTCTTCTTTTGCTGCGATGCTGGCAGGCGTTCGTTTTGCCTGCGCTTCGAATAAGCGATGAACGGCCGTTTCTTCCGGCAGTGCTGTTTTCGTATCATTGAATACCTCAACAATCTGCCGTTCTTCTTCCCCTGAAACCAGTCCGTAATCCCGCACGTATGCGTCAGGCTTCCGGACCGCCGCTTTCATCATGCGGGTCAGATGATTTGCGGTTCTTTCGATAGCTTCAGCATCGAATGCCGCCCCGTTGTATTTGATTTTGATGGTCCATGTTTTACCCGGATAAACGATTAAATTGAAATCAAAGCTTGTTTGTTCAAAGGCATGTTCGACCTTAATGGAAAAGCCGAGACGATCCTCCATGCTTCCGTTTTCAAGCTCTTTATCAAGCGGATAATTTTCAAACGCAACCAGATGATTCAAAAGGCTGCCGTCCAGGGCGGAACGCTTCTGAATATCGTAGAGCGGCACGTAGTCGTAACGCTCAGCTTCAACGGCGTTTTTTTGGACGGCTGACATCACATCAGAAAAAGTCGCTTCTGAGTCAACCTTGATCCTGACTGGTATTGTGTTAATGAACAGCCCCGCCATTGTTTCGATGCCGTTGATTTCTGAAGGGCGGCCTGATACTACGGTGCCGAAGACCACGTCGTCCGTATAGTTGTATTTGCTGAGCACGGCGCCCCATACCGCCTGAAAAAGATTAGGCCCCGTCACTTGATGCTGGTTTGCGGTTTGCTGAATGTGCGCGACCAGCTCTTCATCCCACACGAATGAGTATTCTTTATTTTGATAGTCTTTCTTTTCCGAAGTCAGGCGGCCCGGGAGCAGGCTCGGCTGTTCGAAATCCGCCAGGCGGCTGCTCCAATATTGTTCGGCCTCTTCATTGTCCCGGCTGCCGAGCCATTTAATATAGTCAGAGTAAGGCTTACCCTGACTGGCCGCTGCAGGGCGTCCGGCCCGCAGCGCTTCATAGTTTTGAAACAGGCTTTTCATCAACACGCCCATACTCCAGCCGTCCATGACGATATGATGATTGCTCCAAACAAGATACAGCTTCTCCTGACTCAATCTGAAAACTGCCGCTTTAAACAAAATGTCTTTTGCGAGATTAAAGCCCTGCTGCTGCACTTCACGTTTATAGCGTTCAATATATTCAGTTTGGCGCGTTTCATCTAATTGGCTGATATCTTCATAGTGTACGCTCGTTTTACGCTCGGCTAATACGACTTGGCGCGGTTTTTGCAGCTGCTGGTGCACAAATACCGTACGCAGGATGTCATAAGTCCGGATCAGCTCATTTACGCTTTTTTCAAAGAGTTCAAGATGAAAAATCCCATGAATCCTAAGCTCTAATTGTGTGAAGTAAGAGGAAGAATGCGGATCAAGCATTGCATGATACAGCATTCCCTCCTGCATCGGTGTGAGTGCATACACCTTTTGAATCGATTTTTTGCTCATACGTCACCTCTACCTTTTTCTACTAGAGAATCTCCATTAATTTATCAAGTTCATCAAGCGTCAGATCGTCATCTCCAAGATCACTAGGCGTAAGCTCCGGCCCGTCTTGGGCTAAGCAATGATCTGTAATCTTAAGCAGATGCGCTTTAAAGCTGTCACTGAACGATTGAATGGTTTTTTCATGAAATTCGAGAGAATGATAGGCGAATGTCATGGTCAGCTGCCCATTTTCTATAAATCCGACAATATCAAGCGCATTCGGCTTTTCCGTATCCGGGCTCAGCGATTGTCCCGACGGCATATTCGATCTTGTAAATAAACCGGAGTCAGACATTTCATTAAACTGGCCTAAGTAGTTAAAGCTGATGTCCGGTTCAATTGAAAATGAAAGATCCTCTTTATGTTCAGGCGCCGTTACATAGCGCAGAATGCCGTAGCCGACTCCTTTATTCGGTATATGCCTGATATTCTCTTTCATTTGTTTCAGCTGATACGCGAGATCGTCGGCGTGTTTCATTTCAAGCACCATCGGATACATACTCGTAAACCAGCCGACCGTCCGGGTCATGTTCAGTCCGTCAAGTATGTCTTCACGTCCGTGGCCTTCTAAATGAACGCCGATTGTATCCCGGCCCGTCCATTCCTTCAGCGCCAATCCGAGTGCTGTCAGCAGAATGTCGTTCATTTCTGTGTGATAGGCTTCATGTACTTTTGTTGTCAGCAGTTCGGTTTGTTCGGCTGTCAGCGAGAAGCCGATCGTTTTTGTATATTTCATGCGCTGATCGCTTGACTGTCGGTCTTTCGGAAGCTGAGTGCATACCTCTTTCTCCTCAAGCTGTTTCCAATAATCAACTTCCTTCAAAAACACCTTTGTGTCTGCGTATTCTTTTAATCTCTCAGCAAACTCGGCGACTGAATGTGTTTTTGGCGGAAGCATCGGCTCCTTTCCTTGCTTCAGCTGGGTGTAAACGGCGGTGAAGTCTTCCAGTAAAATCCGCCATGATACGCCGTCTACGACTAAGTGATGAATGGCCAGAAGCAAATGATCGCCGTCTTCCGCTTGGAAAAGCCCTGCCTTCAGCAAATTGCCTGCCTCCAGCGTAATACTGCTTTGGAGACGATCCGCTTCCCGTTCAATTCGGTCTTCATGATCTTCAGCAGGGCCGTTCAGCTTCATGACTTCCAAATCAACAGACACATCCTCCAGCCCTCTGTAATAAGGCTTTTGCTCACGATAAACCATTCGGAGCGCATCGTGATGCTCAGTTAATACTTGTAAGGTCTTTTCAACCAAAGCAGGATCAAAGCCGTCTGCCGCATGAAGCATGACCGACTGGTTCCAGTGGTGCTTGTTTGTAAAGTCTTTCTCAAAGAACCAGCGCTGGATCGGCGTTAATTCCGCCTCGCCTTCGACAGGCCCCTGATCAGCCTGCTCGCCTTCCGTCCGTTCCACGTAGGAGACCAGCTCTTCGATCGTCGGGTGCTGGAAGAGGTCTTTCATTTCCAGCTTGAAGCCGTGCTGATTCAGACGGCTCGCCATTTGAATGCCTTTGATGGAGTCGCCTCCGAGCGTGAAGAAATTATCGCTCACGCCGATCTGCGGCAGGCCGAGCACGTCCTGCCAAATGTCAGAAAGCAGGGTCTCCATCTCCGTTTCCGGCTCTTTGTATACCGCGCTGCCCGCTTCAATGTC
>NZ_LSAZ01000040.1 GCF_001584325.1 Bacillus nakamurai
TAGGACGCCGCCAAGCAATTACACGTAAGTGTAATATATGGAGGATTAGCTCAGCTGGGAGAGCATCTGCCTTACAAGCAGAGGGTCGGCGGTTCGAGCCCGTCATCCTCCACCATATGCCGGCCTAGCTCAATTGGTAGAGCAACTGACTTGTAATCAGTAGGTTGGGGGTTCAAGTCCTCTGGCCGGCACCATTTTTGGACAAGATAATATTCAAGTCTTTTGAATGAAAAGAGCCATTAGCTCAGTTGGTAGAGCATCTGACTTTTAATCAGAGGGTCGAAGGTTCGAGTCCTTCATGGCTCACCATTTTACGCGGGTGTGGCGGAATTGGCAGACGCGCTAGACTTAGGATCTAGTGTCTTATGACGTGGGGGTTCAAGTCCCTTCACCCGCATTACACAGGATAACTTATGTATATCCTGTACGCGGAAGTAGTTCAGTGGTAGAACACCACCTTGCCAAGGTGGGGGTCGCGGGTTCGAATCCCGTCTTCCGCTCCAACTATACCATCCACGCCGGGGTGGTGGAATTGGCAGACACACAGGACTTAAAATCCTGCGGTAGGTGACTACCGTGCCGGTTCAAGTCCGGCCCTCGGCATTAATTATTTTGCGCCCGTAGCTCAATTGGATAGAGCGTTTGACTACGGATCAAAAGGTTAGGGGTTCGACTCCTCTCGGGCGCGCCATAATATTTATTGAACTCGGGAAGTAGCTCAGCTTGGTAGAGCACATGGTTTGGGACCATGGGGTCGCAGGTTCGAATCCTGTCTTCCCGATCACTTTTGGGGCCTTAGCTCAGCTGGGAGAGCGCCTGCTTTGCACGCAGGAGGTCAGCGGTTCGATCCCGCTAGGCTCCACCATTTTTCAAAAAAACTGTTGACTTTAAGGTAAACTTGTTATATAATTAAAAAGTTGCTTGATTAAAGCGGACAGGATGATCTTTGAAAACTAA
>NZ_LSAZ01000041.1 GCF_001584325.1 Bacillus nakamurai
ACTCTATGGGGTCAGTCCCATTTTCCTCTTGGCTTTTTTTGCATATAATGAAAAGCGGAGAGATAATAATGATAATTATTATCAAAAAGAAATTAAAACAATTATAATTGAAATCTTCTGCCGTCATGCTATAATAAAGAAAACACTGCGATATTGCAGTAAGAATGCTGCCTGTGAGGCAGCCGTTTTGCTTTTATCGGGGAAATGAAGATGATTTGCGTTCTCAATTAGAGAGGAGAATCTATAATGAATGAACAAGTAATGATTAAAACAAATTCACAGCGGCCAATACAAGAAGAACGTCCTGAGAAAAAGTGGCTTCAACATACTGAGCTGATCGCAGCCCTTATATCCGGCGTCCTTATTCTGGCAGGCTGGTTTTTCAGCGAAACAGAAAGTTTGTCCGTCTCCCTGTATATACTTGCCTTTCTGATCGGCGGATTTGCGAAAGCGAAAGAGGGCATTCAGGATACATTGGAGACAAAGGCGTTAAATGTCGAGCTGTTAATGATCTTTGCAGCTGTCGGTTCTGCCCTTATCGGATATTGGGCGGAAGGGGCTGTCCTCATATTTATTTTTTCATTAAGCGGCGCATTAGAAACATACACGATGAACAAAAGCAGCCGGGATTTAACATCCTTAATGAAACTTGAGCCGGAGGAAGCGACCTTGCTTGTGGGCGGTAAAGAAAAACGGATTCCGGCCGCTGATATTAAAGTGGATGACATGATTGTCATAAAACCGGGAGAACGCGTAGCAGCCGACGGTATCATCGAGTCCGGCGCAACGAGTCTGGATGAGTCGGCGCTCACCGGGGAAGCGATGCCGGTGGAAAAGACAGCCGGAGATGCCGTGTATACAGGCACAGTGAACAGAAACGGCTCTTTAACGGTACGTGTCACTAAATCAAATGAACATTCCTTATTCAGAAAAATTATCAGGCTTGTGGAAGCGGCGCAAAACAGTGTATCGCCGGCCCAGGCGTTTATTGAACGATTTGAAAACGTCTATGTGAAATGTGTGCTTTTTGCGGTCGCATTGCTTTTATTTGTTCCTCATTTTGTGTTAGGCTGGAGCTGGAGTGAAACCTTCTACCGGGCAATGGTATTTATGGTTGTGGCCTCTCCGTGCGCACTTGTTGCTTCCATCATGCCTGCGGCGCTTTCGCTTATTTCTAACGGGGCGCGCAACGGTTTATTAGTGAAAGGGAGCGTATTTTTAGAGCAGCTGGGAAGCGTCCGAATGATTGCTTTTGACAAAACCGGCACAGTTACAAAAGGACAGCCGGCGGTCGAAGTGTTCCAAGCTGCGGAAGATGTAAATGAAGCTGAAGTTTTAGAAGCGGTTTATGCGATTGAAAAGCAATCAAGCCACCCGCTTGCCAAAGCGATAGCGAAATTTGCTGAGAACCGCGGCGCCGAGCACGCAGGCTATACATCGATTGACGAAACGTCCGGTTTCGGTGTTCAAGCCGACGTTTCAGGAGCCAAATGGATGATCGGAAAAGCCGGATTCATCGGTGAAGGTCTGGCGGCTGCATTTTTGAAAAAGACGGGAAAAGATTTGAAGGATAAAGGCTATACGCTTGTTTTCATTAAAAAAAATGAACGGATAGCGGGCTGCATGGCCTTGAAGGATCAAATTCGGCCTGAAGCAAAAGCAGTGATGGAGGAGCTTGAAGCACTCGGAATCAAAACCGCCATGCTTACAGGCGACCACCCGGAAACTGCGGCTGCCATCGCCAAAGAAGCGGGCTTGACGACAGTTGTCGCAGAATGTCTGCCCGATCAGAAGGCGGAAGAAATTAAGAAACTTAAAGAAACATACGGAACGATTGCGATGGTGGGAGACGGCATTAATGACGCGCCGGCTTTAAAAACCGCTGATATCGGCATCGCGATGGGCGGCGGCACGGACGTCGCATTGGAAACAGCGGACTTGGTCCTCATGCAAAACGATTTGCATAAGCTTGTGAAAATGTGCCGGCTCTCCAGAAAAATGAACCGCATCATTAAGCAGAATATCGTTTTCTCGCTGACAGTCATATGCCTGTTGATCTGCGCCAACTTTTTGCAGGTCATGGAGCTGCCGTTTGGCGTTATCGGCCATGAAGGAAGTACGATTTTGGTCATCTTAAACGGATTGCGATTATTAAAATAAAACAACAGCCGCCGAATCAGGCGGCTGTTTTTAATGTCCATCAAAAGCAAAATCAGCAAAAAACTGATAAAATGGGTGAAGAGTCACTATTGGTAAGGAGGAAAAAGGAATGAACAGATTAGAACGTGTTTCGTCGTGGCTGAAAAAAGAAGGACATGAGGCGGCATTTATACATACAAAGGAAAATGTCTTTTATTTAACGGGTTTTTATACTGACCCGCATGAGCGGCTAATGGGATTGTTTCTCTTTCAGGACCAGGAGCCATTCTTCATCTGTCCTGGAATGGAGGCCGGCCAAGCCCGCAGCGCCGGATGGGAGCATGACATCATCGGTTACGGAGATCATGAGGACCCATGGGAAATGGTACAAGCCGAGCTTGCGAAACGTGATGTCCGATTGCATTCCATCGCGGTAGAAAAAGATTCAATTTCTCTTTCCCGCTCAGAAAAACTCAAACAGGCTGCAGGCGGTGCTGCATTTGTTTCTGCGGAAGAAACGCTCAATCAATTCCGCCTTGTGAAAGATGAGAAAGAAATCAGCATTCTCAGGGAAGCGGCAAAACTTGCAGATTTCGGTGTTGAAGTCGGTGTGTCAGCGCTTAAAGAAGGCGTCAGCGAAACGGAGGTTCTTGCGCAAATCGAGTTTGAGCTCAAGAAAAAAGGCGTACAGGGCATGTCTTTCTCGACAATGGTGCTGTTCGGTGAAAAGTCGGGCCAGCCACACGGCAATCCCGGGACTGACCGTCTGAAAAAAGGCGACTTTGTTCTGTTCGATCTAGGCGTCATCCTTGACGGCTATTGCTCAGATATTACGAGAACATTTGCATATCAATCAATCAGCCCGAAACAAGAGGAGATTTACCAAACGGTGCTGCAGGCGGAAAAAGAGGCGCTTCAGTTAAGTAAACCGGGCGTCCGAATCGGGGACCTTGATCTAAAAGCCCGCGGCATTATAGAAAAAGCGGGATATGGAGACTTTTTCCCGCACCGTCTCGGCCACGGGCTCGGCATTTCGGTTCACGAATATCCGTCAATGAGCCGCACAAATGACACGCTGCTTACAGAAGGAATGGTTTACACAATCGAACCGGGCATTTACGTGCCGGAAGTCGGCGGCGTGCGCATTGAAGATGACGTGCTTGTCACAAAAGACGGTGCTGAAGCATTAACGCGCTATCCGAAAGAATTAACGATTTTAAAATAGAAAGCCGTTTTGTGATAAAAAAGGACCTTTCTTGACAGAGTCCTTTTTTATTACCTGTATTAAATAAAAAAATCATCAAAATTCCGAAATGGTTTAATGTCATGCTTTTGCTTAAGCGGCTTTAAAGCAAGGAAGCTGCCGCCAAGAATGGCCAGGCACAAACCAAGCAAACATAAGATACCCATCGTTTTTGTCTCCTTTCAAGCTGAGTAAGAAATGTTTTGTTTTATCTTAATGTATGAAACGCATTCCAGATCAAGGGAAAAAAGAAAGGGGAGCGCCGTGGCTACGATCAGAGACATTGCCAGTGCGGCTGGTGTTTCCGTTACGACTGTTTCAAGGGTTTTAAACGATCATCCGTATGTAAGTGAAGAAAAAAGAACGAGAGTGAAAAAAGCGATGGAATCTCTCGGATATACGCGCAATATTCATGCCGTGCATTTATCCAAGGGTTTTTCCAATATGATCGGAGTGGTGCTTCCGTCCATTAATCTGCCATATTTTGCAGATCTGATCGCAGGCATTGCAGTCGCTGCCGAAGCATCAGGCATCCATCTCTCTTTGTACCAGACTGATTATCAGCCTGAAAAAGAAGTTTTTGCTTTATCTCAATTACAAGAGCGTCAGGTGGACGGCCTGATTTTCTGCTCAAAAGCGATTTCCGATGAACAATTGCTCGGCACTAAAGGCCCTATCCTGCTTTGCCAGCATGCAGACACCGCCGGATTTTCCTCAATCAGCATTCCGCATCAAGAAGCATTTCGGCACGGAATGAACTACTTAATCGAAAAAGGCCACGAAAAAATAGCGATCTGTCTGGCAAGGAAAAAAGGGATGAACAGCCAAGTCCGTATCGCGGCTTATAAGGAAGCGCTGAGAGACATCGGGCAGCCTTATCGGGAGGACTGGGTCGTCGAAAAGGCGATCACGATGCTTGACGGTAAAGCGCTTTTTCATAAATGGAAAAAGCGGCGTGACAAACCGACTGCGCTTTTTGCCGCAAATGATCAAGTATCAGCCGGCTTTTACCTCGAAGCCAAGGCACACGGCGCACGCATACCTGATGATGTCGCGATTTTAAGCATCGACAATCATGAAATCAGCCGGCTGCTCGGTATTTCCACCATTGATATTCAGACGAAAAAAATGGGAAAGCAGGCTTTTCGCATGCTGGAGAAAAGCATCAGCGGTCAGCCTCCGGCGAGGAAGGTTCTTCAATACCGCCTCATTGAAAGGTCGACCGTATAAAAAAAGAATTGACGCGCTTTCCGTTCGTTTTGTACGATATGAGGTATTGAATGACAAAGGAGCTGAGGATCATGAATGGGTCCTTTACAGTTGAAAAGGTATTAAATAACAATGTGCTCATTGCAACCCATGATAGATACAGTGAGGTCGTTTTAATCGGAAAAGGGATCGGCTTTGGAAAAAAACAAGCGGATGTCATTGAGGATAAAGGCTATGACAAGATGTTCATCTTAAAGGATGAAAAAGAGCAGAAACAATTTAAAAAGCTCCTCGGTTATGTGGACGAAACACTTGTCGACATCTCCAATGACGTCATTTATCATATCAAAAAGCGGACAAATCACTCATTAAATGAGCATATCCATATTGCGCTGACGGATCATATCGCCTTTGCGGTTAAGCGATTGCAGCAGGGTTTTGATATCAAAAACCCGTTTCTGATGGAAACGGAATCGCTTTATCCCGAAGAATTTCAAATTGCCCGGGAAGTTGTCGGCATAATTAATGAAAAGACGGGGATCTGCCTTCCGGAAGGAGAGATCGGCTTTATCGCCCTTCATATCCACTCAGCCCTGACGAACCGCCCACTTTCAGAGGTGAACCGGCATTCCCAGCTGATGGCGAAGCTCGTGCAGGTTATTGAGGACTCTTTTCAAATGAAAGTTGATAAAGAAAGCGTGCACTATTTGCGGCTGATCCGGCATATCAGATTTACCATTGACAGGATTAAGCGGGAAGAGCCGACAAAAGAACCAGAAAAGTTAATGTTATTATTGAAAAATGAATATCCGCTATGCTACAATACAGCTTGGAAATTGATAAAAATCTTGCAGCAAATGCTGAAGAAACCAGTTCATGAGGCGGAAGCGGTTTATCTCACACTTCATCTGTACCGTTTAACCAATAAAATTTCATAATTTCAGTTTAGCCTTTAAAAACGTGTTACTGATTCGATCAGGCATGAGTGATTGAGGGGAAAAAACGGGAAGAACGTTCCCGTTATTTTGCACACCCTTTTTTACTCATGCCTTTTTTGTTGTGTAAAAGGGCAAATGTAAACGGTTAAACTGAAGGCTTGCGCCCGTGAATTCGTTGTCATGAATTTTCGCTGTAAGGTCACACTAGCTAATAGAGGAGGTACATTCTTTATGTTTAAAGCATTATTCGGCGTTCTCCAGAAAATTGGCCGTGCTCTTATGCTTCCGGTTGCGATTTTACCGGCTGCGGGGATTTTACTCGCGCTTGGAAATGCCATGCAGAACAAAGATATGATTCAAGTGATGCATTTCTTAAGCAATGATAACGTCCAGCTTGTGGCGAACGTTATGGAAAGCGCCGGTCAAATCGTGTTTGACAACCTGCCGCTTCTTTTTGCAGTAGGGGTTGCGATCGGTCTTGCAAACGGAGACGGTGTCGCCGGTATCGCAGCAATCATCGGATATTTAGTTATGAACGTTTCAATGAGCGCTGTGCTTATGGCTAACGGAAGCATTCCTTCCGATAAAATTGAACGGGCAAAGTTCTTTGCGGAAAATCACCCGGCCTATATTAACATGCTGGGGATACCTACATTGGCCACGGGCGTTTTCGGCGGTATTATCGTCGGGGTGCTGGCCGCGTTATTGTTCAACAAATTTTATAAAATTGAACTTCCGCAATATCTCGGGTTTTTTGCGGGTAAGCGTTTCGTCCCAATCATCACATCAATTTCCGCATTAATTCTCGGTCTTATTATGTTAGTGATCTGGCCTCCGATCCAGCACGGTTTGAATTCCTTCTCAACGGGACTTGTGGAAGCGAATCCAACCTTGGCTGCCTTTATTTTCGGAATGATTGAACGGTCATTGATTCCGTTCGGTCTGCATCACATTTTCTACTCGCCGTTTTGGTATGAATTTTTCAGCTACAAAGATGCGGCGGGTGACATTATCCGCGGGGATCAGCGGATTTTCATGGCGCAGATTAAAGACGGCGTTCAGCTGACGGCGGGTACATTTATGACAGGGAAATATCCATTCATGATGTTCGGGCTTCCTGCGGCAGCGCTTGCAATCTATCATGAAGCGAAGCCGGAAAAGAAAAAACTCGTGGCCGGAATCATGGGTTCTGCCGCTCTGACAAGTTTCTTAACGGGTATTACCGAGCCGCTTGAATTCTCATTCCTGTTTGTGGCTCCTATCCTGTTTGCGATTCACTGTGTATTCGCGGGACTTTCGTTTATGGTCATGCAGCTCTTGCATGTAAAAATCGGCATGACCTTCTCAGGCGGTCTGATTGACTACTTCCTGTTTGGGATTTTGCCTAACCGGACGGCTTGGTGGCTCGTCATTCCGGTCGGCTTGGGATTTGCGGTCATTTACTACTTCGGTTTCCGGTTTGCCATCCGGAAGTTTAATCTGAAGACACCCGGCCGCGAAGAGGAAGCAGAAGATGAAGCTTCAGGCACAACAGGAGAAGCAAGCGATCTTCCTTACGAAATTTTACAGGCAATGGGCGACCAGGAAAACATTAAGCACCTTGACGCTTGTATTACAAGGCTGCGTGTTACGGTCAACGATCAGAAGAAAGTTGATAAAGCCCGTCTCAAGCAGCTGGGCGCGTCAGGTGTGCTCGAAGTCGGCAACAATATTCAAGCCATTTTCGGCCCTCGCTCTGACGGTTTAAAAACGCAAATGCAGGATATTATTGCGGGACGCACTCCGCGCCCTGAGCCGAAAGTATCTGCACAAGAAGAAGTCAGCCAGCAGGTTGAGGAAGTCATTGCCGAACCGCTCCAAAATGAGCAGGGTGAAGAAGTGTTCTTAGCGCCGATCACCGGTGAAATTCATCCGATTACCGATGTGCCTGATCAAGTGTTCTCAGGAAAAATGATGGGTGACGGATTTGCGATTCTGCCTGAAGAAGGAATAGTCGTATCGCCAGTCCGCGGAAAAGTATTAAATGTTTTCCCGACAAAACATGCGATCGGCCTTCAGTCTGACGGAGGCAAAGAGATACTGATCCATTTCGGCATCGACACAGTCAGCCTCAAAGGCGAAGGGTTTACTTCTTTCGTATCTGAAGGAGACCGCGTTGAACCGGGGCAAAAGCTTCTGGAAGTCGATCTCGAAGCGGTAAAACCTAAAGTGCCGTCACTGATGACACCTATTGTATTTACAAACCTTGCCGAGGGTGAAACGATTGCGATTTCAGCCGAAGGTTCAGTAAAACGGGAACAGAAAGACATCGTGAAAATCGGCAAATAAGCACATAAATACGCCGTGCTTGTCAGATGACAAGTACGGCTGTATGATATAATATTGTGTAGTAAAATAGCTTTAATTTAAAGGAGAATGATAAACATGGCACAAAAAACATTTAAAGTAACTGCAGATTCTGGAATCCACGCTCGTCCTGCGACTGTTCTTGTACAAACTGCAAGCAAATATGACGCTGACATTAACTTAGAATATAATGGAAAAACAGTAAACCTTAAGTCTATCATGGGTGTTATGTCTTTAGGTATCGCGAAAGGCGCTGAAATCACAATCTCTGCTTCAGGCGCAGATGAAAACGACGCTCTTAACGCTTTAGAAGAAACAATGAAAAGCGAAGGACTCGGCGAGTAATGCAAGAATTAAAAGGAATAGGCGCTTCTGCCGGAATTGCGATTGCAAAAGCATACCGGCTTGAAGAGCCAGACTTAACGGTTGAAAAGAAAAACATTGCGGATGCAGCGGCGGAAGTAAGCCGTTTTGAAGAAGCGATTGTACGTTCTAAAGAAGAGCTGGAGAAAATTAAAGAGCATGCTTTAAAAGAACTGGGACAAGACAAAGCTGACATTTTCTCCGCGCACCTTTTAGTTCTGAGTGATCCTGAGCTGTTAAATCCGGTAAAGGAGAAAATCAGCACAGATTCAGTCAATGCTGAATTCGCTTTGAAGGAAACAGCTTCCATGTTCGTTACCATGTTTGAATCAATGGATAACGAATACATGAAAGAGCGTGCGGCGGATATCCGTGACGTAACAAAACGTGTGACGGGGCACCTGCTGGGCGTGGAAATTCCGAACCCGAGCATGATCTCTGAAGAGGTTATTATCGTGGCTGAAGACTTGACACCGTCTGACACGGCGCAATTAAATCGTGAGTTTGTAAAAGGATTTACGACTGATATCGGCGGCCGTACTTCACACTCCGCGATCATGGCCCGTTCGCTTGAAATCCCGGCTGTTGTCGGCACAAAAGCGGCTACAGGCACAATTGAAAACGGTGTTACGGTGATCGTTGACGGAATCAATGGCGATGTCATCATAGATCCGTCGGCAGAAATCGTAAAACAATATGAAGAAAAGCATAACGCTTATCTGGCGCAAAAAGCCGAGTGGGCGAAGCTCGTCAATGAACCGACTGTTTCAAAAGACGGCCACCATGTAGAGCTTGCAGCCAACATCGGTACGCCTGATGATGTAAAAGGCGTTCTTGAAAACGGCGGCGAAGCTGTAGGGCTTTACCGTACGGAATTCCTTTACATGGGACGCGACCAGCTTCCGACAGAAGACGAGCAATTTGACGCTTATAAAACGGTTCTCGAGCGCATGGAAGGAAAATCAGTTGTCGTACGGACATTGGACATCGGCGGCGACAAAGAGCTTCCTTACCTGCAGCTTCCGAAAGAAATGAATCCGTTCTTAGGCTACAGAGCGATCCGCCTTTGCCTTGAAGAGCAAGACATTTTCAGAACTCAGCTTCGTGCGCTGCTTCGTGCAAGTACATACGGAAACTTAAAAATTATGTTCCCGATGATTGCGACAGTAAACGAGTTTAAAGAGGCAAAAGCGATTCTTCTTGAGGAGAAAGAAAAACTCGTCAAAGCCGGCCAAACGGTTTCTGACGACATTGAAGTCGGTATGATGGTAGAGATTCCGTCAACTGCCGTCATTGCAGATCAGTTTGCTAAAGAAGTTGATTTCTTCAGTATCGGAACAAATGATTTGATCCAATACACAATGGCTGCTGACCGTATGAACGAGCGCGTTGCTTATCTGTATCAGCCATACAATCCGGCGATTCTCCGTCTCATCACCCTTGTAATCGAAGCCGCTCACAAAGAGGGCAAATGGGTCGGTATGTGCGGAGAAATGGCGGGAGACGAAATTGCGATTCCGATTCTTCTCGGCCTCGGTTTGGATGAGTTCTCAATGAGTGCCACTTCCATCCTTCCGGCAAGAACGCAGATCAGCAAGCTTTCTAAAAAAGAAGCTCAGTCCTTTAAAGAAAAAATCTTATCTATGAGCACGACAGAAGAAGTTGTCGCGTTCGTAAAAGAAACGTTCAATAAGTAATAGAAAAACCAGGCGGATATGAATCCGTCTGGTTTTTTCATATTCGAAAAGAAGGAGGGAACAATAACCTTCAACAGGAGGGATTACAATGACAAAACCGTTTGGGGCGGGGGATACAGTCTATGTGATTTATCGCAATCCGCATGCCGCCAATGTTGCCCATATTAAAGAGGCGGAAATCGTCCATCATCCATATCACGAGGGGGAGCTGTCACTGTTTTTATACGAAACCTATCACCCGCTCGCAGAGGACGATGCTGTCTTTTCTACTTACGAAGAAGCTGAAACGCTGTATCATGAGCTTTTTGACGAAGATCAATATCAATAAAAGTGAAGGAAATGTTTACAACACATATCCGCTCCCCTTTAGCGAAAAGTAACAATATGAAAATACGTAAAAAAGGGAGTGCCATTCCATGCTGAAGCCGTTTGTTCCCCAGCTTGTATATATCGAACCGAGAGCGCTGGAATACCCGTTAGGACAAGAGCTGAAAAGTAAGTTCGAAAATATGGGACTTGAAATCAGAGAAACGACATCGCATAATCAAGTCCGGAATATTCCGGGAAAAAACCATTTGCAGCAGTACAGGAACGCGAAATCAACATTAGTCATCGGCGTCCGTAAAACGTTAAAATTCGATTCTTCGAAACCATCTGCCGAATATGCAATTCCGTTTGCAACAGGCTGCATGGGGCATTGCCACTACTGCTATTTGCAGACAACGATGGGGTCAAAGCCTTATATCCGCACATATGTTAATGTCGAGGAAATTTTGGACCAGGCAGATGAGTATATGAAAGAACGGGCTCCGGAATTTACAAGGTTTGAAGCCTCTTGTACGTCTGACATCGTAGGTATCGACCACCTAACCCATACGTTAAAAAGAGCCATTGAGCATTTCGGCCAAAGCGAATTGGGAAAGCTCAGATTTGTGACAAAGTTCCACCATGTTGACCACTTGCTTGACGCCAAGCATAACGGAAAAACAAGGTTCAGATTCAGCATCAATGCGGATTATGTCATCAAAAACTTTGAACCGGGAACATCACCGCTCGATCAACGGATAGAAGCGGCTGTAAAGGTGGCTAAAGCCGGCTATCCGCTCGGTTTCATCGTGGCGCCGATTTATATTCATGAAGGCTGGGAAGAAGGCTACAAAGAGTTATTTGAAAAGCTGGAGGCCGCATTAAGCGAAGATGTACGGCACGATATCACGTTTGAACTGATTCAGCACCGTTTTACAAAACCGGCCAAACGCGTGATTGAAAAAAACTATCCAAAATCAAAACTTGAGCTTGATGAAGAAAAACGCAGGTACAAGTGGGGCCGCTACGGAATCGGCAAGTACATTTATCAAAAGGATGAAGAGCATGCTCTGCGGGAAACGCTCGAATCTTATATTGAAACCTATTTTCCGAAAGCGAAAATCGAATATTTTACGTAAAAGCGGGCTGTCAGCGGGACAGCTCTTTTTTGTTGTGAGTTCATAAAGCGGCTGTCTTGTAAAGAGAAGAAAAGAGCAAATTTCAGATAATTATTGCAAGAGTTTATTCAGTTTCTTAGCCAAAAGGCCGATATAATTCTCAGGAGGGGATGGATATGTTTAAAAAAATGCATATCAAAATTGCTGTTTTTGTATCGGCAATGCTTATATTAACGGTTGTTTTTTTAACGGTTTCTTCTTATCTGACATTAAAACCGATGATGACGGATGAAGCGAAACATACGACAGAGAATGTCACAAATTCACTCGGACAAAACATCGAGCTTCAATTGAAGAATTATGAAATTTCATTATTGAGATTAGCAAACGGTGAATTGTCCCATTCATTTTTAACAGGAGGGAAGAAGGAAACCGCCCAGCTGTTTAACGATGAATTAAAGCAGATTGAAAAAAATGACAAGTACGTCGCTCTTGCATACGTCGGAACCGAAAAAAAGCAAATGTTTACATATCCAAAGGCCGATTTTGCAAAAGACTATGATCCGACAAACAGATCGTGGTATAAGCTTGCAGCTGAAAAGCCGGATCAGGTTGTTTGGACTGCACCTTATAAAGACGTTGTAACCGGGGATATGATTGTTACGGCTGCCAAAGCGGTTCAAAACGGCGGAAAAGTCATCGGAGTCGCGAGCTTAGACCTGAAACTGTCCTCCATTCAAAGCATGGTCAATAAGCAAAAGGTTCCGTATAAAGGATTCGCATTTTTGGCAGACGAAAACGGGGCTCTTCTGGCACATCCGTCAGAACAGGGAAAAAATATTTCGGACGATCAAGCCTTAAAAGCAATCAGCTCAGACAAAGAAGGAATTCAAGAGCAGCAGGGAAAAATGATCGTCTTTCAAACGATAAAAGAAACAGGCTGGAAGGTCGGAACGCAGTTTGATAAAGATCAGCTGATGGGGGTCGCCGACCGAATGAACACGGTGAGCATTTTCATGTCACTGATCGCTCTTGTCATAACGATCGGGCTCAGCTATGTTCTGGCTAAAACAATTACGGGTCCTGTCCAGCAGCTGATCGCAAAAACGAACTCAGTTTCTGCCGGGGATCTAACCGTTCACGCACAGACGAAATCAAGAGATGAAGTAGGCGTATTGACAAAAGACTTTAACCAGATGGTTGACAACATGAAATCGATGGTCGAGCAGGTCAAAACCTCTTCTGAAAAAGTGTCCGACACGTCAGAGCAATTGACCGTCATATCACAAGAGACGAATGAAACGAGCGGGCAAATCGCAAAAGCGATAGAAGAGGTTGCCGCCGGAGCGACAGAGCAGGCGTCAGAGGTTGAAACGATCAATGAAAAATCAGAAAACCTTGCAAGCAAAATGAGAGGAATCGCAGACCGCGCGGGCAGTATTAAAACTCTTTCAAAATCATCAGAAGATGCCAGCTACAAAGGGTTGGATGCGCTCGGCCAGCTGCTGATGAAATCGAATGAAGCCAATTCCGAAACGAAAAAAGTAGAGACTATGCTGACTCATCTGGAAAATCAAACGAAAAACATAGAGGAAGTCGTAACGGCGATCTCAGCGATCTCAGATCAGACGAATCTGCTTGCATTAAATGCGAGCATTGAAGCAGCCAGAGCCGGAGAAAGCGGACGGGGATTTGCCGTGGTTGCAGAAGAAGTCCGCAAGCTTGCTGAACAATCCGCCCTTTCTTCGAAACATATCAGTGAGACGGTCCAGCTGATTCAATCAGAAACAAAAGAAGCCTCTCATGCTATGACAGAGGCAAGCAGAATGAATGATGAACAAAACAGCGCCATTCATGAAACGGGCGAAGTGCTCAATCTCATTACAACTGAAATGCAGTCTCTCGTTCAGGGAATCGATCATATCTATCATGACATTCAAAAGATGAGCGAGGAACAAGCGGCCATCTCAGAAGCCATTCAAAGCATTTCCGCCATCTCGCAGGAATCTGCCGCCGCAGCGGAAGAAGTGAACGCTTCGACGGATGAGCAGCTGGTTACGCTCGAAAAAGTGAAACAATCGACTGATCTGTTAAAGAGCGCAAGCGAAGAGCTGATCAGCGCCATCTCTAAATTCTCACTGTAGCCGTACTCTTTTTCACTCTATAGATTCGATCTGCAATATGGTAATCTAGAAATAGAAGAAATCTATGTGAATCGATCATCAGGGAGGAAAGCGCATTGAAAAAAACAGTCGGATTTATCGGTTTAGGCGTAATGGGACAAAGTATGGCATCCCATATTTTAGAAGATGGCTATCCAGTCCTTGTGTATACGCGGACAAAACAAAAAGCAGATGCGATCCTTGATAAGGGAGCTGTCTGGAAGGAGACGGTCAAGGACCTCTCAGAGGAAGCTGATGTCATTATTACAATGGTCGGCTATCCGAGTGACGTTGAGGACATTTATTTAAGCGAAAATGGAATTCTCAATCATGCAAAAGAGGGCACATATGTCATTGATATGACGACATCAAAACCGTCTCTCGCTAAAAAGATCGCAGAACAGGCGAAGCAAAAATCAATTCACGCCATTGACGCTCCTGTTTCAGGGGGAGACATCGGCGCCCGAAACGGAACGCTTGCCATTATGGCCGGCGGAGACAAAGAAGCGTTTGAAGCCTGCCTCCCATTTTTTCTGTAATGGGTGAAAACATTCAATATCAAGGGCCGGCAGGAAGCGGACAGCACACAAAAATGTGCAACCAAATCGCGATTGCGGCCGGGATGGTCGGAGTGGCTGAGGCGATGGCTTATGCTCAAAAATCGGGTTTGAATCCGGAACTTGTGCTCAAAAGCATCACAACCGGCGCAGCGGGAAGCTGGTCATTGTCCAACCTTGCCCCTCGTATGCTGAAAGGCGACTTTGAACCCGGTTTTTATGTAAAACATTTTATTAAAGATATGGGAATTGCCCTTGAGGAAGCGGAGCTGATGGGAGAGGACATGCCCGGCTTGGCGCTTGCCAAAACGTTATACGATAAGCTTGCGGCTCAGGGTGAGGAAAACAGCGGAACTCAGAGCATCTATAAGCTTTGGATCAAATAAAAAAGATTGCCCCGGATAAGCGGGGGCAATCTTTTTTTGTTTATTTTCCGATGAATTGCTGTGTCCAGATGTTTCCTGATTCTACATAACCGACACCGATTTGAGTGAATTCCGGATTCAGGATGTTTTCTCTGTGACCTTCACTGTTCATCCAAGCTTTGACGACGGCTTCCGGAGTCGGCTGCCCTTTGGCGATATTTTCACCGGCAGTTTTATAAGTGATTCCGAAAGATTTCATCATATCGAAAGGTGAGCCGTAAGTAGGGCTTTGGTGATCGAAATAGTTTTTGTCTTTCATATCTTGTGATTTTGCGTGAGCTGATTTGCTTAGTTTATCATCAATCTGCAAAGGTTTTAAACCTTGCTTTTGTCTCTCTGCATTTGTCAATTCAACGACTTTCTTTTCATACGTACTGACAGATGAAGGAGTTTTCGCGCTGCTTTTGTTTGTGTTATCTGTCTGTTTTGCATTGTCAGCAGTCTGGATCTGACCGGCTTTCGGTTTTTCAGCAGCCGCCGGAGCCGTTTTTGCAGGTGTTTCTTTTTGTACATCTTTAACTGTCATGTCAGAATGCTTTGCGTGTTTTTGCAGCAGCTGTGTCAGTTCTTTCTCATTTTTAAAGCTCAGATGTTTCACGCTCTTTTTCATATGTAGTTTTTCAACAGCCTCTTGAAGAGTCAGATGCTGTACGGTGTTTCCTTTTTTCACAGTAACGACGTGCTGGCATGACAGCTCTTTTGCAGATGCCTGCTGAATGCCTCCGAATGTAATCAAACTGACTGCCGCGGCGGCAGATAAGAGAAATGCTTTCTTCATAAGTTCATAGCCTCCCAGAGAAGTTTTTTTCTACACAAAAATCTTATCACAGTTTTTTTGTCATAATGGAACCAGCCTTTTCCTTTGACAACAATCGTTTGTCATAATTGTAATTGAGCACAGCAAAATGGCTTTATATCAGGAAAACGATCTGTATTTATTTTTATGATTCTGTTACATGTCTTCAAATTATTTGAAGCGTTAGATATATTTTAAGATAATTTGATCTTGACAGTTTTTTTTACCCTTTTTCACTGTAACAACTTTTACAAAAATGTTACAATTAAAATCTGTTTATGTAAATATATTGAATGATGTGAGAGGTGTAACAGAAAGTGGCTGAAGTCGCGCGCGAACCAAAGAAAAAAACGAAACGTTACAGAGCGCTGAGAATGAATCTCTATTTTTTGATTGTTTTCCTTCTCTTTACGGCACTGATTTTTAAACTCGGCGTCGTCCAGATTGTCGAAGGTGATAAACACCGCCAGGATGCGGAGAAGGCAAATGCAAAAACCGCCTATTACCCGACACCGAGGGGAAAGATGTATGACAGGCAGAACAGGGTGGCGGTAGATAACCAGGCTGTGCCTGAAATTGTATACGTATCCACCTCAAAAACCTCGGCAAAGGACAAATTGAAAACGGCAAAAAATCTCGCCGCACTGATCCATATTGATACTGAATTTATGAAGGATCGAAATATCATTGATTACTGGCTTGCGGCACATCCGAAGAAGGCAGAAAAGCTTATGAAGGATTCAGAAAACAGCCTGAAATCGCAAGAGGTATACAAACGCCAGATTGAACGCGTCCCTAAGCAGGAGATTGATGCGATCAAAAAAGATAAAAAAGAGCTGCAAATCGCGGCGATTTATACGCGTTTTTCAAGCGGCAACGCCTATCAGCCGCAAGTCGTCAAATCAATGGACCCTAATAAGCTGAACGGCAACGGAAACAGCGGTTCGCTGCTTGACGAGCATGAAAACAATAAGCAAAAACCGAAAAGCGACCTGACATATGAAGAAGTTTCTGTCGTATCCGAGCACCTGAAAGAGCTCCCCGGTATTGACGTTGTCAATGACTGGACGCGTAAATATCCGTATGACAAAACGCTCTACTCTCTATTCGGCGGTGTAACGACGCCGGAACAGGGTTTGTTGGGCGAACGGAAAGATTACTATGTCACAAGAGGCTATTCACTGAATGACCGAGTGGGAAAAAGCTACATTGAATATCAGTATGAAGACTATTTAAACGCGCATAAAGAAAAAGTAGAGTATGTGGAAAACAGCAAAGGTGAAGTCGTCAGCCAAAAGCCCGTCGATGAAGGCAGCAGAGGCTACGACCTGCAGCTCTCGCTTGATATGGAACTGCAGTCGAAAGTAGAAAAAGTAATTGAAAAAGAGCTCAGAAGAAGCCGCGCTGCAGGCAACTATATGGTTGACAGAGGGTTTGCCGTAATGATGGATCCGAACAACGGGGATATTCTCTCAATGGCGGGGAAACGCATCGATCTGGAAACAAATAAAATTCAGGATTTTGCGATCGGATCATTTACGACCCAATATGAGATGGGCTCTTCTGTTAAAGGAGCGACTGTTCTCGCGGGGTATCAAAGCGGCCTTCCGCATTATAAAACCTTTGTCGATGCACCGCTTACGTTTAAAGACAACACGAAAAAACAATCGTGGACACAAATGGGGGCCATTAATGAGCTGACTGCGCTGCAAAGAAGTTCAAACGTGTATATGTTTCATGTGGCCATGCATATCGCGGGTATTACCTACATCCCGAACGGCACTTTGCCTGCCGGATTAGACGATATTAAAAAAATGCGCAACTACTACGCCCAATTCGGTCTGGGCGTGAAAACCGGGATTGATCTTCCTCAGGAATCAGCGGGAATGCAGTCCAATCCGCAATTGGTCGGGGGATTGCTGCTGGACTTTGCGATCGGACAATTTGATACATATACGCCGCTTCAAATGGCTCAATATATTTCAGCCATCGCAAACGGCGGGTATCGCGTGCAGCCGCGGATTGTCACAAGCATTCACGAACCGGACAGCAAAAACAAGCTTGGAAAAGCGATTGAACAGCGCGATATTAAAATTCTGAACAAAGTAAATAACAGTCCGAGTGATTTTGACCAAGTTCATAAAGGAATGAAATTGGTCACAAGCTCACCTCAAGGTACGGCTTATACAACGTTCCAAGGTTCCGGCGCTGATGTTTCCGGAAAAACGGGAACAGCACAGACGTTCTATTACGGCACGAACAGAAACTGGTGGGGAAAAGATACGTATAATCTGACCTTTGTCGGTTATTACCCGTCAGAAAAACCAAGAGTGGCATTCAGCGTCGTCGTTCCGTCTGTCCAAAATGACAAAGATCCCGTCAGCAAAAATATTGCCAAGGGAGCCATTGACGCTTACAAAGACCTTGAAAAGAAATACGATAAAAAATAACAAATGAAGGGGCCGCCGAATATATTGTGCGCCCTTTCTTTTATTCAGGAAAATTGACGTTCACATTCAGAATAGAAGGAGAATAATCATTTTTTAGCGAATCAATCTATTGGAAATTCTTTTTATATAAGTCCGTGGCCAGCCTGCAGTATGAGTATAATGCAAAGGAGGGATTCTGTGGAACAGGATACTCAGCATGTAAAACAGCTTCAAGCGAAAACTGATATTCATGCCGTCTTAACTTCTAACGGGCGCATTATGTATATTTCTGCAAACTGCAAATCATATTTCAGCTATTCCCAGGAAGAAATGATGGGATCATTTCTCAAAACGTTTCTGCATGAAGAAGATCAGTTTTTGGTTGAAAGTTATTTCTATAACGAGCATCATTTAATGCCATGCACCTTTCGTCTTATAAAAAAAGACCATACGATCGTGTGGCTTGAAGCGGGCGTGGAAATCGTGACCCCGCAAATGGAAGGGACGGAGCGGGAAATCATCCTGAAAATCAAGGTGCTTGAGGAGGAGACGCCCCGCCGGCCGCTCATCTGTGAGCAAAAGAAGCAGCAGGCAAAGGAACAGTCAGCAGCTGCGGCTGAAAACGGCGAATTTGAACGTCTTGTTGAAATGCTTCCAAACCCTTTATACGTCAGCATCAATGGCACAATAGCGTACGCAAACAATGCGATGCTTGCAATGCTGGGAGCCGAAAACAAGGATGCAGTGATCGGCAGGCGATCTTATGAATTTATTGAGGAAGAATATCATGACATCGTGAAAAACAGAATTGTGCGGATGCAAAAAGGGATGGAAGTCGGAATGATTGAACAGACGTGGAAAAGGCTTGACGGCACACCCGTTCATTTGGAGGTGAAAGCGGCCCCGACCACATACAAAAATCAACGGGCTGAATTGCTTCTTCTGATTGATATTTCTTCGCGGAAAAAATTTCAAACCATACTGCAAAAAAGCAGGGAGCGATATCAGCTGCTCATTCAAAATTCCATCGACACAATTGCCGTTATTCATAATGACAAATGGGTGTTCATGAATGAATCGGGTATTTCATTGTTTGAGGCGGCAACGTATGAAGATTTAATCGGAAAAAATGTCTATGACCAGCTTCATCCTTGCAATCATGACAGCGTGAGGAAACGCATCCAAAACATTATCGAGCGGAAGACCGAGTCAGAAATCATTAAACAATCTTGGTTTACGTTTAAAAATCGTCTGATCTATACAGAGATGGTCTGTATCCCGACAACGTTTTTCGGAGAAACGGCTGTACAAGTCATTCTGCGTGATATTTCTGAGCGGAAGCAAACAGAGGAATTAATGCTGAAGTCGGAAAAACTGTCCATCGCCGGGCAGCTTGCTGCAGGAATTGCCCATGAAATCCGCAATCCGCTGACGGCGATTAAAGGCTTTTTACAGCTGATGAAGCCGACAATGGAAGGCAATGAGCACTATTTTGAGATTGTGTTTTCTGAACTGAGCAGAATCGAATTAATCCTGAGCGAGCTTTTGATGCTTGCCAAACCACAGCAAAACGCCGTTAAAGAGCGTGTAAACCTGAAGAAAATCATCAGTGAAGTAACGGCTCTTCTGGAAACACAGGCAAATCTCAAAGGAATTTTCATAAAGGCGGAATTCGGGCAGGACAGCGTGTATATTAACGGCGACCAAAATCAGCTGAAGCAGGTGTTTATCAATTTGATTAAAAATGCGGTCGAGTCCATGCCTGATGGAGGAACGGTTCACATTCTCATGACAGAAGATGAGTATTCCGTCAACGTAACGATAAAAGACGAAGGTGACGGTATACCGGAAAACGTTCTGAAACGAATAGGAGAACCGTTTTTAACAACAAAAGAAAAAGGAACCGGACTGGGGCTTATGGTAACGTTTAATCTGATTAAAAACCATCAGGGAGCCATTCAAGTAGACAGCAAACCGGATAAAGGCACGGTCTTTAAAATCTCATTCCCAAAACAATAAAAAACAACGGCATTACGCCGTTGTTTAAATAGTCTGCATGGACTCTCTCGTTTTTAAAACAAATGCTTCCAGCCGGTCCAAGCCTTCTCTTAACGTATCCAGTGAATATGCGAATGACAGCCTCACATATCCTTCACCTAACTTTGAAAACGAGCTGCCGGGCACCAGAGCCACACCTGCATCCTCCAAAAGCGCCATACTAAAATCAAACGATGACATCCCGAATGATTTAATGGAAGGGAAGATATAAAAGGCACCTGACGGCTTTACAACGTCAAGACCCATTGAAACGAGACGGTCATATACATAATCAAGCCGCTTTTTATACTGTTCTCTCATGATGAGTGCATCATCAACACCGTTTGTCACCGCCTCAAGGGCCGCTTTCTGGGAGATGGATGACGCGCATGTGACGCTGTATTGGTGCACTTTTAAAATATGCTTTGCAATTTCTTTCGGAGCGAAAATGAACCCGATTCTCCAGCCTGTCATGCTGTGTGATTTTGAGAGACCGTTGATCACGATCGTCTGGTCTCTCAAAAACGATGCGATCGAATAATGCGGCCTGTCAAAGGTTAATTCGCTGTAAATTTCGTCAGATAAAACAAACACATTTCTGCCCTTCAGTACGGCTGCAATATTCTTCAGCTCTTCCTCAGATAACGTCACCCCGGTCGGGTTTGACGGATAAGGAAGCACGACGCATTTTGTTTTCGGCGTCAATGATTCTTCAATAAGACGCGCCGTCAGCTTAAAGCCGTGTGTCGTCGTATCGACGTGAACGGGAATAGCGCCGGACATGCGAATAATCGGTTCATAGCCCGGGTAAATCGGTCCGGGCAGAATGACTTCATCGCCGGGAGATAAAATAGTCCGTAAAGACGCGTCAATCGCTTGGCTTGCTCCCGTGGTGACGATGATCTCAGTTTCAGCTTCATAGTTCAGATCGGCTTTTTTCTTCATATAAAGCTGAACGGCTTGTCTCAGCTCAAGTCCGCCCGCATTCGGTGTATAAGCCGTTGCATTCTCATCGATTGCTTTTTTTGCAGCTGCTTTGACATGGTGCGGCGTGAAAAAATCCGGCTGGCCGATGGTAAGCGAAATGACGTTGTCATATTGGGCTACAAGATTTGAGAATTTGCGAATTCCTGAAATTTCGATTTCTTTTACTTTCGGATTAAGCAAATGTTCCATAATTCATCACCTTACACTATATATTGAGTTTATCCTATTTTACCATTAGCTGAGCATTTGTCATCTATTTAATTGGTCTAACCCGAGTATATGTCCGATATGTGAAAACATACCTTCTTTCAGAAAAAAATAAGACAACCAGCTGAAATGATTGTCTTCATTGTATCATGATCTATCTATTGTGATATGTTTATTAAAAACCGTATTCGAAGCTGAGGTCTTCCTGCCATACGAAATACGAGGAGGGCTTATCGAGGCAATCTTCTGCTTCTTTTTTCATCTGCAGATAAGCCGTTTTGCTGATATCTTCTAATACCGTCATTTTATCTTGGTCGAATATGACTACTGTACCCATTTATTACACCCTTCTTCCTGAAAAATCCTTGACTATTTTACCACTGGGTGTCAAAAAGTCAATGGGGTATCGGAAAAAAGCATCTTTTTGTAAAGAGTTGATATCCAGTTGGTCTGAACACATTCACTTTTTCGGTTTACAGCCGATATATACAGTACAATACTGAATGCGGATAGCGAGGGATTGAATTGTCTTTACAACAATACGATATTTTATTGGATTCAGGCACAAATGAATTAGAAATCGTCAAATTTGAAGTAGGCGTTAATACATTTGGCATTAATGTGATGAAAGTCCGAGAAATCATCCAGCCGGTCGAGGTGACATCTGTGCCTCAATCTCACAAGGATGTAGAAGGAATGATTAAGCTGAGAGGCGAAATCCTTCCCGTCATCAGCCTGTATTCATTTTTCGGTGTCGAAACTCAAGAATCCAAAGACGATAAATATATCGTGACAGAATTTAATAAACGGAAAATTGTCTTTCATGTCGGTTCCGTTTCACAAATCCACCGGGTGTCATGGGAGGCCATCGAAAAGCCGACTTCGCTCAACCAGGGCATGGAGCGGCATTTGACCGGTATCATTAAACTCGAGGACACAATGATCTTTTTACCTGATTATGAAAAGATCATTTATGATATTGAATCGGCTTCAGGAGTCGAAACATATCACGTTCATCAAGAAGGGTTTGATGAGAGACGGGCAGGCAAAAAGCTGATTATAGTGGAAGATTCGCCGCTTTTGATGCGTTTGCTGACGGATGAATTAACCGAGGCCGGCTACAATGAGATCGTTGCCTTTGAAAACGGCAAAGAGGCATATGATTATGTGATGAATCTTACGGATAACGGAGCAAGCCTGTCAGAGCATGTTGACATGATCATCAGTGACATTGAGATGCCGAAAATGGACGGCCATCGTTTGACAAAGCTTCTGAAGGATAATCCGAAAAGCTCTGATGTTCCGATTATGATCTTTTCGTCCCTGATTACAGATGATCTGCGCCATCGCGGAGAGGTCGTGGGGGCAGACGAACAAATCAGCAAGCCGGAAATCAGTGAATTGATTAAAAAAGTTGATACGTACGTCATTGAATAGAGAAAAGCCGATGCGTTTAAGCATCGGCTTTTTGCAGAATTAAAAATAACTTTCACCGAGTTTTTTAAACACGGGTTTATGATAAGCAGGCTGCTGCCTGTTTGCGGCAATCGGTTTTTCCTTTAAGCCCACATACTTTTGCAATAAGTTTTTCGCTTTTGTCAAAGACATTTGTGCTTTAGGATTGCGGTACGATTGATTTAACGTACCTAAATGCGGAAGATGCTGGAAGTCTTCTTTTGTTGGAGGCATGTGAAAATAGTAGTCTCCGATAGAGATAAGTACGTCTGACTGCTGTTGGCTAAACCTGGGATTATTTGAAAAATGAAGCCCTATTTTCTTCCCTTTGCCTTCTTTCACAAGCTTTTGTAAAGCCCGTTTTTTCAGCAGATAAAGGTATTTAGGGTTGGGGGCGGTTTTTGCATGGCGGTTCACAGTATAAACAGCTTTTGAAAGATTCTCGATGGTTGGCTGCAGCTCTTTCGAATAAGCGTGGTCGTCCATTATTTCTCTCCTTTGCATTGATCAAGTTCTTATATAGATTATACTTTTTTAGCGTTGAAATGCAAATATTGATTAAAAAAATACGCCTTTTTCTGATGAAAAGGGCGCATTTTTTTCCTTTATTAGACAGGTTTCGCGCGTTTTCCAGATTCAGCCTTTAACGATTTCTGAACATCGATTTCGGCTGCCTCGGCGCTGTATTTCGGCAGGGCGATAAAATAGAACACAAACACCATCAAAATAACGACTCCCATGCCGTAATAAAGATAATCAATATTGGAAACGAATTTCGGAAATAACAGGGCGACCAAACCGAGTGTAATGGACTGGGCAAACATCATAAAAGGGTCCTGCCAGCCGCTCACACGGCCCATAATTTTCGGGTGGACGATTTTTGGCATCCAGCCCCCAATGGCGATATTGACGGGACCGATGCACATGCCAAGCACGAAAGCAGTCGCATAATAGACCCACAGGTTATCTGTATAGCCAAGCAGAAAAATCAACAGCCCGGCTGCCAAAATAGGAACCGACATTAAATGGTGCGGCTTAACTTTTTTTGCGATGACCGTGCCGACGACACTTCCGGCAAGCAACCCAAAGCCGAGAGCGACCGTAAAGATGGAAGTATGCGATTCATAATTGTCAGGCGCAAGCCCGTACTTCATGGTAAACATCGGCAGTACGGCAAACCCGCCATTGACAAACCCAAAGATGAAAAAACCGAAAATAAGTGAAGCAAGCAGTTTGTTTTTGACAATATACACGATACCTTCTTTAAAATCTGCGACCGAATCTTTCAGGACCGAATTTCCCCATTTAAAAGGACCGTTCGGCTGACGGGCTTCTATTGGAATGCGGCAGGCGCGGATGAGACAGCCTGACACAATAAAGCTGACAAAATCAAGAATGATCGCTCCGTGAATGCCGATCGTTTTATACATAAACGCACCTATGCCGACGCCGAATACCATAAAGATGCTGAACAGAATTTGATTAAGCCCCGCAGCTTTAGCGTAATGCTCCTTAGGCAGGATAGCTTGTACAAGGCTGGCTTCTGCCGGGAAAAAGAACTTGGTCACGGCGCTTCTGATAAACAAAATACAGAACACAAGAGGGATATTTCCGCTGTATAAGGTAAAAAAGAAGACAACCGTTAATCCGGCTCTGATCCAATCGCAATTCTCTGCGACCTTTTTCCTGTCAAAACGGTCAGCTACGACACCGACAATGAGAAAGACAAAAACAGTCGGCAGCGAATACATCAGCTCAGCCAGAGTCGTGTAAGCCGGCTGATTGGTAAAGCGGTCCAGCAAGTAAAAAGCAAATGCCATATTACCTACAGTCGTTCCCATTTGAGAAGCGAGTGCTGCGAAGAATAACCGGACAAAATTACGATTTTTAAATATATCCATAAACACGCTCCTTACCCTAAAGGTCCCACTGTAATATATTATCATCAGCTCGTTTTTTAAACAAATGAGATACCGCTATCTCGTAATTGTCACTTTTGTTCCGTTCGGCACGGTTGCCGCAAGTTCAATAACGTCTTGATTATACATTCGAATACAACCTTTAGACACAGCTTTGCCGATGGAAGAGGGATTATTCGTTCCGTGAATGCCGTAGTGCAGTTTTGAGAGGCTGAGCCAATAAGCGCCGAAAGGACCGCCGGGCTTAGGCTGGCGATTGACGATGTAAAAGTCTCCGGTCGGCGTAGTCGTCAATATTTTTCCGACTGCGATCGGGTATGTGCGGATGAGCCGGCTGTTGCGGTACAATTGCAGCTTCTTTGCCCCGATAGAGACAATGATGGAATACGGAATGGAGGATGGATCGGGAAGTCCCGGTATTATGATGTTCTGCCCCGGACTGACAACCGAATGGATAGAGGGGTTTGCCTGAAGAAGCGCCGCAGTGCTTATTCTGAAATCCGCGGCAATGCTGGATATGGTTTCATGTTTGACTTGGTAGATCAGCAGTTTAATCACCCTTCCTATAAGTTCTTTTCCATATACATATTAAGGAAGGGGCATTTCTGCATCAGGATAAAAGTCTTATTTTTGTGCAGCGCATTTCAGCGTAAACAGCGCGATCTCCGGTTTGGCTAAAAATCGCAATGGCAGCCTTGTCGTTCCGAGGCCGCGATTTACATAAATGGCTGTGTCATTTAACGTATACATGCCGTCTGTATATATTTTTCCGTAAGGCGGCGTAATAAGAGGCCCGAAAAAAGGGAGCTGAATTTGTCCGCCATGAGTGTGTCCCGACAGCTGCAGGTTAACGGGATATCCGCCAATCTCTAGAGCGGCATCCGGCTCGTGAACGAGTAAAATCGAAAACACATCCGCTGAAAGCCGGGAAAGCGTTCCTTCATAATCGGGTTTTCCGAGCATTAAATCATCTAAAGCGGCGATTTCGATACTGCTTCCGTCCGTCAGCCACAGCCGCTCGTATCCGTTCCGCTTCACTTGAAATCCGGCTTCTTCCATCAGCGCCTTATAGGTGTTGGTGCCGTATCCTCCGTGATCATGGTTTCCGTAAACACAAAGTTTGCCGAAGGGCGCCTGAAGCTTTTGTAAGGCGGAGAGCGCTCTCTGATGATCCTGATACAGATGAGGTTTATCAATTAAATCACCCGTGAAGGCAATCAAGTCAGGTTTCAGCTGATTTATCTTTTGCACAACTTTGTCCAAGTCCTTGGATGTATAAACATCACTTAAATGAGTATCGGTGAACTGAACGATTCTGAATTTGTCAAAACCGCGGGGGATGAGGCGGTGACGGATCGTGTGCCGGGTTATATTGATCATATGAGGTTCAATATACCGGGCATAGCTATAGCCGCCGCTTGCCGTCAATATACCTGCGGCCAATAAGCCGAGCCCTCTTTTTAAAAACGTTCGTCTAGTCATTTTCTCCATATGTAATCCAACCTTTGTCAGAGTTTATCTATTATATCATCAGCACGTCTGAAAAATCCCTTTTCAACATATAATGACGGGAAAAGACATATATGATAGAATTATGAATGATTATTCATTCAATAAATAAAGGGGTGTGTTTGTTATGGATAAGAAGGCAGTGATGATTACAGGCGGATCGAGCGGTATGGGAAAAGCGATGGCAAAAAGACTTGCAGCAGAGGGATGGTATGTTATGCTGGCGGGCAGAAAGCTCGATGCGCTTGAGGAAACGAAAGCCGAAATTGAAACATTTCCTGGACAGATTGCTTTTATTCAGATGGATGTCCGCTCCGAAACGGCGGCGGAACAAATGGTGGCCAAAACAGAGGAAGCTTTCGGCCGCGTCGACGCACTCATTAACAATGCGGCCGGGAATTTCATCTGCCCGGCTGAAGACCTTTCACCGAACGGATGGAAGGCCGTCATCGACATCGTCCTGAACGGAACGTTTTTCTGCAGCCAGGCGGCCGGCCGCCATTGGATCAAAACGAAACAAAAGGGTTCCATTTTAAATATGGCAGCGACTTATGCCTGGGGGGCCGGGGCGGGCGTCGTCCATTCAGCCGCTGCTAAAGCAGGCGTGCTTTCGTTAACGAGGACACTGGCGGTCGAATGGGGCAGAAAATACGGCATCCGCACAAACGCCATCGCTCCGGGGCCGATCGAACGAACCGGCGGGGCGGAGAAGCTCTTTGAATCAGAAGCTGCGATGAAACGAACGCTGAACAGTGTGCCGCTCGGCCGTTTCGGCACACCCGAGGAAATCAGCGCGCTGGCGTCATTTTTGTTATCAGAGGATGCGTCTTATATGAATGGAGAATGTGTGACATTAGACGGAGGCCAATGGCTGAATTCCCATCCTTTTTAAAAAATCAATTATCCTTAAAAATTAATAGGTATACTCAATAGATTTGGCAGGTCAGTTCATGAGAGATATAAACAGGCAGAATATGATTTGAACGATGATGAAAATACTGATATTATTCTCTTGGAACTAGAAAGGTTTTCCAAAGGGTATTTGAAGCTGAGAATTACTTTGAGACAATCGGCAATAACCGCTCAAGATTTAGTGAGGTTTTAGAAGAACGCAAGAAAGCCGAATAAAATATAATATACAATAGGCGAACAAATTTTTTGTTCGCCTGTTTATACAGTTTTCTCTCAATATAGGAGTGCAGAGTTGAAAACATTAAAGATAATGATCACATTGTTTTTTGGGGTTCTCTTTTTGATTTTAAATGGAGGGTATTTTGTATATTGTATTTCATCTCCTGAATACTATCAAAATACGAAGTTTACAACGAATGATATAAAAAGACTTGAAAAATTATATCATATTGATTTCCCGAATGACGCAAAATTCACAAAGATTATAGAGCAGCAAACCGGACTTGGAGGAGACTCTTTCGTTTCTTTATATGTAAATGTACCGAGCGAACATGCAAAACCTCTTTTAACCGGATATACATTTTTGCCAATACGTTATAAAAACGAAATAAGTACACAATATGGAGTGACTGTCTCTAAAAATAATGAGGGAAAGACAGAGTTGCGATTTGCTAAAGAGGACGAGAAAGGGACAATTAGCAGCAGAATAAAAAACAATCCTCATTGGGAGTATAAAGGAATAGCAGGTACTTATTATCTGCGTACTGCTGCTTTTTATAACGCCTTGTTCTTCCTCATAACAGTTCCTGTCTTTTATTTAATTCATAAAAAATAACCAATATTTCTCCTTCTTTCAAAAGGAAATGATGCCTGTCTTAAATTGATGTCAGTAACCGATGTGGTATAATCAGACAAAGATAGAGAAGCAGGTGATAACATGTTGGACCCACTTGATATATTAACGAATATTGATGATGTCATCCCGTATTATCAAGCCATATTCAGCGCTGAAGAGCAAAGAGTCGTAGGCTATGAGGTGCTGGGGCGTATTTCGGCAGATTCAGAGATAGAGAGTCTCGGGCCGTTTTTTTTAGATCCCGGCATTCCTGAAGAATATAAGCTGGAGGTCGATGACAGAATTATCCGGCAGGCACTGAAGCGGTTTACAGATGCGGATCGTGACCTTTTAATCTTTATCAATCAGGATGCGAATGTGCTGATGCTTGATCACGGCGAAAGCTTTCTTGAGCTCTTGAAAGAATACGAAGCAAAGGGTATTGAATTGAACCGCTTCGTTTTGGAAATTACCGAGCACAATTTTGAAGGTGACATTGAGCAGCTGTACCATATGCTTACTTACTATCGTACATACGGAATTAAAATCGCAGTAGATAATATAGGCAAGGAAAGCAGCAACTTGGACAGAATTGCGCTTCTTTCACCCGACCTTTTGAAAATTGATTTGCAGGCTCTGAAAGTTTCACAGCCGTCGCCGTCCTATGAGCATGTACTGTACAGCATCTCATTGCTCGCGAGAAAAATCGGCGCTGCATTGCTGTATGAGGATATAGAGGCTGATTTTCAGCTCCAATACGCTTGGAGAAACGGCGGCCGCTTCTTTCAGGGCTATTACCTGCAGGCACCGAATGACCATTTCTTAGATCGAGATCTTTTAAAAGCGAGATTAAAAACAGAGTTTCACCAATTTATCACCAGGGAGAAAAAGAAGCTGGAGACGGTGTATGAGCACTCTGAGAGATTTTATAAGCGTGTCAATCAAGTTGTCTCAGATCTGATGAAAACCCATCAGGCGGATGATGAGTTTATTAAAAAATTGGCGGAAAAGCTGACGGACTGCTGCTTCAGGATTTATATGTGCGATGAAGAAGGCTATCAGCTGACGGGAAATGTTTTCAAGCAATCCGGTGAATGGATCTATCAGCCGGAATATGTGGAGAAAAACTGGAGCTGGCGTCCGTACTTTTTAGAAAATATTATGCGGATGCGGAATTCGAGAAAAGGATTTTTCAGTGATTTATACAGTGACATTGAAACGGGAGAGATGATCAGAACCTTTTCATACCCGATGGATAACCATATGTATTTATTTATCGATCTGCCTTACTCTTATTTATATGAACAGGACGGATTACTTTAAAGCGGCTGAAGTGTGCCGCTTTTTTTGTTATCATTTAAAAAAAAATAAAAAAACGATTGACATCGATACTGATAATCATTATCATTTGCTTATAGAGAGAAGTTACTCTCTGTTCCCCAACCCCTCTATCAGATCAAGATCCGAAAAAGCTTGGCGCTACCCCCGCCAAGTTTTTTTTATGTTGTTTGCGCATAAGAAAGCCCGTTTTTTCATACATGTAACGATGACGGTTCAAAAAGTAAAAAAATCATTTTTAAAGTGTATGACATTCAAAAAAAGCTTCAAACTATCAGAAAACAAGGTTTTCCCGTTTTTTTCTTTTCTTAAAATCCAGCGGGAAAATGCCATCCGACCCTACTTTATGGTATGATGCTCTGTAGAACTTGTATTATAATAAATACTTGTTGATTTGAAGTTGTTTTTTGAAAGGAGTCTTTTTTTAGAATGTCACAATTAATGGGTATCATCACAAGGCTGCAAAGCCTGCAAGAAACGGCGGAAGCGGCAAGCGAGCCGATGCAGCGTTATTTTGAAGTTAACGGCGAAAAAATATGCAGTGTTAAATATTTCGAAAAGAATCAAACGTTTGAGCTTACGGTATTTCAAAAAGGTGAAAAACCGACGACATATCCGTTTGATAACATTGACATGATTTCTATTGAAATCTTCGAGCTCCTTCAGTAACTTTATTTGATTTTTCAGGCTGACCAAGCTTCCCGTCTTCCGCAAGCGGAGCTTTTAAATAGCGATAAGGAATGTGCTTGTTTCATATTGGTTGTAAGATCTTTGAAGAGGAGTGTCTTTACATGGCCGATTCTTTACTGTTTTATAATCTTTCAGAGGCACAAATGACCTTTCAAGATGTGATGGAACGGCTGAAAAGCTTTGTCAGAAGAGATCCCCGCTCAGCATATGTGCTGTCTGTAGGGACCGATTCACAAGTTTTCCGTGACCGCACGAAATTTATTACAGCGATACACTTGCACCGAACAGGAAAGGGAGCTTGGGGCTGTTTGAAAAATCATGAACTTACCAGACCGATACATAGCCTTCGTGAAAAAATTTCACTTGAAACCGCGTTCAGCCAAGAAACTGCCGCATATATCCTTGACGGGCATTTAATTGAAATTACGGATTTGCTGCTGCCGTTCACCGGAGAAGGAGCAGATCTCACATTCGAAGTGCATCTGGATATCGGAAAAAAAGGGCTGACAAAAGAATTGATACAAGAAATGACCAGCCGGATTACCTCGATGGGCATTGAAGCGAAAATCAAGCCCGATTCCTACACAGCATTCAGTTATGCAAATCGTTATACAAAATAATATTTCATGCTGAGACCGCAAAATGTCGAATTATGCGGTTGACGATTTTTTTCTGTTTACTTATTCTAGCGGTAGAGCTGAAAGTAAATCTAATCTTGCTTTCAGAGGTATTCAGTAAAAAAATAGGGGGCCTGATTACGTATGAGTTTTATCGGTGAACGATTTACGGAAGAAGAACAAGATCTTCTGCTGAATATCCTGATCAATCATGAATATGCCATTGAGCTTTTGACCAGCGAAATCAACGATATAGAAGCAGGGACAAAAAGCGTTGATGGAACCACTTATAAAAAACTTGTAACGCTTTATGACCGTTTTCGAAACGAAAATTAATCAGTGACCTATAATTGATACTCGAATGCAAAGAGTATCTTTTTTATTGACGGAAACTTTTCGACAAAAAATGATAATGTTTATATTATTGTAATATAGGGTATACATGTTTTGATGAAAAATGTAAAGGGGTCGAAGTGACATGATTAGCTTACAATCAGATCAGCTTCTTGAAGCAACAGTCGAACAATTTATGATCGAGGCGGATAAAGTCGCGCACGTACAGGTCGGAAACAACCTTGAGCATGCTCTTTTAGTGCTGACAAAAACCGGCTATACTGCTATCCCTGTCTTGGACGCTTCGTACCGTCTGCACGGTTTGATCGGGACAAACATGATTATGAACAGCATATTCGGACTCGAACGGATTGAGTTTGAAAAGCTGGATCAAATTACGGTCGAGGAAGTCATGCTGAAGGATATTCCGCGCCTTCATATAAACGATCCCATTATTAAAGGGTTCAGTATGGTCATTAATAACGGATTTGTTTGCGTTGAAAATGATGAAGGCGTATTTGAAGGCATTTTTACGAGAAGAGTCGTTTTAAAGCAATTAAGCAAGCATATCAGATCGTTGAATAAGTAGGCTCGCTGCACCAGCCTATTTGTTCTTCGTATACTCAAAAAAGAAAGCGTATACATATGAGTGATGCTTGCCTCGGCAGCCTTTATTTTATTAGAATGGAAGATAAGAAATACGCGAAGGCATTGAAAAGGAGGACGACATGCAGCTTCAAGAGCTTCATATGCTCGTAGTTTTAGCTGAGGAATTAAACATGAGAAAGGCTGCCGAACGGTTATTCGTGTCACAGCCGGCTCTGTCCCAGCGATTGCAAACCATCGAAAAAGCCTGGGGAACAAAGATCTTTTTAAGATCTCAAAAAGGATTGACGGTAACGCCGGCAGGAGAAAAAATCATTCAATTTGCAAATGACGTCACGGATCGGCAAGAGAGAATAAGAGAAAATATAGATGAACTTGAAGGAGAAATACACGGCACATTGAAGCTTGCCGTCGCCTCCATTATCGGCCAGCACTGGCTCCCAAAGGTCTTGAAAACATATGTGGAGAGGTACCCGAATGCCAAGGTCTCACTCATTACCGGCTGGAGCAGTGAAATGCTGAAGAGTTTATATGAAGATCAGGTACATATCGGCATCATCAGGGGAAATCCGGAGTGGAAAGGCCGAAAAGAATATTTAATGACCGATCATTTATATTTGGTCGATACTGAAATTTCATGTATTGATGATATCGCCCATACCGACCGGCCGTTCATTCAGTTCAAAAGTGACAGTACATATTTTCAAGAAATCCAGCATTGGTGGCATCAAAAATTCAAAACCTCACCGAAACAGACGATCCTCGTCGACCAGATCGAAACGTGCAAGCAGATGGCTCTGCACGGAATCGGCTATGCCATTCTGCCTTCCGTCACGCTTGAAGAGGAAGACAAAGTAAATAAAATGCCGCTTTTGGATGTAAAGGATTATCCGATCGGGCGTGATACATGGCTTCTCGGATATGAGCCGGCATTTGAATTAAAACAGGTGCAGGCCTTTGTTTCTGTCGTAAAAGATATGCTGAAGCAAGAACGCCCATTTTAAGAAAGACAGCGCACATGCTGTCTTTTTTTTATTTTTTATTGACAATGAAAATCATTATCATTTAAAGTATTGTATATGTTAATGAAAATCATTATCAATTACGGGGTGGTCATATGCAAAAAGCATTAATCATATACGCAAGCATGTCTGGGAATACAGAGGATATTGCCAATATTATAAAAGAAACGCTGAAAGAGCATCAGATTGCAATTGACTGTGCTGACATGGATGAAGCTGATGCGGATTCCCTTATGTCATATGATTATGTCTTTATCGGGACGTATACCTGGGGTGACGGCGATCTGCCTTACGAAGCGGAGGATTTTTATGAGGACATTTCAAATCTTCAGCTCAATGGGCTGAGAACGGCTTGTTTCGGGTCCGGCGACCATGCTTATCCGAAGTTTTGCGAAGCTGTAACTCTATTCAGTCAGGTGCTGGAAAAGGCCGGAGCTGCTTTGTATCCGGAAACGCTGAAAATTGAGCTTGCGCCGGAGACGGCTGAAGATAAGGAATGCTGCAAGGAGTTTGTCCGCGGTTTCCTTGCCTGGGCCGCTCACCACGGGGATCAATGCCATGTTTCATAAAGGCGCGACTGCGGTGATGGCATCTGTGTCTTCAGGGTATTTTGTCGCCGTCAAAGGCGAGGGCATCTTTCATTTTTGTTTAGAAGACGGCTGGAAAAAGCTGTTTCAAATAAAAAGCAATATTCATGTGATGACGTACATAGGGCCTTATATATTTGCCGCGGGAGATAAAGGCGTTATCATCAGATCGGCCGACCAAGGAAAAAGCTGGACGACATCCAAGTTTCCGACGAACGCTGCGGTATGGGCTGTTACAGGACGCAGCGGCGGATTTGTCTGTGCGCACGGCAAGCACTGCCTTTATTTATCCGATGATTTCGGCGTCACTTGGCATGTGGCTAAACCTTTTTCACGATTGAAGGAGCCGCCCGTGATCCGATCATTATGTTTGCACGGACAGACCCTTTATATCGGCACCCGAATCCATATGAACCACGGCGGCATTTGGGCCTTTGATCTGATGAGCGGAAGCGTTCGGCATGTGAATCGGGAAAGTCATCGCATGACGGCGTCAATGCTGATGTATCAGGAGGGCTGGCTGATTTCCGCCAAGGGTTCCATTAAGGGGAAACGAGGCGCGGTTACAGTGCAAAATGTCTGGACGGGAGAAGAGCTTTCTATTTCGAACGGACCTGCCGGGCGGGAAAAATCATTTCTCGATGTCTCTGAGGATGACGGTATTATTTATGTCACCTCTTCTCAAGATGAAGATGGTTTTTCACGCATTTATCAGGCGGATCTCGAAGCGCGGGAATTAAAATGGTTTGATACCATCAGAGGCCACGGCTGGAGGGTCGCAAACCGGAAAGAGAACTTTTTTTGCGCGGGTCTGTATGAATGTAAATTTGTCAGGCCGTATGAGGCAGCGGAGCTTGCGCATTAATGTCAATACATAAAGGAGAGAAGAAGATGGGGAATATTTTGCTTGTTTATGCCACGATGTCAGGAAACACCGAAGCGATGGCCGATCTTATTGAAAAAGGGCTTCTTGAAGCTGAGGCATCCGTTGACAGGTTTGAAGCAATGGATATAGATGCTGAGCTTTTGAATGATTATGAGCATATTATTATTGGAACATATACATGGGGGGACGGAGATCTTCCCGATGAATTAATGGACATTGCAGAGGATATGGAAAACCTTGAATTTACGGGGAAAACTTTTGCTCTGTTTGGATCTGGAGACACGTCCTATGAATTTTTCTGCGGGGCGGTTGATGAATTGGAAAAGACCATTACATCACGCGGCGGCCGGGTAGTGCTGCCGTCTGTAAAAATTGAAATGAACCCTGAAGGCAGTGAGGAAGAGGAATTGAAGGAATTCGGGAGACAATTTGCCGCTTTGTGCAGACAGCCGGCAGAATAAAGGCTTATTCCTTTTTTTCTTGTCTTTGTATCCTTCCTTTGTTACAGTAATGAGGTAGAAAATCAGAGGAGGACAATACATATGAAAATGATGGATGCAAATGAAATTATTTCATTTATTCAAAATAGTACAAAATCAACGCCTGTTAAAGTTTACGTAAAAGGTGAACTGAAAGGCATCAATTTTGGCGCTTCAGCAAAAGCTTTCATCAACGGAAACACAGGTGTCGTTTTCGGTGAATGGAGCGAAATCAAAACAGCTATCGAAGAAAACCAAAATAAAATCGAGGATTACGTAGTAGAAAACGACCGCCGCAATTCTGCGATCCCTATGCTCGATCTTAAAGATGTAAAAGCACGTATTGAGCCGGGCGCAATTATCCGCGATCAAGTAGAAATCGGTGATAACGCAGTCATCATGATGGGTGCTTCTATCAATATCGGTTCGGTGATCGGCGAAGGCACGATGATCGATATGAACGTTGTCCTCGGCGGACGCGCGACAGTCGGAAAGAACTGCCACATCGGAGCGGGTTCTGTATTAGCGGGAGTTATCGAGCCGCCAAGCGCTAAACCGGTTGTTGTTGAAGATGATGTCGTCATCGGCGCAAACGCAGTTGTGCTTGAAGGCGTAACGATCGGAAAAGGCGCGGTAGTCGCTGCCGGAGCAATCGTCGTAAATGATGTTGAGCCATACACCGTTGTAGCGGGAACACCTGCGAAAAAAATCAAAGACATCGATGAAAAAACAAAAGGCAAAACAGAAATCAAACAGGAATTACGCCAACTGTAAGGAATGGTTTGATGGGAAGGGCGTGGATGACAATCCACGCCTTATTCGTATAGGCAGGAGGAATCAAAATGGAAAAAGAGCGGCTGATTGCCATCCGCAGAGAGTTACACCGTATTCCGGAGCTTGGCTTTCAGGAATATAAAACACAGCAGTACCTATTAAATATCCTAAAACAATACCCTGAAGAAAGAATTGAAATCGAAACATGGAGAACGGGGATTTTTGTGAAAATCAACGGGACGGCCCCGGAAAAAATGCTTGCCTATAGAGCGGATATGGACGCGCTTTCGATTGACGAACAAACGGGGCTTCCGTTTGCGTCTGAGCATCCCGGCTTTATGCATGCATGCGGCCACGACATGCACATGACGATAGCGCTCGGCATTATTGATCATTTTGTCCATCACCCCGTCAAGCAGGATCTTCTTTTCTTATTTCAGCCGGCGGAGGAAGGCCCGGGCGGAGCAGAACCGATGCTTGAAAGTGATGTCCTGAAAAAGTGGACGCCTGACCTTGTGACAGCCCTGCATATCGCTCCCGAGCTTCCGGTCGGCACGATCTCCACAAAAAGCGGGCTGCTTTTTGCCAATACAAGTGAGCTTGTCATTGATCTGGAGGGTAAAGGCGGACATGCGGCATATCCGCATACCGCAGATGACATGGTCGTAGCCGCAAGCACGCTTGTCACGCAGCTGCAAACGGTCATTTCCCGGAACACTGACCCGCTTGACAGCGCGGTAATTACTGTCGGGACGATTACCGGAGGAACAGCGCAAAACATCATTGCGGAAAACGCTCGTCTGGAAGGAACGATCCGGACGCTTTCTGAGGAATCAATGCGCATGGTGAAAGAACGGATTGAAGAATTGGTTAAGGGGATTGAAATCGGATTCCGCTGTAAGGGAAAGGTCACATACCCATCTGTTTATCATCAAGTGTTTAATACAAGCGGCCTGACCGAAGAGTTTATGCAATTTGTCGCTGACCGTAAACTGGCAGAAGTAAAAGAAGCGAAAGAAGCAATGACCGGAGAAGATTTCGGGTATATGCTGAAAAAATATCCCGGCTTTATGTTTTGGCTCGGCGCTGATTCCTCCCACGGTCTGCACCACGCCAAGCTGAATCCCGATGAGGGAGCGATAGAAACCGCAGTAAAGGTTATGGTCGGATATTTTTCGGAATATGCCAATTAAATCCGAGAAGAAGAATAATCTAACAAAAAATGAGCATTCTACATAACGGAGGTGTTCGATATGACGAAAAAAATTGGAATTGAACAATCATTATCGGATGTAGAACAGGCTTTAAAGCAAAAAGGCTATGACGTTGTGATGATGAGGACTCCTGATGACGCTAAAGGCTGTGACTGCTGTGTCGTAACCGGTCTTGACAGCAATGTGCAAGGAATAGCCGATACTTCCACACAGGCATCTGTCATTACGGCTTCCGGGATGACAGCTGAGGAAATCTGCAGCGAAGTAGAAAAGAAACTTCATTAAACTGAAAAAACCGAAGCATGGTCTTCGGTTTTTCTATTCATCTGAAACAGCGGCTTTGTAACGGTCAAGCGCGATTTTTATTTCTCTTCGCAGGACGCGTTCGACACGCCATTGCTCCATGTTTTCTGTTTTTGCGATAATTCTGATCACCATTTCGGCTGTGCTTAAATCCTGCACGCCGATGACATCCGGTCCTTCTTTAATTTGCGGAAGCTCTGCGGCGGCTTTGTCACACGCAGCTTGAAGAATGTGTATCGTTTCATCGAGATTTTTTTCAAGCGGCACTTTAATATCGACAAGCGCCTGCATCGTACCGCGGGAATGGTTGCTCACATTAGTGATGCCGCGGTTGGGAATATAATGGAGCGTGCCGTCAAAGCTGCGGACCTGCGTCGTGCGAAGTCCGACCTGCTCGACGATACCGTTGAAGCCGGCAACCGTAATGTAATCACCAACGTCAATCTGCTTTTCCAAAAGGATGAAAAATCCGGTGACGATATCACTGACAAGCCCTTGAGCGCCAAAGCCGACAGCAAGCCCTACCACGCCCGCTCCGGCAATGAGGGCGCTCGGATTATAATGAAATAAATCCAATATCATCACGATAAAAATGAAGATCAGTATGTATGCATACACATTCAGTGCCAAGCTTTGCAGCGTATAGGCACGGCCTATTGAAAGGTTGTTTTGTTTTTCAAATTTCGCAAACAGATGCTTGATCAGTTTGCTGCCGAGCGCCCGAAAAATAAAATAGGCTAAAATGATGAGAGCCAGTTTTATGACGAAAATTCCGGCAGTTGTCAGCAGCCCGGCCCAATCATAGTGTTTCAAATCAATCATAGAGATGTCTTCCTTTCCGGTCATATTGCCGATAAAGCTAAAAGTTTGTTTCCCTGTTCAAGAACATGTTAAACTTTTTATAGAGATTGCGCTAGGGTTATTTACATTTATTATTTGTTAATATTGACTAAAAAAATCGATTCCTTTATAATTATTTTTGTGAAGATATTAACTAAATGAGAATATTTATTCTCTTTTCTCATTTTAACATGGCTATGCAGCCAAATCATATACTTTGGAGGGAATTACATATGGCAGAACGTATGGTAGGAAAACAAGCTCCTCGTTTTGAAATGGAAGCTGTTCTCGCAAATAAGGAATTTGGCAAAGTAAGCTTAGAAGAAAATATGAAAAACGACAAATGGACAGTGCTTTTCTTCTATCCGATGGATTTCACTTTTGTATGCCCGACTGAAATCACAGCAATGTCAGACCGTTACGACGAGTTCGAAGACCTTGATGCAGAAGTTATCGGCGTATCAACTGATACAATCCACACTCATTTGGCTTGGATCAACACTGACCGCAAAGAAAACGGTCTTGGCGAGCTGAAATACGCGCTTGCTGCTGACACAAACCACGAAGTATCCCGTGAGTACGGCGTGTTAATTGAAGAAGAGGGTGTAGCGCTTCGCGGATTGTTCATCATCAATCCTGAAGGCGAACTTCAATATCAAACAGTATTCCACAACAACATCGGCCGTGACGTTGATGAAACATTGCGTGTTCTTCAAGCCCTCCAAACAGGCGGACTTTGCCCGGCTAACTGGAAGCCAGGCCAAAAAACACTTTAATTCGTTCACTCGAACGGAAAAGATAAAAAGGTCTAACTTCTGTTAGGCCTTTTTCATACTTATCAATATTGGAGGGAAAAGAGATGAAATTACGTCAGCCAATGCCTGAATTGACAGGCGCAAAAGCTTGGTTTAACGGAGAAGTCACAAAAGAGCAGCTGATCGGAGAAAAACCGACCTTAATTCACTTCTGGTCTATCAGCTGCCATTTATGCAAAGAAGCAATGCCGCAGGTGAACGAGTTCCGCGATAAATATAAAGATAAGCTGAACGTTGTTGCCGTTCATATGCCTCGTTCCGAAGACGATCTCGATCTAGATAAAATTAAAGAGGTAGCGGCTGAGCACGATATTACACAGCCGATTTATGTTGACAGTGATCATGCATTGACAGAAGCGTTTGAAAATGAATATGTGCCTGCTTATTACGTATTTGATAAAACAGGCCAGCTCCGCCACTTCCAAGCGGGAGGCAGCGGTATGAAGATGCTTGAAAAACGCGTCAACCGTGTTCTTGCAGAAACAGAGCAGGCTGCTGAATAATGTAATGACAGATTGGCTGCCGGGATTTTCCCGTCAGCCTTTTGTCTCGCTTTTTAAAACCCTTCTCCGTATCGGCAGAAAGGGTTTTTCGTGTGCTTATTGGATATGAATATCCAATAAGCACATTGGCGAAATTTGTAAATAATTGCATGGTAATTTCTGCGCGAAGAGAGGAAAATATACGTGCAATCAGCCGAATACAGGCGTCGTTCCTCGTTTTTCTCCTTTTTTGTATGTCGGTTTACAAAGTCGAAAATTGTAGATAATTTCATTAAAGAAGTAATTTTAAGTTATATTTTGAAGAGGTTGAAAAAAATGGAATGTTGTCCAAAATCCCCTATAGAATAAGGAATTTTTGTATAAAAAGTCTCATTATCAGAAAATAAGCACTTTTTCATAGAGTAAATAAAATAGTAAAATGATAAAATAATAGTTGATAAAATTACTTTTGTAATCTAATATCTTAAATAAAGCGTTTAAATTTTTGACAGGGGGTTTTACACATGTTTAATGAAAGAGAAGCGCTGCGCTTACGTTTAGAACAATTGAATGAAGCAGAGGTTAAAGTCATTCGTGAATATCAAATAGAACGTGATAAAATATATGCAAAACTGAGAGAATTGGACAATACAGGAAGCCTGTCTGATACAAAAAAAGATTATCGTCCGGAGAAGAAAAGTGAGTCTCTCCCAGTGCTTGCAGAGCTCGCGGCACAGGAAATGAGAAGCTATCAAAAACCGCAAACACAGCCTCAATCCGTCCAGCCGCAAATGCAGTCTATTGCATCTCTTCCCGCAGGCATTCCTGACGGTTCTGCAAGAAGAAGAAGAGGAACGGCAAGACCTGGATCAAAAGCAGCGAAACTGCGCGAAGCCGCTATTAAAACATTAAAACGCCACAATGCAGCCATCAAAAGTTCGGAGCTGCAAAAGGAAATTGAAAAGGAAAGCGGCCTTGAAATTCCTAATATGACAACATTTATGCAAAGTTTAATTAAAATGTACCCGGAAGTAAAAAAACCATACCGCGGCCAATATATTCTGGAAGGCGAAATTGCTCCGGAAACGTCTGAATCAGCTGCTGACACGTCTGCTGAATAGAAAAACAGTAAAAAACTGCTTGCGTTACTCAAGCAGTTTTTTTGCGTTGTCCCGCTTACTCTCAGCCGATTTTATGTCTTTTCCAGCCTTTTTTTCGAGCTTTACGACCCATTTTTGGAAAGGCTTTTCTTCTGCTGCCCGTTCCTTGATCGCGTCCAGTTTTTCATCCAGCGACTCATCACGCAACTCTGATTCTGCGAGCTGTTTTTGCAGGGAGAAGACCTGTTCTGTGACGGCTTCAAGCAGATGTTCTGTATGTTCAGAATTCGCGGAAGCAGTGTGAAGTTCTGCCGCCGGTTCTTTCGTTTCCGCCGCGCGGCTGTCAATATCAGCAAAATGGCCGGCAATCCAAGCATCACTTTCATCAAGCTGCCTTTTGTAAGATAAAATGGTTTCTTGAAATAGTTTTTCTTTCGTTTTTTCTATTTCTACAAGCCGTTCTTTTGTTTCTATTATTCGTTCTCTCATATGATTAATTTCTATTTTAATATTTTTTAGCTGATATTCTTTTTCTGTGATCTGTTTTTGCAGCCTGATGTTTTCCTCCGTCGCGGCGTCAAAGAGCTGTTTCGTTTTCTGGTGAGAAGTCTGTTCGGTTTCTATGGCGGTCTCAAGTGATCGGATTTGAGTATGTAAATTTTTATTTTCTTCTTCGAATTTTACGTTTGTCAGATGAAGACGGTGTTTTTCTTCAATTTCTCTTTTTCGCTGGACCGTTTCTTGCTGAAGCAGTTCTTGCAGGATGACAATTTTATCAAGCAGCTCGGCTCTGACCTCCTGAAAAGCTCGGCCTGTGTTGTCTGTCTGTTTTTGCTGTGCCGTCATTTCCTCTAACTCGGCTGAAAGCTTTTGAAGCTGTTCCTTTATGTTGGCGTTTTCCTGAAGAAGTTTATTGTTTTTTTGATGAAAATAGCTTTCTTCAAACTCTGAAATTAATTTTTGGCATCTGGCCAGTTCTGATTTTAAGTAAAGGTTCTCTTGAGAAGTGTCGTGGAAAAACGGACCTGATATTTTCATAAGAACCATCTCCCTCATGATGTTAACACTACAATATGGGAAATGAAGAACGGCTATTCCTCTTAAATAAACAGACAAGCACCGGAACATTGTGTTTCACATGAGGCGTTTGCTAACCTTTTATACAGTAAGGAGAGATGACATGAAACAGGTGAATGTATTATTGGCAGGCGGAGCTTCCCGCCGATTTGGCGAGCCGAAAGCATTTGTAAAATGGAAAGGCAAAATGTTTTATGAACGGGCGAAAAGCGCCTTTGGCAGCGGAAATTCGGTTATTATCTGCCGTCCTGAGCATATAGAAAGATTTACATCATACAAAGAGCGGTATGTTTTCCCTGACCTACAGCCTTTTCGGGGAATGGGGCCCTTGGCTGGCATATATACGGCAATGGAACAGATGGAAGGCGAGTCGTATACGGTGATATCCTGTGATACGCCGCTTGTTTCAAGGAGGACCATGGCTTCACTGGAAATGAGGTTGACTGGCGGAGCGGACGCTGTCATTCCGGTTTGCGGAAAAAGAGAGCAGCCGCTGATCGCGGTGTATCATAAACGGGTCAAAGACCTGTTTTTTGATCAGCTAACACAAAACCAGCTGCGGATGGCAGACACACTGCGACAGCTATCGGTTTGTTACGTGCAAGCTGAAGAGATCGGCGCCGCGCCGGAGGAATTTGTAAATATTAACACTCAGGATGACTACATCAGACTTTTGGCGCATATTGAGTCTTCGAATCAGGACTAAGCGGGAAGAAACATGATATGATGGAAATAAAAAAGGCAAGGGGACAATACAGATGGAAGAGCGCTATTCACGGCAGACAAGATTTAAGCCGATAGGGGACGAAGGGCAGAAAGCGCTGGCTGACAGCAGCGTGCTGATCGTCGGAGCCGGCGCCCTCGGAACAGCCGGCGCAGAAGGCCTTGCGAGAGCCGGAATAGGCCGCATGGCGATTATTGACCGGGATTATGTGGAATGGAGCAATTTACAAAGACAGCAGCTGTATACGGAAGAAGACGCGAGACAGCGCATGCCGAAAGCGATGGCGGCAAAATCGCGTCTTTTGGCGATCAACAGTGAAATACATATAGATGCCTATGTGGCGGAAGGTACGGCCGAAACCCTTCAGCCCCTTATTGAAGAGGCTGATTGCGTAGTGGACGCGACTGATAATTTTGAAACGAGAATGCTGATAAATGATCTTGCGCAAAAAACGAAGACGCCTTGGATTTACGGTGCCTGTGTCAGCAGCCAAGGGATGTATATGACGATTATTCCGGGAGTTACGCCGTGTTTATCATGCCTGTTTGAGCAAATACCCGTGGGCGGGGCGACATGTGATACGGCCGGCATTATTCCCCCTGCGGTTCATATTGTCTCTGCGTATCAGCAGGCTGAGGCTCTTAAACTGCTGACAGGTCATGCGGAAAAAGTAAATCGGCGCTTTGTCACCTTTGATGTGTGGAATAACAGCAATATGAACATGAATGTAGAGCATATCAAGCGGGATCATTGTTCTTCCTGCGGCCTGGAGCCCGAGTATCCGTATTTGCAGCCTGAAAACAGGCCGAAAGCAAGCGTGTTATGCGGAAGAGACACTGTTCAAATCAGATCGGACGCTTTAAAACGGCTGCCGAAACAAGAGCTTGTAAAACGGCTGAAGCTGATCGGGAAAGTCGAAGCGAATGAATTTCTGCTGCACATATCGTATGAGCGTTTCAGAATCGTCATTTTTCAGGACGGCCGTGCGCTGATTCACGGTACAAATAACATAACAGAAGCAAATTCAGTTTTGGCAAGAGTGATTGGGCTGTAACAACAGGAGGTATTGATATGCTGGAAAAAAGAACACCGATACAGGTAGACGAAGCGGTTCGGCGTGTAAGTCAATATAAAAAACAAGGGGAAACAGAATGGGTGGCGCTGGAGGACAGCCTTCACCGCTATTTGGCGGAGGATGTTAAAGCCGACCATGATGTGCCTGCTTTTGACCGCTCCCCATATGACGGGTTTGCCATCAGGGCTCGGGATACAAAGACGGCTTCGCGGGAAAATGAGGTCAAGTTTGCAGTGATTGACCATATCGGAGCCGGGGCCGTATCTGAAAAAGAGCTTGGCCCGTATGAAGCGGTCCGCATTATGACCGGCGCGCAAATTCCAAAAGGCGCGGATGCCGTGGTCATGCTGGAGCTGACCAAAACATTTTCAGAAAACGGCACGGATTACATGTCAGTGAAACGTCCGTTTCAGGAGGGTGATAATATCTCCTGTCAAGGAGAAGATGCGAAAAAAGGAAGCTCTCTATTAAAAAAAGGAACGATAATTACGCCGGGCGTAACCGCGCTGTTAGCAACTTTCGGCTATGCGTCCGTTCCGGTTGTCAGAAAACCCGTTGTCGGCATTATCGCCACCGGAACAGAGCTGCTTCATGTCAGCGACCCGCTTGAGCCGGGTAAAATCCGCAACAGCAATGCGGCAATGGTATATGCCCAGATCATTGAAGCGGGGGCGGTCCCCCTTGACTTAGGGAAAATCTCCGACGATTTTGAAGACAGCTACGCTGCAGTGAAGGAAGCTATGAAAAAAGTTGACTTTCTGATCACTACGGGCGGCGTGTCTGTCGGTGATTTTGATTTTCTTCCTCACATTTATGAAAAACTCGGAGCGGAAGTTCTGTTTAATAAAGTTGCAATGCGGCCGGGGAGCGTCACAACCGTAGCCCGGGCAAATGACATGCTGCTGTTTGGCCTTTCAGGCAATCCGTCCGCATGTTATGTCGGTTTTACGCTGTTTGTGAAGCCGATGATTCAGACGTGGCTTTTGAATGAAAAGCCCCACTCAGGATGGGCCGAGGCCGTGCTGGCAAATGATTTTCCGAAGCCGAATCCGTTTACGAGATTTGTTCGGGCGTTCGTTTATCATCAGGATGGCAAGATGATGGCATCACCGGTCGGTTTGGACAAATCAAGCTCTGTAACGTCCCTTGCGGAGGCAAATGCGTTCATTATTTTACCGGGCGGCACGAGGGGTTATGAAGCGGGCCGGACGGTTCATGCGCTCCTTATCCGTGATGAGAATGGAAGTGAATGGCCATGGTCAATTCTTTCCCGATCCTCCAGGTCGTAGGCTTTCAAAACAGCGGAAAAACGACGTTTATCGAACGTGTGCTGGCGTCCGCTCCGAAGGAATTAAAAGTGGGCTGTTTAAAGCATCACGGCCATGGCGGCGAGCCTGATCTGTTTTCAGAAGGGAAAGATTCGGAGCGCCTATCGGCGGCCGGAGCCGATATTACGGCAGTGGAGGGTGCGGGCGTTTTACAGCTCACGGTGCGCAGGGAGTGGGACCTCCAGCGCCTGATCGGCCTGTACGGTTTTCTCGGGACAGACTGTCTTCTTATTGAGGGGTTTAAGCGTGAACCGTATCCGAAAATCGTGATGATTAAAAATAAAGAAGAATGGCAAAAACTGCGGCAATTAGAGCACGTAATCGCCGTTGTCTGCAGAAATATGGAGCTTGCGGCGGCACAAGCGGGATTGCCTGTATTTCATGCGGATGATCCGGCTGCCGTTACGTTTGTGCTTTCACAGCTGAAGGGGGAATCTGCATAAATGAACCGTTTTCAAATTACAACACAACCTATCATTGTAGAAGATATCGTAAAAAAAGTTGAAAAACGTGAAGCTGGCGCAATCACCACGTTTATCGGCACGGTGAGAGAGTGGACGGCCGGGCGCCGGACCGTAAGGCTTGAATATGAAGCCTATGAACCGATGGCTGTTCAAATGCTGTCTCAAATCGGCGCAGAAATTAGCGCGAAATGGGAGGGGGCAGAGGCGGCGATCACTCACCGGGTCGGCGTCCTTGAGATCGGCGAGGCGGCAGTCGTCATTGCCGTCTCCTCACCGCACAGAAAGGCGGCCTATGAGGCGAACGAATATGCCATTGAACGTATTAAACAGATCGTGCCGATTTGGAAAAAAGAAATATGGGAAGACGGTGAAGAATGGATAGGCGACCAGCTTGAAACGACTGCATATCCGAACGGAAAACCGGATCTCGAAAAAGGGGATAGCCATGATTAAAGTTCTTTTATTTGCCGGACTTGCCGAGCAGGCAAAAACATCAGTCATAGAGCTTGACGAGAAGCAGGCTGCAATTTCGGAAATTAAAACGCTGTTAAAAGAGCAATACGACCTTCACGCAATTAATAATGCGATGATAGCGGTAAATGAAACATACGTGAAAGAAAACATCACATTATCGACTGGCGATACAATCGCCTTTATCCCTCCGGTAAGCGGAGGATGAGAAAAGCCGGATGAGCATGACTGCCATCCGGTTTTTCCGATTGCAGACCTGTCGCTTTCCGATTTGCGTTCAAAAATCAGTATCGTGCTTCAGGACACGTTTATTTTCTCAGGAACGATCATGGAAAACATCAGATTCGGGAGACCGGAAGCTTCTGATCAAGAGGTCATACAGGCGGCAAAAGCCGTAGGCGCAGATGGATTTATTTCAAATCTCGCGAAGGGGTATAACACCGAGGTAGAAGAGCGGGGGAATGTTTTATCTGCCGGACAGCGTCAGCTCATTTCCTTTGCAAGAGCTCTTCTTTGCGACCCTTCGATTTTAATACTTGATGAAGCGACCGCAAGCATTGACACCGAAACTGAAGTGAAAATCCAGCCTGCGCTGCGGACGCTTTTAAAGGACCGGACAGCGGTCATGATCGCCCACAGGCTGTCTACGATCCGTGATGCCGACCGGATTATCGTTCTTGATCACGGTAAAAAGATTGAGGAAGGAAATCATCTCGAGTTATTGAAGCATAACGGGATATACGCGGGGCTCGTTAAAGCGCAGTACAGTATATCATGACAGTAAAAGACACCTTCTGTCTTTCCCTCAGTGAAGGTGTTTTTACATAATAATGGAACAAAAACAGGCTGGATTTATGTTACAATTTAGCATAAATGCGTATGCGGTAAAAAAATGAAACTTCACCAAGCCTCATGCGTAACTATTAACTGAATATACATAGGAGGGATCAGCACTATGGAACCAAATGTTGAAAAAAGCAATTACGCAGAAACGGAAAAGCCGTCTCTCTTCGGCGTGATCACGAGCCCCGTTGTCCAATTTAAAAGATTAAGAGAAAAGCCGATCATAGGTATTCCGCTCTTTATTGTCATTGTGCTCATTGCAGTCGGCTATATTTTTCAGGGGCTGGGGATGAATTACGATGAACTGCTGAAAAGCTCGTCTCTTGACGGATTGACGGATGAACAGATAGAAATGACCAAAACTATTACGAAATACGGTACGATTTTCGGCGGTATCTTTGGCGGCATTATCGCGCTGTTTATCGTTCCGTTAATTTATTGGCTGTGCGTGAAAATCTCAGGCGGTGTCACGAGCTACAAAAAAATGCTCTCTCTCGGTCTCTTCACGGCCTTTATTTCAAACATCGGCTTAGTCATTAACGGTCTTGTTCTTTATTTCACTGATGCAAGCTCAATTTACAGTGTCACGTCTTTGGCAAGTATCATACCCGCAGGTAAATCAGCGGCAGCCTTTTTAAGCTCGATCGAAATCTTCAGCATCTGGAGCTATATTCTGGTTGCGGTAGGGCTTCATCATACAGGCGGCATTTCTAAAAAAGCGGCCTGGATTTCAGCAGTCGTTTTGTTTGTTATCATGCTCGTGTTCTCGCTTGTTGGAGGACTGGTAAACTCCGTGGCAGGTGCATAACATGAAAAAACTATGGATCGGAATCGGCATCGCAGTTATTGTCGCAGTATTCATCGGTATAAATATTTACCGGTCTGCCGCTCCCGCGAGCGGCAGCGTCGGGGAAAAGATTGAAACAGGAACCCTTGAAAAACAGGAAATTTCATCAAACGTCATGGTGCCGGGAACATTAAAATTTTCAAATGAACAGTATGTCTTTTATGAAGCTGACAAAGGCACTCTTGATAAGGTGAAAGTAAAAGAAGGGGACAAGGTGAAAAAAGGCACGTCATTAGTCTCCTATACAAACGAGCAGCTGAACCTTGATAAAGAACAGAATGAGTTATCTGAAGAATCAAAACGGCTGCAAATCGAGCAAATCGCAGAAAAGCTGAACGCATTAAACAGCAAAGAAAAAGAACTGGCAAAGCAAGTGGGAGAAAAAGAAGCTGAAAAACAAATTGAATCCGAACGGACTGATTTACAGCTTCAGCAAAAAACGGCAGAAATCGAATTAAAGCAATCGGAGCTGCAAAAGCAATCTCTCAGAAATCAAGTGGCGGATTTAGAAGTGAAAAGCGAGATGGATGGAACAGTTATCTCAGTTAATCAAGAAGCAGCTTCTAAAAAATCAGATATTCAAGAACCGGTCATACATATAGGCGACCCGGAACATCTTATCATAGCCGGAAGTTTGTCTGAATACGATACGCTGAAAGTAAAAAAAGGGCAAAAGGTAACGATCACCTCAGACGCCATCCCGGATAAAACGTGGAAAGGCAGAGTGACAGCGGTCGGCCTCGTTCCCGATCAAAAGGCAGGAACAGCCTCAGGTGCAGGCACGGAACAAGCCGTGCAGTATCCGTTTCAGGTCAAGCTGATCGGCAGCCTTCCGGAAGGCAAACCGGGTTTTAAATTGATCATGAACATTGAAACGGACAAACGAAAAGCCGATACTCTTCCGTCAGCGGCCGTCAAAAAAGAAGATGATGAACATTACGTCTTTACGGTGAAAGACGGCAAGGCAAAACGGGTTAAGGTCAAGGTCGGTGATACGGCAAATCAAATGACGGAGATAAAAGAGGGACTTTCAAAGGATGATAAAGTCATTCTGAATCCGGCTGACAGTTTGACTGACGGAACGGATGTGAAAGCGTAAATGATTCAGCTTTCAAAGGTGAAAAAGAGCTATCAGATCGGCAAGGAGACGTTTGATGTGCTCCGCTCTATCGACCTCACGATTGAAGAGGGAGAATACGTGTCGATTATGGGGCCGTCGGGATCGGGAAAATCTACGATTATGAACATTATCGGCTGTCTTGACAGACCCACATCGGGCAGTTACAGACTTGCGGGCGAAGATGTCTCTTTCTGCACGGAAAAAGAGCTTGCAGCCGTCCGCAACAAATCAATCGGATTTGTGTTTCAGCAATTTCAGCTGCTTCCCCGTTTAAATGCAAAGAAAAATGTTGAGCTGCCCATGATATACGCCGGCATCGGCAAAAAAGAACGCGAGGAGCGGGCGGAGTACGCGCTGGAAAAGGTAGGCTTAGCGGACCGGATGCTTCACATGCCGAATGAGCTGTCGGGCGGCCAAAAACAGCGCGTAGCCATAGCGAGGGCGATTGTCAACGAGCCGAAGCTCATTTTGGCTGACGAACCGACAGGCGCTTTAGATACGAAAACAAGCATCTCCATTATGGAGCAGTTCACAGAACTGAATGCCGAGGGCGTGACCGTGGTGCTCGTCACTCATGAGCCTGAGGTGGCGGACTGCACAAACAGAATCATTTTCGTCCGTGACGGCCAGATCGTTTCCCGTGATTCGGAGCAAAGGAGAGTGGGGGAATGAGTCTGATAGAAAATCTTCGGATGGCCCTCAGTTCTGTAAGAGCCCATAAGATGAGGTCCATTCTGACGATGCTCGGCATCATTATCGGCGTCGGCTCAGTTATCGTCGTCGTAGCGGTCGGTCAGGGCGGCGAACAAATGCTGAAGCAATCCATCAGCGGTCCGGGCAATACGATTGAATTGTATTATCTTCCGAGTGATGAAGAATTGTCGGCCAACCCGAACGCTTTAAAGGAAGCGAGTTTTACAGAAGATGATATTAATGGATTAAAAGGGCTGGATGGTGTCAAGCAAGTCGTCGCTTCCGCAGTCAAGTCCATGACGGCGCGCTATCATGAAGAAGAAACGGATATCACGCTAAACGGAATTAACAGCGGCTATATGGACGTGAAATCATTGGACGTCCAAGACGGGAGAACATTTACAGAAGATGACTTTCTTTCCGGGAAAAGAGCGGGAATTATTTCGAAAAAAATGGCTGAAAAGCTGTTTGGCAAAAAATCTCCGCTCGGAAAAATCGTCTGGGCCAATGGCCAGCCGATTGAAGTTGTCGGTGTGTTAAAAGAAGAAACCGGCTTTCTTTCATTAGGCCTCAGTGAAATGTATGTGCCTTTTAACATGATGAAATCTTCTTTCGGAACAAGTGACTACAGCAACGTCTCAGTCCAGGCGGCTTCTGCCGACAACATGAAAGCAGCGGGAAAAGAAGCGGCCCGGCTTTTGAATGACAGCCACGGGACGAAAGAGTCCTATCAAGTGATGAATATGGAAGAAATCGCAGCCGGAATCGGCCAGGTCACAACGATTATGACGACAATCATCGGTTCAATCGCCGGCATTTCACTGGTCGTCGGCGGCATCGGAGTCATGAATATCATGCTTGTTTCAGTGACGGAACGGACCAGGGAAATCGGCATCCGTAAATCGCTCGGTGCGACAAGAGGACAGATTTTGACTCAATTCTTAATCGAATCCGTTGTGTTAACCTTAATCGGCGGTCTGATCGGAATCAGCTTCGGCTATGGCGGGGCATCCCTTGTTTCTCTCATTGCAGGCTGGCCGTCGCTCGTTTCATGGCAGGTTGTTTGTATCGGCGTTCTGTTCAGTATGCTGATCGGCGTCATTTTCGGCATGCTGCCTGCCAACAAAGCGTCACGTTTGGACCCGATTGAAGCTTTACGATATGAATAGTCAGAGCCCCATGCAGCATGCATGGGGTTTTTTGGCGGTTTTTCTAGTGATGATGAATATAATAGACTTTTTTCATTTATGATAAAAGAAAATGTCATACAATTGTCCCTCTTTTTGTCGAATTTACAGTTTACAAACCCTATGTACATACGTTAACATGAACAAATGTGAAAGATTTTGATAGTTATTGAATGAATTTGATCGATTTTAGTTGCTTAAAGTAAAAAAAGCGTTTACAATAATCTTGTAACTAAAATGAATACGTTTTCATAGGGGGCGGGATATGCTAACTCCTGAAAGGTATCAGTTGATTATTGATCAGATTGACAAGCGTGACGTGGTAAAGATCCAAGAGCTGATAAGCATGACGAACGCTTCTGAATCAACAATCAGAAGAGATTTATCAACACTTGAGGAGCGCGGTTTTTTAAAGCGCATTCATGGCGGAGCGTCGAGGCTTTCCAATAGCAGGCTCGAACCTGATATGCTGGAGAAATCCTCCAAAAACCTTCAAGATAAGCTGAAAATCGCTGAAACAGCGGCGGCTTTATTAGAAGAAGGCGACTGTATTTATCTTGATGCGGGAACAACTACATTGCATATGATTGAATTTATAGATAAAACGAAAGACATTGTGGTTGTCACAAACGGGGTTATGCATATTGAAGCTTTAATAAGAAAAGGCATCCCCTTTTATCTTCTAGGAGGATATGTGAAGCATCGAACAGGTGCGATGATCGGCGGCGCTTCATTAACTGCGATCAGCCAGTACCGATTCGATAAAAGCTTTCTCGGAGTCAACGGCGTGCATATTGAAGCAGGGTTTACAACGCCTGATCCTGATGAAGCTCTGTTGAAGACAAAGGCGGTAAGGCAGGCAAAAACAGCGTATGTTTTGGCCGATCCTTCTAAATTTGGCGAGATTTCGTTCTCGGCGTTTGCCGACTTGAGCGACGCTGCCATCATTACCACTGGCGCTGATGAACTAGCATTCGATAATTACCAAGAAAAAACTGTCGTAAAGGTAGTGAAACCATGATTTACACTGTAACTCTTAATCCGTCTGTTGATTATATCGTACACGTTGAAGATTTTACCGTAGGCGGTTTGAACCGCTCAAGCTATGACACGAAATATCCCGGCGGAAAAGGCATCAACGTTTCAAGATTGCTGAAAAGACATCATGTGCCGTCAAAAGCAATGGGATTTGTCGGCGGATTTACCGGAAACTATATTACGTCATTTTTACAGCAGGAAGGCTTAGAAACAGCTTTTTCTGAGGTGAAGGAAGACACGCGTATAAATGTAAAACTGAAAACGGGTGAAGAAACGGAAATTAACGGTCAGGGCCCAATCATTTCAGACGAGGTGTTTAACGCCTTTTTAGAGCAATTCTCCGAGCTTGAAGAGGGAGATTTTGTGGTTTTGGCGGGAAGCATTCCTTCTTCCTTGCCGCACAACACATATGAAAAAATAGCAGAAGTTTGCAGCAGGCAAAATGCCCGGGTTGTAGTAGACATTTCTGGAGAAGCGCTGATGAAAGCGACTGAAATGAAACCGTTTTTGATGAAGCCGAACCATCATGAGCTCGGCGAGATGTTCAATACGGTCATTGATTCCGCTGATGCTGCTGTTCCTTACGGCAAGAAATTGATTGAACAAGGCGCTGAACACGCGATCGTTTCCATGGCTGGTGACGGAGCGCTTCTATTTACGAAAGAAGCGGTTTTCCTCGCTAACGTCCCGAAAGGAAAATTAGTCAATTCCGTTGGTGCGGGTGATTCCGTTGTAGCTGGTTTCCTTGCGGGGATTTCAAAACAGCTGCCATTGGAAGACGCGTTCCGCTTAGGGGTTGCTTCCGGAAGCGCGACGGCATTTTCTGAGGAGCTCGGAACTGAAGAGTTTGTAAAGCAGCTTCTTCCTGAAGTTCAGGTCACACGTCTATAGAGGAGGAAAGAAAAGTGAAGATAACTGAGCTGTTAACAAAAGATACGATCCATCTGAACATAGAGAGCAAAAAGAAAGAAGACGTTATTGATGAAATGGTGACGGTGCTGGATAAAGCAGGCAGATTAAACGACAGAGAGGCCTACAAAGCAGCCATTTTGAATCGTGAAAGCCAAAGCTCAACTGGAATCGGCGAGGGCATTGCCATTCCCCACGCGAAAACGGCCAGCGTCATTAACCCGGCCATCGCATTCGGGCGTTCAAAAGAAGGTGTCGATTACGATTCATTAGACGGCCAGCCGGCTCACTTAGTCTTTATGATTGCGGCGACTGAAGGAGCGAATAATACTCACCTTGAAGCATTGTCCAGACTTTCTGCGCTTCTCATGCGTGAGGAAATCCGCAAGCAGCTTCTCGAAGCTGAAACAAAAGACGCCATCATTGACATCATCAATCAGCATGACAAAGATGATGACGAGGAAGAAGAAGAGCAGGAGGAGCAGGCAGCTCCGTCAGGCAAAGGAAAGATCCTCGCTGTTACGGCTTGCCCGACAGGTATCGCCCATACATTTATGGCAGCCGACGCGCTGAAAGAAAAAGCAAAAGAGCTCGGCGTGGAGATTAAAGTTGAAACAAACGGATCAAGCGGCATTAAACATAAGCTGACGGCTCAGGAAATTGAAGATGCGCCGGCAATTATCGTCGCGGCCGACAAACAGGTTGAAATGGAGCGTTTCAAAGGAAAACACGTCCTTCAAGTGCCTGTCACTGCCGGTATCAGACGTCCGCAAGAGCTGATTGAAAAAGCGGTAAATCAAGATGCGCCTATTTACGAAGGCAGCGGCGGTTCTTCTGCCTCATCAAATGAAGACGGCCCGAAAACGAAATCAGGCAATAGCATCGGAAGCATGTTTTATAAACATTTAATGAGCGGTGTCAGCAACATGCTGCCGTTTGTCGTCGGAGGCGGAATCCTCGTTGCGATTTCATTCTTCTGGGGAATTCATTCAGCTGATCCGAAAGACCCTACTTACAATACGTTTGCTGCCGCGCTGAATTTCATCGGCGGCGACAATGCGTTAAAACTGATTGTTGCGGTTCTTGCAGGTTTCATTGCAATGAGTATTGCGGATCGCCCGGGATTTGCGCCTGGTATGGTCGGCGGTTTTATGGCAACACAAGCGAACGCAGGATTTTTAGGCGGACTGATTGCCGGATTCTTAGCCGGTTATGTTGTCATCCTGCTGAAAAAGCTGTTTGTCTTTATCCCTCAGTCGCTTGACGGTTTAAAACCGGTATTGATTTACCCGCTGCTCGGTATCTTTATTACAGGCGTACTGATGCAATTTGTCATTAACACACCTGTTGCAGCCTTTATGAACTTCTTAACAAACTGGCTTGAAAGCCTGGGAACAGGCAACCTTGTCTTAATGGGTATTATTTTAGGCGGTATGATGGCGATCGACATGGGAGGCCCGCTGAATAAAGCGGCGTTCACCTTCGGTATTGCCATGATCGATGCCGGAAACTATGCGCCGCATGCGGCAATCATGGCCGGCGGAATGGTTCCGCCGCTGGGAATTGCGCTGGCGACAACATTCTTCAAACACAAATTCTCTAAACGCGATCGTGAAGCGGGCATTACATGTTACTTCATGGGAGCGGCTTTCGTCACAGAAGGGGCCATCCCATTTGCGGCTGCTGATCCGCTTCGCGTCATTCCAGCTGCCGTGATCGGTTCAGCGGTAGCCGGCGGCTTGACAGAGTTTTTCCGGATAACCCTTCCTGCACCGCACGGGGGAGTATTCGTTGCCTTCATCACCAACCATCCAATGCTTTACTTAATGAGCATTGTGATCGGTGCGATTGTAACGGCTGTTATCTTAGGAATCGTAAAAAAACCTGTTACAGAGAAATAAGAAAAAGCGTCCTTTATGGGCGCTTTTTTCAATCGCTTCAATATGTCTATAGAAGCATTATGTATTTTGTGATAAGTTGTGATAAAGTAAAGATGGTACATGAACTGAAACAGTGATCGTCTAGGAGGAACCACGTTGACTGAAGAACAAAAACCTACTTCTGAAAAATCGGTAAAAAGAAAATCCAACACATATTGGGAATGGGGAAAAGCGATCATTATTGCGGTCGCGCTGGCGCTTTTAATCCGCCATTTCCTGTTTGAACCGTACTTAGTGGAAGGATCATCAATGTACCCGACATTACATGACGGCGAAAGGTTGTTTGTCAACAAAAGCGTCAATTATATCGGAGAAATTAAACGGGGGGATATCGTCATTATTAACGGCGATACATCGAAGGTGCATTATGTAAAGCGGCTCATCGGAAAACCGGGGGAAACGGTTGAAATGAAAAATGACACGCTTTATATAAACGGCAAAGAAAGAGCCGAGCCTTACCTCGCAAGCAATAAAAAAGAAGCGAAAAAACTGGGAGTCAACCTGACCGGAGATTTTGGTCCCGTTAAGGTACCGAAAGGCAAATATTTCGTCATGGGAGACAATCGGCTGAATTCGATGGACAGCCGGAACGGACTCGGCTTAATTGCCGCTGATCGGATCGTCGGCACATCGAAGTTTGTGTTCTTCCCATTTCATGATATGCGTCAGACAAAATAGAAACGCCGCGCTGCCCGATTCGGACGGCCGGCGTTTTTTTATTTTGCAAACGAGGCAATTGCGGCGATGAAAAATACGGTAATCAGCACTGACCCGACAATCGCGAGAACGCTGAAAAAAAGATTCACTTGCTGCTGCTCTTTTCCCCGCTTTTGAAGCAGCCGTTTTGAAAAGATATGTGAAAACGTATAGATGAGGGCAATTCCGATGTACAGACCGATATCCTGTGCGGTAAAGCCGGTTACAGCCAAATAAACCCCCGTGAAAAAAATCAATAAACAGTATTCGGTAAGTGTTAAAAGCTTCAACTTGTGCCTCCGTGATGATATATGTATATCACTATTGTATCACAGCGTCGCCCGTTTCGCGCATACGTGTTTTTCAGCTAAGCAATTAGCAGGAAGCATTTCTCTTCCCCTTTATTCATGGTATACTTTTAATGATGATAGACACGATGGAGGATTCTAAATGATTGCTGTAAATAATGTGAGCTTACGTTTTGCGGACCGTAAGTTATTTGAAGATGTAAATATTAAATTCACGCCGGGCAATTGCTACGGATTAATAGGCGCAAACGGTGCCGGTAAATCAACGTTTTTAAAAATTTTATCAGGTGAGCTTGAGCCGCAGACAGGCGATGTTCACATGAGCCCCGGCGAACGTCTTGCTGTCTTAAAGCAGAACCACTTTGAATATGAAGAATACGAAGTGTTAAAAGTGGTCATCATGGGCCATAAGCGTCTGTACGAAGTTATGCAGGAGAAAGACGCTATTTATATGAAGCCTGATTTTTCTGATGAAGACGGCATCCGCGCTGCTGAGCTTGAAGGCGAATTTGCAGAATTAAACGGTTGGGAAGCTGAAAGTGAAGCCGCGATTTTATTAAAGGGCTTAGGAATTTCAGAAGACCTGCATACGAAGAAAATGGAAGACTTAGGCGGATCAGACAAGGTGAAAGTCCTTTTAGCACAAGCGCTGTTCGGCAAGCCTGATGTTTTGCTGCTTGATGAACCGACGAACCACTTGGATCTCAAAGCGATTCAGTGGCTGGAAGAGTTCCTGATTAATTTTGAAAACACAGTCATCGTCGTTTCCCATGACCGCCACTTTTTAAATAAAGTGTGCACTCACATTGCCGATCTTGACTTTAATAAAATTCAGATTTATGTCGGCAACTACGATTTTTGGTATGAATCAAGCCAGCTTGCGTTAAAGCTTTCTCAAGAAGCCAATAAGAAAAAAGAAGAGCAAATTAAGCAGCTGCAAGAGTTTGTCGCCAGATTCAGCGCCAACGCTTCAAAATCGAAGCAGGCGACATCCAGAAAAAAACTTCTTGATAAAATTTCGCTCGACGATATTAAACCGTCATCACGCCGTTATCCTTACGTCAATTTTACGCCGGAACGCGAGATCGGAAATGATGTGCTTCGGGTAGAAGGGCTGACAAAAACGATTGACGGAGTCAAAGTGCTCGATAATGTCAGCTTTATTATGAATAAAGAGGATAAAATCGCGTTTACGGGCCGTAACGAGCTGGCTGTAACGACATTGTTTAAAATCATTTCCGGGGAAATGGAAGCTGACAGCGGCACATTTAAATGGGGCGTGACAACTTCTCAAGCGTACTTCCCTAAAGATAACAGCGATTATTTTGACGGCAGTGATGCGAACCTTGTTGACTGGCTCCGCCAATATTCGCCGCATGACCAAAGTGAGAGCTTCTTGCGCGGCTTCTTAGGCCGTATGCTGTTCTCCGGCGAAGAAGTCAACAAAAAATCCAACGTTCTTTCCGGAGGAGAGAAAGTGCGCTGTATGCTGTCAAAAGCGATGCTTTCCGGCGCGAATATTTTAATTCTGGATGAACCGACGAACCACTTAGACCTGGAATCCATCACGGCGCTTAACAACGGCTTAATCAGCTTTAAAGGCGCTATGCTGTTTTCTTCTCATGACCATCAGTTTGTACAAACGATTGCCAACCGTATCATTGAATTGACGCCTAAAGGCATTGTCGACAAACAAATGAGCTATGATGAATTTCTTGAAAATACAGATGTGCAGAAAAAGCTCGAAGAATTATACGCCTGACAAAAAGCAGAGGAGACTCTGCTTTTTTGCTTATAAAAAGTTTTCAATGTTCGGACTTCCTTGTAAAATAGACATAACATTTGATGTGACACGGAGCAGCTTCTCGGTGATACATTAAACATACATAAAGAGACGGGGGAATAAATGATGAAATTTTTAATTGCCGGAGCCGGGGGAGTAGGAGGATATATCGGTGCCCGGCTTGCAGAGAAGGGGAATGACGTCACGTTTCTCGTCCGTCAAAAACGGGCGGAGCAATTAAAACAGACAGGACTTACCGTGAAAAGCGAAAAAGGCGATGTATCCATCAATCCGGCATTAATCAGTGCGGGTGATAAAGGGGAGTTTGACGCTGTTATCATTGCTTCAAAAGCCTATTCCCTGAAGCAGGTGATAAAGGATGTAAACCCGTTTGTACATGCCTCAACAGTTATCATTCCGTTTTTAAACGGGTACAGGCACTACAATGAGCTGTTTGACGCCTTTTCTAAACAGCAGGTGCTGGGCGGCCTCTGTTTTATTGAGAGCGCCCTTAACGAGAAGGGAGAAATTCTTCATACAAGCGCGGCTCACCGGTTTGTTTTCGGCGAGTGGAGCGGTGAACGCACCGAGCGTATCAGAGAGCTGGAAAAAGCGTTTGCCGATGTAAAGGCGGAAGTCATAGTGAGCACACATATTGAAAAGGACATTTGGAAAAAGTATATGTTTATTGCCGCCCAAGCCGGAGTGACTTCCCTGTTTCAAAAGCCGGTCGGCCCTATTTTGGATACAGAAAGCGGCCGCAATACGGCAAAACGTCTTTTTGCCGAAATCGGAGCCATTTTCCGGTCTGACGGCGTTCCGGCAGATCCGAATCTGGAAGAGGAGAGCTACCGTACATTGACAAGCATGTCATACCATATGAAATCCTCTATGCTGAGGGATATGGAAAGGGGGCAAATGACGGAAGGAGACCATTTACACGGTTTTCTGCTTGAGAAAGCAAAACGTTTATCCGTGGAGACGCCCGTTTTGGAAACGGTCTGCACCAACCTGCAAATATATGATGCGAAATAAAAAAGGAGGCCGATGCGGCCTCTTTTTTTTATTAAAATGCCCAATTTCCGTTTCTGAAGACAGGTTCTCTTTTGCCGTCAGCGGTAATGCCGTCAATATTCATATCTTTGGAACCGACCATAAAGTCCACATGCGTAATGCTTTCATTCAGGCCTTCTTTGACAAGCTCTTCACGTGTCATTTGTTTTCCGCCTTCAATATTAAACGCATACGCGCTGCCGATCGCAAGGTGGTTTGATGCGTTTTCATCATACAGTGTATTGTAAAATAAAATATTGGATTTAGAAATCGGCGAATCATATGGGACTAAGGCAACTTCTCCGAGATAATGTGACCCTTCATCGGTTTCGACGATGCCTTTTAAGATATCCTCGCCCTTTTCGGCTTTTACATCAACGATCCGGCCGTTCTTAAAGGTAAGGGTGAAGTTGTCGATCACGTTACCTCCATAGCTCAGCGGTTTTGTGCTGGAAACCGTCCCGTTTACGCCGTCTCGCTGCGGTAAGGTGAAAACCTCTTCGGTCGGCATGTTTGCCATAAACTCATGCCCGCTTTCATTGATGCTTCCCGCACCTGCCCACACATGTTTTTTCGGCAGCTCAATGGTTAAGTCTGTCCCTTCTGCCTGATAATGCAGGGCGCTGTAATGTTTTTTGTTAAGGTGTTCTACTTTTTCATGAAGGTTCTGATCGTGTTTCTTCCAAGCTTCCACGGGATTTTCTTCATTCACGCGGGTCGTTTTGAAAATTTCCTCCCATAAAAGCTGAATGGCTTTTTCCTCCGGCTGATCCGGGAATACTTTTTTCGCCCAGCCCGCTGAAGCCGCTCCGATTACCGTCCAGCTTACTTTATCTGATTGAATATATTGTCTGTATGTATGTAATGCTTTTCCGGCGGCCTTCTGGAAGGCTGCGATCCGTTTGCCGTCAGTGCCCTTTAACAGATCGGGATCAGAGGACACGACAGAAATAAACGCCGCTCCTTTTTTGGCGAGCTCTTCTTTTCCTTTTGCTTCCCATTCAGGGTATTCTTCAAACGCTTCAAAAGGGGCCATTTCGTATTTTAATCTTGATAATTCATCGTCCTGCCAGTTTACGGTGACATGTTTAGCACCTTTTTCATATGAGTGCTTAGCAAGCAGTCTGACAAGATCACGGACATCGGTTGAGGCGTTGATTACTACATGCTGCCCTTTCTGGACATTGACGCCGACTTCTACCGCCAGCTGAGCATATGTATTTAACTTTTCAATAAACGAACTCATGGTTCATTCCTCCTCATCGGTTTTTCTCATCATATCAAATATCACCGCAGAAAGGAAAGAAAGGGGCGTAAACGAAAAAGACACAGCCTCCGCTGCGCCTTTACGGGTGATTCAGTTTTACGGTGTTTCCCGCCGGGGAATGGGGCATATTGGCTAATGAAATGCTCATTCCCCCTAAAATAATACCGCTTAAAATGACGGCCACGGCTATGCGTCTTCCTACATCTCTAAGCATATGCTTCCTCCTTAATGTTTCTCCAGTTCTCACAATATGAGCTGACCGGAGAAAAAAGAAGCAGGATATTTGTAAATATTATTATTTAATGGCTTTTTGAAGCTTGTCGATCACTTCTAAAGAACGTCCTGTGCCGATTGCCACTGATTCCAGCGGGTTTGCCGCCAAATGGACGGGAACGACGATTTCTTCTGTCAGCCATTCTTTCATACCGTTTAACAGCGCGCCTCCGCCGGTTAACACGACGCCGCGGTCGACGATATCCCCGCTCAGCTCAGGCGGACAATCCTCAAGCGTGGCTCTGATTGCTTCAAGAATGTGCAGAAGAGATTCACGCATCGCATGCTGAATTTCATTTGACTGCAGTCTGATTGTTTTCGGAAGCCCTGTCACAAGGTCGCGGCCCCGGACTTCCATTGTTTCCGGCGCGTGTTCAATCAGCGCAAAGCCGATTTCCATTTTCACTTGTTCCGCCGTTCGTTCCCCGATCAGCAGGTTGTATTTTTTTCTGACGAACGAAACGATATCTTCATCAAGCTGGTCACCGCCGATTCTGATAGAATGGCATGATACGACGCCTCCGAATGAAATGATGGCTACTTCAGTCGTTCCGCCGCCGATGTCAACGACGACATTCGCTACCGGCTCGTCAACCGGCAAGTCGGCTCCGATCGCAGCGGCGACGGGTTCTTCAATCAAGTGAACGTTTTTGGCGCCGCAGTTTTTGACCGCATCACTGATGGCCCGGCGTTCGACAGCAGTTGAGCCTGAAGGCGTGCAGACGACGACATTCGGTTTGCGGAATGTCATGCCGATTTTTTTTCCGGCTTTTTTCATAATGTGTTTTAATAGGTCAGTTGTCATATCATAATCAGCAATGACGCCATCTTTCATCGGTCTTACGGCGATGATTTTTCCCGGCGTCTTTCCGATCATGTTTTTCGCATCGGTACCGATGGCCAGCACCGCTTTTGTTGTTGTATCTACAGCGACAACAGAAGGTTCATTCAAAATAATTCCTTTATTTTTACTGTAAACTAGTATATTAGCGGTTCCTAAGTCGATTCCGATCTCAGTTGATTGAAACATATTTTCACCCAATCCCTATCCTGATTTAATTGATTCTACATTTAAAGTTTCTAAGAAAAAACACGGTTTTTGGGGGTTTGCGCCGGTAATGAAATGTTTTTGTAAAAAAGGAGGGAAAGTCTGTATCCCATGTTTCACCCTGACTTCGTTCTGTAAAAAAACAATAGTTTCCGGAAGCTGAGAAACTTTTGCTCTATTACCTTCGTCTACGTTTATGAAGGATTTTCCTTAGGCATATATATAAGAGACATTAAAGGAAGTAGGGATTTCTATGAAATCGATTGGTGTAGTAAGAAAAGTAGACGAGCTTGGGCGTATTGTAATGCCGATTGAATTAAGAAGAGCATTAGATATCGCGATTAAAGATAGTATTGAGTTTTTTGTAGACGGAGACAAAATTGTCTTAAAAAAATATAAGCCGCACGGTATTTGCTTAATGACGGGAGAAATTACGACCGATAATAAAGAATACGGCAACGGTAAAATTATTTTAAGCCCTGAAGGTGCGCAAATGCTGCTTGATGAAATTCAGGAAGCACTAAAAGATAAATAATGATAGAAAAAGGGCGGAATAAAATTCCGGCCTTTTTTCATTGAGTTGCGCAAAAACTCACGAACAAAAGAAACAAACTGCCCAAACAATTGGGAATAGTTATCATTTTTTAGTCAATAATGCAGTCAACAATGTTACAATATACAGAGAAACGCTAGCGGCAGGTGGGAATATGGGAAAATATCAAGTGCGCATCATTTCCTTAATCATGGCAATCATTTTTATTATATTTTGGGATTATCTATTCTATATTATCGAGCGGAATCCGATTAACTGGCCTGCTGACATCACCTTTTCAGCCGTCGCATTAATCAGTGTCTGGCTGCTGGCTTATTATGTAGATGATAAAAAGCAGCTTTTGATAGAGCTGAAAGACAGTGAGCAGAAAGCAAAGGCGCTATCCGATGAAAAAAACCGCATCATGGATAATCTGCAGGAAATCGTTTTTCAAACCGATTCACATGGGAATATTACATATTTAAATCAAGCCTGGTCGGCCATCACGGGCCACTCAATCAGCGGCTGCATGGGCACGATGTATAATGATTATTTTATAAAAGAAAAACATATCATTGATTATATTGCATCCCAAATTAAACAAAAGTCGGCGTCGGGTATGTTTACAGCCAAATATATCAAAAGGGACGGCACCATATTTTGGGGAGAAGTCCACTATAAGCTTTATTATGACCGCAAACAGCAATTTGTCGGAAGCCTCGGCACGATGTCTGACATCAGCGAACGGAAAAAAGCGGTGGATGAGCTTTTGGAAACAAATGAACGGCTCGCCATGCAATCTCAAAAACTGGCCATCGCCGGCGAACTCGCGGCGGGAATCGCCCATGAAGTAAGAAATCCCTTAACGTCAGTCAGCGGCTTTCTCCAGCTGATGAAAGCCCAGTACCCGGAAAGAACGGATTACTTCGATATCATTTTTTCAGAGATTAAAAGAATTGATCTTGTATTGGGTGAACTGCTCCTGCTTGCCAAGCCGCAGACGGTGACGTTTAATTTTCACAATCTTAATCATATTTTAAAACAGGTGACGACGCTGCTTGATACAAACGCGGTCCTGTCTAATACTGTGATCGAAAAAGATTTCAGCCATACGGAGTCCTGTCTGATCAACGGAGATGAAAATCAGCTGAAACAGGTTTTTATTAACATTATAAAAAACGCGATAGAAGCGATGCCTGACGGAGGAAATATTCACATTTATACCGAACGGAAAGAAGAACACGCGATGATCAGCATACAGGATGAAGGGAACGGCATGTCTAAAGAAAAGCTTGAGAATATCAGCAAACCGTTTTTCTCAACAAAAGATCAGGGAACGGGACTCGGCCTTCCGATTTGTTTGCGAATTCTGAAGGAGCATAATGGTAAACTAAACATTAAGAGCAAAAATGGGGAAGGCAGTACGTTTCAGGTGATTTTGCCATTGGAGGCGGCTGCTGTCCAAAAGGAGGAAAGATGACTGTGCTTCTTTTTGTATACGGTTTGTTACGGAAGCGTGAAAAAAACCATCAGCTGCTGAAAGGTGCGCGATGTGTGTGCGAGCAGGCGGCAATAAACGGCGTGCTGTACGAAACTGATAAAGGTCTGCCGGCGGCGTCATTAACGGGAACATCCTTTATATACGGAGAACTGTACGAAACAGATCATCAGATGATCCGTGAGCTGGATGCTCATTATCTGGATTTTGAGCGAAGAGAGACCGCCGTGAATACGGACCTCGGGAATAAAACCGCCTTCGCTTACGTCATGAAGCCGGAAAAATGTGTTCCATTCGACCGTATCGAAAGCGGAGACTGGAAAGAGTACCGGTTTATGAAGCGGGAGGATGACAGCCCGGTTTATTATTTCGCATACGGTTCCTGTATGGATAATGCCCGCTTCAAACAGGCGGGGGTCGATCACTTTTTTGCCGAGCCTATCGGAGGGGCCGTTGTTGAAGGGTATTCGACGAGATTCACATTAAAGCGTCCTGACGGTTCCAGAGCCGATCTTGTAGAAGACGGCGGCCGGACCGAAGGGGTGCTGTACAAGCTGCCGTTTGAAGCGGCAACTTATTTATATAAAAGAGAAGGCGTCGATTCACATACGTATCGTCCTGCTTTCGTAGATGCTTGTGCCAATGGCCGTGTGTACACCGGCTGTCTGACGTTTCTCGTGCTTGAAAAAGCGGAGGAAATTGCGCCTCCGGGTCATTATCAGGAGGAAATCGAACGCGGGGCTGACCTGTATTTATCTCCGGACTTTTCAGAAAAGCTCAAGCGCTATATGAATTCTTTGCCGAAAATATGATAATATTCCTACTAAGAGATATTGATTAAAGGAGCACTGTAATGAGAAAAGAGTTTGCTGTTATTGGCCTCGGCCGCTTTGGGGGGAGCATCTGCAAAGCGTTAAGTGAGGAAGGTCTCGAGGTCATGGCGATGGATATTGATGAAGATAAAGTGAATGAATACGCCAAAATCGCTTCACATGCGGTGATCGGCGATTCAACCGATGAATCTGTTTTGAAAAATTTGGGGATGCGCAATTTTGACCATGTGATTGTGGCAATCGGCGAGAATATACAGGCGAGTATTTTAACAACACTTATTTTGAAGGAGTTGGGTGTTCAAACCATTACGGTAAAAGCGCAAAACGATTATCATGAAAAAGTGCTGGCGAAAATCGGAGCCGATCATATCGTCCATCCTGAGCGAGACATGGCAAAGCGAATCGCCCATAATATTGTTTCGAACAACGTGCTTGATTATTTAGAGCTGTCCGATGAACACAGTATCGTTGAAATCGTGGCCAACAGCCGCCTCGCCGGGAATACATTGCTTGATTTGGACATCCGGGCGAAGTACGGAATTAACATCGTCGCCATCAAAAGGGAAAAAGAGGTCATCGTATCTCCGCTGGCAACCGAAGTCATTCAAAAAGAAGATATTTTAATCGTCATCGGATCTATTTCAGACATTTCCCGTTTTGAAAAAAGAGTGCTGCATACGAAGTAGACAAAAGCCGTCTGAACAGGACGGTTTTTTTATATGTCAGAATAGAAAGACATTTATCTGTAAGCGGTGTATTCTTCAATTGTTATTGACTAAGATTACGCGATCCGATAGCATATTGTACCATATAAAGAAAAAGAGGAGGCCCCATTTTGAACAAAGAATCACTGGCTAAACGGCTGAATGCTTCAGCCGGCAGACAAAAAGCCGATACCGTCATTAAGAACGGAAAAATCATGGATGTATTTAATCAGGAATGGATCTCTGCAGATATCGCCATCACTGACGGAATGATCGTCGGGCTGGGTGATTACGAAGGGGAAGAAGTCATTGACGCAGAGGGCCAGATGATCGTTCCAGGCTTTATTGACGGACATGTTCATATCGAGTCTTCTATGGTTACTCCGATTGAGTTTGCAAAAGCAGTCCTTCCGCACGGAGTGACTGCCGTCATTACCGATCCGCACGAAATTGCAAACGTCTCTGGGGCCAAAGGCATTTCATTTATGATCGAGCAGGCGAAAAAAGCGCCGCTTCACATTCATTTTATGCTTCCTTCCTGTGTTCCCGCTGCAAGCTTTGAACGTTCAGGCGCGGTTTTAAAAGCTGCTGACTTAAAGCCTTTTTATCAGGAGAAAGAGGTATTGGGGCTTGCGGAAGTGATGGATTATGTGTCTGTTGCCGAGGGTGAAGAGGATATGATCGAGAAACTGCTCGATGCCAAGCTTCACGGGAAACGGATTGACGGACATTTAGCGGGATTATCTTCTGATTTGATTAATATATACAGAACTGCACTGGTGTCAAATGATCATGAAGTGACGACAAAAGAAGAAGCGCTGGACAGAATCAGACGGGGGATGTATGTGATGCTGCGTGAAGGATCAGTGGCAAAAAATACGCTCAGCGTCCTGCCGGCGGTTAATGAAAAAAATGCGCGGCGTTTTTTCTTTTGTACGGATGATAAGCATGTAGACGATTTGCTTTCAGAAGGAAGTGTCAATCACCAAGTCAAATTAGCCATAGAAGCCGGTCTTGATCCGTTTTTGGCTTATCAGCTGGGCAGCTTAAACGCCGCCGAGTGTTACGGCCTTGATACGAAAGGAGCGGTGGCGCCGGGATTTGATGCTGATTTGCTGTTTATTTCCGATTTGCGGCAGGTCGCCATTACAAAGACGATGGTGAACGGGCGCACGGTTGCAGAGAACGGCCGGACGATTTATGAGCAGACGGCTGACTCACAATTAACAGATACCGCGCTCTTGGACACAGTGCAGCTGAAAGCGCCGCTGACTGAATTGGATTTTCACATGCCGATTCAAGAAGGCAAAAATATGAACGTGATTCAAATCATACCGAATCATTTGGAAACGAGACGAAAAGAAGTGCCCGCGCCGCCATCTGACATGTTCCAGCCTGATATCGAGCATGATTTATTAAAGATCGCCGTCGTGGAACGGCATAGCGGAGAAAAAATAATGGGACTCGGAATCGTACAAGGATTCGGATTAAAAGAAGGGGCCCTTGCAACTACCATTTCTCATGATTCGCACAATATCATTGCCGTCGGAACAAACGATGCGGACTTGGCCGCGGCGATCAATCAGCTTCATAACATCGGCGGAGGATTAGCAGCCGTTAAAAACGGGGAATTGCTTCACTCTGTTCCGCTCCCGATTGCAGGTTTGCTTTCTGACCAATCTGCGGAGTGGGTAAATGACAGTTTGGGCGTGCTTCACGAAAAGCTTCCGTTGATCGGATTTACCGGGGATTTTAACCCGTTTCTCACTCTTTCATTTTTAGCTTTGCCGGTGATTCCGGATATTAAAATGACGGCAACGGGGCTGTTTGACGTAAAAGCCTTTCAGCATATACCGCTGCAATAAAAAAGCTGCACTCATCATGAGTGCAGCTTTTATTATACCTCCATAATGATCGGAAGGATCATCGGGCGGCGTTTTGTTTTTTCGTATAAGAACGGTGCAAGTGTATCGGTAATTTCGTTTTTGATTTCTGACCACTGCGTCGTTTTCCGATCCATTACTTTTTCCAGATGGTTCGAAATCAGCTGCTGTGCATCGTTGATTAAATCACCGGATTCTCTCATGTAAACAAAACCTCTGGATATTAAGTCAGGTCCTGCTGACACTTTAAAATCATCCATATTGATGCTTACGACAACAATGACAAGGCCTTCTTCTGAAAGAATACGGCGGTCCCGAAGCACGATATTTCCAATATCGCCGATCCCGCTTCCGTCAATATAAACGGAGCCGGACGGGATTTTACCTACCACAGAAGCTTCTTCACCTTTCAGTGCAAGCACTTCGCCGTTGTCCATAATAAAGCAGTTTTCTTCTGGTATGCCGCAATCCATCGCGAGTTTTATATGCATTTTCTGCATTCTGTACTCACCGTGGATCGGCATGAAGAATTTCGGTTTGATCAGGCGGAGCATCAGCTTTTGCTCTTCCTGTCCGCCGTGTCCGGATGTATGAATGTCATTCAGAGATCCGTGAATAACCTCTGCGCCCGCACGGTACAATTGGTTGATAGTGCGGCTTACGCTGATTGTGTTTCCCGGAATCGGAGAAGAAGAAAAGACAACCGTATCTCCCGGGTTGATTGAAATCTGGCGGTGCGTGCCGTTAGCGATTCGTGATAATGCCGCCATCGGTTCACCTTGGCTTCCCGTACATAAAATCGTTACTTTATTTGCGGGCATACGATTGATTTCATTATGCTCGATAAATGTATTTTTCGGACATGTGATGTACCCGAGGGTCTGTCCGATTTCGATAGCCGATTCCATACTGCGTCCAAATACGGCGACTTTTCTGCCGTTTAATACGGCTGCTTCAATCACTTGCTGAAGGCGGTGGATATTCGAAGCAAACGTCGCGAATATAATTCTGCCGTCCACTTTGCGGAAAATATCGTGAATGCTTTCGCCTACGCGGCGTTCTGACATGGTGAAATCAGGCACTTCACTGTTTGTGCTGTCGGAAAGCAGGCATAACACGCCTTCTTTCCCGATTTCGGCCATCTTTGTCAGATTTGCCGGTTCGCCTACCGGTGTAAAGTCGAACTTAAAGTCACCGGTATGAACGATGTTGCCCGGCGGTGTTTTGACGACAATTCCGTATGAATCCGGAATGCTGTGTGTCGTTCTGAAGAAGGATACAGACGTCTTGCGGAACTTAACGATGTCGTCTTCTCCGATAATGTTTAATTTCGTCTGTCTTAACAGTCCGTGCTCTTCAAGTTTATTCCGAAGTAAGCCGATCGCGAGTTTACCGCCGTAAACGGGAATATTTACTTGTCTGAGCAGGTATGGAATACCGCCGATATGGTCTTCGTGACCATGGGTGATAAACAACCCTTTAATTTTATCTTCATTCTTTACTAAATACGTGTAATCAGGGATTACGTAATCAATTCCGAGAAGCTCGTCTTCTGGAAACTTGATTCCCGCATCAATCAGTACAATTTCATCCTGAAACTGCACCCCGTACGTATTTTTCCCGATCTCGCCCAATCCGCCGAGGGCGAAAACGGCAGTCTGGTCATTTTTTACAAATTTCATTCCGCTCATAACTCCAATACTTTAAAATTTTCGCTCTGCTTCTCATATTCTAAGAAAGCACCGTCTACAGGCTGAACAAATTCAATGTTGTATTTCTTATCTTTCAGCTTCGTTCTGACGTCCCGTTCTGAAACGCCCTCAATATAAAGTGAATCTGTTTTTTCACGAACAGGTACTTCGTCAGCCTTCTCTTGATAAAATACCTTATAAATCATCCAAATCTCTCCTTAAATGCCGTATGTTAGACTCGCTTATTCTATTATATTCGAAAACGGAATATAAGGAAAGTCTTGAGCAAAAAAGGGACTTTCGAAAAACGAAAGATCCCTGTCAGGTAATGACTTTTTTCCGGAGCATTCCGCCCCACTGCCGTTTGAGTTTCTTCCGTAATCTGCGCAGCATATGTGCATACCTCCCCTTAGGTTTAACAAATACCTTTATAGCAGTAGTATGCGGAAAATCCTGTTTTGTTTTTCGTGGGTATAAATGGAATTTGAACAGGGAGGTTTGCCGGACGGAAAACTTTCTGTATGATGAGAGTGGAAAAGGCGCGACTGATAAACGGGATAAAGGAGAAATTGATATGAAACCTAAATTAATCTTTTTTGATATTGACGGAACAATATATGACCATGACAAGCATATCCCCGAAAGCACAAGAAAAACAGTAGCGGCGCTTAAAGACGCCGGACACTACTTATTTATTGCCAGCGGACGTTCTCCATTTTTGGTAAAGCCGATTCTCGAAGAGCTCGATATTCAATCATTTATTTCTTACAATGGGCAGTTTGTCGTATTTGAGGGCGACGTGATTTTTAAAAATCCATTGCCTGAGGATGCGATAGAGCGTTTATTGCAGCAGGCGGCAGAGGGAGAGCATCCGGTCGTATTTATGGCTGAGGACACAATGAAAACGACCATTGCCGGACATCCGCACGTCTCTGAAGGAATCGGCAGTCTGAAAGCTCCGTATCCCGAGGTGGATGAACAGTTTTATAAAGGGAAAGACATTTATCAGCTGCTTTTATTCTGCCGGGGGCATGAAGAAAAAGCATATGCCGCTTTTCCGGAGTTTGACTATGTCCGCTGGCATGAGCTGTCAACCGATGTGCTTCCGAGCGGAGGTTCAAAAGCTGAGGGCATTAAAAGAGTGCTTGAGCGGCTTCCGTATGAAATCAATGACACTTATGCCTTCGGCGACGGATTAAATGACCTCGAGATGATCAGGTTTGTCGGCACTGGGGTGGCGATGGGAAATGCCGTGCCGGAATTAAAGGCGGCAGCTGATTTCATCACGAAATCTGTAGACGAGGAGGGCATCAGCTACGCTGTAAAAGAGCTTGGCCTTCTGAAATAAAAACGACCGGCACTTCTAAAGTGCCGGTCGTTTTTTACCGATCAATGGCAATGGCATTGTCAGGTTCTTTGAACGGATTTTCTTTATCGATATGATCGTAAAACATAATGCCGTTCAGATGGTCAATCTCATGCTGAAACACAATGGCCGGAAAGCCCTTCAGGCGAATGTCGATCTGTTCCCCTTCAAGTGTCGTTCCTTTCACTCTGATACGGGCGTAGCGCGGAACGTAGCCCGGAATGCGTTCGTCTACAGACAGGCATCCCTCTCCGCTCGTTAAATAGCTTCTTTCCACCGAGTGGCTGACGATTTTAGGGTTAAACAGCGCGTAGCTGTATAATGTGCCTTTTGCGTCCTCTGCGTGAACAGCGATCATCCGCTTTTTTACGTCAGTTTGCGGAGCCGCAAGCCCTACACCCGGACGAAGCTGGTATTTCTCGGCTAATTCCGGATTTTGGCTGTTTTTCACAAACTCAATCATATCAGCAAGATGCTGTTTTTCTTCATCAGAGGCGGGAAGCTGAACTTCTTCTGCGACTTCTCTGAGTGCGGGGTGTCCGTCACGGACAATATTTTCCATAGTAATCAAGAAACTTCACTCCTAAAGCTTTATATGTAAATTATAGCGAATTTCTTTACCGGGGCGCAACGAAACAAAAGACCAGCCGTAAAAGGCTGGTCGATATTCATGGCTTGCGATCAGCAGCCGCAGCCTAAAAAAGCGGCACCGACGATGATCAACAAGATAAATAATACTACTATTAAAGCGAATGTGCGGCCATATCCGCCTCCGCATCCGTATCCGTAACCGCCGCCGTAACCGCCGCCGTAACCGCCGCCGTAACCGCCGCCGTAACCGCCGCCGTAACCGCAACAACCGCCGCCATATCCGTATCCATATCCTCCGTACATAAAAAACCCTCCTCTTTTAATTACGCTGACCCTTTGTCAGCAGGGCCAGCGTCTACTATAAACTATGTGAAAGCCATAAAGATGTATGGTCATATGCCCTGTTTTCTCTAATTTTTTGTGCAAGTTTTCTCTGACAATTTCCTGATGGCTGCAATCCCGAAGTGTGCCGAAAAAAGCAATTACAGCTCAGCTATTGTCAAACGGCGCCGAGGCTTCTATAGTAGAAAATGTCAAGATTGGGGGATTTCAGTGTGAATAATTTTCAAAAACGAATGTTTGCGGGCATCGGAGCACTCGGCGCTGCAAGTATACTGCTAGCGGGCTGCGGGGGAAAAGACTCGGTTGAGTCGCTTCATGATTCGCTGGAGAAAGTCGTGCAAGTGGAAAAGCCGTTTCAAAAGGAGCAGCAGGAATTAGAAAAATTAGAGAAAAAAGACGATAAGCTGTATAACGATATGATTCAGCTCAATATGGACGATTATTCCAAAATTGTTTCTTTGGCGGATGAAGCGCTTAAAAATGCAGATCAGCGAGAGCAGCATTTAAAAACGGAAAAAGACAGTATTGACAGCTCTAAAAAAGAATTTGAAGCCGCCCGACAAGCAGCCGGCTCGATTAAAGATAAAACCATTAAGAAAAAGGCAAAAGAAGCGGCCGGCCATATGGAAAAACGTTATGCATCGTACACCGGTATGTATAAAGAGTATGAAAAAGCGATTCAATATGACAAAGAATTGTATAAAATGATTAAGAAAAAAGACCTGACTGCCGATGATCTTGATAAACAGATCAGCAAAGTGAACAGTTCCTACCAAAAAGTGTTAAAACAAACCGGAGCATTTAACGAGCAGACAAAACAATACAATAAATCAAGGGAAGAACTATATAAAGCGGCCGGCTTTCACGTTAAGGAAAGCTGAATGGGAGAAGGGACCGGACAGCCGGGCCCTTTTTTGTGTTTGAAAAAAAGTTTGCCGATCCTATTGTAGTACAGTTATCAGGTGTATACTAGTACAGTTTGAAAAATGAAAAACAGCCGGCCGCACCCGATAAATATAAAGCGAATACATTTATTAAAAATCAATGTTCAAAACGATTGACGGGTCTTCTTTGTTTAGTGTAAACTTATCCATGTTAAGCAGAGTTGTATCAGTCATTTACAACTCCGCAATAATACAGTTCAGATCAGATAGTGATGATCCTACATAAAAGGTTTCGGCAAACTGGGGATAGGCTAAAATATATACGACTTGCTGCTAATACTTTAGGGTATCCTAGGTTTGTATGTATAAAAGGAATGCACGTCTAATGACTGTTTAAAAGAAAGGAAGAGGTGACTTTAGTATGGCTGCAAAAACGAAAAAAACGATCGTTGACAGTAAGAAGCAATTTGATGCCATTAAGAAGCAGTTCGAAACGTTCCAAATTTTAAATGAAAAGGGAGAAGTCGTGAATGAAGCGGCGATGCCTGATTTAACAGATGATCAATTAAAAGAGCTCATGCGCCGCATGGTGTACACGCGTGTGCTGGATCAGCGCTCTATCTCATTAAACCGTCAAGGACGTCTTGGTTTCTACGCTCCTACTGCCGGCCAGGAAGCTTCACAAATTGCAACACATTTCGCGCTTGAAAAAGAAGATTTCGTTCTTCCGGGCTACCGTGATGTACCGCAATTAATCTGGCACGGACTGCCGCTTTATCAAGCATTCTTATTCTCTCGCGGACACTTCCGCGGAAACCAAATGCCTGATGACGTGAACGCCCTTTCTCCGCAAATCATTATCGGTGCTCAATACATCCAAACTGCCGGTGTGGCGTTAGGTCTTAAAAAACGGGGCAAAAAAGCCGTAGCGATCACTTATACAGGTGACGGCGGCGCATCTCAAGGGGACTTCTACGAAGGAATCAACTTTGCCGGCGCTTACAAAGCTCCTGCGATCTTCGTAGTGCAAAACAACCGCTATGCCATTTCAACTCCGGTTGAAAAACAATCTGCGGCTCAAACGATTGCTCAAAAAGCAGCGGCAGCAGGAATTGTCGGTGTGCAAGTAGACGGTATGGATGCTCTTGCTGTATACGCGGCAACTGCTGAAGCGCGCGAACGCGCAGTCAACGGCGAAGGCCCGACTTTAATCGAAACACTTACATTCCGTTACGGCCCGCACACAATGGCCGGTGACGATCCGACGAAATACCGTACGAAAGAAATTGAAAACGAATGGGAGCAAAAAGATCCGCTCGTTCGTTTCCGCGCGTTCCTTGAAAACAAAGGCCTGTGGTCTGAAGAGGAAGAAAGCAAAGTGATTGAGGCTGCGAAAGAAGAAATTAAGCAAGCCATCAAAAAAGCAGATGCTGAACCAAAACAAAAAGTGACTGATTTAATCAAAATCATGCACGAAGAATTGCCTTATAACCTTAAAGAGCAATTAGAAACTTATACACAGAAGGAGTCGAAGTAAGCCATGGCGCAAATGACAATGATTCAAGCAATCACGGATGCGTTACGCACAGAACTGAAAAATGACGAAAATGTCTTAGTTTTCGGAGAAGACGTTGGTGTAAACGGCGGCGTATTCCGTGCGACTGAAGGATTGCAAAAAGAATTTGGTGAAGACCGTGTATTTGATACGCCTCTTGCTGAATCCGGCATCGGCGGTCTTGCTCTTGGTTTAGGGTTGAACGGTTTCCGTCCGGTTATGGAAATTCAATTCTTCGGATTTGTATATGAAGTAATGGATTCAGTTTCAGGACAAATGGCTCGTATGCGCTACCGTTCAGGCGGACGCTGGACTTCTCCGGTGACAATCCGTTCTCCTTTCGGCGGCGGTGTTCATACACCTGAACTTCACGCTGACAGCTTAGAAGGCCTTGTGGCTCAGCAGCCGGGAATTAAAGTCGTTATTCCGTCAACTCCGTATGACGCTAAAGGACTTTTGATTTCTGCCATCCGTGATAACGACCCTGTCGTTTTCTTAGAGCACATGAAACTTTACCGTTCTTTCCGTCAGGAAGTTCCTGAAGAAGAATACACAATCGAGCTTGGCAAAGCTGATGTGAAACGCGAAGGAACTGATCTGTCTATCATCACATACGGCGCAATGGTTCATGAGTCGCTGAAAGCTGCTGAAGAGCTTGAAAAAGAAGGCGTTTCTGCTGAGGTTATCGACCTTCGCACTGTAAGCCCGCTTGATATTGATACAATCATTGCTTCTGTTGAAAAAACAGGCCGCGCAATTGTTGTACAAGAGGCTCAAAAACAAGCCGGCGTAGGCGCTAACGTTGTAGCTGAAATTAATGACCGCGCGATCTTGAGCTTGGAAGCTCCTGTTCTCCGTGTCGCAGCGCCTGATACAGTATTTCCTTTCTCGCAAGCTGAGAGCGTATGGCTTCCAAACCATAAAGACGTTCTTGAAACTGCGAAAAAAGTTCTTGAATTTTAATCAGGCTTCATAAACAGGAGGAGAAGACGAGTTCTTTTCCTCCCTTGTTCAATGATGGTTCAATGCTTGCCGTATGTATAACTAAAATTTGCTTAATCAACTAGGAGGTCGAAAACTGTGGCATTTGAATTTAAACTTCCAGATATCGGAGAAGGTATCCACGAAGGTGAAATCGTTAAGTGGTTTGTCAAGCCGAACGACGAGGTAGAAGAAGACGATGTACTGGCTGAAGTGCAAAATGATAAAGCAGTGGTAGAAATTCCTTCACCTGTTAAAGGAAAAGTATTAGAATTAAAAGTTGAAGAGGGAACAGTTGCAACTGTTGGACAAACGATTATTACGTTTGACGCACCTGGTTACGAAGACCTTCAATTCAAAGGAAGCGACGAGTCCGGCGACGCAAAAACTGAAGCTCAAGTTCAGTCATCTGCTGAAGCGGGACAAGATGTAGCGAAAGAAGAACGCGCTGCTGAGCCGGCAAAAGAAACCGGCGCAGGACAGCAGGATCAAGCGGAAGCTGATCCGAACAAACGCGTGATCGCTATGCCTTCCGTACGTAAATATGCCCGTGAAAAAGGCGTTGATATCCGTAAAGTAACGGGTTCAGGAAATAACGGACGCGTTGTGAAAGAAGATATCGACAGCTTTGCAAATGGCGGAGCGGCTCAAGAGGCGGCGCCTCAAGAAACTGCTGCACCTCAGGAAACAGCAAAACCAGCAGCGGTTCAAGCGCCTGAAGGCGAATTCCCGGAAACTCGCGAGAAAATGAGCGGTATCCGTAAAGCGATTGCAAAAGCAATGGTGAACTCTAAGCATACTGCACCGCACGTAACTCTAATGGATGAAGTTGACGTAACAAATCTTGTTGCACACCGCAAACAGTTCAAACAAGTTGCTGCTGATCAAGGCATTAAGCTGACATACTTGCCTTACGTCGTAAAAGCTTTAACATCCGCACTGAAAAAATTCCCTGTTTTAAACACATCTATTGATGATAAAACAGATGAAGTTGTTCAAAAACACTACTTCAACATCGGAATCGCTGCGGATACAGAAAAAGGCTTGCTTGTGCCGGTAGTGAAAAATGCCGATCGTAAAGCCGTTTTCGAAATCTCTGATGAAATCAACAGCCTTGCTACAAAAGCGCGTGAAGGCAAGCTTGCACCTGCGGAAATGAAAGGCGCTTCTTGCACAATCACAAATATCGGTTCTGCCGGCGGCCAATGGTTCACTCCGGTCATTAACCATCCAGAGGTTGCGATTCTCGGTATCGGCCGCATCGCTGAAAAAGCGATTGTCCGCGACGGTGAAATTGTAGCTGCTCCTGTCTTAGCTCTTTCTCTCAGCTTCGACCACCGTATGATCGACGGAGCAACTGCACAAAATGCGTTAAATCACATCAAGCGTTTACTGAACGATCCACAACTTATTTTAATGGAGGCGTAATGTTATGGTAGTAGGAGATTTCCCTATTGAAACAGATACTCTTGTGATTGGTGCGGGACCTGGCGGCTATGTGGCTGCCATCCGCGCCGCTCAGCTTGGACAAAAAGTAACAGTCGTTGAAAAAGCAACTCTTGGAGGCGTTTGTCTGAACGTCGGCTGTATTCCTTCAAAAGCGCTCATCAATGCAGGCCATCGTTATGAGAACGCAAAACACTCAGATGACATGGGAATCACTGCTGAGAACGTAACAGTTGATTTTACAAAAGTCCAAGAATGGAAAGCTTCTGTTGTAAATAAGCTTACTGGCGGTGTTGCAGGTCTTCTTAAAGGAAATAAAGTAGACGTCGTCAAAGGCGAAGCTTATTTTGTAGACAGCAACTCTGTCCGTGTGATGGATGAGAACTCTGCGCAAACATATACGTTTAAAAACGCGATTATTGCTACCGGTTCTCGCCCTATCGAATTGCCAAACTTCAAATATAGCGAACGCGTTCTGAATTCTACAGGCGCACTTGCGCTTAAAGAAATTCCTAAAAAGCTTGTTGTCATCGGCGGCGGATATATCGGTACTGAGCTTGGAACAGCGTATGCAAACTTCGGAACTGAACTTGTTATTTTAGAAGGCGGAGACGAAATTCTTCCTGGCTTCGAAAAACAAATGAGTTCTCTTGTTAAACGCAACTTAAAGAAAAAAGGCAACGTTGAAATCCATACAAGCGCTATGGCAAAAGGTGTCGAAGAAAAAGCTGACGGCGTAACAGTTACATTCGAAGTAAAAGGCGAAGAAAAAACAGTTGATGCTGATTACGTATTAATCACTGTCGGACGCCGTCCAAACACTGATGAGCTCGGCCTTGAGCAAGTCGGTATTGAGATGACTGACCGCGGCGTAGTCAAAACAGACAAGCAATGCCGCACAAACGTGCCGAACATTTACGCAATCGGTGATATCATTGACGGACCTCCATTGGCTCACAAAGCGTCTTACGAAGGTAAAATCGCTGCGGAAGCCATCGCCGGAGAGCCTGCTGAAATCGATTACCTCGGTATTCCAGCCGTTGTATTCTCTGAGCCTGAACTGGCTTCTGTCGGTTACACTGAAGCACAGGCGAAAGAAGAAGGCCTTGAAGTGGTTGCTTCTAAATTCCCGTTTGCTGCAAACGGACGTGCGCTTTCTCTTAACGAAACTGACGGCTTCATGAAGCTGATCACTCGTAAAGAAGACGGCCTTGTCATCGGTGCGCAAATTGCCGGTGCGAGCGCATCTGATATGATTTCTGAATTGAGCTTGGCGATCGAAGGCGGTATGACTGCTGAAGATATCGCAATGACAATTCACGCTCACCCGACATTGGGCGAAATCACAATGGAAGCTGCGGAAGTGGCAATCGGAAGCCCGATCCATATTGTAAAATAATAACGTAAAAAAGAAACAGCCTCCGTGTAAAAACGGGGGCTGTTTTTTATTGTGCCAGCACATGCTGCATAGGCTTTATAATATCTTCTTTTTTCTTAACGGACCCTTCTATCTTCATGACGACATGGCTATGGTTGATGACCATAAGAGCCGGGAACGTATTGATTTCTTCTTCCCATCCTTTTCTGTTGTCATATACCTTCATTTGATCTACATGATGAGGATATTTCTTCTCCAAATCAAGAATCGCATCGTAATAGGGCACTTCTTTATCTATATGGTTTTCATCGGAAAAAAACAAGATTTGAGTGTGATGAATGCTGTCGATCCGGTTTTTTTTGAATGGACTGACCGTAGAAACCGAACAGCTTGACAAAACAAATAACATCAAAAAAAAGGGAATCACCGTGCGGTAGCGCATCTATCTTTCTCCTCTGTTTTATATTGTAATGGAACATCCGTTAACAAGGACTATGTAAAGTGTATCACGAGACCTGAGAAAGCTAAGGCTTGTTACTTAATTGTTATATAATTGAAACCGTTTTTAATGAAGAAATAATACGGGTGACAAGATCCGTTCCCAATGCGTAAAAAAGGCACATTATTCATCGTGAAACAGCTGTTTTTTCGTTATACTGTGGGCAAAACCAAGCAGGAGGGATTCTTATGTATAAAGCAATTGCAGCTGTCATGTGTGTGTGTTTCCTCGTCAGCTGCGAATCAAATGAGGAGCCGGAATCAAGCAAAACCCATTCGCATGCTGCTGCCGGTAAAACGGAACAGAAAAGCGGCAAGGCAAAATCCGACAAGCCGGCAAAGCAGAAGGCTGAGACCTGCTATCAAATCAATCCTAAAACCTTTGCGGTTGAAAGACTGGATGAACAGAAAGACAAAAAACCGATTGCGCTGTTAACGATAGATGACGCGCCCGATCAGCATGCGGCTGACATTGCTGACAAGCTGCACGACCTTCATGCATCAGCTATTTTTTTTGTGAACGGACAATTTCTAAAAAAAGATGAAAATAAAAAAGCGCTCAAGCATATTCATGAATTAGGCTTTATGATCGGAAATCATACGATGACCCATCAAAATTTAAAAAATCTTTCGGAACAAAAACAACGGGAAGAAATTGCCGGCGTTAATCAAGCCGTTGAGAAAGTGATCGGGGAAAAGCCTGCATTTTTCAGAGCACCTTTCGGAAGCAACACTGAATACAGTGACAGGCTCATCCAAAAAGAAGGCATGGTAAAAACGAATTGGACCTTCGGATATGACTGGGATCAGAAATATCAATCAAAAAAAGCGCTTACTGACATTACCCTTAACAGCCCTTATTTACAGGACGGCGCCAATATTCTCATGCATGATCGGAAGTGGACGGATGAAGCAATACCGGATATTGTGAAAGGACTCCGGGATAAAGGATATACCATTATCGACCCGAAAGCGATCAAGAGGCCGTAAAAAATAAATGTGTTATACAATTTAGTGGTTGACATATTAAATGTGACATAATAATATAATAACAACAAATAAAAATTAAGCGTTTTCAAATTCTGAGAAATGGGGAATGAGAGATGGGAACGATTGTTTGCCAAGACTGTAACGAAGCCATTCATTACTTCGAGGATGAGAAGGTGACAACGTTATACGGAACATGCTGCGGACAATGCCAGTGTCATCTTGAAGAAGAGTAAAAAATATAAAAAAGGCCCGAAACATACTTTGTTTCGGGCTTTTTCACGTCTTATTGGATCGCCTTTTGTTCTTTAATGACACGGATCATTTCCAGCGTGGCGTCTTCCGGGCCTTGAACGGGAAGGCCGGCATCAAGGTTTTTGAAAATGTAGCTGATGTTTTCTTCCGTAATAATTTCACCTGGGATAAAGATCGGAATTCCCGGCGGATACACCATAACAAACTCCGCAATAATCCGTCCCGCTGATTCTTTTAAAGGGACGATTTCCGTATTTGCGTAAAATGCATCCCGTGGTGTCATCGCTAAAAGCGGAATTTCAGGGAGCAGAACTTCAGTTTGCTTATGAGCAAATTCATTGGCGGAGGCCCGTTTTGAAATCTCTGCAAGGGCGTTAACAAGACGGTCAGCATCGTCAGCTCTGTCGCCCGGAGTGAAAATACATAAAATGTTATGCAAATCGGACAGCTCGACTTCAATGTTGTATGATTCACGCAGCCATTTTTCAACGTCATGACCCGTTAGGCCGAGATTTTTTACAGAGATGATTAATTTGGTCGGGTCATAGCTGAACGCAGCCTTAGAACCCGTTATCTCTGCTCCGACACAGCGGATGCCTTCAATTTGATTCAGGCGTTCCCGCGTTTGATTTGCGAGGATAATTGTATCCTCCAGAAGCTGCCGGCCTTCAGTTGCCAGCCGTTTTCTCGCGACGTCTAATGAGGCGAGAAGCAGATAGGACGTTGATGTTGTTGTCAGCATGCTTAAAATCGATTGTACCCTGTCTTTAGACACAAGGCCTTCTCTTACATTTAAGATAGAGCTTTGCGTCAAAGAACCGCCTAATTTGTGCACGCTTGTGGCTGCCATATCAGCGCCTGCCTGCATGGCAGACAGAGGGAGCTGATCATGGAAGTGAATATGCACGCCGTGCGCTTCATCTACAAGGACCGGAACGCTGTAAGAATGTGCGAGCTTCACAATGCTGCTTAAGTCGGCTGCGACACCGAAATAAGTCGGATTAATGACAAGAAGCCCTTTGGCGTCAGGGTGCTCTGTTAAGGCGCGCTCGGCTGATTCGAGTGTGATGCCGTGAGAAATTCCAAGCTCATCATCAATTTCCGGGTGTATAAAAATAGGCACCGCTCCGGAAAATACAATGGCTGTCATAATTGATTTATGGACATTTCTCGGAATGATGATTTTATCTCCGGGTCCGCAAACCGCCATGACCATCGTCATAATGGCGCCGCTCGTTCCTTGTACGGAAAAGAAGGTGTGGTCTGCGCCGAATGCCTCAGCGGCCAGTTCCTGCGCTTCTTTGATCATTCCTTTTGGCGCATGTAAATCATCAAGAGGTTCAATGTTAATTAAATCTATGCTTAACGCGTTTTCTCCGATAAATTGTCTGAATTCTGGGTCCATTCCTGCACCTTTTTTGTGGCCCGGAATGTGGAATTGGACAGGCTGTCTGTTCGCGTGCTTTTTCAGTCCGCTGTACAGGGGTGTTTCATGTTGCGGCAATTGTTTTCCCACCTTTGTCATAATACCTACGCAATTAGTGTGTATTACATTGAGTTTATTACCCGTTTTTTTAACGTAAAACAAATGAATTATATTATGAACTTGAAAGAATGTAAAGAACAATTTATGATCTATGGAAGATGCTTTTTTTGAGCAGGATAATGAAGGAGTGAAGAGATTTGGAATATCAATATCCGATGAACGAGGACTGGACGACAGAGGAGGCTGTGGATGTGATTGCCTTTTTTCAGCAGGTGGAAAAAGCCTATGAAAAAGGTGCCGATCGTGACAAACTGCTGCAGGCCTATCGGCGTTTCAAAGAAATTGTTCCGGGAAAAGCGGAAGAAAAGAAGATTTGCGGCCGATTTGAGACAGACAGCACATATTCTCCGTACAGGACTGTGAAACAGGCAAAAGAATCAGATCAAGCGGTTATTAAGATGTAAGTAAATAAAAGCGAGCCGGAAACGGCCCGCTTTTTATGTTATGAGACTTTTTGCGTCAGAGTGTATAAAAACGATAGCTTTTGAAAGGCATCTTCAATGGTTTGCAGGAATTCTTGGTTGTTCATGTTGATAACTTCTTCTTTCGGAAGCTGAATGCCGCATAAAAGCTCAGCTTTTTTAACTGTCTGCAGACGTTCAAATAATGTTTTCAGCTGCTCATGATCCATTTCGGACTGCTTGTACGCACCGGGCTTCGTATGATCCGGAGACCAGACAAAGTGAGCCGGGATTTGCTTTATGATATCCTCCTGCTTCGCTTCAAGCAATTTGCCGTACTCCTCTTTTATCGGAGACTCATAAATGATGGCGAACCATACAAACATATGAGTGTCCCACAAACCGATTTGAAAGTGGGGAAGTTTTTTGTAGCCCCTTTTGCTGCTCGCAAAGGCGACCCAGCTGTCAGCCGGCGGGTTAACAGATCTTCTGGCGTGCTTGGCGACGTGCGGAAACATTTCGTCCCCTGTCAATGCCGACAATGTCGGGGCAAAATGCTCGCCTAAAAGGGTCAGCTTCGGCCGGACCTGTTCCTTTAACACCTCCATGCGCGCATCTAAACCTTCTATTGTAAATGTATCAAAGTCCTCATTAGTAAAACGCATTTGTGTCATGTTTTTCCTCCTTTTATTAAGTATTCATATTTTACCACAGTTGGTTTTGACGGCAAAAACATTGAGAGCGTTTGAAGAGAGGGGAAATGTGGTAAAAAACGAATAGGTAAACACACAATTTTAAGAATGATGTTACAGCCGAATATAAGTTTCCATACGATATAAGAAGTATCATAAATGATTTGGAAATGGGATGCTTTTTTAACAAATGATCTCTGGGAGGGGCGAAAGACAATGAGGCAAGTGGTGAAGGAAGGGTTCAGAGAGGAAAAAAATAACCGTGTAGCTGTCTGGAGACTAGAGGTTGATTATGAATTGGCAACCCTGTACGAGGCATTGCAAAAAGAAAATGAAGACCAAATTGAACTCAGCAAAAGGAAATTAGAGGGTCTCAGAAAAGAATGGATTCGTCTTAACGGATAAAGAATAGTAAAAACGAACCGCCGGAATGGTTCGTTTTTACGTGAGAAGGCATATTTTTCATTTTCCTTGCTTTTTAATCGCCTTTATCAGTATGCTATAGAGTAAAGCTATACATAGAAAAGAGGTACACGGTATGACAAATTGGACGGAAATTGATGAAATCGCAAAAAAATGGGTAAGAGAAGCAGGAAGCAGAATCAAACAATCCATGCAGGAAAACTTGACGATCGAAACAAAATCAAATCCGAATGATTTAGTCACAAATATTGATAAAGAGACAGAACGCTTTTTCATTGACTGTATACAGCAAACCTTCCCGGGCCACCGTATTCTCGGGGAAGAAGGGCAGGGGGATAAGCTTCACTCCCTTGACGGCGTTGTCTGGATCATTGATCCGATTGACGGAACGATGAATTTTGTCCACCAGCAGCGGCATTTTGCGATCTCCATCGGCATCTTTGAAAACGGAAAAGGGAAAATCGGGCTGATTTATGACGTTATGCAGGATGAGCTGTACCACGCATTCAGCGGAGAGGGTGCTTATATGAATGACACGGCGCTGCCTTCTTTGCGCGAAGTGCCGATTGAAGAAGCGATTATTGCGGTGAATGCCACTTGGGTGACGGAGAACAGGAGAATTGACCCGGGCATTTTAGCGCCGCTTGTGAAACGGGTGAGAGGAACACGCTCTTACGGCTCTGCGGCACTGGAGCTGGCAAGTGTTGCGGCAGGACGCATCGACGCATACATTACCATGAGGCTCGCTCCGTGGGATTACGCTGCAGGCTGTATTTTGCTGAACGAAGTCGGAGGCATTTATACAACTGTTGAAGGGGAGCACTTTACGTTTTTAGACAACCACAGCGTGCTTGCGGGAAATCCGGCGATACATAAAATCATTTTTAACGACTATTTGCATGCTGACAAGTAGAGAGTTTGAAGAAGAGGACCTCAGCTTCTTGGAGCAATTGGCAGAAGCTCATCCTGTGTGGAAAAAAGAGGAGCTTGGAACGAAAGATGCGGCAAGCTTTATGCTCTCGTATTCCATGTACAACGGAACATGGCTCGTCTGGGAGGATGACGGGATTCCTGCGGCCGTCAGCTTTCATTTGGATTGGGCGCCCTCAAACGGAAAACCGTGGCTTGGAACCGTGGCGGTCCGTCCTGAAGCAGAGCATAAAGGATGTGCCCGCGCGATTATAGAAAAGATCGGAAGCGGGCTGAAAGCGGAAAATAAAGCCATGTTTGCAGCCGTTCCGATTGACAGGCAGGAATGGGTTCTGTTTTTAAGCCAATGCGGCTTTGAGCAGCTGAAGCTTGAAAAAGACGACCGGGAAAAAACGTATATGATTATGGTAAAACCATTGTGAAAAAGCCTCCGTGTAAAATCGGCGGCTTTTTTTGACAACTGCAAGAACGTGAAAAAGAGACCGGAAATATCCGGTCTCCTAATGATTACAATCCGACTGCATTCCATGCAGCTTCTACGCTGGCAGCGTCTTGAGAACCGTAAAGGTCACGCGCTGATTGAATTAAAGCTGCTTTTGCATCTTTAAAACTGGAAGAAGGAGTGAGGTATACTGTTAATGCGCGATAGTAAATTTGCTCTGCCTTTTTCACGCCGATTTTTGTAATCGTATTGTAAGCGGCTTTGTTCGGAATTCCGCTGTTTGTATGAACGCCGCCATAGTCGCCGTCATCGTTGTTCGGAAGGTTTTGGTAATTTTTGTAATTGTCAGGCTGACCGTATTTTGTCGGATTCGATAAGCTGCGGAGAGCCGGCTGGCTGACCGTAATATCTTCACCGATATCCCAGTCCTCAGTATCATTGAAATATCCGAATACATCAGAGAAGGATTCATTTAAAGCGCCCGGCTGATTTTCATAATTCAGGTTTGCCGTTTCCTGTGTGACGCCGTGCGTCATTTCATGAGCGGTTACGTCCAATGAGCCTGAAAGAGGAGAGAAGAATGAACCGTCACCGTCTCCGTAAATCATCTGATCGCCGATCCAGGCCGCGTTATTATATCTGCTGCCGTAGTGAACGGACGATACGATTTTGCTTCCTCTATTATCATAGCTGTTGCGTTTAAATGTCTGATAGAAATAATCATACACTTTGCCGAGGTTGTAATGAGCATCAACGGCAGCGCGCTGAGAAGAAGTCGTGAATTGATTTGTAGAGCTTGATACTAACGTGCCCGGCAGGTTAGATTGGCGGTTTTGCAGATCATACGTAATAATTTGTGTTCCGGTCGGTTTAGAAAGATCGCGTAACACATATTTTCCGCCTTCAGATGAAATATTTAATGATACCGTTTTTCCTTTAAGAGTCGTACCTGTTCCGGTTGCGGCGGCATGCTCCACCTTGTTTTGCTTCTTCAGGATTTTACCCGTTTCTGCATCAACGGTTACTTCCCAGTTTGCCGGTTCCGGCTCAATGTAGCGAATGGTTACATCATAAGCGAGACGGTATTTTCCGTCTTTTGTGGCAGCTGCTTTCAGCTCCGCTTTGTTTTTATTCGGAACATTTCCGTTGGAAACAGCTTCAGGTGATTTGCCGATTGCTTTAAAAGCGTGATTCAGCGCCTGATCAGCGGATAATTTTTTGCTGTTTGCCGTTTGATTAGAAGAATCATTGTTTAATTCTCCGTTAATCGCATAGACATTGTTGGATTTATCGACGTGAATAATAACTTGAGAGTCTTTAACAGGCACACCGTTAATGACAGGCACATAGCGGAAGTGCTTGTAGCCGAGGTCATCTGTTGTATGATCAATCAGTTTCAGTCTTTCAGAAGGGTTGCCTTTAAACACTTTTCCGTTTTGTTTCAAGTATTGCTTGATCGCTTTGTCACTGACAGAAGGTAATTCAGATTGCACCAATGAATGCTTCGGCACAAAATTTGTCAGGTTTTCTTTAAGCTGAGGATTCTCAGCAGCCTGAACACCTGGCAGACTGATTGTTAAACTCATAAATGAAGCAGCGACAGCAACAGACAATTTCTTACCTAAACCCACAATAAATCCCCCTTTTTGAAAATAATGAAAACTTATATTGTTATAATAAACCAGCAATCTCACATTCTGCAATATAAAAATAGGCTCGAAAGATGAATTGATAGAATTGTCCTGTGTAAGCTTATGTTGGAAGGTGTCGGGAGATAAGCCGAGAGGCACGTGTTGATGTAGACATGAGTCGATTGATGCGATTTAGCGAGAGAAAAATGACAAATGGAAGCAGAAAATATGATAGGGGAAAAATTTTATTATTTTTGAAACTTTTTTCAGTGCCGGTTGTCTAACCGGGTAAGGCCTTAATAAATGTAAAGGATTGTTACAGATGTCAGACACTTTCAGCCATTTTATTTTGCACTTCGACAGGTACTTTATTTTAAGCAGGCAGAGCGTTTTTATCATTCAGTGGTCAGCCGCTTGCCTTTCTGTTTTATACGCGCTTACCTTCCATCCGAAAATCAACCGCCAGACGGTGATGTTTTATGCCGGTTTTCTGCTGCGTGCCGTTTTATTGACGGGCATTACGATTGAAATGATTCATCAGGTGCGCATTACTCATTTTACAGCAGAATATTTGACGTCAGAAGGCAGTGAACTTCTTCCGATTGTCCATCTCTTAATGTATGGGTATGTGCTGCTTACAGCCTTTCACTATATGCTTTTGCCTCAAGAGCAGAAGGGGAAGGGTATGTTTTATACCTTTGATCTCACAGTGGTGACGATGCCCGTTATTCAGGTAATCTTTAGTTTTTTCTCCTATTGGAGACACAGCCCTGAATACATGACAAAAACAGATATTTATGAATCACTTTGTTTTGTTGTGATCATTTTATTGCTGTTGATTTCTATGAATTTTCTATTCTTTAAGATGTACTGGAAGCCGAAAGCCGTCTTTATCGGTTTGTTTTATGCGGCGGTGATCGGGATTTTGGTTTTTGTGCTCGTTCCGTATCCTGACACTGCAAAAGATTACGGCAGGCTTTTTCCGTATACTACCTATTTAACGATGGCGGGTTTTCTGATGAGCCATCATTTGTTTCATATGTCAAAAAAAATAAGCTGCCGGGTGAAAACAGCCCTTGCGGCAGCGATTGCTGTATGTTTTATTGTTTTTTTAAACCCGCTGTACAATGCGGGGGATGCTGCTTTTGCCGTTTCGAAACCGATTTCAGCTGATTTTGTTGATTACGTCGGGGAGCATATCACCTCAGAAAAAGCGGAACGGATAGTAACTTCATTTTTTCCGGCTAAAAAACCGATTTACTTAGCAGACACTAATCAGGATCTGCATTATTTTTACCGTTTTAAAACTGAAGATTATGAAGCAGAAGTCGATGAAGTTTCACAAATGATACAAAATTACAACTACCTGAAGAAACCGGAAGGCCGTACATTGACAGAGAAAGAATATCGCAAAAAGTCATTGGAGTTTTTGTCGGCGCACGGCCGGAAGCTGGATATAGAACGCATTAAAACAAAAGTAAGGAAAGAAAATCAGCAGATTGTGGTAGAGATTATACCGAAAAACCCGGACATTCATCATAAGCAGCCGGGTACGGTGTTTTACTGGGAAAAGGAAACCATCATGAGCTTTTCTGAAAACCCGTCAATCTATAAGCTTGAGTCCTTGCCGCAGGTGCACATGACTCAAAAGGGTATCATCAATAAAACAAAAGCCGCCTTTCATACGCTGCAAATGTCTGATCAGGCTTTTGGTATTACAAATATAGACATCAACAGCCTGAGTGGCAGCAGTCTGACGGTTACTGCGAAAAACGGGACGGAACTAGAGTTTGATACAGAATCCGGACGGCTTTTCAAGATTAGTCTCCCAGATGAAAACTCGTCTTTTACAAAGACTGAGCTTCAAAAGAAGCTTTTCTCATTGCTGGGCGCTGACACTTCAGAGGTTAAGCAAGGTGACAAATTGAAAGACGGTTTTGTGTTTCAGGATGCCGGCGGAAAGCACACAATTACGCTGCAAAATGAAAAGGGGATGACTGAGGCATCTTTATATGAGCGGGGGATGGCCAAAACATTTTCACACACATATGAAGAGGGGAAAAAAGCATTTCGCAAGGTTGCCGCAAAATATAACGATATCATCTACAAAAAACGGGTGAAACCGGTCACAGCGGTGAAAGACGGTGTGAGATATGATGCGTGGCTTGTGATCATTCAGCCGTTCGGTTCAAACCGCCATGACGCCTATGTGGTAAATGCGGACACTTATAAGGCGGTGAACCTTTATGAACAATAAAGAAAAAAAGTCCGTTTTTCTCGATTTATATGAGCTTTATGAGGAAGGAGAGCTTGAGGGAGGCACGCTTCAATGGATGGAGGAGCATGAACCGTTATTCGGAAGTGAGGTAAAAAACGCGAAAAAGCAGCGTGAGGATGTGGTGAAGGCGCCGGCGGATGATGCCCGCCAGATTAAATATATGAAACGCTGTGCGTACGTATTATATGGCTTCTTTATTGTGCTCTCGATCTGGATGACAGTGTGGTTTTATTTTTAAATGAAAAACAAGATGTCGATTGAACAGTTATACCGTGAACATTATCAAGATATTATGTATTACTTGTACAGACGGACTCATGATGCTGAAACCGCTAAGGATCTCGCTCAGGACACGTTTATGAAAGCATTTAACGGGCTTGAGTCGTTTAAAGGCCATTCTTCTATCCGGACATGGCTCTATGCCATTGCCCATCATACGTTTATCAACTGGTACAGGCGTGACAGAAAATATCAATTTTCAGATATCAGCCAAAGTGAAGGGCTTCAGCAAACGACATATGAACTGCCGGAACAATACATAAGCAGGACAGACGCACATGAGGCGTTAACACGGCAGATTCTGCGTTTAAAAAGCGATCAGCAGACCGTTTTGATTTTAAGAGAATTTCAAGAGCTGTCTTATGAAGAAATTGCTGACATTTTGGGCTGGAGTCTTTCGAAGGTGAAAAGCACGCTGTACAGAGCAAGGCTGCAGCTGAAACAGCACTTAGCGGAAAAAAGGAAGGACGGACAGATATGACTTGCTGTTTAGTGAGAGATTTGCTCCCTTTATATATAGAAGGTGATTGCCAAAAAGAGACGGAACGGTTTATGGCCCGCCATCTTGAGGAATGCGAGGGGTGCGGGAAATTATACCGTTTGATGAAGGAACCGCTTGAGCTTGACGCCGTCAGGATAACAGAACCGGCCTGTTACGAGGAAGAAGAAAGCCGGTTCAGACAAAAATATTACGGCGTCATGCTGACAAAAGCCGCCTGCTTGTTCGGCGCGGTATTTATGATCATGCTGCTTGTCAATCTGCTGTTATAAAAAAGCGCCCGGCTCAATTGCCGGGCGTCTTTTCCGTTTATGCAGCTGGATGAAGACCTGTATAAATGCTTTCCAACACCTTTTGAGGCAGTGAATGGAAGAAGTCGGCATATAACTGCGCCTGTTCTTTGCCGATGCCTGCTTTTTCGCTGTCAAAATAATAGGCGCCGTCTTTTTCATAAATCAATTGATTAATGATGTCAAGCAGCTTTGTGAGATCTTCAGGATTTTTTTGTGCCGCTGATTGCAGGAAATGTGTTTCATCTGGACTCAGTGTTTTTGCTCCGGCAGAATCGAGCGGGCTGCATGCAAGCAAGGCGGCTGAGGCAGTTACGGCGGCTGTTAATACGGTTTTCTTGAAAAAAGATGTTTTCATTTCGTTCACTCCCTGTCATGTGTATTGGCTTACAGCCACAAGTATAGAAATTGAAATGGGTTTTATGGTATTTCCTTCATACCTTTGCCGGACTATTTCAAGGTGCATCGTTTGCTTGCCTCTGCTGATGTAACTAGAGAAAGTTCTGTTATTTACGGCTTCCTGACTAGGTGACGGGTGAGTTAAGCCCTTAATGATCAGAACATTTATACATTCTGAAGACGCAAAAAAGCCTGAATCTTTTATTCAGGCTTTACAAGCGTATGCACTTTTTGTGTTTACGGGATTTCTGATTGGTCATGCTTTTAATCAAGCAGTCCTCGTTCACGCATTTTTTTCTTTAAAGTGAAACCGCTTCCCATCATAACGATAACGAGAACAAGGCTTCCGATGATGCCCCATGCGCTTTTTTCTGCGATAGATACGCCAATCAGCATCATGCTGAAAACAGCTGCGAATGCAAATAATAATAAAAGCCAATTGAATTTTTTCATATTTCCATCCCCTTTAACGTCATACGTTCAGTTTACAGAAAAACGTGACGCTTTTAAAGAGGATGTGTGGTATAATATGAAAGTTATCTAATTTTTTTAGGAGATGAAAATGTGAAACTTCGAACCGATCTTCGCAACATCGCGATTATTGCCCACGTTGACCATGGGAAAACGACTTTGGTAGACCAATTGCTTCACCAAGCCGGAACATTCCGTGCCAACGAAAATATTGCTGAACGCGCAATGGATTCAAATGATCTTGAACGTGAACGCGGTATTACAATTCTTGCGAAAAATACTGCGATTAACTATAAAGATACACGTATTAATATTTTGGACACTCCGGGACACGCAGATTTCGGAGGAGAGGTAGAGCGGATTATGAAAATGGTTGACGGCGTGCTTTTAGTCGTTGACGCATACGAAGGCTGCATGCCGCAAACCCGCTTCGTGCTGAAGAAAGCTCTTGAGCAAAACTTAAATCCGGTTGTTGTCGTTAACAAAATCGACCGTGATTTTGCGCGTCCTGAAGAAGTGATCGATGAAGTTCTTGATCTGTTCATCGAACTTGACGCAAACGAAGAACAGCTTGAATTCCCAGTAGTATACGCTTCTGCCATTAACGGAACGGCAAGCCTTGATCCGAAAAAGCAGGACGAAAACATGGAATCGCTGTATGAAACGATTCTTGAGCATGTGCCTGCGCCGGTTGACAATGCTGACGAGCCCCTTCAATTCCAAGTGGCTTTGCTTGATTACAACGATTATGTCGGCCGTATCGGTATCGGACGTGTTTTCCGCGGCACGATGAAAGTCGGCCAGCAAGTGTCCTTGATGAAGCTTGACGGAACGATGAAATCTTTCCGCGTAACGAAAATTTTCGGTTTCCAAGGGCTGAAGCGCGTGGAAATTGAAGAAGCAAAAGCGGGAGACCTTGTGGCGGTGTCCGGAATGGAAGACATCAACGTAGGGGAAACGGTTTGTCCGGCTGACCATCATGAGCCGCTGCCTGTTCTGCGTATTGATGAGCCTACACTTCAAATGACGTTTGTCGTCAACAACAGCCCGTTTGCGGGACGTGAAGGCAAATTTGTTACAGCCCGAAAAATTGAAGAGCGTCTGAACGCGCAGCTTCAAACTGACGTCAGCCTGCGTGTCGAGCCGACAGCTTCACCTGACGCGTGGGTCGTTTCAGGACGCGGTGAGCTTCACTTATCGATTTTGATTGAAAACATGCGCCGCGAGGGCTATGAGCTTCAAGTGTCTAAACCTGAAGTTATCATTAGAGAAATTGACGGCGTAACCTGTGAGCCGGTTGAACGCGTTCAAATCGACGTGCCTGAAGAGCACACTGGGTCTGTCATGGAATCAATGGGTGCCAGAAAAGGCGAAATGCTCGATATGATTAATAACGGAAACGGCCAAGTGCGCTTGATCTTTACCGTTCCTTCACGCGGCCTTATCGGCTACTCTACTGAGTTTTTGTCACTGACGCGCGGTTTCGGTATCCTTAACCACACGTTTGACAGCTATCAGCCGATGCAAAAAGGCCAAGTCGGGGGACGCCGCCAAGGTGTGCTTGTGTCTATGGAAAACGGAAAAGCGACATCTTACGGAATTCAAGGTATTGAAGACCGCGGTGTGATTTTTGTTGAGCCTGGCACAGAGGTTTATGAAGGAATGATCGTCGGCGAACATAACCGCGACAATGACCTCGTGGTGAATGTCAGCAAAATGAAACAGCAGACTAACGTCCGTTCTGCGACGAAGGACCAAACGACAACGATTAAAAAAGCGCGCATCATGTCGCTTGAAGAATCGCTGGAGTACTTAAACGACGATGAATACTGTGAAGTAACGCCGGAATCCATCCGTTTAAGAAAGAAAATCCTGAACAAAAACGAACGTGAAAAAGCGGCGAAAAAGAAAAAAACAGCAGGAATGTCTTAATCACTTGCAGAATTTGAAAAGATAGAACCCGAACGTAAAAGGGGAGGGAATCTTTTTGAATGAAGTGAGCGAACGGCTGTCGTTCTTTGCTGCTCTTTATCAAGTGGATCAGCATCCGCTGACCGGGATGTGGCTGTTATACGGAACGATCGTCGTGCTTTCGGTGATTGTGTTTAAACTGGGCTTTGCCAAACGGCTGCCGGTTTTAAAGGCTGCGGCCGTTTATCTTTTTCTTGTGCTCGGCTGCACCGTGCTGACCTTTTTCGGTGTGTTTTTGCCGGTAGGGGAGGGCTTGGTTGTCGCCGCCTTGATTTTGATCATCTACAAAATCCGTTTGCACCAGTCAAAAAAAGGACAGTCAGCTAAACCGCAATAAAAAAATGACCTTGCCTGCCGGCGGGGTCATTTTTAATTCGATCTATTTTTTCACTTTGTCTTTTTTCGCTTTTTGTCCGGGATGAAAAGAGAAGTGTCCGGTATTCAGCCGCGCCTCTGTTTTGATTTTGATTCGGTCATGGCATTCCTGGCACATATATGTATGAATCGGACGGTTGCGGAGGCGTTTGGCTGTCAGTGTTTCATCATCAATTTGTTCAAGTTTGTCGCAAATGGAACATTTTACTCTCATTGATTTTTCACCTCTTTCACTATGACAAGCATTATAACACGGATCAGCCGGGCGCCAAAATAAGAAAGTGAAAAGAAAACAACGCCCGGCGAATGTGCAGGGCGTTGTTTCTTATTGCCGGTTTTTCATATGATGATCCGATTGATCGTTCTGTTCTTGCTGTAACTTGTTTTGATCCCTCTGGTTAAGCTGATCATTATTTGATTTTGTCGGTGATTCTTTCTCATTATCTGTCACATTGTTTGGCACTTCCGGCAGCACCCGGCCGACAATGGCTGCGAGTTCATCTAAAATGCCTGAGACAGGACGGCCTGCCTGAATATCCTTGCCCATTCCTTTTAAACGGGCGAATGTATCAGGATCGGCAACCACAACGGCATTTGCGCCGTAAGGATCATTCTTTAATGCTTGGGCCACGGTGTATTTAATGGTTTCCACTTTGCTTCTTTCTAAATTATCATCAACATCGATTCCGACAACGGAATATCGTCCGAGAACAACCGCAGTAGCGTCTGTTATACCGGGGATTTTTTCCGTTACCTCAACAAGATGTCTGGCGATGTCTGTCCGGCTTGGATTGTTGGTTGTATCAGGCGCCGTATTTTTGACATGAATCGGTTTTGTTTCCTGCTGATTGGCTGATTCGTTCTGAACGGCGCGGTCCCGCCCGTCCTGTACAGCGTTGCAGCCTGTCAAAATGAAAAGAGCTTGTATGATCATGAAAAGAATTCGCACTGACAGGTTCCCTCCTTTAATGCTTTCATTTATTTTATTGTTGAATTAACCTTCTATCTTTATTCACCAAAACATATATTTTAGCAGGCATCCCCGTTTTTTTAACTGAAGAGAAGCATTTGATGGGCTTTGATCCTTATATCAGGAGGCTGAGACTTGAGTAAAATTTATGTGTTAGATACGAATGTACTATTGCAGGATCCTAACGCCATTTTTTCCTTTGAAGAACACGAAGTTGTCATCCCTGCCGTTGTGCTGGAAGAGGTCGATTCAAAAAAGCGGTATATGGATGAGGTCGGGAGGAATGCGAGGCACGTATCTAAGCTGATAGACGGACTCAGGCAAAAAGGAAGGCTGCATGAAAAAGTTCCGCTTACAAGCGGAGGAACGCTCAGAATTGAACTGAATCACCGATCGTTTCACCAGCTGCAAGAAATTTTCATTGAAAAAACAAATGACAACCGCATTTTGGCGGTCGCGAAAAATTTAAGCCTTGAAGAAGGAACAAAGGAAAACGGGCGCCTCGTCATCCTGGTCAGCAAAGATGTGCTTGTCAGAGTGAAGGCTGATGCCATCGGACTTTTGGCTGAGGATTTTTTAAACGACAGAGTCGTTGATCATGATGAAGTCTACAGCGGATACAAAGATATATACATGAATAATGAGCTGTTTACATCGTTTTACAAAAACAAACAAATCGCCGTGCAAGAGCTGCCTCAGCATCGGTTTCACCCGAATCAATTTGTACTGATGAAGGATGAATTGGGAGGTTCTTCGTCTGCGGTCGGCATTGCTGATAAAAAGGGAGAAGCAGTGAAAAAACTTGTCTTCGATGATGAACATGTGTGGGGAATCAGACCGAAAAACGTTCAGCAGACAATGGCGCTTGAACTTTTGCTGCGGGAAGATATCCCGCTCGTGACATTAATCGGCAAAGCGGGAACCGGGAAAACCCTGCTCGCTCTTGCTGCGGGGCTTTTGCAAACGGAGGATTTGGGCATTTATAAAAAGCTGATCGTCGCACGGCCGATCGTACCGGTAGGGAAGGATATCGGATATTTGCCGGGTGAAAAAGAAGAAAAGCTTAAACCTTGGATGCAGCCGATATTTGATAATCTTGAATTTTTGTTCAATGCGAAAAAGCCGGGTGAGCTCGAAGCGATTTTGTCCGGTATCGGTTCGATTCAGGTCGAGGCTCTGACATACATTCGGGGGAGAAGCATTCCGGATCAATTTATTATTATTGACGAGGCGCAAAATCTCACGAGGCATGAGGTGAAAACGCTTTTGACAAGGGTCGGTGAGGGCAGCAAAATTGTCCTGATGGGCGATCCGGAGCAAATAGATCACCCATATTTAGACAGTTTAAATAACGGACTTGCTTATGTCGTGGAGCGGTTTAAAGGACAAACCGTCTCAGGCAGCGTCAAGCTTGTGAAAGGCGAAAGGTCCGGCCTTGCCCAGCTGGCTGCCGATTTGCTATAGGATTTCGATTTCTTTTACGCCGGTTATCGGCTTATCAAGGTTTTCGTCCACATAAATATGGACGGGACCGCCGTCTTTGAGCGGCTTGCCCGCTTCGCTGAAATGAGCGATGCTCTCAAGCGCCTTTTCCAGCGGAACGGCGGTTCTCTCTGAATCTGAAATAAAGACGCATTGGACAGCGCTTTCTTTCGGTTCCGCATTTGATAAAACGGCGCCCAGCTTCATTGCGAAACTGCCGTTCATCAACTTTTCCTTTTTAAAGCGTTTTTCGCTTTTTAATGTCGGCGGAGAAATGCGCCCTTCTCTGATCACCCGCTCTGTATCAGTCGTATACTCATCCGTTTCAGCCGCGCCGTCCGGATGAACGGGCTGCTGTTTCTCAAACGAAAATTTGCGGTCATCAAAAATCCAGACACTCGGATCAATTGTAATTGGGTATGTTACATTTCCTTTTACTTGAATAACGCTCATGGTGAAGCCCCCCTTTATCTAAAGTATAAAAGTTTTCGCATGAATTGTCACTTTGCGTCACAAATTAGATGTAAACGAAGGCAGCAAAGTGAGGATGATCGAGATGGTGTGCCGGCATAACCGGGAGCTGGAGGCGTTAGTTCAGGAAGCGAAAAAAATGACCGAAAAAGGCAAGGTGGCCGACTACATTCCGGCATTGGCTGAATCGGAGAAAAACAGCCTATCTGTCACAATTTATCATGCGGAGAATACATGTTTGTCGGCAGGCGACGACGATCAAACATTTACGCTGCAGAGTATTTCGAAGGTGCTTTCTCTTGCGCTTGTCTTAATGGATTACGGAAAGGAAAAGGTATTCAGCTATGTCGGGCAGGAGCCGACGGGCGACCCGTTTAATTCCATTATTAAGCTTGAGACAGTGAATCCGAGCAAACCATTAAATCCGATGATTAATGCGGGCGCACTTGTCGTCACAAGCTTAATTAAGGGACAGTCTGCGAAAGAAAGTCTGGATTATTTGCTCGGATTTATCAGAAGGCTTGCGAACAATCCTGAGATTACATACTGCAAACACGTCGCAGAATCAGAATTCCGCTCATCGATGATTAATCGCGCGATGTGCTATTACATGAAGCAATATGATATTTTCGAAGGTGACGTTGAAGAGGTGATGGACTTATATACGAAGCAATGTGCAATTGAGATGAACAGCCTGGATTTAGCAAAAATCGGCTGTGTATTCGCACTTGACGGAAAGCATCCGGAGACGGGAGAGCAGGTCATCTCAAAAGATGTCGCAAGAATTTGTAAAACCTTTATGGTGACATGCGGCATGTACAATGCGAGCGGGGAGTTTGCGATCAAAGTCGGCATCCCGGCGAAAAGCGGTGTCTCAGGGGGGGTCATGGGTATTTCGCCTTATAACTTCGGCATCGGGATTTTCGGCCCGGCACTGGACGAAAAAGGCAACAGTATAGCGGGTGTGAAGCTTCTGGAAATCATGTCTGAGATATACAGGCTGAGTATTTTTTAAAACATTTTTTTATCATAACATCTGCTTAAATCCTCTTGCAATTTCAGCTGATACCCTTTATGATAAATAGAAGAATTAGGTACTCGCCTGGGGAACGGAGGGATACTTTTGGCTTCAGAGATTATAGTTGACCATCAGCAGAAAGCATTTGAGCTGTTGAAGTTAGATGCTGAGAAGATTTTGAAGCTGATCCGAGTACAAATGGATAACTTAACGATGCCTCAATGTCCTCTTTATGAAGAGGTTTTGGATACTCAGATGTTCGGACTGTCGAGGGAAATCGATTTTGCTGTCCGCCTGGGATTAGTTGATGAAAACGACGGAAAAGAACTGCTGGACAGACTGGAAAGAGAACTGTCAGCTTTGCATGACGCGTTTACAGGAAAATAAATGATCAAACTCAAACTTTTCAACGGTTTGGGTTTTTTTATAACCGTAAACCGTTTTTTTGCATCTTCTTTTCAAGAGACGGTCTCTTAATCTGCATTTCATCCGAAAAACTATAAAGAAACTGCGTAAATTGTTTATGAATTATAGTAAAATATAATACGCAATAGGTATTAAACGTAAGCTTTAAGCAGGAAAGAGGATGTTATGTTTAAAAGAATGTTAAAATCTTACGATTATTCATTGATATGCGCTATCATTTTGCTGTGCAGTTTCGGACTGGTGATGGTATACAGCTCAAGTATGATCACCGCTGTCTCGCGCTACGGGGTGAGCAGTGATTATTTCTTTAAACGGCAGCTGTTTGCTTTCATTGCAGGGAGCGTTTTATTTATCATCATGGCTGTATTTCCGTACAAAGTGCTGGCTCATCAAAAGTTTCAAAAAGTGATGCTGCTCGCGTCGCTGCTTGCGCTGTGTGCGCTGTTTGTTTTCGGACATGTTGCCGGAAACGCGCAAAGCTGGTTTAAAATAGGCGGAATCGCCATTCAGCCGGGTGAATTTGTAAAGCTGGCGATTATTTTGTATCTTGCGGCTGTTTATGCAAAAAAACAAAGTTATATTGACCAGCTCTTAACAGGGATTGCGCCTCCGGTGATCGTTACCGTACTCATTTGCGCGCTCATCGCCATACAGCCTGACTTAGGGACGGCGATGATTATCGGCTTAATTGCGCTATGCGTTATTCTTTGCTCAGGCTTCAGCGGCAGAACACTGCTCAGGCTTGTCGTGATGGCGGGGATCGTCATGCTTCTTGTCAGTCCGCTTATTTATCTGAATTGGGACAGCATTTTTACCCCGGTGCGTTTAAGCCGGTTTGAAAGTCTTGAAAACCCGTTTAAATACGCCAGTACGTCCGGCCTGCAAATCGTAAACTCGTATTATGCGATCGGCTCAGGCGGATTTTTTGGACTCGGCCTAGGTGAAAGCATTCAGAAATACGGATACCTGCCTGAATCGCATACTGACTTTATTATGGCAGTTATTTCAGAAGAACTCGGCATTTTCGGTGTCTTGTTTGTTATCCTATTACTCGCTTTTGTTGTGTTAAAAGGCTTTTATATTGCCAGAAAGTGTGAAGATCCGTTCGGGAGCCTTTTGGCAATCGGGATTTCAAGCATGATTGCCATCCAATCTTTTATTAACCTCGGCGGTGTGAGCGGGTTAATTCCGATTACAGGGGTCACACTTCCGTTTATCAGCTACGGAGGCTCATCATTGCTCTTATTATTAACGAGCGCGGGTATTTTAGTGAATGTCAGCATGCATGTCAAGTACACAGAAAAAAAGAAAAAGAGGGAACCTGTTCTGCCGAAGGAGAGTAAAAGAAGACAGGCGGAAAAAACTGTGTATCTGTAAAAAACAAATGTATACATGGGGAGGATATTCCTTTATTATAAAGTACATATTTATTTAGGCCAAGGGGGAGAGAAGTTTGTCACAACAGTCCATCCAAAAAGTGTTAGTAGCAAACAGGGGAGAAATCGCGATCCGGATTTTCCGGGCGTGCACAGAGTTGAACATCAGAACGGTAGCCGTTTATTCAAAAGAAGATTCCGGTTCCTATCACCGCTACAAAGCGGATGAAGCATATATTGTCGGAGAAGGCAAAAAACCGATTGATGCGTACCTTGATATTGAAGGAATTATTGAAATCGCCAAAAGAAACGGCGTGGATGCCATTCATCCGGGCTACGGATTCTTATCTGAAAATATCCAATTTGCGAGACGCTGCGAAGAAGAAGGCATCGTATTTATCGGGCCGACTTCAGTGCATTTAGACATGTTTGGCGACAAGGTGAAGGCCCGCGAACAGGCTGAAAAAGCCGGCATCCCCGTTATTCCCGGAAGTGACGGGCCGGCTGAAACACTTAAAGATGTCGAACAATTTGCAAAAGTCCACGGATATCCGTTTATCATTAAAGCGTCGCTCGGCGGCGGCGGCCGGGGCATGAGAATCGTCAGAAGCGAAAGTGAATTAGTAGATTCATTTGAACGCGCCAAATCGGAGGCGAAAGCCGCTTTCGGAAACGACGAAGTGTATGTTGAAAAACTGATCGAAAATCCGAAACATATTGAAGTTCAGGTAATCGGAGATAAAGAAGGCAATGTCGTTCATCTGTATGAAAGGGACTGTTCCGTCCAAAGACGCCACCAAAAGGTCATTGAAGTGGCGCCCAGCGTTTCATTGCAGCCTGAATTAAGGGATAAGATTTGTGAGGCGGCTGTCGCGCTTGCCAAAAATGTCGGCTATATCAATGCCGGAACCGTTGAATTTCTCGTCGCGAATAATGAATTTTACTTTATCGAAGTAAATCCCCGCGTACAAGTGGAGCATACCATTACGGAGATGATTACGGGCGTTGATATTGTGCAGACGCAAATCCTTGTCGCACAGGGGCACAGCCTGCACAGCCGCGCTGTCAATATCCCTCAGCAGAAAGATATTGTCACAAACGGCTATGCCATTCAATCCCGAGTGACCACAGAAGATCCGCTGAATGATTTTATGCCTGACACGGGTAAAATTATGGCGTACCGCTCCGGCGGAGGGTTCGGTGTCCGTCTTGACACGGGGAACAGTTTCCAAGGCGCTGTCATTACGCCTTATTATGATTCCCTGCTCGTCAAGCTGTCGACATGGGCCTTAACATTTGAGCAAGCTTCGGCAAAAATGGTCCGCAACTTGCAGGAATTCAGAATCAGAGGCATTAAAACCAATATACCGTTCCTTGAAAACGTAGCAAAACATGAAAAATTTCTGACGGGACAATATGATACATCGTTTATCGACACAACCCCTGAATTGTTCATATTCCCTAAACAGAAGGACCGCGGGACAAAAATGCTCAACTATATCGGAAATGTAACGGTAAACGGTTTTCCGGGCATTGGGAAAAAAGAAAAACCCGCATTTGATAAACCGCAGACCATTACGTTAGGTGTGAAAGAAAAGCCTGCGAACGGAACAAAGCAGATACTTGATGAAAGAGGCGCAGAGGGGCTTGCAAACTGGGTAAAAGAGCAAAAGTCCGTTCTTTTAACCGATACGACGTTCAGGGACGCCCATCAGTCATTATTAGCGACAAGAATCAGATCAAATGATTTGAAAAAAATCGCAAATCCTACAGCTGCATTATGGCCTGAGCTGTTCAGCCTTGAGATGTGGGGAGGCGCGACATTCGATGTAGCATACCGCTTCTTAAAAGAAGATCCTTGGAAGCGTCTGGAGGATCTCCGTAAAGAAGTGCCGAACACCTTGTTCCAAATGCTTCTCCGCTCTTCGAACGCCGTCGGATATACAAACTATCCGGACAATGTCATCAAGAAATTTGTCCAGCAGTCAGCTGAATCGGGAATTGATGTATTCCGGGTATTTGACAGCTTAAACTGGGTAAAAGGCATGACACTGGCGATTGATGCCGTCCGTGAAACAGGCAAAGTGGCGGAGGCTGCGATTTGTTATACAGGTGATATTCTTGATAAGAACCGGACGAAATATGATCTGAATTACTACCTTTCCATGGCGAAGGAGCTTGAAGCTTCCGGCGCGCATATTCTCGGCATTAAGGACATGGCCGGTTTGCTTAAGCCTCAAGCGGCATATGAGCTTGTGTCAGCCCTTAAGGAAACGATTGATATTCCTGTCCACCTGCATACGCATGATACGAGCGGCAACGGCATCTATCTGTATGCTAAAGCTGTTGAAGCGGGTGTGGATATTGTTGATGTTGCTGTCAGCTCGATGGCCGGTTTGACATCCCAGCCGAGCGCAAGCGGATTTTATTATGCGCTGGAAGGAAACAGCCGCCGTCCTGAGCTGAATGTGCAGAATGTTGAAAGACTGTCACAGTATTGGGAATCCGTGCGCCATTATTACAGTGAATTTGAAAGCGGCATGAAGTCTCCTCATACGGAAATTTATAACCATGAAATGCCTGGCGGCCAGTACAGCAACCTTCAGCAGCAGGCAAAAGGCGTCGGCCTTGGCGAACGCTGGAATGAGGTAAAAGAAATGTACAGCGTCGTCAACCGCATGTTTGGCGATGTCGTTAAAGTAACGCCGTCTTCTAAAGTTGTCGGAGATATGGCGCTTTACATGGTGCAAAATAATTTAACAGAGCAAGATGTTTATGATAAAGGTGAAACGCTTGATTTCCCGGATTCGGTTGTCGAGCTGTTTAAAGGGCAGATCGGCCAGCCGCATGGCGGATTCCCGGAAAAGCTGCAAAAGCTGATTCTTAAAGGGCAAAAGCCGATTACGGTAAGACCGGGTGAACTGCTTGAACCCGTATCGTTCGACGCCATTAAAGAAGAATGGAAGGAAACTCATCAGATGGAATTAAGTGATCAAGATGCTGTCGCTTACGCGCTTTATCCGAAAGTGTTCACTGAATATGTCAAAACAGCTGAACATTACGGGGACATTTCCGTATTGGACACGCCGACCTTCTTCTACGGCATGACGCTCGGCGAAGAAATTGAAGTGGAAATTGAGCGCGGAAAAACGCTGATCGTGAAGCTTGTGTCTATCGGAGAGCCGCAGCCTGATGCAACACGTGTCGTTTATTTCGAATTAAACGGCCAGCCGCGTGAAGTTGTCATTAAAGATGAAAGCATTAAGTCGTCCGTGCAGGAAAAATTAAAGGCTGATCGGACAAATCCGAGCCATATCGCCGCCTCAATGCCAGGCACCGTTATTAAATTGTTAACGGAAACCGGTGCGAAGGTGAATAAAGGCGATCATTTAATGATCAATGAAGCGATGAAAATGGAGACGACCGTACAGGCGCCATTCTCTGGAACAATTCAGCAGATTCATGTGAAAAATGGCGAACCGATTCAAACGGGCGATTTACTGATTGAGATTGAAAAAGCGTAATTGATGAAAGCCGGAACATGCAAAGCATGATCCGGCTTTTAAAGATAGGAAGGAAGAGGAAAAAAGGCCAAAGCTCAGCAGCTTTGGCCTTTTTTTGAATCAGCCGTTCTGCTGTTTTGATTCATAGCGGAAACGGGCGATTAATAATAGGAAATAACATAAGACACCGAACAATCCGGCGATAAAGAGTGAATGGGCAAGCGCGAAACCGGTCGCCATTTCGGAATATACGACCATGATTCCTGACAGCGCCTGCAATAAAACGAAGGCGAGTGCCGCCATCCAGCCCCAAAGAATCTGCTTTTGATCTTTGTAAGAACGCACCGCATGCACGGCTGCAATAATGATCCATACAAATAATAAAAACGCCGCCGTACGGTGGCCCATCTGCACCCATTCCTGGAAGTGGACCGGAAGTCCGTGGTTCAGCCTGCTGCAGAGCGGAACATTCGGACAGGCAAGGCTTGAACTGGTATGGCGCACGTAAGCGCCCGTATAAACGACGACATACGTATAAATCAAAAGCCCGATCATATGAACCTGCATTTTCTTGCCGATACGAAGCGGTTTGACGAGCTTTCTGACTGATTTATCAGCTTCAAAGATGAGCAGCGTTAAAATCAAAACGGAAGCGAAAGAAATCAGCGATATGCCGAAATGAAGCGCCATAATCAGCGCGTTTGAACCGAAAACAACCGCCAGTGCGCCGAGCAGCGCCTGTAAAAATAAAAAGATAATGGACATAATGGCGAGAAAGGTTGTCTCACGGAAAACAGGCGTGACTTTTCTCCATGCCCAAAAAGCGAGGCTCAGGACAAGAACGATGGATATACCGCTTGCGAGCCTGTGGCTCCATTCAATGATGGACGCGGCGTTCAGTTCCGGGAAAAACCGGCCGTTACATAGCGGCCACTGCCTTCCGCAGCCGAGGCCCGACCCTGTTTTTGTGACGAGTGCCCCGCCAATCAGCACGACGAGCATGACAAAAGTTGTCAGCAAACCGAGTGCTTTTAATGCTTTATTCATTATACATTCACCTTCTTAACAAACTGAACAAATTTATATACGTACCAAGTGTAAGCGAATATGTGTTTTGTGGCAATTCTCAATTCTGTTTGTTCACAAAAATATAATAGAATCAAGACTTCTTAGTTTATGGGGTTGATTATTCAAGATGGGTCTGATAGAAATAAAGTAACCGCTTTACTCAAAATCGGCGTATTTGGTAAAATTCATAAAAAGTTCACAAATAAATTCCTGTTTCTCGTTTAATATTTAAGAGGATGTTTTTTTACAGGGAATAATCTTGTATGATAGAGTTGCAGGTCTTAAAAAAACCTGCTTTAGGTTTGTAAGGGAGGTTTACGTTATGGCTAATTCCAGAATTTTAAACGATACAGCTATAGACGGGCAGATTGAAGAGACGACGGCATGGAAGGATTTCCTTTCTCTTATTAAAATAGGGATCGTCAATTCAAATTTAATTACGACTTTTACCGGGATGTGGCTTGCGTTACATATATCCGGTCTAAGCTTTTTAGGCAATTTAAACACCGTGCTTCTTACATTAATCGGTTCTTCTTTGATCATCGCCGGTTCCTGTGCCATTAACAATTATTACGACCGGGATATCGACCATTTAATGGAGCGCACGAAAGTAAGGCCGACGGTTACCGGAAAGATTCAGCCGAATCAAGCGCTGTGGTCAGGAATTTTACTCGTTGCTTTAGGACTTATCATGCTTTTAATGACCACCGTGATGGCAGCTGTGATCGGTTTTATCGGGGTGTTTACGTACGTTGTTCTTTATACAATGTGGACGAAACGCCGCTATACGATTAATACGGTCGTCGGCAGTGTCTCAGGCGCCGTGCCTCCGTTAATCGGTTGGACGGCAGTTGAAGGGCATATCGGGGTTGTCGCGTGGGTATTGTTCATGATTTTATTCATTTGGCAGATTCCCCACTTTTTATCGCTTGCGATTAAAAAAACAGAAGATTACAGAGCCGCAAATATTCCGATGCTGCCGGTGGTGCATGGTTTTGAAGTGACGAAAAGACAGATTATCGTTTGGGTCGCATGCTTATTACCGCTTCCGTTTTTCCTCGGAAGTCTCGGTCTTCCGGTTGTTATTCTCGGCACTTTGTTAAATGTCGGATGGCTCGTTCTCGGATTGATGGGTTTCCGGATGAAAAACATCATGAAGTGGGCCACTCTTATGTTTGTCTATTCACTTAATTACATGACCATTTATTTTGTTGCGATGGTGGTCTTCACGCTGTTTTAAAATTGAATAACGAGCTTGTTTGATCGCTTCAAAACAAACGATGACAACTAGTAAACGCCGCCTTGACCTTTTGTTTAATCAGGCGGCTTTGCTTTTATACATAGATGGAATTTTAAGTAAAAAATCTCATATTTTAAGAAATGAGGAAATGAAGCATTTCAGTTGGAAGCAGTTTATCTGCTTGTGAACATTCCGTTGAAGTTCATCTTGTACTGATCAAAAAAGGGGTTGGGTGAAATGTTAAAGCGTTGGCGTCTTTTTTCATTATTAGCCTTAGTGCCGCTTTTGTTAAGCGGCTGTGGAAAACCGTTTCTGTCCACACTCAAGCCTGCCGGCGAGGTGGCTGATAAACAGTATGATCTGACCGTGCTCAGCACACTTATTATGGTTGTAGTCGTGGCGGTCGTGGCCGTTATCTTCTTTTATGTCATTGTAAGATTCAGACGGTCGCGTGTAGGGGAAGACACGATACCGAAACAGGTCGAGGGGAACCGCTTTTTAGAAATCACCTGGACCGTCATTCCCATCTTGCTTCTAATTGTTCTCGTCATTCCGGTTGTAATCGACACGCTGGCGCTCGCGGATACATCGCCGATGGATAAGAAAAACCGTAAAGCGGAGGATGCGCTCGTCGTTAATGTCAGGGCCAATTTATACTGGTGGGAATTTGAATATCCGGATTACGGAATCGTGACGAGCCAGGAGCTTATCGTTCCGACAGATGAGCGCGTCTATTTCAAACTGAAGTCATCCGATGTAAAGCATTCCTTCTGGATTCCGTCAGCAGGCGGGAAAATTGATACGAATACGGATAATGACAATACCTTCTTTTTAACCTTTGATTCGAAGCGAAGCAAAGAAGCGGGAGAGTATTTCTTCGGCAAATGCGCCGAGCTGTGCGGCCCTTCGCACGCGCTGATGGATTTTAAAGTGAAGCCGCTTTCGTCAAAAGAATTTAAAAACTGGACGAAAGCGATGAAAAATTATAAGCATAAGACGAATTCTGATTTAGCCGCACAAGGTGAAGAGCTGTTTAAGGAGAAAAACTGCCTGAGCTGCCACGCGGTTGAGCCAAATGATAAACGGGCAGAAGCGGCGAGAACGGCTCCGAACCTGGCAACCTTCGGCGAACGGGTCAAAGTAGCCGGGATCAAGGATTCGAACAAAAAAAATGTGAAGGCTTGGCTGAAAGATCCGGAGAGCATTAAGCCGGGAAACAAAATGACAGGTTCGTATCCGAAGCTGACAGATGCTGAAACGGATGCGCTGTATGAATATTTAAAAGGGTTAAAAGCGGAAAGCAAGTGAGGACAGGGAGATATTTGGGGGGAGGTCGCAAATGTTGAATACGCTTACAGAAAAGCGGAAAAGAGGCTCTTTGCTTTGGGATTATTTGACGACGGTTGACCATAAAAAAATCGCGATTTTATACATGATCGCCGGGGGATTTTTCTTCGTAGTCGGCGGGCTTGAGGCGATGCTGATCAGGATTCAGCTCTTAAGGCCTGACAGCCATTTCGTCAATCCGCAGCAGTTTAATGAAATTATGACGATGCATGGAACGACAATGATTTTCCTTGCGGCTATGCCGCTTTTATTCGGGCTGATGAATGCCGTTGTACCGCTCCAGATCGGGGCGCGTGATGTCTCATTTCCATTTTTGAACGCGCTCGGTTTCTGGCTGTTTTTCTTCGGGGGGATCTTTCTGAATCTGAGCTGGTTTTTAGGCGGCGCCCCTGACGCCGGCTGGACATCTTACGCGTCACTTGCGCTGCATTCAAAAGGGCATGGCATTGATTTCTTCGTGCTGGGTCTGCAAATATCGGGGTTAGGGACATTGATTGCAGGGATTAACTTTTTGGCAACTATTATTAATATGAGGGCGCCCGGTTTGACCTATATGAGAATGCCGCTGTTTACGTGGACGACATTTGTGGCGTCGGCACTCATCTTATTTGCTTTTCCTCCGCTCACGGTCGGCTTGGCGCTGATGATGCTGGACCGATTGTTCGGAACGAATTTCTTTAATCCTGAACTCGGCGGAAATACGATTATTTGGGAGCACTTGTTTTGGATTTTCGGGCATCCGGAAGTTTATATTTTAATCCTTCCTGCTTTCGGAATTTTTTCAGAAGTGATTCCCGTATTTGCGAGAAAAAGGCTGTTCGGCTATTCATCAATGGTCTTTGCGATTGTGCTGATCGGCTTCCTCGGATTTATGGTATGGGTGCACCACATGTTCACGACAGGGCTCGGCCCGATTGCCAACGCGATTTTTGCTGTTGCTACGATGGCAATTGCGGTGCCGACGGGTATTAAAATTTTCAACTGGCTCCTGACAATCTGGGGAGGAAACGTCAAGTTTACGACCCCTATGCTGTACGCGGTGGCATTTATTCCTTCTTTCGTTCTTGGCGGGGTGACGGGTGTCATGCTGGCTGCGGCTGCGGCTGATTACCAGTTCCATGATACGTACTTTGTCGTTGCGCATTTCCATTATGTCATTATCGGCGGTGTTGTGTTCGGCATACTTGCCGGCGTGCATTTCTGGTGGCCGAAGATGTTCGGGAAAGTGCTTAACGAAACGATGGGAAAGATCTCGTTCATCTTATTTTTTATCGGTTTTCACTTAACTTTCTTCATCCAGCATTTCCTCGGATTGATGGGAATGCCGCGGCGCGTTTACACGTATCTGCCTGGCCAGGGACTTGATACGGGCAACCTCATCAGTTCAATCGGCGCGTTTTTTATGGCCGGAGCGGCTGTTTTATTGGTAGTCAATATCATTTATACGTCTGTAAAAGGCAAATACGTCGGAAATGACCCATGGCTTGACGGGCGTACACTTGAATGGACCGTGGCTTCGCCGCCGCCTGAATACAATTTTAAACAGCTGCCATTTGTAAGAGGGCTTGATCCGCTGTGGATCGAAAAGCAGGCCGGAAATCAGGGCATGGCCCCCGCAGAGCCTGTAGAAGACATCCATATGCCGAACGGATCCATTCTGCCGCTCATCATTTCTTTCGGTCTTTTTGTCGCAGCATTCGGTCTTTTGTATCGCTCTGACCATTCTTGGGGGCTTCCTGTCATCTTTATAGGGCTCGGCATTACGTTCTTTTCCATGCTGCTTCGCTCTGTGATTGATGATTACGGCTATCATATTCATAAAGAAGATTTGCCGAATGACGATAAAGGGGTGAAGGCGTAATGCAGCTTCAGGAAAAAATGACGGCTGAAACCTTTCCGGCTTCTCCTGAAAAAGAAACGCTGGAGGGGAAAAATAAGTTTTTAGGATTTTGGCTCTTTCTCGGCGGGGAAACTGTTTTGTTCGCCTCGCTTTTTGCGACATTTCTCGCCCTTAGGCAGTCAAAAGCCGGGGGCCCGTCCACCGCTGAGATGTTTGAGCTTCCGATTGTATTTATTGCCACGATGCTGCTGTTAACGAGCAGCTTAACAAGTGTGTATGCGATGTATCATATGAAAAACTTCTCATTCGGAAAGATGCAGCTGTGGCTTCTGATTACCATCTTATTGGGAGCGGGATTTTTAGGCGTAGAAATATATGAGTTTACACATTACACTCATGAATTCGGGTTTACCATCACGAGCTCTGCGCTCGGTTCAGCGTTTTACACGCTTGTCGGGACACACGGAGCCCACGTGGCGTTCGGCCTTTTATGGATCAGCACGCTTATGATCCGAAATGCAAAAAGAGGGCTCAGCCTTTATAACGCGCCAAAATATTATGTTGCCAGTTTATATTGGCATTTTATCGATGTCGTGTGGGTCTTTATCTTTACCGTTGTATATTTAATGGGGATGGTGGGATAACGATGGACGATAAAAAAAACAGAGGGACTGTCAGTACGGATCTCGAATATCGTAAAAAGAAAAACGCCGAGGAGATGAAATATCAAATCATGTCCTTCGGTTTGATGATCGGCCTCACGCTTGTCGCGTTTCTGACAGTGGCGGCCGATGGCATCGCGAGCTGGTTTACAATGCCGTTTCTCATCCTGCTTGCAGTCATACAAGTCATTTTTCAGCTGTTTTATTTTATGCATATGAGCCAAAAAGGGCATGAAGCGCCGTCATTATTTCTGTATTCGGGAATATTTGTCGCGTTTATCACCGTGCTGGCATTTGTCACGATTATTTGGTGGTAATCGGGGCGGCAGGGAGTGAGAGATTTGATTAATTTAGAAATGTTTGGGTTTCGCGCGATGTGGAGCCCTTATCTGTTTTGTGTGACTGCCGTGATTACGGCGCTTTATTTTTACTGGTGCAGCCGGCATAAGGGTTGTGTATCGGTAAAGGAGAAGGTTTTGTTCGGGCTTTCGGCGTTCTTTTTTTACGCGGCGGCCGGAAGTCCGGTGGATTTATTGGGGCACGTGATGTTCAGCGCCCATATGGCCCAGATGGCGGTTTTGTTTTTAGTTGTGCCTCCGCTTTTGATTTCAGGAATTCCCGGCTGGGCGTGGGAGAAAATCATTTTCAGGCCGGTCGTAAAACCGCTGTTCTCTTTTTTTTCGCTGCCGCTTGTCGCATTGCTGTTATTTAACGGCATATTTTCTCTCTACCACGTTCCGTTTATATTTGATGCCGTGAAAACGGATTCTCTGTATCACACGCTGATGAACGGTTTGATATTTATCACGGCGTTTTTTATGTGGTGGCCGATAGTGCATCAAGTGGACCGCCTGCCGCGCCTCACCGGCTTAATGAAGCTGGGGTATATTATGGCGGACGGAATTCTTCTGACGCCGGCCTGCGCCCTCATTATGTTCAGCGGCGCACCGCTGTATGCGACGTATACAGACCCGGCGGCTTGGGCTGAAGCGATGAAGCTGTGCGTGCCTTTAGATTTGCTGCAGCAGATTCCTTTATCGGGTCCCGAGATGTTTAACACGCTGCCTCCTTTAGAAGATCAGCAGCTTGGCGCGGTATTAATGAAAATCATTCAAGAGCTTGTGTACGGAACGTATTTGGCTGTCGTTTTTTTTCAGTGGGTCAAAACAGAGCGGGAAAAAGATTCACCGACCGAGCCTCCGTATATTCAGCATACGGTATCATAAAAAGGTACAGCAGAATATGCTGTACCTTCAGATTAAAGAGAAAGTGGGGGTTTTGAAGACGTATGGCAAAGAAACCCTCATTCTTTTAATTTCTTTCGTTCCGAGACACAATATATTGTGTGCCTGCCTATGGGATCAGACCAGTATATTGTGTGATTAAATTTCAAAAAGGCTGTCGAGATTTTCTCGACAGCCTGAAGGTACAGCAGAATATGCTGTACCTTTTTTCTTACATTTGCACTGTTTTTAGAGGCTCTGCCAATTCAAGAATCAATGCTTTGCTTTTAGCGACGACATGGCTCGGAAATTCTTCCGTGCTGCCGTATTCAACACCGTGCGGATAATAATGCTTGCCTAAAAGAGGGGCCATCAGCTGTATAACGGCGCGGCCGCTGCCTACATCACCCGCTGCTGCAATCCCTTGAATCCGCAGATAAAACGTCCCCTCAGCAACTGAAAATTTTTTATCATAGGTCACTCTTTCATAATCCCATTGGCCCGCCCGGATTAATCCCTTGCTTTCCATCAGATCATCCAGGAGGCTAAGCTCGGCTTTTACCCCTTCAAGACCGCTCTCCTCAAACTTCAAACCTTCCCCCTCCTTTTAAAATTTACCTTTCCTGACAATCATAGTATGAAAGCGTTACACTTTCAATGATTCATACGATGAAAGTATGCAAAAAGAAAAATTTGACGACAATAGTAGCAGAAAAAAGGAGGAATTCCGCAATGACAAAGATCAATAAGCTCATGACGTCAGACTTGCATTATTGTACAGTATTAGATAATGTATATGAAGCTGCGGTGAAGATGAAAGACGCAGATGTCGGCGCCATTCCGATTGTAGACGAGGACGGCAAGACACTGGTTGGGATTGTGACAGACAGAGATCTCGTATTAAGAGGGATTGCCTCAAAAAAACCAAATTCTCAAAAAATAACCGATGCTATGACAAAACAGGTCATCAGTGTTGAGGAGGATGCTTCTGTAGATGAAGTGCTCCATATGATGGCAGAGCATCAGCTCAGAAGAATTCCGGTCACACAGGATAAAAAGCTTGTCGGCATTGTCACGCTCGGTGATCTTTCTTTAGCCGAGCAGTCAAACGAGCGGGCAGGCCAGGCTCTTTCTGACATTTCTGAAGATGGGGACAGCCAGCAGGGTTTTATCCATTAAACATAAATCACTGGCGTTAAAAATAGGCTGTACTGTATGAGAGAAAAATTTGTAACAGAACGGTATGATTTTATGGGGGTGAGAGGTTGAAAAATATCGCAAGGGCTCTCGTTATCCTTTTACTTATTTACGGGGCGTATGTTCTGTTTATACAATATGGATCAGCTCCTCAGAAACAGAAAAATCCAGAGGAGCCGCAGGTCTCCAATGAGGAAGCAAGCGGAAAGCGGCTGAAAATGCCGTCATCAGGGCTGCTCTCTCTTATGGGAAAATCGGCTGCCGAGGTAAAAAAGAAACTGGGGGAACCGGTACGCAAAGATCCGTCTGCCTATGACTATGAATGGTGGGTATACAATCAGGGGAAAGACCAATATGTACAAGTCGGCATTTTGAATGATAAAGCGGTGACTTTATACGCTTCGGGAAGCGGCATCAACGCGAAACCGTTTAAAATCGGCGAATCGACAGGCGAGGTCTTTAAAACGACGCAGGTAGCTCCGTTCGTCAATGTCTCTGACAAGGGGAATACGTACCGGTTTGAGTTTTCGGAAGAGGATATCAACACACGTCCTACGGTAAAGATAGGCGGCATGTATGTTCAGCTGTATATGGACAAATTTGAAGGAAATCTATCAAGCATCAGGGCGTTTGATGCGGAAACCTTTGTGAAACAAAGGCCGTACGAGGTCATGTACAGAGGGAAGCTGACCGAACCGGAGCCTGTTTCCGATGAAAAATGGAACGACATTGAGCGGGCAAGTGAACAGCAGATTCTTGATATAACCAACGTGATCCGCGTGAAACACGGCCTTGCGAGGCTGAAGTGGGATGAGCCGGCGGCAAAGGTGGCATTCGGCCATAGCGAAGACATGAGGGACAACAAGTATTTCTCCCATGTGTCAAAAAAATACGGCACTTTAAAGGACCGGTTAGAAAAAGGGAATGTAAAATTTCAAGAGGCCGGAGAAAATATTGCGTATAACTATGTGGACGGGCCGGCTGCAGTCGAAGGCTGGCTGAACAGCGAAGGGCACAGAAAGGCGCTGTTAAGCCCGGATTATACCCATCTCGGTGTCGGCGTGGACAGGAAGTATTACACGCAAAATTTTATTAAGCCTTGGTAGCAAAAAAACCGCAGGGAGGAATCACCCGTGCGGTCTTTTTTATTGTTCCATTAAAGCTGACTGTACAATGAGGAATACAAACTCCGCTCCCGCCATAAGAAAGAACCTTTGAGATATACCAACTTTTTTTGCAATTTAGGCGAACATAAAGGCGCATAAACCGATACATTATAGCAGGTAAAACTTTTCGGAGGGGGTGAGAATTGTGGCGAATCAACAATCCAGGCAATCAATCGATGATTTTAAACAATTCGTAAAAAAGCATCCCAAGCTGATTCAAAACGTTCGCAAGGAACAAAAAAGCTGGCAGGAAGTTTACGAAAACTGGGTTCTCCTCGGGGAGGAAGATCCGATATGGACTCCTTTTAAAGAACAGACCGTCCAGCCTGCCTCTCAAGCGGAAACCAAAGAAGAACCGGCTGAAAAAAACGATTTTGTTTCAAAAATGGTGACCGCCGTCAAAAAAATGGATATGAACCAAATGAATGAGCAGATCAATAAAATGAGCCAGTCCATTTCGTCATTGCAAAGCCTTTTGAGCCAATTTTCAGGCGGCAGTTCAAAGCAGCCTCAGCAGGGCTCTGGACAACATCCTTTTTCATTCAGAAAGGATTAAAGAAGGAGATCGTGTATGCGCAAAGAGGTTCAGGAATTCATATTGGCTGATGAAGAACGGAAACGGTTTATACGGGAACGCCCCATCTGGTACCGCAGACTTGCGAGGAAACCCGATGATCTGAATTCATTTCAGCTTGACATGATGAATTTTTATGAAAAGACGATCCCGCATCGCGTTCATCAATTTACAAACGGGATTCAAATGGCGCAAATGATGATGCAGATGGTTCATGCGATGCGGACGCAAGATTAAAGCCCTGATACAGGGGCTTTATTAGCCTGCGAAAGCTCTCGTAAAAAAGAAAAGGGAGCGTCTTATTCTCCGCATTTTCCAATTGGCTGGTTTCATGGTAAACTAACAACTGGAGGTGCGTATTCATGTATGCAACAATTGAGTCCGTCAAGCTTCAAAGTGAAGCGGAGCAGCTTGCCGGCATGATTCTGCAGTCTGAGACGGCTGAAAATTACCGCGATTGTTACAAGCGTCTCCGTGAAGATGAAGAGGCAGGGCGGATCATTCGTTCTTTTATGAGCATTAAAGAGCAGTATGAGGATGTGCAGCGATTCGGCAAGTACCATCCTGATTATAGAGAGATTTCCCGCAAAATGAGAGAAATTAAGCGGGAGCTGGACTTAAATGATAAGGTGGCCGATTTTAAAAAAGCAGAGACCGAACTTCAGTCGCTGCTTGACGAGATCAGCGTTGAGATCGGAACATCCGTATCGGAGCATGTAAAAGTTCCGACGGGAAATCCTTATTTTGACGGCCTGTCATCCTGCGGCGGCGGCTGCGGTTCCGGCGGCGGCTGCGGATGCAAAGTTTCCTGACGAGACGGCCGTCTCGTCTTTTACATAAATGAAAAGAAAGTCAGGCGGGTGATAATGGTGGAAAGTAAGCGCCAAGGCATAATCGTATATCTTCACTCCTTAAAGCACAGTAAAATGCTGAGAAAATTCGGAAACGTCCATTATGTTTCGAAACGGCTGAAATACGTTGTGCTGTATTGCGACATGAGTCAAATCGAAAAAACGATGGACAAGATATCCTCTTACTCATATGTGAAAAAAGTGGAGCCTTCTTACAAGCCTTTTCTAAAGTTAGAGTTTGAATCTAAGCTTGATAAAGCAAAAGAGTACGATTATAAGATCGGCATATAAAAAAATCCCCGCAGGCATCTGCGGGGTCCTTCTATTCCTTAACAAGTTAAGGAGAAGGCAAAGGGAGAGGAGAAACCGGAGGAAGAACTTATGGGGAAACGTAAGTCTTCTCCGCGGTTGGCAACAACATCATTAATGATGCTGTTACACGTAGTTTTGACAAGAACATGTGTAAGTATACATCGATTTACAGTTCGTTGTTTGGAAGAATGCTTTATGATAAGATAGGATTTGTTTTTATACATATCGGCCTTAAGCCGAAGCCAGACATCAAAGTTTTCAGAAAAAGTGGTGTGAAAAATGAGAGTAATATCCGGTTCAAGAAAAGGACGAGCCTTAAAGGCAGTGCCGGGCACATCAACGAGGCCGACGACGGACAAAGTAAAAGAGTCTATCTTTAATATGATCGGCCCGTATTTTGACGGAGGAACGGGGCTTGATTTGTTTGCGGGGAGCGGAGGGCTCGGGATTGAAGCGCTGTCGCGCGGGTTTGACCGCTGTATCTTTGTAGACCGTGATTTTAAAGCCATCCAAACGGTAAAAGCGAATTTAAAAACGCTTGACCTGCTGTCTTCAGCGGAAGTGTACCGCAATGACGCAGAACGGGCTCTTTATGCCGCATCCAAACGGGAAAAAGGTTTTCACGGTATCTTTTTAGATCCGCCGTATAAGGAACAAAAGCTGAAAGCGCTTATCGAGATGATTGATGAGCAAAACATGCTGAAAGAGGACGGTTTTATCGTTGCCGAACATGACAAAGAGGTGGAGCTGCCTGAAGCTGTCGGCGCGCTTCTTGTAACGAGACGGGAGATTTACGGGCTTACAGGAGTGACGATATACCGAAATAGGGGGTAGTGATGTGGCAAGTATAGCTGTATGTCCCGGGAGTTTTGATCCTGTCACCTACGGGCATCTTGATATCATCAGACGGGGAGCAAACGTGTTTGAGCAGGTGTACGTATGCGTGCTGAATAATTCTTCTAAGCAGCCTTTATTTACGGTCGAGGAGCGCTGTGAGCTGTTAAGGGAAGTAACGAGAGGCATACCGAACATTACGGTGGAAACGTCTCAAGGGCTGTTAATCGACTACGCGAAAAAGAAGCAGGCAAAAGCGATCATCAGAGGACTGAGAGCCGTTTCTGACTTCGAATACGAGATGCAGGGGACTTCTGTAAACCGCGTGCTTGACGAATCAATAGAAACCTTTTTCATGATGACGAACAATCAATATTCATTTTTAAGCTCAAGCATTGTGAAAGAGGTTGCAAAATATAAAGGACCTGTTTCAGAGTTTGTTCCGCCGGAAGTCGAACAGGCACTGGAGCAGAAATTTAAAGGATGAGAAGCGCTGGTCGGCGTCTCATCCTTTTTTTATCCTTGCTGACAGCCTATGCCAATAAATCAGCACATACACGGCAAGCGCCGCCAATGTGACAGCGGGGCCGAGCGCGACAAGGCTGTTCCAGCCGCTGACAAAAACCGATGCCGCTCCCTGATCATTCAGAGGCAGAAATACGGACTGATGAGGTTCGTCCAATGCGACATAGAGCGGCTTCCACAATAAGAGAATAAAAACAGCGGCATAAAAGCCCTGCAGAACGCGCGCCATAAAAAACGGTTTGAACCGGATATCTGTGTCTGATAATATTCCGGCAACCTGCGCCTGAACAGAAAGTCCGCTGAAGCCGAGGATGAAGCTTGCAATCATGGCTCGCGGAAGCAAAGCGGCGTCCGCTTCGCTGACCAGTTTGCTTCCGAGCGTAATTTCAAACATACCGCTCATGAGAGGGATGTCCAGTTTTGAAGGCAGATGGAAGAGTGTAAGTGCAGCATTTGTGATAAAGGACAGGACATCCATTATTTGTACAACAGATAATAACCGATTAAATACAGAAAACAATATGATAAAACCGCCTACCATGAGAAGAGTTTGCACAGAAGAGATGACCGCGTCGCCCAATATTTTCCCGAAAGGCCGTTTTTCCGCCATCCGCGCGCTGTGCAGCGCCTGGAATGCTTCCTTCAGCGAAGGAAGAGAGAACGTTTTTTTATCGGTAAACTTCGCTTCCTCTTTCCGTCCGTATGAACGCATTGTCAGGCCGACGGCGATATTTCCGAGATAATGAGCCGAGGCCAGCAAAATGCCTAGCGGCGCGTTATGGAAAAATCCGACCGCAACGGCGCCGAAAATAAATAAAGGGTTTGACGAATTGGTGAAAGAGACGAGTCGTTCAGCCTCGACTCTTGATATTTGCTTTTCCTGCCGCAGCCGTGCAGTCAGCTTAGCCCCGGCCGGATAGCCTGAGGCCATGCCCATAGCCAGTACAAATCCGCCGACTCCCGGCACTCTGAAAATCGGGCGCATAAATGGCTCAAGCAAAAGGCCGACAAACCTGACGATGCCAAAGCCTATTAAGAGCTCTGACAGAATAAAAAACGGAAGCAAAGAAGGAAAAACAACCTCCCACCACATCGAAAGGCCGGTTTTGGAGGCTTCGAATGAGGCCTGCGGGTGCGTAATAACCGTTACCGTCAAAAAGATAAAAAACAAAGCAATCAAAAATGTATGAAACTTCGACAAGTTCATTCTTACCTCCCCGATGCTAAAAATGCACACTGACATTTATATCATGATAAAATAAAAATCAGACCTTAAGGATGGCCGGGCAAGTACCTATTTGTGATCCTGTACTAATATACGAGCATAGGGGTTCAATTTAGACCATAGAATTCAAGTATAGGATGTCTATAGGGGGTTAATCGCGTTGGCCAAACCTACAATCGGGTTAGCGTTAGGTTCGGGAGGGGCCAGAGGGATTGCTCATCTCGGCGTGTTATCCAGTTTACATAAGCATCAGATTCCAATTGATATGATCGCAGGCAGCAGCATGGGAGCCCTAGTCGGCAGCTTTTATGCGGCGGGGCATGACGTCGCGACGATGAAAAAAGTCGCTAAAGCCTTTAAAAGGAGGCTGTATGCGGATTATACGGTGCCGAGGCTCGGATTTTTGAAAGGAGACCGTATCAGGCAGCTCGTGCATGCGTATACGTTCGGCAAGCCGATAGAAGAACTGCAAATCCCGCTTGGCATCGTTGCCTGCGACCTGCAGACCGGAGAAAAGGTCGTCTTTAAGAAAGGCTCCGTTTCTGAAGCCGTCCGGGCGAGCATCAGCATACCAGGCATTTTTGTCCCGCAAAAGATGAATGGACGTTTTTTGGTAGACGGCGCAGTAGTCGACAGAATCCCGGTATCGGCCGTGAAGGAAATGGGAGCCGATATTGTAATCGCCTCAGATGTATCCCGGGTGAAAAAAACGGAAAAAGCGGCACATATTTTTGATGTAATCATGCAAAGTATGGATATACTGCAAAATGAATTGGTCCGTCACCAGACCATTGCCGCAGACGTCATGATCCGCCCTTCTCTTGAAACATTCAGCTCAAGCTCATTTGCCAACATCGATCATATGATCACCGCCGGCGAAGAAGCCGCAGACCGGATGATCGGCCGGATTAAACAAGAAATAGAGAATTGGGAGGGCTAACTCATATGAAGACAAAACATTTTCGCTGGGTGTTTATCATCCTGATCTTATTGATCGCCGTTACATTTATTAAGCTTCCGTATTACATAACACAGCCCGGGGAAGCATCGGAGCTCAGACCGCTGATAAAAGTTGACGGAGGGTATCCCGAAAAGGGAAGCCTGTCCTTGATGACTGTAAAAGTAGGCCCTGCCAATCCGTATACATATCTTTGGGCGAAAGTGCACCCTTATGACGAGATCGTCCCTGACGAAAGCATTAAGGAAGAGGGCGAATCAGATACCGAATATATGAAGCGCCAGCTGCAAATGATGAAGAGCTCTCAGGAAAACGCGGTTATTGCCGCCTATCAGAAAGCGGACAAACAGGTAAGCTACTCATTTAACGGCATTTATGCAAGCTCAGTGGTGTCAAACATGCCGGCAAAAGGAAAGATTGAGGTCGGCGATAAAATCATCAGCGCGGACGGGAAAAAGTATGAATCCGCAGAAAAGCTGATTGATTATATCAGCAGCAAAAAAGCCGGTGAAAAAGTGACATTTAAGATTGAACGGGACACAAAAGAAAAGACGGTCACTCTCGTGCTGAAATCATTCCCGGCCGAGCCGTCAAGAGCCGGGATCGGCGTGGCGTTATACACGGACCGGAACGTTAAGGTGAAGCCGGATCTCCATTTTAACATTGAAAACATCGGCGGCCCTTCCGCAGGTCTTATGATGTCATTAGAAATTTATAACCAGCTGACAAAGCCGGACGAAACAAAAGGCTACAATATCGCCGGAACGGGAACGATTGACGTTGACGGCAAGGTTGGACCGATCGGCGGAATCGACCAAAAAGTAGTCGCAGCAGACAAAGCGGGAAAAGACATTTTCTTTGCGCCGAATCAAAACGGAGCAAAAAATTCCGATTATAAAAACGCTGTGAAAACAGCAAAAGCCATCGGCACCCATATGAAGATCGTCCCGGTTGACACCATGCAGGACGCGCTTGATTATTTGGATAAGCTGAAAGTAAAGAGCACCTGACGATTGTCAGGTGCTTTTCTCATGAATTCAAAAAACGTTTTTCATCTTCATCATAGCGGATCGGAGCTTGTGAAAATTCCTGCCTGTCAAACATGGTTCTGAGCGGCTCCTTTATCGGCAGGCTGTAAATCCGGCCCGCCTTTATTTCTAATTCAAGCGCGGGATGGGAAAAAGAAGACAGCTTGCTCACCAGCGGTACGGAAAGCTCTTTTTTCTTGCCGGCCAGATAAGCCTGTCCTTTTTTTGTCATTCCGAGCAGTCTGATATAAGGGGCGGCAGAAGGTTTCAGCAGCTTGTGCATATCTTCTTTTTTGGTTCGTGTCAATATGTGCGTGTTCATGCGCTGGAGCCTCGTCCACGTATACCGTTTTGTTTTCAAAAGCTCCATCATCTCATGGTAAGATCCCGCCTGTCTGATGATCCGCAGTATTCTATGCTCAAGCCCTTCTTCCACTTCATAGATTTGGCTCAGCTCTTGTGCGGAGAGCGTGCTGAGGGTGTATTTTACATATGAAAAATAGTCTTCAGCGGTGTGCCATAATCCATAGGTTTTGTAATATGCCTTCAGCTCCTGTGCAGACGCTTCGGGGAGAAAGCCCTCGACGGCCGCCGTTCCTTTTTCTATCAGCGCCTTGCGGATGCTCGTAGCACTGGCTATCCGGCTTTTTGGGCCAGGCAGCTCGGCATCATGGTACTGTGAGGAAATTCTGGCGGTCGTGTGCGGCTTCATGGAAGAGCCGGCCGCTCGTATCGCGGATACATAGTGGAAACCGAGAATGTTGTTTGGCTTTGACAAGTCGAGCATATGATTATCTTTGAAAATGGCTGAAAATGCTTTTGAGGCTGCGGCGGGATAGCTGACGCCTTTTTTGAGCTCTTCTTTTACTATAATATTATAGTTTTTTTCCTGCCGGCCGAATGACTCGGCCGCCTCAATAAAAGGTTCAATCCGCCCGTTTTCGCTTCCGAAAAACAAGCTGCTGCAGCCTAATTGGTGTAAAAGCGAAACACTTCCCCGCGCAAATATTTCCGCTTTTTGCACGGCATACATATAGGGGAGCTCAATGACAAGGTCCACTCCGTTTTCCAGCGCCATCTTGGTTCGTGCCCATTTTGAGACGGCAGCCGGTTCCCCGCGCTGCAAAAAATGACCGCTCATCACTGCCGCAGCCACGCTGCTTCCAGTGCTGATTTTTGCTTGTTCGGCATGATAGCGGTGTCCGTTATGAAAGGGATTATATTCAACAACCAGTCCGACTGCCTTCATAAATCTTCCGCCTTTCTTGCTATGTTTTGCTTCGTGTGGTACATTTGCAAAAGAAACGCATTTTGCGTCCGTTTCGTTTAGTGTATGCATAGCCCATCCGGCTGTCAACGATTGCATAACGGCGGCATTATGCTGTAAAGAAAAAATATTGACAAAAACATTCTGAAAAGCTATAATCATGTTTGTTGCTTTCCTGAGGTGATACAAATGAAATGGACGATTTATCAGCTTCATCAAATGGCTAAAAAGAGCTTTGAGTTTGATGAAACAGTTGAGTTAAATGAGATGACACAATTGAATTCTGACATCCGCCGCATTTCCCCTGTCAGGGTGAAGGGCCGCGCGGAGATTGAATCCAAGCAGGTTTCGTTTGACTTTACAATTTCAGGCGAAATGATTTTGCCATGCTCAAGAACTTTAGTTGATGTGCCGTATCCATTTACAATCGCGACAAAAGAACTGTTTAGATTTCATAAGACGGATGATATAGAAGATGAGGACGTTCATATTGCAGAAGACGATACTGTCGACTTAACTCCGATCGTAAAAGAAGAGATTCTTTTAGAAATTCCTATGCAAATCTTTTGTGAAACTGAACAAAAAGAAGGAGCCGCTCCCCAAGTGGGGAAAGATTGGCAAGTGATTTCTGAGGAAGACAAGCAAAATCAAATCGACCCCAGACTTGCGGATCTGAAAAAGCTCTTAACACAAGATGATGAATCTTAACTCTTTAAGGAGGTGGGAATAATGGCTGTACCTTTTAGAAGAACTTCTAAAATGAAAAAAAGATTGCGCCGTACACATTTCAAACTAAATGTACCTGGTATGACAGAATGCCCGTCATGCGGAGAGATGAAATTGTCTCACCGTGTATGTAAAGCATGCGGATCATACAACGGCAAAGACATAAATGTTAAAAGCAATTAATGTATGAAGAAAAGCGCGGGAATTTGATTCCTGCGCTTTTCTTTTTTTCTCCCTCCGTTTGGCTGCGCGAAAAAATTGTGAGCGGCAATAGTCTATCTAATCTATCAGCGGCATATGTATGAGGTAAACGAGCAAATATGGAGGGGGATACGATTGACCATAACGAGACAAGATGCCTGGACACAAGATGAAGATTTGCTGCTGGCCGAAGTGGTGCTGCGGCACATTCGGGAAGGAGGGACGCAGCTTTCCGCTTTTGAGGAAGTCGGCAGAGCTTTGACGAGAACTGCTGCCGCCTGCGGGTTCAGGTGGAATTCTTATGTTAGAAAGCAATACCAGCCAGGCATAGAGCTTGCCAAAAAGCAGCGCAAAGAATTAAGAAAACAAATCGGCGTGCACTCCGCCAATCTGCCGGGCGCCGTTAAACAATCTCCGGTCCGCCGGGCGGAAGGAGAAAGAGAGTTATCCATTGATGATGTCATTGCGTTTCTTCAGCAATTTAAAGAGTCACCGGCTGCCGAGGATGTCCATCATGAAAAAGAAAAGCTCTCGGCGCAGCTGAGCGCGCTGCAAAAAGAGGTAGAGGATTTGCGCGAGGAAAATGAAACCTTGAGAAACAGGCTGGAGATGACGGAAGAGGATTATAAAGCTTTGATTGACATTATGGACAGAGCGAGGAGAATGGTGGATTCAAAAGAGGATGAAAGACATAAAAAATCGGCGCAGGGCATATAAAGTGAACCGGCCTGAGGGCAGTGTCCCGGCCGGTTTTTTATTATGCTGATTCCCCTGATGTCATTTCGCCGTCCATATCAGGATGCCAAATGTAAGGATTTTCTCCTTTGTCTCGCGCCATATCATATTTGACAGGCTCGAAATTCATTTTATCCCAGAAATCCGCCGATTTCATACGCGAATTTGTTCTGATCGGCATTCTGAATGATTTGGCGAAGTCAACGAGCGCCGTGCCGTAGCCGTTTTTTTGGTAGCCCGGAAGAACTTCAAGCTTCCAAAGCTCTAAAAAGTCCTGACGCTGGTCAAAATACGGATTCGTGCTGCCGTTTACCTGATATAAACTCATTCGCGCCACTAGTTTATCCCCGAAGTAAATCCCGTAAAATGGCGAGGTGCTGTCATTTTCAATGATGTTCTCCTGAAGCTCCTCAAGCATCGACAGCTCCTGCATCCCGTATTCCTTGAACCTTTTAAATTCTTCAAGTGTTTTAAAGTTGATGAGCAATCGCTCTATTTTCAACACAAGCTCCCCCTTTGTTGTGTTCTACCATTATTGTAAACGCTTTAATTGAAAATTCCAACTATAAGATGCTTATCATACTTGCGCTGAAACGAAATTGAAGTAATTTGCCCCGGGTTCTGCTATGATAATATGGAAAAATGCAGATATAGGGTGTGAAAGTGTGAAAATCGGAATTATCGGCGGCGGAGCGGTGGGCCTGCTGTGTGCTTATTACTTATCGTTAAGACATCATGTAACGGTCTTCACGAGGCGTCAGGAGCAGACGGACGCCATAAATGCCCGCGGCATCCGCTTGGTGAAAGACGGAAAAGAGTTCAATGCCGAGTGCGGAGCTGCGGCAGGCGTTGCTTCCGGATATGATCTTCTGATCGTAACCGTTAAACAGCATCAGCTCAGCGGCGTTTTACCGAGCCTAATGAACATAAAAGCGACAAATGTTTTGTTTTTGCAAAACGGCATGGGGCATATACACGATATAGAACATTGGCACACGGACCATTCGCTTTATGTCGGCACGGTGGAACACGGAGCTGTAAGAAAATCAGATACAGCCGTTGAACATACCGGAATCGGTGCGGTAAAATGGAGCACGTTCCGCGGCTCGCGGCCGGAAGCCCTCGAAAACATCTTTTGCGGCATGCATTCGGATTTTCCCGTTTATTATGAAACCGACTGGTATCGGCTGTTAACGGGAAAACTGATCATTAATGTATGCATCAACCCGTTAACCGCATTATTGCGCGTGAAAAATGGAGAGCTGTTATCGTGTGCTGCTTACAAAGAATATATGAGAAAGGTATTTGAAGAAGCGGAGGCGATTTTACGCCTTGACGACAGTGACGAAGCGTGGAATCGGGTATGCGGGGTTTGCAGGCAAACGAAAAATAATCACTCTTCCATGCTTGTCGATGTGATGGCGGGAAGGCAGACAGAGGCCGATGCCATTATCGGTTATCTTGTAAAAGAAGCCGGGAACCGCGGGTTGAAAGCTGTTCATTTGCCGTTTTTATACGGCAGCATAAAAGCGTTAGAAGGAAACTGAAACAAAGTCTTTTGAGGTTTCCGGGTAACATGCTATACTCATTTCGGAAACCTAACTATTTATTGGAGAAAGGAAGTTCCAGACAGATGCAGCTAACTGAACTTTCCATCAAAAGTCAAAACAAGTTTGTACAGCATTATATAGATGGAGAAAACATGTCTTCATTTTTTGATTATGATATTCATTCTGAGGGCGTATGGCAAAAGAGGCTTCAGGATCTGTCCGCACGGTCGTTTGCCAGAGAGGAATTAGCGGATTATCTATCCTCATATCACGAAAAATTTCACTCCGAAGCCATGCAGGCATCCATCGAAAAATTAAGAGATCCGTCAAGCGCCGCTGTAGTAGGCGGACAGCAGGCCGGTCTTTTAACAGGGCCTCTTTACACCATACATAAAATTATCTCCATTATCGTACTTGCCAAACAGCAGGAAGAAGCTTTGCAAGTTCCTGTCGCCCCGATTTTCTGGGTGGCGGGTGAAGATCACGATCTGGAAGAAATCAATTATGTTCATACTTCATCAGACGAAAAGGGCCCCGTTAAATGTAAGCTGCCGCAATCCTACTGGAAAAAAACGTCGGCGGCTAAAACCGTGCTCGATCAAGAAAAATGCGCGGCGTGGATCGATGACGTGTTCGCCTCGTTTGAAGAAACAGATCACACAAACGCTCTCCTTGAGCACGTGAACCGATGTTTACGCTTATCAGAGACCTTCACGGACTTTTTTGAGCTCTTAATTGCCGATCTTTTTCAAGAAGAAGGGCTTATTCTTGTCAATTCAGGAGATCCGGGCATTAAAAAGCTGGAAACGGCGATGTTTCAGCACATATTAAAGCACAATGATGAATTGGCGGACGCAGTATCAAACCAGCAGCAAATCATGCGCGGGGCTGGCTACAATCCGATTATTGAATCGGGAAAAGAACAGGCGAATCTGTTTTACGAGTACGAAGGCGAACGCTTTTTAGTTGAAAAAGAAAACGGCGTTTTTGTCATTAAAGAGCTTGACCTGAAGTGGACAAAAGATGAGCTCCATACCCATATGGAAGAGAAACCGGAATGCTTCAGCAATAATGTCGTGACAAGACCGCTCATGCAGGAGTTTCTCATCCCGACCCTCGCGTTTATCGCAGGTCCCGGTGAAGTCAATTATTGGGGCGAGCTGAAACAGGCATTTTCATTGATGGGCTTAAAGATGACTCCGGTTGTGCCGAGGCTCAATATTACGATTCTTGAACGCCATATTGAAAAGAAGCTGGAAGAACGGAATATTCCGCTTAAGGAAGCAATCGAAGGCGGGACTGATCGTTTTAAGGATACTTATTTTGAGGCGCAAATCCCGGAAGAGTTTACGGCTGTGATGGAGCAAGCCAAGGCGCAGATCGAAGCCATCCACAAGTCTGCCAGACAACAAGCGCTTAAAGTCGATTCAAGCCTGGAGCCGCTTTTAGAGAAAAATGCCGCTTTCATTCAAGATCAGCTCACGTTTTTAGAACGGACGGTGACAAAACGAATTGAAGAAAAAGAAGGATTCGTGCTGCGTGACTATGAAAGAATACAAAATAGCATCAAACCGCTGGGTGCGCCGCAGGAGCGGATTTGGAATTTGATGTATTATCTTAACCGGTACGGTCCAAAATTCTTCACAACCTTCAAGCATCTGCCATTTTCTTTTCAAAACCAACATCAAATTGTCAAACTTTGAAACAAAGTTTTAATGAACCCTGAATAGTTCAGGGTTTTTTTTTATGTGTAAACAGTGTAAAATGAGGGTGTGGAGAGAAGTGGCGGATAGTGGTGAGCTGAGGGGAGAAAGTGGGGGTCCTTATCATGTTTATGGGTGAATACCAGCATACAATCGATGCAAAGGGCCGCATGATCGTTCCCGCAAAATTCAGAGAAGGCCTGGGTGAGCAGTTTGTGCTGACCAGAGGGCTTGACCAATGCCTTTTCGGCTATCCCATGCATGAATGGAAGCTGATAGAAGAAAAACTGAAGGCTCTTCCTCTCACCAAAAAAGACGCCCGCGCATTTACCCGTTTCTTTTTTTCCGGGGCGACCGAATGCGACCTGGACAAGCAAGGAAGGATTAATATTGCGTCATCTCTTCTGAACTATGCAAAACTGGAAAAAGAATGTGTTGTCATCGGGGTTTCCAATCGAATTGAATTGTGGAGTAAGGTAATATGGGAACAATACACAGAAGAGCAAGAAGATTCATTCGCTGAAATTGCTGAAAACATGATTGGATTTGATATATAATGGATCTTCGTGCATCACACACTAACAACTGACAATTCAATTCATCCTGATAAAAGGTGGGACCGACACAAATGTTTCAGCATAAAACAGTACTTCTTCGAGAAACCGTCGACGGTTTAAATATCAAACCGGACGGAACCTATGTAGACTGCACCCTTGGAGGCGCCGGGCACAGTACATATTTATTACAGCAGTTATCGGAAAAAGGGCGGTTAGTCGCTTTTGACCAAGATGACACGGCGCTGGAGAACGCAAAGGAAACATTGTCCGATTATAAAGGACAGCTTATTCTTGTGAAAAGCAACTTTCGTTATTTAAAAGAATGTTTACATGAACACGGCATTACGAGCGTCGACGGAATTTTATTTGATTTAGGAGTTTCCTCTCCGCAGCTTGATACGCCGGAACGGGGATTCAGCTATCATCATGACGCACCGCTGGACATGAGGATGGACCAGTCGGCCGCCCTTACGGCAAAAGAGGTCGTAAACGAATGGCGGTATGAGGACCTTGTGCGGATTTTCTTTAAATACGGAGAAGAAAAGTTCAGCAAGCAAATCGCCAGAAAAATTGAAGAGGCAAGATTAAAATCGCCTATTCAAACAACCGGCCAACTGGTCGATCTAATAAAGGACGCGATACCGGCTCCGGCAAGAAGAAGCGGGGGACATCCGGCGAAACGCGTATTTCAAGCGATTCGAATCGCCGTAAACGATGAGCTTAAAGTATTTGAAGAGGCCCTCTTGCAAGCGATAGAGGTGCTGAAGCCGGGCGGAAGGGTATCTGTAATCACCTTTCACTCGCTGGAGGACAGAATGTGCAAGACGACATTTAAGGAGAAATCATCACTTCCTGAACTGCCGCCGGGCCTTCCTGTTATACCGGAAGAATTTGAGCCTGAATTAAAACTCATTACGAGAAAGCCCATTACGGCGTCAAAAGAGGAACTTAAGGAAAATAACCGCGCCCGATCAGCTAAACTCCGTATTGCTGAAAAACGGAAATAACGGGCAGCAAATGACAACATTAAAGGAGGTCATCAGCCTATGAGCAATTTAGCTTACCAGCAAGAAAAACAACAGCGGCAAGTGATAAGTCCCGAAAAAAAGGTGATTGTCAAAAAGAGGGCTTCCATTACACTCGGAGAAAAGGTGCTGCTCGTCCTGTTTGCGATTGCCGTGCTGAGCACATCAATTTTTATCGTGTCCAAAGCATACGCGGCATATCAATCAAATATTGAAGTGCAAAAACTGGAGGAGCAAATTTCTGAGCAAAAAAAGCAGATCGGTGACCTCGAAAAAACGGCAGGTGACCTAAGCAAGCCTCAGCGAATGATGGATATCGCAAAAAAACACGGCTTGAATTTGAAAGACAAAAAAGTGAAAAACATACAGGAATGATAACCCATGCCGAAAAAAAATAAGTTTATGAACAGAGGAGCAGCGATACTCAGTATTTGTTTCGCTCTCTTTTTCTTTGTCATTCTCGGAAGAATGGCGTACATTCAAATAACTGGAAAAGCGAACGGAGAGGCACTTGCGACAAAAGCGACCGAGCAGCATGAAAAGAAACGGACGATTGAAGCGAGCCGCGGCTCTATTCTCGACCGGAAAGGCAAAGTGCTGGCTGAAGATACGGCCACTTATAAGCTCATTGCCGTACTTGATAAAAAGATGAAGCCTCAGTATGTCAAGGATAAAGAGAAAACAGCGGAAGAACTGTCCACGGTCATTGACATGGACAAAAGCGAGATTCTTGATATTTTAAACAGGGATGGCGCGAAACAGGTAGAATTCGGATCAGCCGGCCGGGACATCTCGTATGCGAAAAAACAAAAGATCGAAAAAATGAATCTCCCGGGCATTTCTTTCTTGAGAGATACGAAACGCTACTACCCGAACGGCGTATTTTTGTCAAATGTTCTCGGCTATGCCGATGTCGACCAGAAAACAAACCAAATTCAAGGTTCATTAGGGCTTGAAAAAATACTTAACAACTTTTTAACGGAGCACGACGGTTCTGTCACATATGAAAGTGATAAATCCGGCTGGAGGCTTCCGAACAGCAAAGAGAAAATCACTGCACCTAAAAATGGTGACAATGTATATTTAACCATTGATCAGAAAATTCAAACCTTTTTAGAAGACAGTATGACAAAAGCGGCGGAAAAATATAAACCGAAAAAAATCATGGCTGCTGTCGTAGAACCGAAAACCGGAAAGGTGCTCGCGATGGGGCAGCGCCCGAGTTTTGATCCGAATATAAGAAATGTCACCAATTATTACAACGACCTAGTCTCTTACTCGTATGAACCGGGTTCGACGATGAAAATCTTTACGCTCGCTGCAGCGATTCAGGAAAACGTATTTAATGCAAATGAGGAATATAAATCAGGAACGTATAAGGTTGGCGGCGGTACAGTAAGAGATTGGAATAATGGGGCTGGCTGGGGCATGACAAGTTTCCATGACGGGCTCATGAGATCGTCAAATGTTGCCTTCGCCAAGCTGGCAAATGAAAAGCTCGGCTTTGACCGATTTAATGAGTATTTGCATAAGTTCGGATTCTATCAAAAAACTGGCGTTGATCTGCCGGGAGAAGGGTCAAGTAAAATTAATTTTAAATATGATTTTGACAAGGCGTCTACGGCATACGGCCAAGCATCCGCAATAACGCCGATTCAGCAGCTTCAAGCGGTGACGGCGATTGCAAATAACGGCAAAATGATGAAGCCTTACGTCATTGATCATATTGTGGACCCGGATACGAAAAAAGTTGTCAAGCAGACTAAGCCTGAACAAGTAGGTACGCCGATTTCAGCCGAGACGGCCAAAAAGGTCCGGAATCTGCTGGGGGAGGTCGTCACTTCAGATATCGGAACCGGGAAGCCTTATAAAATTGAAGGTTTTGATGTGGCAGGAAAAACCGGAACTGCGCAAATTGCCGGAACGGGCGGATACTTAAAAGGAACGAGCAATTATGTGTTTTCGTTCATGGGCATGGCCCCGAAAAAAGATCCTAAGCTTGTCATCTATGTAGCCGTGCAGCAGCCGCAATTAAAGGCGGGACAAAGCAGCTCGGATCCTGTTGCAGAGATCTTTAACCCGACGATGAAAAACAGCCTGCACTACTTGAATATCGACCCGACTGACTCGTCTGATTCGAATAAAGAAGAAACGAAAACTCAGAAGATGCCTGATCTGACAGACCAAACGCTAACAAGTGCGGAGAAGGAAGCCAAAAGCGAAAACCTTACGCCGATTGTCATCGGCAGCGATGTTGCCGTTAAAGAGCAATATCCTGAAGCCGGGGAAGACATCATCACAAAACAGAAGATCTTCTTAAAAACAGACGGAAAGATAATCATGCCGGATATGTCCGGCTGGTCGAGGCGGGAAGTGCTCCAGTTCAGTAAAATATCAGGCATTCATATTGATGTGAGCGGTGAGGGGTACGCTGTAAGCCAGAGTGTGAAAAAAGGAAAAGAATTAAAAGAAAACACCGTAATTAAGGTGAAATTCAAAAATCCTGATTAAAGAGAAAGAAAGTCCGCAGATGCTGCGGGCTTCTTTTTTGATACGCCGTTCTAAGTGACCAAGCTCAGGCATAAATTGTAAACAAGCCTAAATAAGGAGTGAACGGTCCCTTGCGCGTCTCAAATGTAACGGTTCGGAAACGTTTATTATTTGTTTTGCTTTTTGGCGTGATCATTTTTCTGATCATTGATACTAGATTAGGCTATGTCCAATTTATTATGGGAGAAAAGCTTACCTCGCTTGCTAAAGATTCCTGGAGCCGGAATTTGCCCTTTGAACCGGAGCGGGGGGAAATTCTTGACCGGAACGGCGTCAAACTGGCCACAAATAAAAGTGCGCCGACTGTATTTGTCGTGCCGCGTCAAATCCAAAATCCAATCAAAACGGGCAAGCTGCTCGCATCAGTCTTAAATATGTCGGAAGAAAAAGTCTATAAGCACATTACAAAGAAAACTTCCATTGAAAAAATTTCACCCGAAGGCCGGAAGATTTCAAATAAAAAAGCAAAAGAAATCAAAGCGCTTGATTTAAAGGGGGTCTATGTGGCAGAAGACAGTATCCGCCACTATCCGTACGGCAGCTTTTTATCACATGTTCTCGGCTTTGCCGGTATTGATAACCAGGGCCTTCTCGGGCTGGAAGCCTATTATGACGATGATTTAAAAGGCGTAAAAGGATCGGTGAAGTTTTACACAGATGCCAAAGGGAAAAAAATGCCGGACGAAGCTGATGACTATACACCGCCGAAGGATGGCCTCGATATGAAACTGACAATTGACGCCAAGGTTCAAACTATTATAGAAAGAGAGCTCGACAATGCGGCGGCGAAGTACAATCCGGACGGAATGATTGCGGTCGCCATGAACCCGAAAAACGGAGAAGTTCTCGGAATGTCAAGCAGACCTGATTTTGATCCCGCTGACTATCAATCAGTGGAACCGTCCGTGTACAACCGAAACTTGCCGGTATGGAGCACGTATGAACCGGGTTCAACCTTTAAAATTATTACATTGGCAGCCGCCCTTGAAGAGCACAAAGTGAATTTGCAAAGAGATCAGTTTTATGACAAGGGGTTTGCCGAGGTGGACGGCGCCCGCCTCAGATGCTGGAAAAAAGGCGGCCACGGCTCGCAGTCCTTTCTCGAAGTCGTCCAAAATTCCTGTAACCCGGGGTTCGTACAGCTTGGGGAGCGGCTTGGAAAGGAAAAGCTGTTTAAATATATAAAGGACTTCGGCTTTGGGAAAAAAACCGGCATTGATCTGCAAGGGGAAGGAACGGGGATTTTGTTCCCGCTTGACAGAGTCGGACCGGTCGAGCAGGCAACAACCGCCTTCGGACAGGGGGTATCCGTCACGCCGATTCAGCAGGTAGCTGCTGTATCTGCAGCGATAAACGGCGGGACGCTTTACACGCCGTTTATCGCGAAAGAATGGGTTGACCCCGTCACGAAAAAAACGGTTAAAAAACAATCACCGATTGCGAAAAGGCAAGTTATTTCCCAGGAAACGTCAAAACAGATCAGATTCGCTTTAGAAAGCGTCGTCGCCCAAGGAACGGGGCGGAATGCCTTTGTGGAAGGATATCGTGTCGGCGGCAAAACAGGTACGGCACAAAAGGTAAAAGACGGAAAATATCTTGAGAACAACCACATTGTGTCGTTTATCGGCTTTGCGCCGGCTGACGACCCGAGCCTTGTCGTTTACGTTGCAGTTGATAACCCGAAAGGCACGATTCAATTCGGCGGAACCGTCGCCGCGCCGATCGTCGGAAACATTATGAGAGACAGCCTGCCGGAGCTCGGCATTAAACCGAGAAAAAATCAAATCGAGAAAAAATATCAATGGCCCGACACAAAAACAATAGAGGTTCCGAATGTTGTAGGGATGTCTGTCTCTGATCTTGAGTCGCTGCTTGTCAATTTGAATATAGACTCCTCAGGAAAAGGAAGCAAAATTGTCAAACAATCACCTGCAGCCGGAACGAAAGTAAAAGAAGGCTCAAAGATCCGGGTTTATTTGAGTGAAGATTGAGTCTGATGAGGCAGCCGATTGTTTTCGGCTGCCTTTTATCATAAAGAGAAAAAAAGAAGATAACTTTTAAGATTAACTGGATGTATCCTTTTTTTTACGCTAAAATATGAACTGTATGTTTAAAAACCGTTCTGACTTTCATAAACGGTTATCATGATAAAAGAATGAATAGAATTTCTGAGAGGTTTGATACAATGAAACTTACAAAGCTGCTTACATATTTAATGACCGAACCTGTTCAAAATGACTTTCATGACCCTGATATAACTTCAATCGAGATGGACTCCAGGGAAGTGAGAAAAGGGAGTCTTTTTGTATGTATAAAAGGGTACACGGTAGACGGGCATGATTTTGCGCAAAAAGCTGAAGAAAACGGAGCAGCTGCCATTGTCGCTGAAAGAGAGCTTGACGTCAGTGTCCCAGTTATTATTGTCCGCCGCTCACAGCGCGCGCTCAGTGTCCTGTCAGACGCCTTTTACGGTCAGCCGACGAAACAGCTTCAGCTCATCGGCATCACGGGCACAAACGGCAAAACATCGACGACACATATGGTGGATGAGGTGTTCAAAAAAGCAGGGAGACAGACAGGCTTAATCGGCACCATGTACATTAAAATCGGCGATGAGACATTCCCGGTAAAAAACACAACGCCGGAAAGCGTCACGCTTCAAAAGACATTCAAAAAAATGAATGATGAGCATGTCGACACAGCCATTATGGAAGTATCGTCGCACGCTCTTTCATTGGGAAGGGTGCACGGCTGCGATTATGATATCGCCGTGTTTACGAATCTGACCCAAGACCATCTGGACTATCACAAAACGATGGATGAATACAGGCAGGCAAAAAGCCTTCTGTTCTCCCAGCTGGGCGGCGCCTTTAACCATGAGAAGCCGAAGCGCGCCGTTTTAAACGCTGATGATGAGGCGAGTGCATATTTTGAAAAAGCAACGGCGGCGCATATCCTTACATACGGAATTAAAAACGATGCCGATGTGATGGCGAAACATATTGAAATTTCCGCGCAAGGCACAAGCTTTGAGCTTATAACGCCAAAAGGAACGAAACATATTACGGTTTCTCTCGTCGGTCAGTTCAACGTGTATAATGTGCTGGCAGCAGCTGCGACGGCGATTGCCGCAGACCTTCCTTTTGAAACGATCACAAGCGCGCTTGAAGAATTACAAGGCGTCAGAGGGCGTTTCGAATTGGTGAATAAGGATCAGCCGTTTCCTGTTGTTGTCGATTACGCGCACACGCCTGACAGTCTTGAAAACGTTCTGAATACCTGTAAAGACATGACCGAGGGCAAGCTATTCGTCGTCGTCGGCTGCGGCGGTGACAGAGACAAAACGAAACGCCCGAAAATGGCGGAAATCGCGGTGCGTATCGCCGATGAACCGATTTTCACCTCAGATAACCCGAGAAGCGAGGACCCGCTGGCTATATTAAGAGATATGGAAAGAGGAGTCGAAGGCTGCTACTATCACAGTATCGCAAACCGAGAGCAGGCAATCTTTTTCGCCATTGCCAATGCGAAAAAGGGAGATGTCGTGCTGATCGCCGGCAAAGGGCATGAAACCTATCAGCAAATCGGCACTGAAACATTTGACTTTGATGATGCCGAAGTAGCGGGGAAAGCTATCGTGGAGCTGAATAAAAAGTAAAACAGGAAAGAGTGTTATGAATGAGGGAATTGAAAAGAATTTCACATACGGGGAAACAATGCGAATATGATAAATACGTATGTCGTTTGAACGAAACGGGAGGAGAAAAGAGCAATGCTTGAGCAAGTGATTTTATTTACAATTATAATGGGATTTTTAATCAGTGTTCTGATATCTCCGATTCTTATCCCGTTTTTAAGACGGTTAAAATTCGGCCAGAGTATTAGAGAAGAAGGGCCGAAATCACATATGAAAAAATCAGGGACGCCGACGATGGGCGGGGTCATGATCATTGTATCAATCGCCATTACGGCTATTGTTATGACGCAGAAATTTTCGGAATTAAGCCCGGAAATGTTTCTTCTGCTGTTTGTCACAATCGGCTACGGGCTTCTCGGCTTTTTAGATGACTATATTAAAGTTGTCATGAAACGGAATCTGGGATTAACGTCCAAGCAGAAACTGATCGGTCAGATCATTATCGCTATCATATTTTATGGAGTATATCATTATTGCCATTTTGCAACCGACATCCGGGTGCCGGGCACTCATCTATCAATCGATCTCGGCTGGGGATACTTTATTCTCGTACTCTTTATGCTTGTCGGAGGCTCGAATGCCGTCAACCTGACGGACGGTCTTGACGGCTTGCTGTCTGGAACTGCGGCTATCGCGTTTGGCGCTTTTGCTATTTTGGCGTGGAACCAATCACAATATGATGTTGCGATTTTCTCAGTTGCCGTTGTCGGCGCTGTTCTCGGTTTCCTTGTATTTAACGCGCATCCCGCCAAAGTATTCATGGGGGATACCGGCTCGCTTGCGCTTGGCGGAGCGATCGTGACGGTTGCCATTTTGACAAAACTTGAAATTCTGCTTGTCATTATCGGCGGAGTATTTGTGATTGAGACCTTATCTGTTATCTTACAAGTTATCAGCTTTAAAACGACAGGAAAACGAATCTTTAAAATGAGTCCGCTTCATCACCATTACGAACTGGTCGGGTGGTCTGAATGGAGAGTCGTCGTGACATTTTGGACTGCGGGACTGTTGCTTGCCGTTTTAGGAATTTACATCGAGGTGTGGTTATAAGTGGAAAAAGAACTTTTTTTGCAAAAACAAAACTTTCTAGTCCTCGGACTGGCAAAAAGCGGGTATGCGGCAGCGTCAATTCTTCAAGAAAAAGGCATTAACGTCGTCGTTAACGATCAGAAAGCCTTTGAAGAAAACGAACCCGCCCAAAAGCTTTCTGCCAGAGGGATCGAAGTCATCTGCGGAGAGCACCCGACGTCACTTTTTGATCAGCATGACATTACTATTTTGATCAAAAACCCGGGGATTCCTTATGAAAATATTATGGTGCAGGAAGCGCAAAAAAGAGGCATCCCGGTCTGGACGGAAATTGAGCTTGCATATTATATAACAAACGCAAAATTCATCGGCATCACAGGCTCGAACGGCAAAACAACAACAACAACGCTCATTTATGAAATGCTGAAGGCTGATTCTCAAAAAGCGCTGATTGCAGGCAATATCGGCACCGTCGCCAGTGAGGTGGCATATCACGCTGACGGAGATGAATGGATCGTCACGGAGCTTTCTTCCTTTCAGCTTATGGGGACGCATGCGTTCAGACCTGAAATCAGCCTGATTTTAAACATATTTGACGCCCATTTAGATTATCACCACAGCCGTGAAAATTACGAGAAGGCCAAGCAGAAGGTGTATCTTCACCAGCTTGAAAGCGATACGGCCATCGTCAATCAAAACGATGAAACAGTGGTGCGGCTTGCGGAATCGGGCAAAGCCGGCAAGGTTCCGTTTTCAGTTCATCATCCGCTCTCAAGCGGCGCATTCATAAAAGACGGAATGCTGATGTTTAACGATGAAGCGATTCTTCCTATAGATGACATCGTCCTGCCCGGCGCGCATAATTTAGAAAATATTCTGGCCGCCGTCGCCGCCGCGAAAACGGCGGGCGCATCAAATGAAGCGATTCAAAAGGTGTTGACAAGCTTTACGGGAGTGAAGCACCGTCTTCAATATGTGACAACGATTCAAGAACGTAAATTTTATAACGACAGCAAAGCGACGAATATTTTAGCAACGAGCAAAGCGCTTTCTGCGTTTAAAGGTCCGGTAATTCTGCTTGCCGGCGGACTTGACCGCGGCAACGGCTTTGATGAACTAAAACCGTATATGGAACATGTCAAAGCGATCCTTACGTTCGGACAGACAGCGCCAAAGCTTGTAAAACTGGGCACCGAGCTGGGAATACAACATGTCAAACGTGTCGATAATGTTGAACAAGCAGTATCTGCGGCGTTTGCGCTCTCAAATGAAGGTGACGTCATCCTCTTGTCACCTGCGTGTGCAAGCTGGGATCAGTTTAAAACATTTGAAGAACGCGGTGACATGTTTATAGATGCCGTGCATATGCTTAAGTAAGGGCTTGTCTAAAGAATTTCGGCAGCCCTAATGAACTTATGCTTGGGGTGTCGATTGCTTTGACTACTAAAAAAACAGCGCCTGATTTGTTATTAGTCATTATTACGTTATTGCTTTTAACAATAGGATTAATTATGGTCTACAGTGCAAGTGCGGTATGGGCGGATTATAAATTTGAAGACTCGTTTTTCTTTGCGAAACGGCAGCTGCTGTTTGCGGGGATCGGCGTCATTGCCATGTTTTTTATAATGAACGTAGATTATTGGACATGGCGGACTTGGTCGAAACTGCTTCTGATTATCTGTTTTTTTCTGCTCGTGCTCGTTTTGATTCCGGGAGTCGGAATGGTGCGGAACGGTTCAAGAAGCTGGATCGGTGTGGGAGCGTTCAGCATTCAGCCTTCGGAGTTTATGAAACTCGCGATGATTGCGTTTCTGGCTAAATTTCTTTCTGAAAAACAGAAGAACATTACGTCATTCAGGCGCGGATTCATTCCCGCCCTCGGAATCGTATTTTCTGCCTTTATTATCATTATGTGCCAGCCCGACCTCGGAACGGGGACGGTTATGGTGGGCACGTGTATCGTAATGATCTTCGTATCCGGTGCGCGCATCGCTCATTTTGCGTTTCTCGGGCTGATCGGACTAAGCGGGTTTGCGGCCCTCGTCCTGTCCGCTCCATATCGGATTAAGCGGATCACCTCTTACTTAAATCCGTGGGAGGACCCGCTTGGAAGCGGCTTTCAGATCATTCAGTCGCTGTACGCCGTAGGTCCCGGCGGGCTGTTCGGGATGGGGCTCGGCCAAAGCCGGCAAAAGTTTTTTTATCTGCCGGAGCCGCAAACCGATTTCATTTTCGCTATTTTATCAGAAGAGCTTGGCTTCATCGGCGGTACGCTCATATTGCTGCTGTTTAGTATTTTATTATGGCGGGGCGTCAGAATCGCACTCGGCGCTCCGGATTTATACGGAAGCTTCGTCGCCATCGGTATTATTTCGATGATTGCCATTCAAGTCATGATTAATATCGGTGTTGTGACGGGCCTCATTCCGGTGACAGGGATTACGCTGCCGTTTTTAAGCTACGGAGGCTCATCTTTGACACTGATGCTTATGGCCGTCGGCGTACTCTTAAATGTCAGCCGGTATTCGAGGTATTGATCTGTATCTTACCTCAAAATTCATGATATATTCGTAATATAAAAAAACAGACAACATCAATAACCCTGTCCTAAAAAACAGGGTTATCGCTATGTGATTAAGGGGGACATACGAATGCGTATTGCAGTAAGCGGAGGAGGTACGGGAGGACATATCTACCCGGCCCTGGCTTTTATTAAAGAAGTGCAGCGCCGTCATCCGGATGTGGAATTTTTGTATATCGGAACGGAGAACGGCCTTGAGAAAAAAATCGTCGAACGGGAAAACATTCCGTTTCGTTCAATTGAAATTACGGGCTTTAAACGAAAACTTTCTTTTGAAAATGTAAAAACCGTCATGCGTTTCTTAAAAGGCGTGAAGACGAGCAAATCGTATTTAAAAGAATTTAAACCGGATGCTGTCATCGGGACGGGCGGCTATGTATGCGGACCTGTCGTATACGCGGCTGCGAAAATGGGGATCCCGACGATTATTCATGAGCAAAACAGCCTTCCGGGCATCACAAATAAGTTTCTCTCGAAATATGTTAATAAGGTAGCGATTTGCTTTGAAGAAGCAAAATCGCATTTCCCTGCTGAAAAAGTTGTTTTTACGGGAAACCCCAGAGCATCTGAAGTCGTCTCAATTAAGACAGGCCGCTCATTAACCGAATTCGGACTGAAAGAAAATCAAAAAACGGTTCTGATTTTTGGCGGAAGCAGAGGCGCAGCCCCTATTAACCGCGCCGTTATTGACATGCAGGAAGAATTAAAAACGAGGCCTTATCAAGTGCTGTATATTACCGGAGAAGTGCATTATGAAAAGGTAACGGCGGAGCTGAAAGGCAAAGCCGCGGATAATATGGTGACAAAACCGTTTTTGCACCAAATGCCGGAGTACTTAAAATCAATTGATGTGATTGTGGCAAGAGCCGGTGCGACAACAATCGCCGAGATTACCGCACTCGGAATTCCGAGCGTGCTCATTCCGAGCCCGTACGTTACAGCCAATCATCAGGAGGTCAATGCGAAGGCGCTCAGCCAGCATGACGCTGCAATTGTGCTGAAAGAAACCGAGCTTAGCGGAGAAAAGCTGATTGCCGCTCTTGACCGGATCGTAATGAATGAAGAAACACTAAAGGACATGAGTGAGCGGACAAAGTCACTCGGTGTTCCAGATGCGGCAGCCAGACTGTACAGTATTATGGAAGATATTAAAAAATAAGAGAAGTGCAATTGGAATGCGGAGGTTTACGATGAAGAACGTGATACAGGAATTAAAAGACCGCGAAGTCGGCAAAGTGTTAGAACAAGAACCGCTCGCGAATCATACAACGATGAAAATTGGCGGACCGGCCGATATTTTGATTATTCCCAATCGGGTGGAAGCGGTCAAAGATATTATGGATATTGTGAAAAAATATGATTTGCCATGGACCGTCATCGGACGCGGATCAAATCTGCTCGTGCTTGATGAAGGCATCAGGGGAGTTGTCATAAAACTCGGACCCGGTCTTGACCATTTAGAGCTTGACGGTGATCAAGTAACGGTCGGAGGAGGCTATTCAGTTGTCCGCCTGGCTACATCCATGAGTAAAAAGGGGCTGTCCGGCCTTGAATTTGCGGCCGGAATTCCCGGATCAATCGGCGGAGCCGTCTATATGAACGCCGGCGCGCACGGCTCGGATATGAGTGAAATCCTTGTAAAAGCCCGTATTTTATTTGAAGACGGCTCCATCGAATGGCTCACGAATGAAGAAATGGATTTCAGCTACAGAACGTCTATTTTGCAAAAGAAACGGCCCGGCGTCTGCCTTGAGGCAGTACTTAAGCTTGAGCAAAAGGAACGTGAAGCGATTACAGCGCAAATGCAAAATAACAAAGACTACAGAAAAAATACACAGCCGTACTCAAGCCCGTGCGCGGGAAGCATATTCAGAAATCCGCTGCCGAACCATGCGGGAAGCCTCGTTGAAAAAGCGGGATTAAAAGGATATCAGATCGGCGGCGCCAAAGTGTCCGAAATGCACGGGAATTTTATCGTCAATGCCGGCGGAGCGACTGCCAAGGACGTCCTGGACTTGATTGATTACGTGAAAAAGACAATCCGTGAGCAATATGACGTGGAAATGCACACAGAAGTTGAAATCATCGGCAATCGCTAAATGGTTCTCTGATTTACACGAGCTCATGTGATATACTTTGAACAAATGGCAAACGGCATCACGGCATGCCGTTTGTTTTTCAATCAGACGAATGTAAAGCTGTTTCATTCTTAGTGAGGTGGACAGGCAGTGAACCCGAATCATGAAAGAGAAAAAATCGTAAATATTGAAGAACGGATTCCGAAAATTAAAGAGCAGCGAAAACAAAAAGCAAACCGCCGTCTCATTTCATTTATTCTGCTCTTTTTTATGATGGTGCTGATTATCGTATACTTGCAGATGCCGATCAGTAAAGTATCTTCTGTTTCCGTTTCCGGAAACGAAAACGTATCTGCAAAAGAGGTTGCCGCGCTTTCTGATATTCATAACGGCCAAACCGAATTCTGGAGTCTGAATAAGAAAAAAACAGAAGAAAAGATCGAGCAAAACAAGCTGGTGAAAAAGGCGGCGATAACAAAAGCCTTTCCTAACAAAGTCAACATCAGCATCGAAGAGTATAAGACCATCGCGTATTTACAAAAAAACGACGTGTATTATGAAGTGCTGGAAAACGGCACCGTACTGCCGAGCGAAGTCACTCCGGATGACGCCGGGCCGATTTTAGTAAACTGGACAAACGGGAAAAAACGGATCAGGATGGCGAAGGAGCTTGAAAAGCTGTCAGGTTCTTTAAAACAGTCGATTTCTGAAATTTATTACACGCCGGCAAAAATGGACAATGACCGGATCAAGCTGTATATGAACGACGGATATGTGGTTACGGCTTCTATTAAGACGTTTGCAAGCAAAATGAAAACCTATCCTTCTATTATTTCGCAGCTGGATGGAAAAAAGGGAATTATCCATTTAGAAGTCGCTACATATTTTGAAGAATTTAACAAGGGTAACGCTGATAAGAAGAAAGGGAATTGATGAAATAAGTCTAAAGACCTATTTTTGTGACCCTTCAAAACAATCTATTAAAATCAGCACAGGCAGCCGATATAACCGATAGCGGGATAATTATGACTATGTCTGTTTTTTGCTGAAGATATGGCTGATAGACAAGCGGAAAATTCTCAGTGCAATGAATACGGGTCATGAGATTAGCATTGCATTTGGAATTTTCCTCCTGTTTCTTCTTTTTTTGTATGATTCTGGCAATATCTATAGCTTTTCTGAAGGTTCATCTTAGTGTAGACTTGTATAAAGCGGGTATATTTGCATCAAGTGATTGCACAATATGACGCCATCAAAAGAAAACTTCTGATAAGGTGGGCCGTCTTCAAAAAAAATAAAAAAAATGTGATATAAAAGAGGATATACATAGAATATAACGAATAGTTTCAATAAACATAAATTGTGAGAAATCAGATTAAGAATATGTTGTTGCTGTTGTTTTTGTTACACACTTGTAAAGCCACATTCATTGTATTGTTGTTCCGCAAATAATAGAATAGAATTGATCGAAATGTGAGGAGGTGCCATAGAATGAACAACAATGAACTTTACGTCAGTCTTGACATCGGTACGTCCAATACAAAAGTGATCGTCGGAGAAATGACAGATGATTCCCTTAACATTATCGGAGTGGGAAATGTACCGTCTGAAGGGTTGAAAAAAGGCTCAATCGTTGATATAGATGAAACCGTTCATTCTATAAGAAAAGCGTTTGACCAAGCTGAAAGAATGGTAGGTTTTCCGCTGAGAAAAGCCATTGTCGGCGTTAATGGAAATTATATTAATATTCAAGATACGAACGGCGTTGTCGCTGTTTCAAGTGAAAACAAAGAGATCCACGTAGAAGACGTCCGCAGGGTGATGGAGGCGGCACAGGTCGTTTCGATCCCGCATGAGCAGCTGATCGTTGACGTCGTTCCGAAACAGTTTATCGTTGACGGAAGAGATGAAATTACAGATCCGAAAAAAATGCTTGGTGTCCGCTTGGAAGTGGAAGGTACGCTGATTACCGGCTCAAAAACGATCTTACATAACTTACTTCGCTGTGTGGAGAGAGCAGGGGTCGAAATTACGGATATCTGCCTGCAGCCGCTTGCGGCCGGTTCGGCGGCTTTATCAAAAGACGAAAAGAACCTCGGCGTCGCAATGATTGACATCGGCGGCGGCTCAACGACGGTTGCGGTTTTTGAACAGGGGCACCTTAAAGCGACCACCGTGATTCCGCTCGGGGGCGAAAACATCACAAAAGATGTGTCGATCGGTTTACGGACGTCCACCGAAGAGGCGGAAAGAGTAAAAAAACAATTCGGACATGCTTTTTATGATGAGGCTTCAGAAGATGAAGTATTTGAAGTCACCATCATAGGAACGAATCAAAAGCAATCTTTTACGCAGCAGGAAATCGCCAATATCATCGAAGCAAGAGTGGAAGAGATTCTTGAGATTGCTGCAGCCGAAATCGAACATATGGGGATTACCGACTTGCCTGGCGGCTTTGTGCTGACCGGAGGACAGGCCGCAATGCCCGGGGTTCTTTCATTGGCTCAGGACGTGCTGCGGCACAATGTAAGAGTCGCAAGCCCGAACTATATCGGCGTGAGAGACCCTCAGTATATGACGGGTGTCGGCTTGATACAATTCGCCTGCCGAAACGCAAGAATCCAAGGAAGAAAAATAGGCTTTCATATGCCGGAGGAAGCCGTGCAGGAAATTGCGGTTTCACACGAAGAACAGCATCATCAGCGGCAAGAGGCACAGCAGCGGCCTAAAGCAAAACAAAAAACACAAGCCGAACAGAACAAACCGAGCAAAATGAAAAAACTATTAAGCATGTTTTGGGAATAGATAGATAGTCATTCGGCAGATTAGGAGGATTTAGCATGTTGGATTTCGAAACAAACATAGACGGCTTAGCATCAATTAAAGTAATCGGAGTAGGAGGCGGCGGAAATAACGCGGTCAACCGAATGATTGAAAACGAAGTGCAGGGTGTAGAGTACATCGCGGTGAACACGGATGCACAAGCTCTTAACCTGTCAAAAGCGGAAGTGAAAATGCAGATCGGTGAAAAACTGACGCGGGGTCTTGGAGCTGGTGCAAACCCTGAAGTCGGCAAAAAAGCCGCTGAAGAAAGCAAAGAACAGATCGAAGAAGCGTTAAAAGGCGCTGACATGGTTTTCGTTACAGCCGGAATGGGAGGCGGAACCGGAACGGGAGCCGCGCCGGTTATTGCCCAAATCGCAAAGGATTTAGGCGCTCTGACTGTCGGAGTCGTGACAAGACCGTTTACATTTGAAGGACGGAAGCGCCAGCTGCAGGCGGCAGGCGGAATTACAGCAATGAAAGAAGCGGTGGATACGCTGATCGTTATTCCGAATGACCGTATTCTTGAAATTGTTGACAAAAACACGCCGATGCTTGAAGCATTCCGTGAAGCTGATAACGTGCTTCGCCAAGGGGTTCAAGGTATTTCAGACCTTATCGCGACACCTGGATTGATCAACCTGGATTTCGCCGATGTCAAAACCATCATGTCCAATAAAGGTTCCGCATTGATGGGAATCGGAATTGCAACCGGAGAAAGCCGTGCGGCAGAAGCTGCGAAAAAAGCCATTTCCAGCCCGTTATTAGAAGCGGCAATTGACGGAGCGCAAGGTGTTCTGATGAACATCACAGGCGGCACGAACTTGAGCCTTTACGAAGTGCAGGAAGCTGCGGATATCGTCGCATCTGCATCTGACCCTGACGTGAATATGATTTTCGGTTCAGTAATCAATGAAAACCTGAAAGATGAAATTGTCGTCACCGTCATTGCAACAGGGTTTATTGAACAGGAAAAGGACGATTCAAAACCGCAGCGCCCGACATTAAACCAGGGATTAAAATCGCAAAACCAAAATGCTGCTAAGCGTGAGCCAAAGCGTGAAGAAACGCAGCATCATCAAAATACGGCAAACCGCCATACATCACAGCCGGCGGATGATGCCTTGGATATTCCGACATTTTTAAGAAACCGCAACAAACGCGGCTGATGTAAAAGGACAAAACCACATGGTTTTGTCCTTTTTTCTTTCCTCTATCGGCAGTCTTTTTCCCCATGTCCTCCGATTCAAAAAACAAAAAAGATTCTTTATCCCTATGCATGAAACATGACCATTGAAGCGTTTTTAGTTTCATATGGCTTTCTGACAGAATACGACAATATCTGAATAGGAGATTGTCTACATTTAACGTACAACATCGAAATGACAAACGATTCCAATTTTAAAGGAGGGGCGACAAAATTTCATTCTTTTTCCAAATAAGGGGGGGATACGATTGAGGAAAAAAACGAGCAACAAGTGGACGGGCTCCGTTTTAAGCGCCATTGTCGTTAGCTCACTGCTTTTTCCGGGCGCGGCCGGAGCGAACAGCACGCAAGCAGCGGCTTCTTTAAAAAAAGAACTCTCTTCATCGAAGGCCATCCAGCATAAGATTTCTGATTCTGTAAAGAAACGTTTTGAAAAGAATGATAAAGTCACATTTCTCATTAAATTCAAAGAGCGGGCTGATACGAAAAAAGCTGCCAAGGCGGCCGAAAAGAAAGCCAAGTCACATTCGCTTTCAGCCGCGAAAACAGAATATCAAAAACGTTCGGCCGTTGTCTCTTCTTTAAAGGTGACAGCTGATGATGCGCAGCAAAACATAAAAACTTACTTGGAAAAACAAAAAAAGAATGGCAAGGCAGACCATATTCATTCTTATTATATTGTTAACGGAATGGCTGTCCGTGCTTCGAAAGAGGTAATGGAAAAAGTCGCTTCATTTCCTGAAGTAGAAAAAGTGCTCCCGAATGAAAAGCGTCAGCTGACAAAATCATCCGTACCTTTTCAAATGAAGAAAAAACAAAAAGTGATCAAAGCAAAAGACGGTATCGAATGGAATATCAGCCAAATCGATGCGCCTAAAGCCTGGGCTTTAGGCTATGACGGCACTGGTACGGTTGTTGCGTCCATTGATACCGGAGTTGAGTGGGATCATCCGGCATTAAAGGAGAAATACCGCGGCTACAACCCTAACAATCCCGCTCAGCCGAACCATGAAATGAACTGGTATGATGCCGTGTCCCAAAAAGATGCTCCCTATGACGACCTTGACCACGGCACTCATGTGACCGGAACAATGACGGGTTCTGAACCTGACGGCTCAAATCAAATCGGCGTTGCTCCCGGCGCAAAATGGATTGCGGTAAAAGCTTTCTCGGATGACGGAGGGACTGATGCCGACATTTTGGATGCCGGTGAATGGGTGTTGGCGCCAAAAGATAAAGACGGAAAGCCGCACCCTGAAATGGCGCCGGACGTTGTGAATAATTCTTGGGCCGGCGGCTCAGGAATTGACGAGTGGTACAGGGATATGGTTAAAGCGTGGAGAGCGGCTGACATTTTTCCGGAATTCTCTGCGGGAAATGAAGACCTGTTTACACCCGGAGGACCGGGATCGATTGCCAATCCCGCCAATTATCCGGAAGCATTTGCGACAGGTGCTACCGACAGCCAAAAGAAACTCGCTGATTTCTCACTTCAAGGCCCTTCACCGTATAATGAGACAAAGCCGGATATCTCGGCTCCGGGAGTCAATATCCGTTCATCAGTGCCGGGGGGAATATATGAAGGCGGCTGGAACGGAACTTCTATGGCCGGCCCGCATGTGGCGGCAACAGCGGCACTGTTGAGGCAGGCGAATGCCTCTATTACGGTCGATGAAATGGAAGACGTCTTGACGCGCACAGCAGAAAAGCTGACCGATTCCGTCTTTCCGGATTCACCGAATAACGGTTACGGCCACGGTCTGGTCAATGCATTTGACGCCGTTTCGGCTGTAACTGACGGAATCGGGAAAATAGAAGGGCAGGTGTCGACAGCAGGTGAAGATAACGAACCGCCCGTATATCAGCATGAGCCTGTTTCAGAAGCTTATCAAGGCGCGAGTCTTCCGTTAACTGTCACAGCCGAAGACAATGTGGGCGTTACAGAGGTCACACTTTCCTATCAGTTTGATGAAGGAGAGTGGAAAACGATCACCGCGGTACAAAAAAGCGGAGATCAAAAAAAGGGAACATATCAAGCGGAAATCCCGAACATAACCGCCAACTCTGTAAGCTACAAATGGACGATAAAGGACTTTGGCGGCCATTCGACGGAATCTGACACGTACCGGGTTTCCATTAAACCGAGCATTACCGCGGGGTACAAAGAGGATTTTGAATCGCAGCCCGCCGGTTGGTCAAGTTACGGAACACACGATCAATGGGAATGGGGCGTTCCGATTTCAGGTCCCGGCGCAGCAGTTTCCGGAGAAAAAGTATATGCGACGAATCTGTCAGGCCCTTACGCCGATTCAGCCAACATGAATTTGGTGATGCCTCCGATTCAAGTGCCGGATACAGGGCACCTGTTCCTGCAGTTTAAAAGCTGGCACAAGCTCGAAGAATTTTTTGATTACGGGTATGTGTTTGTGCTGCCAGAAGGGAAAACGAATTGGGAGCAGGCCGGTATTTACAATGGAGCCTCGGCAGGCTGGGCTGATGAAGAAATTGATTTATCGGCATATAAAGGCCAAAACATTAAAGTTATGTTTAATGTGCAGTCCGATGAAGTGGTAAATGAAGATGGATGGTATATCGATGATGTCAGCCTCTCAGCCAGCTCTCTCGGCAAGATGAAAAAAAATAAACTCGGTATACAAAAGCCGTCCGGCAAACTAAAGAAAAAAGCTGTTAATCCTAAACAAGCGAAACCGGCGGCAACATCAGCAGAAAAAGATGTGAAACGCGGAACAAACCTGCTTCCGCTCAGAGCGCAAGTCAGTGTTGCTGAGACGGGAAAATCCGTTTATTCAGACCCGGCAAGCGGCAAATACATCCTTTCTCATAAAGCGGGCAGCTATACGCTGAAAGCGGAGGCTTACGGGTATCAGCCAAAAACAGAAAGCGTCTCCATTCAATCAGATCAAACGGCACAGGCAGACTTTATGCTGGAAAAAATGCCATCCGGCACGTTAAAAGGCACAATCATCAATCAGTCAACGGGAGAACCGGTGAAAGGCGCCACGCTGTATGTCATCGAGGATGCTGCGATTGAACCGGCGGTTACGAATGACAAAGGGGAATATTCGCTTCAGGCGTACGAAGGCTCCTATACCATCAAAATAGCCGCGAAAGGGTATTACAACAACGAATTTTCTGTTGATGTAAAAGGGAATGTCACCCAAAACGCCGAATTGAAGCCGTATATCGGCTATGAAGGCGAAATTGCTTATGATAACGGTGTGGAAGAAGCCGCAATGTCGTACTTTGAGGCAGGCAGCAAATCTGCGGTCAAGATGACGCTCGCTGACGGAAAAGAACACGGCATGCTGACAGGTGGGCTGTTTAAATTTTGGGGTGAAGACTGGCCTGCTCCTGGCGGCACGGAATTTCAAATAGAAGTATACGACGCGTCGGAAAAAGACGGTTCGCCCGGTAAAAAAATCGCCGGTCCTTTCAAGGCTGAAGCGCTCCGAAACGGTGAATGGACAAAAGTCGATCTCAGCTCAAAAGGAGTTGCGGTCGGTAAGGATTTTTATCTCGTCTTCGTACAGACGAAACCCGATCCTTATTCACCGGGATTGTCAGCTGATGACGGAAGCACGTATTCAAACAGAAACTGGCAGTACATCGGCGGCAGCTGGTCAAAAGCGGATAAATCAGACGGAAATTATATGATCCGCGCTTTGGTAGACTATGAAGCATCTGTGCCTGAGATTACTTCTCCGCAGGACAAATCATTTACAAATAAGGAGAAACTTACGGTAAAAGGGATCGCTTCTCCGGAGACGGCTGTCCGTCTTTACAACGATGAAAAAGAAGCCGCTCAAACAAAAGCCGGAGCTGACGGCACCTTCCAGACTGATGTATTACTTCGTAAAGGGGCCAATCGACTGACGGCATCATCGTCAACCGACAGGGGATCAACTGACGCTTCCAGCCCTGTCACGGTGATACTTGATCAGGACAAACCGGATTTGACGATTGATAATCCAAAAAACGGAGATAAAACAAATAAAGAAACCGTGACCGTAAAAGGAAAAGCTGCCGACGATTACTTGAAATGGGTGAAAGTGAACGGCCAAAAAGCGGAGGTGAAAGACGGCTCATACCAAGCCCGAATTCTTCTGGAAAACGGCAGTAATGAAATCAAAGTCACGGCTGCGGATGAAGCGGGAAACAAAACGACGAAAAAGACGGTTATCGATGCAAATTTCACCGCCCCCGTTATTTCTGGGTTAGTTCCCGGAGAGGATAAAATATTAAAAGCCGGAGAATCAGTGAAAATCGCTTTCTCCAGCGGAAAGAAATTAGACGCAGCGTTTGTCATCCGTCTGCCGCTGACAAATGCGCGCGCGAGTACCCAAAACGCAACGGAGCTTCCGCTGAGAGAAATTTCTCCGGGAAGATATGAAGGATACTGGACGGCCACCTCTTCCATTAAAGCGAACGGAGCAAAAATTGACGTTATCGTAAGAGATGACTACGGGAATGAAACGAGACAAACAGCGAAAGGAAAACTTTATATTAACGAATAAAAAAGAGCGCTGCCATTAAACGGGCAGCGCTTTTTCGGATGATACACCTAGCAAAATGACCAAACCGGCATCCTCGACAAATAAAACGATTATCCCTTAAAAATTGTACTTTCCCCTCAACATTAATTGACAGACTTTCCCACAGAGCTTGCTTTATACTTATGAAACAAGAGAGAGAAACAGGTATGTAAGACAAAAGAGGAGAGGGGTCAGATGTGAAAATCTATCTGGATGTCATTTGGCTGTTGAACTTTTGTTTTGATTCTCTTTTGCTGTTATTGACGGCCTTTATTTTAAAACGCCAGGTGAAAAAAAGAAGAGTGGCGGCTGGCGGTTTCATCGGTTCAACGATTGTGCTTTTGATGTTCACCCCGGTTTCGCCGCTTGTGGAGCACCCGGCGGGGAAAATGGCATTTTCAGTTGTCATCGTGCTTACGGCTTTCGGATTTAAACGGTTTCGGTATTTTTTTCAAAATTTGTTTGCCTTTTATTTCGCAACGTTCCTCGTCGGCGGGGGAATGATCGGTGTTCATTCCTTATTGCAGACAAAATCAATCGTACAGCATGGCGTAATGGTGACAAGCCAGACCGGATTCGGTGATCCGATCAGCTGGATGTTTGTTGTTATCGGATTTCCCGCTGTGTGGTTTTTTTCGAAAAAAAGAATTGAAGAGATCGAAACAAAATCCATTCAGTATGATGAACTCGTCAGGGTGCAGGCTGAATTCGGCGGACAGACGATCCACGCGAAAGGATTGGTGGATTCGGGGAACCAGCTGTACGATCCGCTGACGAAAACGCCGGTCATGATTCTTCATATTGATAAGTTTGCCCCGCTTCTCGGGGAAAAGGAAATGGACATTATCAAAACCGCCAGTCCGCTTGAGGTGATCGAAAAGCTTGATGATTCGTTCCGGCACGCAGAAAAACTCAGGCTGATCCCGTACAGGGGCGTCGGCCAGGACCATCAATTTTTACTCTGCTTGAAGCCGGATTACGTCACGATTTTAACAAAAGATGAAATGATCGCATGTGAGAAATGCCTGATCGGAATCAGCACGAGACAATTATCAGCAGACGGTGAATTTGACGCGATCGTTCATCCGAAAATGCTGATGGGAAAAGCGGTGAAACATGTATCCTGACGTAAAAGTCTGTTACTAATCATACTCAATCCGCATGGTATTTAGAAGGGGGAGGAAGATGAAAAAACTCAAGCTGCGTTTGACATATCTTTGGTATAAATGGCTGATGAAACTCGGACTGAAAAGTGATGAAGTTTATTACATAGGAGGAAGCGAAGCACTGCCGCCGCCTCTGTCAAAAGAAGAAGAACAGGTGCTGCTTGTAAAGCTGCCGAGCGGGGATCAGGCGGCGCGCGCCATTTTAATTGAAAGGAATTTACGCCTTGTCGTGTACATCGCCCGCAAATTTGAAAATACGGGCATCAATATCGAGGATTTGATCAGCATCGGTACAATCGGTTTAATCAAGGCGGTAAACACCTTTAACCCGGAAAAGAAAATAAAGCTTGCCACCTATGCGTCACGCTGCATTGAAAACGAGATTTTAATGTACCTGCGCAGAAACAATAAAATCCGTTCAGAGGTTTCCTTTGATGAGCCGCTTAATATTGATTGGGACGGAAATGAACTGCTGCTTTCAGATGTGCTCGGAACAGATGATGATATTATTACAAAAGACATTGAAGCAAATGTTGATAAAAAGCTTCTCAAAAAAGCGCTAGAGCAATTAAACGAGAGAGAAAAGCAGATCATGGAATTGCGTTTCGGTCTTGTAGGAGAAGAAGAAAAGACACAAAAAGATGTAGCTGATATGATGGGAATCTCCCAATCCTATATTTCACGGCTTGAAAAACGAATTATAAAAAGGCTTAGAAAAGAGTTTAACAAAATGGTGTAAAAAATTTCCTTCAGCCAACCCTTACTGCTGCAAGGATTACCTTGGACAGATGTTTTTTTCTGTAAAATGAAGGTGCATATTTTTCCCACCCGAGGAGATACTTAACGTTGTACAGCAGCTCCTGTTGGGAGGGAAAAACGTGTCAAGAAATAAAGTCGAAATTTGCGGGGTGGATACCTCCAAATTACCGGTGCTCAAGAATGAAGAGATGAGAAAGCTATTTAAGCAATTGCAGGATGAAGGCGATGATTCAGCAAGAGAAAAGCTGGTAAACGGCAACCTGCGCCTTGTCTTAAGCGTCATTCAAAGGTTTAACAATAGAGGAGAGTATGTTGATGACTTATTTCAGGTCGGCTGCATCGGACTAATGAAATCCATTGATAATTTTGACCTAAGCCATAATGTTAAGTTTTCAACATACGCTGTACCGATGATCATCGGAGAAATCCGCAGATATTTGCGGGATAACAATCCGATCCGCGTCTCAAGATCGCTGCGTGATATCGCATATAAAGCGCTTCAAGTAAGAGAGCGGTTAATCAGTGAGACAAGCAAGGAGCCGACAGCAGAGGAAATCGCCAAAGTTCTTGAAGTGCCCCATGAAGAAATTGTGTTTGCCCTTGATGCCATTCAAGATCCGGTGTCGCTGTTTGAGCCGATTTATAACGACGGCGGTGATCCGATTTACGTAATGGACCAGATCAGCGATGAGCGAAACAAGGATACACAATGGATTGAGGAGCTGGCCTTAAAAGAAGGCATGAGAAGGCTGAACGAACGGGAAAAAATGATTTTGCGCAAACGCTTCTTCCAGGGAAAAACCCAAATGGAAGTGGCTGAAGAAATCGGTATATCCCAAGCTCAGGTTTCGAGGCTCGAAAAGGCAGCCATTAAACAAATGAATAAGAACATCCATCAATAACGGGAAAAGCCTTTAAAACCTTTGTTTTAAAGGCTTTTTTCATGTCTCCGGTTTACGTATGCTAAAAAGTCATGTATTCTAATCAATAAAAGTTTTAAGAAAATTGAAATAAATATACAGGGGGGACCATAATGATTTTACAGCTGGACCGCGTGTCATTAAAAAGAAACGGCAAATGGATTCTGAAAAATATAAACTGGCATGTTGAAAAAAATGAAAACTGGGTGCTGTACGGATTAAACGGTGCCGGAAAAACAGCTTTGTTAAATATGTTATGCTCATATTACTTTCCAACTTCAGGAGAGATGCAGGTGCTCGGCCATCCATTCGGAAAAACAGAGCTCGGTGATAAGCTCAGAAGAAAAATAGGCCTTGTGTCAGCCGGGCTTCAGCACAAATTATATCCTGCGGATTCCGCATTTGAAATCGCGCTCAGCGGTGCGTACGCCTCTATCGGTTTATACGAAACGCCGAGTGAACAAGTAAGGGAAAAAGCGATCGGGCTTTTGGAGGATATGGGCGCGATCGGTTACGCGGACAGGCGCTATGAGACCTTATCCCAAGGAGAAAGACAAAGGGCGCTGATTGCGAGGGCCTTAATGGCTGACCCTGAGCTTTTAATTTTGGATGAGCCGGTGACCGGTCTTGACTTTATGGCGAGGGAGAAGCTGTTAGACACAATTACATATATCGCCGGAAAAGAACATGCGCCGTCAATCCTTTATGTCACCCACCTTGCTGAAGAAATTTTACCGGTATTTGATAAAGCGCTGCTTTTAAAACAAGGCGAAGTTTTCGCCTCAGGCGGGATAAGGGACATGCTTTCTGATGAACGGCTTTCTGCCTTTTTTGATATGCCGGTCAGCGTGATGTGGAACAATGACCGGCCGTTTTTAACACGGGCGAAAGAAACGTCAACCGTGTAAAAAGTGAATACATTTCATCCTGGGGGTGCTGTTTGGCAGCTGAGAGAGGCGTGTGTCTCAACCCTTAACGGACCTGATCTGGATTATGCCAGCGGAGGGAAGCGGTGAAAAAAAGCGGAAGAAGCGGCGGTTTATACATTGCCGCGCCTCTTCGCTTTTGTAAAACCGTTTCATTCATTGAAATGGTTTTTTTCTATACAGCAAGAAGGAGAGATTTCCAATGAACCAACTTGATATGATGTTACAAAAAGCAGATGAACAGCAGGCTGATTTAATCAGCATCGCCAAAACCTTAATATCCTTTCCGACCCCCGCGCCGCCCGCAAGAAATACGAAATCCGCGCAGAAATGGGTTGCCGGGTTTTTAAAAGAAATGGGCTGTTCTGTCGATATATGGGATGTCTACCCTGAAGATCCGAACGTAGTCGGCGTGTTAAAAGGGACCGATTCCGAATATTATCAAAGCCTTATTCTAAACGGACACATTGACGTAGCCGAAGAAAACGGGGAAGACTGGGATTCTGACCCTTTTCAGCCGCTTATAAAAGATGGCATGTTAATCGGACGAGGCGCTTCTGATATGAAAGGCGGGCTCGCATGCGTGCTTTTCTGCCTGAAGCTGATTCATGAAGCCGGTTTACAACTGCCGGGCGATCTCATTGTGCAGTCCGTCATTGGCGAAGAGGTCGGTGAAGCGGGAACGCTTGAATGCTGCAAACGCGGTTATCATGCGGACTTTGCGGTTATTGCGGATACAAGCAGCCTGCATATTCAAGGCCAGGGCGGAGTGATTACCGGCTGGATAGAAATCAAAAGCGCAAAAACGTTTCACGACGGAATGAGGCGCAATATGATTCACGCGGGCGGCGGCACATTCGGGGCAAGCGCGATTGAAAAAATGGCGAAGATCATCAGCGCCCTCGGAGAGCTGGAGCGCCACTGGTCGGTAATGAAAAGCTATCCCGGCTTTGCCCCCGGCACAAATACGATCAACCCCGCTGTCATAGAAGGGGGAAGGCACGCTGCCTTTGTTGCGGATGAGTGCCGCTTATGGATTACCGTCCACTTTTATCCGAACGAAACACATGAACAAGTGGCGGCGGAAATTGAAGACTATGTGAACCGAATCAGCGACAGTGATGTGTGGCTGAGGGAAAACAGACCGGTTTTCAAATGGGGAGGCTCTTCAATGATTGAGGACAGGGGCGAAATTTTTCCGGCGCTGGAAATAGATCCTGATCATCCGGCGGTTTCTGTTTTGGCTGCTTCGCACCGCGCCGTCAAAGAAGAGGAGCCCGTTACAGATGTATCACAAACCGTAACAGACGGCGGCTGGCTTTACGATGCCGGGATTCCGAGCGTTATATACGGGCCGGGTGACCTGAAGAACGCCCATTCCGTAAACGAGGAAGTGTCCGTTGAGGAGCTTATTGACTATACGAAAATCATGCTGAGATTTATCATCACCTGGTGCAGCCGCAAAAAAGATTGCCCTGCTTGACAAGGTTCGGCCCGGCCGCTCATATAATAAGAAAAAGAACGGTAAAGGACGTGATGCGGATGATCAGCATTTCAGAATTTCAAATAAAAGATGTGGTGAACGTTTCAAACGGAAAAAAACTCGGAAGCATCGGTGACATCGACATTAATGTCACAACGGGTAAAATTCAGGCGATCATTTTAGGGGGCAGCGGAAAAGTTCTCGGTTTTTTCGGAAAAGAAGAGGAAATGGTCATTCCTTGGCGAAATATAGTTAAAATCGGAGAAGATGTCATCTTAGTGCGTGTAAACGAACCAAAGGGCTCAGCATGATCGGCCCTTTACTTGTAAAATGCCGGAAATCTCAATGTTTCCGGCACATTTATTTCATTCATTTTAAAGTCAGCCGCTAAACGAATGCTTTAAATTGTGGTAAAATGAGTGGGAAATTACGCTTTTTTAATGATTGTCGAAAGGTTGGATCTTCATGAATACATATCACCCGTTTAGTTTTACCACCCCCTCGGCACTCATGATACAAGACTGGAACCGTGCGAATCAGCATAACACAAAGGTCATCGCCGGATTTACAACGAAAAACGGCGGTGTCAGCAATCCGCCGTATGAATCGTTAAATACAGGGTTGCATGTCCGTGATGAAGCTTGTGATGTCGTTAAAAATCGTGAAATCGTCGCGTCTTTATGCGGCTCTGAGCTGGATTCCTGGGTATTTGCCGATCAGACACATGAAAACCGCATTCAAAAAGTGACAGCCGGGGACAGAGGAAAAGGAGCGAGGGACTACTCCGCTGCATTTCGCAGGACGGACGGGCTCTACACAAAAGATAAAGACGTCTTTTTGGCTCTGTGTTTTGCCGACTGTGTGCCTTTGTATTTTTATGACCCTGTGAATTCCCTTATCGGCTCTGCCCATGCCGGATGGAAGGGAACCGTCAAACAAATTGGGCGCATCATGACAGAACGCTGGACAGACGAGGAAGGCTCCCGCGTATCTGATATTCAGGCTGTCATCGGCCCGTCCATCAGCGGCGGGTGCTACACCGTAGATGACCGTGTCATAAATGAAGTCCGGGCGCTGCCTTTTTCGGCTGAATCAGCCGTATGTGAAACGGGCGCAGGCCAATATAAGCTCGACTTAAAAGAGGTCAACCGTCTACTTCTGACACATTGCGGCATTCCGGAAGAAAACATTTCTGTCAGCGGTTTATGCACGGAAACAGAGCGTGATCTTTTCTTTTCACACCGCCGCGACAAAGGAAAAACGGGACGCATGATGTCCTTTATCGGAATGAAGGAGGCATAAGTAATCTTGCGTGTTGCTGATCAATTACGACATATAAACGAAAGAATAAACGAAGCATGTAACAGATCGGGCCGAAGCCCTGAGGATGTGACCATCATCGCTGTTACAAAATATGTATCAACAGAAAGGGCTCAGGAGGCCGTTGATGCAGGAATTACAAGCCTGGGAGAAAATCGGGATGCTGAGCTTGCCCGCAAGCAGGATGTCATCACGGGGAATCCGGATTGGCATTTTATCGGCAGTCTTCAGTCAAGAAAAGTGAAGTCTGTCGTTGACCGCGTATCTTATATTCATTCCTTAGACAGACTGTCCTTGGCAAAAGAGATTGAAAAACGCGCTTCAGATAAGGTACGCTGCTTTGTGCAGGTGAATACATCGCTTGAACCGTCTAAACACGGTATGAAAACAGAAGAGGTCATCCCCTTTATCAGGGAGCTTTCAGGGTTTACAAACATCTCTGTAGAGGGCCTGATGACAATGGCTCCGCTGACAGACGATAAAGAATTGATCAGAGCCTGTTTTCGGGAATTACGGGACCTCCGCGGCCGTGTGCAGGGGCTGAACCAGGCGAACGCACCGTGCCGGGAGCTGTCAATGGGCATGTCAAATGATTATGAAATTGCTGTTGAAGAGGGCGCTACATTTATCAGAATCGGCTCCTTATTAGTCGGAAATGAAACAGGGGGTGTAAACAAGTGAGCATGAAAAATAAACTGAAAAACTTTTTCTCAATGGATGAGGAGGAGTACGAGTACGAATATATCGAAACCGAGCAGGATCATCCGGAAGAGCATGATCAGCAAAAAGAAAAACAGCCTGCCTACGCTCAAAAGACGGCCGGCAAGCAAAACGTGGTAAGCTTGCAAAGTGTTCAGAAATCCTCTAAAGTGGTGTTGAGTGAGCCGCGCGTATATGCGGAAGCGCAGGAAATCGCCGATCATTTAAAGAACAGGCGGGCAGTTGTCGTCAATCTTCAGCGCATTCAGCATGATCAGGCGAAAAGAATCGTCGACTTTTTAAGCGGGACTGTCTACGCCATCGGCGGCGACATTCAAAGAATCGGTTCAGATATCTTTCTGTGCACGCCTGATAATGTTGACGTATCCGGCACGATTTCGGAGCTCATATCTGAAGACGAACATCAGAGGTGGTAAAGCAGGATGATTCTTTATCAAATTTTTTCCGTTCTGAGCTATTTAATTTACATCTACTCGTTTGCCCTGATTATTTATATTTTTATGTCATGGGTGCCGAGTACGAGGGAAACGGCAGTCGGTCGGTTTCTCGCAGCAATTTGCGAGCCGTATTTAGAGCCGTTCAGAAGGATCATTCCGCCGATTGCCATGCTGGATATATCCCCGATTGTTGCCATCATCGTGCTTCGGTTTGCCACGACAGGACTTTGGGGCCTATACCGCATGATCGCAATGTATACGTAATGACAGTTTGATACAGGCTTGGCACCGGCCAAGCCTCTTTACATAGAAAGGAAAGAACATGAGCGATATTTACCAGCACTTCAGAAAGGACGAGCGGCCTTTTATCGATCAGGCGCTTGAATGGAAACAGATAGTCCTGGAGCAGTATCGGCTGAAACTGACTGATTTTTTAGATCCGCGGGAACAGGTGATTGTAAAAGCTGTTATCGGTGAAGCCTGCGGACTCGCGTTTTTCGGGGGATATGACCGGGCCGAGCGCAAACGGGCGATATTATACCCTGATTATATTGAGCCGGAACTGGATGATTTTGAGCTCCAGGCTTTCGAGGTTCAATACGCTGAAAAATTCGTCAGCATCGACCACCGCTCTCTTCTCGGATCTTTAATGGGGATCGGATTAAAGCGGCAGAAATTCGGCGATTTAGTATTTTCGGAAAAAGCGGTGCAGCTTATCGTCTCCGGGGAAATTGCCGATTTTGTCAGCGTCCAGCTCACCAAAGCGGGCAAAGCCCCGGTAAAGCTTGAGAAAATTGCGCTCGCCGATCTTCACATTCCCGCTTCGGATGTCGAAATAAGAGATGACACGGTTTCTTCATTGCGCCTCGACGCCGTTTGCGCCTCAATGAGCCGGCAATCCCGGCAAAAGGCGCAGGCGCTTGTGAAAAACGGACTCGTCAAGGTCAATTGGAAAGCCGTTGAGGACCCGTCCTACCAGGTTGCTGAAGGGGACATGCTTTCCATTCGGGGCTTCGGCCGATGCAGTTTGACAAAAATTGAGGGAAAAACGAAAAAAGACAAGTGGAAAGTCACTTTTGAACGGCAAAAATGAGTCGTTTTTTCAGTTTTTTTCTCCATCTGTGCCGTATTTGTTTTATAATGTGAACTAGATAATCGTACTGAAATGTAAAAATGGAGGTGGCAATATGCCATTAACGCCAAATGATATCCATAACAAAACGTTTACAAAAGGTTTTCGCGGATATGATGAAGATGAAGTCAATGAATTTTTAATGCAAGTCAGAAAAGATTATGAAATCGCACTCCGGAAAAAAGCGGAGCTTGAAGCGAAAGTGAATGAGCTTGACGAAAGAATCGGACACTTTGCCAATATTGAAGAAACACTGAATAAATCAATCCTCGTGGCGCAAGAGGCCGCAGAAGACGTCAAACGCAACTCGCAGAAAGAGGCGAAGCTGATTGTCCGTGAAGCGGAAAAAAATGCTGACCGCATCATTAACGAATCGCTGTCCAAATCAAGAAAAATCGCAATGGAAATTGAAGAGCTGAAAAAACAGTCAAAAGTGTTCAGAACCCGTTTCCAAATGCTGATTGAAGCGCAGCTCGACCTTTTGAAAAATGATGATTGGGATCATCTGCTTGAATACGAAGTCGATGCGGTATTTGAGGAAAAAGAATAATTTTCTGATTTTCTTGACATTCTCAGGGCCATTCGAATATAATACGTTCATAAATTCAGATGAAAAGACGATTGAAAGGGACCGTCATGACTCAAAAAGGCTATAAAGCGAACCGGGGAAGGTGGAAGCCCGGGATGGCCGGAATCATGTGGATCAGCCCTTTAGTTTCCTTTCTGAACTTACAGTAGGAAAGGACGTTCCATCACGTTACGATGCTCGAGAGGAAAAGGCGGGATATGCCGCTTTTTCTAAAAGGGTGGTACCGCGAGATAAGCTTTCTCGTCCCTTATGGGATGAGAGGGCTTTTTTTATTTTCTGAAAAATGTTGTGGAGGAATGAAGATGGATTACAAAGATACGCTGCTGATGCCGAAAACAGATTTTCCGATGAGAGGAAATCTGCCGAATCGTGAACCGGACATGCAAAAACAATGGGAAGAACAGGACATTTACCGCCTTGTTCAAGAACGGACGAAAGACCGCCCGAAATTTGTGCTGCATGACGGACCTCCGTATGCAAACGGAGACATCCATATGGGCCATGCCCTGAACAAAATCCTGAAAGACTTTATCGTCCGCTATAAATCAATGAGCGGCTACAATGCCCCGTACGTGCCGGGCTGGGATACACACGGGCTGCCGATTGAAACGGCGCTGACGAAAAACAAAAAAGTAAACCGGAAAGAAATGTCCGTTGCTGATTTCCGCAAGCTTTGTGAAGAATATGCATGGCAGCAGATCGAAGGACAGCGCGAACAGTTCAAGCGCCTCGGCGTCAGAGGAGACTGGGAAAACCCTTATGTCACGCTGCAGCCTGAATTTGAAGCGCAGCAAATCCGCGTTTTCGGTGAGATGGCAAAAAGAGGCTACATTTATAAAGGCCTGAAGCCTGTTAACTGGTCTCCTTCAAGTGAATCCGCTCTGGCAGAAGCGGAAATTGAATATCAGGACAAACGCTCTCCATCTATTTATGTGGCGTTTAACGTGAAAGACGGAAAAGGCGTTCTTGAAAACGGAGAACGCTTCATCATCTGGACGACAACGCCATGGACGATGCCTGCCAACCTCGGAATTTCCGTTCATCCGGAGTTAGAATACAGCGTCATCAAAGCCGGAGACAAACGTTATGTCGTCGCAACTGATTTAATCGAAAACGTGGCCCAAGCATGCGGTTTTGAGAACCCGGAAGTTATCGCCTCATACAAAGGAAGAGAATTGGAACATATTATTGCGGAACATCCGCTGTACGGCAGAGATTCACTCGTCATGCTCGGTGAGCACGTGACAACAGATGCCGGAACGGGCTGTGTCCATACTGCTCCGGGCCACGGGGAAGATGACTTTATCGTCGGCCAAAAATACGGCTTAGAGGTTCTTTGCCCTGTTGATGAAAAAGGGAACATGACTGACGAAGCACCTGGTTTTGAAGGCATGTTTTATGATAAAGCAAACAAGCCGATCACTGAGAAGCTTGAAGAAAATGGCGCGCTGTTGAAGCTCGAATTCATTACGCACTCCTATCCGCACGACTGGAGAACAAAAAAACCGACCATTTTCAGAGCGACTGCCCAATGGTTCGCGTCTATTAAAGATTTCAGATCTGACCTGCTTGATGCCATCAAAAAAACAAAATGGGTGCCTGAGTGGGGCGAACAGCGTCTTTACAACATGGTGCGCGACCGCGGCGACTGGTGTATTTCAAGACAGCGTGTCTGGGGTGTGCCGATTCCGGTATTTTATGCTGAAAATGGCGAGCCTGTTATCACTGACGAAACAATTGAACACGTTTCAGAGCTGTTCAAAAAACATGGCTCAAACATCTGGTTTGAAAAAGAAGCAAAAGACTTGCTGCCGGAAGGATTTACACATCCGGGAAGCCCGAACGGCATCTTCACGAAAGAACAAGACATCATGGATGTATGGTTTGATTCCGGTTCTTCGCATCAGGCTGTGCTTGAAGAACGCGATGATCTCGTCCGTCCGGCTGATTTATACCTTGAAGGGTCAGACCAATACCGCGGCTGGTTTAACTCATCCCTTTCTACCGCAGTTGCCGTCACAGGCCATGCACCTTATAAAGGTGTCTTAAGCCACGGCTTCACACTTGATGCAAACGGCAGAAAAATGAGTAAATCACTCGGCAACACCATTGATCCGACAAAGATCGCTAGACAGCTTGGAGCGGAGATTTTACGCTTATGGGTATCATCAGTAAACTATCAGGCCGATCACCCGGTTTCTGAGGATATTTTGAAACAAGTCGCAGAAGTATACCGTAAAATCCGCAACACGTTCCGTTTCCTTCACGGCAACCTGTTTGACTTCAATCCGAGCGTCAACGCCGTTGATGTAAAAGACCTTCGGGAAGTGGATCAGTATATGCTGATCAAACTGAACAAGCTGATTGACAAAGTGAAAAAAGCATATGATGAATATGAATTTGCGGTTGTATATCACAGCATTCATAACTTCTGCACGATCGAGCTCAGCTCTTTCTATCTTGACTTTGCAAAAGATGTGGTGTACATCGAGCATGCGGATCATCCGGACCGCCGCAGCATGCAGACGGTTTTTTATGAAACTCTGCTTGCGTTAGTGAAGCTGACGGCGCCGATTCTGCCGCATACGGCTGACGAAATGTGGTCTCATTTATCATTTGTCGAAGAACCGAGCGTTCAGCTGACAGATATGCCGGAAACGATCTCTGTTCCTGACAGTGAAGCGACTGAGGATAAATTTGACCGTTTCATGGAGCTGCGCAATGACGTGTTAAAAGCGTTAGAAACAGCCCGTAACGAAAAAATTATCGGAAAATCATTGGAAGCGAGCCTGACGTTATATCCGAACAAAGAAAATCGTGACCTGCTGTCATCCATTAAAGAAAATACAGCACAGCTGTTTATCGTTTCTGAACTGACGGTGAAAGATGAAAATGAAGCGCCGGATGAAGCGCAAAGCTTTGATACAGGGAAAATAACTGTAAAAAAAGCGGAGGGCCAAATGTGTGAACGGTCCCGTGTGATTTCCAAAGATGTCGGGGCCAATCCGAAGTATCCGACATTGTCGCTCCGAAATGCGGAAATCGTGGAAAAATATTATCAAAAATAATGGTTTTGTAAGCGCCCGGTGTGAACCGGGCGTTTTTTTCATGCCAGCAATGTCATCGATTAGAACGATAGGAAAAATCTTATGGGCTTCAGATGAGGCGGCGGGGGCAACAATAGAGGTATAACCTCAAAGAGCAGGAGTTGTGATGAATGAATGATCAACTGACCGCAATCCATACGGAGCTTCTCATGATGAAAGAAGAACTCCAGTCAAGATTATTTGAGTATTCTTGCTTTCAAATGTCAGCATCTGTTGAACCTTCAATAAACAATCAAAAAGCAACTCTGATCTTTCATATTAAAGAAGAACTGCAGGACGTTCTTCTTGCGCTGTCTAAATTTGAAAACAATACATTCGGTTATTGTGAAAAAACCGGCGCCCCCATTCCGATTGAAAAGCTTGCGGTTTTGCCGACGGCGCGGACCGCTGATGATTTTTATTATCCCGCCCAATTTGAAAAGAAAACCCTTCCTTACTGGGAGCCCGAGATGTATGCATATGATCAGGCGCTGTATGAATGACAGCGTCTGTTTCCGTGCGTTTTCCCGGAGCCTGATGATCTGCCTTTACTCCTGCATCTTTTATTGATAAAATTCATAAAGGATAAAAGTAACTGTATAATGGAGGAACGTGTGTGCTTTATTATCTTATCGCTCTTTTAATTATCATAGCCGATCAATTGACGAAATGGCTTGTCGTAAACCATATGGAATTGGGACAAAGCATACCTGTCATCGATCAGGTGCTGTATATCACCTCGCATCGGAACACAGGGGCGGCATGGGGCATTTTAGCCGGCCAGATGTGGTTTTTCTACTTGATTACTGTCGCCGTGATCATCGGTATCGTTTATTACATACAGCGTTATGCAAAAGGGCAGATTTTACTCGGGATTTCTCTCGGTTTAATGCTGGGAGGCGCTGTCGGAAACTTTATTGACCGGGCGGCGCGTCAGGAAGTAGTGGATTTTATCCATGTCATCATCGTTAATTATCATTACCCGATTTTTAATATCGCGGACTCTTCATTGTGTGTCGGCGTGATACTTTTATTTATTCATATGCTGTTTGACAGCGGGAAAAAGAAGGAGCAATAACATGAATCAATTTGACATAACCGCTCAGCCTGAACAAAAAAGCGAGCGGATTGATAAATTTTTGGCTTCATCCGGTGAAAACTGGTCACGCACCCAGGTGCAGCAATGGGTAAAGGAAGGCCTTGTGTCCGTTAACGGAAAGTCAGTGAAAGCAAACTATAAAATGCAGCCCGGCGACCAAGTGACGGTGACCGTCCCTGAACCCGAAGAGCTGGACGTGCTTGCCGAGCCTATGGACTTGGATATTTATTATGAGGACCAAGACGTGTTGGTCGTGAATAAACCGCGGGGCATGGTCGTTCACCCGGCACCCGGCCATGTGACGGGGACGCTTGTAAATGGCCTGATGGCGCACTGCAATGACCTTTCCGGCATAAACGGCGTCATGAGGCCCGGAATCGTTCACCGCATTGACAAAGACACCTCAGGCCTGTTAATGGTCGCAAAAAATGATATGGCGCATGAATCACTTGTCAATCAGCTCGTCAATAAAACTGTTACCCGGAAATACATAGCGGTTGTCCACGGAATCATTTCTCATGATGACGGGACCATTGACGCACCGATCGGAAGAGATAAAAAAGACCGCCAAAGCATGACCGTTACGAGAGAAGGCAGCAAAAATGCCGTCACGCATTTCCACGTGCTGGAGCGATTTGATGACTTCACGCTTGTAGAGTGCCGCCTTGAGACAGGAAGAACGCATCAGATCCGGGTTCATATGAAGTATATCGGCTTCCCTTTAGCGGGAGATCCGAAATACGGGCCGAGAAAAACCATTGATTTTAACGGCCAGGCGCTCCATGCGGGAGTATTGGGCTTTCAGCATCCGCGGACAGACGAATATATGGAATTCGAAGCGCCGTTGCCGGAAGATATGCAAAAACTCATCGAAAATTTGAGAAATAGCCGTTGACAGCAAGTTTCTTTTCTGAAATAATAAAACAAAGCTGAATAGATTCTTTAACACAGTCCAGAGAGGCTGAGAAGGATAACGGATAGGACGGAAGATATATATGTGTTTCGTCCTGAAAGGAACCCCTCTATGCTCTGGCAGGAGGGGTTTTTCTTCTTATATACGAATGGAGAGGTGTCACGCGTGAATCAAAAAGCTGTTATTCTTGACGAGCAGGCGATCAGAAGGGCATTAACAAGGATTGCCCATGAAATGATCGAGCGGAATAAAGGAATGAATGACTGTATTCTTGTCGGAATTAAAACTAGAGGCATTTATTTAGCGAAACGGCTTGCTGAACGGATTGAGCAGATTGAAGGAAATCCCGTGACCGTCGGGGAAATTGACATTACCCTGTACCGTGACGATCTTTCGAAAAAAACGAGCAATGAAGAGCCGCTTGTGAAAGGAGCCGACATTCCGACCGACATTACCGACCAAAAGGTCATTGTGGTCGATGACGTGCTTTATACGGGACGGACAGTAAGAGCGGCGATGGATGCTCTCGTTGATGTAGGGCGCCCGTCATCCATACAGCTTGCCGTGCTTGTTGACAGAGGACACCGGGAGCTGCCGATCAGAGCGGATTATATCGGAAAAAATATTCCGACCTCAAAAGCTGAAAAAGTGATGGTTCAGCTGAGCGAAGTCGATCAAACTGATATGGTCGCCATATATGAAAATGAATAAAGCACCTTTTTAAATGCATTCCAGAGAGTTTGCAAAGAGGATTTCTAACGCACAAAAGCCGGGCGTAATGACGCGGCCGGACTGTGTATGCCTCTTTGCGCAAAAAGCAAAGAGGTTTTTTTATACCATTTGAGAGTCATTTTAAAGAGACGTCAATCAGGAGGAAACGCCATGAGTAAAAAAAAAGTAAATCTGGGAGTCAGGGATGTCCCAAACCCATTGTCCTGGCTGTCATTCAGCCTGCAGCATTTATTCGCCATGTTCGGCTCAACGATCCTCGTTCCGAAACTGGTCGGAATGAGTCCGGCAGTGGCGCTTGTCACGAGCGGAATCGGGACACTCGCTTATCTCTTGATTACAAAAGGCCAGATTCCTGCTTATCTAGGATCATCATTTGCCTTTATTTCTCCGATTATATTGGTGAAAGCAACGGGAGGGCCGGGGGCGGCCATGGTCGGCGCTTTCCTGGCGGGAATCGTGTACGGCTTGATCGCGCTGCTTATCAGGCAGCTTGGAACGGGGTGGCTGATGAAGCTGCTGCCGCCGGTCGTCGTCGGACCCGTCATTATCGTCATCGGTCTCGGGCTGGCAAGTACGGCCGTTAACATGGCGATGTACGCGGACCCGAATGCGAAGGAGCTCGTCTACAGCTTAAAGCACTTCAGTGTAGCCGGCGTCACCTTGGCGATTACCATCATCTGCGCCATCTTTTTACGGGGATTTTTAAGCCTGATACCGGTGCTGATCGGCATCATAGGCGGGTATCTGTTCGCTCTTACACAAGGCATTGTCGATTTCCAGCCCGTCATTGATGCCAAATGGTTTGCCGCCCCCGAGTTCATCATTCCGTTTAAGGACTATACGCCGTCTGTGACACTCGGGATTGCTGCGGCGATGGTGCCGGTTGCTTTCGTAACGATGTCAGAGCATATCGGCCACCAAATGGTGCTCAGTAAAGTTGTCGGACAAGATTTCATTAAGAAACCGGGGCTGCACCGCTCAATTATGGGGGACAGTGCAGCGACGATTATGGCTTCATTAATCGGGGGCCCGCCGACAACGACATACGGCGAAAACATCGGTGTACTGGCTATAACGAGAGTTTTCAGCGTCTTTGTCATCGGAGGCGCGGGTGTCATCGCAGTCTGCTTCGGGTTTGTCGGCAAAGTATCTGCGCTGATCAGCTCAGTTCCGTCCGCGGTCATGGGAGGCGTTTCCTTCCTGCTCTTCGGAATTATCGCGTCCAGCGGTTTGAGAATGCTGATTGACAACAAAATTGACTATGAAAACAACAGAAATTTAATTATTACATCCGTCATCCTCGTTATCGGCGTAGGCGGTGCTTTCATTCAAGTATCTAAAGGCGGCTTTCAAGTATCGGGCATGGCGCTGGCGGCAATCGTCGGAGTCATCCTCAACCTGATTCTGCCGCACGCAAAGGAAGAAGAGGCTGACGTCTCAGAACAGGATCATATTTAAACCTTTTAAAGAAAGTCCAGAGAGGCTTGGAAGGGTTATGACGGGAAGAAGCTGTACGCTGCTTCTCTCTTTAACCGCACCCCGAGTCCAGAGACCGGGGTGTTTTTTACGGCCTTCAAGTTGAAACGGAAGGGGAAAAAACATGAATCATTTAACGACGATGAGCGAACTTAGCACTGCTGAGATCGAAGAACTGCTGCGTGAAGCAAAAGCGATCAAAGAGGGAACAGCACGCGCGGATCTGGCAGGTAAATTCATTGCGAATTTGTTTTTCGAACCAAGTACGAGAACACGGTTCAGCTTTGAGGTTGCGGAAAAAAAACTCGGCATGAACGTTCTGAATTTAGATGGAACGAGCACAAGCGTTCAAAAAGGCGAGACCTTATACGATACAATCAGAACGCTTGAATCTATCGGTGTCGACGCCTGCGTTATCAGGCACAGAGAAGATGAATACTACAAGGATTTGGCAGACAAAGTCAATATTCCGATCTTAAATGCGGGAGACGGCTGCGGCCAGCATCCGACCCAATCATTGCTCGATTTAATGACGATACAAGAGGAATTCCAGAGCTTTAAGGGCCTGACGGTTTCCATTCACGGCGATATTAAACACAGCAGGGTGGCCAGGTCTAATGCCGAGGTGCTGTCAAGACTGGGCGCGCACGTTCTGTTTTCAGGGCCTCCGGAATGGCAAGATGCAGAAAACACGTTCGGCACCTGCGTCCAAACGGATGAAGCAATTGCCGCATCAGATGTCGTCATGCTGCTCCGCATTCAAAATGAAAGGCACCAAATGGAATCCGATCAACAAGGATACTTGGAAAAATTCGGGCTGACGGTAAAGCGGGCTGAAAACATGAAGCCGCATGCGATCATCATGCATCCCGCGCCGGTGAACAGAGGAGTTGAAATTGACACAACATTAGTGGAATGCGGAAAATCAAGAATTTTTAAACAAATGGAAAACGGTGTGTTTATCAGAATGGCTGTATTAAAGAGAGCACTGAAAACAAATGTGAAAAGGGGAGAAGCGTCGTATGTCTTATCTCATTAAAAACGGCTGGATGTTAAACGAAAATGGTGAAAGAATCGAGCAGGATATCCGTGTGGCTGGGGAGGTCATTACTGAAATCGGCAGTCTGACAGCAAAAGACGGGGAAACGGTGATCGACGCTGAAGGGCTGTTCGTATCTCCGGGGCTTGTCGATCTCCACGTGCACTTCAGAGAGCCGGGCGGGGAGAAAAAAGAAACCATTGAAACAGGCTCGAAGGCTGCGGCGCGGGGCGGATTTACAACAGTCGCCGCCATGCCGAATACAAGACCCGTGCCGGACACGAAAGAGCAAATGGAATGGCTCCAAAACCGCATTCAAGAAACCGCATCTGTCAGGGTGCTTCCGTACGCATCCATCACGATCAGACAAATTGGCGAAGAAATGACAAATTTTGAGGCGCTGAAAGAAGCAGGCGCGTTTGCCTTCACAGATGACGGTGTCGGTGTCCAGACTGCGGGAATGATGTATGAAGCAATGAAGCGGGCTGCAGCTGCGGATAAAGCGATTGTCGCCCATTGTGAAGACAACTCCCTTATTTACGGGGGAAGCGTGCACGAAGGTGTTTTCTCAAAAGCAAAAGGTCTGAACGGGATTCCTTCTATATGTGAATCCGTCCACATCGCCCGTGATGTGCTGCTTGCAGAAGCTGCGGGCTGCCACTACCATGTGTGCCATATCAGCACGAAAGAATCCGTCAGAGTCGTAAGAGACGCTAAAAAGGCTGGGATCCGCGTTACGGCCGAAGTGTCGCCGCACCATCTGCTTCTTTGTGACGAGGATATTCCGGGGCTTGATACCAACTATAAAATGAATCCGCCGCTTCGAGGCAAAGAAGACAAAGAAGCACTGATTGAAGGGCTGACAGACGGCACAATTGATTTCATCGCGACTGACCATGCGCCGCATACAGAAGAAGAGAAAAACACGGACATGAAGCTTGCGCCGTTCGGAATCGTCGGCTTAGAAACGGCCTTCCCGCTTTTATACACACACTTCGTAAAAAACGGATCTTGGTCGCTGAAGCAGCTCACAGACTATATGACGAAAAAACCTTGCGAAGCGTTTAACCTTCCGTACGGGACACTGAAACCGGGTGCGGCAGCGGATATTACCCTCATTGACCTGGACAAAGAAGCTGCTATAGACAAAGATACATTTTTATCAAAAGGGAAAAACACGCCATTCAACAAGATTAAATGTTTCGGCTGGCCTGTCACGACAATTGCAGCCGGGAAGCTTGCATATGAAGAAGGGAGACTCGTCAAATGAAAAGAAGACTAGTACTGGAAAATGGAGCGGTATTTGAGGGGAAAGCATTCGGAAGCCTGGAACATACCGCGGGTGAAGTCGTATTCAACACCGGAATGACCGGTTATCAGGAAATTTTGTCAGACCCTTCTTACTGCGGACAGATCGTTACGCTGACGTATCCCCTAATCGGCAACTACGGCATTAACCGGGATGACTTTGAATCCATTACACCGTTTGTAAAAGGGCTCATTGTAAAAGAGTTATGCGAACTGCCTTCCAACTGGAGATCAGCTTATACACTTGATGAATATTTAAAAATGAAAAATATCCCGGGTTTACAAGGGATTGATACAAGAAAGCTCACAAGAATGATCCGTACAGCCGGTGCATTAAAAGGAACGTTTGCTTCATGTGATGAGGATGTGGAAGCGGTTCTGACACGGCTGAAAGAAACCAAACTTCCGAGAAACCAAGTCGCGCAAGTGTCAGCAAAAACGGCTTATCCGAGCCCGGGCCGAGGCAAACGCATCGTGTTAGTTGATTTCGGCATGAAGCACGGCATTTTAAGAGAATTAAACAAACGGAAATGCGACGTCATCGTTGTGCCTTACAATGTAACGGCAGAGGAAGTGCTTCAATTAAAGCCGGACGGCGTCATGCTTTCTAACGGACCCGGAGATCCGAAAGATGTCCCGGAAGCGATTGAAATGATAAAAGGAATACTCAGAAAAGTGCCTTTATTCGGAATCTGTCTCGGCCACCAATTATTTGCACTGGCATCCGGAGCGGATACAGAAAAAATGAAATTCGGACACAGGGGCTCCAACCATCCGGTAAAAGAGCTTGCGACAGGAAAAGTTGCTTTGACTGCCCAAAACCACGGCTACACGGTCTCTTCCATTGATGAGACAGAGCTTGAAGTGACACATGTCGCGATAAATGATGACACAATCGAAGGGCTGAAGCATAAAACATTGCCGGCATTTACGGTTCAATACCATCCCGAAGCTTCACCAGGCCCGGAAGATGCCAATCACTTGTTTGACAGATTCATCGACATGATCGAAACAACAGAGAAAGAAGGGGAAGCGGTATGCCAAAACGCGTAGATATTAAGAAGATATTAGTGATCGGATCTGGCCCGATTGTTATCGGCCAGGCGGCAGAATTTGATTATGCGGGCACGCAGGCGTGTCTTGCATTAAAAGAAGAAGGCTATGAAGTTATTCTCGTCAATTCAAACCCAGCCACTATCATGACCGATACAGAAATGGCCGATCGGGTATACATCGAGCCGCTGACGCCTGAATTTCTCACCCGTATTATCAGAAAAGAACGTCCTGATGCCATCCTGCCGACATTGGGCGGCCAGACCGGCCTGAACCTTGCCGTGGAGCTATTTGAACTCGGCGTCCTTGAAGAATGCGGTGTGGAAGTGCTCGGCACGAAGCTGTCAGCCATCCAGCAGGCAGAAGACAGGGATTTGTTCCGCACGCTGATGAATGAGCTGAATGAACCCGTGCCGGAAAGTGATATTATTCACTCTTTACAAGAAGCTGAGGATTTTGTCAGCCGCATCGGGTTCCCTGTCATCGTGCGTCCGGCTTATACATTGGGCGGAACGGGCGGCGGTATCTGCTCGAACGAAACGGAACTGAAGGAAATCGTAGAAAACGGATTAAAACTGAGCCCGGTTCACCAATGCCTGCTTGAAAAAAGCATCGCCGGCTTCAAAGAAATCGAATATGAAGTGATGAGAGACAACAGAGATCATGCGATCGTTGTCTGCAACATGGAAAATATCGATCCGGTCGGCATCCATACGGGAGACAGCATCGTTGTCGCTCCGAGCCAGACTTTGAGCGATCGGGAGTACCAGCTGCTGCGAAACGTCTCATTAAAGCTCATCCGCGCGCTCGGCATCGAAGGCGGCTGTAACGTTCAGCTGGCGTTAGATCCTGACAGCTTCCAATATTACATTATAGAAGTAAACCCGCGGGTCAGCCGGTCATCTGCCCTCGCCTCAAAAGCAACGGGTTATCCGATCGCAAAATTGGCAGCTAAAATCGCAGTCGGCCTTTCTCTCGATGAAATGATGAACCCTGTAACAGGTAAAACATACGCGGCATTTGAACCTGCGCTTGACTATGTCGTCTCCAAAATCCCGCGCTGGCCGTTTGATAAATTCGAATCGGCAAACCGCAGACTCGGCACACAAATGAAAGCGACGGGAGAAGTAATGGCCATCGGCCGCACGCTTGAGGAATCGCTTTTAAAAGCCGTCCGCTCACTGGAAGCTGACGTCTACCATCTGGAATTGAAAGATGCGGAGGAGATTTCTGACGGGCTTTTGGAAAAACGGATCAGAAAGGCGGGAGATGAGCGGCTGTTTTATCTCGCTGAGGCTTTCAGAAGAGGCTACACAGTTGAACAGCTTCATGAGTTTTCTGCCATCGACGTATTCTTTTTGCACAAGCTGCACAAGCTGGCCGTGTTTGAAAACGAGCTGAAAGCAAATAAAGGCAGCCTTACAGTCTTACAGACAGCAAAAGAACTCGGTTTCTCCGACAAATATATCAGCCGGGAATGGAACATGCCGGAATCAGAGCTGTACAATCTGAGAAAACAGTCATCAATCCTGCCGGTATTTAAAATGGTAGATACATGTGCGGCGGAATTTGAATCTGAAACCCCGTACTTCTACAGCACGTATGAGGAAGAAAATGAGTCGGCCGTTACTTCAAGAAAAAGCGTCGTCGTCCTCGGATCAGGACCGATTCGCATCGGACAGGGCGTTGAATTCGATTATGCGACTGTTCATTCTGTGTGGGCGATTAAACAAGCCGGTTATGAAGCAATTATCATCAATAACAACCCTGAGACGGTGTCAACTGATTTCAGCATTTCAGATAAGCTGTATTTTGAACCGCTGACGGTTGAAGATGTCATGCACATCATCGATTTGGAACAGCCGGAAGGCGTTGTCGTCCAATTCGGAGGCCAGACGGCCATCAACCTTGCTGAGGAGCTTAGCGCCCGCGGCGTCAAAATCCTCGGCACATCACTTGAGGATTTAGACCGTGCGGAAGACCGCGATAAGTTCGAGCAGGCGCTTGAGGCGCTGAACGTGCCGCAGCCGCTCGGAAAAACAGCTGTGTCAGTTAACGAAGCGGTCAAAATTGCCGCGGCCATCGGCTATCCGGTTCTTGTCCGTCCTTCATATGTACTTGGCGGCCGGGCGATGGAGATCGTCTATCACGAAGACGAACTTCTTCACTATATGGAAAACGCGGTGAAAATCAACCCGCAGCATCCGGTCTTAATCGACCGCTATTTGACGGGTAAAGAAATCGAAGTGGATGCCGTATCAGACGGCGAAACAGTCGTCATCCCGGGAATTATGGAACATATCGAGCGGGCCGGCGTCCATTCAGGGGATTCGATTGCCGTCTATCCGCCGCAGTCTTTAAGCGAAGAAATTAAACAAAAAATTGAACAGTACACGGTGGCTTTGGCGAAAGGACTCAACATCGTCGGCTTGCTGAACATCCAATTCGTACTGTCACAAGGTGAAGTGTATGTGCTTGAGGTGAATCCGAGATCAAGCAGAACCGTGCCGTTTTTAAGCAAAATCACAAAGATTCCGATGGCAAACCTTGCGACAAAGGTCATTCTCGGCCAAAAGCTTGCAGACTTTGGCTATCAAGAAGGATTGCAGCCTGAACAGCAGGGAGTATTCGTCAAAGTGCCTGTCTTCTCATTCGCGAAGCTGAGAAGAGTTGATATTACGTTAGGACCTGAAATGAAGTCGACCGGAGAAGTGATGGGCAAGGATTCAACAGTCGAAAAGGCGCTTTATAAAGGGCTGATTGCCTCAGGCATTCAAATCCCGAATTACGGATCTGTTTTGCTGACGGTTGCTGATAAAGATAAGGAAGAAGGACTTTTGATCGCCAAACGCTTCCATGCGATCGGATATAAGATTTTGGCGACGGAAGGAACGGCTGCATATTTGAAAGTCGCTGCCATTCCGGCTCAGGTTGTCGGGAAAATCGGTGAAAAAGGCCAGAACCTGCTTGACGTCATCAGAAACGGGGAAGCGCAATTTGTCATCAATACGCTGACAAAGGGCAAACAGCCGGCAAGGGACGGCTTCAGAATCCGCCGTGAATCTGTGGAAAACGGTGTGGCCTGCCTGACGTCGTTAGACACGGCCGAAGCGATTTTGCGAGTATTGGAAAGCATGACATTCAGAGCGGACCATATGCCGGCAGCGGAAACGAATCAGAAGGCAGCTGTTACGATATGAAAAAAGCGCATTTGACTGTTCGATCCAACCGCCAGATTGCCGACCGAATCTACCAAATGGTGCTGAAAGGAGAGCATGTTCAGCACTTTACGGAGCCGGGACAATTTCTTCATCTAAAGGTAAGTGACGGGGTCACGCCGCTTTTAAGAAGGCCGATCAGCATCGCAGACGTCAATTTTGCAGCGAATGAAGTAACAATTATTTACCGGGCAGACGGTGAGGGAACGCGCCTTTTGTCTCAGAAGCAAGAAGGCAGCAGGATTGATGTGCTCGGCCCTCTCGGGAACGGATTCCCCGTTCGACAGATTGAATCCGGAAAAACCGCCCTGTTAGTCGGGGGCGGGGTCGGGGTTCCGCCTTTGCAGGAACTGTCAAAGCGTCTTACGGAAAAAGGAGTAAACGTTATCCATGTGTTAGGATTCCAGTCGGCAAAGGATGTCTTTTACGAACAAGAATGCCTCAGATACGGAGACACCTATGTGGCGACGGCTGACGGGACACATGGGGAAAAAGGGTTTGTGACGGATGTCATTAACCAAAAGCAGCTCGAATTTGACGTCCTTCTCAGCTGCGGGCCGACCCCGATGCTGAAGGCATTAAAGCAGCAGTACGCCCATAAAGAGGTTTATCTTTCAATGGAGGAGCGGATGGGCTGCGGCATCGGAGCGTGCTTCGCCTGTGTGTGCCGCACTGACGAAAGCGATACATCATATGTCAAAGTATGTCTCGACGGGCCGGTATTTAAAGCTGAGGAGGTGGCGCTGTAATGTTAGAAGTGAATTTGCCGGGTCTTCATTTAAAGAATCCGATCATTCCCGCTTCCGGCTGTTTCGGCTTCGGAAAAGAATATGCACGGTTTTACGATTTGTCATGCCTAGGTGCGATCATGATTAAAGCGACCACGAAAGAAGCGCGCTTCGGGAATCCGACGCCGAGAGTGGCGGAGACCGGCGCAGGAATGCTGAACGCGATCGGACTGCAAAATCCCGGTCTTCAGCACGTGCTGGAGCATGAGCTGCCTTGGCTGGAGCAATTTGATACGCCGATCATCGCAAATGTGGCCGGCTCTCAGGTTGAAGACTATAGGGAAGTGGCAGAGCATATCAGCAACGCGCCGAATGTGCACGCGCTTGAGCTCAACATCTCATGCCCGAACGTCAAAACAGGCGGAATCGCTTTTGGCACAGATCCTCTGATGGCTGCCGAGCTGACAAAAGCGGTGAAAGAGGTTTCCGCAGTGCCTGTGTATGTCAAGCTGTCCCCGAACGTCGCAAACATCACTGAAATTGCAAAGGCGATTGAAGCGGCCGGAGCTGACGGATTGACGATGATCAATACACTTGTCGGGATGAGGCTTGATTTAAAAACCGGCAGGCCGATTTTAGCAAATAAAACGGGCGGGCTGTCTGGCCCGGCAATCAAACCGGTCGCCATTCGGATGGTTTATGAAGTCAGTCAGGCTGTAAACATTCCGATCATTGGGATGGGCGGCATCCAGACGGAAGAAGACGCATTGGAATTTCTTCTGGCGGGGGCGAGTGCGGTTGCCGTCGGCACGGCTAACTTTGTCAATCCTTTTGTCTGCCCTGAGATCATTGAACAGCTCCCACGTGTGCTGCGCCAATACGGCTTTCAATCTGTAACTGAATGCATCGGAAGGAGCTGGAAACATGAAAAACAACCTGCCTATCATCGCGCTTGATTTTGCATCAGCTGACGAGACGCTTGCTTTTTTAGATCTATTTCAAAAAGAGAGGCTGTTTGTCAAAGTGGGGATGGAGCTTTTTTATCAAGAAGGGCCCGCCATCATTCAGCAATTAAAAGAACGGAATTGTGAATTGTTTTTAGATTTAAAGCTCCACGACATTCCGACAACCGTAAACAAGGCGATGAAACGGCTTGCGAGCCTCGGCGTTGATCTTGTGAACGTGCATGCCGCAGGCGGCGCGCAAATGATGCGGGCCGCTCTCGAGGGACTGGAAGAAGGCGCACCGGCCGGCAAAAAAAGGCCGTCTTTGATTGCAGTCACCCAGCTGACAAGCACCTCTGAGCAAATGGCGCAGGAAGAGCTTCTGCTTCAAAAACCGCTTTTAGAAACGGTTGTGCATTACAGCAAGATGGCGGAAGAGAGCGGGCTTGACGGAGTGGTATGCTCGGTTCATGAGGCAAAAGCCATTTATGAAACGGTCCGCCCGTCATTTCTGACCGTCACGCCAGGCATTCGCATGTCGCAAGATGCAGCAGACGACCAAGTCCGTGTGGCGACATCCGCTTTCGCAAGAGAAAACGGATCGTCAGCCATTGTAGTGGGCCGGTCCATTACAAAAGCGGAAAACCCCGTCAAAGCGTATCAATCAATTAAACTGGAATGGGAGGGTGTTTGCCAATGAAACAAACCATCGCAAAACATCTATTAAACATTGAAGCTGTATTTCTGCGCCCGAATGAGCCGTTTACTTGGGCGAGCGGCATATTATCCCCGATCTATTGCGACAACCGTCTGACACTGTCGTTTCCGGAAGTGAGAAATGATGTGGCAGATGGTCTGAGCAAGCTTTTAAAAGAGCATTTTACGGAAGCTGAGATGGTCGCGGGAACAGCGACGGCCGGCATTCCGCATGCCGCGCTTCTGGCAGACCGTTTGAATGTGCCGATGTGCTACGTCAGAAGCAAGCCGAAAGCGCACGGCAAGGGAAATCAAATCGAAGGCGCCCTCAAAAAAGGGCAAAAAACAGTTGTGATCGAAGACTTAATTTCCACGGGAGGCAGCGTGCTTGAGGCAGCGGCGGCTCTTCAAAGAGAGGGCGCGGACGTTCTCGGCGTCATCTCCATTTTCACATACGGGCTTCCGAAAGCGAGGGAAGCATTTGAGAAAGCGCGGCTGCCGTATTATTCATTAACGGACTATGACACGCTGACGGAAGTGGCGCTTGAAAACGGAACGATTCATTCAGATGACCTCGAAAAGCTGAAAGCGTGGAAAAAGAATCCCGAGTCAAAAGATTGGTTTAAAAATAATTGAGCGAAAACAGGCCGCAGGGCCTGTTTTTATTATTCCTATCAAAAAACTCGGGTTGACTTTTGTTAGAATTGTGCTAAAATTTAGAGCAAATCTAAAAAAACTTATCAAGAGCGGCTGAGGGACTGGACCGATGACGCCCGGCAACCTGCATATGATGCAAGGTGCCGCATCCAGAAAAATGCATGTCATTTTGAAGATAAGGGCTATATCGGGTCACTGTCTTTCATTCCGCTGGATTGAAAGTTTTTTATATGATGAGAATACCAGATTGAGGAAAAGACAACCGGCAGAAAGCAACAGCTGTTTGATTGTCTCCGAGAGGAGGAAAGAAAAAATGTTAACGTATGACACATGGGAAGAGCCCGCGATTACATTTCCGGAAGATGATTCTTATAAGGGTGCGCTGTCAGTCCTGAAATGGGCGTACGGACACTACGGAGATCAGCTCGTATATGCGTGCAGCTTCGGAATTGAGGGGATCGTTCTCATCGACTTAATTTATAAAGTGAAAAAAGACGCAGAAATCGTGTTTCTTGACACGGGTCTTCATTTTAAGGAAACGTACGAAACGATTGAAAAAGTCAAAGAGCGGTATCCCGGCCTTAACATCATTTTGAAAAAACCAAACCTTTCTCTTGAGGAACAGGCTGAGGCTCACGGGGATAAACTGTGGGAAAGAGACCCTAACCAGTGCTGTTTTATCAGAAAGATTCTGCCGTTAAGAGAAGCGCTGTCGGGGCATCCTGCGTGGCTTTCCGGCCTTCGCCGCGATCAAGGCCCGAGCCGGGCAAATACGAATTTCCTGAATAAAGACGATAAGTTTCAATCAATTAAAGTGTGTCCGCTGATTCATTGGACATGGAAAGATATCTGGAGATATTCATCCAAGCATGAGCTGGATTATAATCCCCTTCATGACCAGGGCTATCCGAGCATAGGCTGCAAACCGTGCACCTCGCCTGCGTTTACTGCGGAAGATTTGCGCAGCGGCAGATGGAACGGCATGGCTAAAACGGAATGCGGCTTGCATGAATAAGGGAGCTGCGAAATGGAAATAGCCGCTATTTTATTCAGCCTGTTTTTTGCCATGAATATCGGAGCCAGCGGCGCTGCGGCTTCGATGGGAGTCGCTTACGGGTCTGGTGCCGTAAAAAAGAAAACCTATGCGCTGTTCATTTGCGCAGCCGGCGTCCTGTCCGGTGCGGTCATCGGCGGAGGAGAAGTCGTCAAGACAATCAGCTCCGGAATCATTCCGGAACAGACGATTACGCTCTCTATTGTCTGCATCATTATCGGAGCGGCGGCGCTGTCGCTATTTACGGCAAATGTGCTCGGCATTCCGTTATCGACAAGCGAAGTGACCGTCGGTGCGATTGTCGGAGTAGGCGTAGCGTACAAAGTATTATTTTTACAGCATCTTTTCGTGATCGTCATATTTTGGGTGCTGGTTCCGTTTGTCGCTTTCTGCTTTACGTATCTCGTTTCGAAGCTGTTTAGTTCTCTGAATATTCGTATCATTTCAACCCGAAAACAGCGGATATTGGGAATTGTGCTGCTTATCGCGGGGTTTGGAGAAGCTTTTTCAGCCGGAATGAACAACGTGGCAAACGCCGTAGGCCCTTTAGTGGCGGCCGGTGTGCTCAGCGTTTCTAAAGGGACGCTGTACGGAGGTGTCTTCGTTGCCCTCGGGGCTTTGCTCTTAGGACGCAAGGTGCTTGAAACAAACGGCAAAAAAATTACGAGATTTTCAGCCGGAGAAGGCATTCTGCTTTCGGGAACCGGAGCGGGTCTTGTCATTATCAGCTCTGTATTCGGATTGCCGGTTCCTTTGGCGCAAGTGACTTCATCGTCAATTATCGGCATCGGAATGGCCAAAAACGGGCCTAACGTTTTTCATAAACAAGTCGTGAAAACGATGCTGAAAGTATGGATCGTTTCGCCGTTTTTATCACTGTCTATTTCTTACCTGCTTGTTTCCTTATTATTAAAAGGAGATTACTATTCCATCTTTATGATGGCAAGCGTGCTTTTAGCAGCCGGCGGAGCAGCCAGCCTGATGAAAGCGATCCGTAAAGAGAAACGCTCTGTCCATGAACAAGGCGGGGGCATTTAACTATTAATCTGAGTTTATTTATCTGTTAACTGGGAGGAACAAATTGTTATGAGTTTAGCACCGCACGGAGGAACATTAATTAATCGAGTCAACGAACAATACGACGTTACATCCATTCAAAAGGAAATCGAGTTGGACCTCATTTCGTTTGCTGATTTAGAGCTGATCGGGATTGGGGGATACAGCCCGATTGAAGGATTTTTTACGGAAAAAGATTACGTGTCAGTCGTTGATAACATGCGTTTGGCATCCGGAACTGTCTGGTCTCTTCCGATCACGCTTCCGGTAGATTCAGAAAAAGCAGCCGAGCTTGCAATCGGCGACACCGTCAAATTAACATACGGCGGAGAAACATACGGCGTAGTAGAGATCGAAGATATGTATGCGCCAGACAAACAAAAAGAGGCCATTCATGTGTATAGAACCGACGATGCCGAGCATCCGGGCGTGAAAAAGCTGTACAGCCGCGGTGATACGTACGTCGGCGGACCGATCACATTAATCAAAAAAGCTTCAAAGCAGTTTCCGGAGTTTACCTTCGAACCTGCTGTAACAAGACGCAGCTTTGAAGAAAAAGGCTGGAAAAACATTGTCGGCTTCCAAACGAGAAATCCCGTTCACCGCGCTCACGAATATATTCAAAAAACAGCGCTTGAGACGGTTGACGGCCTGTTTTTGAACCCGCTTGTCGGTGAAACAAAATCAGACGATATTCCGGCTGACGTCAGAATGGAAAGCTATCAGGTGCTGCTCGATCATTATTATCCGAAAGACCGCGTTTTCCTTGGCGTATTTTTGGCGGCCATGCGGTACGCTGGCCCGAGAGAAGCCATTTTCCACGCGCTTGTCCGAAAAAACTACGGCTGCACCCATTTTATCGTCGGCCGCGACCATGCCGGGGTGGGTGATTATTACGGCACGTACGAAGCGCAGGAGCTGTTCGACCAGTTTACGGCAGATGAACTCGGGATTACGCCGATGAAATTCGAGCACAGCTTTTTCTGCCAAAAATGCGGCAATATGGCGACGGCCAAAACGTGTCCGCACGAAAGAGAGCACCACGTCATTCTTTCAGGTACGAAAGTCAGAGAAATGCTGCGAAGCGGCGTGATGCCGCCGGCGGAATTCAGCCGTCCTGAAGTTGTCGAGGTATTAATAAAAGGGCTGAAAACGAAAGAAGAAGCAGGCGTTTCTTAAGGAGGAAAAAAGAGTGACGAATCGTGATATTGTGTGGCATGAAGCCTCAATAACGAAAGAAGAATATCAGCAGAAAAACAATCATAAAAGCTCCATTCTATGGCTCACAGGTTTAAGCGGCTCCGGAAAATCCACCATTGCGAACGCCGCGGCGCGTGAGCTGTTTGAACAAGGCTATCAAGTGATCGTGCTGGACGGAGATAACATCCGCCATGGATTAAATAAGGATTTAGGTTTTTCTGATGATGACCGCAAGGAAAATATTCGCAGAATCGGCGAAGTGGCAAAGCTTTTCGTTCAGCAGGGCACCATCGTCATCACCGCCTTTATTTCTCCATTCCGTGAAGACAGAGAGCAGGTTCGCCAGCTGGTGAGTGAAGGTGAATTCAATGAAGTTTACATCAAATGCGATCTCGGCATTTGTGAACAGAGGGACCCGAAAGGCCTGTATAAAAAAGCCAGAAACGGCGAAATTCCGTTCTTTACGGGAATTGACTCTCCGTATGAGGAGCCGAAAGCGCCTGAGCTCGTACTTGATTCCGGCAAATATGAACGCGAAGAATGCACAAGCCAGCTGATTGAATTTGTAAAAAACAACTTAGCATAATAAGTCCAAAAAGGCCGCGCATTCAGCCGGGTGTCCGTCAGAAGAACGGGATATGATAAAATAGCTGATGTGCGGCCTTGCGGCTGTTCTGGAAGATTTCAAAACGGATCGGGGAGACATACCATGGGGAAAGTATTTATCGTTGGAGCCGGTCCGGGAGATCCGGACTTATTAACGGTAAAGGCAATGAAGGCCATTCAGCAAGCTGACGTTATTTTATATGACAGATTAGTAAACAAAGAGATTTTACAATATGCCAAAGAAGAAGCGGACTTGATTTACTGCGGTAAGCTCCCTGATTTCCACATCATGAAACAGGATACCATTAACCGTTTCCTTGTGAAATACGCGAAAAAGGGAAAAACCGTCGTAAGACTCAAAGGGGGCGACCCGTTCGTGTTCGGCCGCGGGGGAGAAGAAGCGGAAACTCTCGCGCAAAACGCCATTCCGTTTGAGATCGTCCCGGGCATTACATCGGGCATCGCGGCGGCCGCTTACGCCGGCATTCCTGTCACGCACAGGGATGCAAGCTCAAATGTCGCGTTCGTTACCGGCCATTATAAACAAGAATACGAATTTGAAGAAAAATGGAAAGCGCTGGCGACGGGCATTGATACGCTTGTCATCTACATGGGCATCAAAAATATCCGCCATATTGAAAGAATGCTGCTGGAAAACGGCAGAGACGGCGAAACGCCTGCTGCCTTTATTCACTGGGGCACGACTGAGAAGCAAAAGTCAGTTTTCTGCACAGTGGCTACACTTTCGGAAACGGTGATAAAAGAAGAGATCAAAAATCCGAGCTTAATTGTCATCGGTGATGTCGTCAATTATCACTGTAAGCTGGGCTGGTTTGAATCGGAACTGAAAAAACAAGATTTGAGCGAGGCGTTGTAAATGAAGCAGGCGATATTATACGTCGGACACGGGAGCCGGCTGAAAAAAGCCCAGACTGAATCGGCAGCGTTTTTAGAAGGATGCAAGATACATGCAAAAGCTCCTATTCAAGAAATCTGTTTTTTAGAGCTCCAGGAACCGTCTATTGAAACGGGATTTGAAGGTTGTGTCCATCAAGGCGCCACTCACATTGCTGTGGTGCCTCTCTTGCTGTTGACTGCCGCTCACGCAAAACACGACATTCCGATGGAGATCGCTCACGCAGCAGCCCGCCATCCCGACGTGCAGGTGACGTACGGCGCTCCGATCGGGGTGGATGATGAGGTCGTAAAAGCGGTATACCAACGTCTCTTAGAAACAGGTGGAGCGATTGAACAGGCGAAGATTGTGCTGATCGGAAGAGGAAGTAAAGATCCCGCTGTCAAAAAGGACATCAGTGAAATTGCCGGAAGGCTCAGCCGGATCGCGCCCGTTAAAGAAGTCATTCCTTGTTTTTTAACCGCCTGTGAGCCGTACTACAAAGAAGTGTTTGCCAAGCTTGCGGAGGATGACGGCACTCCTGTTTTTATTGTGCCTTATCTGCTGTTTACCGGGCTTTTAATGACAGAGATCGAGCGGGAGGTTCAAAAGCTTCAAACGGTGAATCAGAACGTTTATCTCGCTTCATATCTGGGCTTTCACCCGCATATTAAGCAGGCATTCTTAAACCGTGTGGCAGAAGCCGCTGAAAATCCTGGCGGTCAGTTTGATTTCAAGGGGGAATTATATGCTGCCCCTTCACATTAACCTCAGCGGAAAAAAAGTGGTCATTGCAGGCGGGGGCAATGTTGCTTTAAGACGGCTGAAAACAGTGCTTCCGGAACGAGCGGAGATTACTGTGATCAGCCCCGAAGCCCTGCCTGAAATTAAACAATTGGCGGAGAAGGGCCGCATTCGCTGGATTGCCCGCAAAATTGAAATGGAGGATCTTTTGCCTGCCTTTTTCATCATCGCGGCGACAAATGACCGGGACGTGAATTTGCAGATTGCCGCAAACGCTTCTGAAACCCAGCTGGTCAACTGTGTAAGCAAGGCTGAAAACGGCAGCGTCTATATGCCGAAGATCATCCGCAAAGGCCATATTCAAGTGTCAATATCGACAAGCGGCGCAAGCCCGAAACACACCAAACGGCTTGCAGAAAAAATAGACCCGCTGATCGACGCAGAATTGGTTGAAGAAGTGGACCGATTGTTTGAGAAAAGAAGAGGAACATAAATACTGCCTGAATGGTGCCGTTGACTGAGTCCCATAGAAAAACACCTTTAGCTGAATTTCCGTCCTGCAAACCTAAATTCAGCTAAGGTGTTTTTATTTTGTAGGGTTATTCCCGAGCAGCAGACGGAGATACATATCTAAATGCCCTTTTCAATTTACAGCTCATCATAAATGCTTTTTCTGCCTGAGAAAATATAGGAAAATGGATATTTGTAACAATTTTCCGTTGCTGTAAAATGATTTGTGATTATAAAGCTGAAAGGGGAGAGGAAATTGTTTAAGAAACAAAAACGGGCAGTATCGTGTAGTTTCGCGCTTTTGTTAGCGATGATATTTGTCATCCTGCCAGACTCTAAAATATCGGCCGCAAACATAAATGGCACGCTGATGCAGTATTTTGAATGGTATCTGCCTAATGACGGACAACACTGGAAGCGTTTGCAAGGTGATGCGGAACATTTATCTGATATTGGAATAACTGCCGTATGGATTCCGCCTGCGTATAAAGGAACGAGCCAATCTGATAATGGGTACGGTCCATATGATTTGTACGATTTAGGAGAATTCCAGCAAAAAGGAACGGTACGGACGAAATACGGCACGAAATCGGAGCTTCAGACAGCGATCGGCTCTCTGCATTTCCAAAACATCCAAGTATATGGCGATGTTGTTCTTAATCATAAGGCAGGTGCAGATGTAACAGAAAATGCAGCCGCGGTCGAAGTGAATCCGAGCGATAGAAATCAGGAAACATCGGGAGAGTATCAAATAAAAGCATGGACAGGTTTCCATTTCCCAGGACGCGGCAGCACGTACAGTGATTTTAAGTGGCATTGGTATCATTTCGACGGAGTGGACTGGGATGAATCCCGAAAGCTGAACCGCATCTTTAAGTTTCGAGGTGATGGGAAGGCATGGGATTGGGAAGTATCAAGTGAAAACGGCAACTACGATTATTTGATGTATGCGGATGTTGACTACGATCATCCCGATGTTGTGGCAGAAACGAAAAGATGGGGAACGTGGTATGCAAACGAACTTCAATTAGACGGGTTTCGCCTGGATGCCGTAAAACACATTAAATTTTCATTTTTGAGTGATTGGGTAAAGGCGGTCAGGCAGTCAACCGGAAAGGAAATGTTTACCGTTGCGGAGTATTGGCAAAATAACCTGGACGAGATCGAAAACTATTTGAATAAAACAGGCTTTACTCAATCCGTTTTCGATGTCCCGCTTCACTATCATTTACAGGCAGCATCCTCACAAGGGGGCGGCTATGATATGAGACATTTACTGGATGGGACAGTCGTTTCTAAGCATCCGATGAAGGCGGTTACCTTTGTTGACAATCACGATACACAGCCGGGTCAATCATTAGAGTCAACTGTGCAGACATGGTTTAAGCCGCTTGCTTATGCCTTCATTTTAACAAGGGAGTCCGGTTACCCGCAGGTTTTCTATGGAGATATGTATGGAACAAAAGGCTCATCGTCAAAGGAAATCCCATCGCTCAAACATAAAATAGAGCCGATTTTGAAAGCGCGTAAACAATATGCATACGGGACCCAGCACGATTATTTTGACCATCAAGACATTATCGGATGGACGAGAGAAGGCGATCAATCAGTCCCTCAATCAGGGTTGGCTGCTTTAATCACAGACGGCCCCGGCGGATCAAAGCGGATGTATGCCGGCCGGCAAAATGCCGGTGAAACATGGTATGACATCACAGGGAACCGCTCAGATTCTGTAACGATTCAATCTGATGGCTGGGGAGAGTTTCATGTGAACGGCGGCTCGGTATCCATCTATGTTCAAAAGTAAGAGAGAGAGGCTGAATAGAATCAGATTTCTGAAAAAAACACCTTCAAGTTGAAAACCAACTGAAGGTGTTTTTATTTTGAAGTTCTTTTATTTTTTCAGCCGTATGACAAGGTCGGCATCCGGTGTGACAAATACGGTATGCTGGCTGTCATAGGTCACAAAGCCGGGTTTTGCCCCATTAGGTTTTTTAACGTGTCTGATTTTTGTATAGTCAACAGGCACTGATCCGGAATCCTTTGCTTTTGAAAAATAAGCGGCAATTGCTGCTGCTTCCAGAATGGATTGTTCATCCGGTTCGCTGCTTTTAATTACGACGTGCGAGCCCGGAATGTCTTTCGTATGAAACCACATATCATCCCTTGCCGCCGCCTTTGTCGTTAAATACTCATTTTGCTTATTATTTTTTCCGACCAAAATAGTCAGGCCGCTGGAAGATTCATATTGCTCCAAAACGGGCGCAGCCTGTTTGGGCTTTTTCTGCCCTTTTTGCTGCTTCGGACGCAAGTATTTGCCTTCGATAAGCTCCTCTCTTATTTCATGAATATCCTTTGTTGAAGCGGAAGAGAGCTGCTGGATCAGCTGATCGAAATAAGCGATTTCTTCCTCGGCCAATCGGATTTGCTCTTTGACGACAGCAACGGAATTTTTCGCTTTTTGATACTTTGTAAAATATATCTGCGCGTTTTCTGAAGGTGTTTTGTTCGGATTTAAAGGAATGGTGATCACCGGGTTTTCTTCATCGTAATAATTGATGACATCCGCTTCCTTATCTCCTTTTTTCAGCATGTACAAATTCGCCGTCAGCAGCTCGCCGTATAACTGGAATTCCTTCGCGTTCTCGGAATAGTCGAGCGTTTTTTCAAGCTTCTTGATTTTATTGGCGTTCTTTTTCCGTTCGTTCACGACAAATCGTTCGAGATCCTGAGCCTGCTGCTTGACGCGGTCGCGCTCTGCTTTTCCGAAATAAAACCGGTCTAACAGCCCGCTCAGTGACTGGAAGCCGCGCTCCTCCCCGTTTACATGTGTGAGCCTGAGTAAATAGAAATATTCCTTCCCGCCCGCAGATGTAATATTAGGCGTAAACTTGTATTCCTTCACCGCTTGAAACATCTCTAACAATGTCTTCGGGAGCGTGATTTTGTTCACCAGTCCCGCTCTGTGGACCGCTTCTTTTGCAAAAAGCGGGGAAACACCGGAGAAATGCTTGACGATCTGCTGGTCAAGCCGTCCTTCCTGAAAACTGAGATAACGTAAAATATCCTCTTCGTCCGCCGTCAGCGGCGATATTTTTTCTTGAGCGGGAGGAAGTTTGTAATCATAGCCGGGCAGCACGGTCCGGTAGCTGTTCATGGAAGGTGATAAATGCTTTAAGCCGTCGATGATTGTCCCTTCTTCGTCAGTCAAAATTAAGTTGCTGTGCCGCCCCATAATTTCGATGTGAAGCGTTCTTTCGGTTTCATCGCCGATCTCATTTCTGCTTTTAATGTGAAAAATCATAATCCGGTCTAATCCGGCCTGTTCGATTTTCTCAATAAATCCGCCTTCTATATGCTTTCGGAGCAGCATACAAAACATTGGCGGCTCGCTCGGATTTTCATAGGCCTGATCAGTCAAATGCACCCGTGAGTAGCTGGGATGGGCTGATAATAATAATTTATGGTTTTTTCCATTTGCACGAATATGGAATATCACATCATGCTTAAAAGGCTGATGGACTCTTGTGATCCGGCCTCCGGCAATCTGGCTGTTCAGTTCGTGTGTCATTCCGTATGTAAACATGCCATCAAAAGACATATAAAACACCCTTTCCTTCTTCCTGCATTCGATAATTATAGCATGAAAAGGGACGAGTCAGAATAAGCTTGTTTGTAGAGTGACATCTCTAAAGTGAGCAGGGGAGTGGACGAGGGAAATGAAGTTTCATGAAATGGGACAAACCGATTTGCTGCAAGCAACAAATACGTCCATTAAACAGGGATTGACCGAAAAAGAGGTAAAAAAACGCCTTGAAAAGCACGGACCGAATGAACTTCAAGAGGGGAAGCGACCTTCAGCGATAGTATTGTTTTTCGCTCAGTTTAAAGACTTCATGGTGCTTGTGCTGCTGGCGGCAACTTTAATTTCAGGATTTTTGGGCGAGTATGTAGATGCAATTGCCATTATGGCGATCGTATTTGTCAATGGTGTCCTCGGCTTTTTCCAAGAGCGGCGTGCGGAAAAGTCTTTGAAAGCATTAAAAGAGCTGTCAACGCCGTACGTATCAGCACTTCGGGACGGGAGCTGGACGAAAATTCAGTCCAAGGAGCTCGTCCCCGGAGATATTGTGAAATTTACAAGCGGCGACCGGATTGGCGCAGATGTGCGAATTGTGGAAGCGAAGAGCCTTGAAATCGAAGAATCGGCGCTCACCGGAGAATCACTTCCGGTTGTGAAGCAGGCTGATAAGCTGAGGGAGCCGGATGTCTCCTTAGGCGATATCACCAACATGGCGTTTATGGGTACGATCGTCACGCGCGGCAGCGGCGTCGGTGTCGTCGTCGGCACAGGAATGAATACGGCGATGGGGAAAATTGCCGATATGCTGGATTCAGCGGGCAATATCTCAACGCCGCTGCAAAGAAGGCTGGAAGAGCTGGGCAAAATTTTAATTGTTGTTGCGCTGCTTTTGACGGTATTGGTCGTAGCTGTCGGCGTCATACAGGGTCATGAGCTATACAGCATGTTTTTGGCCGGAGTGTCTTTGGCGGTAGCCGCGATTCCGGAGGGCCTCCCTGCCATCGTTACGGTTGCTTTATCACTCGGCGTACAGCGCATGATCAAGCAGAAATCAATTGTAAGGAAGCTCCCGGCGGTTGAAACGCTGGGCTGCGCCTCGATTATTTGTTCTGATAAAACCGGAACACTGACGCAAAACAAAATGACGGTCACCCACATGTGGTCGGGCGGAAAAACATTTAAAGTGTCAGGCATCGGCTATGAACCGGCCGGGGTTTTTACACGCGATGATCAAGAAATCAAACCGAAAGATGATAAGCCGCTTGAGCAAATGCTGATCTTCGGCGCATTGTGCAATACGTCCGAAATCGAACTGAAAGACGGTCACTATGTATTAGACGGTGATCCGACGGAAGGGGCGCTATTGACGGCGGCGCGGAAAGGCGGATTTTCAAATGACTGGCTCCAGTCGCAATACCGCGTGATTACTGAGTTTCCGTTTGACTCCGTCCGTAAAATGATGACCGTTATTGTAGAGGGAAAGGATAAAAAGCAGTTCGTCATTACAAAGGGTGCTCCTGACGTGTTAATCGAGCGTTCGTCCCATATGATGTATGACGGCAAATCAGCGCTTTATTCCGGAGAAAAGAAAGCCGAGACAGAAGAAGTGCTCAAACAATTGGCGTCACAAGCGCTCCGAACGATCGCCATTGCATATAAACCGCTTAAGTCCGGGGAGAAGCCGACAATGGAGCAGGCGGAAAAAAACCTCACGATGCTAGGGCTTTCCGGTATGATTGATCCGCCTCGTCCCGAGGTCAGAGAGGCCATTAAAGAATGCCGGGAAGCAGGCATTAAAACCGTTATGATTACGGGCGACCACGTGGAGACGGCAAAAGCCATTGCAAAAGAATTGCGCCTTCTTCCGAAAAAAGGCCGTGTGATGGACGGGAAAATGCTGAATGAGCTTTCGCCAAAAGAGCTTGCTGAGGCTGTGGATGATGTCTATGTATTTGCCCGCGTATCGCCGGAGCATAAATTAAAAATCGTCAGAGCGTATCAAGAGAACGGACACGTCGTCGCAATGACAGGAGACGGAGTCAATGACGCGCCGGCCATTAAGCAGGCCGATATCGGCGTCGCTATGGGTGTTACCGGTACGGATGTGGCGAAAGAAGCGTCCTCGCTTATTCTCGTAGATGATAATTTTGCAACCATTAAATCAGCCATTAAAGAAGGAAGAAACATCTATGAAAATATAAGAAAATTCGTCCGTTATTTACTCGCTTCAAACGTAGGTGAAATTCTCGTTATGCTGTTTGCGATGCTTCTTGCCTTGCCGCTGCCGCTTGTTCCGATTCAAATATTGTGGGTAAACTTGGTCACAGACGGCCTTCCTGCCATGGCGCTCGGCATGGATCAGGCCGAGAATGACGTGATGAGGCGGAAGCCGCGGCATCCGAAAGAAGGCGTGTTCGCCAGGAAGCTCGGCTGGAAAGTACTATCGAGGGGATTTTTAATCGGCGCCGCGACCATTTTAGCCTTCATCGTCGTCTATCACCGGAACCCTGAAAATCTGCCATACGCCCAAACAATCGCATTTGCAACCCTTGTACTGGCTCAGCTTATTCACGTGTTTGATTGCAGGAGCGAAACGTCTGTTTTCTCCCGGAATCCATTTGAGAATCTTTATTTAATCGGCGCCATCGTGTCGTCTATTTTCTTGATGACCGTTGTCATCTATTATCCGCCGCTGCAGCCGATTTTCAAAACCGTGCCGATTACGCCCGGTGATTGGATGCTTGTTATCGGCATGTCAGCCATCCCGACTTTTTTACTGGCGGGTCAACTTTTGACAAGAAAAAAATAAATCCATATGATATAATCTTAGGGGTAATAGCATGTCTATTGCCCTTTTATTTTGATAACGGGAAAGAATTGGGTGTTTCATATGATACGGAGTATGACAGGCTTCGGCAGCGCGAGCAGCACAAAAGGCGATCTCTCAGCAACCGTTGAATTGAAATCCGTGAACTACCGGTTCAAAGAATTCAATGCTCGTCTGCCAAGGCCTTTGCTATATGTAGAGGATAAGCTGAAACAAATTATTTTACAGCATATACAGCGCGGAAGAGTTGAATTATTTCTGACTGTAAACAGTGACGCGCTTATAAAAAGAAGCCTGACGATTGATTGGGGGCTTCTTGATGAATATGTGAGCGCAGCACGCGGCATGAAAAAGCGCTACAGCCTGGCCGCGGAGCCCGATGCAATGGATTTTTTCAAATTTGAGCATGTCGCGCAGATCCAAGAGGAACAGGTGCGCGATGATAAGCTTGAAGAGGTGATCAGAGAAGCGGCTGAGCTGGCGGTGAAGGAACTTTGTGACATGCGGGCGAAGGAAGGCCGGCTTTTGGCGGAGGACTGCCTTTTGCATATTGAACGTCTTGAGGCTCTGTCCGTACAGGTGAAAGACCGCGCTTCGGCCGTTGTAGATCATTACCGCGAGCGGCTGTACGCCCGAATGAAGGAATGGACGGAGGACGCGCTTGACGAAAGCAGGCTGATCACAGAATGCGCGATTTTTGCCGACCGATCTGACATTACAGAAGAGATTACCAGGCTGAAGAGCCATTTTGTTCAATTTCGTGATATATTGGAAGAAGGCGGAGCTGTAGGACGCAAACTCGATTTTCTCGTCCAAGAGCTCAATCGCGAAGCCAACACAATCGGCTCAAAAGCAAATGATCATCAAATCACAAAGCTTGTCGTCGAAATGAAAAGTTCTATTGAAAAATTAAAGGAACAAGTGCAAAATATAGAATAGCGACTGTGCGTATTGTTTACAGACGGTCTCTCTAGGTTACACTAGAGACGTCTATTTTACAGGGGGAACGTAGAAGATGACGATTAAACTGATTAATATCGGATTTGGCAATATCATCTCCGCCAATCGGATGATTTCGATTGTCAGCCCGGAGTCTGCGCCAATAAAGCGAATGATTCAGGATGCAAGAGACCGCGGAATGCTAATAGACGCTACATACGGACGAAGAACCCGTGCAGTTGTCGTCATGGATAGTGATCACATTATCTTATCTGCCGTCCAGCCTGAGACAGTTGCACACAGACTTTCTGTGAAAGAAGAAATTATGGATGAAGGGCAGGGATAATTGCCGCATGAAAGAAAGAGGGTTATTAATCGTTCTCTCAGGTCCCTCAGGAGTTGGTAAAGGAACGGTTCGGCAAGCAATATTTTCACAAGAGGATACGAAATTCGAATACTCGATCTCAGTCACGACGAGAAGCCCGAGAGCGGGCGAGACGGACGGTGTCGATTATTTCTTCAAAACAAGAGATGAATTCGAACGCATGATTGAAAACAACAAACTGCTCGAATGGGCAGAATATGTCGGCAATTACTACGGAACGCCCGTCGATTATGTTGAAAAGACGCTCCAAGAAGGAAAAGACGTCTTCTTAGAGATTGAAGTGCAGGGTGCACTCCAAGTGCGAAATGCATTTCCGGAAGGCCTGTTTATCTTCTTAGCGCCGCCGAGCCTTTCTGAGCTGAAGAACAGAATCGTGACGAGAGGCACCGAAACCGATGATTTAATTGAAAACAGAATGAAGGCGGCCAAAGCTGAAATTAAAATGATGGATGCGTATGATTACGTCGTAGAAAACGACAATATTCAAACGGCTTGCGACAAAATCAATGCGATCGTTCTCGCCGAGCATTTAAAGCGTGAACGCGTTGCACCGAGATATAAGAAAATGCTGGAGGTAGAATAACTTATGTTAGATCCGTCAATTGACTCTTTAATGAATAAATTAGATTCTAAATATACGCTGGTGACTGTTTCTGCAAGACGTGCGCGTGAAATGCAAATCAAAAAAGACCAGCAGATTGAACATACCATTTCACACAAATATGTAGGCAAAGCTTTAGAAGAAATTGATGCGGGCCTGCTTTCGTTTGAAAAGGAAGACAGCGAATAAAAAGCACACGTAGCAACCTATCCCTAAATAGGTTGTTATTTTTTTCCGCTTGGAATTTGTACAATGCTTTCATAAGGGGAGAAGACTTCATGATAAACCGAAACATTTTACTATGTGTAAGCGGAGGCATTGCCGTTTATAAAGCCTGCGCACTGACAAGCAAGCTGGTTCAGGCCGGTGCAAATGTAAAAGTGATTATGACTGAGTCCGCGCGTGAGTTTGTTTCTCCGCTGACATTTCAGGCATTAAGCCGGAATGAAGTGTATACAGATACATTTAAAGAACAGAATCCGAAGGTCATATCCCATATCGATGCGGCTGACTGGGCGGATTTGATCATCGTGGCACCCGCTACGGCAAATGTTATCGGCAAGCTTGCCAACGGGCTCGCTGATGATATGCTCACAACAACACTGTTAGCGGCGGAGGCTCCAGTCTGGGTGGCGCCTGCGATGAATGTCCATATGTATGATCATCCGGCGGTGAAACGGAACATCTCCGTTCTTTATCAGGACGGCGTCCGTTTTATCGAGCCGAGCGAAGGCTATTTGGCGTGCGGGTATGTCGGCAAAGGAAGGTTAGAAGAGCCGGAGCATATTGTCGAACGTGTCAAAGAGCATTTTTCAAAGGTGGAAGATGATGCGCCGCTGCGGGGAAAACATGTCGTCATCACGGCCGGGCCGACACGCGAAGCTGTTGATCCTGTACGCTTTTTCACAAATAAGTCAACAGGAAAAATGGGGTACGCCGCCGCGGAGGCTGCCGTCCGACTCGGTGCGCGCGTAACATTGATTTCCGGACCGGTGGCGCTAGAGCCGCCCGAGGGGCTGTATCAGTTTGTCCCCGTTCAGTCTGCCGCTGATATGAGAGAAGCAGTGCTTTCTGTGTTTGATTCATGTGACATGGTGATAAAAACGGCGGCTGTGGCTGATTTCACGCCGGCATCAGTTTCAGATCAAAAAATGAAAAAGAAGGCCGGCTCGCTCATGATTGAATTCAATCGTACGGCTGACATTCTGAAAGAGCTCGGCGAACGAAAAAACCACCAGCTTTTAGTTGGATTCGCGGCTGAAACGCAAGACGTCGAACGCTACGCACGCAACAAACTGGAAAAGAAAAACCTTGATATGATAGTCGCTAATGATGTGAAAGCAGAAGGAGCCGGGTTCGGTACAGACACTAACCTTGTCACCTTCTATTTCCGGGACGGCAGAAAGCGGGAGCTTGCGCTTATGTCGAAGCTTGACGTTTCCTTTGAGCTGCTGAAGGAAATGACCGCCTTGAAAGATGAGGGCCAAAAGCGAGTATGAATGTAGCAGAAGTCATTGTGGATGTCAGCTCCAAAAACATTGACAGGCCCTTTGATTACAAAATCCCGGATCATTTAAAAGGCATGATCGAAGTCGGCATGCGGGTGATCGTCCCGTTCGGCCCGCGCAAGCTTCAAGGGTTTGTGACCGGTCTGAAAGATTCGTCAGAGCTTAACGGCAAATCAGTGAAGGAAGTGGAGCAGCTTCTTGATTTGACGCCAGTGTTGACAGAAGAACTGATGCAGCTGTCTTCATGGCTCTCAGACAAAACACTGTCCTTTAAAATCACAGCGCTTCAAGCGATGCTGCCCGCTGCGCTGAAGGCAAAGTATGAAAAAGAACTGAAGGTCATTGACGAAGAAGCATTGACGCCGGAAATCAAGCGGCTGTTCCGAGATCAGAAAAGCCTTCTGTACTCCGATATTGCCGATCAGAACATTCTTTCGTCACTTCAAAAATTCGTGCGCCGAGGCAGCATCGATGTTACTTATAAAGTGGCGCAAAAAACGAATAAAAAAATGATCCGCATGATAGAGGCAGACGAAGACAAAGAAGAACTCTCCCGGCAGGCAGACGCGTTATCGAAACAGGCTTCCAAACAGCTGGCAGTGCTTCACTATTTTATCGCCGGGGGAGCAAAGATTGCTGCAGCTGATCTTTGCAAAAAAACAAATGCCAGCTCAGCGACATTAAAAACGCTGCTCCAAAAAGGGCTGCTGAAGGAAAGCTTTGAAGAGGTTTACCGCGACCCTTATCAGGACAGAATGTTCAAAAAAACAGAGCCGCTGCCGCTGACAGACGAGCAGCGCGCTGCTTTTGAGCCGATTCAACAAGCGGTAGCCGATAATGCCCATCATGTATTTTTGCTTCATGGGGTGACCGGGAGCGGAAAAACGGAAATCTATCTGCAGTCTATTGAAAAGGTGCTTGCCAAAGGAAAGGAAGCAATCGTGCTCGTTCCGGAAATCTCTTTAACGCCGCAAATGGTCAACCGCTTTAAAGGGCGTTTCGGCTCACAGGTTGCGGTCATGCACAGCGGTTTATCGACTGGTGAAAAATACGATGAATGGCGAAAAATTCAGCGCAAGGAAGTCAGGCTTGTCGTCGGAGCGAGATCGGCGATATTTGCCCCGTTTGAAAACCTTGGCATGATTATCATTGATGAAGAGCACGAGTCTTCCTATAAACAGGAGGAAATGCCCCGATATCATGCAAAAGACGTGGCGATTAAACGGGCAGAGCACCATAGCTGCCCGGTCGTTCTCGGCAGCGCTACGCCGACTTTAGAGTCTTTTGCGCGGGCGAAAAAAGGCGTTTATGAATTGCTGCCATTAAAACATCGTGTGAATCGCCAGGTTATGCCGGAGGTTTCTCTCGTCGATATGAGGGAAGAGCTGAGAAACGGCAACAGGTCGATGTTCTCAACACAACTAATGGAACAGCTGGAGGAGACGCTGGCGAAAAAAGAGCAGGCTGTGCTCTTTTTAAACAAACGGGGATATTCATCCTTTGTGATGTGCCGTGATTGCGGTTACGTGCCTCAATGCCCGCATTGCGATATTTCAATGACCTATCACCGCTACGGACAAAGGCTTAAATGCCACTACTGCGGACATGAGGAGCCCGTGCCTGGCACGTGCCCTGAATGCGGCAGCGAGCATATCCGTTTTTTCGGCACGGGAACGCAGCGTGTGGAAGAGGAACTCACCAAAGTGCTGCCGCAAGCGCGGGTGATCAGGATGGACGTAGACACCACCTCAAGAAAAGGCGCCCATGAGAAGCTGTTATCGGCTTTCGGCGAAGGAAAGGCCGATATCCTTCTCGGTACGCAAATGATCGCAAAAGGCCTTGATTTTCCTAACGTGACCCTTGTCGGGGTGCTAAGCGCGGATACGACGCTGCATATCCCTGACTTCAGGGCGGCGGAGAAAACATTCCAGCTGCTGACGCAAGTAAGCGGGCGGGCGGGCAGGCATGAGAAGCCGGGATCGGTGATCATCCAAACCTATACGCCGTCGCATTACAGCATCCAGCTGACAAAAACACATGACTATGAATCTTTTTTTCAGCAGGAAATGGCGCACAGACGAGCCCAGTCTTATCCACCTTATTATTATGTGGCGCTTGTCACCGTTTCTCATGAAGAGGCTGCAAAAGCCGCGATTACTGCAGAAAAGATTACAAACTTTTTAAAATCAGGATGCGGGCCGGGTACAAAAATTCTCGGGCCGTCCGCATCCCCGATCGCCAGGATCAAAGATAGATATCGCTACCAATGCGTGATAAAATACAGACAGGAAACCGAGTTGCAGGTTCAGCTTAAGAAAATACTGGACCATTATAAACGCGACATAGCGCAAAAGCATGTGATGATTTCCATTGATATGAATCCTTACATGCTGATGTAACATTTGTTTTGGAGGAAAAAATTTTGGCTGTGAAAAAAATCGTCACACATCCGGCGGAAGTTCTGGAAACACCCGCTGAAGATGTGACAGTGTTTGATAAAAAATTAAAAAAACTGCTTGATGATATGTACGATACAATGCTTGAAATGGACGGCGTCGGCCTTGCAGCACCGCAAATCGGCGTCCTCAAAAGGGCAGCCGTTGTGGACATCGGGGAAGAAAGCGGCAGGATCGACCTTGTAAACCCCATCATTCTTGAGAGAAGCGGTGAACAAACCGGCGTGGAGGGCTGTTTAAGCTTCCCCGGTGTATACGGAGATGTCACCCGCTCTGACTACGTGAAAGTTAAAGCTTTTGACCGCAAGGGAAAGCCGTTCATTTTTGAAGCAGAGGGCTTTTTGGCAAGAGCCGTGCAGCATGAAATGGATCATTTAGACGGCGTTTTGTTTACATCAAAGATATTGACCTATTATACAGAAGAAGAACTGGCAGAAATGGAAGGATGATTGGATGACAAGGATCGTTTTTATGGGAACGCCCGATTTTTCAGTTCCCGTGCTGCGGACGCTTATAGAAGACGGGTATGAGGTTGTGGGTGTTGTCACGCAGCCTGACCGCCCGAAAGGAAGAAAAAAAGTGATGACGCCTCCTCCTGTAAAGGTTGAAGCCGAACGCCACGGCATTCCGGTGCTTCAGCCTGAAAAAGTAAGGAACGAAGAAGAGATAGAAAAAGTGCTCAGCCTGCGCCCCGACTTAATTGTCACGGCCGCATTCGGGCAAATATTGCCTAAACAGCTGTTGGACGGCCCTGAATACGGCTGTATCAATGTGCATGCGTCACTTTTGCCTGAATTAAGAGGCGGAGCGCCTATTCATTATTCCATTCTGCAAGGAAAGAAAAAAACCGGCGTGACCATTATGTATATGGTTGAAAAGCTTGATGCAGGCGATATGATTTCAAAAATCGAAGTGGAAATCGATGAGAAAGATAATGTCGGCACGCTTCATGACAAATTAAGCATAGCCGGGGCAAAGCTTTTATCAGAAACCGTTCCGAACGTCATTTCCGGAAATATTAAGCCGATTAAGCAGGACGAATCTAAAGCGACTTACGCGCCGAACATTAAGCGTGAGCAGGAGCGGATTGATTGGACCAAAACGGGCGAAGAAATTTACAACCAAATAAGAGGCTTAAACCCTTGGCCGGTCGCCTATACAACGCTGAACGGACAAAATGTCAAAGTGTGGGCGTCCGAAAAAGTCGATGCCGATTCTGACGCAGCGCCCGGCACCGTCATTCGCACGGACCAAAACGGCTTTACCGTCGCCTCGGGCAACAGCACCGCTATTTTAATCACAGAACTTCAGCCGGCCGGAAAAAAACGAATGAAGGGCGAGGACTTTGCAAGAGGCAAAAAAGTGCAGCCCGGTGACGTGTTAGGAGCAGCAAATGAAGAAAAATAATGTCCGGGAGCTTGCCCTCGAGGCGCTTGAGAAGCTGGATCAAAACCAGGCATACAGCAACCTGCTCCTTACCTCAGTCATCAAAACAAATGAGCTCAGTGACCAGGACAGAGGACTGCTGACAGAGCTTGTTTACGGAACACTCCAAAATAAATTCGCTATAGACTATATGCTGAAGCCTTTCATCAACAAGCCAAACAAGGTGAAGCCATGGGTGATTCAGCTTCTGCGCCTGTCTGTGTATCAAATGGAATACTTGGAAAAAATACCGGATCGCGCGGCTATCCATGAAGCTGTAGAAATCGCCAAAAAACGCGGGCATAAAGGCATTGCATCATTTGTCAACGGCATTCTCCGCTCCCTTCAGCGTGAAGGCGCTCCGTCATTCGACGATATAGAAGACCCGATTCTCCGCCTTGCAACAGAGACAAGCCATCCTGAATGGCTCGTGAAGGAGTGGGTGGAGGCGTACGGCTTTGAAGCAGCTGAGAACATTTGCAGCATTCATCTCGTTCCGCCGAAGCAGACTCTCCGTGTCAATCAAATAAAAGCAGACAGGGAAACAGTGCTGAAAGAGATGATGAATGAAGGAATTGAGGCTGAAGCGGGAGACCTTTCTCCTGACGCGATAAAGCTTTTAAAAGGCAGTATTGCGAAAACGAAATTTTTCCAGCGGGGGGAAGTATCGATTCAAGATGAAAGCTCTATGCTTGTCGCAAGGGCGCTTGATCCGAAGCCGGGCGAAACCGTGCTTGATGCTTGCGCCGCACCCGGAGGAAAGTCGGCTCACATCGCGGAGCTGATGAAGAATGAAGGAAGCCTTACATCCCTGGATCTTCACCGCCACAAGGTTAAGCTGATAAAAGAAGGAGCAGAAAGGCTCGGTCTTGATATTATCGACGCGAAAACGATGGATGCAAGAAAAGCGGGAGACGCTTTTGAAACCGAACAATTTGACCGGGTTCTCGTTGATGCCCCGTGCTCAGGATTTGGGGTCATCAGAAGAAAACCGGATATGAAATATACAAAAACACCGGAGGACAGCACACGTCTGTCACACATTCAGCTCGGTATTTTAAGGGAAATCGCGCCATTAGTAAAAAAAGGTGGCACACTCGTATACAGTACGTGTACAATGGACCGGACAGAAAATGAAGAAGTTATGCATGCGTTTATACAAGAACACCCTGAATTTGAACCCGATTTGTCTCTTGAAAAGCGGCTGCCTGAAAAGGCGAGACCCTTTGTTCAGGATGGAAGCCTTCAAATCCTTCCGCACTATTTCGGAACAGACGGTTTCTTTATTAGCAGCATGAGAAAGAAGGGATAAAAATGACAGAACTCAAAAAGACAAAAGTACGAAAAGAGCTGCGGACTGAACAGCCGTCCATTTACTCTTTTGAATTAGATGAAATCAAACAATGGCTGACTGAGCAGGGCGAAAAGCCGTTCCGCGCGGCCCAGATTTTTGAATGGCTGTATGAAAAACGGGTGTCTTCCTTTGACGAGATGACAAACCTTTCAAAAAGCCTTCGCGACAAGCTGAAGAGCCATTTTGTGCTGACAACGCTGAAAACGGCGGTTAAGCAGACCTCTCAAGACGGCACGATGAAATTTTTATTCGAGCTTCATGACGGATATACGATCGAAACCGTATTAATGAGACACGAGTATGGCAATTCTGTATGTGTAACGACACAGGTCGGCTGCCGCATCGGCTGTACATTTTGCGCGTCAACGCTTGGCGGGCTGAAACGAAACCTTGAAGCAGGCGAAATCGTCGCCCAAGTCTTGAAAGTGCAAAAAGCGCTTGATGAGACGGATGAACGCGTCAGCTCAGTTGTCATTATGGGAATCGGCGAGCCTTTTGACAATTTCAATGAAATGCTTGCTTTCTTAAAAATCATTAACCATGACAAAGGCTTAAATATCGGCGCGCGTCATATCACGGTTTCTACGAGCGGAATCATTCCGAAGATTTACGAATTCGCCGATCAAAAGATGCAGATCAATTTCGCAATTTCTCTGCACGCGCCGAATACGGAAATCAGAAGTCGGCTCATGCCGATTAACAAAGCCTACAAACTTCCAGATCTTATGGAAGCCGTCAAATATTATATTGAGAAAACAGGGAGACGGATCAGCTTTGAATACGGTTTGTTTGGAGGCGTCAATGACCAGGTCGAACATGCTGAAGAGCTTGCAGAGCTGTTAAAAGGCGTAAAATGCCATGTAAACTTAATTCCGGTTAACTATGTGCCTGAACGGGATTACGTCCGCACACCGAGAGACCAGATTTTTGCATTCGAAAAAACGTTAAAATCCCGCGGTGTAAATGTCACGATCAGAAGAGAGCAAGGCCATGACATTGACGCGGCCTGCGGTCAGCTTCGCGCGAAGGAGCGTCAAGACGAGACGAGGTGAAGAGGTTGATTACAGCCTTAAAAACAGATACAGGTAAAATCCGCCAGCATAACGAAGATGATGCGGGTATTTTCAGAAAAGAAGATTTAGTATTGGCGGTTGTCGCCGACGGCATGGGCGGCCATCTTGCCGGAGATGTAGCGAGCAAGATAGCGGTGGCGGCCATGGAGGAGCAATGGAACCAGGCAGAAACGGTTCCTTCTCTGCCGTCTGAATGCGAGGTGTGGCTGAAAGAACGGATTCAGCAGGCGAATACCCGGATATATGATCATGCCAAAGCGCATGAAGAATGCCGGGGAATGGGAACGACCATCGTGTGTGCGTTATTTACGGGGAAGTTTGTCACTGTCGCCCACATTGGAGACAGCAGATGCTATCTGCTTCAAGAGGATGATTTCATTCAGCTTACTGAAGACCATTCACTTGTCAATGAACTTGTCCGCACGGGGGAAATTTCTAAACAAGACGCCGAACATCATCCGCGAAAAAATGTTCTGACACGGGCGCTGGGGACAGATGAAAACATCAGCCCTGATGCCCGTTCATTTGAGCTTTCTGCCGGAGACCAGCTGCTTTTATGCTCTGACGGACTGACGAATAAAATTGAAGATGATGAATTAAAACAAATGCTTCAAGCCGAATCTCTGCCTCAAGAAAAGGTTGACCTGCTCATCGACAAAGCGAATCAAAACGGCGGCGAGGATAATATTACCGCGGTTTTGATTGAGCTTGCTTTACATGCAAAAGAGGGTGAAGACAAGTGCTAACCGGCAAGCGGATCAGCGGGCGTTATCATATCCTCCGGCCGATTGGCGGCGGCGGAATGGCGAACGTTTATTTAGCTGAGGACATCATTCTCGAACGTGAAGTCGCAATCAAAGTTCTGCGGTTTGACTTTGTGAATGACAATGATTTTATCAGGCGTTTCAGAAGAGAAGCGCAGTCGGCATCAAGCCTTGACCATCCGAATATCGTCAGTATTTACGATATCGGAGAAGAAGGCGATATTTATTATATTGTCATGGAATACGTGGAAGGCATGACGCTGAAGGAATACATAACAACACACGGGCCGCTGCATCCGAAGGAAGCGCTGTCCATTATGGAGCAGATCGTCTCAGCCATCGCCCATGCCCATCATAATCATATCGTGCACCGGGATATTAAACCGCACAACATTTTAATCGATCATATGGGGCATATAAAGGTGACCGATTTTGGCATTGCCACCGCCCTCAGCTCGACCACAATCACCCATACAAATTCTGTCTTGGGATCGGTTCATTACCTGTCTCCAGAGCAGGCAAGAGGCGGATTGGCAACTAAGAAATCCGATATTTACGCGCTTGGCATCGTGCTTTTTGAGCTGCTGACGGGCAAAATCCCTTTTGACGGGGAATCGGCCGTCAGCATTGCGTTAAAGCATCTTCAAACAGAAACACCTTCGGCCAAAAAGTGGAATCCTTCCATTCCCCAAAGCGTCGAAAATATTATTTTAAAGGCGACTGCCAAAGATCCGTTTCACCGGTATGAAAGCGCGGAAGACATGGAAGAAGACATCAGAACAGCTTTCGATGCCGACAGGCTGAATGAAGAAAGATTTTCTGTGCAAGATGATGAGGAAATGACAAAAGCGATACCCATTATTACAGACGGTTCGGAAGTCACGCCGCCAGAACCGCAAAAGCAGGCTGAAGATGATGATGAGAAATCTGTGAAAAAGAAAAAGCGGAAATGGCCGTGGGTTCTTTTGGCCGTCTGCTTCGTTCTCATAACTGCCTCTGTCCTTGCCGTCACCGTGTTTCCGTCTCTGTTTATGCCAAAAGACGTCAGCGTTCCTGACGTAAAAGGTTTGGAGTACGAAAAGGCGGAAGCGCTTCTTGAAAAGAACGGGCTGCAGGCGGACCCGGATGTAACGGACATCGAAGATGAAAAAGTACAAGAGGGCTTAATGGTCAAAACAGACCCTAAAGCGGGTTCGACCGTAAAAGAAGGCTCTGCTGTAAAAATGTACAAAAGTATAGGGAAGGCGAAAACGCAGCTGATTGACGTCAAAGGCCGGTCAATTGACAAAGCGAAAGAAGCATTAAAGGAAAAAGGCTTCAAACATGTGAATGTAAAAGAAGTGAATGATGCCAGTGACGCGGGAACCGTTATTGATCAGGACCCCTCAGCGGGCACCGAGATGGTCGCGGGTGATGACGAAGTGAACTTGACGGTCAGCATCGGCCCGGCGGACATTACGCTCAGAGATTTAAAAACATACAGTAAAGAGGCAGCTTCAGGGTATCTTGAGGATAACGGTCTGAACCTGGTTGAAAAAGAAGCCCATTCAGATGACGTGCCAAAAGGGCAAGTGATCAAACAGGAGCCGTCAGCAGGGACGGCGGTGAAGCCGGGAAGCGATGTCGAAGTCACATTTTCGCTCGGACCCGAGGAAAAACCGGCCAAGACGGTAAAAGAAAACATCAGCATCCCTTACGAACCGGATCATGAAGGGGACGAGCTTGAGGTTCAAATCGCCATCGATGATAAAGACCACAGCATTTCAGATACGTATGAGACGTTTAAAATAAAAGAGCCGACGGAAAAAACGATCGAGCTGAAGATTGAACAGGGGCAAAAAGGGTATTATCAAGTGATGGTAAACCACAAAGTCGTCAGCTACAAAACGATTGAATACCCGAAAGATAAAGGCTGACAAGGAGGGACCGTATGCCTGAGGGCAAAATTATTAAAGCATTAAGCGGATTTTATTACGTATTGGATGAATCTGAAGACAACATCATTCAATGCAGAGGAAGAGGCATCTTCAGAAAAAATAAAATAACGCCTCTTGTCGGCGATTACGTGGTGTATCAGGCTGAAAACGACAAAGAAGGCTATCTGTTAGAAATCAAAAAAAGAACGAACGAGCTGATCAGGCCCCCGATTTCTAATGTCGATCAGGCTGTTCTCGTCTTCTCAGCCGTCCAGCCGGCGTTCAGCACGTCTTTATTGGACCGTTTTCTCGTTCTCGTTGAAGCCAACGGCATTAACCCGATCATCTGCATTACCAAAATGGATTTAGCCGAAGATCAGGAAACGAAAGAAGCCATTCTTTCTTATGTGAAAGACTATCAAAAGATCGGATATGACGTATATGTTACGTCTTCAAAAGAAAACAGCGGCTTAACCGACATTGCAAAACACTTCCCGAATAAGACGACGGTATTTGCCGGGCAGTCCGGTGTCGGAAAATCATCGCTGTTAAACGCGATCAGCCCGGAGCTTGAACTGAAAACAAACGAAATTTCCGCGCATTTGGGCCGCGGGAAGCATACGACACGCCACGTGGAGCTCATTCATACCTCCGGCGGTTTAGTGGCCGATACACCGGGGTTCAGTTCACTGGAATTTACAGACGTAGAGGAAGAAGAATTAGGAAGCACGTTTCCTGATATCAGAGAAAAAAGCGCCGAATGCAAATTCAGGGGCTGTCTGCATCTGAAGGAGCCGAAATGCGCCGTGAAGCAAGCGGTAGAAGAAGGAGAAATCCAGCCGTACCGCTATGAGCATTACAAAGAATTCATGCAGGAAATAAAAGACAGAAAGCCGAGGTATTAATATGATTAAGGTTGCGCCATCAATTCTTTCCGCCGATTTTGCTTCATTAGGCGAGGAAATTAAAGACGTGGAAAAAGGAGGGGCGGACTATATCCATATTGATGTCATGGATGGCCATTTTGTCCCTAACATTACGATCGGGCCGCTTATCGTTGAAGCGGTCCGTCCTGTGACAGATCTGCCCCTTGATGTCCATCTGATGATTGAAAATCCCGACCGCTACATCCCTTCATTTGCGAAAGCGGGAGCGGATATATTGTCCGTCCACGTTGAAGCGTGCCCGCATCTTCACAGGACTGTTCAATTGATTAAAGAGCAGGGGGTAAAGGCGGGGGTTGTCCTCAATCCGCACACGCCCGTCCAAATGATCGAGCATATCATCGACGAGCTTGATCTCGTGCTTTTAATGACGGTGAATCCCGGTTTTGGAGGGCAGACTTTCCTTCATTCCGTCCTTCCGAAAATCCGTGAAGTCAAACAGCTTGCCGATAAAAGAGGTTTGACTGAGCTTTTAATTGAGGTGGACGGAGGCGTCAATAAAGAAACAGCGCCTTTATGCGCTGAAGCGGGCGCCAATCTGCTTGTTGCCGGATCTGCCGTTTATAATCAAGCGGACCGAAAAAAAGCCATTTCTGATATCCGAAGCGGCAAATAATATGCTGAAAAAGAGCCCGGCGTCAGCCGCCAGGCTCTTTTCCTGTTTGAAAGAGAAAGGAAAGCCATATGAATACAATCAATATCGTTGCAGGCGGCCCTCCTGAGCTCATTCCCGATCTGACTAAGTATACGGACAGCGATACGACGTGGGTCGGAGTGGATAAGGGGACGGTCACTCTCTTACAAGCCGGGCTGATTCCGAAAGAAGCGTTCGGCGATTTTGACAGCATAACAGATAAGGAGCGCGGACAAATTGAAAAAGCGGCGCCGGGCCTGCATGTTTATCAGGCAGAAAAGGATCAGACCGATCTTGATCTGGCTCTTGACTGGGCTTTAAAGATGAATCCGCAAAGCATCCGCATGTTCGGCGTTACGGGCGGGAGAGCCGACCACTTTTTAGGGAACATTCAGCTTCTTTACAAAGGCTTAAAAACAAACCCCGACATCAGGCTGATAGACCGGCAGAATGAAATTCAAATGTTCGGCCCGGGACGCTATACGCTTGAAGCAAGAAGCGATAAACGTTATATTTCATTTATTCCGTTTACGGAAGCTGCAGACGGCCTGACCCTGGAAGGTTTCAAATATCCGCTGAATAATTGTCATATTACCCTCGGTTCCACACTATGTATTAGTAACGAACTCATTCATTCACGAGGTACTTTTTCGTTTGCAAAAGGCATATTAATAATGGTAAGGAGCGCGGATTAGAAAAGCGGCTTCTGCCATTTACGGAAAAACCATGAATCCTAAAGTGATGAACGCAGCGGATACGGGACTTATAGGAGGGGACAAAATGAAATTTTATACCATTAAATTGCCGAAGTTTTTAGGAGGAATTGTCCGGGCGATGCTGAGCTCATTTAGAAAAGAGTAAGCCTCAGAAGCTAAAATTGCCCTCTTTGAACACATAAAAACGCCTGCCGCATAAAAGGGGCAGGCGTTCATTTTTGCTTATACACGCTCAACTTTACCGGATTTCAAAGCCCGAGCAGATACATATACTTTTTTAGGTTTGCCGTCAACAAGGATGCGGACCTTTTGAAGGTTGGCGCCCCAAGTACGCTTAGAAGCGTTCATTGCGTGAGAACGGTTGTTGCCGGCTTTTGTTTTTTTACCTGTAATAAAACATTTACGTGCCATTTGTTTCCCTCCTAACTGCGCGAAACATCTTTTCCAAACATAGTGTCTTAGATGCTTTCGTTATACAATACTTTAAATAATTTACCACAGCTAAAAACCGTTTGCAACTATTGTTTCCCCTACTTTCAAGAAAAATCACTTGACATGTAAAACAAGAAACATTTCTCCCATGAAATACCGCCGGCTGTATCTTTTCTTTTCATAATGGAATACATATAGTAGAATAGCTATAACTCTATGCACCCGAAGGAGGAACTTGTGTGTCCATTGAAATGAAGACAAAATACGGACAGATTGATATATCTAACGAAGTCATCGCAATGGTTGCCGGAGGCGCTGCCATTGACTGTTACGGAATAGTGGGGATGGCCTCAAAAAACCAGATTAAAGATGGTTTGTCTGAAATCCTCCGGAAAGAGAACTTCGCAAGAGGCGTGCATGTCCGCCAGGAAGCAGAACAAATACATATCGACATGTACATTATTGTCAGCTACGGCACAAAAATATCAGAAGTAGCCTACAATGTTCAGACGAAAGTAAAATACACAGTAAATCAAACAATCGGACTTGCAGTGGATTCTGTAAATATTTATGTCCAAGGCGTACGAGTAACGAACCCGTAGTGAGGAGGATGAGTATTGTCTAGACGAAACTTAGATGGGAGAGCCTTTGCGGCAATGATTCTGGCAGGGGCTGAGACATTGTCTCAAAACGCATCCGCAGTTGATGCGCTGAACGTGTTTCCTGTTCCAGACGGCGATACCGGAACAAACATGAATTTATCCATGTCATCAGGAGCGAGGGAAGTTGAGCACATTGACTCACCTGAAATCGGCAAAGTCGGCACCGCCTTGTCAAAAGGCCTACTTATGGGAGCAAGAGGGAACTCAGGGGTGATCTTGTCCCAATTATTCAGAGGTTTCACAAAAAGCATTGAGAACAAAAAAGAAATAAACGCCAAAGAATTTGCCGCGGCTCTTCAAGCGGGAGTGGATATGGCATACAAAGCGGTAATGAAGCCGGTTGAAGGAACAATTTTAACGGTGGCGAAAGACGCAGCTAAAAAAGCGGTCGCCTCGGCCAAAGAAGAAACCGATATCATCGCGGTGATGGAGGCAGTCATTGAAGAAGCGGAAGCGTCACTGAACCGCACGCCGGAGCTGCTTCCTGTTTTAAAGGACGTCGGTGTCGTTGACAGCGGCGGAAAAGGCCTGCTTTGTGTATATGAAGGCTTTTTAGCTTCATTAAAAGGTGAAACCGTTTCAAAAAAAGCAGTTCTGCCGGCGCTCGACGATATGGTGAATGCCGAGCATCATAAAAGCGCGCAGAGTATGCTGAGTACAGAAGATATTGAATTCGGATTTTGTACAGAAGTTATGGTAAGGCTGGACCAAGATAAGCGAACGTTCAGTGAAGATACGTTCAGAAACGAGCTGAGCCGTTTCGGCGATTCATTGCTGGTCGTTGCCGATGATACGCTGGCAAAAGTCCATATTCATGCCGAGGAACCGGGAAACGTGCTCAATTTGGCACAGCGATACGGTGATTTAATCAAAATCAAAATTGAAAACATGAGGGAACAGCATACCTCCATTCTCAGCCAAGAGGCCGGGGAGCAGAAGCCGGCACGAACACCTTTTGGAATCGTGACTGTGGCGATGGGAGATGGCATTTCTAAACTGTTTACAAGCATCGGCGCGTCACATGTCATCGAAGGCGGGCAGACGATGAACCCGAGCACTGAAGATATAGTTGAGGCCGTAAAGTCTGTAAACGCGGAAACGGTATTCATTCTTCCGAACAATTCGAATATTGTGATGGCAGCCAATCAAGCGGCGAGTGTCGCTGAGGAAAAGGTATTTGTCATTCCGGCCAAAACGGTGCCTCAAGGTATGGCTGCGCTGCTTGCGTTTAATCCCGAGCAGTCTGCTGAGGCGAATGAAGCCAGCATGCTCGAAGCGATACAGCATGTGAAAAGCGGCCAAGTGACTTATTCTGTCAGGGATACCCACATAGACGGCAAGGATATTAAAAAAGGCGATTTTATCGGGATTTTAAACAGCTCGATTATCGGCAGCGCCGGCGATCGGTTTTCTGCCGCAAAATTGCTGCTTGATGAAATGATTGGGGAAGAAGATGAAATCGTAACCATTTTGTATGGAGAGGACGCATCAGAAGAAGAAGCTGAGAAACTCGGTGAATATCTCACAAGCGTCTACGAAGATATCGAGGTTGAAATCCATAACGGCAGACAGCCTTTGTACCCATATATATTTGCGGCGGAGTAGAAGGGCTTTTCAGGCCCTTCTATTCTTATGCCTTTATTTACCTGCGGCAGTCCGCCGGCTTGCCAATTTATAAATGATCAATTAGTCTAAAGAAAAGCGCTGAAGAAGTGATGATAAGGAGGAACAAACAGCATGAAGTATAGGAGCGTTTTTGATATTATCGGTCCGGTGATGATCGGCCCGTCCAGCTCACATACCGCAGGAGCCGCACGAATCGGCAGAGTGGCCAGAAGTTTATTCAGGCGGGAGCCCCGGCGTATCGTTGTATCCTTTTACGGATCATTTGCGGAAACGTACAAAGGGCATGGCACGGATGTCGCCATTATCGGCGGCCTGCTTGATTTTGATACATTTGACGAACGAATTAAAACAGCAATTCAAATCGCTGAAGACAAGGGCATACATGTCGAGTTTCGCACTGAAGATGCCGTGCCCGTTCACCCGAACACGGCGCGAATCGTGATTTCGGATGATGAGGGAGAGCTTGCCCTTACCGGTATTTCAATCGGCGGAGGGAAAATAGAAATAACGGAATTAAACGGTTTTGAACTGCGTCTCTCAGGAAACCACCCGGCCATTTTAGTGGTTCATAATGATAAGTTCGGCACCATTGCGGGGGTTGCCAACGTACTAGCGAAATTCTCCATCAATGTCGGCCATATGGAAGTTGCCCGCAAAGACGTCGGACAGCTTGCGCTGATGACGATTGAAGTCGATCAGAATATTGATGAAGAAGTGCTTGACGAACTTTCAACACTGCCGAATATTATTCAGGTTACTAAGATAGCTGACTAAAAAGTCAGGAGGAATATGACATGTTTCGTAATGTAAAAGAATTAATCGAAATCACAAAAGAAAAACAAATTCCGATCTCAGAAGTCATGATTACGCAAGAGATGGAAGTTACCCAGAAAACGAGAGAAGAGATCTTTCAAGGGATGGAGCGCAACCTCTCCGTCATGGAGGCCGCAGTCGAAAAAGGGCTCAATGGCGTCACAAGCCAAACCGGATTAACGGGCGGAGATGCGGTAAAGCTTCAGGCGTACATTCAATCAGGAAAGAGCCTGTCAGGCAATCTTATTTTAGATGCCGTTTCAAAAGCGGTAGCGACAAATGAAGTCAATGCTGCGATGGGAACGATCTGCGCGACTCCGACTGCCGGCTCGGCGGGTGTTGTGCCGGGAACTTTATTTGCCGTAAAGCATAAGCTGAACCCGACGACGGAACAAATGATCCGATTTCTTTTTACAGCCGGCGCTTTCGGCTTTGTCGTTGCGAATAATGCGAGTATTTCAGGAGCGGCCGGCGGCTGTCAGGCAGAAGTAGGATCGGCTTCCGGGATGGCTGCGGCTGCGATTGTAGAAATGGCCGGCGGCACGCCTGAACAATCCGCTGAAGCGATGGCGATTACGCTTAAAAATATGCTCGGACTCGTTTGTGACCCCGTTGCAGGCTTGGTTGAAGTGCCTTGCGTCAAACGGAACGCGATGGGTGCATCCAACGCAATGATTGCGGCAGATATGGCGCTTGCCGGCATCACAAGCCGTATCCCTTGCGATGAGGTCATTGACGCGATGTATAAAATCGGCCAAACGATGCCGACTGCACTTCGAGAAACGGGACAAGGCGGTTTAGCCGCGACACCGACGGGAAGAGAATTAGAGAAAAAAATATTCGGAGGAGCGCTAAAGACAAGTGAAACAACATCAGCAAACTAGTTTAGCGGATATTAAGGGCATTGGGCCGGAAACAGAAAAAACATTACACGAACTAGGTATATATGATATTTCTGATCTTCTGAATTATTTCCCTTACCGTTATGATGACTATGAGCTGAGGGATTTAGAAGAAGTGAAACATGAAGAAAGAGTCACCGTAGAAGGGAAGGTTCATTCAGAACCTTCTCTTACCTATTACGGCAAAAAACGAAACAGGCTCACATTCAGAGTGCTTGTCGGAAACTATTTAATTACGGCCGTTTGTTTTAACCGCCCGTACTTAAAAAAGAAGCTGTCACTCGGTTCGGTCGTCACGATATCAGGAAAATGGGACAAACACAGGCAGACCGTTTCGGTGCAGGAATTAAAAAACGGCCCGCACCAAGAAGACAAAAGCATTGAGCCCGTATATTCCGTAAAAGAAAACATCACCGTTAAAATGATGAGGCGGTTTATCAAGGAAGCGCTGCAGCATCATCTTGATGCGGCTGCTGACCCGCTTCCTGAGAAACTGAGAGTCCGCTACAAACTGCCTGATTACCGCCATGCCTTGCAGACGATGCACCAGCCGGAAACGAGAGAATCTTTACAGCAGGCCAGACGCCGGTTTGTCTATGAAGAATTTTTAATATTCCAGCTGAAGATGCAGGCGTTCCGAAAGGCGGAAAGAGAACAATCAGAAGGTATCAGCCATTCGTTTCCAGCCGAAAAGCTCACTGCCTTTGTCGACAGCCTGCCCTTTTCGCTCACAAATGCCCAGACCAGTGTGCTGCGTGAAATTACGGCGGATATGACATCGCCTTACAGAATGAACCGTCTCCTGCAAGGCGATGTCGGGTCAGGGAAAACGGCTGTCGCCGCTATCGCTTTATATGCCGCGATTCTCTCTGGATATCAAGGGGCTTTAATGGTGCCGACGGAAATCCTTGCTGAACAGCATGCCGACTCCCTCGTCTCTTTATTTGCGAAAGAAGATGTCAACATTGCCCTTTTGACCAGCTCCGTAAAAGGAAAGCGGCGCAGGGAGCTGCTGGAGCGTCTTGCCCTCGGAGAGATTGATATTCTTGTAGGCACTCACGCCTTAATTCAGGATGAAGTAGAATTTAAAGCTTTAAGCCTTGTCATTACGGACGAACAGCACAGGTTCGGAGTCGAGCAGCGCAAAAAGCTCAGAAATAAAGGCCAAGACCCGGATGTGCTGTTTATGACCGCCACGCCGATACCGAGGACTCTTGCCATTACCGTTTTCGGAGAAATGGACGTATCCGTTATTGATGAAATGCCTGCCGGGCGGAAACAAATTGAAACCTATTGGGTAAAGCATGACATGCTGGAGCGGATTTTGGCTTTTATAGAAAAAGAGCTGAAGCAGGGAAGACAGGCATATATCATTTGCCCGCTTATTGAAGAATCGGACAAGCTTGATGTGCAGAATGCAATTGATGTGTACAACATGCTCTCTGACGTTTACCGCGGAAAATGGAATGTCGGCCTGATGCACGGCAAGCTCCATTCTGATGAAAAAGACCGGGTCATGAGAGATTTCAGCGCCAACCATTGCCAAATTCTTGTTTCAACAACAGTGGTGGAAGTCGGGGTAAACGTTCCGAATGCGACCATCATGGTCATTTATGATGCCGATCGCTTCGGTTTATCACAGCTTCACCAGCTTCGCGGCCGGGTCGGCCGGGGAGAGCACCAGTCCTTTTGTATCTTGATGGCCGATCCGAAATCTGAAACCGGCAAAGAACGGATGAGAATCATGTCGGAGACAAACGACGGCTTTGAGCTGTCGGAAAAAGACTTAGAGCTGCGCGGGCCCGGCGACTTCTTCGGGAAGAAACAAAGCGGAATGCCTGAATTCAAAGTGGCTGATATGGTTCATGATTACAGAGCGCTGGAAACGGCCCGGCAGGATGCGGCGAACCTTGTATCCTCAGGGGCTTTCTGGAAAGATGACGAATACCGCGTGCTGCGGGATTACTTAATCTCAAGCGGGGTCCTTGAAGGTGAGAAATTAAGCTGATCCGGAAATTTTGGTTTTCTTCATAAACAATCATTGCATTCCAATCTATGAAATTATATACTACTATTAGTACCTAGTCTTAATTGTCCGGATGGTGTTTAATGAATGAGAAGAAATAAGAAAGAACGCCAAAAGTTATTACAGCAGACGATCAAATCGACACCCTTCATCACAGATGAAGAATTAGCGGGGAAATTCGGAGTAAGCATTCAGACGATCCGTTTGGACCGCTTAGAGCTCTCCATACCGGAGCTTAGAGAAAGAATTAAAAACGTGGCAGAACAAACACTTGAAGATGAAGTGAAGTCACTGCCGTTAGATGAAGTGATTGGAGAAATCATTGATCTGGAGCTTGACGGCCAGGCCATTTCTATATTTGAAGTAAGACGAGAGCATGTCTTCAGCCGCAATCAAATTGCGCGGGGGCATCATTTGTTTGCACAGGCGAACTCACTCGCCGTAGCCGTTATTGATGATGAACTGGCGCTGACCGCAAGCGCGCATATCCGTTTTACAAGACAGGTAAAAGAAGGAGAACGCGTCGTTGCAAAAGCAAAGGTGACGGCTGTCGAAAAAGAAAAAGGCAGAACGGTAGTCGAAGTCAACAGCTATGTAGGAGAAGAAGTCGTTTTCTCGGGGGATTTTGACATGTACCGTTCAAAACAATCATAAAGGTGGAGCATGCATGAGAATAGCTGTAGATGCAATGGGAGGCGACAACGCACCCAAAGCTGTTATTGACGGAGTAATGAAGAGTATAGAGGCTTTTGACGATCTTCATATTACGCTTGTCGGTGACAAGACAACAATAGAATCACATTTGCCAACAACATCAGACCGCATCACCGTATTGCACGCCGATGAAGTGATTGAACCGACGGACGAACCGGTTCGCGCCGTACGCAGAAAGAAAAATTCTTCCATGGTGCTGATGGCGCAGGAAGTGGCAGAAAACAGAGCGGACGCCTGCATTTCAGCGGGGAATACGGGAGCGCTGATGACAGCGGGGCTGTTTATCGTCGGGAGAATTAAAGGAATTGACCGTCCGGCGCTCGCGCCGACGCTTCCGACCGTATCAGGGGACGGTTTCCTTCTTCTTGACGTGGGAGCCAATGTAGATGCCAAACCCGAACATCTTGTCCAGTATGCGATTATGGGTTCTGTCTATGCCCGGCAGGTTCTCGGTGTATCCTCACCGCGTATCGGCTTATTAAATGTCGGCACGGAAGAGAAGAAAGGAAACGAGCTGACGAAAAAGACTTTTGAATTATTAAAAGAAACAAACGTCAATTTCGTCGGAAATGTTGAAGCGAGAGACCTGTTAGAAGGCGCTGCCGATGTCATTGTCACAGACGGCTTTACGGGGAATGTCACGCTGAAAACATTGGAAGGTTCGGCTTTATCCATTTTCAAAATGCTGAAAGACACGCTTACATCAAGTTTCGCATCAAAGCTTGCAGCCGGGGTGCTGAAACCGAAACTGATGGAAATGAAGCTTAAAATGGATTATTCTGAATACGGCGGAGCGAGCCTTTTCGGATTAAAAGCGCCTGTCATTAAAGCGCACGGATCTTCTGACGCCCGCGCCGTTTACCATGCGGTACGCCAGGCGAGAGAAATGGTCAGCCAAAATGTAGCTGCATTTATTGAAGAAGAAGTAAAAGAAGAAAAAACAGATGAGTAGTCTGGAGGTTACCGCATCATGAGTAAGATTGCATTTTTATTTCCCGGACAGGGATCACAATTTATCGGTATGGGAAAAGACTTGTATGAACGGGAAGAAGCATCAAAGCGTATTTTTGATGAAGCGGACGAGACGCTTGAAACAAAGCTCAGCTCGCTGATTTTTGAAGGAGACGCCAGTGAATTAACTCTTACATATAACGCGCAGCCCGCGCTGTTAACAACAAGCATTGCCGTATTAGAAAAATTTAAAGAATCCGGCATCACGCCTGATTTTACAGCCGGTCACAGCCTCGGCGAATATTCAGCGCTTGTTGCTGCTGGAGCGATGTCATTTAAAGATGCCGTCTACACTGTCAGGAAACGCGGAGAATTTATGAACGAAGCGGTACCGGCAGGAGAAGGGGCGATGGCGGCGATTCTCGGAATGGACTCAGAAGTCTTGAAGAAGGTCACGGATCAAGTGACTGAAAAAGGCCATCTCGTGCAGCTTGCCAACCTGAACTGCCCTGGCCAGATCGTGATTTCCGGAACGGCAAAAGGCGTGGAGCTTGCTTCAGAAGAGGCGAAAAACAACGGGGCCAAACGCGCCATTCCGCTGGAGGTTAGCGGTCCTTTCCACTCTGAATTAATGAAACCCGCTGCACAAAAGCTTGAAGAGGTGCTTGACGCCTGCGACTTAAAAGACGCCGCTGTCCCGGTCATTTCAAATGTTTCCGCAGATGTCATGACCGAAAAAGACGATATCAAGAAAAAACTGATCGAACAGCTTTATTCACCTGTACGCTTTGAAGAAACCGTCAACAAGCTGATTGACGAAGGCGTGACGACTTTTATTGAAATCGGGCCCGGAAAAGTGCTTTCAGGGCTTGTGAAAAAAGTAAACCGCCGCTTAAAAACAATTGCGGTTTCCGATCATGAGACGATTGAATTGGCGATTCAAACGCTGAAGGAGGAGAATCAGGATGCTTAATGAAAAAACGGCAGTCGTGACAGGAGCGTCACGCGGCATCGGACGGGCCATCGCGCTTGACCTTGCGAAAAACGGCGCAAATGTTGTGGTCAATTATTCAGGCAATGAAGCGAAAGCAAATGAAGTGGTGGATGAGATTAAATCATTGGGCCGAAACGCGATCGCGGTAAAAGCAGATGTATCAAATCCCGAAGAAGTACAAAACATGATGAAAGAAGCTATCGCAGAATTTTCTTCTATTGACATTCTCGTGAACAATGCGGGCATTACGAAAGATAATTTATTGATGAGAATGAAAGAAAATGAATGGGATGACGTCATTAACATTAACCTAAAGGGTGTATTCAACTGCACAAAAGCTGTGACAAGACAGATGATGAAGCAGCGCTCCGGCCGGATTATCAATGTATCATCCATCGTCGGCGTCAGCGGAAACCCCGGTCAGGCCAACTATGTGGCGGCAAAAGCTGGTGTGATCGGCTTGACCAAATCATCAGCCAAAGAGCTTGCAAGCCGCAATATCACTGTAAATGCCATTGCGCCGGGCTTTATTTCCACAGATATGACGGACAAGCTTTCTAAAGAAGTCCAAGATGAAATGCTTAAGCAGATTCCGCTCGCGCGTTTCGGTGATCCGGGTGATGTCAGCAGCGTTGTGACGTTCCTGGCTTCTGAAGGAGCGCGTTATATGACGGGCCAGACCCTTCATATTGACGGCGGAATGGTGATGTAAAGATTTGTTTTTAAAATTTCATCCTAGTTTCTCTAGTTTTTTAAAAACGAATCCACTATAATACTTTGAGGGGAGGTGAATTGCTATGGCAGATACATTAGAGCGTGTAACGAAAATCATCGTAGACCGCCTTGGCGTTGATGAAGCTGACGTCAAACTTGAAGCTTCTTTCAAGGAAGACTTAGGTGCTGATTCCCTAGATGTAGTTGAGCTTGTTATGGAACTTGAAGACGAGTTTGATATGGAGATTTCTGACGAAGATGCTGAAAAAATTGCAACAGTCGGCGACGCTGTGAACTACATACAAAACCAGCAATAAGCTGATGCTGAAAGTCCCGCCTAACCGCGGGGCTTTAGCCCTTTAATCGTGCGGTTATCAGCGTATGACGCTGTACGCGCTGCCGATTCCGTTTATGGTGAGGAGCGCGGTGAACCTGATGTGCCTATGGAGGTTACTATGTCAAAACACTCACATTTTAAAGATAAAAAAAAGTTCTATAAAAAAATAGAGCAATTTAAAGAGTTCCAAGAACGGATTTCGGTTCATTTTCAAAACGAGAAACTTTTGTATCAAGCATTTACACATTCATCTTATGTGAATGAGCATCGGAAAAAGCCGTATGAAGATAATGAAAGGCTTGAATTTTTAGGTGACGCTGTTTTGGAACTGACGATCTCCCAATTCTTATTTGCCAAATATCCGGCCATGAGTGAAGGAGATTTGACGAAGCTGAGAGCCGCTATCGTATGCGAGCCGTCACTCGTTTCCCTTGCCCACGAATTGTCCTTCGGCGATCTCGTGCTGCTTGGAAAAGGAGAAGAAATGACGGGCGGCAGAAAGCGTCCGGCGCTTTTAGCGGATGTGTTTGAAGCGTTTATCGGTGCGTTGTATCTGGATCAGGGCCTTGAGCCGGTTCAGCAATTCCTAAAAGTTTATGTATTCCCTAAAATAAACGATGGTGCTTTTTCTCATGTGATGGATTTTAAAAGCCAGCTTCAAGAATTTGTACAGCGAGACGGCAAAGGGTCGCTTGAGTACAAAATACTCAATGAAAAAGGGCCTGCCCATAACCGGGAATTCGAAGCCATCGTCTCTCTTAAAGGCGAATCGCTCGGTGTCGGTAACGGCCGCTCCAAAAAAGAAGCCGAGCAGCACGCAGCGCAGGAAGCTCTTGCAAAACTGCAAAAACACCATACGAAACAATAAAATCCCCCTGTATCTCCTAGGGGGATTTCAGTATGTTTGCCGACTGATATAAGCGTGTGATTATGATAATATTGAGATACTTATACGATAAGGAGGATCTAGGATGTTCCTCAAACGTTTAGACGTTATAGGATTTAAATCATTTGCAGAACGGATCTCCGTTGACTTTGTGAAAGGCGTCACGGCCGTTGTCGGACCGAACGGAAGCGGAAAAAGCAACATTACGGAAGCGATCCGCTGGGTGCTTGGCGAACAATCGGCCCGCTCGCTTCGCGGAGGGAAAATGGAGGATATTATTTTTGCCGGAAGTGACTCGCGCAAACGGCTGAACCTTGCTGAAGTCACTTTGACGCTTGATAATGAAGATCATTTTCTGCCGATTGATTTTCACGAAGTCAGTGTGACAAGACGGGTGTACCGATCAGGAGAAAGTGAATTTCTCATTAACAACCAGCAGTGCCGCCTGAAGGATATCATCGATTTATTTATGGATTCCGGGCTCGGAAAAGAAGCGTTTTCCATTATCAGCCAAGGGAAAGTCGAAGAAATCCTCAGCAGCAAGGCAGAAGACCGCCGCAGTATTTTTGAAGAAGCGGCTGGAGTGCTGAAATATAAAACAAGAAAGAAAAAAGCAGAAAACAAGCTGTTTGAGACGCAGGATAACTTAAACAGGGTGGAAGATATTCTTCACGAACTTGAAGGCCAGGTCGAACCGCTCAAAATCCAGGCATCTATCGCCAAAGATTACTTAGAGAAAAAGAAAGAGCTTGAGCACGTTGAAATTGCCCTCACCGCCTTTGATATCGAAGAGCTGCATGGAAAATGGTCGGGCTTAAAAGAAAAGGTGCACGCGGCAAAAGAAGAAGAGCTTGCAGAATCATCGGCAATATCGGCCAAAGAAGCGATGATTGAAGAGACGCGAGATAAAATTCACGCTCTTGACGAATCAGTAAACGAACTGCAGCAGGTTCTGCTCGTGACAAGTGAAGAGCTGGAAAAGCTCGAAGGCCGGAAAGAAGTCCTGAAAGAACGCAAAAAAAACGCCGCACAAAACCAAGAACAGCTTGAGGAAGCGGTTACGCACTATGAAAAAAAAGAAACCGAACTGAAAGCAAACATTTCGAAGCAGTCGGCTGTTTATGACAAGCTGCGGGCAGAAGTAAAACTATTAAAAGCCCAGGTAAAAGAAAAGCAGCAGGCCCTCAGTCTGCATAACGAAAACGTAGAAGAGAAAATTGAACAATTAAAAAGCGATTACTTTGAGCTGTTAAATGGTCAGGCGGCGATTCGGAATGAGCTTCAGCTTTTGGATGACCAAATGTCCCAATCAGCCGTTCAGCAGGCAAGACTGACGGCAAATAACGAAAAATACATCCAAGAACGAAAAGACATTTCTGTCCGAAAAGCGGCGTGTGAGGATGAACTGGCCCGCATTGAAGAGGATATTCACAATCAGGTCGGCAGATACCGCGACGTGCAGACGGCATATGAACAGAAAAAACGCCAATATGAAAAGAAAGAATCCGCGCTTTATCAGGCATATCAATTTGTCCAGCAGGCCAGATCAAAAAAGGATATGCTTGAAACAATGCAAGGTGACTTTTCAGGATTTTATCAAGGCGTAAAAGAAGTGCTGAAAGCAAAGGAGCAGCTCGGCGGAATCCGGGGTGCTGTTCTTGAACTGATCACAACCGAACAAAAATATGAAACGGCAATTGAAATCGCGCTCGGCGCAGCGGCGCAGCACGTCGTCACAGAAGATGAGCAGTCCGCGAGAAAAGCGATTCAGTATTTAAAACAGAATTCCTTTGGCCGCGCGACGTTTCTGCCGCTTACGGTCATCAAAAACCGCCAGCTGCAGTCTCGGGACGAGCAGGCGGCACAGGGGCATCCTTCTTTTCTAGGCGTGGCAAGCGAACTCGTCACATATGACCAGGCCTACCGAAACGTCATACAAAACCTGCTCGGCACGGTGCTGATTACCGAGAATTTAAAAGGCGCAAATGAACTGGCCAAGCTTCTCGGCCACCGCTACCGCATCGTCACGCTTGAGGGTGATGTCGTGAATCCCGGCGGGTCTATGACGGGCGGCGCGGTGAAAAAGAAAAACAATTCTTTGCTCGGCCGGAGCCGTGAGCTTGAAACGGTGACGGCGCGGCTTGCCGAAATGGAAGAAAAAACGGCTGCGCTTGAAAAAGAAGTCAAAACGCTGAAACAAGCCATTCAGGAACTTGAGAATACGCTTACCGGCTTGCGTGAAGACGGGGAAGCCTTCAGAAGCAAACAGCAGGATGTAAAAGGCCGGCTGTATGAACTCGAAGTCGCCGAAAAAAACATCAATACCCACCTGGAGCTTTATGATCAGGAGAAAGCGTCACTCACTGAAAACAGCCTGGAAAAACAGACGCGTAAATCGGAATTGGAAAAGCAGCTCGAAGAGGCATCAACCCAGCTGAAAGAGCTTGAAGAGGAAATGGACAGGCTGACAAAGCAAAAGCAAACCCAGTCCTCTACAAAAGAAACGCTCTCTCATGAACTGACAGAATGCAAAGTAGCAGCAGCCAAAAAAGAACAGGCATGCACGAGCGAAGAGGAAAATCTCACAAGGCTGAAAAAAGAGCTCGAAGAAACACAGCTTGCTCTACAAGAAACGAAAGAAGATTTAAGTTTCTTAACCTCTGAGATGACCTCAAGCACCAGCGGAGAAGAGCAGCTTGAAGAAGCGGCAAAGCATAAGCTGCACGATAAAACGAGAACGATTGAACTGATTGCGCTGCGGCGCGACCAGCGTGTCAAACTGCAGCGGGCCCTTGATACGAACGAGCTTGAGCTGAAAGAGATGAAGCGCCTGTACAAGCAAAAAACTGCCCTCCTGAAAGATGAAGAAGTAAAGCTTGGCCGGATGGAGGTGGAGCTCGATAATTTACTGCAATATTTACGGGAAGAATACAGCTTATCCTTTGAAGGGGCAAAAGAAAAGTTTCAGCTCGAAACAGAACCTGAAGAGGCCAGAAAACGGGTCAAGCTGATCAAGCTTTCAATAGAAGAGCTTGGAACGGTCAACCTCGGAAGCATCGATGAATTCGAAAGAGTCAATGAGCGGTATGAGTTTTTAACAGAGCAAAAAAATGATCTGACAGAAGCGAAAAATACGTTGTTCCAAGTCATTGAAGAGATGGATTCCGAAATGACGAAGCGTTTTCATGAGACGTTTGTCCAAATCCGTTCCCACTTTAATGACGTGTTCCGTTCCTTATTCGGGGGAGGACGCGCCGAACTGAAGCTTACCGATCCGAATGACCTTCTCAACTCAGGTGTGGACATCATCGCGCAGCCCCCGGGGAAAAAACTGCAAAACTTAAATCTTTTGTCGGGAGGAGAACGCGCGCTTACGGCCATTGCCCTCTTGTTCTCCATTTTGAAGGTAAGGCCTGTGCCGTTTTGCGTTCTTGATGAAGTCGAAGCTGCGCTTGATGAAGCCAATGTATTCAGGTTTGCTCAATACTTAAAGAAATACAGCGGCGACAGCCAGTTTATCGTCATCACCCACAGAAAAGGCACGATGGAAGAAGCGGATGTCCTTTACGGCGTCACCATGCAGGAATCCGGCGTCTCCAAGATGGTTTCAGTAAAACTGGAAGAAACAAAAGAATTCGTTCAGTAACGAGGAAAGAGGTTGAAAGATGAGCTTTTTTAAAAAATTAAAAGAGAAAATCACGAAACAGACAGACTCTGTATCTGAAAAATTTAAAGAGGGGCTTGAAAAAACAAGAAACTCTTTCTCAAATAAAGTGAACGATCTCGTCTCCCGCTATCGGAAAGTCGACGAAGACTTTTTTGAAGAGCTTGAGGAATTGCTGATCAGCGCGGACGTAGGCTTTACAACAGTAATGGAGCTGATTGACGAGCTGAAAAAAGAAGTGAAGCTGAAGAATATCCAAGATCCTCAGGAAGTTCAATCCGTTATTTCTGAAAAGCTTGTCGAGATTTATAACAGCGGCGACGAACAAATTTCTGAATTGAACATTCAGGACGGCCGCTTAAACGTCATCCTGCTTGTCGGCGTGAACGGCGTCGGAAAAACGACAACGATCGGTAAACTTGCCCATAAGCTGAAAAACGAGGGCAAGTCAGTCGTGCTGGCTGCCGGAGACACATTCAGAGCGGGAGCGATCGAACAGCTTGAAGTTTGGGGAGAACGGTCCGGTGTGCCTGTGATTAAGCAGGCTGCGGGAAGCGATCCTGCGGCGGTTATTTACGATGCCGTACATGCCGCAAAAGCAAGAGGAGCGGATGTGTTAATTTGTGATACGGCCGGCCGCCTCCAAAATAAAGTAAACTTAATGAAAGAGCTTGAAAAAGTGAAACGCGTCATTGAAAGAGAAGTGCCTGACGCGCCCCACGAGGTTCTGCTCGCTCTCGATGCGACGACAGGCCAAAATGCGATGGCGCAGGCTAAAGAATTCTCCAAAGCGACAAATGTGACGGGAATCGCGTTAACGAAGCTCGACGGAACCGCAAAAGGCGGCATTGTTTTGGCGATCCGCAATGAGCTCCACATTCCGGTTAAACTGGTCGGGCTCGGCGAAAAAGTCGATGATCTTCAGCCGTTTGATGCAGAATCGTACGTATACGGACTCTTTTCAGACTTAGTGGAAAATGCGGAAGAATAGACAGCCGTTTTCAGCCGGAGCATAACGCTCCGGCTTTTCGCTTACAGAAAGCCGCGGAATAAAATAAAAACGGCATAATATTCTAGAGAGAATGAAGGGATTTCGGCCGAATTTCTATTGACAAGATAAAAACTTGACAGTTGCTTTGAAACCATGTAAACTAAGTTTTTGTAAAGGGATTTGACTTAACAAAGGGGAGAGCTCAAATGTCGCTCGAAAAAACGACGAGAATGAACTATTTGTTTGACTTTTATCAGTCGTTGTTGACGTCAAAACAAAAGAGCTATATGTCGCTTTATTATTTGGACGATTTCTCCCTTGGTGAAATAGCCGAAGAGTATGACGTTTCAAGACAAGCCGTTTACGATAACATTAAACGGACAGAAGCGATGCTTGAACAATATGAAGAAAAACTGCTCCTTTTAAAGAAGTTTCAGGAGCGTAAAGAGATGTTTACAAAGCTGAAAGAGCTTTCTTCCGGCTTGCAGGAAGAAAAAGAAATGACGGCTCTGATTGAAGCGCTTGAGAAATTAGATTAGGAGGCGGCAAACAATGGCATTTGAAGGATTAGCCGACCGACTGCAAAAGACGATTTCAAAAATCCGCGGAAAAGGAAAAGTCAGCGAACAAGACGTTAAAGAGATGATGCGTGAAGTTCGTCTTGCGCTTCTTGAGGCTGACGTTAACTTTAAAGTCGTAAAGGATTTTGTGAAAAAAGTAAGTGAACGGGCCGTCGGGCAAGACGTCATGAAGAGTCTGACACCCGGACAGCAGGTTATTAAAGTCGTAAAAGAAGAGCTTACCGAGCTGATGGGCGGCGAAGAGAGCAAAATCGCCGTTGCCAAACGCCCGCCGACCGTTATTATGATGGTCGGCCTCCAAGGTGCCGGTAAAACGACAACCACGGGGAAGCTCGCCAATCTGCTGCGCAAAAAGCATAATCGCAAACCGCTGCTCGTGGCTGCGGATATTTACCGACCTGCTGCGATCAAGCAGCTGGAAACACTGGGGAAACAGCTTGATATGCCCGTTTTTTCACTCGGCGATCAGGTCAGCCCTGTGGAAATCGCCAGACAGGCGATTGAAAAAGCGAAGGAAGAACACTACGATTATGTGATCTTAGACACCGCCGGACGCCTGCACATTGATCATGAACTGATGGATGAGCTCGCCGGCGTGAAGGAAGTCGCAAATCCTGAGGAAATTTTCCTTGTCGTCGACTCAATGACCGGTCAGGACGCGGTAAACGTCGCCAAAAGCTTCAATGATCAGCTCGGATTAACCGGTGTTGTATTGACGAAGCTTGACGGGGATACCCGCGGCGGCGCGGCGCTTTCAATCCGCGCAGTGACAAACACGCCGATTAAGTTTGCAGGATTGGGAGAAAAACTCGACGCGCTTGAAGCGTTCCATCCTGAACGGATGGCTTCCCGGATTCTCGGAATGGGCGACGTGTTAACCTTGATCGAAAAAGCTCAGGCGACAGTCGATGAAGACAAAGCCAAAGAGCTTGAACAAAAAATGAGAACGATGAGCTTCACATTGGACGACTTTTTGGAACAGCTCGGTCAGGTCAGAAACATGGGCCCTCTTGACGAACTGCTGCAAATGATGCCCGGCGCAGGCAAAATGAAAGGCTTAAAAAACATCCAAGTGGATGAAAAACAGCTGAATCATGTAGAAGCGATCATTAAATCAATGACTGTTCTTGAAAAAGAACAGCCGGATATCATCAATGCCAGCCGGCGCAAGCGGATTGCGAAAGGAAGCGGAACATCCGTTCAGGAAGTCAACCGTCTTTTAAAGCAGTTTGAGGAAATGAAAAAAATGATGAAGCAAATGACAAACATGTCAAAAGGGAAGAAAAAAGGCTTTAAATTACCTTTTATGTAATCGGTTATACATGATAAAACCGTTGTTAAGAAAAAACACTTTACAAACACTTTTATCATTGTTAATATACTATCTTGTTGAAATATTTTCGGAGGTGCTAGTAAAATGGCAGTAAAAATTCGTTTAAAACGTATGGGAGCAAAAAAATCTCCTTTCTATCGTATTGTTGTAGCAGATTCTCGTTCACCGCGTGACGGCCGTTTCATCGAAACAGTCGGCACATACAACCCGGTTTCAAAACCGGCTGAAGTTAAAATTAACGAAGAGCTTGCTCTTAAATGGCTTCAAACAGGAGCTAAACCTTCTGACACAGTTCGCAACTTGTTCTCAAGCCAAGGAATTATGGAAAAATTCCACAACGCTAAACAAGGCAAGTAATGACTGATCAGCACTTGGAAGATTTGATTGTCAGTGTTGTGGCTCCGCTTGTCGACCATCCGGAAGACATCCGGGTCACAAAAGAAGAGACCGATCAAAAGATTGCGCTTCGCTTATCTGTCAATGAGTCAGATACCGGTAAAATTATCGGAAAGCAAGGCCGGACTGCAAAAGCGATTCGAACGGTTGTTTTTGCAGCTGGCGCACAGTCTTCTAAGAAAGTTCAATTTGAGATATTTGACTAAAAGGGAGAGGGCCGGCACCTCCCCTTTTTTTACACGTAAAAAAAGCAAATGAACAGAAATATGTTGGAAAAGTGGGGAGTCTGGTCCTATGCAGATTATTCACAGGGTAACCGTTATGCAGGTTCTGACCGAGCAAAGTAAAGAAAAGCTTTTGGCCTCTTTTGCAGAAAAAAAGCAAATGCTTGAACGAGAATGCAGCCAGCTCTATTTTCAGCTTAGAAAACATGAAAAAGATCAGCAGAATCCGGATGTGGCGGAATCTTTTAAAAAAGCCATTGAAAAAAGACAAGACAAAATCAAAATGATCGATTTCCAGATGAGCCAGACACACACGCTGCCGCTTGGAAGTGAAGTGAAGGAAAAGGAGATCGATGCGCTGCTTTCGATTGAAGTCGGTGATAACTGGCATGAAAAAACAGCGGCAAATACCATCGTCATAAAAGACGGGGTAGTAATTGAAATTCGCCCGAGGTGATGATATGACAAACAGATGGTTTAACGTAGGCAAAATTGTAAATACCCACGGCATTAAAGGTGAAGTGCGGGTTATTTCTAAAACGGACTTTGCCGAGGAGCGGTACAAGCCCGGCAATACGCTGTATTTGTTTATGGAAGGGGTGGCGGAGCCTGTAAAAGTAACAGTAAATACACACAGGCTTCATAAGCAGTTTCACCTGCTGCAATTCAAAGAAAGACCGAGCTTAAATGAGGTAGAGAATTTAAAAAACGCGATCATCAAAGTTCCGGAAGAAGATTTGGGAGAGCTTGAGGAAGACGAATTTTATTTTCATGAAATCATCGGCTGCGAGGTTGTTTCAGAAGACGGAGAGCTGATCGGCACAGTCAGGGAAATTTTGACACCGGGGGCTAATGACGTATGGGTTGTTGCAAGAAAAGGAAAAAAAGATGCGCTTATTCCGTATATCGCTTCCGTGGTAAAGGATATTAATATAAATGAGAAAAAAATTAAGATTCATGTAATGGAAGGGTTAATAGACGAATGAAAATCGACTTTTTAACACTGTTTCCCGAGATGTTTCAAGGTGTGCTCGGCTCATCCATCCTGCTGAAAGCGCAGGAAAAAGAAGCGGTGCGCTTTGATGTCATCAATTTCCGGGCCTTTTCTGATAATAAGCACCAAACGGTTGATGATTACCCGTACGGCGGGGGCGCAGGGATGGTGTTAAAGCCCCAGCCCGTCTTTGATGCGGTTGAAAAGCTGACGGCCGATACAGACGCTAAGCCGCGCATTATCCTCGTCTGCCCGCAAGGTGAGCGCTTTACGCAGAAGAAAGCGGAGGAGCTGGCGCGTGAGGAGCACTTGATGTTTATCTGCGGCCACTATGAAGGGTATGATGAACGAATCCGGGAGCATCTCGCAACAGATGAAATCTCGATCGGAGACTTTGTGCTGACGGGAGGGGAGCTTCCTGCGATGATGATTGCCGACAGTGTTGTCAGGCTTTTGCCGGGCGTTCTCGGGAAAGAAGCGTCCCACGTGGAGGATTCCTTCAGCACGGGACTTTTAGAGCATCCGCATTATACAAGGCCTGCAGACTATAAAGGTTTAAAAGTGCCAGATACCCTTCTTTCCGGCAATCACGCAAAAATAACAGAGTGGCGGAATAAAGAATCAATCAGGAGAACCTTTTTAAGGCGCCCGGATCTTCTTGAAAACTATCCACTTAGTGACGAACAAAGAAAATGGATTTCTGAGTGGGAAAACGAATAGATCCTATTGCACAGGCAATGAAGTTATGATATGATACTACTTGTGGCTTAAGAGGGCTTATCCTTCAAAAGCTTGAAAACGATGTTCCGCTGTGCCGGGCAATTGTGGCTAAGAGCATCTGTTGGAAGGAGTTGAAAACGATGCAAAAACTAATTCAAGATATCACAAAAGAACAGCTACGCACTGATCTTCCTGCGTTCCGTCCTGGTGACACTTTACGTGTACACGTAAAAGTTGTTGAGGGTAACCGTGAGCGTATCCAGATCTTTGAAGGTGTTGTGATTAAGCGTCGTGGTGGTGGAATCAGCGAAACGTTCACAGTTCGTAAGATTTCTTACGGTGTTGGCGTTGAACGTACTTTCCCTGTACACACACCAAAAATCGCGAAAATCGAAGTTGTACGTTACGGTAAAGTACGCCGTGCTAAGCTTTACTACCTGCGTGAACTTCGCGGAAAAGCGGCTCGTATTAAAGAAATCAGACGATAATGATAACGAACGAAAAGAGCTTGTTACCCGTAACAGGCTCTTTTTTTATATTAAATTTGTAAAAGCGGCATAAGCAACGTAAAATACATAAGAGATCACCGGAACTTACGGTTTCGGGAAATAAGGCAGGTGTCAGAGTCACATGACCATTCAATGGTTCCCGGGCCATATGGCCAAAGCAAGACGGGAAGTAACAGAAAAACTAAAATTGATTGATATCGTATACGAACTGGTTGACGCGAGAATCCCCATGTCATCGAGAAATCCGATGATTGAAGAGATTTTAAAAAATAAGCCGCGCATTATGCTGTTAAATAAAGCGGATAAAGCAGACGCAGCAGTGACGGCGCAGTGGAAAAACCATTTTGAACGGCAGGGTATTCCCTCTCTTTCCATCAACTCTGTCAACGGACAAGGCTTACATCAAATTGTGCCGTCCTCGAAGGAGCTGTTAAAGGATAAGTTCGATAAAATGAAGGCAAAAGGCATTAAACCGAGAGCCATCCGCGCTTTAATTATCGGGATTCCGAACGTCGGAAAATCAACGCTCATCAATCGCCTTGCCAAGAAAAACATTGCAAAGACGGGGGACAGGCCCGGTATCACTACATCTCAGCAGTGGGTGAAAGTCGGCAAGGAATTAGAGCTTTTAGATACGCCGGGAATTTTATGGCCTAAATTTGAAGACGAGCTTGTCGGTTTACGGCTGGCAATCACCGGGGCAATTAAAGATTCCATCATCAATTTACAGGACGTAGCCGTTTTCGGGCTGCGCTTTCTGGAAGAGCATTATCCCGATCGTCTAAAAGAACGCTACAGCCTTCAAGACATTCCTGAAGACATCGCCGCCCTTTTTGACGCAATCGGTGAAAAACGCGGCTGTTTCATGAGCGGCGGGCATATTGACTACGATAAAACGACAGAGGTCATCATCCGGGACATCCGGACGGAAAAGTTCGGCAGGCTGTCATTTGAAAAACCATCAGAATAAAGACGCGCAGCGATGCGGGTCTTTATTTTTTCCGCGCCGGGCCGATATACATAAAGTAAGGGAGAAGAGAAAGTGAATACATTAACCGTAAAAAGCGTAAAAGAGCGCCTGCAAGAGGTGAAGGACGAACGTGACCCATTCCTTGCCCAATGCGGAGAAGACCCGAGAAAAAGCGTACAGGCGCTTGCAGAGCAATGGCTGAAAAAGCATGCGAAGGAAAAAGCGCTCAAAGAACAATGGCTGAACATGACGGCTTACGAAAGGCTGTCATACAAAAAGGGCTTCCGCCTCATTGCGGGCATTGACGAAGCGGGAAGAGGACCGCTGGCCGGACCGGTTGTCGCAGGCGCCGTCATATTGCCGGCGGAATGTGAAATCCTCGGTCTGACAGACTCCAAAAAGCTTTCTGAGAAGAAGTTAGAGGAGTATTACAGCCGGATTACGGAAGAAGCGGTCTCCATCGGAATCGGCATTGTTGACGCTTCTGTCATTGACCAAATAAATATATACGAGGCGGCCAGACTGGCGATGGTCAAGGCCGTCAATGAGCTGGCAAAAGCGCCGGATTATCTGCTTGCAGACGCAATGACGCTTCCGATCGATATCCCGCAAACGTCTATAGTAAAAGGTGATGCGAAAAGCGTATCGATCGCTGCCGGAGCATGTATAGCCAAAGTGACGAGGGACCGCCTGATGGCCGAGTATGCGAAAACATACCCGATGTACGGCTTTGAGAAAAACAAAGGCTACGGAACGAAAGAACACCTTGAAGCTCTTGCGGCATACGGACCGACCGCTATTCACAGAAAAACGTTCGCTCCCGTTCAATCTTATTGTTAGAAGAGGAGCTTAAGACATGAACATAAGCGGCGATATACAAACGGCGTTCAAACAGCTGCTGGCGGGAACTGCCGCCGCGCAGCAAGACGGTGATAAGCAAAGCGGGGCCCAAAGGCTGCTTTTAGGGAAGGTCCTCCGTTTATTGGGGGATCAAAGCGCGCTTATCCAGATCGGAAGCCAAACGATACAGGGAAAGCTTGAAACCGAAATCCGTCCGCAGGCGTACTACTGGTTTTCCTATGAAAAACAGCCGGCAGAAAAGATGGGCCGCCTTCAAGTCGTTGATCAATTTGAAGACAGTCCTAAAACCGTTCAAGATGCCGCCGGCAGGCTTTTAAACGCCCTTTCCATCAAACCGGCTCCAGCATCCCTTCATATCGCCGGAGCGTTTATGAAAAACAAGCTGCCGATGACTGAAAACAACCTCAAAGCAGCCATCCGCTGGGCGGAATCACTGCCGCCCGCCGAATTGAAGAAAGCGGCAGACACAGTCGTATTCGCGTTAAAACGGGAGCTTCCCGTTCATCCGGAGGTATTGTCAGGAATTCATGCTGTCAAATACCCGGTTCCGACCCGCCGCCTTCTGACTCGGCTGCTTCAGGCGATCAATCAGGCTCCCCAATCGGGAAAAGAGCTTTTAAGGCTCAAGGAGGCCGTGACTGACGTATTAAACGCAGAAACGGACCTCCATGCCGAACGCCTTTTGAAGAAGCTTGCATCGGCGGCGGATATGTCTCTTCCTGAGGCAGGCCAGCCAGAAGAAGGCGAATTGACAGCGGAGAAAAAACCATTCCCGGTCCGTGAAACGTCAGGAAATGTGAAAACCCCCGCAGACAGCCAATCAGACAAACCCGCTGCACCAAATGTCCGAACAGAAATTGAAATTCCCAAGAGAGAGGCAAAGCAGCTTCTGGAGAAATTACTGGTGTCCGCTGAAAAAAACGAAAACCAGCCGGTGAAAGAGACGGCGAATATGATCAAAACCCTATTTTTACAAGAAAAAACAGGTAAAGCACCGTCTGTTCTTCACACCGCACAGCTGACCGATGAAGAGGGAGCTGTTTTCGAAAAAGCCGTACAGCTGACAGAACTGAAATTTGCTGAAAAGCATGACGTGCTAAGCCTTTTACAGAGGCTGAAAAAAGGATTGGGCGCCCGGGATGAATTATCATTCATTAAATCGTTTGAACAGGGCGTTTCTCCGCAAACGGCTGATAAACAATCGTTAAAGACGGCCCTCCATGCTGCCCGGTCGCTTCAAAATGTGCCGCAATCGGTTAAACAAGAGGCAGAGCCGCTTATGCACAAATTAAACGGTCAGCTATTTATCGAACAAACCCATCCTTCTTTCACGCAGATCATGCTGTCATTTCCGCTCGGCCAGTCTGCATATCAACATGACATGACCGTTTTTTTTAAAGGACAGAAAAAGCCTGACGGAAAGCTTGACCCGTCACATTGCAGGCTGCTTTTTTTGCTGAAGCTGGAGACGTTAAAAGAAACCGTCGTTGATTGTATGATTCAGCAAAGTGTGATGACCATTTCTATCGAAACCGACTTTGAGCTGCAATCGGCAATTGATCCATTCGTCCCGGCCCTGAAAGAGGCTTTAAAAGAAACGGGCTGCACTCTGTCCGGCGTTACGGCTAAAAAAAGGCGGCCTAAAGAACAAAATGCTGTGATTGAGGAGTTTATGGCAAAAAGCGGCGGGCAGGAAGTGGATGTGAAAATATGAAAGAACAAACCCCGTTAAGAAAAGCTGTCGCCCTGCATTATGACCGGCAGAAAGATAACGCCCCCAGAGTCATCGCGACAGGGAGGGGGCACGTGGCGGAAAATATCATTAAAGAAGCTGAAAAGGCGAAAATCCCCATTCAGGAAGACAGGACTCTTGTCGAATTAATGCGCCATTTAACAGTTGATGATCAAATTCCGGAAGCGCTTTATGAAACTGTTGCCGAGATTTTTGCATTTGTATACAAGCTCGATGACAGTCTGAAAAACGAAAAATAAGATTCATTCATTTCCTGGACTCCGTTTAAATTTATATTTTTAATAAAATAAAAGTTAGAATGTTTGGAAGGATAGAAAGATTTTGTTTCGAACCCTAGACAATTCTTCCAGTATTATATAGAATGAAAGCGCAGTCTATTTTTAGTTTTGCTACATAAGTTAGGAGGATGGGAAATGAATATCCATGAGTACCAGGGAAAAGAAGTCCTCAGAAAATATGGGGTATCTGTTCCTGAAGGTAAAGTGGCTTTTACAGCAGAGGAAGCAGTTGAAAAAGCAGAGAGTCTGTCAAGCTCGGTTTATGTCGTAAAGGCGCAAATCCATGCTGGCGGCCGCGGCAAAGCTGGTGGGGTAAAGATTGCAAAAACAAAAGATGAAGTGAAGCAATATGCCGAGGAATTGTTAGGCAAAACGCTCGTCACACATCAAACGGGTCCTGAAGGACGAGTAATAAAACGCTTACTTATTGAAGAAGGCTGCGATATTAAAAAAGAATACTACGTCGGGCTTGTACTTGACCGCGCCACTTCAAGAATCGTGTTAATGGCCTCTGAAGAAGGCGGCACGGAGATTGAAGAAGTAGCGGAAAAAACACCGGAAAAAATCAAAAAAGCGGTCATTGATCCGGCTGTCGGCCTTCAAGGCTATCAAGCCAGGGAAATTGCATTCGCAATTAATATCCCGAAAGAGCTTGTCGGTAAAGCCGCTAAATTTATGCTTGGCCTATATAAAGCATTTGTTGAGAAGGACTGCTCTATCGCCGAAATCAACCCTCTCGTTGTAACGGGAGACGGAAACGTCATGGCGCTGGATGCTAAGCTGAACTTCGACAGCAATGCGTTATACAGACAAAAAGACATTTTGGAATATAGAGATTTAGATGAAGAAGATCCGAAAGAAATCGAAGCGTCTAAGTACGATTTAAGCTATATCTCCCTTGATGGAAATATCGGCTGTATGGTAAACGGCGCGGGTCTTGCGATGTCTACGATGGATATCATTAAACACTACGGCGGAGAACCTGCAAACTTCCTGGATGTCGGGGGCGGCGCAACCGCTGAAAAAGTAACGGAAGCATTTAAAATCATTCTTTCCGATCAAAACGTAAAAGGGATTTTCGTCAATATTTTCGGAGGCATCATGAAGTGTGATGTCATCGCAGAGGGTGTTGTTGAAGCGACAAGACAAGTCGGGTTGACATTGCCGCTGGTCGTGCGCCTTGAAGGAACAAACGTAGATTTAGGAAAGAAAATCCTGAATGAATCAGGCTTAAATATCACATCTGCGGAATCAATGGCAGACGGCGCGCAGAAAATCGTATCCTTAGTTTAGGAAAGAATGAAAGGCAGGGGACCAGATAATGAGTGTTTTTATCAATAAAGATACAAGAGTTATTGTACAGGGGATTACAGGTTCTACCGCTTTATTTCATACGAAGCAAATGCTTGAATACGGCACGAACATCGTTGGCGGGGTAACACCTGGAAAAGGCGGAACAGAAGCGGAAGGAGTGCCTGTATTTAATACGGTCGCAGAAGCTGTTCATACGACAGGCGCTCACGCGTCAGTCATTTATGTTCCGGCTCCATTTGCGGCGGATGCAATCATGGAAGCGGTAGACGCTGAACTTGATCTAGTCATTTGCATCACTGAGCACATTCCGGTTTTGGATATGGTGAAAGTGAAGCGTTTTATGGAAGGCAAGAAAACGAGATTAATAGGACCGAACTGTCCCGGCGTTATTACGCCTGAAGAATGCAAAATCGGCATTATGCCGGGATACATTCATAAAAAGGGCCATGTAGGTGTTGTGTCACGTTCCGGAACATTAACATATGAAGCCGTGCATCAGCTTTCAGAAGCGGGTGTAGGCCAGTCTACGGCTGTGGGGATCGGCGGAGACCCGGTTAACGGCACGAACTTTATTGACGTGTTAAAAGCGTTCAATGAAGATCCTGAGACACATGCCGTGATTATGATCGGCGAAATTGGCGGTACTGCTGAAGAGGAAGCGGCAGAGTGGGTAAAAGCCAACATGACAAAACCTGTCGTCGGCTTTATCGGCGGTAAAACCGCACCTCCAGGAAAACGCATGGGACATGCCGGCGCTATCATTTCCGGAGGAAAAGGCACGGCTGATGAAAAAGTCAAAACGATGAACGCCTGCGGTATTGAAGTAGCGGAAACACCTTCTGTCATGGGTGAAACGCTCATTAAGGTGTTAAAAGAAAAAGGCTTATTTGAAACGTGCAAAACTCACTAATGATAAAAGGGGGCAGCCGTAACGGCTGTTCCTATTTTTGCTGTTAAAAAAGAGGAGGTCACTAGAGTTGGATCAAGCGTCACGGAGTCTGATCATCTGCAGAATCAAACAATTCATATCCCCGTCTCTTCTATTAAAATGGTGGAAAGCTGATTCCGCCCTGTCTTTTGCACGAGATCCCCATCCTTTAACCGCGTTATCAGGAGGGAAAATAGACCCCGAAGCCATTAAACTGCAAATTGAGCGTGAGAGCCCGAAGCTTGAAGGCATCCTGTCAGAATTCAGGCGCCAAGGAATTTCAGTCATTCCGATTTCTTCAAGCCGATATCCTTCATGGCTCAAAACGATTTATGATCCGCCGGCTGTGTTATTTACAAAAGGGGATGCAGCACTTCTCGAAAAAGGAAGAAAAATCGGGATTGTGGGAACGAGGAAACCGACGGAAGACGGCATAAAAGCGGTTCAACATCTCACGGCTGAACTTTCAAAAAAAGGCTGGATGATCGTAAGCGGGCTTGCGGCCGGTATAGACGGATTGTCTCATAAGGCGAGCATCAGGGCAAAAGGTCATACGATCGGCGTGATAGCCGGCGGATTTCACCATATCTATCCCCGAGAAAATCTCCAGTTAGCAGAATACATGGCTGAACATCAGCTCCTTCTGTCAGAACATCCTCCTGAAACAAAACCTAAAAAGTGGCATTTTCCGATGAGAAACCGCATCATCAGCGGATTAAGTGAAGGAATTGTAGTTGTACAGGGAAAAGAAAAAAGCGGTTCATTAATCACGGCCTACCAAGCCCTTGACCAAGGAAGAGAAGTATTTGCCGTTCCCGGTTCCATATTTAATCCATATTCCGGAGGACCTATAAAACTGATCCAAGAAGGGGCGAAAGCTGTGTTATCCGCGGAGGACATTGACGGAGAGCTGACCGGGCAAAACGTTCAGTATACGGAACCCTTTTGAAATATCGTTTGACAAACGGCATTGTAATATTTAATAATAGTGAGGATTTAAAGTTGCACATTGATTTTCATGTATAAAATGACGTTCATCATAAAGAATGAAATGTTGAAAGCCATAAAAAGGCAGCTCTAAAATGAATTGATACTTGAGAAGAGAGAGAACACCTCTTGAGGGGGATGAAAATGTCTGATTATCTAGTCATCGTGGAATCGCCGGCAAAGGCGAAAACGATTGAACGTTATTTAGGTAAAAAATATAAAGTCAAAGCTTCAATGGGACATGTCCGGGATCTCCCAAAAAGTCAAATGGGAGTTGACATCGAACAGAACTTTGAACCGAAATATATTACGATCCGAGGAAAAGGCCCTGTTTTAAAAGAATTAAAGACAGCGGCAAAGAAAGCCAAAAAAGTCTATCTCGCGGCTGACCCCGACAGAGAAGGGGAAGCGATTGCATGGCACCTTGCGCACAGCCTTGATCTTGACCTCAGCTCTGACTGCCGGGTGGTCTTTAATGAAATAACAAAAGATGCCATTAAAGAATCATTTAAACATCCGCGCATGATCAATATGGATCTTGTCGATGCGCAGCAGGCGCGGCGCATATTAGACAGACTTGTCGGATACAAGATCAGCCCGATCCTTTGGAAAAAAGTGAAAAAAGGGCTCAGCGCGGGCCGCGTGCAGTCCGTTGCGCTCCGGCTGATTATTGACCGCGAGAAAGAGATCAACGACTTTAAGCCTGAAGAATACTGGACGATTACCGGCTCGTTTTTAAAAGGCAAAGAAACGTTTGAAGCAGGCTTTTTCGGAAAAAACGGCAAAAAGCTTCCTTTAAAAAGCGAAGAAGACGTGAAAGCCGTTCTCGCTGAACTGAAAGGGAACAAATATACCGTAGACAAGGTAACGAAAAAAGAACGGAAACGTAATCCCGCTCTGCCGTTTACGACGTCCACCCTTCAGCAGGAGGCGGCCCGGAAACTCAATTTCAGAGCGAAGAAAACGATGATGATCGCCCAGCAATTATATGAAGGAATCGATCTCGGCAAAGAAGGAACAGTCGGGTTAATCACGTATATGAGAACGGACTCAACCCGGATTTCAAATACGGCCGTTGATGAAGCCGCAGCCTTTATTGATCAGGCATACGGAAAAGAGTTTTTAGCCGGAAAACGAAAAGCGGCGAAGAAGAATGAAAATACACAAGACGCCCACGAGGCGATCCGCCCGACTTCCGTGCTTAGAAAACCTGCCGATTTAAAAGCGGTGCTTGGAAGAGACCAGCTCAGACTATACAAGCTGATTTGGGAGCGCTTTGTCGCAAGCCAAATGGCATCTGCCGTATTGGATACGATGAGTGTCGACCTCAGCAACAGCGGATTGACATTCCGGGCAAACGGAAGTAAAGTCAAGTTCTCCGGCTTTATGAAAGTTTATGTAGAGGGAAAAGACGATCAGCTGGAAGAAAAAGACCGCATGCTCCCTGATCTTAAAGAAGGGGACACGGTCTTATCGAAGGATATCGAGCCTGAGCAGCACTTTACTCAGCCGCCTCCGCGCTACACAGAGGCGCGCCTGGTCAAAACCCTTGAAGAGCTTGGGATAGGCCGTCCGTCAACATATGCTCCGACCCTTGACACCATCCAGCGCCGCGGTTACGTCGCACTGGACAATAAACGGTTTGTACCGACGGAATTAGGCCAGATCGTGCTTGATCTCATTATGGAATTTTTCCCGGAAATCATTAACGTCGAATTTACGGCCAAGATGGAAAAGGATCTTGACCATGTGGAAGACGGCCAGACGGAATGGGTGCAAATCATTGACAGCTTCTATACCGATTTCGAAAAGCGGGTGAAAAAGGCGGAAGCCGAGATGAAAGAAGTCGAGATTGAGCCTGAATACGCCGATGAAGATTGTGAGCTATGCGGCTCCCGAATGGTGTATAAAATGGGGCGCTACGGCAAATTTATGGCGTGCTCTAATTTCCCTGACTGCCGGAATACAAAACCGATTGTCAAACAAATCGGTGTAAAGTGCCCTAAGTGTCATGAAGGAAACATTGTTGAACGAAAATCGAAAAAGAAACGGGTGTTTTACGGCTGTGACCGTTACCCTGAATGCGACTTCGTATCCTGGGACAAACCGATTGAACGAAAATGCCCGAAATGTGAAAATATGCTCGTAGAGAAAAAACTCAAAAAAGGCATACAAGTCCAATGCGTGGAATGCGATTATAAGGAAGAACCACAGAAGTAGCGGTGAGCAGAGCCTTGCTCACCTTCTTTGTGTGTGGAAAGACAACCCATAGGAGATGAGAAATAATGAACCAGCCAACAGTAAATGTAATAGGAGCGGGCCTTGCCGGAAGTGAAGCGGCATGGCAGCTTGCAAAACGCGGAATTCAAGTGAAACTATATGAGATGCGTCCCGTAAAGCAAACGGCGGCTCACCATACCGATAAATTTGCGGAGCTTGTCTGCAGCAATTCATTGCGTTCAAATACGCTTGCAAATGCAGTCGGCGTTTTAAAGGAGGAAATGCGCGCGCTTGATTCAGCGATCATTAAAGCGGCCGATGAGTGTGCTGTACCGGCGGGAGGGGCGCTTGCCGTTGACCGCCATGAATTTGCACAAAGCGTGACGAATCTCGTAAAAAACCACCCGAACGTAACGGTTCTTCATGAAGAAGTAACAGAAATTCCGGAAGGCCCGACAATCATCGCAACGGGACCGCTCACTTCTGAATCGCTTTCACAGCAGCTGAAAGAGCTGACCGGCGAAGACTATCTTTATTTTTATGACGCTGCGGCGCCGATTGTCGAAAAAGACAGCCTTGATATGGATAAAGTGTACTTAAAATCCCGTTATGACAAAGGTGAAGCGGCATATTTAAACTGCCCGATGACAGAGGAAGAGTTTGACCGTTTCCACGAAGCGCTGACAACTGCAGAGACGGTTCCGTTAAAAGAGTTTGAGAAAGAGATTTTCTTTGAAGGCTGCATGCCGATTGAAGTCATGGCGAAAAGAGGCAAAAAAACAATGCTTTTCGGCCCGATGAAACCGGTCGGCCTTGAAGATCCGAGAACAGGCAAGCGTCCATATGCCGTCGTTCAGCTCAGACAGGACGACGCGGCGGGAACTCTTTATAATATTGTAGGATTTCAGACACATTTGAAATGGGGAGATCAGAAAGAAGTACTGAAATTAATCCCCGGCCTTGAAAATGTTGACATCGTCAGATACGGTGTCATGCACAGAAATACATTCATTAACTCGCCGAGTTTACTGAAGCCGACATACCAATTCAAAAACCGGAACGACCTGTTTTTCGCAGGCCAGATGACCGGAGTGGAAGGCTATGTTGAATCTGCGGCCTCAGGTCTTGTGGCAGGCATTAATGCTGCGAAACTCGTACTTGCGCAAGAGCTCGTCACCTTCCCGCAGGAGACGGCGATAGGCAGCATGGCTCACTATATTACGACAACCAATCAGAAGAACTTCCAGCCGATGAATGCAAACTTTGGGCTTTTAAAAGAATTGCCTGTTAAAATTAAAAATAAGAAAGAACGCAATGAAGAATACGCTAAACGGGCAATTGAGACTATTCAAACTATTTCGAAAACGGTATAGCTTTTCATTGCAACTTGAATGCATAATATGATACCATTTAAAAGCCCTTCGGAGAGGGAGGTCTTCATAATGGCGGAGAATGTTAACTTTTTTTTAAAGTTATTCGTTGAATATTTACAAATTGAAAAAAATTATTCACAATATACTATTGTGAATTATGTTAATTCGATTGAAGAATTTGAGATGTTTCTGCATGCTCAAAATATAAATGGAATGAAAGAAGCTGCATATCATGATGTAAGAATATTTTTGACAGAAGCTTATGAAAAAGGTCTGTCAAGAAAAACAATCAGCAAAAAAATTTCAGCTTTGAGAAGCTTCTATAAATTTTTAATGAGGGAAAAGCTTGTAGAAGAGAATCCGTTTCAGCTTGTTCATCTGCCGAAACAAGAGAAACGGATTCCGAAATTTCTTTATCAAAAAGAACTTGAGGAGCTATTCGCTGTTTCTGACAAAAGCCAGCCGTCCGGGATGCGGGATCAAGCATTGCTGGAGCTTCTTTATGCGACCGGAATGAGGGTGAGTGAATGCTGTTTGCTGACTGTAAGTGACCTTGATTTGTTCATGGACACTGTGCTCGTTCACGGAAAAGGCAAAAAGCAGCGCTATATTCCGTTCGGATCATACGCCCGGGAAGCGCTGGAGCTGTACATAAACAGCGGAAGGCAGTGCCTGCTGGAAAAAGCAAAAGAGCCTCATGATGTATTATTTGTCAATCAAAGAGGCGGTCCGCTTACAGCCAGAGGAATCCGGTATATTTTAAGCGGGCTTGTAAAAAAAGCATCCGGCACTTTACATATACACCCGCATATGCTTCGCCATACATTTGCGACCCATCTGTTAAATGAAGGGGCGGATTTAAGAAGCGTCCAGGAACTTCTGGGCCATTCCAATCTGTCTTCTACGCAGATTTATACGCACGTATCGAAGGAAATGCTGAGAAACACATATATGTCCCACCATCCAAGAGCTTTTAAAGAAAATTAAAAGGAGGCCCTTCTCATGTCATCTTTTCATGCGACAACGATTTTTGCCGTACAGCATAAAGGAAAAAGCGCCATGTCAGGAGACGGCCAGGTCACATTCGGTCAGGCCGTTGTCATGAAACATACCGCAAGAAAAGTGAGAAAGCTGTTTAACGGAAAGGTTCTAGCCGGCTTTGCGGGATCTGTTGCAGACGCTTTCACTCTTTTTGAAATGTTTGAGGCGAAACTCGAAGAATACAACGGCAACTTAAAACGCGCGTCAGTTGAGCTTGCGAAAGAATGGCGCAGCGACAAAGTGCTGCGCAAGCTGGAAGCCATGCTGATTGTCATGAACCAGGATACTTTGCTTCTCGTATCGGGAACTGGTGAAGTCATTGAGCCGGATGACGGCATATTAGCGATCGGCTCCGGCGGCAACTATGCCCTGTCCGCTGGCCGGGCGCTTAAAACATACGCCGGCGAAAACCTGTCTGCCAGAGATATTGCCAAAGCCGCTTTGGAAATCGCGGGCGAGATTTGTGTGTACACGAACGATCAAATCATTTTGGAAGAACTTGAATAGAAAGGACTTGAGGCGCATGGAAAACAAACCGTTAACACCGAGACAAATTGTAGATCGGTTAGACCAATACATTGTAGGGCAGCAAGATGCAAAAAAAGCTGTCGCCGTGGCATTAAGAAACCGCTATCGCAGAAGTCTTCTAGATGAAAAGCTGAGAGATGAGATCGTCCCTAAAAACATCCTGATGATGGGTCCTACCGGAGTGGGGAAAACAGAGATCGCCAGACGGATCGCCAAGCTTACCGGTGCGCCATTTATAAAAATTGAAGCAACAAAATTTACAGAAGTCGGATATGTAGGCAGAGATGTCGAATCAATGGTCAGAGACCTTGTAGAGACGTCCGTACGGCTCATTAAGGAAGAAAAAATCAGCGAAGTTAAAGAACAGGCTGAAGAAAATGCAAACAAACGCATTGTGCGGCTGCTTGTTCCGGGAAAGAAAAAACAAGCGGGCGTGAAAAATCCGTTTGAAATGCTGTTCGGAGGCAGTCAGCCGGCAAATGATGACGAATCTGAGCATCAGGAAGAAGCAAGCCTTGAAGAAAAAAGAAAACGCATGGCGCATCAGCTCGCATTAGGAGAGCTGGAAGACCATTACGTGACCGTAGAGGTGGAAGAGCAGCAGCCGTCGATGTTTGACATGCTGCAAGGCTCCGGCATGGAGCAAATGGGCATGAATATGCAGGATGCGCTGAGCAACCTGATGCCCAAAAAGAAAAAACGCCGTAAAATGACGGTCAGAGAGGCAAGAAAGGTTCTGACCAATGAAGAGGCAAGCAAACTGATTGATATGGATGAAGTCGGCCAGGAAGCCGTTTTGAGAGCGGAAGAGGGCGGCATTATCTTTATTGATGAAATAGATAAAATTGCAAAAAACGGAGGAGCTTCTTCATCCTCTGCTGACGTATCGAGAGAAGGCGTTCAAAGGGATATCCTTCCGATTGTCGAAGGCTCTACAGTCGTCACAAAATACGGCTCTGTCAAAACCGATCATGTGCTGTTTATAGCTGCTGGAGCGTTTCATATGGCGAAACCGTCTGATCTGATTCCGGAACTGCAGGGGCGTTTTCCGATTCGTGTAGAATTGAGCAAACTGACAGTGGATGATTTTGTGAAGATTTTGGTTGAACCCGATAATGCGCTTCTGAAACAATATCAGGCATTATTGCAGACAGAAGGTATATCTCTTGAATTTTCTGACGAAGCTATTCGTAAGATCGCAGAAGTGGCTTATCATGTGAATCAGGATACAGATAACATCGGTGCGAGAAGGCTTCATACGATACTGGAACGGCTTTTAGAGGACCTTTCTTTTGAAGCGCCGGACGTGACGATGGAAAAAGTGTCCATCACGCCGCAATACGTTGAAGAAAAGCTCGGAACGATTGCAAACAACAAAGACTTAAGTCAATTTATATTGTGAAAATTTAATAAGAGGAATTCTAGGAGGATTATTTATTATGGCTTTACTACAAAAAACACGCATTATTAACAGCATGCTGCAAGCTGCTGCAGGCAAACCCGTAAACTTTAAAGAAATGGCTGAGACGCTTCGTGACGTTATTGACGCCAATATTTTCGTTGTCAGCCGCAGAGGAAAGCTTTTGGGCTATTCTATTAATCAGCAAATTGAAAATGACCGTATGAAAAAAATGCTTGAAGACCGCCAATTCCCGGAGGAATACACAAGAAATCTGTTTAACGTTCCGGAGACATCTTCAAACCTTGATATCAACAGCGAATATACGGCATTCCCGGTTGAGAACAGAGACCTGTTCCAAGCCGGCCTAACTACCATTGTGCCGATTATCGGCGGAGGCGAGCGTCTGGGCACGCTCATCCTGTCCCGTCTGCAGGATCAATTTGAGGACGATGATCTCATTCTTGCCGAATACGGAGCAACCGTTGTAGGAATGGAGATTTTAAGAGAGAAAGCGGAAGAAATTGAAGAGGAAGCGCGAAGCAAAGCGGTCGTTCAAATGGCGATCAGCTCTCTGTCATACAGTGAGCTTGAAGCCATTGAGCACATCTTTGAAGAGCTTGACGGTAACGAAGGGCTTCTGGTCGCAAGTAAAATTGCGGACCGTGTAGGCATTACGCGTTCTGTGATCGTCAACGCGCTGAGAAAATTAGAAAGCGCCGGTGTCATTGAGTCAAGATCACTCGGAATGAAGGGGACTTATATTAAAGTTCTGAACAACAAATTCCTAGTTGAATTAGAAAACCTGAAATCTCATTAATCCAAAAGCAGGATCCCTTGTGAAAGGGGTCCTGCTTTTTTTATGAACAATGGGTGAAAAGATGCAGTTTAAAGTTGATTAATGACAGGCGTTCTGAGATAATCCATTTTGCTGTGTGGAAGAGAGAGAAGTTACAGAAATTCCGCTATTTTCAGGCTTATATCAAACAAATCCTTGTAGGACAAATACTCTAGGACTTAATACCTACTTACAAAATAGATATAATTGAGCACTTTTTTTTACCCTAACTTCATAGACTTTAAGCCTGTTATTTCTTACAATAAGCATATGGTTTTACAAATCTCGACAAGGATTTTTAGGAGAAAAACAACTGAAATGGAGGTAAGTGGATTTGGACTTATTTTCTGGGACCATACAAAATCTTGAGAATGCCTTGGGGAGAGCGAACATTAAGCAAAAAGTCATAACTAATAATATCGCCAATATAGATACACCGAACTATAAGGCAAAAAATGTCTCTTTCCAAAATTTATTAGATCAGGAAACATCAAACCTCGAGGCTGTAAAAACCGACTATCGGCACGTTGACTTTACGGATTCGGGGACTGATTATTCAATCGTGTCCAGCGGTGACACATCGTATCAGCAAAACGGAAATAATGTGGACATCGATAAAGAGATGACTAATTTAGCTGAGAACCAAATCAACTATCAGGCTTTGGTTGAAAGAATGAGCGGCAAATTCAATTCTCTGAAAACCGTTCTGACAGGAGGAAAATAATGAGTGCCTTTCAAAGCTTAAATATTTCAGGTTCTGCTTTAACCGCACAGCGTGTCCGAATGGACGTCGTATCGTCTAACCTTGCCAACATGGATACGACGAGAGCGAAGCAGGTTAACGGAGAGTGGGTGCCTTACAGAAGAAAACTGGTATCCCTGCAATCCGGCGGAGAATCGTTTTCTTCACTCTTAAACTCCGAGCTGAGCGGAAGCGGGAGTGTCGGGAGCGGTGTTAAGGTATCCGGTATCACGGAGGATCCGTCGGATTTCAATCTCGTTTATGATCCGCAAAACCCGGATGCGAATAAAGACGGATATGTACAGAAGCCTAATGTTGATCCGTTAAAAGAAATGGTTGACCTTGTCAGCAGCACGAGATCATATGAAGCAAACGTAACAGCAATGAATGCTTCCAAGGGCATGCTCTTGAAGGCATTAGAAATCGGAAAGTAAGGTGATGTAAGTGGTTAACGCTATTACTCCTTTTCAGCTTCAAAATACCCAAAACACTCAAAACGTAACGAATCAATTGAACCAAAGTCAAAAAACTGACTCTTCAAACCAAACAAGCTTTTCGGAGCTTTTAAAAAACTCTATTGATTCGTTAAATGAGTCCCAAGTGCAATCTGACCATATAACGAACGATTTGGCTGCAGGAAAGGATGTCAACCTTGACGAGGTCATGATCACTGCCCAAAAAGCGAATATTTCTCTGACGGCAGCAACTGAATTCCGCAATAAAGCGGTGGAAGCCTATCAGGAAATCATGAGAATGCAGATGTAAAGGGTCAGATTGAAGAGAATGACTGGAATGACCGGGGGTTAACATGAATCGTACTCTAATGCAAATGAAAACCAAAACGGCAGCGTTTTGGAATAACAGATCAAAAACACAGAAGATACTCATGATAGGCGGTTTAGCCGCATCGATTATTTTACTTATCGTCGTTATTATTTTTACTTCTTCTGAAAAGATGGTGCCTCTTTACAAAGATTTATCGGCGGAAGAAGCCGGGCAAATCAAAGAAGAGCTTGATACGAAAAAAGTATCTTCTGAGCTTGCTGACGGCGGCACAGTCATTATGGTTCCGGAAAGCCAAGTGGATACGCTTAAAGTGCAGCTTGCAGCAGAAGGCCTGCCGAAAACGGGATCAATTGATTATTCGTTTTTCGGACAGAATGCGGGTTTCGGCCTGACAGATAATGAATTTGACGTCTTAAAGGTTGAAGCGACCCAAACTGAATTATCGAACCTCATCAATGAAATGGACGGTATTAAAAGCTCGAAGGTTATGATTAATATGCCGAAAGAAGCTGTTTTTGTCGGCGAAGATCAGCCGGCAGCATCCGCATCCATCGTTTTGCAGATTAAGCCGGGCTACTCGCTCGATCAAAGCCAGATCAACGGGCTGTACCATCTCGTTTCTAAAAGCGTTCCGAACCTAAAAGAAGATAATATCGTCATAATGGACCAAAATTCTACATACTATGACAAAAGTGACAGCGGTGCAGGGTCCGTTTCTGACAGTTATGCTTCTCAGCAGGGTATTAAGTCGCAGGTCGAAAAAGACATACAAAAACATGTACAGTCTTTGCTCGGCACAATGATGGGACAGGATAAAGTCGTTGTTTCCGTTACTGCGGACATAGACTTCACGAAGGAAAAACGCACTGAAGACATTGTCGAGCCTGTCGATAAAGATAACATGGAAGGGATAGCGATAAGTGCTGAAAAGGTTTCAGAAACGTATAAAGGTGACGGGGCGGCCAACGGCGGAACAGCCGGAACAGGCAGCAATGACACAGCAAACTATGCCAAGACAAACGGAAGTTCAGGCAGCGGTGACTACGAAAAAAACAGCAATAAAATCAACTATGAAGTGAACCGCATTCATAAAGAAATTGCGGAAAGCCCGTATAAGGTGCGGGATTTAGGCATCCAGGTGATGGTAGAACCGCCGAACCCGAAAAATGCCGCGTCTTTAACAGCTCAAAGACAGGCTGATATTCAAAAGATTTTAGGAACCGTCGTCAGAACGTCTCTTGATAAAAATGAGGCGCAAAATCAAAACCTGACAAACAATGATATCAACAACAAAATCGTCGTTTCCGTTCAGCCGTTTGACGGAAAAGTCAGCATGAATACTGCGTCGGCAAACTCATCAGGCCTGCCGATCTGGGTATACATTACAGGCGGCGTGCTTCTTGCAGCCATTATTCTGCTGATCATTCTTCTCATCAGAAAGAAACGTTCACAGGATGATGAATACGAAGAATACGAGTATGAAACAGCGCAGGAGCCGATTCGATTGCCTGATATCAACGAAGAGGAAAATGAAACGGAAGAAACAGTCAGACGCAAACAGCTCGAAAAAATGGCAAAAGAAAAACCGGAAGACTTTGCGAAATTACTTCGAAGCTGGCTGGCCGAGGATTAGGGGGAATAGAAAATGGCGAGACGTGATCAAAACAAGCTTACAGGAAAACAAAAAGCAGCCATCCTCATGATTTCCTTAGGCCTTGATGTATCTGCCTCCGTATACAAGCATTTGTCTGAAGAAGAAATAGAAAGGCTGACACTCGAGATTTCGGGAGTCAGAAGCGTCGATCAACAGAAAAAAGATGAAATCATTGAAGAGTTCCATAATATTGCGATTGCTCAGGACTATATTTCTCAAGGCGGATTAAATTACGCCCGCCAAGTTCTTGAAAAAGCGCTCGGAGAAGACAAGGCCGTGAGCATTTTAAACAGGCTTACCTCCTCTCTGCAGGTAAAACCGTTCGACTTTGCAAGAAAAGCGGAACCTGAGCAGATCTTGAACTTTATCCAGCAGGAGCACCCGCAAACAATGGCGCTGATTTTATCTTACCTTGACCCGGTGCAGGCAGGACAGATTTTGTCCGAGCTGAACCCGGAAGTTCAGGCTGAGGTTGCGAGAAGGATTGCCGTCATGGACAGAACGTCTCCTGAAATCATAAATGAAGTGGAGCGGGTTCTTGAACAAAAGCTGTCATCTTCCTTTACGCAGGATTATACACAGACGGGCGGCATTGAAGCCGTTGTTGAAGTGTTAAACGGCGTAGACAGAGGGACGGAAAAAACGATTCTCGATTCATTGGAAATACAGGACCCTGATTTGGCAGACGAAATCAAGAAACGGATGTTTGTCTTTGAAGATATTGTCACACTTGATAACCGCGCGATTCAGCGGGTGATCAGAGACGTTGAAAACGATGATCTTCTGCTTTCGTTAAAAGTTGCGAGCGAAGAGGTCAAAGAGATCGTCTTCAGCAATATGTCACAGCGTATGGTTGAAACCTTTAAAGAAGAAATGGAAATCATGGGGCCTGTGCGTCTGCGTGATGTGGAAGAGGCTCAATCAAGAATCGTGGGCGTCGTCCGAAAACTTGAAGAAGCCGGTGAAATTGTAATCGCACGAGGCGGAGGAGACGATATTATTGTCTAATGTGATTAAACAGCAATCATCATTTTCTCCTGAACAAAAAAGGCGAAAGCTATCCTTGCAGGAAGTCCGCCAAAGTCATTCTCAGTTTGATCAGGAGAGTGCCGAAAACCCAGAGGCTCTCATGGCGTTTGCCAAAGCGGAAGCTGAACGGGTTTCTGAAGAGGCGAAAAATCAGATGGAACACACCCGCCAGCAGATCGAACAAGAGAAAAACAGCTGGGCCGAAGAAAGACAGAGGCTGATTGAAGAAGCAAAAGCAGAAGGCTATCAAGAAGGCATGGCATTGGGAAAAGCTGAAGCTATAGATCAATATGCAAACCTCATCAGCCAAGCCAACGCGATTACCGAAATGGCCAGACAATCGGTTGAGGATAAGCTGGAAAGCGCAGAGGAAGAAATCATTGAGCTTTCCGTAGCGCTCGCTAAAAAAGTATGGCAGCAAAAAAGTGATGATCAAGAGGCTTTCGTTCTGTTAGTAAAACAGGTAATAGCCGAAGTGAAAGACTATGATGACATTTCAATTTATGTGGACCCTGAGTATTATGAAGCGGTTTATCAGCATAAGGACGAAATTCAGCAGCTGCTATACAAAGAATGCAGGTTAAGCCTATATGCCGATGAGAAAGCCGGAAAAGGCACCTGTTATATAGAAACGCCGTTTGGGCGGGTTGATGCCGGCATAGATACCCAGCTGATGCAATTGAAGCAAAAACTTTTAACGGCGCTTGAGGCGGGAGCGGATCAATGAAAACGCAGCATTTAATAGACGCGATTGAAATGGCGGATTCGTACAAGCGCTACGGCAAGGTGAAACGCGTTATCGGGCTGATGATTGAATCGAAAGGGCCCGAAAGCTCGATCGGAGACGTTTGTCTGATCTATCCGAAAGGCCGGGCCGGAAAAGCGATTAAAGCTGAGGTTGTAGGCTTTCAGGATGAAAGTATTCTATTAATGCCCTATCTGGAAGCAGCCAGTATTGCACCGGGAAGCATTGTGGAGGCTACAGGCGAGTCACTTCGCATTAAAGTGGGAGCAGGACTGATCGGGCAAGTAATCGACGCATTCGGCGAACCGCTTGACGGAAAGGCGCTTCCGAAAGGCTTATCCCCGGTATCAACGGAACAGCCGCCGCCAAATCCGATGAAACGGCCGCCGATCCGGGAAAAGATGGGTGTCGGTGTGAGGTCGATTGACAGCCTGTTGACTGTAGGAAAAGGACAAAGAATCGGTATTTTTGCCGGAAGCGGAGTCGGAAAAAGCACTCTGATGGGAATGATTGCGAAGCAGACGGAAGCCGACTTAAACATTATCGCTCTTGTCGGTGAACGGGGCCGCGAGGTGCGGGAATTCATTGAGAAAGATTTAGGCGCAGAAGGCCTGAAACGATCTATCGTCGTTGTCGCTACATCTGACCAGCCCGCCTTGATGCGGCTGAAAGCGGCATATACGGCCACCGCCATTGCAGAATATTTCCGCGACAAAGGGCAGAATGTGATGTTTATGATGGATTCTGTCACGAGGGTGGCGATGGCTCAGCGGGAAATTGGACTGGCTGCCGGCGAACCTCCGACGACAAAAGGGTACACGCCTTCAGTGTTCGCTATATTACCTCGTTTATTAGAACGAACAGGCGCCAATGAACAGGGTACGATAACAGCCTTTTATACCGTTCTCGTTGACGGGGATGACATGAACGAACCCATTGCAGATACGGTCCGGGGGATTTTAGACGGGCATATCGTTCTCGATCGGGCGCTTGCCAACAAAGGTCAGTTTCCGGCTGTGAATATACTGAAAAGCATCAGCAGGGTCATGTCAAACATTTCGGAAAAACAGCATTTAGATGCGGCAAACAAATTCCGCGACCTTCTGTCAACTTATCAAAACTCTGAAGATCTCATTAATATCGGAGCATACAAAAGAGGGTCATCAAGAGAAATTGATGAAGCGATTCAGTTTTACCCGCAGCTTATTCAATTTTTAAAGCAAGGCACAGAAGAACCGGCTCAATTGGAAGAAAGTATCGCGGCATTGAGGAGTTTGACAGGAAAAGAGGAATAAAACGTGGCGTATCAATTCAGATTTCAAAAGCTGTTGGAATTAAAGGAAAATGAAAAAGACCAATCATTATCAGAATATCGGCAATCGGTATCTGAATTTGAAACGGTAGCTGAGAAACTATATAAAAATATGAGCAAAAAAGAATTGCTGGAAAAAGATAAAGAATCAAAGCTGAGAACCGGAATGAGTGTTCAAGAAATGAGACACTACCAGCAATTCGTTTCAAATCTTGAAAACACCATTTATCATTACCAAAAGCTTGTCATCATGAAAAGAAATGAAATGAATGAGAAGCAGGATCAGCTGACAGAAAAAAACATTGAAGTGAAGAAATTTGAAAAAATGCGTGAAAAACAGTTTAATATGTTCGCTCTTGAAGATAAAGCTGCAGAAATGAGAGAAATGGACGATATTTCAATTAAGCAGTTTATGATTCAGGGGCATTAGGAGCGAATGAGATGTCCGGTAAAGAAAAGGAATCTGGAAAGTTTGGTTCAATCCTGCTTTTTATCATTATTCCGCTGATTTTCCTGATCATCGTAGCAAGCATTGTGCTTTGGGCTGCCGGCGTCGATGTGATGAAGCCGATTCAGGAAACAGCCGCTAAAACGCCTGTTTTGAAACAACTGGTTCCTGAAACGAAAGAAAGCAAAAATGCGGCGGAGAAGCAGCAGGAAGACAGAACGGCTTCGCTTGAAAAAACCATCAAGGAACAGAAAAGCGAAATTAACATTTTAAATAAAGATTTAGACACGAGCAAATCAGAAATAGACAGCCTGAATCAGAAAATCCGTTCACTGAAGCAGGAAGCTGAAGAACAGAAGAAAAAAACGGACGAAACGGCAAAGACCGCTTCAGATTCAGCTGCCAAAAAAGATAAAATAATCAATATTTATAAAAGCATGGACAGCGGTAAGGCAGCGAGTATCATTACACAGCTAAAGGAGAAGGAAGCGCTCGATATTTTAAACGGGTTAAGTAAAAAGCAGCTTGCTGAAATCTTGACGAAAATGACTCCTGAACAAGCGGCTAAATATACAGAAAAAATATCCGCTGATGAAAAATAGGGGTGATGTAAATTGAAGCTGCTTGAATTAACGGGAAACCGCATGCAGACGGCGCAAAACAGCAATGTAAAGGCAAATCAAAACAGCTTAGGTTTTTTTCAGAATTGGCTCCTGTCTGAAATCACTTCTCCTCAGCAGCCGGGAGAAGAGACGAAGACAGACGATAAAGCGCTGAAGGATGCCCTTTCGAAAATCGGCGATTGGCTGAAGGCCGGTCCGGAAGAAAAAGAACAGCAATTGGAACAGCTGCTGCAGTCGGTAAAAACGCTTGAAGGAAAGCAGACAAATGAAACCGTCCTGCCTTTATTAAACAAGCTTGCTCAAACTGTTGAAGCGATGTTAGCCAAACAGCAGAATGAGGAGAAGCCTGTCATCCAAAATCCACAGCCTTCAACGGAGGAACAGGAATCCGGGCGTGATGCGATTGAGTCTGGACTTCTTTTCATCCAAGGCGCTCTGTGCCAGCTTCTGCAGCATGAACAAGAGCTGCCCGACAGCACTCAGGCACAGGCAGTTTATCAAGAAGGCAGCCGTTTATTGGATGCTTTGAAAAACCAAGGTGTTCCGGATCGCCTGATTCAAGATCTGCAGCAGACATTATTTCCGAAAAATGAATCGGTATCTAAGCTCTATACAATGTCGGCAGCTGAACTGAAAAGCTTTCAAAGCGTCATCGAGCAGCTCACCGGCCTTTCTAAAAAAGGAACGAAGGAATGGAATATGGCTGAGACGGAGCTGAAAGCGCTCGTGTTATCTCAATCATCTGATTCGTCTCAAGAGTTCGGCAGGCAAATGCCGGAATCAGCGGGAAGAACGGAAAAGGCGAACAGCGGCGCGGCCGCTCCGATAAAGGCGGCAGACAGCAAATACGCTCCGCATATGCTGTTTACCGGAAACCGAAGCCTTGCTGGTATACAGCAATCAGCCATCGGGACAAGCGAACAGCAAAGTCCCGACAATAAACCTTTGGCTGATCAAGTCATCAGCGGCTGGAAGCAGATGAAATATACGCCTTTCGGGAAATCAACCGGCAGCTTTACGATTCGTCTGAATCCGGAAAATCTCGGATTTGTCACAATTAAGGTAACGAATGAAAACGGAATGTTTCAAAGCAAAATTATTGCATCAAGCCAATCTGCAAAAGAGCTGCTGGAACAGCATCTTCCTCAGCTGAAACAATCTCTCCCGAATATGTCGGTGCAAATCGACCGTTTCACCGTCCCGCTTCAAAGTGCTGATCAGCAGCCGGTCTACGGACAGCTGGCCGATCAGCAAAAACAGCAGCACCAGGGGCAGAGAGAGCAGAGGCAAAAGCAGCAGTCAAGTGATTTCGGAGATATGCTGGAAGAGCTTTCTCTTCATGAAATGGAGGAAGAAAATTGACATCAGTGAACTCAGCTGCGGCAAGCAGCCCAACGTCTAAAAGCGCCACCGCCGCAAACAGCAGCACGAATTTAGGAAAAGACGAATTTCTGAAGATTTTAATGACGCAAGTCCGGAACCAGGACCCGCTCAATCCGGTTGATGATAAAGAATTTATCAGCCAGATGGCGACATTTTCTTCATTAGAACAAATGATGAATCTGAATAAGACGATGACAAGCTATGTGGAAAACCAAGACCCGTTTACGATGTATGTAAACTGGATCGGCAAAAATGTGACATGGAGCGACAGCGACGGGACGGAGCAAACAAGCCCGGTCAATTCAGTAAAACATTCAAACGGCAATTATGTGCTCGTTCTCGAAAACGGTAAAGAGGTCAGTCCGTGGAATGTCACAGCCGTAAGCCAAACTTCTAAATAAAAAGGAACCTAGGGGGAATTTTGACATGTTACGTTCATTATATTCTGGTATCAGCGGGATGAAAAACTTTCAAACAAAACTTGATGTAATCGGCAATAATATCGCCAACGTCAATACAGTGGGCTTTAAGAAGAGCCGTGTCACCTTTAAAGATATGATCAGCCAAACGGTAGCCGGCGGTTCGGCAGTTACCAATTCAAAGCAGATCGGTTTAGGTGCTGCCACTTCTTCTATTGATGTCGTCCATGCTACAGGGGCGCCTCAATCAACCCAGATTAAAAGTGACCTGGCCATTAACGGAGACGGCTACTTTCAAATTAATACCGGGTCAGGAATCGCTTATACACGGGCCGGGAATTTCGGGAAGGACAATGACGGAAATATTGTCACAACCGATGGTTACTACCTTGAAAAAATCGGCGGCGGCAAAATTAATATTCCTACTGATGCGAAAGATTACAGCATCGGCCCGGACGGCAACGTTACATACACTGATTCAGGGGATCAAGTCCACAATGCGGGACAAATCGGGCTTGTCACTTTTCCAAACAGTGACGGCCTTGAAAAAATCGGGGGCAACCTCTACGGACAATCTTTAAGTTCGGGAGCACCGAGCGCAGTCAGCATTCCGGGGGAGAATGGCACCGGTAAGCTTCTGCCGGGCTATCTTGAAATGTCCAATGTTGATTTAACAGATGAATTTACCGAAATGATCGTTGCTCAGCGCGGTTTCCAATCAAACTCAAAAATCATTACGACATCAGATGAAATCCTTCAGGAGCTGGTTAATCTGAAACGGTAAGGAGGGAGGAGAGGCGGTTAGACCGCTTCTCCGGATTTTATGATTAAAGTCACCCGTTTAAACGGCCAGCCTTTTACGCTTAACGCGCTGTTCATCGAGCAGATTGAGTGCTTCCCGGATACTACGATTACGCTGTCCAACGGCAAAAAGTTCGTAGTTAAGGAAACGGAAGATGCAGTGCTGGAAAAGGTCATTTCGTTTTATCACAACATACAAATATTTTCACTGGATCAGGGAATAGAGGAAGAAGAATGAAGAAAAAATTAGTCATCATTATGCTGATTATTTTAGTTGTCATTGCCGGCCTCGGAGCGGCAGCGTATTTTGTCGTAAGCGGAAATTCCGAGAAAGACAAAAAGCCGACAATTGATGAAGTCGTTGCAGCTACTGTGTCTGTAGATGATATAACGACAAACTTAAAGTCAAACACTATCATCCGCATTGGAATCAAGCTTGAAACAGACTCATCAAAAGCGAAGGAAGAACTTGAAAAACGCGATTTTCAGGTAAAGGACAACATTATTTCCATTTTAGCTGATACAAGCGCCGACGAGATTGAGGGAGATAAAGGAAGAGAAGCGTTTAAAAATACATTAAAAGAGAAAATAAACAGCTATCTCCAAGCAGGAAAAGTTCAGAAAGTGTACATAACCTCCTTTAATCTGCAATAAAAACGAATTTGACAGAATACGGAGGTGAAGAAAATGTCAGGAGAAGTTCTCTCCCAAAATGAAATCGACGCATTGCTTTCTGCTATATCAACGGGTGAGGCGGATGCGGAAGAACTGAAAAAAGAAGAAAAAGAGAAAAAAGTAAAGGTATATGATTTTAAACGGGCTCTCAGGTTCTCTAAAGATCAGATACGGAGTTTAACCCGGATACATGATAACTTTGCGAGACTTCTCACAACACACTTTTCTGCAAAGCTCAGAACTTATATTCACATATCTGTCAGCTCAGTTGACCAGGTGCCGTATGAGGAGTTCATCCGATCAATACCGAACATGACGATCTTAAATTTATTTGACGTCCATCCGATGGAAGGCAGAATAATGATGGAAGTCAATCCTACCATCGCATACGCCATGCTTGACCGCGTCATGGGCGGCATCGGAATCACCCATAATAAGGCGGAAAATCTCACGGAAATTGAAACGAATATTATTTCTAATTTATTTGAAAATGCACTGGGCAATTACAAAGAAGCTTGGCAATCTATTGCCGATATTGATCCTGAAATGACAGAATTTGAAGTGAATCCTCAATTTGTGCAAATGGTTTCACCTAATGAAACTGTCGTTGTGATTTCACTCAATACGCAAATCGGTGAAATCAGCGGTGTCATCAATCTTTGTATTCCGCACGTTGTGCTTGAGCCGATTATACCTAAGCTTTCCGTTCATTATTGGATGCAATCTGAACGGAATGAAGCAAAGCCGGAAGAAACGAAGTCTCTTGAAAAGCGCATCATGACGGCTCAAATTCCTGTTGTGGCTCTATTAGGCGCTTCTGAACTGACAATAGAAGAGTTTTTAAGTTTAGAAGTCGGGGACTGTATTACTCTAGACAAATCAGTGACTGCTCCTCTTACTGTATTGGTCGGAAACAAACCGAAATTTTTAGGGCAGGCCGGCCGGGTGAATCGTAGACAGGCAGTGCAAATTTTAGATCACGACATAAGAGGTGAACAAGATGAACAATAGATTATCTCAAGATGAAATCGATGCTCTTCTTAATGGCGGCAGTCAATCGGAGGAGTCTGAACAGCCCGGCATGAACTTGTCTGAGCTGGAGCGTGATGCGATCGGGGAAATCGGGAACATTTCATTCGGCAGCTCGGCCACGGCGCTTTCCACTCTTTTAAATCAAAAAGTGGACATTACAACGCCGAGTGTGACCGTCATTTCAAAAAGCAAAATCAGCGATGAATTTCCTCATCCGTATGTTGCGATTGAAGTGAATTATACAGAAGGTTTTGACGGCAGCAATTTGCTTGTCGTCGAGCAAAACGACGCGGCGATCATTGCTGATCTGATGATCGGAGGGGACGGCAAAGGCGCTGACCCTTCTCTCGGTGAAATCCACCTGAGCGCCGTACAGGAAGCGATGAACCAAATGATGGGATCGGCGGCAACGTCTATGTCGACCGTATTCAGTAAAAAGATAGATATTTCTCCGCCGCGGGTTGAACTGCTTGATGTAACAGAAGAAAAAGGCACAGACAGAATACCTGAGGATGATTTGCTCGTAAAAGTTTCATTCCGCTTAAAGGTCGGTGAATTAATAGATTCGAGTATTATGCAGCTTTATCCGATCACGTTTGCGAAAGATCTGATCGCAGAGCTGATGAATAGGGATGAAGCTCAAGAAAGTAATCAGGTTTCAGAACCGCAGGAAACGTACGAGGCGCAGCCGGAACCGGCTGTTCAGCATGAACCGCAGCCAAAACCGGAACAGCAGGCGCAGAAGAGACAGGGAACCGCCAAAAAAGATGCACCTGTTCAAGTAGCGCCGGTCGAATTCCAAGCGTTTGATCAAAACGACGCGGCCCACGCTACCAGAAATAACCTTGATATGCTGATGGATATTCCGCTTTCCATTACGGTGGAGCTTGGCAGAACGAAAAGAAGCGTCAAGGAGATACTTGAACTTTCTGCGGGAAGTATTATCGAGCTTGATAAGCTTGCGGGTGAACCCGTTGATATTTTAGTCAATCAGCGGATCGTAGCCAAAGGCGAGGTAGTTGTAATAGAAGAAAACTTCGGCGTAAGAGTCACTGATATTTTAAGTCAGGCAGACCGCCTTAACAATTTAAAATAACCGAACAATAGAGGAGAGAAATAGATTATGGCACACAGAATTTTAATTGTAGACGATGCAGCATTTATGAGAATGATGATTAAGGATATTCTAGTGAAAAACGGTTTTGACGTCGTGGCAGAAGCATCAGACGGAGCGCAGGCCGTTGAAAAATTCAAAGAGCATTCACCTGACCTGGTGACAATGGACATTACAATGCCGGAAATGGACGGAATTACGGCTTTAAAAGAAATCAAACAAATCGATCCGCAGGCGAAAATCATTATGTGTTCTGCCATGGGCCAGCAGTCAATGGTTATTGACGCGATTCAAGCAGGCGCAAAAGACTTTATCGTGAAACCGTTCCAGGCAGACCGCGTGCTTGAAGCAATTAATAAAACATTAAGCTAAAGGGTGTACGACTGTTGAAAAAGAGTCATGGTTTACTAGCTTTGATTTGTTGTTTCGTTTTACTCAATGTACATCCGTTCGCTGCTTTTGCAGCGGAGTCTGACAATTCCACTGTCAACGAATGGTTTGACAAACAATCAACAAACAAAACAGAGAAAAAAAGCGATAAAACGAAACAAACGGCTGATGATGAGATAGGGGATGCTTCTGCATCTTCTGTCTCAGCTTTTGATTTTGTGAAAATGATTGCAGCGCTGTTATTTGTCATTCTGCTGATCTATGGATTTGTCAAACTGATGAATAAAAGAAACCGCCTGCTAAAGCCGTTTCAATATGTGGAAAATATCGGCGGAACCTCAGTCGGCCAAAACCGTTCGGTGCAGCTGATTAAAGTCGGAAACAGCGTATTGGTAGTCGGCGTCGGCGATACAATCCAGCTCTTAAAAGAAATTGAAGATGAAAAAGAGCGAGAGGCGATATTGCGCCAATATGAAGAGGCGATGTCCTCTAAGATGGAATGGCCTAAAATTGTGAGTCCGCGTAAGGATTCAGAGAAAAAGCCTCAAACCATGCTCCCGTCGTTTTCAAAAGCGTTAAAAGAGCAGCTGAACGAACTGAAACAAAACCGTTCTGAAGGAAAGAAGAAAGGCCCGTATCATCATGAATGAGTTCATTAATCTTTTTAATTCAAGCAATCCGACCGAAGTCAGCTCAACTGTTAAATTACTGTTGCTCTTGACTGTATTTTCAGTAGCGCCGGGCATTCTGATTTTAATGACCTGCTTTACGAGAATCGTCATCGTCCTGTCTTTTGTCAGAACGTCACTGGCGACGCAGAACATGCCTCCGAATCAGGTTTTAATCGGGCTAGCGCTGTTTTTAACGTTTTTTATTATGGCTCCGACATTTTCAGAGATTAATAAGGATGCCTTAACGCCTTTGATGGATAACAAAATCAGTCTCGATGAAGCTTATACAAAAGCCGAGAAGCCGATTAAAGAGTTTATGAGCAAACATACAAGGCAGAAGGATCTGGCGCTGTTTATGAACTACGCCAAAATGAAAAAACCTGAATCGCTGCAGGATATTCCTTTGACGACGATGGTGCCTGCCTATGCGATCTCAGAACTCAAAACTGCTTTTCAAATGGGCTTTATGATCTTTATTCCGTTTTTGATTATCGATATGGTTGTGGCCAGCGTTTTAATGTCAATGGGAATGATGATGCTTCCGCCGGTTATGATCTCTCTGCCCTTTAAAATATTGCTTTTTGTTTTGGTCGACGGATGGTATTTAATCGTGAAATCTTTGCTTGACAGCTTTTAGGGTAGGTGCTAAATGTGAGTTCAGAATTTGTAATTTCCATGGCGGAAAAAGCCGTATATGTAACACTTATGATCAGCGGGCCGCTCTTGGCAATCGCTTTAATAGTCGGTTTGCTCGTCAGTATCTTTCAAGCGACAACTCAAATCCAGGAACAGACTCTCGCTTTCATTCCGAAGATTGTGGCGGTTATGCTAGGACTGATCTTTTTCGGTCCGTGGATGCTGTCAACGATTCTTTCGTTTACGACTGAGCTGTTCTCTCATCTGAACCGATTTGCAGGGTAGAATCAAATGAATTCAATCATTGATTTATTTCCCGCTTTTTTATTGGTTTTTATTAGAATTTCTGCTTTCTTTGTGACGGTTCCGCTGTTCGGCCACCGGAATGTGCCGGCCGCTCACCGAATCGGCTTTGCCTTTTTTCTTTCGGTGATTTGCTTCAGCACACTGCAGCATGCACCGTCAATTGAAATAGGGGAACAGTATATGCTGCTTGCCGTAAAAGAGGCGGTCGTGGGTTTGAGTCTCGGGCTGATCGCTTACATGATAATGGCAGCTATTCAAACAGCCGGCTCCTTTATCGATTTTCAGATGGGATTTGCCATTGCCAATGTGATTGATCCGCAGTCAGGGTCGCAAAGTCCTTTGATCGGCCAATTCGTGTATACGATGGCGCTGTTATTTATGCTCAGCGTAAATGCCCATCACCTTTTGCTGGACGGTATTTTTTACAGCTTTCAGTATATTCCGCTTGATCAGGCATTTCCGGCGTTTGGAAATGAACAGTTTGGACTTTTTATCGCAAAAAGCTTCAATGCCATGTTTATTATCGCTTTTCAAATGTCGGCGCCGGTGGTGGCCAGCCTGTTTTTAGTTGATTTAGCTCTCGGCATTGTGGCCAGAACTGTACCGCAGCTGAACGTTTTTGTTGTCGGGCTTCCTTTAAAAATAGCTGTCAGCTTTATTATGCTGATCGTTTGTATGTCCGTGATGTTTGTCGTGGTCCGTAATATATTCAGCCTCACCGTTGAAACGATGCGAAATCTATTGGCATTGGTCGGTGTGACATGATGAGACTCAGACTGGATCTGCAATTCTTTGCAGGAGAAAAGACGGAGAAAGCCACACCGAAAAAACGGAGGGATACGAGGAAGAAAGGGCAGGTTGCGAAAAGCACGGATGTCAATACAGCGGTTTCTTTATTGCTGATTTTTCTTTCACTTCTAGCAATCGGGCCTTTTATGAGGGACAGGCTGCTGTCTTTTATTAAAAGGTTTTATACCAAATCACTCTCGATGCAGCTGTCAATGTCTAACGTGCATGAGCTATTTGTTGATGTGGTAAAAGATATAGCCATTATTCTAGCGCCTATTTTACTTGTTGCGCTTCTGGCAGGCGTCATAAGCAATTACATGCAGGTGGGATTCTTATTTTCAGCAGAAGTCCTGAAGCCTGATCTCAATAAGCTCAGCCCGTTAAAAGGTTTTAAGCGAATCTACAGTGTCAGGGCAATCGTTGAACTGATTAAATCTATTTTGAAAATTTCCGTGGTCGGTTTTGCCGCTTTTCTTGTGCTTTGGCTGCATTATGGCGACATTCTGCGCCTCCCGCTTTTAACGCCTGCTGAAGTCCTTACTTTCGTCTCCAAGCTGTCCCTTTGGATGGGCCTTGCAGGATCGGGGGCTTTAATGGTATTGGCGGGCCTTGATTATTTATATCAGAGATTTGACTATGAAAAAAATATCAGGATGTCAAAGCAGGATATAAAAGATGAATATAAAAAATCGGAGGGTGATCCGATTATCAAGTCCAAAATTAAGCAGAAGCAGCGGGAAATGGCCATGAGGCGGATGATGCAGGAAGTGCCGAAGGCAGATGTCATCATTACCAACCCGACCCATTATGCGATTGCTTTAAAATATGATGAAAAGAAAATGGATGCCCCTTACATTGTTGCCAAAGGGGTCGATCACCTCGCATTAAAAATCAGACAGATTGCCAAAGAGCATGATGTCATGACGATTGAAAACAGACCGCTTGCGCGTGCGTTATATGACCAGGTTGAGATTGACCAGGCCGTGCCGGAGGATTTTTTCAAAGTCATCGCAGAAATTTTAGCTTATGTATATAAAACGAAACAAAAAGTATAGTGAATTTCAGATTCAAAAGGAGAGAAAAACAGCATGTCAACAAGAGATTTATCGGTTTTAATAAGTGTTGTCCTCATTGTGGCAATGCTGGTGATTCCATTTCCTCCATGGTTGTTAAGTATTTTGATCATCATTAATATCTCTCTTGCGTTGATCGTGCTTCTCACCACAATGAATATGCAAGAACCGCTGCAGTTCTCAATTTTCCCGTCACTGCTGTTATTGCTGACGTTGTTTCGGCTCGCGCTTAATGTTTCGACGACCCGTTCCATTCTTTCTCACGGAGAAGGGGGAAAAGTTGTTGAGACATTCGGGAATTTCGTTGTCGGCGGAAATGTGCTGGTAGGGCTTGTTGTCTTTATTATTCTGATTATTATTCAATTTATCGTTATTACCAAAGGCGCCGAGCGTGTGTCGGAAGTCGCTGCGAGATTTACGCTTGATGCGATGCCGGGAAAACAAATGAGTATTGACGCTGATTTAAATGCCGGCATGATCACGGAGCAGGACGCGAAACACAGACGTGAAAAAGTCGCAAGAGAAGCTGACTTTTACGGCGCGATGGACGGAGCGAGTAAATTCGTTAAAGGGGACGCCATCGCCGGAATTATTATCGTGATGATTAATATTATCTTCGGAATTGTTATCGGCATGCTTCAGCAGGGGATGAGTATTCAAGAGGCTGCTTCCCACTTTACAATGCTGACGGTCGGTGACGGAATCGTCTCCCAAATGCCCGCCTTGCTCATTTCCACGGCTACGGGGATTGTCGTAACGAGAGCGGCGTCAGACGGAAACCTCGGTCATGATATTACAGGCCAGCTGTTTGCATATCCTAAGCTTTTGTATGTAGCGGCAGCAACCGTACTTTTGCTCGGTCTCTTTACGCCAATCGGCATTCTGCTTACTGGCCCTATTGCAGGCTTGCTTGCGTTTGGCGCTTACATGCTGTCCAAAACCGACAAACCGAACGAAGAAGAGGAAGAAATTCTTGAAGAAGAGGCTCAAGTGGATGAACTGAAAAGTCCGGAAAGCGTTGTGCAGCTTCTTCATATTGATCCGATCGAATTCGAATTCGGCTACGGTCTCATACCGCTTGCGGATGCGGGGCAGGGCGGTGATCTTCTGGATCGGATCGTCATGATCAGACGCCAGCTTGCGCTTGAATTGGGGCTTGTGATTCCGGTTGTCCGCATTCGGGATAATATCGCGCTTCAGCCGAACGAATACCGATTGAAAATTAAAGGCAACGAAGTCGCAAAAGGGGAACTTTTGCTTGATCATTATTTAGCAATGTCACCGACGCCTGAAGATGACATCATTGAAGGAATTGAAACGGTTGAACCGTCGTTCGGGCTTCCCGCGAAATGGATCGGAGAAGCGGCTAAGGACGAAGCGGACATGCTCGGATATACGGTTGTTGATCCCGCGTCTGTCGTATCTACGCATATTACAGAAAAAATTAAACAGCATGCCCATGAACTGGTCGGCAGACAGGAAACAAAACAGCTTATCGATCATCTGAAGGAGAATTATCCTGTGCTTGTGGATGAAGTCACACCTAATCCGTTATCAGTCGGCGACATTCAAAAGGTGCTTGCGAAACTACTAAAGGAAAAAGTATCGATTCGGAACTTGGTTACCATTTTTGAAACACTCGCCGATTACGGAAGGCTAACGACGGATTCGGATCTTTTGACAGAATATGCGAGGCAGTCACTTGCCAAACAAATTACCGCCCAGTACGCGAGAGATGATGAAACGCTGAAAGTCATGACATGCTCAGGGCGGGTGGAAAAAGCGATTGCCGATGGCGTGCAGCAGACTGAGCAAGGCAATTATTTGTCGCTTGAGCCTGACGTATCAGACAGCATTATCCGTTCAGTCGCCAAAGAGGCTGAGCAGCTTTCAATCCGGCAGGAAACAGCGATTCTTCTTTGCTCTCCTCCGGTCAGAATGTATGTAAAACAGCTGTTAGAACGCTATTTCCCTGATCTTCCGGTTCTTTCCTATAATGAGCTTGAAGCAAATGTTGAAGTGCAAAGCATTGGAGTGGTGGATATTTAATGAAGATTAAAAAATTTACGGCCGCTTCAATGCAGGAAGCCGCAAAACAAATCAAAAAAGAACTCGGCAATGACGCCGTGATTTTAAATTCGAAACAAGTGAAAAAACGAAAATGGCTTGGCTTGAGGGCGGAACAGGCTGTTGAAGTAATTGCGGTTTTAGATCGGGAGTCAAGGGGAGCGAAAAAAATTCCGCCGCATGCCGGCGAAGGGAAGAAAAAGGCGGAAATGACAGACACCGTGCAAACCTTTCAGCCGCAGCAGCAAGCGCGAAAATTTGATCTTTCACATTACAAAGAAGTGCTGCCTGAACCTTTAAAGAAAGCGGAACGTCTTTTGGATAGAGCGGGGCTTACAGACCAAATGCAGAAAACAGTTTTGAGTGAGCTGCTTCACTCTTCGATTGCAGCAGGCGATTTGACCGAAGAGAATGTCACGTTCAAATTGCAGGAACTGTTAGCTGAAAAGCTTCCTTCAAAAGACAGGTGGCAGGAAGGCATTCAATCAAAATACGTGGTGCTTTTCGGTTCAACAGGAGCCGGGAAAACGACGACTCTCGCAAAACTGGCCGCTTCAACGATGCTTGAGGAGCATAAGAAAATTGCGTTTATAACGACGGATACTTACCGGATCGCCGCGGTCGAACAGCTGAAAACATATGCGGAGCTGTTACAGGCGCCCCTTGAAGTTTGTTATTCGAAAGAAGAATGTCTTGAGGCCCAAACTAAATTTGCGGAATATGATCATGTCTTTATCGATACCGCCGGAAGAAACTTTAAAGAAGAGCAATATATTACGGAATTACAAGAAATGATTCCGTTTGAATCGGGCTTACAATCGTTTCTTGTATTATCGGCATCTGCAAAATATGAAGATATGAAACAGGTGCTGTCACGGTTTTCCGATATTCCGGTGAATCAATTCATCTTTACAAAAACAGACGAGACCGCCTCACTCGGTTCGGTTTATCAAGTGCTGACAGAATCAATGATCGGCGCTGCTTTTTTGACAAACGGGCAAAATGTGCCTGAAGACATACTGTCTGTTTCTCCGAAAGACTTCGTAAGGATGCTTATGGAATGAAACCCGATCAGGCCGAGTCATTAAGAAGAAAAATGAAACAGCGGCAGCTGATCAAACCGCAGCTGTATGAAAAGAAAGCAAAGACATTGGCAGTCATCAGCGGCAAGGGCGGCGTCGGAAAATCCAATATCACGTTAAATATGGCACTTGCCTTACAGGAAAAAGGAAAAAATGTGCTCATTATTGATCTTGATATCGGAATGGGAAACATTGATGTGCTGATCGGCGCTTCTTCTTGCCGCACCATCATTGATGTGATGGAAAACCGGCATGTGCTGGCTCAATCACTGTCTGCCGGTCCGAAAGGCATCCGCTACATATCCGGAGGAACGGGGCTTGATGTGATATACCAGGCGGACAGGGAGAAGTGGGCGTATTTTATGAATGATCTTTCCGCTGTTTTAAGAGACTTTGATTATGTTCTGTTTGACATGGGAGCGGGCTTATCAAAAGAGCAGCTGCCGTTTATTTTATCAGCGGAAGACATTCTCGCCGTGACAACGCCTGAGCCGACGGCCATTATGGATGCCTACAGCGCGATCAAGCATCTCGTGATTGCGGATGAACGGCTGTCGATAAGCATTGCCGTCAATCGCGCCCGCAGCAAAAAAAATGCAATGGATACCTTTGCCCGCCTTTCTCACGCGATTCACACGTTTTTGGGTGCGGACGTACAATTCGCCGGCTCTATACCGGATGATCCGCTTGTGAGTCAAGCTGTGATTGACCAAGTGCCTTTTTTAATAAATAGTCCTCAAGCGAAAGCCAGCAGGTCTATCCGTCTTTTAACGGATGTCTTGTTTCAAACAGAAGAAAACAAACCCAGAGAAGAGAAAACGGCATTTATTGAGAAATTATCTTCTTTTTTAATGAGGAGGACTTTACATTGATTCGTGTGCTTGTCGTTGATGACTCAGCTTTTATGAGAAAGATGATTACCGATTTTTTGGCCGCGGAAATACAGATAGAAGTCATCGGGACAGCAAGAAACGGAGAAGAGGCGTTAAAAAAAATAGAGCTTCTTCAGCCGGATGTTGTCACGCTTGATATTGAAATGCCGGTCATGAATGGAACGGATACATTACGGAAAATAATCGACATTTATAAACTTCCGGTGATTATGGTATCGAGCCAGACACAGCAAGGAAAAGACCGCACGATTAACTGCTTGGAAATGGGCGCATTTGACTTTATTACAAAGCCTTCCGGAGCGATTTCCCTTGATCTTTATAAAATTAAAGAGCAGCTGATTGAAAGAGTCATTGCTGCCGGACTGTCCCAAGCCAAAAAGCCAGAAGCGGCTTCGGCCGAACCTCTCACGCCTAAACGCCCGGCTTCAGCCGGCTTTGAAAAACCGAAAACAAAATCGGCCAGGCAGGCTGTATTCATAGCGACGTCTACGGGCGGACCGCGGGCGCTGCAAAAGGTCATTCCGAACCTGCCGAAGGATTTAAACGCGCCGGTGTTTGTCGTTCAGCACATGCCTGAAGGCTTTACCGCTTCACTTGCAGACAGGCTGAACCATTTGTCAGATATACAGGTGAAAGAAGCGGAAAACGGTGAAGAAGCAAAAGCGGGCTGTGTGTATATCGCCCCCGGCGGAAAAAACATGACGGTTATACAAGACGGCGGAAGACTCCGCATCGTTCTTGATGTTCATGACACGGCAAGCAGGCATAAACCGTCAGCTGATTATATGTTTCGTTCGGCGAGCAGATTGTCCGATTATGAAAAGGTGGCCGTCATTATGACCGGCATGGGCAGTGACGGAACCGAAGGCGTAAAAGAGATGCTTAAGGCCGGCAGTGTCAAAACGATTGCGGAATCGGACGAATCGTGTGTTGTGTTCGGAATGCCGAAGTCAGCCATAAAAGCAGGCCTCATTCATGACATTAAACATGTGGAAGATATCGCAGCATCCATCACTAGCTGTGTGAAAAAAGAGAGGGTGTAAATCAATTGGATATGAATCAATATTTAGATGTCTTTATTGATGAAAGTAAAGAGCACTTGCAAACATGTAACGAAAAGCTTCTGCTTTTAGAAAAAGATCCGGCAGACCTTCAGCTTGTCCATGACATCTTCAGAGCTGCCCATACGCTGAAAGGCATGAGCGCAACGATGGGGTACACAGACTTGGCGCATTTAACCCACCTCATGGAAAATGTGCTGGACGCCATCCGAAACGGAGAAATGGCCGTTACATCAGAGTGGCTTGATGTGCTGTTTGAAGCGCTTGACCATCTTGAAGCAATGGTGCAGTCCATTATTGACGGCGGAGATGGCAAAAGAGATATTTCTGAAGTGAGCGCGAAACTCGACGTAAACGCGGTGCATGAGACCGCAGCTTCGGTTGAAACCGCTGAACCGCCATCTCCGGAAAATAAGGAAGCGGCGGCATGGGATTATGATGAATTTGAACGGACCGTCATTGAAGAGGCAGAAGAACAAGGATTCAGCCGCTACGAAATAACGGTGTCCCTGAATGAAAACTGCATGCTGAAAGCAGTGCGCGTTTACATGATATTCGAGAAGCTGAATGAAGCTGGGGAAGTCGCGAAAACGATTCCGAGTGCGGAAGTGCTTGAAACGGAGGATTTCGGTACAGATTTTCAAGTGTGCTTCTTAACAAAGCAGCCCGCTGATGAGATTAAACAAATCATAAGCGGCATTTCAGAAGTGGGACACGTGGAGGTTTCTGTCGGCGCACCGTTAAAAACGGCCGAAAAACCGAAAGAGCCGCAAGCTGCTGAACCAGTGAAGACCGTGCCTGCAAAAAAAGCCGAAAAACAGCCGAAGCCTGCAAAAGCGGAAGAGCATACGAAGCATAACGGCGGCTCCAAAACGATCCGTGTCAATATTGAAAGACTTGATTCTTCGATGAACCTTTTCGAAGAGCTGGTCATTGACAGGGGACGGCTTGAGCAAATCGCCAAAGAACTGAATCATAATGAATTGACTGAAACGGTAGAACGGCTCACAAGAATATCTGGAGACCTCCAGTCTATTATTCTCAATATGCGAATGGTTCCAGTAGAAACCGTCTTTAACCGTTTTCCGAGAATGATCCGCCAGCTTCAAAAGGAATTAAACAAAAAAATAGAACTGTCCATCATCGGCGCTGAAACAGAACTTGACCGCACAGTGATTGATGAAATCGGCGATCCGCTTGTCCATTTAATCAGAAACAGCATTGATCACGGTATAGAATCGCCTGAAGTGCGCGTAAGTAAAGGGAAATCAGAATCCGGCCAGGTCGTTCTTAAGGCTTATCACAGCGGAAACCACGTCTTTATTGAGGTTGAAGATGACGGCGCGGGACTGAACAGAAAGAAGATTCTCGAAAAAGCGCTCGAACGCAATGTAATCACCGAGCGGGAAGCTGAAACGCTTGAAGATAATGAAATCTACGAACTTATTTTTGCGCCCGGCTTCTCGACTGCTGATCAAATTTCCGATATTTCAGGCCGGGGCGTCGGGTTGGATGTCGTTAAAAACAAACTCGAATCTCTCGGCGGATCAGTCAGTGTAAAATCAGCAGAAGGCCAAGGATCACTCTTTAGTATTCAGCTTCCGCTGACACTGTCCATAATATCTGTCTTGCTGATAAAACTTGAAGAAGAGACATTTGCGATACCGATTTCTTCTATTATAGAGACGGCAGTTATTGATAAAAAGGATATCCTGCAGACGCATGACAGGGAAGTCATTGATTTCAGAGGACAGATCGTGCCGATCGTCTACTTGAAAAAAGAGTTTAACATCACGGATACAAAAGAAGACGCGGAGCAATTCCATATGATCGTCGTGAAAAAAGGCGATAAATCAACTGCATTTGTCGTCGACTCTTTTATCGGCCAGCAGGAAGTCGTGCTTAAATCACTCGGCGACTATTTAACAAACGTCTTTGCGATTTCCGGCGCCACGATTCTTGGGAATGGCGAAGTGGCGCTGATTATTGATTGTAATGCGCTGATCTACTAACGACACGAGGAGGTGCCCACATGACTGCGGAAATCAAAACTGGTGAAAAAATGATTGTGTTTATGATAAATGGGAAAGAATACGCGATTTCGGTTTCACAAGTGAAATCGATTGAAAAGTGGCAAAAACCGACGAGAGTTCCCGGTGTTGAACCATATATTCGCGGCGTCATTAATTTACGCGGCGTGATCACGCCGGTTCTGGATTTAAGAAAGCGTCTTAACCTGCCTGAGCAAGAAATCACTGAAGAATCACGGATTATTATCATCTCTTACCGTGATGCGGAGGTCGGATGGATCGTGGACGAAGCCAATGATGTCATTACCGTGCATGAAAATGAAATTGAGTCTGCGCCTGAAAGCCAAACAAAAGAAGCGGATGTGTGGATTAAACAGATCGTAAAGCAAGAAAACAGGCTGTTGAATATTATTGATGCGCAAGCGGTGCTGGACAAAGATTCTGCGCTGTCTGTGCCCGATCAACCTTATGCTTAAAGGGGTTAAGACAACATGAGTATGTTTAAAGGAATCAAAGAAGAGCAAATGGACATTTTGCGGGAAGTCGGGAATATCGGTGCAGGCCACTCGGCTTCTGCGATGGCTCAGCTCCTCAATAGAAAAATAGATATGGAAGTGCCGTTTGCTACATTGCTGACATTTGATGAGCTCGCTGATTTTTTTGGCGGCGCTGAAACCCCGGTGGCAAGTATCTTTTTAAGAATGGAAGGCGACATGACAGGTTCTATCTTTCTCATTATGCCTTTTCACCAAGCGGAACAGTTTATCAGAGAGCTGATCGGCAATCCGGATTTTGATATTGATCAGTTAAGCGAGGACCATTTAAGCTCTTCTGCTTTACATGAGCTGGGCAATATTTTAGCAGGTTCCTATTTAACGGCGTTGGCTGATTTGACGAAACTGGAAATTTATCCGAGCGTGCCGGAAGTTTCCCTTGATATGTTCGGAGCGGTCATCAGCGAAGGATTAATGGAGCTCAGTCAAGTCGGAGAGCATGCCATTGTCGTGGACACTTCTATTTTTGACCAGAGCAGCCGGCAGGAGCTGAAAGCCCATATGTTTATGCTCCCGGACTATGATTCATTTGAAAAACTCTTTGTCTCATTGGGTGCATCCGTATGAGCCATGCAGAAGCTGTCGTCGTAAAAGTGGGAATTGCTGACGTTCAGGTCGCCCGTTTTCCGGAGAAAATCCGGACTTCGGGTCTTGGTTCATGTGTGGGATTGGTTTTATATGATAAAGACAAGCAGACAGCCGGACTTGTTCATGTCATGCTGCCGGATTCCGCTTTATCAAAAACAGCAGAGCTTAACCGGGCAAAATATGCCGACACTGCCGTAAAGGCGACGATTGATATGCTGCTGGAAGCCGGATGCCGCAAGTTTGCTCTAAAGGCCAAACTCGCGGGGGGAGCGGAAATGTTTAAATTTAAAATGACGAACGACTTGATGAAAATCGGCCCCCGAAATGTAGCGGCCATTAAAGAACAGCTTACATTGTATAACATTCCGGTCATCAGTGAAGATACGGGCGGCTCAAGCGGCCGGACGATTGAATTTGAACCAAAGTCCTGCATGCTGCATATCCGAACTGTTAAACAAGGTGAAACAATGATTTAATTAAGGTATGAGGTAGGGGATAACGATGCAATCCTTGAATTATGAAGATCAGGTGCTTTGGTCGCGCTGGAAAGAGTGGAAAGATCCAAAAGCCGGTGATGATTTAATGCGCCGCTACATGCCGCTAGTTACATATCATGTCGGCAGAATTTCTGTCGGACTGCCAAAATCGGTGCATAAAGACGATCTAATGAGCCTTGGTATGCTTGGTTTATATGATGCCCTTGAAAAATTTGACCCCAGCCGGGATTTAAAATTTGATACCTACGCCTCGTTTAGAATTCGCGGTGCAATCATTGACGGACTGCGCAAAGAGGATTGGCTGCCCAGAACTTCACGGGAGAAGACAAAAAAGGTCGAAGCTGCGATCGAGAAACTGGAACAGCGCTACCTTCGCAATGTGACGCCCTCAGAGATCGCAGAAGAGCTGGGGATGACGGAGCAGGACGTGGTGTCAACGATGAACGAAGGGTTTTTTGCCAATCTCTTGTCAATCGATGAAAAGCTGCACGATCAGGATGACGGTGAAAATATTCAAGTCATGATCAGAGATGACAAAAACGTGCCGCCGGAAGAAAAAATCATGAAGGACGAGCTGATCGCTCAGCTTGCCGGAAAAATTCATGAGCTTTCTGAAAAAGAACAGCTTGTCGTCAGTTTATTTTATAAAGAAGAGCTGACATTGACCGAAATCGGACAAGTGCTGAACCTTTCGACTTCGCGGATCTCTCAGATTCATTCAAAGGCGCTTTTTAAATTAAAGCATTTGCTAGAAAAAGTAATTCAATAATGAACTCATGGTTAGCGAGTGAAAAACATGTCAACACTATTATGGCTTTTAAGCTTTGTGCTTCACGGCGTACTGCTTTATGCCGTCATTATTCTGTATACGAGGTTTTCAGCTCTTAAGGAGACAGAGCGTCAGCAGCAGAATATACTGGAAGAGACGGAAAACACCCTTGCTGCGTTTCTGCTCGAATTAAAAGAAGAAAACGAGAGACTCAAAGATACCCGGAGCCCGAATGCCGGGGCGGCAGACGCCCGGGATGACACGCCTCAACCCGCTGAAACTTTGCCGCACCCGGACATTCCGGATCATATTGAAGCGCTGATCAGTGAAGTGGAACGGGCTGAAAATGACGAAAACAAGGGCGGGCGTTCGTTTGAAGAGCAAGTTTCAGATTTATACGAACAAGGGTTCACTCCGGGCGAAATCGCCAAACGGATGAAGAGCGGAAAGACAGAAATCGAGCTGTTTTTAAAATTTCGCGGCAAAGCTGTAAAGGATTCTTGATTGTCGCCTAAAGCTGTGTTATATTATGTCTTGGTGTTAAATACACACGCTTAACGATTTATGCAGAGGGTGCTGCAGGCGGCAGTTCTGCACAAAAATGACCTAAGCGGAGGAAAAAAACCATTTTATTAGGAGGAAATCACATGTCAGTTATTTCTATGAAACAATTGCTTGAAGCTGGTGTTCACTTCGGTCACCAAACACGCCGTTGGAACCCAAAAATGAAGCGTTACATTTTCACGGAGCGTAACGGAATCTACATCATTGACCTTCAAAAAACAGTGAAAAAAGTAGAGGAAGCTTACAACTTCACGAAAAACCTTGCTGCTGAAGGCGGAAAAATCCTTTTCGTCGGCACAAAAAAACAAGCTCAGGATTCTGTTAAAGAAGAAGCTGTACGCTCTGGCATGTACTATGTCAACCAACGCTGGTTGGGCGGTACACTGACAAACTTCGAAACAATCCAAAAACGTATTAAACGTCTGAAAGACATCGAAAAAATGCAAGAAAACGGTACGTTTGAAGTACTTCCGAAAAAAGAAGTTGTTCAATTGAAAAAAGAATTAGAGCGTCTTGAAAAATTCCTAGGCGGAATTAAAGATATGAAGGATCTTCCTGATGCATTATTCATCATCGATCCTCGCAAAGAGCGCATCGCTGTTGCGGAAGCTCGCAAATTGAACATTCCTATCATCGGAATCGTAGATACAAACTGTGATCCTGATGAAATTGATGTCGTAATCCCTGCAAACGATGACGCAATCCGCGCTGTCAAACTTCTTACTTCTAAAATGGCAGATGCTATTCTTGAAGCGAAGCAAGGCGAAGAAGAAGCGGTAGCTGAAGAAAGTGCACCTGAAACAGAAACGACAACTGCGTAACCTAATCAAAAGGTGATAAGAGGGACTGCCTTTTATCACCTTTTTTCAAGAAAAATGTATCTATACATATCTTGTTTACACATATAAGGAGGAATAAACATGGCTATTACTGCACAGCAGGTAAAAGAACTGCGTCAAAAAACAGGCGCGGGCATGATGGATTGTAAAAAAGCGTTAACTGAAACTGACGGAGATATGGACAAAGCAATCGACCTTCTAAGAGAAAAAGGGATTGCTAAAGCGGCTAAAAAAGCTGACCGTATCGCTGCTGAAGGTTCTACTCTTATTAAAACTGACGGCAACAAAGGCGTTATCTTAGAAGTAAACTCTGAAACTGATTTCGTTGCGAAAAACGAAGGTTTCAAAGAACTTCTGAACACACTTGCTGACCACCTTCTTGCAAACGCTCCGGCTGATCTTGAAGAAGCGATGGGTCAAAAAATGGAAAACGGTTCTACTGTTGAAGAATACATCACTAGCAACGTTGCTAAAATCGGAGAGAAAATCACCCTTCGCCGTTTTGCCGTTCTTACAAAAGAAGACAGCGACGCTTTCGGCGCTTACCTTCACATGGGAGGCCGCATCGGCGTATTATCTGTTCTTAGCGGAACAACTGATGAGGATCTTGCGAAAGACATCGCTATGCACGTTGCTGCGGTAAACCCTCGCTACATTTCTCGCGACCAAGTCTCTGAAGAAGAAGCAAACCATGAGCGTCAGATCTTGACTCAGCAAGCTCTTCAAGAAGGTAAACCTGAAAACATCGTAGCTAAAATGGTTGAAGGCCGTCTGAACAAATTCTTTGAAGAAATTTGCCTGTTAGACCAAGCTTTCGTTAAAAACCCAGACGAAAAAGTGAAACAAGTTGTGGCTGCGAAAAACGCAACAGTTCAAACTTACGTCCGCTACGAAGTTGGAGAAGGTATTGAAAAACGCCAAGAAAACTTTGCTGAAGAAGTTATGAACCAAGTGAAAAAATAATGGTGAAAAGCCTTGGCGAATCTTTCGCGGCTTTTCAGGCAGTATAGGGGACACAACTTGTGTTCCCTATTTTTAAAACTATATTTACAAACCTTTTTTTCTCTTGCATAATAGGAAACGGCAATGTTTACACTTGGAGGTTATTATGGAAAAACCAAAATACAATCGTATCGTTTTAAAGCTTAGCGGAGAAGCATTGGCAGGGGAACAGGGAAACGGAATTAATCCGACTGTCATTCAATCCATAGCAAAACAGGTAAAAGAAATCGCTGAGCTTGACGTCGAAGTAGCCGTAGTCGTAGGCGGCGGCAACTTATGGCGCGGAAAAACAGGCAGTGACTTAGGAATGGACCGTGCGACGGCCGATTATATGGGTATGCTTGCGACTGTCATGAACTCACTTGCTTTGCAGGACAGCCTTGAAACACTCGGAATCCAGTCCAGAGTGCAAACATCAATTGAAATGCGGCAGGTCGCTGAGCCGTACATCAGAAGAAAAGCCATCCGCCACTTGGAGAAAAAACGTGTCGTTATTTTTGCCGCGGGTACAGGAAATCCTTATTTCTCTACGGACACAACTGCAGCACTGCGGGCCGCTGAAATTGAAGCGGATGTGATCTTAATGGCTAAAAATAATGTTGACGGTGTTTATAATGCCGATCCGAGAAAAGATGAATCCGCAGTAAAATACGAAAAATTATCTTATCTCGATGTTTTAAAAGACGGGCTGGAAGTCATGGATTCTACAGCTTCTTCATTATGTATGGATAATGATATTCCGCTGATCGTCTTTTCTATTATGGAAGAAGGAAACATTAAGCGCGCCGTAATAGGCGAATCAATCGGAACGATCGTAAGGGGGAAATAACGTGTCAAACGAAGTATTAACACAAACGAAAGAACGTATGGAAAAAGCGGTTGCCGCTTATTCTCGTGAATTGGCGTCAGTCCGTGCTGGACGTGCCAATCCGTCTCTATTAGATAAAGTGACAGTTGAATACTACGGTGCCCAAACACCTTTAAACCAGCTGTCTTCCATCAATGTGCCTGAAGCTCGTATGCTAGTTGTCACACCGTATGACAAAACAGCGATCGGCGATATTGAAAAAGCGATTTTAAAAGCGGATCTTGGCGTAACGCCGACAAGTGACGGCACAATCATCCGCATTGCTATCCCTGCTTTGACGGAAGAAAGACGGAAAGAGCTTGTCAAAGTTGTGAAAAAATACGCGGAAGAAGCGAAAGTGGCAGTCCGTAATGTCCGCCGTGACAGCAATGATGAACTCAAAAAACTTGAAAAAAACGGTGACATTACTGAAGATGAGCTTCGTGCTTCTAATGAAGACGTTCAAAAGCTGACAGATGAATATGTGTCAAAAATTGACAGTGTTACAAAGGACAAAGAAAAAGAAATCATGGAAGTTTAATGAAAAACTCTGTACAATAGATAATGTGAAAAGACCCTCTCATGTTTACAGGGGGTTTTTTTGTTAATACTGTTGATTAACACTGATCATCAGCAACGCAACCTTTTTGGGTGACGGAGGAATCTCATGCTCAACATACTCAAAAATTGGAAGAATCAGCAGAATGCGGCTTCCAACTTAGAACGGTATACAAAAGAAGACATACTGAAGGGTGAAATTCCCGCACACATTGCCATCATTATGGACGGGAACGGACGCTGGGCGAAAAAGCGTTCACTTCCGAGAATTGCCGGACATCATGAAGGAATGAAAGTGGTAAAACGAGTCACAAAGCTTGCAAACCAGCTGGGCGTCAAAGTTCTGACTCTATATGCCTTTTCCACGGAAAACTGGAAACGCCCGAAAATGGAAGTGGACTTTTTGATGAAGCTTCCGGAAGAGTTTTTGAATACGTACCTTCCCGAATTAGTCGAGGAAAATGTGCGGGTGAAAATCATCGGGGATGAATCCGCACTTCCTTCCCATACGTACAAGGCGATAGAGAAGGCTGTAAAAGATACTGAACAAAATGACGGGCTGATTCTTAATTTTGCCTTGAACTACGGCGGACGGACAGAGATCGTAAATGCTGCAAAAGCACTCGCCGAGCGGGTGAAAGACGGCTCGTTGAATATCGAAGACATTGATGAAGCGCTTTTTTCCGATCATTTAATGACTGAATCGATACAGGATCCGGAGCTTCTTATCAGAACGAGCGGAGAAATCAGGCTGAGCAACTTTATGCTTTGGCAGGTGGCTTACAGCGAATTCGTATTTACAGATGTCCTGTGGCCTGACTTTAAAGAAGATCACTTTTTACAGGCATTGGGAGAATATCAACAGCGGGGCCGGAGGTTTGGCGGAATTTAGAGGATGGTGGAAATGAAACAAAGATTGTTAACAGGTGTTCTGGCGGCGGCACTATTTTTATTTTTGGTTATTTTCGGAGGATTGCCGTTCACCGTATTCGTTTACGCAATGGGCAGTATAGCGCTTTTTGAGCTTTTGCGGATGAAAAAGCTCAGGTTTTTTTCATTTCCGGGACTGATCAGCCTGCTGTTATTGTGGCTGTTTATTATGCCGGGCAAATATCATTTCTTTGATGCGAAAATTGAAGTGACGATTTTCGCTGTATTGATATTGCTCAGTTACACCGTGCTGGTGAAAAACACCTTCACCTTTGACGAGGTCGGTTTTATCATCCTCGCGACGATTTATATCGGGTTATGTTTTCATTATTTTATCGAAATCAGAAACATTGAAACAAGCGGGCTTTTATATATTTTTTATGCCTGTGTTGTCATATGGTCGACAGATTCCGGTGCATATTTCGTCGGAAAATCACTCGGGAAACGAAAGCTGTGGCCTGAAATCAGTCCTAACAAAACGGTGGAAGGATTTCTCGGCGGCATTATTATCGCCCTCATATGTACAGCGGTATTTCAGCTGTTTGCAGGCCTTCCGATTTCATATCCGCTTCTGCTTTTGATTACGCTGGTTTTGTCTGTTTTCGGACAGATCGGGGATTTAGTGGAATCAGCGCTCAAACGGCATTATGAAGTGAAGGATTCTGGAAAAATCCTGCCGGGGCACGGCGGTATTTTAGATCGATTTGACAGCTTTTTGTTTGTCATGCCGTTCTTGTACTTTCTGCTTGCGCTTTTTTCATAAGAAAGGCTAATATGAAAATAAGACCGATCTGGACGCATAGAATGGGAGTGGCATTTTGAAGAATATTTGTCTTTTAGGAGCAACAGGATCAATAGGGGAGCAGACGCTTGACGTATTGCGTATGCATCAAGACCAATTTCGTCTCGTCTCAATGACATTCGGCAAAAATGCCGAGAAGGCGATTCCTTTGATCAAAACCTTTCAGCCGAAATATATAGCAGTCGGCGACATGGATACATATCAAAAAGTGAAACAAGCATCTTTTTCTCATGAATGCCAAATCGGCATCGGAGAAGAAGGACTGATTGAAGCTGCAGTTATGGAAGAAGTGGATATCGTTGTCAACGCGCTGCTTGGAAGCGTCGGTTTAATCCCGACATTAAAAGCCATTGAACAGAAAAAAACAATCGCGCTTGCAAATAAGGAAACTCTTGTCACTGCCGGGCATATAGTGAAAGGACACGCAAAACAATACGGTGTGCCTCTCTTGCCGGTTGACAGCGAGCATTCCGCTATTTTTCAGGCGCTTCAAGGCGAGCAAAACAAAAACATTGAGCGCTTGATTATCACCGCATCCGGCGGAAGCTTTAGAGATAAGACCCGGCAGGAGCTTGAATCAGTGACGATTGAGGATGCGCTGAATCATCCAAACTGGTCGATGGGCGCAAAAATCACGATTGATTCGGCTACAATGATGAATAAAGGACTTGAAGTCATTGAGGCGCATTGGCTGTTTGATATTCCGTATGAACAAATTGACGTTGTTTTACATAAGGAGAGCATCATTCACTCGATGGTTGAATTTCACGACAGAAGTGTCATTGCCCAGCTCGGCAATCCTGATATGAGAGTGCCGATCCAATACGCGCTGACATATCCGGACCGGCTGCCTCTTCCTGAAACAAAAAGGCTTGAATTATGGGAGATCGGGAGCCTCCATTTCGCGAAAGCTGATTTTGAAAGGTTCCGCTGCTTACAATTTGCCTTTGAATCGGGTAAAATAGGTGGAACGATGCCGACGGTCTTAAATGCGGCGAATGAAGAAGCCGTTGCTGCTTTTCTGGCCGGACACATTTCGTTTTTAGCTATTGAGGACCTGATTGAAAAAGCATTGCATCGTCACAGCGTGATTCAGCATCCGAGTCTTGCGGATATTCAAGAAGTGGACAAAGACACCCGGGGATACGTCAATTCAATACTCACATAAGGTGGTATGTTCGTGAATACAGTTATAGCGTTTATTATTATTTTCGGAACGCTCGTTTTCTTCCATGAACTGGGACATTTATTGCTTGCCCAAAGAGCGGGGATCCTTTGCCGTGAATTTGCGATCGGCTTTGGCCCTAAAATTTTCTCGTTTAAAAAAAATGAAACCGTATATACGATCAGGCTCCTTCCGATCGGCGGTTTCGTCCGCATGGCCGGAGAAGATCCGGAGATGATTGAAGTTAAACCCGGTTATACCGTCGGTCTTCTTTTTAATAAAGACGACCAGGTTGAGAAAGTCATTATTAATCAAAAAGAAAAATATCCTGACGCTTTAATGATTGAAGTAGAGACGGCTGATCTTGAGCATGAGATGAAACTCACCGGGTACGAGCAGGGGAAAGAAGACGAACTGTCAAGCTTTACAGTCAGTCAAACCTCTTTTTTCATCGTAGACGGAGAAGAAGTGCAAATCGCGCCGTACAACCGCCAATTCGGCTCAAAGCCCGTCTGGAAACGGATTAAGGCAATCGCTGCCGGCCCGATTATGAACTTCATTTTAGCGTATGTCATTCTTGTGATGCTCGGATTCATACAAGGCGTGCCTTCCAACCAGCCTGAGCTCGGGAAGCTGACAGATAACGGACGCGCAGCGGCTGCCGGTTTACAGGAAGGCGACCGCATTCAAAGCATTAATGGAGAAAAAATGCGGTCCTGGACCGATATCGTTACCGCGGTAAAAGAAAACCCGGGGAAAAAAATAGATGTTGCCGTCAAGCGGGATGGCAAATCGCTTCATATTTCGGTTACACCTGAAGCGGTAAAAGATGAAAACAAAAAAACAATCGGCCGGTTCGGCTCTTATGCGCCGACTGAAAAAGGCGCGTTTGCAGCTATCGCTTACGGAGCCACGTCAACGGTTGATGTGACAAAAGCGATCCTGACTAATCTCGGCAAGTTAGTTACCGGGCAGTTTAAGCTTGATATGCTCGCAGGCCCCGTCGGTATTTACGATATGACGGACCAAGTTGCGAAAACGGGCATCATCAACTTATTGCGGTTTGCGGCGTTTTTAAGCATCAACCTTGGAATCGTCAACCTGCTGCCGATCCCGGCGCTTGACGGCGGAAGACTGCTGTTTTTATTCATTGAAGCAATCCGCGGCAAGCCGATTAACCGTGACAAGGAAGCATTTGTCGTATTTATCGGCGTAGCTTTCTTAATGCTTCTTATGCTGGTTGTCACATGGAACGATATCCAGCGTTTATTCTTATAATTGACTAGTAAAAAAAATCAGAGGTGCGAAGACATGAGACAAAGTTTGACGCTTATTCCGACCCTGAGAGAAGTGCCGGCTGATGCTGAAGCAAAAAGCCATAAGCTTCTGCTGAGAGCGGGATTTATCAGACAAAATACGAGCGGGGTTTACAGCTACATGCCCCTGGCTTACAGGGTCATTCAAAACATTCAGAAGATCGTGCGTGAAGAAATGGAAAAAATCAATGCGGTGGAAATGCTGATGCCGGCCCTTCAGCAGGCTGAAACATGGCAGGAATCAGGCAGATGGTATACGTACGGGCCTGAATTGATGCGTCTGAAAGACCGCCACGGCCGCGAATTTGCGTTAGGCGCGACACATGAAGAAGTCATTACTTCTCTCGTGCGCGATGAGGTGAAATCTTATAAGCGTCTGCCGCTCACTCTTTACCAGATTCAGTCTAAATTCAGAGATGAAAAACGTCCTCGCTTCGGATTATTGCGGGGCCGTGAATTTATTATGAAAGATGCATATTCTTTCCATTCTTCTGAAGAGAGCCTGGAGGAAACGTACCAAAACATGTACAGCGCGTACACTAACATTTTCGCCCGCTGCGAATTAAACGTCCGCCCGGTTATTGCCGATTCGGGCGCGATGGGGGGAAAAGACACGCATGAGTTTATGGCTCTTTCTGAAATAGGGGAAGATACCATTGCTTATTCCGATGAATCCTCTTATGCGGCAAACACGGAAATGGCGGAAGTTGTTATGAACAATGAGCCTTCAAATGAAAAACCTGAGGCGCTCGAGAAAATCGATACGCCGAATGTCAAAAGTATTGAAGAACTTTCTGCTTTCTTACAAATTGAGCCAAGCGCTTGTATCAAGTCTATTCTGTTTAAAGCAGATGACCGGTTTGTTCTCGTTTTAGTCAGAGGGGATCATGAGGTCAATGACGTAAAAGTGAAAAACCTTCTCAATGCGGAAGTGGTTGAGCTTGCGTCACATGAAGAAGCAGCAGAAAAGCTCGGAACGGAGCCAGGATTTGTCGGCCCTGTCGGTGTGGGTTCAGATATTGAGATTTATGCCGACCAAGCTGTGAAAGTCATGGTGAATGCCGTCAGCGGTGCGAATGAAAAAGACCGCCATTACCGGAACGTTAATATCGAGCGCGACGCTTCCGTTAAAGAATATGCCGATCTCCGAATCATTCAGGAAGGCGATCCGTCTCCTGACGGAAAAGGAACGATCCGTTTCGCAGAAGGTATCGAAGTCGGACAAGTCTTTAAACTCGGTACGCGTTATTCTGAGGCAATGAATGCGACATATCTTGATGAAAACGGACGTGCGCAGCCAATGCTGATGGGATGCTACGGAATCGGCATATCCAGAACACTTTCGGCAATCGCTGAACAGCACCATGACGAGAAAGGCCTGATCTGGCCGAAAAGCGTTGCTCCGTACGACCTGCATATTTTGGCTTTAAACATGAAAAATGAAGCGCAACGGGAACTCGCTGAACAGCTTTACGGCAAATTCCGAGCGGAAGGCTATGACGTGTTATACGATGACCGTGCGGAACGCGCCGGCGTAAAATTCGCTGACTCTGATCTGATCGGGCTTCCGATCCGCATCACTGTCGGAAAGCGTGCGGACGAAGGCATCGTTGAAGTGAAAATCCGCAAAACCGGAGAATCAGCCGAAGTTTCAGTGAACGAGCTGTCTGAATTTATCAAGAACAAGTAATCAGCATAACGAATTGGTGAAAACCATGTTAAAATAGAGAAAAAAGAAGGTACCTCATCACCATCGGAGGTACCTTCACTTATGATGTTTTTAGGGAGGGATACTGTCTGAATGGAACAGTTATCAGTAAACAGAAGACAGTTTCAGATTCTTCTGCAGCAGCTTAATATGACAGATGATACCTTCATGACGCACTTTGAAGACGGAGAGATTGATAAACTGACAATCCATAAAGCACAGAAGGCCTGGCATTTTCAATTTCGCTTTAAGGCCCTTTTGCCGTATCAAATATATGACGCGTTTATGATGAGATTGACACAATCCTTTGCTCACATTGCCCGCGTCACTTCGTCGATTAAAGTCATTGACCCGGCAGTCAGCGAAGAGCTTGTGCAAGATTATTGGACACGCTGCATTGAAGAGCTTGAAGGAACCTCGCCGCCAATGGTGGCTCTGTTACATCAGCAGAAGCCGAAGCTCATGGGGAACAAACTGATCGTTAAAACAAAAACCGATACAGAAGCATCGGCGCTTAAAAATAAATACAGCTCACTCATCCAGCAAAGCTATCGCCAGTTTGGCTTTCCTGATCTGCAGCTCGACACCGAAATTTTTGTATCTGACCAAGAAGTCCAGAAATTCCGCGAGCAAAAACTCGCCGAAGACCAGGAGCGCGCGATGCAGGCTCTGATCGAAATGGAGAAGAAGGAAAAAGAGGGCGATGAGGATCAGGCGCCGTCAGGTCCGCTTGTCATCGGCTACCAAATTAAAGACAATGAAGAGATTCGGACGCTTGACAGCATCATGGATGAAGAAAGAAGAATTACGGTGCAAGGCTATGTTTTTGATGCCGAAACACGTGAGCTGAAAAGCGGACGCACGCTCTGTATTTTCAAAATTACAGACTACACAAACAGCATTTTAATTAAAATGTTTGCTAGAGAAAAAGAAGACGCCGCCTTAATGAAAACGCTGAAAAAAGGCATGTGGGTGAAGGCAAGAGGAAGCATCCAAAATGATACGTTTGTCAGAGACCTCGTCATGATTGCAAACGATGTGAATGAAGTAAAAGCAAAAACCCGTGAAGACACTGCCCCTGAAGGCGAAAAACGGGTGGAGCTCCATCTGCATTCTCCGATGAGCCAAATGGATGCCGTAACGGGAATCGGAAAGCTTGTGGAACAGGCGAAAAAATGGGGGCATGAAGCGATTGCATTAACAGATCATGCTGTCGTACAGTCATTCCCGGATGCCTATGCCGCCGCGAAAAAGCACGGAATTAAAATGATTTACGGAATGGAAGCCAATATCGTTGATGACGGTGTTCCGATCGCGTACAACCCTGCACATCGTCTGCTTGAAGAAGATACTTATGTCGTATTTGACGTTGAAACGACAGGTCTGTCGGCTGTGTACGATACAATAATTGAGCTTGCGGCAGTTAAAATAAGAGGCGGAGAAATCATTGATAAATTTGAAGCATTCGCCAATCCGCATCACCCGCTGTCAGCAACGACGATTGAACTTACCGGTATTACAGATGATATGGTGCGTGACGCTCCCGATGTCGCAGACGTAGTGCGGGATTTTAAAGAATGGATCGGCGATGACGTGCTTGTGGCACATAACGCAAGCTTTGATATGGGATTTTTAAATGTAGCGTACAAACGCCTTCTGAAAACGGAAAAGGCGAAAAATCCGGTTATTGATACGCTCGAACTTGCGCGTTTCCTTTACCCTGAATTTAAAAATCACCGTTTAAACACGTTATGTAAAAAGTTCGATATCGAATTAACCCAGCATCACCGGGCGGTTTTTGACGCTGAGGCGACAGGCTACCTGCTGTTAAAAATGCTGAAAGATGCCGCCGAAAGAGATATTTATTATCACGACCAGCTGAATGAGAACATGGGGCAATCCAATGCTTACCAGAGATCCAGACCGTATCACGCGACATTGCTTGCCATGAATGAAACCGGCCTGAAAAACCTGTTTAAGCTTGTATCTATTTCTCATATTCACTACTTCTACAGGGTGCCGCGGATTCCGAGGTCACAGCTTGATAAGTACAGGGAAGGCCTTTTAATCGGTTCTGCTTGTGACAGGGGAGAGGTCTTTGAAGGCATGATGCAGAAATCGCCTGAAGAGGTTGAAGATATCGCTTCCTTCTATGATTATCTTGAGGTGCAGCCGCCGGAAGTATACAGGCATCTGTTGCAGCTTGAGCTCGTCCGTGATGAAAAAGCGCTGAAAGAAATCATCGCCAATATTACAAAGCTCGGGGAGAAATTGAATAAGCCCGTTGTCGCAACGGGGAATGTCCACTATTTAAACGATGAGGACAAAATTTACCGGAAGATCTTAATTTCCTCCCAAGGGGGCGCCAATCCGTTAAACCGGCATGAACTGCCTAAAGTGCACTTCAGAACGACAGATGAAATGCTGGATGCTTTCTCCTTTCTGGGTGCGGAAAAAGCGAAAGAAATCGTGGTTGATAATACGCAGAAAGTCGCTTCCATGATCGAAGAGATCAAACCGATTAAAGACGACCTGTACACGCCGAAAATTGATGGAGCCGATGAAGAAATCCGTGAAATGAGCTATCAGCGCGCCAGAAGCATTTACGGTGAAGAGCTTCCTGAAATTGTTGAAGCGAGAATAGAAAAAGAGTTAAAAAGTATCATTGGCCATGGATTCGCCGTTATTTATCTTATTTCTCATAAGCTTGTCAAACGGTCTCTGGATGACGGCTATCTCGTCGGTTCACGGGGATCGGTCGGTTCGTCGCTTGTGGCGACCTTAACGGAAATCACTGAAGTGAACCCGCTCGCCCCGCACTATGTGTGCCCGAGCTGCAGGTATTCCGAATTCTTTAATGACGGATCAGTCGGTTCCGGTTTTGACCTTCCGGATAAAAGCTGCCCGTCTTGCGGCACCCCTTTGAAAAAGGACGGACATGATATCCCGTTTGAAACGTTCTTAGGCTTTAAAGGTGACAAAGTACCCGATATTGACTTGAACTTCTCGGGTGAGTATCAGCCGCATGCCCATAACTATACGAAGGTTTTATTCGGAGAAGACAACGTGTACCGTGCGGGAACGATCGGCACCGTTGCTGAAAAAACCGCGTACGGGTATGTGAAAGGCTATGCGGGCGACCACAACCTTCATATGCGCGGCGCGGAAATCGACCGCCTCGTGCAGGGCTGTACAGGCGTCAAAAGAACGACGGGACAGCACCCGGGGGGAATTATCGTAGTGCCTGATTACATGGATATTTACGATTTTTCACCGATTCAATTCCCGGCGGATGCGACGGGCTCTGAATGGAAAACGACTCACTTTGACTTCCATTCCATTCATGACAACCTGCTGAAGCTCGATATATTAGGACACGATGATCCGACCGTCATCCGTATGCTTCAGGATTTAAGCGGCATCGACCCGAAAACGATACCGACCGATGATCCCGAAGTGATGAAAATTTTCCAAGGGACTGAATCTCTCGGCGTAACCGAAGAACAAATCGGCTGCAAAACGGGAACACTCGGTATTCCTGAATTCGGGACGCGATTTGTGCGGCAGATGCTCGAAGATACTAAGCCGACGACATTCTCTGAGCTTGTCCAGATTTCCGGGCTTTCCCACGGAACCGACGTATGGCTCGGCAATGCCCAGGAATTGATCCACAACAATACATGTGAACTCAGCGAAGTGATCGGCTGCCGTGATGACATCATGGTTTACTTGATCTATCAGGGCCTTGAGCCTTCACTGGCCTTTAAAATCATGGAATTTGTCCGTAAAGGCAAAGGCCTGACGCCGGAATGGGAAGAAGAAATGAAAAAGAACAATGTGCCGAACTGGTATATTGATTCATGCAAAAAAATCAAATACATGTTCCCGAAAGCCCACGCCGCCGCGTATGTGTTAATGGCGGTGCGGATTGCATACTTTAAAGTGCATCACGCGCTTTTATATTACGCCGCTTATTTTACCGTGCGTGCCGATGACTTTGACATTGACACAATGATTAAAGGCTCGACTGCAATCAGAGCGGTTATGGATGAGATCAGCTCCAAAGGGCTCGATGCTTCGCCGAAGGAAAAAAACCTCCTCACTGTTTTAGAGCTTGCGCTTGAAATGTGTGAACGCGGCTATTCCTTCCAAAAGGTTGATCTTTACCGCTCCAGCGCCGCGGAATTTATCATCGACGGCGACAGCCTGATTCCGCCGTTTAACTCGATTCCGGGGCTTGGGACAAACGCCGCTCTCAATATTGTGAAAGCGCGTGAAGAAGGGGAATTCCTGTCTAAAGAGGACCTTCAAAAAAGAGGTAAAGTGTCAAAAACGATTTTAGAGTATTTAGACCGGCACGGCTGTCTTGAGTCGCTGCCTGACCAAAACCAGTTATCACTGTTTTAAAGCCTGTGTAAGTAAGGCTTGCGATGGAGATTGATTTGCATAAAATATATGGTTATGGTATAGTTTTATTGGAAATGCTAACGATTACCGAGGCAAAGAGTGGGGAAACCCGCTCTTTTGTATTGAACAGGCAATTTTGCCTCGACATGTCCATCGTTTTCTTAAAGCCCCTGCTCTTTTGAAGCAGGGTTTTTATGCAGAGAAGACGGCCGATATGATATCGCCAGCACAAGGAGGAAAAACATGAGCAAAAAAGTGACTGATACCGTTCAAGAAATGGCTCAGCCCATACTAGATGACCTTCAGCTTGAACTCGTAGACATTGAATTTGTCAAAGAGGGTCAAAACTGGTTCCTTCGCGTGTTTATTGATTCCGATGACGGTGTTGATATTGAGGAATGCGCCAAAGTCAGCGAAGCGTTAAGCGAAAAGCTGGATGACGCCGATCCGATTACTCAAAACTACTTTCTTGAAGTATCTTCTCCTGGAGCCGAGCGCCCATTAAAGAAAAAAGCCGACTTCGAAAAATCACTTGGTAAAAATGTTTATATGAAAACGTACGAACCGATTGACGGTTTAAAAGTGTTTGAAGGCAAATTGGCTGAATTTGATGGACAAACTGCTACAATAGAGATGACGATCAAAACAAGAAAGAAACGGGTCAATATTCCGTACGAAAAAATAGCTAATGCAAGATTAGCTGTATCATTTCATTAATTGAGTATAAGTGTTTAAGGGGGGAGACCGCTAACATGAGCAGTGAACTATTAGATGCCCTCACTATTCTTGAAAAAGAAAAAGGCATCAGTAAAGACATTATCATCGAAGCAATTGAAGCTGCCTTAATTTCTGCTTATAAGCGAAATTTTAACCAGGCGCAAAACGTACGGGTTGATTTGAACCGTGAGACGGGCACCATTCGTGTGTTCGCCAGAAAAGACGTTGTAGACGAGGTGTATGATTCAAGACTTGAAATCTCGCTCGACGACGCCCAAAGCATCCATCCGAACTACCTTGTCGGAGATGTTGTTGAAATAGAAGTGACACCTAAAGACTTCGGCCGCATTGCCGCGCAAACGGCGAAACAAGTCGTGACACAGCGTGTCCGCGAAGCTGAGCGCGGTGTGATTTATTCGGAATTTATCGATCGTGAAGAAGACATCATGACGGGAATTGTACAGCGCTTAGACAGCAAATTTATTTACGTGTCTCTCGGCAAGATTGAAGCGCTGCTGCCCGTTAATGAACAAATGCCGAATGAAAGCTACAAACCGCACGACCGGATTAAGGTATTTATCACCAAGGTCGAAAAAACGACAAAGGGACCGCAAATTTATGTGTCAAGAACACATCCCGGTCTTTTAAAGCGTCTTTTTGAAATAGAAGTGCCGGAAATTTATGACGGAACCGTTGAGCTTAAATCTGTTGCCAGAGAAGCGGGCGACCGTTCTAAAATCTCCGTCCGCACTGACGATCCTGATGTGGATCCGGTCGGCTCATGCGTCGGGCCGAAAGGTCAGCGTGTGCAGGCGATCGTTAACGAGCTGAAGGGCGAAAAAATCGATATCGTCAACTGGTCTGACGATCCGGTTGAATTTGTTGCCAATGCGCTCAGCCCGTCCAAAGTGCTGGATGTCATCGTCAACGAAGAAGAAAAAGCAACCACTGTCATCGTCCCTGATTACCAGCTTTCCCTGGCAATCGGAAAAAGAGGGCAAAACGCCCGCTTAGCTGCGAAACTGACAGGCTGGAAGATTGATATCAAAAGCGAAACGGATGCAAGAGACCTTGGCATCTATCCGAGAGAGCATGAAGAAGATGACGATTTAGAGCCGCTCTTTATGGAGCTTGAAACAGCCGAATCGGATGAATAAGAGGTGATTTTAGGTGAATAATCGAAAAAAAATTCCTCTGCGCAAATGCGTGGTAACGGGGGAAATGAAGCCTAAAAAGGAACTGATCCGAATTGTCCGTTCTAAAGAAGGGGAGATCTCAGTCGATCCGACCGGAAAAAAGAACGGCCGGGGTGCCTACATCACCCTTGAAAAAGAATGCATCTTAGCTGCGAAAAAGAAAAACACATTGCAAAATCAATTTCAATCACAAATCGATGACCAGATTTTCGAAGAATTGCTGGAACTGGCGGAAAAGGTGAAAAAATAACATGTCTGGAATGGAATGGTTTCCCTTGCTGGGTCTGGCCAATCGAGCTCGTAAGGTCGTGTCAGGCGAGGACTTGGTTATAAAAGAAATTAGAAATGCGCGTGCAAAGCTTGTTCTGCTGACAGAAGATGCATCAGCGAATACTGCAAAGAAAGTATCCGACAAATGCAATTATTATAAAGTGCCTTATAAAAAAGTCGAAAGCCGCGCGGATCTCGGCCGCTCTATCGGCAAGGAATCACGTGTCGTTGTCGCCGTCACTGACCAAGGTTTTGCGAATAAGCTGATCAGCTTGCTCGATTAATATTTTTGGGGGTGAACGAATGGCTAAAATGAGAGTATACGAATATGCAAAAGCCATCAATGTTTCAAGTAAGGAAATTTTGACGGCGCTGAAAAACATGGATATAGTAGTAAATAACCATATGGCAACGCTTGAAGAAAAGACCATTAAGCAGCTTGATGCGAAATTTAAAAAAGGCGGCGCCGGCGTTAAATCTCAAAAGCCTGCGGAAACGAACAAAAACAAGCAGCCGCAAGGGGTTAATCAGCAGTCTGCTGGAAATCAACCAAACAAAATTCGAGACGGAAAGAAGAATGACGTGCAGAATAATCAATTTAACAAAAACAAGAAGAATAACAACAACAAAAAAAACAAACGCAATCACAACAACAAAAACCAGCATCAGCAAAAACCGCTGAAGCCGAAAAAAGAGCTTCCTGAAAAAATTACGTTTTCAGGCACTTTAACAGTCGGAGCCTTAGCCGAGGAACTTGGCAAAGAACCGTCTGAAATCATTAAAAAACTCATGCTGCTCGGCGTAATGGCCACCATTAACCAGGAGCTTGACAAAGACACAATCGAACTCATCGCATCCGAATACGGTGTGGAAACAGAAGAAGTGATTGTGCTTGAAGAAACTGAGCTCGAAAAATACGAAGAGGCTGACAAAGAAGAAGACCTTCAAATCCGTCCGCCTGTCGTAACGATTATGGGCCACGTTGACCACGGGAAAACGACGCTTCTCGACAGCATCCGAAAAACAAAGGTTGTTGAAGGGGAAGCCGGCGGAATTACGCAGCATATCGGTGCATACCAAATCGAAGAAAACGGCAAAAAAATCACGTTCCTTGATACACCGGGACACGCGGCTTTCACAACGATGCGTGCGCGCGGTGCGGAAGTAACCGATATTACGATTTTAGTCGTAGCGGCCGATGACGGCGTTATGCCGCAAACAGTCGAAGCCATCAACCATGCAAAAGCGGCTGAGGTTCCGATTATCGTTGCCGTGAATAAAATTGATAAAGAAAGCGCAAATCCTGACCGTGTCATGCAGGAGCTTACGGAATACGGACTCGTTCCTGAAGCATGGGGAGGAGAAACGATTTTCGTTCCGCTATCCGCTCTTTCCGGCAAAGGAATCGACGAACTTGTCGAAATGATTTTGCTTGTCAGTGAGGTAGAGGAGCTCAAAGCCAATCCGAACCGCCAGGCAAAAGGAACGGTTATTGAAGCCGAGCTTGATAAAGGCAGAGGATCGGTTGCGACATTGCTCGTTCAAACGGGAACATTGCATGTCGGTGATCCGATCGTTGTCGGAAACACATTCGGCCGCGTGCGGGCAATGGTCAATGATCTCGGCCGCCGCGTGAAAACAGCCGGACCGTCAACACCTGTAGAAATTACGGGTCTTAACGACGTGCCGTTAGCAGGTGACCAATTCCTCGTCTTTAAAGACGAAAAAACAGCCCGTTCTGTCGGTGAGGCGCGCGCTTCTAAACAATTGGAAGAACAGCGCAGCGACAAAGCGAAGCTCAGCCTTGATGATCTGTTTGAACAAATCAAACAAGGCGATGTGAAAGACATTAACTTAATCGTGAAAGCTGACGTTCAAGGTTCAGCTGAAGCGTTAACGGCCGCTCTTCAAAAAATTGAAGTAGAAGGCGTCAAAGTGAAAATCATTCACACAGGCGTCGGTGCGATTACCGAATCAGACATTATTCTGGCTTCTGCATCGAATGCGATCGTTATCGGGTTTAATGTACGCCCTGACGGAAATGCTAAAAGTACGGCTGAAGCTGAAAATGTAGACATCCGTCTTCACCGTATCATTTACAAAGTCATTGACGAAATTGAAGCGGCGATGAAAGGTATGCTTGATCCTGAATACGAAGAGAAAATCATCGGTCAGGTTGAGGTCCGCCAAACGTTCAAAGTGTCTAAAATCGGCACTATTGCCGGAGGCTATGTAACCGAAGGCACAATTACACGGGACAGCCGCCTGCGTCTGATCCGTGACGGCGTCGTAATCTTTGAAGGTGAAGTAGACGTTCTGAAACGCTTTAAAGATGATGTGAAAGAAGTTTCACAAGGATATGAATGTGGTATTACAATTAAGAAATACAATGACATTCGCGAAGGTGATATCCTTGAAGCGTATGTCATGCAGGAAATCGAAAGAAAGTGATCGGATTTGCGGAATGTGAATGCATCATTTATGATGCGGGATCATTAAAGGAGAAGCGCGCTGTTTTGAAGCGGATCATCACAAGGGTTCGAAATAAGTTCAACGTGTCTGCTGCAGAAATCGGCTATCAGGACACTTGGCAGAGAACCAGCTTCGGAATCGCCGTGGTATCCTCCTCTCACGTTCAGGCGGAAAGGGAGCTTCAGCGCGTTCTCGCGTTTATTGACTCCTTTCCCGAAATTGAGCGGACGATCACTAGAACAGAGTGGTTTTAACTTAGAGGTGATTGAAATGAGTATGAGAGCAAACCGTGTCGGCGAGCAGATGAAAAAAGAGCTTGGGGATATTATCAGCCGAAAGCTGAAAGACCCGAGAATCGGTTTTCTGACTGTAACAGACGTACGTGTTTCAGGTGATTTGCAAATTGCAAAGGTGTATATCTCCGTTCTCGGCGGAGAGAAGAAGAAAGAGGAGGCGCTGAAAGGGCTGGAGAAAGCGAAGGGATTTATCCGTTCAGAAATCGGCAGCCGAATCAGACTCCGCAAAACGCCTGAGCTTGAATTTGAATTCGATGAATCCATTGAATACGGCAACCGTATTGAAACATTGATTCATGAACTGCATTCAGATAAACCATCTGAATAATCCGGAAAAAGAGGATGGGCGTATGTCGTCTGTCCTCTTTTCTGCGTTTGAAGACACAAATTGAAAACAATTCAGAAGGAGCGAAGGGCAGATGGTTAACGGAGTTCTCCTTTTACATAAACCTGTCGGCATGACCTCGCACGATTGTGTGATGAAAATAAGAAAGCTGTTAAAAACAAAAAAAGTCGGGCATACAGGAACGCTTGACCCCGAAGTGTCAGGCGTGCTGCCGATCTGTGTCGGACGAGCCACAAAAATCGTCGAGTACGTCACAGAAAAATCAAAAACGTATGATGCAGAAATTACCCTCGGTATTTCTACATCGACTGAAGACCAGACGGGGGAAACAATCAGCGTAAAACCTGTTGAGGAGCCGATAGCTGAAGAAGACATCAAAAACGTATTGGAAAGTCTTAAAGGGCCGCAAGAGCAAGTGCCGCCGATGTATTCCGCCGTTAAAGTCAACGGCAAAAAGCTGTATGAATATGCAAGAGCGGGAATCGAGGTAGAACGGCCGAAGCGAAAGATCACGATTGAAGACATCGTCCTCACTTCACATGTCACGTATGCGGATGAAACTGCGTCGTTTCGTTTCAACGTAACGTGCACGAAAGGAACGTACGTCCGGACATTGGCTGTTACAATCGGTGAAAAGCTTGGCTATCCCGCTCATATGTCTCATCTCATCCGCACTGCTTCAGGAGATTTCAGCCTTGATGAATGTTTTACGTTTGAGGAGCTTGAACAGCAGGCAGCCAATGGCACTGTCGGGGATCACGCAGTACCGATTGAAAGAGCGCTTAATCATTTGCCGAAATGGGTCATAAGTGATACATTAGCTAAGAAAGCAGAAAACGGGTCAGTATTTGAAACCCCGGCGCAATTTTCTGCAATGACAATCGACGACCGTATAGCGGTTTGTACCGAAGCCGGAGAATGTGTGGCCATTTATATGCCGCATCCTTCAAAAAAAGGACTGTTAAAACCGGCCAAAGTACTGATGCAAAAAAGCGAACAATAAGAAAAAAGGTGACCGTTCTGTGAAGACGATACATATTTCTCATCCGCATCATTTACAAAAGGAAGAGCAGGCAGCGTCAGTAATGGCTCTCGGCTACTTTGACGGAGTCCATTTAGGGCATCAAAAAGTAATCGGCACCGCCAGACAAATTGCCGAAGAAAAAGGCCTTTCGCTGGCCGTAATGACATTCCATCCCCATCCGTCCCATGTTCTTGGCAGAGATAAAGAGCCTAAGGATCTGATTACGCCGCTTAAGGACAAGATCAGCCAGATTGAGCGTTTAGGCGCAGATGTGCTGTATGTCGTGAAGTTTGATGAAGCGTTTGCAGCCCTTTCTCCCAAACAGTTTGCTAAGGATTATATTTTAGGGTTAAATGCACGGCATGCAGTGGGGGGATTTGATTTTACGTACGGAAAGTACGGAAAAGGCACGATGGACACACTGCCGCTTGATCTGGAAGGAAAGGCTGATTGCACGACTGTCGAGAAGCTGACCGAGCAGGACAGGAAAATCAGCTCCACTTACATTCGGTCGGCGCTGCAAAACGGTGATGTCGAGCTGGCGCACACCCTTCTCGGGCAGCCTTATTTCATACGAGGCACCGTGATCCACGGCGATAAAAGGGGACGGACCATCGGGTTTCCGACCGCAAATGTAGGTTTACATAACAGCTATATTGTACCTCCGACAGGCGTCTATGCCGTCAAGGCTGAAATCAATGGAAACGTTTATGAAGGGGTCTGCAATATCGGCTATAAACCGACATTTTATGAAAAACGCCCGGATCAGCCGTCTATTGAAGTCCATTTGTTTGATTTTGACCAAAACGTATACGGGGAAACCGTGAAAATTGAGTGGTATAAACGCATCCGGAGTGAACGGAAGTTTAACGGAATTGATGAATTAACCGCTCAAATCGAGAAAGATAAGCAGGAAGCGATCCGTTTTTTCAGCAAATAACGGAAAGAAAGTGAAAAAGTGTACAAATTTTATTCTAAAATATTTGCATACGGGCGCGTTTTTTAGTATCATATATTTCGTAGTCTTAAAACCATTGCTTGGCAATCCGAAGTCACCGACGGTTGCTAGGTAACTGGGGCTAATTATGATATGGAGGTGAAACAGGATGGCAATTACTCAAGAACGTAAAAACCAACTCATCAGCGAGTTTAAAACACACGAATCTGATACTGGATCTCCAGAAGTTCAGATCGCTATCCTAACAGACTCAATTAACAACTTGAACGAGCATTTGCGTACTCACAAGAAAGATCACCACTCACGTCGCGGTCTTCTTAAAATGGTAGGTAAACGTCGTAATCTTCTTACGTATCTGCGTAATAAAGACGTAACTCGTTACCGTGAGTTAATTAACAAACTAGGCTTACGTCGATAATCGTAAAAAGCGGGAGGATTCCCGCTTTTTTATCGTATTAAAGCGAAAAAATGCTGATCAATACATTGAAATCCTTTTACATACTACTTTGACATTGATATGTTCAATTCATTTCGTTCATAATAGGAGTAATTGATTATTTCACACATAAAGAGAGGAGCTCGTAATCGAATGGGACAAGAGAAACATGTCTTTACCATAGATTGGGCCGGCAGACAGCTTACAGTAGAAACCGGCCAACTTGCCAAACAGGCAAACGGCGCTGTCATGGTCCGCTACGGCGATACCGCAGTGCTCAGCACAGCAACTGCATCAAAAGAACCGAAACCGCTTGATTTTTTCCCGCTTACCGTTAACTATGAAGAAAGATTATATGCAGTAGGTAAAATTCCGGGCGGCTTTATTAAAAGAGAAGGCCGGCCGAGTGAAAAGGCCATTTTAGCCAGCCGTCTGATTGACCGTCCGATCCGCCCGCTTTTCGCTGACGGATTCCGTAATGAAGTACAGGTCATCAGCATTGTGATGAGTGTCGATCAGGACTGCTCTTCTGAAATGGCTGCTATGTTCGGATCATCACTGGCACTTTGCGTATCGGATATTCCGTTTGAAGGACCGATTGCGGGTGTGACGGTGGGCCGCATTGACGGCCAGTTCCTCATCAATCCGACGGTTGACCAGCTTGAAAAAAGCGATATCAACCTCGTCGTCGCAGGTACTAAAGACGCAATCAACATGGTGGAAGCCGGAGCAGATGAAGTTCCTGAAGAAATCATGCTTGAAGCGATTATGTTCGGCCATGAAGAAATTAAACGCCTGATTGCATTCCAAGAAGAAATCATCGCTGCAGTCGGCAAAGAAAAGACTGAGATTGCACTGTATGAAATTGATGCAGAACTCAGTGAAAAAGTGAAAAGTCTTGCAGAGCCGGATCTTCTTAAGGCGATTCAGGTTCATGAGAAGCATGCGCGTGAAGATGCCATTAATGAAGTGAAAGATGCAGTCGTTGCTAAGTTTGAAGAAGAAGAGCACGATGAAGATACTATTAAAAAAGTGAAACAAACGCTGTCTAAGCTAGTGAAAAACGAAGTCCGCCGTTTGATCACAGAAGAAAAAGTCCGTCCTGACGGCCGCGGCGTTGATCAAATCCGCCCGCTTTCTTCAGAAGTCGGCCTTCTTCCTAGAACACACGGCTCCGGATTGTTTACAAGAGGACAAACACAAGCGCTCAGCGTATGTACGTTAGGCGCTCTCGGAGACGTTCAGATTCTTGACGGCTTAGGCGTTGAAGAATCAAAACGGTTTATGCATCACTATAACTTCCCGCAATTCAGCGTTGGCGAAACTGGACCGATGCGCGGCCCGGGACGACGTGAAATCGGACACGGGGCTCTTGGAGAGCGTGCGCTTGAGCCTGTCATTCCGAATGAAAAAGACTTCCCGTATACAGTTCGTCTTGTATCTGAAGTGCTTGAATCAAACGGTTCAACATCACAGGCAAGTATTTGCGCCAGCACACTTGCGATGATGGATGCAGGGGTTCCGATTAAAGCTCCTGTTGCCGGTATCGCGATGGGACTTGTGAAATCAGGCGAGTACTATACTGTATTAACGGATATTCAAGGCATGGAAGACGCCCTCGGTGACATGGACTTTAAAGTAGCCGGCACGGCAAAAGGCGTTACCGCGCTGCAAATGGACATTAAAATCGAAGGCCTTTCAAGAGAAATTCTTGAAGAAGCGCTTCAGCAGGCGAAAAAAGGAAGAATGGAAATCCTTAACAGTATGCTGAGCACGCTTGGTGAATCAAGAAAAGAGCTTTCTCAATATGCGCCGAAAATTTTAACGATGACAATCAATCCGGATAAAATCCGCGACGTTATCGGCCCGAGCGGCAAGCAAATCAATAAGATCATTGAAGATACCGGTGTTAAAATCGATATCGAACAAGACGGCACCATCTTTATTTCTTCTACTGACGAGAGCAGCAACCAAAAAGCGAAAAAAATTATCGAAGATCTTGTCAGAGAAGTAGAAGTCGGCCAGCTTTACCTCGGTAAAGTCAAACGTATTGAGAAATTCGGAGCTTTCGTTGAAATCTTCAGCGGAAAAGACGGTCTCATTCATATATCCGAACTTGCGCTCGAACGGGTCGGCAAGGTTGAGGATGTTGTAAAACTCGGTGATGAAATCCTTGTGAAGGTAACCGAAATTGACAAGCAGGGACGAGTAAATCTGTCACGCAAAGCAGTGCTGCGTGAGGAAAAAGAAAAAGAAGAACAACAATCTTAAATGAAAACCTAACAAGGAGCCTGGGAGACCCGGCTTCTTTATTTTGAGAATGACTACAGGCGGGTTCTACCTTGTCCTCCTCTTACATAATGTGTGGTGAGGGGGGAAGGACATGTTGAAAAAATTCGTGCCGTTTGCCGTTTTTTTATTTCTCTTTTTTGTTTCATTTGAAATGTTAAAAAATCCGTACACAGTTGATTACATAGACGCAATGAAAAAAGACGCAGTGACTGTTTCAGCTTCAAAGGATCCGCTCTACGAAGAATTGCTGCGAAAAGCGCCGGAGTATGAAGTAAAAGCCCAAGACGCGAGAATTGATAAAATATGGAAAAGTATACCTGGTTACAACGGTTTAAAAGTCAATGTGGAAAAATCCTATAAGCAAATGAAAAAGGACGGAGAATTTCATGAAGATGACCTTGTGTATGAGCAGGTAAAGCCGAAGATTCATCTTGATTCTCTCGCACCTGAGCCCATTTATAAAGGAAATCCGGATAAACCGATGGTTGCCTTTTTAATAAATGTAGCGTGGGGAAATGAATATGTGGAGCAAATGCTGCCTATTCTGAAAAAACAGCAAGTGAAGGCGACCTTTTTTCTGGAAGGAAAATGGCTGAAAAACAATCAGGAACTGGCCAAACAAATAGCAGCGGACGGACATGAAATCGGAAATCACTCATACAATCACCCTGATATGAGCAAACTGACTTCAGGAAGCATTTCCGAACAGCTTGACAAGACCAATGCACAAATCAGCGAGACGCTCGGTGTAAAGCCGAAATGGTTTGCGCCGCCAAGCGGCAGCTTCAGAAAAGCGGTGGTTGATATTGCGGCGGAAAAAGGAATGGGGACCATCATGTGGACTGTTGACACCATTGACTGGCAAAAACCGTCTCCTGCTGTTTTACAAACAAGGGTGTTGAGCAAAATACATAACGGGGCCATGATTTTAATGCATCCGACTGATCCGACGGCGAAAAGCCTGGACGTGTTAATTACGAAAATTAAAGAAAAAGGCTATGCACTCGGTTCAGTGTCTGACTTAATGGATGAAAACAGGCTGATGAAGTAGCAGGCGGCAGTTTGCCTGCCTTTGAATAGGAGGAACAAACTTGATAAAACGCTATACATGCCAAAATGGTGTAAGAGTTGTGCTTGAAAATAACCCGACAGTGCGGTCTGTGGCAATCGGCGTCTGGATCGGAACGGGATCACGCCATGAAACGCCGGAAACCAACGGCATCTCACATTTTTTAGAGCATATGTTTTTTAAAGGGACGAATACGAGATCCGCACGTGAAATCGCAGAATCCTTCGACCGTATAGGCGGCCAAGTGAATGCCTTCACTTCAAAGGAATATACGTGTTATTACGCTAAAGTGCTTGACGAACATGCAAACTATGCACTTGATGTGTTGGCGGATATGTTCTTTCATTCTGCTTTTGATGAAAACGAGCTCAAAAAAGAAAAAAATGTCGTATACGAAGAGATTAAAATGTATGAAGATGCACCGGATGACATTGTCCATGATCTGCTGAGCAAAGCAACGTACGGCAATCATTCGCTCGGTTACCCGATTCTCGGAACGGAGGAAACACTTGCTTCTTTTAACGGTGATTCTCTCAGACAGCATATGGATGATTTCTACACGCCGGACCGTGTCGTCATTTCTGTCGCCGGCAATGTGACGGAGCAATTTATCAAAGACGTTGAGAAATGGTTCGGTACATACGAAGCGAAAGGCAAAGCGAGCGGTATCAGCGAGCCTGAGTTTCATTATGAAAAACTGACAAGAAAAAAAGATACCGAGCAGGCACACCTCTGCCTCGGTTTTAAAGGCCTGAAAGTCGGAGACCCGGACATCTACGATTTAATCGTGCTGAACAACGTGCTTGGCGGAAGCATGAGCAGCCGGCTTTTTCAAGATGTGCGGGAAGATAAAGGACTGGCTTATTCTGTATACAGCTATCACAGCTCTTATGAAGACAGCGGAATGCTGACGATTTACGGCGGAACCGGCGCCAATCAGCTCGGGCTTCTGTCAGAAACGATTCAAGAGACGTTATCGGTTTTAAAACGTGACGGCATTTCTCCGAAAGAGCTGGAAAACAGCAAAGAACAAATGAAGGGAAGTCTGATGCTCAGCTTAGAAAGCACAAACAGCAAAATGAGCCGCAACGGTAAAAATGAACTGCTGCTCGGCAAGCATAAAACAATGGATGAAATCATCGCTGAATTAAATGCGGTCAGCTTAGAAAGCGTCAACGGCCTCAGCCGCCGCTTATTCACGGATGATTACGCATTATCACTGATCAGCCCGACAGGCAGCATGCCTGCCTCGTCATAAGCAAGAAAGCGGTCTGCCTCGATATGAGGCAGGCATTTTTTTATGATGATGGTCATATAGTACAAGGGGGTGGCTATCATGAGGCTTAGTGAACTATCAGGTAAAGAAATCGTAGACATAAAACGGGCTGAGCGGCTCGGAGTGCTCGGCCAAACCGATTTGGAAATTAATGAGCAGGACGGTCAAATTACCGCACTTCTCATACCGACGGTAAAATGGTTCGGTTTAAGAAAACAAGGCCATGACATTCGTGTCCCTTGGAATCATATACAGAAAATCGGGTCAGATATGATTATTTTAGACGTGCCCGAGGACATCACTCCTCCTGAGGGGTAAGATTCTTAATTTGCAGCATCGGCTTATAGCGCCGGTGCTTTTTTGTTTGAAAAAAAATACTGTACATTCACCGCCCTTTCTATTCGAACATACGATGAAGAGGAGAATGACACTTAAAAGATCCAGTAACTGTAAAGAAGGTGAACGTTTCATATGTTAACCGGATTGACAATTGCGATCATTGGCGGTGACGCAAGGCAGCTTGAGATTATAAGAAAGCTGACAGAACAGCATGCCGATATTTATCTCGTGGGATTTGACCAGTTAGATGACGGTTTTACAGGAACCGTAAAATGCAAAATCGATGACATTCCATTTCAGAAAATAGACAGTATGATCCTGCCCGTATCGGCAACAACCGAAGAAGGTGTTGTATCGACGGTTTTTTCAAATGAAGAAGTGGTGTTAAAGCAGGAGCACCTTAATCAGACACCGGCGCATTGCGTCATCTACTCAGGCATCTCAAACGCCTATCTGGAAGGAATCGCCCAAGAAGCCGGCCGCAAGCTCGTTAAATTGTTTGAGCGGGACGACATCGCGATATTTAACTCTATTCCGACAGTTGAAGGAACGATCATGATGGCGATTCAGCATACTGATTACACCATCCACGGATCTAGTGTGGCCGTTCTCGGATTGGGGCGCACCGGCATGACAATCGCCCGGACGTTTGCGGCTTTAGGAGCAAAGGTAAAAGTGGGGGCGCGAAGCTCGGCGCATTTAGCCCGCATTTCCGAAATGGGGCTTTCTCCTTTTCAAATAGAAGAGCTTACAGACCATGTGAAAGATATTGATATTTGTATTAATACTGTGCCGAGCTTGATTTTAGATCAAAGCGTTCTGTCTAGGATGACACCGAAGACCCTGATTTTAGATTTAGCCTCGCGTCCGGGCGGAACGGACTTCAACTATGCTGAAAAGCAAGGCATTAAAGCGCTGCTTGCCCCGGGGCTTCCGGGAATTGTCGCGCCTAAAACAGCCGGCCAGATTATTGCAAACGTCCTGAGCAAGCTTTTGGCAGATGTAAAGAAAGAGGGGGAATACCCATGTCTCTGAATGGGAAAAGAATCGGATTCGGATTAACCGGCTCACACTGCACATATGATGCCGTCTTTCCGCAAATAGAAGCGCTTGTAAATGAAGGAGCTGAAGTCCGTCCTGTCGTGACGTCCACTGTCCAATCAACCGATACCCGATTTGGAGAGGGGGCGGAATGGGTCAGAAAAATTGAAGAGCTGACTGGGTTTGAAGCGATAGATTCCATTGTAAAAGCAGAGCCTCTCGGGCCGAAGCTTCCGCTTGATTGCATGGTCATCGCCCCGCTGACGGGAAATTCAATGAGCAAGCTGGCAAACGCAATGACCGATTCTCCGGTTCTTATGGCAGCAAAAGCCACGATCAGAAACGGCCGTCCTGTCGTGCTTGGAATTTCGACAAACGATGCGCTCGGATTAAACGGCACGAATTTAATGAGATTGATGTCAACCAAAAACATTTTCTTCATCCCGTTCGGCCAGGATGACCCCGTTAAAAAGCCGACGTCGCTCGTCGCTAGAATGGATCTGCTTCCGATATCGGTTGAAAAGGCCCTTCTGCATGAACAGGTTCAGCCGGTGCTTGTACAGCATGATGAATAAAATGATTAAATATACAGAAAATCTTTGCGGAATAAAAAAATTCGGTCAACCCGTGACTATTCTATGGTAAAATAAAACGTAAAATGCATAGTCAATTCAACAAATGATGCTTAATTGGCGGAAGGAGTTTTACAGATGGGAAGAGGATTACACGTAGCAGTTGTCGGAGCGACGGGAGCTGTAGGACAGCAAATGCTGAAAACACTGGAAGACAGAAACTTTGAAATAGAAACACTCACACTACTATCCTCAAAACGCTCTGCTGGTACGAAAGTAACGTTTAAAGGCGAAGAATATACGGTGCAGGAAGCTGTTCCTGAGAGCTTTGAAGGCGTTCAGATCGCTTTATTCAGCGCCGGCGGAAGCGTGTCACAAAGCTTGGCGCCTGAAGCTGTAAAACGCGGAGCCATCGTCATTGACAATACAAGTGCGTTTCGCATGGATGAAAATACACCGCTCGTTGTGCCTGAAGTGAACGAGTCGGATCTGCATGAACATAACGGTATTATCGCCAATCCTAACTGCTCAACCATTCAAATGGTGGCGGCTCTTGAACCGATCCGCAAAGCATACGGGCTGAAAAAAGTTATTGTTTCTACTTACCAAGCAGTGTCCGGTGCGGGAAATGAAGCGGCCAAAGAACTTTACAGCCAGACAAAGGCGATTTTAAATAACGAACCGGCAGAAGCATCCATTATGCCTGTTAAAGGGGACAAAAAGCACTATCAAATCGCTTTTAACGCGATTCCGCAAATTGATAAATTCCAAGATAACGGCTATACGTTTGAGGAAATGAAAATGATTAATGAAACGAAAAAAATTATGCATATGCCGGAGCTGGAAGTAGCGGCGACATGTGTCAGACTGCCGATTGAAACAGGCCACTCCGAATCTGTCTATATTGAACTTGACCGTGATGACGCAACGGTTGAAGACATCAAACATCTTTTAAAAGAAGCACCGGGCGTTACGCTTCAGGATGACCCTGCACAGCAGCTTTACCCAATGCCTGCCGATGCCGTCGGCAAACGCGATGTATTTGTGGGACGAATCCGTAAAGATTTGGACAGAGCAAACGGTTTTCATTTATGGGTTGTTTCTGATAACCTGTTAAAAGGAGCCGCTTGGAACTCAGTTCAAATTGCGGAAAGCCTGCAAAAACTAAACCTCGTATAAAACAAACGTATTTTTCTATAGGCGAACAGAAGAGAGTAAGGCTCTGCCTGCTCTCTTCTGTTACGTCAGACTAATTTGGAGTGAAAATAGTGAAGATCATTGTTCAAAAATTCGGCGGAACATCCGTAAAAGATGACAAGGGACGCAAGCTCGCGTTATCACATATTAAAGAAGCCATCAGTGAAGGATATAAAGTCGTCGTTGTCGTATCGGCGATGGGCAGAAAAGGAGATCCGTATGCGACAGATTCTCTCATCGGGCTTCTTTACGGCAGCCAGTCAGATATTTCTCCGAGAGAGCAGGATATGCTTCTGTCTTGCGGGGAAACGATCTCTTCTGTTGTTTTTGCCAGCATGCTTAAGGAAAACGGGATAAAAGCCGCGGCTTTGACAGGAGCTCAGGCCGGCTTTTTAACAAATGCCCAGCATACCGATGCCAAGATTCTTGAAATGAAAACAGAGCGGCTGTTCGCGACGCTCGCCAATCATGAAGCCGTAGTTGTTGCAGGGTTTCAGGGAGCCACTGAAAAAGGCGACACGACGACGATCGGAAGAGGAGGCAGCGATACGTCGGCAGCAGCGCTCGGCGCGGCGGTCGATGCCGATTTTATTGACATTTTTACGGACGTGGAAGGCGTCATGACAGCTGATCCGAGAATCGTCAAAAACGCAAAGCCGCTTCCGAATGTCACATATACGGAAATCTGCAACCTGGCCTATCAAGGCGCGAAAGTCATTCATCCGCGCGCGGTGGAAATCGCTATGCAGGCAAAGGTGCCGATTCGCGTGCGTTCCACTTATTCAAAAGACAAAGGCACATTGGTGACGTCACATCATTCTTCAAACATCGGCAGCGATGTTTTTGAAAGGCTGATTACCGGTATCGCCCATGTGAAAGATGTGACGCAATTTAAGGTCCCTGCTAAATTGGGTCAATATAACGTTCAGACAGAAGTATTTAAAGCAATGGCCAATGCCGGGATCAGCGTTGATTTCTTTAATATCACGCCGAGCGAAATCGTTTATACCGTGGCCGGCAATAAAACGGACGCCGCACGCAGCATTTTAGCCGATTTAGGCTATGAGCCTACGGTTACGGAAAGCTGTGCAAAAGTGTCAGCGGTCGGAGCCGGTATTATGGGAGTGCCGGGAGTCACGTCGAAAATCGTCTCCGCGCTTTCTGAAAAAGGCATTCCTATTCTGCAATCTGCCGACAGCCATACTACGATCTGGGTTCTTGTCCATGAAAAGGATATGGTGACGGCCGTAAACGCTTTGCATGAAGTGTTTGAACTTTCAAAGTAAATGTGATTGAATCATGATGAGGTGAAAAAAATGAATGTCGGAAATATATCTACAGCGATGATTACACCCTTTGACAATAAAGGGAATGTAGACTTTCAAAAGCTGTCTACATTAATTGACTATTTGTTGAAAAACGGCACGGATTCTTTAGTCGTTGCGGGCACAACCGGAGAATCCCCGACCCTTTCAACGGAAGAAAAAATTGCACTCTTTGAATTTACGGTCAAAGAAGTGAACGGACGTGTTCCTGTCATTGCGGGAACGGGAAGCAACAATACGAAAGACTCCATTAAACTGACAAAAAAAGCGGAAGAAGCCGGCGTTGATTGCGTCATGCTTGTCACGCCTTATTATAATAAACCTTCACAGGAAGGAATGTACCGCCATTTTAAAGCTATAGCTGAAGAAACGTCTTTGCCGGTTATGCTTTACAATGTGCCGGGCAGAACGGTTGCTTCACTTGCGCCGGAAACAGCGATCCGGCTGGCTGAGATTCCGAATATCTCCGCTATTAAAGAAGCGAGCGGTGATTTGGATGCCATTACGAAAATTATTGCGGAAACGCCGGAGGATTTCTACGTCTATTCCGGTGACGACGGTTTAACGCTCCCTGTTCTTGCGGTCGGCGGAAGAGGGGTCGTGTCAGTGGCGAGCCATATCGTCGGCCCTGACATGCAGCAGATGATTAAAAACTATACAAACGGGCAAACGGCAAATGCGGCGCTGATCCATCAGAAGCTTTTGCCGATTATGAAGGAGCTGTTTAAAGCGCCTAATCCGGCTCCGGTCAAAACAGCGCTTCAGCTGAAGGGCCTTGATGTCGGATCTGTGCGTCTTCCTCTTATCCCGCTGAATGAAGATGAGCGTTTGAGCCTGAGCAGCGCCATCAGCGAACTGTAAGAAAAAAATTCATACAGTGAACATAAGCGGTCATTCTCATCTTTATCGTGAGTTTGACCGTTTTGTATACATATTGGTTTTCCCTAAACCTTCTGCTTCATCTTGTTTTCTAAAATTGATATCAGTTATAATAGGAACAAGTGATGATGGACGGGTATGAGACTAGGAGGATATAGATTTTGAAAAAGAAAAATACAGAAAACGTCAGAATTATCGCCCTTGGCGGTGTCGGAGAAATTGGGAAGAACCTATATGTCATCGAAATCGACTCAGACATATTTGTAGTTGATGTAGGGCTGATGCATCCGGAAAATGAGATGCTCGGAATTGATGTCGTCATTCCGGACATTTCTTATTTAGTTGAACGGGCTGACCGCGTGAAGGCCATCTTTCTGACACACGGACACGATGAAAACATCGGAGGCGTCTTTTATTTATTGAACAAGCTGTCAGTTCCCGTATACGGAACAAAACTTACGCTTGCTTTGTTAAGAGAAAAACTGAAGCAATACGGACACAATCGAAAAGCTGATTTACGAGAAGTTCACTCGAAATCTGTCATTACATTCGAATCAACAAAAGTATCGTTCTTTAAAACGATCCACAGCATTCCGGATTCAGTGGGAGTCAGCTTCAAAACATCACTTGGCTCTATTGTATGCACGGGAGACTTTAAATTTGACCAAACGCCTGCTTATCACCAATCATGTGATATCGGCGAGATCGCAAAAATCGGAAACAGCGGCGTGCTTGCCCTGCTTTCAGACAGCGCCAACGCTGAGCGGCCTGGTTACACTCCGTCTGAAGCATACGTAAGCGGAGAAATTTCTGACGCGATGTACAATTCAGAAAACCGTGTTATCGTTGCCGTATTTGCGTCAAATATCAATCGCATTCAGCAAGTCATTCAGGCAGCTGCTCAAAATGGCCGAAAACTCGCCATAGCCGGGAAGAACCTGCAAAATGTGCTTCAGCTTGCGCGCAAGCTCGGCTATATTGAAGCCGATGATGAATTATTCATTCCGGTACAAGATGTGAAAAAATATCCGAAACGCGAAGTGGCGATTGTCACGGCAGGAAGCCATGGCGAGCCGTTAGCCGCTCTTACGAGAATGGCGAAACAAGCGCACAAGCAGCTCAACATCGAAGAAGGGGATACTGTTGTCATCGCGTCAACGCCGATCCCGGGACATGAACTGGTTTATTCTAAAACTGTTAATCTTCTCGTGCGCGCCGGCGCTCAAGTCATTTTCGCCCAAAAGCGCGTGCACGTTTCCGGCCACGGTTCACAAGAAGAATTGAAGCTGATGCTTAATTTGTTAAAACCGAAATATTTGATTCCGGTCAACGGCGAATTCAGAATGCAAAAAGCACATTCAAAAATTGCTGAAGAAATCGGCATGAAACGCAGCGACATTTTCTTAATCGAAAAAGGCGACGTCGTCGAATTCCGCGGCCAGAATGTGAAAATCGGGGATAAAGTATCTTACGGAAACGTCCTGATTGACGGCCTCGGTGTCGGTGATATCGGCAATATCGTGTTAAGAGACCGCCGATTATTGTCACAAGACGGCATTCTGATTGTTGTGATTACGCTCGATAAGCAAAAAAAGCACCTTGTATCAGGTCCTGAAATTATTACGCGCGGGTTCGTTTATGTCAGAGAGTCAGAAGGGCTGATTGTACAAGCTACTGAGCTCGTCCGCTCTATCGTGACGGAAGCGACGGAAACATCCTCCGTAGAATGGTCAACACTGAAACAGGCGATGCGTGACGCGTTAAACCAATTCCTTTATGAAAAAACAAAACGCAAGCCGATGATCATCCCGATTATTATGGAAGTATAATGTGAACAAAGCCGGAGCGGCCGAAAAAGCTCCGGCTTTGTTTTTCGTTCACCCCGGATGGAAACCCGCTTCTTTGTTCATAATACAAAGAGACAATCGGAAAGGGTGAAAGAAAAATGGATCATCGTATGGAAAACAACGAAGAACAGCAGCCCGAAAAAACTGATACGAAAGACAGCATCATGAGCAAAATTCAGCAGCTGGGAGAAACATCTCTTCCGCAAATGCCTCAAGATACCAATATTCATTGCCTGACAATCATCGGACAAATTGAGGGGCATGTACAGCTCCCGCCGCAAAACAAAACAACCAAATACGAACACGTTATCCCGCAAATCGTGGCGATCGAGCAAAATCCGAAAATTGAAGGCCTTCTGATTATATTAAACACTGTCGGCGGTGATGTGGAAGCGGGGCTCGCGATTGCCGAAATGCTGGCGTCATTATCAAAACCGACTGTTTCGATCGTGCTTGGAGGCGGTCACTCCATAGGTGTTCCGATCGCCGTGTCATGTGATCACAGCTTTATAGCCGAAACGGCGACAATGACGATTCACCCGGTTCGGCTTACGGGCCTTGTAATCGGCGTCCCGCAAACGTTTGAATACTTGGATAAAATGCAGGAGCGTGTCGTGAACTTTGTTACGAACCACTCAAATATTTCTGAAGAAAAATTTAAAGAGCTGATGTTTTCAAAAGGAAATTTAACTCGGGACATCGGAACGAATGTCGTCGGAAAAGACGCCGCTGATTACGGGTTAATTGATGCGGTCGGCGGAGTCGGCCAGGCGATCAAAAAGCTGAACCAGCTTATTGAGGAACGAAAGGGCGAAGAAGGAAGGATGATTCAATGATACTTTACACCGTCATGCCCCAAGAAGTCGTCTATCAAAGTGAGCAGGAGCAAAGTGTGCATGAACAGGTTGATTACGCCGGCGTGCCGCTGCTTGTTGAAATGAAGGGAAATGAAGCGGAAGTCGTGCAAATTTTAAGTACGAACCCGATGGATTTCCTGAATCCCCACATTGCCCCCGGGCAAAAACTTAAGTTGAATCTAACCGGCATTCAGTCCGCTTCTCAGGGGCAAAATATGCTATAATAGGGGAATCCTACAGAAAAATGCAGCCGAAAGAAGGCTGCTTTTCTTCATGATGTATGATTTTACATTTTTTAACGCAGTAAGGTGATGAGTGTGGCGAAGAAAAAACGGAAATCAAAAAAGAAACAAGAGAGCAAGCTCAACATAAAATACGAACTATGCGGATTACTCTGTGTTGCGATCTCGATTATAGCCGTTTTGCAGCTCGGCGTTGTCGGACAAACCTTTGTGTATTTGTTCCGTTTTTTTGCCGGAGAGTGGTTTATTTTATGTTTGCTGGCATTATTCCTTTTAGGAATTTCATTATTTTGGAAAAAGAAGAGTCCAAGTCTTTTAACGAGAAGAAAAGCCGGATTGTATTGTATTATCGCAAGCCTTTTACTTTTATCTCATGTTCAGCTTTTTAAAAATCTGTCTCATCACGGGTCCATTCAGTCAGCGAGCGTCATCAGCAACACGTGGGAGCTGTTTATGATTGATATGAATCAGCAGGCGGCTTCCCCTGATTTGGGCGGAGGCATGATCGGTGCAGTTCTGTTTGCCGCTTCCCATTTTTTATTTGCGTCAACCGGGTCTCAAATTATGGCGTTTGTGCTGATTCTGATGGGATTGATATTGGTTACGGGACGATCTCTTCAAGAAACGCTCATAAAGTGGACAAGCCCTATCGGCAGATTCATAAAAGGCCAATGGCTGGCTTTTATTGAAGATATGAAAACGTTCAAAACAAATATGTCTTCTCCGAAAGCAAAAACAAAATCCGGCAAAAAACAAAAACGGGTGCAAAAGAAGAAAGAAGAGCCTGAACCGGAGGAAGAGGACGAAGAAATCATTTCGCCCATTATCCATTCAGAGCCGATTATCTCAAGCTTTTCAGACCGCGATGAGCAGGCAGAACAGCCGATGATTTTGGAAAAAGCACAGGTGCCGGCCCAAGGGGCAAAAGAAGAACAGACAGCCGTTCAAGACTCTGACGAAACGCCCGCGGCTCCGCCGATGACCTTTACAGAGCTTGAAAATAAAGACTATCAAATGCCTTCACTCGACATATTGGCAGACCCTAAGCATTCAGGACAGCAAACTGACAAGAAAAACATTTACGAGAATGCAAGGAAACTGGAACGCACTTTTCAAAGCTTCGGCGTGAAGGCGAAAGTAACACAGGTCCATCTCGGCCCCGCCGTGACAAAATACGAAGTATATCCTGACGTAGGCGTCAAGGTCAGTAAAATCGTTAATTTGAGCGATGACCTTGCTCTTGCGCTTGCAGCAAAAGATATCCGGATAGAGGCGCCGATCCCGGGCAAATCGGCTATCGGCATCGAGGTGCCGAATGCTGAAGTGGCAATGGTTTCATTAAAAGAAGTGCTGGAATCCAAGCTGAACGACAGGCCGGATGCGAAGCTGTTAATCGGCTTGGGCCGGAACATTTCCGGCGAAGCGGTGCTTGCGGAATTAAACAAAATGCCCCACTTACTCGTAGCTGGAGCAACGGGGAGCGGAAAGAGCGTTTGTGTCAACGGTATTATTACGAGCATCCTTATGAGGGCAAAGCCTCATGAAGTAAAAATGATGATGATTGACCCGAAAATGGTCGAACTGAATGTCTATAACGGCATCCCTCATTTGCTCGCTCCGGTCGTAACAGACCCGAAAAAAGCGTCACAAGCTTTGAAAAAGGTCGTCAATGAGATGGAGCGGCGCTATGAGCTCTTTTCCCACACGGGAACGAGAAATATAGAAGGCTACAACGATTATATAAAGCGGTCAAATGCCGAAGAAGAAGTCAAGCAGCCTGAATTGCCTTACATCGTCGTCATTGTTGACGAGCTTGCCGATCTGATGATGGTCGCTTCTTCCGATGTGGAAGATTCTATTACGAGGCTCTCACAGATGGCAAGAGCCGCCGGAATCCACTTGATTATCGCGACACAGCGGCCTTCAGTGGACGTCATTACAGGGGTCATTAAAGCGAATATCCCGTCAAGAATCGCTTTCAGCGTCTCTTCCCAAACAGATTCCCGGACGATTTTGGACATGGGCGGCGCGGAAAAGCTTTTAGGCCGCGGAGATATGCTGTTTCTGCCTGTGGGAGCCAATAAACCGGTGCGGGTGCAGGGTGCGTTCTTATCGGATGAAGAGGTTGAACATGTCGTTGACCATGTCATCACTCAGCAAAAGGCACAGTATCAAGAAGAAATGATTCCGGAAGAAACGCCTGAAACACACAGTGAAGTAACGGACGACTTGTATGATGAGGCTGTCGATTTAATTATCGGCTTGCAGACGGCATCTGTTTCCATGCTTCAAAGACGGTTCAGAATCGGGTATACGAGGGCGGCCCGATTGATTGACGCGATGGAAGAACGCGGAGTCGTCGGACCGTATGAAGGAAGCAAACCGAGGGAAGTATTATTATCAAAGGAACAATATGATGAGCTCTCTTCTTAAATGAAGAGAGCTTTCACATGCATGCGTGTTACTCATAACAAACTTATGTCAACTAGCGCATCCCTATTTATTTTTTCGTCAAAACATGATATAGTTGTCCCAATTGTTCAATAATTTAGCGAAAGTGGTTTACGGAGGGGAAACATGTCTACAAAAGCTGACAATCGTCACTTGTATTTAAAAGTGATTGAGCGAATCAAAGAGGATATTCAAAACGGAATTTACACCGAAAAAGAAAAGCTTCCTTCTGAATTTGAGCTTTCAAAATCAATGGGTGTCAGCCGGGCAACTCTGCGTGAAGCTTTACGTATCCTTGAAGAGGAGCATGTGATTATCAGAAGGCACGGTGTGGGCACTTTTGTCCATACAAAACCGCTGTTTCTTTCAGGTATTGAACAGCTCAACAGCGTGACCAAAATGATCAAACAAGCGAACATGGTGCCGGGAACGATTTTTTTGTCGTCCCAAGTCATTGCGCCGTCTGATGAAGATATGTCAAGGTTTCAGCTTGAGCCTGACCAGGAGCTTTTTTATTTGGAACGCGTCAGAACGGCCAGCGGAACGCCTGTCGTGTATTGTTTAGATACGATTCCGATGGACATTTTGCCAAGCTCTTTCTGCCATGAGCAAGAGTCCATTTTCGGTCTGATTGAAAAAAATTCCGGGTCTGTGATCAGCTATGCTGTCGCTGATATCGAACCGATCGGATATCATGATAAGATTTCTCCTGTTTTGGAATGCGAACCGGAGACGGCTCTTTTATTGTTAAAACAGACGCACTTCAACCAGCATGATCAGCCCGTGCTGTATTCATTAAATTATTTTCGTGCTGACAAATTCAGCTTTCATGTATTAAGAAAACGTTTTTAAGACAGACGCTTACACGTGTCTGTTTTTTTATTTACCCCGTTTGTACATACTTTGGTTTAAAACAAGACACAATGATAAGGAAACAACCAAGTACAGTGAATGGGTGAATATGTTGAGTAACAAAAATGGAACGAAAAATATTATTGCTTTATCTTCTGTACCGCTCGTCATGACACTTGGGAATTCAATGCTGATTCCCGTGCTTCCAATGATTGAAAAAAAGCTGTCCATCTCGTCCTTTCAGGTGTCGTTAATTATAACGGTCTACTCGATAGTGGCGATTATTTGTATTCCGATTGCGGGATATTTGTCGGACAAATTCGGAAGAAAAAAAGTCCTTTTGCCATGTCTGCTGATAGCAGGGGCGGGCGGTGCGCTAGCTGCATTTGCCTCGACCGCCTTTAAGCATCCCTATCCGATTATTTTGGCCGGGCGGGTGCTGCAAGGCATCGGATCGGCAGGGGCTGCACCCGTTGTCATGCCGTTTATCGGAGATTTGTTTAAGGGGGATGATGAGCAAGTTACAGCAGGGCTCGGCGATATTGAAACCTCCAACACTGCCGGGAAAGTATTAAGTCCGATTCTCGGTTCGTTATTGGCATCTTGGTATTGGTTTATGCCGTTTTGGTTTATCCCGTTTTTTTCACTCATCAGCTTTTTTCTCGTGTTATTTTTAGTGGAAAAGCCCGAAAAGCAAAACGAAGCGCCCTCTATTTCTGATTTTGTAAAAAAAGTGGGCGGCATTTTTAAACGGGACGGACGCTGGCTCATCACAGTATTTATCATCGGCTGTGTGATCATGTTTTTACTTTTCGGCGTTCTTTTTTATTTATCTGAAACGCTTGAGAAGAAATATGGAATTGACGGCGTGGCTAAAGGTGGGCTTTTGGCAATCCCGCTTTTATTTCTTTCCGTCAGTTCATATATAGCAGGAAGAAAAATCGGCAAAAAGCAAGGCAGGATGAAGTTTTGCGTTGTTACGGGAATGAGCGCTGTGACACTGTCGTTTATCGGCTTATGGTGGAATCACAGTTTTTATTTTTTATTTATTTTTCTGTGTGTCAGCGGAATCGGCATTGGAATGGCTTTGCCGGCTTTAGACGCCGTCATTACAGAAGGCGTGGAAAACGAAGAATCCGGCACCATTACTTCGTTTTATAACAGCATGCGGTTTATCGGAGTAGCGGCAGGTCCGCCGATATTCGCCGCATTGATGTCAAATGCAAGCTGGCTGATCTTTATTTTGTCCGCTTTTTGCGGCATCCTCTCGGTATTTTTAGCAGTGTTTAATGTCTCCTCACAACAAAAAGAGAAAAAGGAATCCTTAAAGACGGTGTAATCTGCACTGTCTTTTTTTATTTTATTTTGAAGATTGACACGGTTCTGTTTGGTCGCTATTCTTTTTAATAGTTAAACATATAAACTAAATGAAAAAGGAGGGGCCAAAGGTGCATGAGGAGAAAGTAAAACAGCTGATTCAGCGTTATGCCGATGTTTACCTGCATGTCATGAAAAAAATCGACAGCATTATTGCGGAGAAAGTAAACAAAGAGCTGACATTGGATCAATATTACATACTCAGATATATCATGCTTCATCCAGGCTGCAAATCGATTGAGCTTGCTGCCGTATGCCATGTGAATAAAAGCGCGATTACATCTATGACAAACCGCCTGTTTGAAAAAGGATATATCAACAGAGAACGAAGCCAAAGCGATCGGCGGAGCATTCTTTTAAATGTCACAGAAAAGGGAACGGAAGTGTTTCATCGGGTGGAGCGGCAGATCGAGGAGCTTGTCCGCTCATATATTATGTATTTTGCTGAAGATGAGGCGGAGATGTTTGTCAATACCTATGAGAAATTATACCGATTGATGCTCACAGAGGAGGAACGGCTGACATAATGAAAAAAATCATTCAAGCCCGCTGGTTAATCGCTGCGGCATGGATCATAGCAACTGTCATTTTTATGCTGACGGCGCCTGACATGGCGGAGCTGACAAGGGAAAAAGGGCAGATTTCCGTCCCTGACGGCTATTCATCATCTTATGCGCATAAGCTCATTGACCAAATGTCAGATTCACATTCAGCATCATCGTCTGTCGTTATTGTTTTCCATGAAAAAGGCTTAATGCCGGATAAGAAAGCCCAATTAAAAAAAGCGGTCGATACTCTTACGGATCATAAAAAAACACTCCATATCAAAACGGTGACATCATACTTCGGTGAAAAAAATGCCGACATTAAAAATCAGCTGCTGTCAAAAGACAGGCAAACGATGCTCGTCCAGCTTCAGCTCGATACAACAAAGCATGACAGCATTGAAATTAAAGACCAAATCGATAAAGAGCTGAAGCCGTACGGCATTTCATACGGCATTACAGGCCAGTCCTTAATAGACGAAGATGTGTTAAAGAGCTCGCAGGACGGCCTGAAAAAGACAGAGTATATTACGGTTGCTTTTATTCTGATCGTGCTTGTGCTTGTCTTTCGGTCAGTGGTGGCTCCGTTTGTGCCGCTTTTGTCAGTATTAATCTCTTACTTAGTCAGCCAGTCGATTGTCGCGTTTTTGGTCGATCAATTGAATTTTCCGTTGTCGACATTTACACAAATCTTTATGGTGGCCATCATGTTCGGGATCGGTACAGACTACTGCATCCTGCTGCTCAGCCGTTTTAAAGAAGAGCTGGCACACGGAGCGGATGTGAAGGACGCTGTCGTTGTAACATACAAAACAGCGGGAAAAACAGTACTTTACAGCGGTCTTGCCGTTCTGATCGGCTTTGCGTGCATCGGTTTTGCGACATTTAAGCTGTATCAGTCTGCAGCCGCGGTAGCAGTCGGCGTTGCAGTGCTGCTGCTTGCTTTGATGACCATTGTTCCGTTTTTTATGGCTGTTTTAGGAAAAACGCTGTTTTGGCCTGTAAGGGGCGAGATTTCTCATTCGCAAAGCAAAGCGTGGGAAACAGCCGGGCGTTTCTCTTTCAAACGGCCGCTCATCAGCCTGGCGGTCGTTGCGTTGTTCACGGTGCCGCCCATTCTCCTTTACAAGGGGGCGCTTTCATATAACAGCCTTGATGAAATAGGAGATAAATATGAATCCGTTCGCGCGTTCAACACGATTTCAGATGCTTTCGGGCCGGGGGAGCTTCTGCCGGCAACGGTTGTAATCAAAAATGATGAGAAATTAAATACAGAACAGCATCTGATTGATATTGAAAAAATCAGCAGAGAACTCGAAAAAACAAAAGGCGTTAAAACGGTCAGAAGCGCTACACGGCCGACTGGGAACGGACTGAATCAATTATTTGTCACAAACCAGGCAAAACAGCTGCAAGAAGGGCTTGGTCAAGGAAATACGGGGCTGAAAAAAATCACGGACGGATTGGATGATGCCGCACAGTCATTATCTGATTCACAGCCGCAGATCGAGGAATCGGGAAAAAGCGTAAATCAGCTCATCAACGGAACATTGTCCCTTAAGTCAGGACTTTCTGATATAGGAGAAAACCTGGATAAACTGCAAACCGGCGTGAACCAAAACAAAGCCGGAGTGGCAAAAATGAGACAGCAAATCGAGGAGCAGAAACAAATGCTTTCTGAAGAGCTCGGTGAAAACAGCGATCTCGCCTCGCAAACTCAAAACGCCTTGAAAATGGTGAAAACCATTTTGCCATTTAAAAACGAAGCGAGCCGTCAGCTGTCCGATTTAAAAAAACAGCTTGATCACCTTCCATTTGCACAATTGGAGGCATCTGTACCGGCGGTGAAAGACAATCCATATTATCAAGAAATCAAATCGGCCTTTGCCGGAGTTCAATCAGCCGTCTCAGATGTAAACTCAGAGATAACCGCATTTTCTAAACAAGTGGACAGTCAAAAGGACAGTCTGCAAAAAGCGGAGAAACAGCTTATCTTGCTGTCGGCCGCTCAGAAAAAAGTGAACGGCCAAATCAACGATATGATCAGCGGATTGACCGCAATTGAAAACGGTCTTCAGAAAGTATCAGACGGCCAGGGTACTCTCGCCGGACAAATGCCGCGTCTTGAATCGGCGGCAGGGGAGCTGGCAGAAGGCCAGAAAAAAATGCAGACCGGCCTCGGCGATTTTTCTTCCCGGCTGAATGATCTTTCTTCAGGTCTTGATGAAAGCGTAAAAGGGCTTAAGAAAGTGTCAAGCGGCATGATGGGCGCGAATGAGTACTTAGGAGAGCTTCATAAAGCGTCCGATAAAGAAATGGCCGGCTGGTTTGTGCCGAAACATGCACTGGAAAGCAGCGATTTCCAAAGTGTGTTTCAAACGTACATGTCAGATGACAGAAAAACGACAGAATTGACGGTCGTTCTTGATAACAATCCGTATTCAAATACGGCGATTCAAGATATTCAAGCCATAAAGGCGAGTGTCCAAAGAGCGATTCCGAATACGGATCTGAAGCATGCCGTTTTCGGCGTCTCCGGTGTTTCCAGTATGAATGCCGATTTAAAGGAAGTATCGGATTCAGACTTTAAACGGACGGCATTGTTTATGCTGGCGGGAATCTTTATGATTCTCATTTTTATGCTTCGTTCACTCACTATGCCGATTTACTTAGTGGCCTCGCTCATTCTCACGTATTTTGCCTCCATCGGAGTGACAGAATACATCTTTACACACTTTTTCGGTTACCCGGGTGTAAACTGGGCCGTACCGTTCTTCGGTTTTGTCATTTTGATGGCCCTTGGCGTTGATTATTCCATTTTCTTAATGGACCGCTTCAACGAGCTGAGGAAAGAGGGAGTAGAAGGCGCTATGATCAGCAGTATGAAAAACATGGGCTCTGTTATTATTTCCGCTGCGATCATTTTAGCGGGAACATTTGCGGCGATGCTGCCGTCCGGCGTTCTGTCCCTCTTGCAAATCGCAACCGTGGTTTTAACCGGACTGCTTATGTATGCAATTGTTGTGCTCCCGTTTTTTGTGCCGGTGATGGTCAAAATATTCGGAAGCGCCAACTGGTGGCCTTTCGGAGCAAAAAAATAATGTTTACAGCCTCTGCCTGTTTCCCGGCACGGCAGAGGTTTTTTATTTCCTTATAAATCCTCCAGTTGATATAATTACATTCACGCACTCTTTTTTGCGAATGCTGAATTTTGGTCATAATACATACTATTAAAGAATGAACGAAGGAGGTTTCACATGACTTACGTAAATGAAATGAAGTCAAAGCACGGCGGAATCACCGCCCATATTGTAAAGACAGAAAAGTTTAAAACCGTTTCGCTGACGTTTAAAATGCTGGCTCCTTTAACGAAAGAGCTCGTAACGAAAAGGGCGCTGTTTCCGCATGTGCTTCTCCGCGGTACAGAGAGCCGGCCGAAAACCGCTGATTTGCGCGCTTATTTTGATGAGCTTTACGGCACATCCGTTTCCGCTGACCTGGCAAAAAAAGGGGAGCGGCATATTATCACGTTCAGGCTGGAAATCCCGAACGAAAAATTTTTAAAGGACCGGACGCCATTGCTAGAAAAAGGGCTGCAGCTTTTATCTGAGCTCGTGTTTTCACCTGCTCTGGAAGACGGTGCATTTCAGCCGCTTTATGTCACGCAGGAAAAACGGACGCTGAAACAGCGCATTCAAGCCGTATATGACGATAAAATGAGATATTCCAACTTGCGTCTCGTTCAGGAAATGTGCAAAGACGAACCTTACGCCCTTCACGTAAACGGTGAACTTGAGGACGTGGAACACATTACGCCGAAAAATTTGTATGAAGCATACCAAAAAGCCGTCAAAGAAGACCAGCTTGATCTGTATGTCATTGGCGACGTCGATACCGAGCAGGTAAAAACGGCTGTCGATACGTATTTTAAAACAGAAGAACGGGCGCAGCAGCCATTTGAAAGAAACCAAACAAATGAACAGCCTGAGCCTAAGGAAGTCATTGATGAAGAGGATGTGAAACAGGGCAAGCTGAACATCGGATTCCGGACCAATACGACCTACACAGACCGGGACTACCCGGCATTGCAAGTGTTTAACGGGTTGTTCGGCGGCTTTTCCCATTCGAAGCTGTTTATGAATGTCCGTGAAAAAGCGAGCCTGGCATATTATGCCGCTTCACGTGTAGAAAGCTTCAAAGGGCTTTTGATGGTTATGTCGGGCATTGAAGTGAAAAATTACAAGCAGGCTGTCACAATTATAGAAGAACAATTTGAGGCGATGCAAAACGGGGAATTCTCTGAAGACGATATCGCCCAAACTAAGGCCGTTATTAAAAACCAAGTGCTGGAAACGATTGATACCGCATACGGGTTAGCAGAATTTCTGTATCAGCAGGCCGCAGCCCAAGTGGAAATACCGGTCGAGACATTCCTTGGCAATATCGAGCGGGTGACGAAAGAGGACATTATCAATGCCGGAAAGAACATTAAATTGGATACGACTTATTTCTTAAAAGGGACGGGGGGAGCATCTTGACTAAACCGATAGAATTCGAACAGCTTCAAGAAACGCTGTATCATGAAAAAATGGCAAACGGCCTAAACGTCTATGTGCTGCCGAAACAAGGCTTTAACAAAACATACGCCGTTTTTACGACAAAATACGGTTCCGTTGACAATCAGTTCGTCCCTTTGAAAAAGGAAGACATGGTTCATGTCCCGGACGGCATCGCTCATTTTCTGGAGCATAAGCTGTTTGAAAAAGCGGACGGAGATGTATTTCAGGATTTCAGTAAGCAAGGAGCTTCGGCAAATGCCTTTACGTCATTTACAAGAACCGCTTACCTTTTTTCAAGCACTTCAAATGTAGAGCAGAATTTAGAAACACTCGTTGATTTTGTTCAGGACCCTTATTTCACGGAAAAATCGGTGGAAAAAGAAAAAGGCATTATCGGCCAAGAGATTAATATGTATGACGATAATCCCGATTGGCGGCTGTTTTTCGGCCTTATCGAAAATATGTATAAAGATCACCCGGTCAAAATTGACATCGCCGGCACGGTGGAAAGTATATCTCATATCACGAAAGATCTTCTGTATGAGTGCTATGAAACCTTTTACCACCCGAGCAATATGCTGCTCTTTATCGTTGGGCCTGTCGACCCCGAAGCCATCATAAAACAGGTCCGGGAAAACCAGGAGAAAAAACCGTTTACAGACCAGCCTGAAATCATGCGGAAGGAAGTTCAGGAGCAAGAAGCCGTTTTCCGGCAGGAGCAGGAATTGAAAATGAACGTCCAAGGCTCAAAATGTCTCGTCGGCTTAAAAGCAAAAGACCCGTATAAAACAGGTCAGGAGCTTCTGAAACACGAGCTTGCCATGAACCTGATGCTTGAGAGCCTTTTCGGAAAAAGCTCTTCGCATTACGGGGACTTATACGACAAGGGGTACATTGATGAAACGTTCAGTTTTGATTATACGGCTGAATACGGATTCGGCTTTGCTTCAGTCGGAGGAGACACACCGGAACCGGATAAGCTTGCAGATGAATTGAAACAGATGCTTCTTCAAGCAGGATCTGCGGTTACCGCGGAAAAACTTGAGTTGGCGAGAAAAAAGAAAATCGGGTCGTTTTTAAAAGCGCTTAATTCACCTGAATATATCGCGAATCAATTCACCCGCTACGCGTTTTTAGACATGAGTTTATTTGACGTAGTGACCGTGCTTGAACAGATTACGCTGGAGAACGTGCAGCGTGTGATAAAAGAAGAAATCGGCGAAGACAGGCTGACAGTCTGCAAAGTGGTGCCAAAATCATAAGAAAAACATCCCTCAACGTTTTGAGGGATGTTTTTCTGGGGAAAGAAGGGATTTGAGTGATGAATCCGACAGCACTCGTGACCGGCGCAAGCGGCGGGATCGGGCAAAGTATAAGTGAAACGCTCGCCAAAAGCGGGTATGACGTGCTTTTGCATTATTATTCTAATAAAGAGGCTGCAGCCGCGCTTGCAGAAAGACTGACCGCGGCGTTTGGCGTGCGTGCCGATATTATACAGGGTGACCTGTCTTCGCCGGACGGAGCGGAGACACTCACCCGTTTGATTCAAAAGCCTGTTGACGCCCTTGTTCTGAACAGCGGAATAAGCCATTTCGGTCTGATTACAGACGTGACGGATGAAACGGCGCGGCAGATGGTGCAGCTGCATGTGACAAGCCCGTTTATGCTGGCGAGAAACCTTGTGCCCGGCATGATTCGGAAAAAAAGCGGCGGCATCGTCGCGATCGGCTCCGTATGGGGAGAAACAGGCGCATCATGCGAGGTCTTATACAGCATGGTAAAAGGGGCGCAGCATTCGTTTGTCAAGGCGCTTGCCAAAGAACTCGCTCCGAGCGGCATCAGAGTGAATGCAGTCGCACCCGGCGCGGTGGATACGAAAATGCTTGATCAATTTACCGCAGCCGAAAAAGAAGCATTGACAGAGGAGATTCCGGCAGGCAGGCTGGCGGAGCCGAAAGAAATTGCCGAAGCTGCGGCATTTTTATTATCGGACAAGGCTTCCTATATTACGGGGCATATTTTATCCGTTAATGGAGGCTGGCACTGCTGAATAAAAAATATGTGTATAGTTTACATCTGCCCGGACAAAATAATTTTGTAACGACAGATGAAATGGAGGAAGCCAAAATGTCAGTATTAGAAAACTGGGATAATTGGAAGAATTTCCTTGGAGACAGATTGAACTATGCGCAGGAAAAAGGGATGAGTGATGAAACCATCACAGATCTCGCTACAGAAATCGGCGATTACCTTGCGAACGAAGTCGATTCTAAAAACCATCAGGAAAAAGTGCTTGCGGATCTTTGGAGTGTAGCTTCTAAAGATGAACAGCGCGCCATTGCAAATATGATGGTTAAGCTTGTTGAAAATAACAGCACTCATTAAGAGGGGAGATTTCTCCTCTCTTTTTTTATGTTTTCCTCGGGAGAGCAACATTCTTCTTTCTAATTAGAGAAAAATGCTTTATGATAAAGGAAGGTAAAAATTTGCCACAATGGAGGGGGTATATCATTTGGCAAAGCTCGAATGGTATTTTGAATATGAAATTCAAGTGAACCGCCCCGGCCTGCTCGGGGATATTTCATCTCTTCTCGGGATGCTATCGATTAATATTGTCACCATTAACGGCGTCGACCTTTCCAGAAGGGGAATGCTGCTTAGATGCCGCCATATAGATCAAATTAAACGATTAGAATCAATTTTAAAAACAATGGAAACCATTAAAGTAACGAAGCTGAGAGAACCGAGGCTTCGCGACCGCCTCGCAGTCCGTCACGGAAGATATATTCAGCGGGATGCCGACGATAAAAAAACCTTCCGTTTTGAGAGGGACGAGCTGGGCCTTTTGGTCGACTTTATGGCTGAGCTGTTTAAAAAAGAAGGACACAAACTGATCGGAATCCGGGGAATGCCGCGCGTCGGGAAAACGGAATCCATCGTCGCATCAAGCGTATGCGCCAGCAAAAGATGGCTTTTTGTATCATCAACGCTTTTAAAACAAACCATCCGAAGTCAGCTCATTGCCGATGAATACAGCACGGAAAACGTATTTATTCTGGATGGCATCGTCTCAACAAGACGGGGGTCGGAGCGCCATCTTCAGCTCGTCAGCGAAATTATGAGGCTGCCCGCGACAAAGGTTGTGGAGCATCCCGATATTTTCATCCAAAATACGGAGTACACGCTGGATGACTTCGATTATATTATCGAACTCAGAAATGATCCTGACGAAGTGATTACATATGAACATGCAGAAGAACCGCAAATGTTTGACCAGACCGGTTTTTCAAGCTTTGATTTTTAATATTGGAAGGTGTTTGTTGTGACAGAATTAGCAATCCGGCTCAAAGAAGCCAGAGAGGAAAAAGGGATGTCATTGGATGACCTCCAGGCGGCGACGAAAATTCAGAAAAGATACTTAACCGCTTTGGAAGAAGGCGCTTATGACGTCATTCCCGGCAACTTTTATGTGCGGGCGTTTATCAAGCAATACGCTGAGGCTGTAGGGCTTGACTCAGATCAATTATTTGAAGAATATAAAAAAGACATCCCTAATACGTATCATGACGATGTGTCAGAAAAAATTTCCGGCCTTGGCATGCAAAGGGAGCTGCCGAAGCCCGCTTCAAAAGCGGTAGAATGGCTTCCGACCATTCTTGTCGTCATCGGTGTCATCATCGTCATCGCGATCGTATATGCGATTATTCAGTTCGGAATGAGCAAGTCCGGACAAAGCGAAGCCGGTAAGGCTGCCACGCAGAGTGAGAGCAAATATGAGATCCCTAAAGACTCTGCACTGAAAAACGATGACAACAAAAGCAGCGGGACTCAAGCAGACAGCAAAAAGGACACAAAAGCATCTGATAAAAAAGATAAAGAAAAAAGCAACGGCAAGACTGTCATTAAAGCGGCCGGCACTGAAGGATCAGCTACTTCGTATAACGTCTCCGGCGCGGAGAAGTTTGAGCTTGAACTGACTGCGTCAGACAGCGCATGGATCCGTGTCCGTGATGAAAACGGCGGCTCTTTAAAAGAAGGAACGCTGCAAAAAGGCGAAACCTATAAAAAAGACATAACCGATCAAAAACAAGTTGAAATACGCACGGGCTATGCCCCTAACCTGAAAATTAAAATCAACGGAGAGGTTCTTTCCTATGAACTCAATCCGAATGACGTGATGGCGCAAACAATCAAGATTACAAAATAAAAAGGAGGAAAAGTCATCTGAACAATAAGATGACTTTTTCTTCACGTCCGAGTACATACATTGGAGGGGCTTTATGTTTAACTTACCGAATAAAATCACACTGGCAAGAATCGCTTTAATTCCTGTATTCATGATTATCATGCTTGTTCCTTTTCAATGGGGCAGCCTTCATATCGGGGAAGAGTCGATTCCGGTCGCACATCTTACAGGAGCTATTTTGTTCATTATCGCATCAACGACTGATTGGGTGGATGGATACTACGCCAGAAAACTGAACCTCGTGACAAATTTCGGGAAATTTTTAGATCCGCTGGCTGATAAGCTGCTTGTGTCTGCGGCATTAATTACGCTTGTGCAGTTTGACCTTGCGCCTGCGTGGATGGTCATCGTCATTATCAGCCGCGAATTTGCCGTGACGGGCTTAAGACTTGTGCTGGCAGGGACGGGGGAAGTCGTTGCCGCCAATATGCTGGGGAAAATTAAAACATGGGCTCAAATCATTGCTGTTGCCGCCCTTTTACTTCATAATCTTCCGTTTGAGCTCGTTTCCTTCCCATTCGGTGATATCGCTTTATGGGTGGCCGTGCTCTTCACAGTCGTCTCAGGCTGGGATTATTTTGCGAAGAACTGGGAAGCGTTAAAAACATCTAACTAATGAAAGAAGGATATGAAGATGGAAATAGCCAAAAAAGCGGAAATTATTGCGGTCGGTTCAGAGCTGCTGCTCGGCCAGATCGCCAATACGAACGCGCAGTTTATCAGCAAAGAATTGGCCGAAATCGGGGTGAACGTATTTTATCACACTGCCGTCGGCGACAATCCGGAGCGGCTTAAAAAGGTGATCCGCATTGCCGAGGAGCGCTCGGATCTGATTATTTTTTCAGGCGGGCTCGGGCCGACAAAAGATGATTTAACAAAGGAAACCATCGCAAACACATTGGGCCGGCCGCTCGTACTGAATGATGAGGCGTTCCGCTCCATTGAGGAATACTTTGTGAAAACAAAGCGGACAATGTCGCCCAATAACCGTAAACAGGCGCTTGTCATTGAAGGCTCAGAGGTTTTGGCGAATCATTTCGGTATGGCGCCGGGAATGCTCACAGAGCATGACTCGCGGCTTTATATGCTGCTGCCGGGACCGCCGAGCGAACTGCGCCCGATGTTTGAAAACGAAGCCAAGCCGCTGCTTCTTAAAAAGCTCGGTTCAAATGAAAAAATCGTATCAACGGTTCTGCGGTTTTTCGGAATCGGCGAATCTCAGCTTGAGGCTGATTTAGAAGATATCATTGATGCGCAGACAAACCCGACGATTGCGCCTTTGGCCGCTGACGGAGAGGTCACGCTGCGTTTAACTGCGAAACATGCCGATGAAAAAGAAACAGAGCGGCTTTTGAAAGAAACGGAAGCCGTTATTTTAGAACGTGTCGGTGAATTTTTCTACGGATATGATGATACATCTCTGGTGAAGGAGCTTTCAAAAGCATGCAGGGAAAACGGAATCAAACTTTCCGCTGCTGAAAGCTTTACCGGCGGCCTGTTCTCAGAGTGGCTGACTGATATAAGCGGCGCTTCTCACATATTTGCAGGCGGTGTCGTTTGCTATTCTGACAGCGTGAAACAAAACGTGCTTGGCGTAAAAGCCGAGACGCTAAGCGGCAGCGGTGCGATCAGCAAGGAATGTGCAAAAGAGCTCGCTGCCGGCGTGAGAAAGCTGACCGGAAGTGACATCGGCATCAGCTTTACGGGAGCGGCCGGACCGGAGCCGCAAGAGGGGCATTCTCCGGGACACGTCTTTATCGGCATTTCGGCAGCCGGTAAAGAAGAGGTGCACGAATTTAACTTCGCCGGCTCCAGAACGGGGATCAGAAAGCGCGCCGCCAAATACGGCTGCCATTTGCTTTTAAAGCTGCTGGAGCAAAAATAATGTTTTCAGTGCATTTTCTCTTTCATATTGAAGTTTTATAAGTGAAATTATGCTGTTTTATCAAAAAGCGAACGCGGAAAAAATCCGAATATGCGTTCGCTTTTTTCTTGGCAAATGTCAGCAAACAAGGTATAGTATATGTAGTGGCAAGATAAAGGAGGAAAAAAATAAATGAGTGATCGTCAGGCAGCCTTAGATATGGCTCTTAAGCAAATAGAAAAACAATTCGGCAAAGGTTCCATCATGAAGCTCGGAGAAAAGACGGATACAAGAATTTCAACGGTTCCGAGCGGTTCACTTGCACTTGATACCGCTCTTGGAATAGGCGGATACCCGCGCGGGCGGATTATTGAAGTATACGGACCTGAGAGCTCAGGTAAAACGACTGTAGCGCTTCACGCAATTGCTGAAGTTCAGGAGAAAGGCGGACAAGCCGCATTTATTGATGCCGAGCATGCCCTTGACCCTGTTTACGCGCAAAAGCTCGGTGTAAATATCGAGGAGCTGCTGCTTTCTCAGCCTGATACGGGAGAGCAGGCGCTTGAGATTGCCGAAGCGCTGGTACGAAGCGGAGCCGTCGATATCGTGGTTGTCGACTCTGTTGCGGCGCTTGTGCCGAAAGCTGAAATCGAGGGGGACATGGGTGATTCGCACGTCGGTTTGCAGGCCCGTTTGATGTCTCAAGCGCTTCGTAAGCTTTCCGGCGCCATCAATAAATCTAAAACAATCGCAATCTTTATTAACCAAATTCGTGAAAAAGTCGGCGTTATGTTCGGAAATCCGGAAACGACTCCGGGGGGCCGTGCGCTGAAATTCTACTCTTCTGTGCGTCTGGAAGTGCGCCGGGCCGAGCAATTGAAGCAGGGCAACGACGTGATGGGGAATAAAACGAGAATTAAAGTTGTGAAAAACAAAGTCGCTCCCCCGTTTCGCACGGCTGAGGTCGATATTATGTACGGTGAAGGAATCTCCAAAGAAGGAGAAATCATCGATCTTGGAACTGAACTTGATATCGTGCAAAAAAGCGGTTCATGGTACTCTTATGAAGAAGAACGCCTCGGACAGGGCCGTGAAAATGCTAAGCAGTTCTTAAAAGAAAATAAAGATATCATGCTGATGATTCAAGAACAGATCCGTGAACATTACGGCTTGGACAATAACGGTGTTACGGACAAAGCGGAAGAAGTTCAGGAAGAGCTTGAGTTCGAAGAATAAAAAACGATATAAAAAAGAGCGGAATGAGCGATTTCCGCTCTTTTTTTGTGTGTTTCAAAAAACACTGGCTATTTCGGAAAATTTTATCTGGAATGTTACAACTTTTTTCACACTTCATTCGTCTAAAATCATGGCGAAAGCGAAAGTTGAAATTATACCTGAGGAGGAAAAAAGATGACAAGCCCCCGCCGTACAAGAATAAATAAAAAAAGAAAGAAAAAGCTGATAAAAACGGGAGGGCTGTTTCTTTTTCTGCTGCTTGTCACTGTTTTTATTACGATCTGGAGCATCACAGCCCACCACCGGGATGAAGAATCTGCTAAAAGCGCTCCTGCTGCTCAATCTGATTCTTCAAAAGACCAGACTCAACAAAAAAAAGAAAAGAAGCAAAAAGAGAAAAAACCCAAATCCATCGACAACGATAAAAGAATCAGCAATTATTTACATCAGATCGGATTCAGCGGTACAGCCATGATCGTAAAAGACGGAAACGTTGTGTTGAAAAAAGGTTTCGGTTATGCGGACCGTAAGCAAAAAATCGAGAACAATCCGGAAACAACGTATTATATCGGTTCATCGCAAAAAGCATTAATCGCGACGGCCATTTTGCAGCTTGAAGAAAAAGGGCTATTGCAAACGAGTGATCCCGTCAGTACATATTTGCCGAATTTTCCTAACGGGGCAAACATCAAACTAAAGAACCTGCTTAACCATACGTCCGGCATAAACGGGCATATTGAAGGGCAGGGGCCGATTACTCCACTTGACTTAATAAAGGATATAGAAAACAGAGGGATAAAACGGCAGCCGGGAATATGGGATTACAGGGATTCCAATTATTCGGTGCTTGCATATATTGTAGCCCAGGTCAGCGGGGAGCCATATGAACAATACATAAAAGATCATGTGTTCAAACCGGCCGGAATGAAGCATGCCGGATTTTATAAAACGTTTGCTAAAGAGAAGTATCCTGCCGTCGGATACAAAGTGGATGAAAGCGGCCAGCTGGTAACGCCCCATATTCTTGACTTATCACAGCTTTACGGGGCGGGCGACATGTATATGAGTGCGGAAGACCTTTATAAATTCGATAAGGCGCTTATAAACGGTAAGCTGTACTCGAAACAGAGCTTCACAAAAATGTTTACATCAGGGAGCAGTTCAACTTACGGGATGGGTTTTTACATTGATCCCGGCAGCTATTCCAATCACGGCGTCATGCCCGGTTATAACATTTTAAACAGCTTCAGCCATTCGGCGAGCAAATATGTCATATTACTGTCAAATATCCAAAATAACGCCAAACTAGGACAGGTAAACAACAAAATATACCAATTGCTTAACCAAGAATCCTAAACGAAGCCGTCATTTACAAAAAGAAGATGAAGGTATGGTATGATGTAAGCAGGCGCAGATTCAGAGCTGAAGGCTAAACGTTAAGCTGGCAAGCTTGACAAGTATTTCCGACACAATTACAATGAAGTTGTAACATTTGTTTTTTTAACATGATTGTTAAACCTTAAACTTGACAAGGGCATGAGTGATTCATTCCCTGTGAAGGTCCTGTATGTTGAGAAAATCAGACAATGTACACGCCGACACTTATTTTTAGCAACAACCAAGTTCATAGCAAGAGGAGGTGAAAGTATGACCCCAATGATGGTTCTCATCTCCATTTTGCTGACTCTGCTCGGTTTAGTTGTTGGCTACTATGTTCGTAAAACCATTGCCGAAGCAAAGATTGCGGGCGCACGCGGTGCTGCCGAGCAAATCCTTGAAGATGCAAAGCGTGATGCTGAAGCACTGAAAAAAGAAGCTCTGCTTGAAGCAAAGGACGAAATCCATACACTTCGAATAGATGCTGAACAGGAAGTTCGTGAAAGACGAAATGAGCTTCAAAAACAAGAAAACCGTTTACTTCAAAAAGAAGAAAATCTTGACCGTAAACATGAAGGAATTGATAAACGGGAAGCGATGTTGGAGAAGAAAGATCATTCTCTGAATGAACGACAACAACATATTGAAGAGATGGAAAGCAAAGTGGATGAGATGATTCGTATGCAGCAGTCAGAACTCGAACGTATTTCGAGCCTGACAAGGGATGAAGCGAAACAAATCATTCTTGACCGGGTTGAAAATGAGCTTTCACATGACATCGCCATCATGACAAAAGAAACCGAAAACCGTGCAAAAGAAGAGGCAGATAAAAAGGCGAAAAACATTCTGTCGCTTGCCTTGCAACGCTGTGCAGCAGATCATGTTGCCGAAACGACGGTATCGGTCGTCAATCTTCCGAATGATGAGATGAAGGGACGTATCATCGGCCGTGAAGGGCGTAACATCCGTACGCTTGAAACGCTTACAGGTATTGACCTGATTATTGATGACACGCCTGAAGCCGTCATTCTTTCCGGATTTGATCCGATCAGACGGGAGACAGCAAGAATTGCTCTTGATAAACTCGTTCAGGATGGCCGTATTCATCCGGCGCGCATTGAAGAAATGGTTGAAAAATCCCGCCGTGAGGTTGATGACTACATCCGGGAAATGGGTGAACAAACGACGTTTGAAGTCGGCGTTCACGGACTCCATCCGGATCTGATTAAGATTCTCGGCCGGTTGAAATTCCGTACAAGCTACGGGCAAAATGTACTGAAGCATTCAATGGAAGTTGCGTTTTTAGCCGGTTTAATGGCTTCCGAGCTGGGAGAAGATGCGAAACTCGCCAAACGGGCCGGTCTTCTGCATGACATCGGAAAGGCAATTGACCATGAAGTGGAAGGAAGCCACGTGGAAATCGGAGTGGAGCTTGCGACCAAATATAAAGAGCATCCAGTCGTCATTAACAGTATTGCGTCACACCACGGAGACGAAGAGCCGACTTCCATTATCGCCGTTCTGGTCGCTGCAGCTGATGCACTGTCTGCCGCAAGACCGGGAGCGAGAAGTGAAACGCTCGAAAACTATATCCGCAGGCTTGAAAAGCTTGAAGAAATCTCCGAGTCTTACGAAGGTGTCGAAAAATCATTTGCGATTCAGGCAGGCCGTGAAGTTCGTATTATGGTGAAGCCGGATTCCATTAATGATTTAGAAGCCCATCGTTTGGCGCGTGACATCCGTAAACGAATTGAGGACGAGCTTGATTATCCGGGCCACATTAAAGTGACTGTGATAAGAGAAACTCGGGCCGTAGAGTATGCAAAATAAAGTGATGCTTAGCGCATCACTTTATTTTTTTGATTAGCAAAAGCTGAAAAAGAGAGGAATACAAAGCATGAGAATTTTATTTATTGGCGATGTTGTCGGCTCCCCTGGCCGCGACATGGTAAAAGAATATGTCCCGAAACTAAAAGCAAAACATAAGCCGCATTTTACAATCATTAACGGAGAAAATGCTGCACACGGCAAAGGCCTGACGGAAAAAATTTACCATAGCCTGATGGAGGCGGGAGCGGACGCTATTACGATGGGAAACCATACGTGGGATAAAAAAGAAATCTTTGATTTTATTGATGACGTGCCGCACCTTGTCCGCCCTGCAAACTTTCCGGAAGGAACACCGGGAAAAGGCATGACGTATGTGAAAGCACAAGGAAAAGAGCTTGCCGTCATCAATTTACAGGGCCGCACTTTTCTTCCGCCGCTTGATGATCCATTTCTAAAGGCGGATGAATTAATTGCAGAAGCAAAAAAACGCACGCCGTACGTTTTTATTGATTTTCACGCCGAAGCGACAAGCGAAAAACTTGCGATCGGATGGTACACAGATGGCAGAGCATCTGCGGTTGTAGGGACGCATACACATGTGCAAACAGCAGATAACCGCATTTTGCCGAAGGGAACTGCATATATTACTGATGTGGGAATGACAGGGCCGTATGACGGCATTCTTGGAATGGACAGAGAAACGATTATTAAGCGGTTCAAAACCAATCTTCCGGTCCGGTTTACGGTCGCGGAAGGAAAAACAACGCTGAGCGGAGTGCTCATTGACATTGATGAGCAAACGAAAAAAGCCGTTAAAATCGAACGGATTTTAATAAATGATGACCATATGTTCTTTGAATAGGTGTACACATGTTTATTTTATAAAAATATTAAAAGGAAAAGCAGGAATATAGCAACTTCTTAGTGAATATAGTAGAAATGGAAGGTAGCCCGCTATTTTTGAAAAGCATTGTGGGGATGGCTTTTTGGATAGCAACATCTAATAATGATTGTTCTAATGAACACTCACTTATCCATTGTAAAACTAAGGGGGAGCAGAAATGGAAATCTTAAAAGTTTCAGCAAAATCAAGTCCAAATTCAGTAGCAGGCGCGCTGGCTGGCGTGTTGAGAGAACGCGGAGCGGCCGAAATTCAAGCGATTGGGGCGGGCGCCTTAAACCAGGCTGTTAAAGCGGTTGCCATTGCGAGAGGCTTTGTCGCGCCAAGCGGCGTAGATTTGATTTGTATTCCAGCTTTTACAGATATACAGATTGACGGAGAGGAAAGAACGGCAATTAAATTAATTGTCGAACCCCGTTAACAAAAAATGTACATTCTCAACCTGCTTGCATCATGCGAGCAGGTTGTTTTTATTGCTGTTATATTTTCTCACAATATTATACTGGTAGCGTGAACAAATGATGAACGACTTTATTCATATAATATTTTAAAAAAACCCCGCCCATTTTTCCAGGTGGAAGCAGTTGTCTTTTTCTAGTGGACAGTGCTGTTTACCTCTATCTAATCCCATGGTACAATCCAGTTATAACAACGTTTTTTGAGGAGGAGTGTACATGTTGGGAGGAAAGATGAAAGCTATCGTTAAAAATGAAAACGCTTTCGGTGCTATATTGAAGGAAATTCCTATACCTTCCATAAATGAGAATGAAGTTCTTATTAAAGTACAAGCCGCATCTATATGCGGTACAGATGTGCATATTTATAACTGGGACCAATGGGCACAAAAACGAATCAAAACACCTCAAGTATTTGGACATGAATTCAGCGGTATCGTAGAAGCAGCAGGAAAACACGTCACAAATGTCAAAAAAGGGGACTATGTGTCGGCGGAAACACATATTGTCTGCGGCACTTGTATCCCTTGTTTATCGGGTAAGCAGCATGTGTGCACTCATACAAAAATCCTCGGCGTTGATACAGCCGGTTCCTTCGCTGAATACGTTAAAGTGCCGGCCCAAAACATTTGGAAAAACCCTGCTGATATGGACCCGGCAGTCGCCTCCGTTCAGGAGCCGTTAGGAAATGCGGTGCACACGGTACTGGAGAGTCAGCCGGCGGGCGGTTCCGCAGCGATTATCGGCTGCGGACCGATCGGACTGATGGCAGTGGCCGTAGCAAAAGCAGCAGGCGCAGCCCGAATTGCCGCCATTGATAAAAATGACTACAGGCTGTCGCTTGCGAAAAAAATGGGGGCTACAGTCACCATCTCGGCTGATAAAGAAGACCCGCTTGAAGTGATTGACGCATTAACCGGGGGAGAAGGCATCGATCTTGTCTGCGAAATGTCAGGCCATCCCCAAGCCATAGACCAAGGGTTAAAAATGGCAGCCAACGGGGGAAGATTCCATATGTTAAGCCTGCCGGAAAATCCGGTAACGATAGATCTGACAAATGACGTCGTATTTAAAGGCCTTACCGTCCAAGGCATTACAGGCAGAAAAATGTTTGAAACCTGGCGGCAGGTATCTCACTTGCTTGAATCTCAGCTCGTTGATCTGACACCGGTCATCACTCATCAATTCCCGCTCGAGGAATTTGAAAAAGGATTTGACCTGATGAGAAAGGGCCAGTGCGGGAAAGTCATTTTAATACCATAAGGGGAGGGTTTTATCATGAAAGAATTTGAATATTTGAAAAGTGAACTTGATAAAATGAAAGAAAATAAGACATGGCAGCAGATAAAACAAATTGAAACGAAGCAGGGGCCTTCTGTAAAGGTCAAAGGAGAAGAGGTCATTCAGCTTTCATCCAACAACTATCTCGGGTTGACTTCACATCCGAGGTTAGTAGAAGCGGCCAAACGCGCCGCAGATGAGTTCGGAGCGGGGACGGGCTCGGTGCGGACGATCGCCGGAACCTTTACGATGCACAATGAATTGGAGAAAAAACTCGCAGCCTTTAAGAAAACAGAAGCGGCCCTTGTTTTTCAATCGGGGTTCACAACGAATCAAGGCGTATTATCAAGCATTCTCACAAAAGAGGATATTGTTATTTCTGACGAATTGAATCATGCTTCTATCATTGACGGAATCAGGCTGACAAAAGCAGACAAAAAGGTGTACCGCCATGTTGATATGGATGATTTGGAAAAAGTGCTGAAAAAATCAATGAATTACCGCATGCGGCTGATCGTAACCGACGGTGTTTTCTCCATGGACGGCAATATCGCACCTTTGCCCGATATCGTAAATCTGGCCGAGAAATACGATGCGTTTGTAATGGTAGATGATGCGCATGCTTCCGGTGTGCTCGGAAAAAACGGGCGGGGAACCGTTAATCATTTCGGGCTTGACGGCAGAGTGCACATTCAGGTGGGCACATTAAGCAAGGCAATCGGAGTGCTGGGCGGTTACGCCGCCGGGTCTCAGGTTCTCATTGATTACCTGCGTCATAAAGGGCGTCCGTTTTTATTCAGCACTTCACATCCGCCGGCGGTGACGGCTGCCTGCATAGAAGCCATTGATGTGCTGCTGGAAGAGCCGGAGCATATGGAAAGGCTTTGGAAAAACACGGCGTATTTTAAAGACAAACTGATTCAAATGGGGCTGACGCTAACAAAAAGCGAAACACCGATCATCCCGATTTTAATCGGCGAGGAAGAAAAAGCCCAGGCGTTTTCTGACCGTCTTTTGTCGGACGGCGTCTTTGCTCAAAGTATTGTATATCCTACTGTCGCGGAAGGAAAAGCAAGAATTCGCACGATCATTACGGCGGAGCATACGGAAGAAGAGCTCGATCGGGCGCTTGAGGTCATCCGGTCAGCTGTAAAAGGGCTTCAGCTCGTATAAGAGGGGGATATCCCCTCTTTTTTATTTCTTATTGATTCTTATTCTCAGTAAGGTGTACTATGATAGGCTGGCGGTTGTGCCGATCGGCTATAACCAGTATACTTGAGGGTAGAAGTTTCGGTTGAAAGGAGACATTCGAATATGAATGAAAAGCAAAAACAAGAAAGCGGACAAGTGAATCCAGCGGACAAAAAATCCGAAAAGGATTACAGCAAGTATTTTGAAGCCGTATATATCCCGCCTTCTTTAAAAGACGCGAAAAAACGCGGCAAGGAAGCCGTTCAATATCATAACGATTTTAAAATCTCAGAAGACTTTAAAGGCCTCGGTGACGGCAGGAAGTTTTATATCCGCACGTATGGCTGCCAAATGAACGAACACGATACAGAAGTGATGGCCGGTATTTTTATGGCTCTCGGCTATAAAGCGACAAATTCAGTTGATGATGCCAACGTAATTTTATTAAACACCTGTGCGATCCGGGAAAATGCTGAAAACAAAGTGTTCGGGGAGCTCGGCCATTTAAAGGCGCTCAAAAAAAATAACCCCGATCTTATTTTAGGTGTATGCGGCTGCATGTCACAGGAAGAATCAGTCGTAAACCGCATCTTAAAGAAGCATCCGTTTGTCGATATGATTTTCGGCACGCACAACATTCACCGTCTGCCTGAGCTGTTATCAGAAGCTTATTTATCAAAAGAGATGGTCATCGAAGTGTGGTCGAAGGAAGGAGACGTCATTGAAAACCTTCCGAAAGTCCGCAACGGAAAAATTAAAGGCTGGGTTAACATTATGTACGGCTGTGACAAGTTCTGCACATACTGCATCGTGCCGTATACCCGCGGAAAAGAAAGAAGCCGCCGGCCTGAAGAGATTATTCAGGAAGTGAGAAGGCTTGCGAGTGAAGGCTATAAAGAAATCACCCTTCTCGGCCAAAACGTAAATGCGTACGGAAAAGATTTTGAGGATATGACGTACGGACTCGGTGATTTAATGGACGAATTGCGTAAAATTGATATCCCGAGAATCCGGTTTACAACGAGCCACCCGCGTGACTTTGACGATCACCTTATTGAAGTGCTTGCCAAAGGCGGCAACCTGCTCGATCATATTCATCTCCCTGTTCAATCGGGAAGCTCTGAAGTGTTAAAAATGATGGCGCGCAAATATGACAGAGAGCGCTACATGGAGCTTGTCGGTAAAATCAAAGCGGCCATGCCGAACGCTTCATTAACAACAGACATTATCGTCGGTTTCCCGAATGAAACGGACGAACAGTTTGAAGAAACGCTTTCTTTATACCGTGAAGTGGAATTTGACAGCGCCTATACGTTTATTTATTCTCCTCGTGAAGGCACACCGGCTGCGAAAATGAAAGACAATGTGCCGATGAGGGTCAAAAAAGAACGTCTCCAGCGCCTCAATGATTTGGTTAAAGAAATTTCAGCCAAAAAAATGAAGGAATATGAAGGCAAGACCGTCGAAGTATTAGTCGAGGGAGAAAGCAAAAACAACCCTGACATTCTTGCCGGCTATACGGAAAAAAGCAAGCTCGTCAATTTCAAAGGGCCGAAAGAGGCCATCGGCAAGATTGTACGCGTCAAAATCCAGCAGGCGAAAACATGGTCGCTTGACGGAGTGATGGCAGGAGAAGCAATCGAGGTGAATTAATAATGACGCTTTACTCTAAGAAAGACATTGTACAGCAAGCCCGGAATCTTGCGAAAATGATCTCGGAAACGGAAGAAGTTGATTTTTTTAAACGCGCGGAGGCGCAGATCAACGAAAATGAAAAAGTATCGTCGATTATTAGTCAGATTAAGGCCCTGCAAAAGCAAGCCGTCAATTTAAAGCATTATGAAAAGCCTGAAGCATTGAAGCAAGTTGAAAATAAAATTGACGCTTTGCAGGAAGAGCTGGAGGGCATTCCGGTCATTCAGGAATTCAGAGATTCCCAGCTTGAGGTCAACGATCTTCTGCAGCTTGTGGCACATACGATTTCCAACCAGGTCACAAATGAAATCATCACATCGACCGGCGGCAACCTGCTCACGGGAGAAACCGGTTCAAAGGTGAAACATTCGAATAACAGCTGTTCCTTTTAACACGAGGCCTTTAAAAGGCCCCGTGTTTTTTTTGCTTTTAAATGAACTAATTAAACTATGAACTAAATATTCTATAATGGTTTTTGTCCTTTTCCCGCGCGAAACTTATCAGACTTAAAAGTAAAGTTTCTGGGCAGGGCTGCATACAATGAAACAGAAACTTTGTATTTTTATATTTTCTTTATAAAAATGCACATTAGACGAATGCCCAGCATAAGATATCACGAAGAAGAACAAGGAGGCATAACGGAATGTCTGAATACAGAGAAATTATTACGAAAGCGGTAGTTGCGAAAGGCAGAAAGTTCACTCAATGCACCAATACGATCTCTCCCGATGAAAAACCGTCAAGTATATTGGGCGGCTGGATTATCAACCACAAGTACGATGCCGAAAAAATCGGAAAAACGGTAGAAGTTGAAGGGTATTATGATATAAACGTCTGGTACTCTTACTCCGACAATACAAAAACAGAGGTTGTTACTGAAAGAGTTAAATATGTAGATGTTATCAAGCTCAGGTACAGAGACACAAATTACTTAGATGATGAGCACGAGGTAATTGCAAAAGTGCTGCAGCAGCCAAACTGTCTTGAAGTGACCATTTCTCCTAACGGAAATAAAATCGTCGTTCAGGCTGAAAGAGAATTTTTAGCTGAAGTGGTCGGTGAAACGAAAGTGGTCGTTGAGGTGAACCCGGACTGGGAAGAGGATGATGACGACGATTGGGAAGATGATCTTGACGAGGAATTAGAGGACATTAACCCTGAGTTTTTAGTTGGAGATCCTGAAGAATAAAAAAGAGGCTAGGGGAGTTAAGCACCCCAAGCCTCTTTTTTATATGAAGATATCACTCTTTCGTTTATGTTATAATGGGATGCGGAATAGAGAAACGTTGATACATAGTGAGGGATTAAATGATGGCTAGTTATACGCCTATGATACAGCAATATTTAAAGATAAAGGCAGAGCACCAAGATGCCTTTTTATTTTTTCGGCTTGGTGATTTTTATGAAATGTTTTTTGATGATGCGAAAAAGGCTTCACAAGAGCTTGAGATTACACTGACAAGCCGTGACGGCGGTTCGGCCGATAAAATTCCGATGTGCGGCGTGCCGTATCATTCTGCGGCCGCTTATATCGAACAGCTGATTAAAAAAGGATATAAAGTGGCGATTTGTGAGCAGACAGAAGATCCGAAGGCGGCAAAAGGCGTAGTCAAGCGTGAAGTCGTCCAGCTGATCACACCGGGAACCGTGATGGACGGAAAAGGCATTCACGAGTCGGAAAACAACTTTATCGCTTCCGTATCTGAATTTCCAAACGGCTACGGACTGGCATTATCAGACTTAACGACCGGAGAAAATTTAGCCGTTTTTATTGAACGGATTGAAGATGTCATGTCGGAAATTTATTCAGTCGGCGCAAGGGAAATCGTTGTTTCAAGCAAGTTTGACGAAAAGACGGCGGCTCAGCTGAAAGAGCGGTGCGGCGCAACGATCTCAATCGAAGACGGAAAAATCGAAGAGCGGATTGACATTGCGAAGCATCTGCCCGGTGAAGAGCTGACAGAAACCTTTATGCGTTTATATACGTATTTGCAGAAAACGCAAAAAAGGAGTCTGGATCATCTTCAGCCTGTCCAAGTATATGAATTAGAAGAAGCGATGAAAATCGATCTGTATTCAAAGCGGAATCTTGAGCTGACTGAGACAATCCGTTCTAAAAATAAAAAAGGGTCATTGCTCTGGCTGTTAGACGAGACGAAAACAGCCATGGGAGGCAGGCTTCTTAAGCAGTGGATCGACCGTCCGTTAATCAGGGCGGCGCAAATCGAAGAGCGGCAGGAAATGGTCGAAACGCTGATTAACCATCTGTTTGAGCGTGAGGATCTGCGCGAGCGGCTGAAAGAAGTTTACGATTTGGAGCGTCTCGCGGGCCGTGTTGCATTCGGCAACGTGAATGCACGGGACTTAATCCAGCTGAAAGAATCTTTAAAGCAAGTGCCGAGCATTAAACAGCTTGTGGCATCTCTCCAGCATGAAAAAGCGAAAGAGCGTGCCCGCCTGATTGATCCGTGCACCGACCTGCTTGAGCTGTTGGAAGAGGCGTTATACGAAAACCCGCCGTTATCTTTAAAAGAAGGAAACTTAATTAAAGACGGCTATCACCAAAAGCTTGATGAATACAGGGATGCCAGCAAAAACGGAAAAGACTGGATCGCCCGCCTTGAACAGCAGGAACGCGCATATACGGGCATTCGCTCGTTGAAGGTCGGTTTTAATAAAGTATTCGGCTACTATATCGAGGTTACAAAAGCAAATCTTCATTTGCTTGAGGACGGACGATATGAGCGGAAGCAGACGCTGACGAATGCCGAACGGTATATTACACCGGAATTAAAGGAAAAAGAAGCGCTTATCTTAGAAGCGGAAAACAACATCTGCGAGCTGGAATACGAGCTTTTTGCCGAATTGCGTGAAAAGGTGAAGCAATTTATTCCGCGCCTGCAGCGCTTGGCGAAACATATGAGCGAACTCGATGCCCTGCAATGCTTTGCGACGATCAGTGAAAGCAGGCATTATACGAAGCCCGTCTTTTCTGAAAATGAGGTCAAAGTGATTGAAGGAAGACATCCCGTCGTTGAAAAAGTGATGGACAGCCAGGAATATGTGCCTAACAATTGTATGATGGGCGAATCAAGAGAAATGCTCCTGATCACAGGGCCGAATATGTCAGGAAAAAGCACGTATATGAGACAAATCGCCCTCCTTTCCATCATGGCCCAGATCGGCTGCTTTGTGCCCGCAAAAGAAGCGGTCCTGCCGATTTTTGACCAGATCTTTACGAGAATCGGAGCTGCGGATGATTTAATTTCCGGACAAAGCACCTTTATGGTGGAAATGCTGGAGGCGAAAAACGCGATAGTGAACGCCACAGAAAACAGCTTGATTTTGTTCGATGAAATCGGCCGCGGCACCTCAACATACGACGGAATGGCGCTTGCGCAGGCAATTATTGAATATGTTCATGATCATATCGGCGCGAAAACACTGTTCAGTACGCATTACCATGAACTGACAGTGCTTGAGGATAAGCTTCCTCAGCTGAAAAACGTCCATGTGCGCGCCGAGGAATACAATGGGACGGTCGTCTTTCTCCATCAAATAAAGGAAGGGGCCGCTGATAAGAGCTACGGCATTCATGTCGCCCAGCTTGCCGAGCTTCCGGATGATCTGATCAGCCGGGCGCAAGAAATCCTGAAAGAGCTAGAACAGTCAGAGAATAAACCGGGACTCCAATTGCCAGAGGAGAAAAAAACTGCTGTGAAAGAACAACCGGCCCAGCTGTCCTTCTTTGAAGAAGGGGAGAAGGAAAGCGCGGTTCCTGCCATGTCTAAAAAAGAAAAACAAGTGCTGGAAGCCTTTAAAACGATCAATATTCTCGATATGACACCGCTTGAAGCAATGAACGAGATGTACAAGCTCCAAAAGAAATTAAAATAGAAAGAGGTGATGGACTTGGCAAAAGTCATCCAGCTGTCTGATGAACTTTCAAACAAAATAGCGGCCGGCGAGGTGGTGGAACGGCCGGCCTCTGTCGTCAAGGAATTAGTGGAAAATGCGATTGACGCAAACAGTACAGTCATTGAAATCGACATTGAGGAAGCGGGGCTTTCGTCCATTCGGGTGCTCGATAATGGCGAAGGGATGGAAACCGATGACTGCAAACGGGCTTTCCGCCGCCATGCGACAAGTAAAATCAAAGATGAAAACGACCTGTTTCGGGTAAGAACACTCGGTTTCCGCGGAGAAGCTTTGCCAAGTATCGCGTCAGTCTCACATTTGGAAATAAAAACGAGCGTCGGTGAGGGAGCGGGAACGCATCTCATTCTCCAAGGCGGGAATATCATTTCTGAAAAGAGATCCTCAAGCAGAAAAGGAACGGAAATCGTCGTCACCAATCTGTTCTTTAATACACCGGCCCGTTTAAAATATATGAAAACCGTGCATACGGAGCTTGGCAATATTACGGATGTCGTTAACCGGATTGCCCTCGCGCATCCTGAAGTATCCATCCGCCTCCGCCATCAAGGGAAAAATCTGCTGCAAACAAACGGCAACGGAGATGTACGCCACGTGCTGGCGGCGATTTACGGGACGGCGGTCGCTAAAAAAATGATACCGCTCCATGCCAGCTCACTCGATTTTGAGGTGAAAGGGTTTATTGCGCTGCCGGAAATCACGCGCGCATCCAGAAACTATATGTCGTCAGTCATTAACGGAAGATACATTAAAAATTTCCCGCTTGTCAAAGCGGTGCATGAGGGCTATCATACGCTTCTTCCGATCGGCCGCCATCCGATTACGTTTATTGAAATCACGATGGACCCGATATTGGTCGATGTCAATGTTCATCCGTCAAAGCTTGAGGTCCGCCTCAGCAAAGAGACAGAGCTGCACGAGCTGATCCGTGACGGCATTAAGGATGTATTTAAGCGGCAGCGGCTTATTCCGAGCGCCCAGCTGCCGAAGAAATCAACGCCGCCGCCAATAAAAAACGAACAGCAATTTATGACGTTTGACGAAAGCGCCCATGATCGAAAGCTCCCTGAAAAAACATATGAGCCGTCCTACTCCCCGCTGAAGCTGAGTTCGGTTGTAAAAGAGCCTGAGCCGGTAAAAGAAGAAGAGGTTCTCGCAGAAGAAGCAGAACATGAGATACTGCCCGAAATCGAACGGCCGGAAACACCGGAGCCGCTTCCTGAAGTGCAGGCTGCCCCAGAGGAACCGGTCTATGAGGGAGAGCCGTCAGAAAGAGTCCCGGTCATGTATCCGATCGGCCAAATGCACGGGACATATATATTAGCCCAAAATGAAAACGGCCTGTACATCATTGACCAGCACGCCGCCCAGGAACGGATTAAATATGAATATTTTCGGGAAAAGGTCGGGCAGGTTGAGGCTGAGGTGCAGGATATGATCGTGCCGCTCACCTTTCATTATGCTGCAAATGAAGCGCTTATCATCGAACAGCATCAGCAGGAGCTTGAAAGCGTCGGCGTATTTTTAGAAGCGTTCGGCTCCAACAGTTACATCGTCCGCTGCCATCCGGCCTGGTTTCCGAAAGGAGAAGAGGCCGAGCTGATTGAAGAAATCATTCAGCAGGTGCTGGATGCCAAACAAATCGACATTAAAAAGCTGAGGGAAGAAGCGGCCATTATGATGAGCTGCAAAGGCTCGATCAAAGCGAACCGCCATCTGCGCAACGATGAGATCAAAGCGCTGCTGGACGACCTGCGCGGCACAACAGACCCATTCACATGCCCGCACGGCCGCCCGATTATCATTCACCACAGCACATACGAGATGGAAAAGATGTTTAAGCGCGTGATGTAGAAGCGCCGATATGATCACCCAAAAACGTACGGACACTGTGTAAATCAGTGTCCGTTTTTTGTTGGTTCAGTATATATGGTGCGGCAGGAAAACAACTTGTGGGACAGGCAGGTGCATAAAGGTGGGACTAAGCAAATGATAACATTAAGCCGCAAGAAGAGTTTCTTCTTGCGGCTCGGAACATGCTAATGGTTATTGAACAGTGACATATACTTTCCCGAGAACGGGCCTATCTTGCTTTAGTAAAGTAATAGTAGCCGAGCCCTTCTTACACCTTTAACTACTCCGCCCTGTGTTACAGTTGCTGCACCGCTCGAATCAGAGGAATAGTAATAGGCTGCCGGGTTAGAAATGTCTCGTGTTTCTCCTGCTTTTAATGTGATGGAATAGTCTTGAACCTTAATCGGGCCTGAGACAACAATAGAATTAGATATTTTCTATATTTTTCCTTGTTAATAATTGTTAAATTACTGTGAACAATTTACGCAGAACAATACGGGGGAATTTATAGACTGTTTCCTTGGGCATTAAGTAAGTTATGTCATCATACTTCAATCGGTTTAAAATACTATTCTAATATTAATGTTATAACATTTTGATAAATTGAGGTTACGATGGTAATGATTCGTAATTACCAGTTCGTTAGTCGTGCTTTTTCATTTTGTTTTTCTCACTAACTAAAGCTCAAATACATCCTTCATTTTCTGAATAAAATTCCCTAAAGTATTCAGGTGAATGAACATTCTTATTTCCTTATATATTAAGATAACATATTGCCGAAAAGCCTCCGATTGGGTCTTTTTGTTGATGTAAACAGTTTTTTTATCTTTACCGGAAAATCCATGGAAAATCAATCTGCCATCTGATAAAGTGGAAACAGTAGGCCGGGCGGAAGAATCATTTGTATGTCCGGATATTACAAATAGGAATGGTGACAATGGATCATACATATGAAGTTCATCAAATCAAAACATTTCACCAGATGTGGTCCAACTATTGTTATATCATCGCGGATCGTGCCAGAAAATCTGCGATAGTTGTTGATCCGTCGTGGGAAATCGATAAAATTACAAATACGTTATATGAATTGGATGTTGATTTATCCGCTATATTATTGACTCATTCGCATTATGACCATGTGAATCTCGTAGAGCCTTTGCAGCAGATCTATCATTCTGATGTGTACATGTCGGCAGAAGAGATCAGCTTTTATCAATTTCGGTGCAAAAATTTAATAGCTCTCGAAGACGGACAGATTTTTGCGGCGGGAGGCTTTGTGATCAGAAGTATACTGACCCCGGGACACACGGCGGGAGGGATGTGTTATTTGCTTTCTGACCATCTTTTTACAGGGGATACAGTGTTTATTGAAGGCTGCGGCATATGTGAGGACAGAGGCAGCTCTGCTGAGGATATGTTTGACAGTATACAGCGGATCAAAGCCCTCATTCCCCCTGACGTGCGGGTGTACCCGGGGCATTCATTCGGAGAGGAGCCGGGCCAAAAGATGGACCGCCTTCTGAAGTATAATATTTATTTTCAAATTGATAAAAAAGAACATTTTGTGAATTTCCGAAACAGAAAAAATCAAAAAGGACTGTTCGATTTTAAATAACGTGTTTGTATTGGTTATTTTTGAAATTTAGTGCTATTTGACTATTCTGGCTTATATCTGAAAGGAAAGCTATAAATGATTGTTACCTGTTTTCGGGCGGGATTTTGCTGAGTAACAGGGGTTTGCGAGATTGTGCGCAAAATGTGTCGAATGGGTCGTTCTGCTTATTTTCATTTCGAAAGCCCTGAATCGTCTGCCGGCTAGGAGAAATTAGGCATTCTGAAGGGGCTGCCGTAGGAGAAATTAACTTGACATGGTATTTTTGTGAAGTTACTATCAACATGAACATGCTTTCTATCTAAATCCGAGAAAGGATGGCTGAGAAAATGATCACATACTTATTCCCGGGACAAGGTTCTCAGAAACAGGGAATGGGCAGTTCACTTTTTGACGAATTTAAAGAATTGACTGAGCAGGCTGATGAAACGCTCGGATACTCTATGAAACGGCTTTGTTTGGAAAATCCGTATTCTAACCTTCACAAAACACAATTCACTCAGCCTGCTTTATATGTTGTCAATGCGTTAAGCTACTTGAAAAAAATCCAAGAAACAAACATTCAGCCCGATTATGCAGCCGGTCACAGTCTGGGAGAATATAATGCACTGTTTGCAGCGGGTGCATTTGATTTTATCACGGGCTTACAGCTTGTCCGCAAAAGAGGCGAATTAATGAGTATGGCCACCGATGGAAAAATGGCCGCCGTGATGGGTTTAACTGAAAGCCAGGTTGCGGACGTACTCCATACCCGTGAATTACATACGGTTGATATTGCCAATATCAATTCCCCTCATCAAGTTGTCATTTCTGGACGTAAAGAAGATATTGAAAGGGCAAAAGCAGTGTTTGAAGGAATAAAAGATGTTACGATGTTTCACCCTTTAAACGTGAGCGGCGCTTTTCACTCCAGATATATGAGCGAAGCAAAAGAAGAGTTCAAAAAATTTTTACAGTCTTTTCATTTTTCTGCTATATCAATTCCTGTCATTTCGAACGTACATGCCAGACCTTATGAACAAGACGGAATCCGCTCGGTTCTGGCCGATCAGATCGACCATTCAGTCCGATGGAACGAAAGCATCCATTACCTGATGAACAAAGGCCGGATGGAATTCGAAGAAGTAGGCCCGGGCCATGTGCTGACAGGTCTCATTCACCGCATTAAAAAAGAAACTGAACCTTCGGGCGCCGTTTAGCGGCACTAAGGAAAAAGTCATTACCTTTCACATTATGTGCAAGTCAAAAATCATCATGACCACCCTCATTCGCACACGACATCATGAATCTCATAAATCAATATTTTAAAAAAATAAGCAGCTAAAAGGAGAACAAATGAATCAGCCAATTGTTTTCATGTTTTCTGGACAGGGCTCCCAATATTATCAGATGGGAAAAGAACTGTTTAACCATAACCCCGCTTTTCGGCAGAAGATGCTGGACATGGACGATTTTGCTGCGAGGCGTACCGGTTTATCTGTGATAAAAGAGGTTTATCATTCGGCCAAGCGGCTGTCTGATCCGCTTGACCGCATTCTTCTTACTCACCCCGCGATTTTTATGGCTGAGTATGCACTTGCTTACGCGATGGAGAAAAAGGGCATCCGTCCAGATTTCGTCATCGGGGCGAGTCTCGGAGAATACGCCTCGGCTGCCGTATCTGGTGTACTGAGCGCCGAAGATGCCTTGGATTGCGTGCTGGAACAGGCCAAAATCATTGAAGAAACATGCCGCAAAGGAAGTATGCTTGCGATACTTGGCGATCCGCAATTATATCAAGAATATCCAATGTTATATGAGCAGAGTGAATTGGCTTCTGTTAATTATCATTCTCACTTTGTCATCTCCGGAGAACAGGAAAAGGTAAGAGAGATGATGGAATTTCTGAGAGAAAAGCAGATTCCTCATCAGCTTTTACCGGTTTCGTATGGATTTCACTCAGCGCTGATTGACCCGGCGGAGCAGCAGTTTAAACGCTTTTTAGACACAAAGTCAATGCAGCCTCCTTCGATGCCTTATATTTCCAGTATGTCCGGCGGCATCGTGACAGACGTCCAAAAAGATTTTTTCTGGGATGCAGTAAGAAAGCCGATCCGATTTCGTGAAGCGCTTCAATATGCAGAAAGCCGTCAGCAAGGCGTGTATATTGATGCGGGACCGTCCGGAACGTTGGCGGCGTTTGCCAAACAGCTGCTTCCGGCAGATTCGGCAGAACGCATCCGCACAATCATGACGCCGTTTCATAAAGAATTAAGCCATTTACAGCAAATAGAAGACATCATTTTATCATCGCCCGGAAGGAGACAATGAGATGATTACCTTTGTTTTTCCCGGCCAAGGTTCTCAGCAAAAAGGCATGGGGGCCGATTTATTTGATCAGTATCCCGAGCTGACTGCAAAGGCCGATCATATTCTCGGATACTCGGTGAAAGAGCTGTGTCAGGATGGGGAACGTTTACATCAAACACAATTTACCCAGCCGGCGCTGTATATCGTCAACGCTCTCTGGTATTTGAAAAAGACTGAGGAAACCGGACTGAAACCGGATTTTGCGGCGGGACACAGTTTAGGAGAATACAACGCTTTATACGCAGCGGGTGCATTTGATTTTGCCGAAGGCTTACAGCTTGTCAAAAAAAGAGGGGAGCTGATGAGCCGCGCATCAGGAGGCGGCATGGCAGCCGTGATCGGCCTGAATCATCAGCAAGTGACAGACGTTTTAAGAGAATATCAATTACATATGATAGATATCGCCAATATCAACACACCTCAGCAAATCGTGATTTCCGGATATAAAGAAGATATTGAAAAAGCCGCAGCCGTATTTGAAGCGGTCAAAGGCGTAAAAATGGTCCATCGCTTAAATGTCAGCGGAGCCTTCCATTCAAGATATATGAGTGAGGCGAAGAAGGAGTTTACACATTTTATTGAGTCCCTTCACTTTAATCCGCTGTCGATTCCCGTTATTTCAAATGTGACGGCAAGGCCGTATGAACAAGCAAGGATAAAGGAAACGCTGGCGGAACAAATCAGCGGCACGGTGAACTGGACAGACAGTATCCGGTTTTTAATGGGCAGACAAGACATGAGCTTTGAGGAGATAGGACCGGGAAAAGTGCTGACCGGGCTTATTCAGAGAATTACGGCTGAAGCAGAGCCGATTACAGAAGAAGCAAAAGCTCAGGCCGTCACGGCCCGGCCTGCTATTAGAGCGGCGTCATTAGGAAATGAAGAGTTTAAACACGATTATCAGCTGACATACGCTTATCTGGCCGGCGGTATGTACCGCGGAATCGCATCAAAAGAAATGGTCGTTAAACTGGCTAAAAAAGGCATGATGGGTTTTTTCGGAACAGGCGGTTTAAGCATCCCGCAAGCTGAGGACGCCATTTTGTCGATTCAAAACGAACTTCAGCACGGCGGCTCCTTCGGCATTAATGTCGTACACAATATGAAGCATACAGATTCAGAAGAAAAAATGATTGACCTTTTACTGAAACACGGTGTCATAAATCTGGAGGCATCGGCATTTTTAACGGTAACTCCCGCTTTAGTAAGGTTTCGCGCTAAGGGATTAAAGCGCGGTAATGATGGTAAGGTTATTCCCCGGCACCGTATTATTGCCAAGCTGTCACGCCCTGAGGTAGCGGAAGCGTTTTTAAGTCCGGCCCCTGAACATCTCCTTCAAAAACTGGAGGCGGAAAATAAAATTACGTCTGAAGAAGCAGACCTAATGCGGGAAATCCCGGTTGCGCATGACATCTGCGTGGAAGCGGACTCGGGCGGCCATACAGACGGGGGATCCGCCTACAGTCTTATGCCGGCGATGCTCCTGCTGCGGGACGAAATAATGAAGAAATATCAATATGATAAAACGATCCGGGTCGGAGCGGCAGGCGGAATCGGGACGCCGGAGGCCGCAATGGCGGCATTTATGCTGGGGGCTGACTTTATTCTGACCGGCTCGATTAATCAATGCACCGTTGAAGCCGCAACGAGTGATAAGGTAAAGGATCTTCTGCAGCAGATGAATGTACAGGACACGGCTTACGCGCCCGCAGGGGATATGTTTGAATCAGGCAGCAAAGTGCAGGTATTAAAGAAAGGGCTGTTCTTCCCGACACGCGCCGGTAAGCTGCATGAATTGTACCAGCGTTACAGTTCACTTGAGGAAATCGACGAAAGAACATTAACTCAAATTGAACAAAAATATTTCAAGCGCAGCATAAGAGACGTTTACGAAGAAGTGAAGGCACGTCTTACAGATGAAGAGATGTTAAAGGCTGAACGGAACCCGAAACATAAAATGGCGCTTGTATTCAAATGGTACTTCAGACAGAGCTCTTCTTTGGCGATTACAGGAGACCCGGCAGCGAAGGTGGATTACCAAATTCATTGCGGACCGGCATTAGGCGCATTTAACCAATGGGTTAAAGGGACGGAACTGGAATCATGGAAAAACCGGCGCGTTGATGACATCGGCTGCCGTCTTATGGAAGAGACAGCTTCGCTTTTAAATAAAAAAATAAATGCATTTCTGGAAACGTGTTGACAAGACGAAATGATAGGTTGAAAACATGGAATATTCATAAAACGAAAGAGATTAAGGGGGAAATGTCAATGAATAAAGAGAGGATTTTTGAAATGCTGCAACGCAATATATATGAGGTTTTGCCTGAATTAGAAGGCCGGGAGCTTTCATTTGAAGACCGCTTAGCTGATTTAGGGGCGGATTCGGTTGACAGGGCTGAGATTATAACGATGATGCTGGAGGATTTATCGCTGCAAATTCCACGCGTTGAGCTGACAGGAGTTACGAATATCGGCGAATTAGCAGAAAAACTGTATGAAAAAGTGCAGGCTGTCTGATTTAAAAAAACGAACGAAAACGGGAATTTAATACATACGTGGAGGCGAAGATCATGGCTGCGGCCGGAATAGAAGCAATCAATGTGTTTGGCGGTACGGCTTATCTCGATGTCATGCAGCTGGCGGCATACAGAAATTTAGACCCTGCCAGATTTGAGAATTTACTGATGAAAGAAAAAGCGGTGGCGCTTCCGTACGAAGATCCCGTTACATTCGGTGTTAATGCGGCAAAGCCGATTATTGACCGTTTGACAGAGGCGGAAAAAGACCGGATTGAACTGCTGATTACTTGTTCGGAATCGGGCATTGACTTCGGAAAATCACTCAGTACATATATTCATGATCACTTAGGCCTGAATCGGAACTGCCGTTTATTTGAGCTGAAACAAGCCTGTTATTCGGGAACGGCGGGTTTTCAGATGGCGCTCAACTTTATTTTGTCTCAAACGTCCCCGGGGGCGAAAGCGCTTGTTGTTGCGACTGATATTTCCCGGTTCTTAATTGCAGAAGGCGGTGACGCGTTAAGTGAGGATTGGTCTTACGCAGAACCGAGTGCCGGAGCGGGTGCGGTTGCCTTATTGGTAGGCGAAAATCCGATCGTTTTTCAGGCTGATGCGGGTGCAAACGGCTACTACGGATATGAAGTGATGGATACGTGCCGCCCCATTCCCGACAGTGAAGCGGGAGATGCAGACCTGTCACTGATGTCTTATCTCGATTGCTGTGAACAGACGTTTCGGGAGTACAAAAACCGCGTGCCGCTTGCCGATTACAAGGATACGTTTCACTATTTGGCCTATCATACGCCGTTTGGCGGCATGGTAAAAGGCGCGCACCGCACGATGATGCGCAAGCTCGCGAAAGCGAAAAGCGCTGAGATTGAACAGGATTTCCAAAGCAGAGTAGAGCCGGGATTGCGCTATTGTCAAAGGGTCGGAAATATTATGGGAGCTGCCGTTCTTTTGGCGCTGGCAAGCACCATCGACCAAGGGACATTTGAAACGTCAAAGCGGATCGGCTGTTTCTCCTACGGGTCAGGCTGCTGCTCGGAATTTTACAGCGGCATCGTTACGCCTGAGGGACAAACACGGCAGCGTTCATTTGGAATAGAAGAGCATCTGAACAATAGGTACCGGCTGTCAATGGAAGAGTATGAAGAATTATTTAAAGGGAGCGGCATGGTGAAGTTCGGCACCCGTAATGTAAAGCTGGATATGAACATGATACCGGGCATCTTAGGCCATCACGAAGGAAGCCCGCGTTTATATTTAGAAGAAATCAGCGAATTCCATCGGAAATACAGGTGGCTGCCGTGACCTTTGACACAATACAGGTCCGCTTTCAGCAAAATGTCTGCTTCATTACCTTATACCGCCCTGAAGCCAATAATACGATTAATGACCGTTTAGTGGAGGAATGCCTGCATGTCCTTTCTGAATGTGAGGCATCGGTTACCGTTGTAGTGCTTGAAGGGCTGCCGGAGGTGTTTTGTTTTGGCGCTGATTTCGGCGAGATGTATCAGAAGATGAGGCAGGGGATTCAGCATGCGGAAACGCAGGAGCCGCTGTACCGTTTATGGCTGGCATTAAAGTCCGGGCCGTACATTACAGTCGCCCATGTCCGCGGAAAAGTAAATGCCGGAGGGGTCGGCTTTGCAGCTGCCAGCGATATTGTCATTGCGGACGAGACCGCTTCATTCAGCTTATCTGAACTGTTGTTCGGACTTTTTCCGGCTTGCGTTCTGCCATTTTTGATTCAGCGGATCGGGTCCCAAAAGGCGCATTATATGACGATCATGACAAAACCCGTTTCTGTCCGGCAGGCGCTTGAATGGGGACTTGCGGATGTTTGCAGCCCGGAAAGCGGCGCGGAGCTGAGAAAGCATTTGCTTCGCCTCCGCCTGCTGTCGAAAAAGGCCGTCATCCGCTATAAACAATACATGGACTCGCTGAACGACCTTGTTTATCGCTCTAAATCAAACGCTTTAGCGGAAAACCAAGCTATGTTTTCAGACCGGGATAATCAAGCGGCCATTGTCCGTTACGCAGAAACGGGCCGGTTTCCTTGGGAAAATGAAAACAGTTAGGAGGATATGATGCCGCACGCTGCAGTAGAACTGCTTGAGATCCAACCGGATATTATCCAAGTGACAATGCAAGACAGAGCTCACAAAAATGCCTTTTCACAAGAGCTGACAGATGGATTAATGGAGGCGTTTGAACGGATACAGGCATCTTCAGCCTATAAAGCCGTTATTTTAACCGGTTATGATAATTACTTTGCTTCCGGAGGCACGCAGGAAGGGCTGCTCAGAATTCAGCAGGGCATTACGAAGTTTACAGAAGACCGCATGTACTCGTTGGCGCTGGAATGTGATATTCCCGTCATTGCCGCTATGCAGGGCCATGGAATCGGCGGCGGGTTTGTCATGGGGCTGTTTGCTGATTTTGTCATTTTAAGCAGAGAAAGCGTATATACCGCAAACTTTATGAAATACGGGTTTACCCCCGGAATGGGCGCTACATTTATCGTCCCTCAGAAGCTCGGCTTCAGCCTTGGGCATGAGATGCTGTTGAACGGCGGCCATTACCGAGGCGGTGAATTGGAGAAAAGGGGAGTTCCTTTTCCGGTGCTGCCGCGCCAGCAGGTATTAAGCCATGCGAAGGAATTGGCCCGTGAGCTTGCAGAAAAGCCGCGAAATTCTTTAATCACATTGAAAAAGCACTTAGTGGCGCCGTTTCGCGAGCAGCTGCCTGCCGTTATTGAAAAGGAATTAATCATGCATGACAAAACCTTTCATGATGAAGAAGTGAAAAAACGGATCACGACCATGTACGGAGTGTAAAAATACATCATACATACAGATGAAATGGAGGCAGCTCTATGAAAAGGGATATGAATGAAAGCGGGTTACTCAAACCATCTGTCAGCTATGGAAAACCATTGCGGCTCTCAGCGGATCAGCCGATGACGATTCCTGAAGTTCTGCATAAAACCGCCGCGGCAGTGGGAGACACGAAGGGAATCACCTATATCCAGCCTGACGGCACTGAAGTATATCAGACGTACAGCGGTCTGAGAAAAATCGCTCTTTCAATTGTAAAAGGGCTCCGTCAATCAGGAGTGAAAGCTGCAGATGAAGTGATTTTGCAGCTCAGCGACAATTCTCAGCTCATCCCCGCTTTTTGGGGCTGTGTTTTAGCGGGCGCCATTCCGGTGCCGCTTGCAGCCGCACCGGCTTATACGGAAATGAACAGCGGCACTCAAAAACTGAAAGACGCCTGGACGCTTTTAAATGAGCCATTTGTAATCACAAGCCGGGAGATGCTAGCAGAAATGACAGAATGGGCGAAGGAGCAGGAACTTGCCGGGTTCTGTGCTTTAGCCGCAGAAGACCTGTCAGCGGCAGATATGGAAACAGACTGGCACCATCCCCGTCCGGAAGATTTGGCGATGCTGCTGTTAACCTCAGGGAGCACGGGCACGCCGAAAGCCGTTATGCTCAGCCATGAAAACATCGTGTGCATGGTGAAAGGAAATATTCAAATGCAGGGCTATACAAGTGAAGATATCACGTTTAACTGGATGCCTTTTGATCATGTCGGCGGGATCGGAATGCTCCATCTTCGCGATGTTTACCTTGGGTGTAAAGAAATCAACATACCGAGTGAGTCTATTTTGATGGACCCTTTGAAATGGCTCGATTTGATTGATCATTACCGCGCTTCCGTTACGTGGGCGCCCAATTTTGCTTTCGGTCTGCTCGCCGACTTTGCAGAAGACATTCAAGCACGGAATTGGGACTTATCCTCAATGCGTTATATGCTGAACGGCGGCGAGGCCGCAGTTGCAAAAGTCGGGCGCAGAATCATGGAGCTGCTTGAGCCGCACGGTCTGCCCGCTAATGCGATCAGGCCCGCATGGGGAATGTCTGAAACATCTTCAGGCGTGATTTTCTCTGACGAGTTTACGCGGGCAAACACGAGCGACGAGGATCGTTTCGTCGAAATCGGGCTTCCGATTCCCGGATTTAACATGAGGATTGCAGATGAGCGGAATCAAGTGGTGGAAGAAGGGGAAATCGGCCGGTTTCAAGTGTCGGGTCTGACTGTTACGAGCGGCTACTATGAGCGTCCTGATTTAAATGAGAGTGTCTTCACAGAAGACGGCTGGTTTGAAACGGGAGATCTCGGCTTCTTGCGTGAAGGCCGGCTGACGATAACGGGCCGCACAAAAGATGCGATCATCATTAACGGTGTGAATTTCTACAGCCATGCGATTGAATCGGCCGTTGAGGAATTACCGGAAATTGAAACGTCATTTACAGCCGCATGCGCCGTCCGGCCGAATCAAAGCACGACAGACAAGCTGGCGATTTTCTTTGTCACGTCCGTTCAATTGGATGACAGCCGCACGGCCAAGCTGCTCCAAACCATTCATCAGCATGTGACACAGAAAGTCGGCGTCACACCGGACTATTTATTGCCGGTGGCAAAAGAAGACATTCCAAAAACGGCGATCGGAAAAATCCAGCGCACCCAGCTGAAAACGTCTTTCGAACAAGGACAGTTTGATTCTTTACATAAAAAAAGACTGGGTGCGGACATCTCTGAAACTCCTGCTGCGGAAAAAGTGATCAAAAATGAATTTATCCGCTTTTTGAAAGATGAACTTGAAATATCAGATGAACTTATCGACGCAGATACTCCGTTTCAAAGCCTTGGAGTAAACTCCATAAAAATGATGAGACTCGCCAGATCAATCGAAAAAACGTATCACATCAGGCTTACGGCGAGGGAGCTGCACAAGCATCCGACCATTGGCGCTTTAGCTGCCTATACAGCTGAAAAAACGCCTGATCAGCTCATCCCGGTTCAGTCTGCACCTTCTGCGGTAACAGAGAAAAAGCAAACGGCGCTTCCTCTATCTGAGGTTCAAAAAGGGCTGTGGACACTGCAAAAAATGTCGCCTGAATCATCTGGTTATCATGTTCCGCTCTGTTTCCGATTTACATCAGTAATAGACAAAGAGAAACTAAAGCAGGCTTTTCAGCTTGTATTAGAACAGCATCCGATGTTAAAGCGTGTTGTGAAAGAAGCGGACGGCGATTTTTATTTAGTGGAAGCAGCGTATTCTGTCGATTTAACGGAGGAAGACATTTCCGAAGTAAGAGAATCAGATATACCCGCTTTGATCAGAAAAAAAGTGAAAGAGCCGTTCGTAAAGGAATCCGGCCCGTTGCTTCGCATACAGCTGTTTTCAAAGTCGGATACGGAGCATTTCTTACTGGCGGTGATCCATCATATCATCTTTGACGGCGTTTCTTCCATTACATTTATTCATAGTCTGCTTGATCACTATGAGGCGCTGCTGCAAGGGAAAGAAAATGATCAATCTGTTTCCGCTGTCACGCACTATGATTTTGCGGCATGGGAAAAGCGGTACTTAGCGGGCGAAGAAAGCAAAGCCTCCCGTTCCTACTGGAAAGAACAGCTCGGAGGAACTTTGCCGGATCTTCAGCTTCCGTCAATCCGTACAAGCCGAACGGCACCAGAGTTTGCGGAAGATACGTATACACGCCGCCTTCCGGATCGGCTGCTGCAAGGATTGACATCATTTGCTAATGCTTATTCAACGAATCTGTCAACCGTTTTTCTGAGCTGCTATATGGTGCTGTTAAGCAAATATACGGATAAGGAAGACATTGTGGTAGGAATGCCTGCCATGGTCAGACCGGAAGAGCGTTTTGACTCGGTAATCGGCCATTTTCTCAACATGCTTCCGATCCGAAACAAAGTGAATCGAAAAGAGCCGTTCGCACAGTTTGTTAAGAAGGTGCAGGATTCCGTACTTGACGGGCTGGATCACTCGTTTTATCCGTTTCCGAAAATGGTGCGGGATATCAATGTGAAGCCGCAGCAAATCGGATCGCCTATTTTCACCACGGCCTTTTTCTATCAAAACTTCCTGCAACATTCAAGCTATCAATCTATGCTCGATCAATATGAGGAATTTTCTTGCGAATTTGTCAAAGACATTCACCAAGAAGGGGAGTACGACCTTGTATTTGAATTGTGGGAAGAAGAATCGGGTATGGATCTCACGTTGAAATACAGCACCGAGCTATTTGATGAAGCCGGTGTCTCCAGGCTTTTTGACCAATTTGTCCATACAGCTGAATCATTGACGGGGCAGGCGGATCTGCCGCTGGAGGATATTTCCCCGCTGCCGAAAGAAGTAGAGGATCTGATCCTTCATACGTGGAATGAGACAAGCCGCGAGTATCCCGATGTATGCTTCCATGAACTGTTTGAACGGCAGGCGGCAAAAACGCCGGACGCCTGTGCGGTCGTGTATGAAACGGACACACTGACGTACCGCGAGCTTGATGAGAAGAGTACGAAGCTGGCGCTCTTTTTACAGGCACACGGCGCAGGGCCTGACGGTCTAATCGGCATTTATACAGATCGTTCATTGGAAATGGCTGTCGGTCTTCTCGGCATATTAAAAGCCGGAGGGGCATACGTGCCGCTTGACCCTTCATATCCAGCAGACCGATTGGAATATATGATCGCCGACAGCGGGATTACGATGGCGATGACGACAGCTGATTTACAGGATTCATTGAACTGGAGCAGCGTTCAGGCCGTAGCGGTCGATCGCGATTGGCATGAAATAGAGCGGACGGCAGCAGAAAGAACGGCGCTGAAACGCTTAGTGACGCCTGATGATTTGGCATATGTGATTTACACGTCAGGCAGCACGGGTAAGCCAAAAGGCGTGATGATCCCGCACAGGGCGCTGACAAACTTTTTGACATCCATGGTACAAGAGCCGGGTCTTTCGTCAGAAGATAAGCTGCTTGCCGTGACGACGTATTGCTTTGATATCTCAGCTTTAGAGCTGTATCTTCCTTTAATCAAAGGAGCAGAGTGCAATATTTGCAAAACAGAATATACAAAAGACGCCAAGAAGCTGAAAGAGCTGATAAAGGAGTATAAACCGACGATCATGCAGGCGACTCCGTTCACGTGGAAAATGCTCTTTCATTCCGGCTGGACAAATGAAGAACAAATCAAAATTCTTTGCGGCGGCGAAGCGCTTTCCGAACAATTGAAGCAGCAATTTCTGAATACCGGCAGTGAGGCTTGGAATATGTTCGGTCCGACGGAGACGACGATCTGGTCCGCGGTTCAGCTCATCACTGAAAAACAAAGCGCACTTACGATCGGCCGCCCGATCGCCAACACCCGGATTTATATATTGGATTCTCATCTTAAGCCTGTTCCTCCAGGGGTGGCCGGAGAGCTCTGCATTGCAGGAGACGGACTGGCAAGAGGCTATTTCAATAAGCCGGACCTATCGGATAAAGCCTTCGTTAAACATGAATTGGTGCGTGATTCAAAGCTTTACAAAACTGGAGATATGGCGCGCTGGCTTCCCGACGGCCGTATCGAATATATGGGACGGATGGACAGCCAAGTGAAAATCCGCGGCTATCGGATTGAACTCGGAGATATCGAGAGTAAGCTGAATGCCCATCCGGACGTGCAGGAGAGCGTGGTTGTGGTCAACAGTCATACCGGAAATGAAAGGCTGGCGGCTTATTATATCGCGCAAAACGGGGAATCGCTTCTTTCAGCGAAGGAATTGCGGAATTATTTGAAAAAAGCGCTGCCTGCTTATATGGTGCCTGCTTATTTTATCCGCCTTGAAGAGCTTCCGCTCACGCCAAACGGGAAAGTAGACCGCAAGCGGCTTGCGCAGCGTGACGTGACTGAAAAATCGGCAGAAACGAAAGCTTTCTCTTCATCAGAAATTCAGCATACAGTGCTTGCGATTTGGCAGGATGTACTGAACAACGGTGAAATTGAGCCTGATGACCGCTTTTTTGACGCTGGCGGAGATTCGCTTCTTGCCGTCACCGCGGCTGATCGGATTACACAGGAACTGCATTGTGAATTCAGCGTGACAGAGCTGTTTGAATACGCGACGGTTAAAGAAATCAGCCGACATTTAGCGGATCAAAAACCAAAAGAAGCGGTTCTCTCAGCTGTACCGCACAAGAAAACGCGGTCGGATTCCCGGAAAAACCCATCTCGTGATCTTCCTGATTATTATGAGGACAGTGTCGCGGTTATCGGCATTTCCTGTGAGTTTCCGGGAGCAGAAAATCATTTTGAGTTTTGGAATAACCTCAAAGAAGGCAAGGAAAGCATCGCATTTTTTACGAAAGAGGAGCTTCGCCGTTTCGGCGTTTCAGAAGAACATGCTGATCATCCCGGATTCGTCGCTGCGAAATCAGCTTTAGACGGAAAAGAGATGTTTGATCCCGGTTTCTTCGGCTTTTCACCAAAAGATGCCGAATTTATGGACCCGCAGCTGAGAATGCTTTTGCTTCATTCTTGGAAAGCGATTGAGGATGCGGGCTATATCTCAAAAGAAATTTCTGAAACAAGCGTCTATATGTCGGCAAGCAATAATTCTTACCGCAGTCTATTGCCGGAGGAAACGACGGGACAGTTAGAAACGCCTGATGGTTATGTGTCATGGGTGCTTGCCCAAAGCGGTACGATTCCGACGATGATTTCTCATAAACTTGGGCTGAAAGGGCCAAGTTATTTCGTTCATGCCAACTGCTCGTCTTCCTTAATCGGCCTGCATTCGGCATACAAAAGCTTACAATCCGGCGAATCAAAGTATGCGCTTGTCGGCGGTGCGACCCTTCATACCGAATCAAATGCCGGGTACGTGCATCAGCCGGGACTGAATTTCTCAAGTGACGGCCATATTAAGGCGTTTGATGCGTCTGCTGACGGAATGATGGGCGGTGAAGGAGCGGCTGTCGTGCTGTTGAAAAATGCTGCGGACGCCGTAACGGATGGAGACCATATTTATGCGCTATTGCGCGGAATCGGCGTCAATAATGACGGTGCCGACAAGGTTGGTTTTTACGCTCCGAGCGTCAAAGGACAGGCTGACGTCATTCAGAAGGTCATCGATCAAACAGGCATCAATCCTGAAACCGTCAGTTATGTTGAAGCCCACGGCACAGGCACGAAACTCGGCGATCCGATTGAGCTGTCCGCGCTGCGGTCGGTATACGGACAATATACGGATAAAAAACAATACTGCGGAATCGGTTCGGTAAAAACAAACGTCGGCCATTTGGACACGGCGGCAGGAATGGCCGGATGTATCAAGGTTGTGATGAGCTTATATCACCAAGAGCTTGCACCAAGCATCAATTACAAAGAGCCGAACCCGAACCTTGATATAGAAAACTCTCCATTTTACGTCGTGGAGGAAAAGAAAGCATTAAGCCGGGAGATCAAAACACACCGCATGGCGTTAAGCTCGTTCGGTCTCGGCGGAACAAACACGCATGCAATTTTTGAACAATATCAGGCCTCATCCCGGCAGGAAGACTGGTCGGGTCCGTTCATTATTCCGATGTCAGCCAGAAAGAAAGAGCGCCTCAAAGATTATGCAAGGCAGCTGTTAGCTTTCTTACAAACGAAGGAAATGACGGACGCTGTTCTCGCTGATGCCGCCTACACATTCCAAATCGGAAGGGAAGCGATGGAGCAGCGGGCGGCCTTTATCACAAGCGGGATTGCGGAGCTGAAGCAGCAGCTTGGCGACTTTATTAACGATAAGCCGTCTGTTAAAGGCTGCTTCAAGGGAGAAAAACAGCAGGCGAAAGACATGGCATGGCTTTCTGATGATGATGACAGCGCGGAACTCATTGAGAAATGGCTGGCGAAAGGAAAAGGAAACAAGCTGGCTGAGATGTGGAGTAAAGGCGTCGATATCAATTGGCATAAGCTCTATAAAGATAAACGTCCGAATCGGATAAGCATGCCGGTATATCCTTTTGCGAAGGAACCGTACTGGCCGAAAAAAACAGCGCGGAAAACATCTGCCGAACAAAACGGAATCTCAGCGTTACACCCGCTCGTGCATCAAAATACATCTGATTTGTCCCAGCAGCGATTCAGTTCACTGTTTACAGGCTCAGAATTTTTCTTGACAGATCATGTGGTCAGAGAAAAAGCGGTGCTTCCGGGAGCGGCGTATTTGGAAATGGCACATGAAGCCGTAAAACGGGCGCTGGGCGGTTTATTGGAAGATGATGACAGAATTACGCTCCACCATACAGTGTGGATGAAACCGATTGTTGTCCATGAACAACAGCGACAAGTGCATATTGCACTGTTTCCTGAAGAAGACGGAATCATCTCATACGACATATACAGTGTAAATGAAACCGAAGAAGTGCTGCACAGCCAAGGCCGTGTGGAAATCATCAAAGCTGATAAACAGCCGGAGGCAGATCTTTCTGCCTTACAGAGCAGATGTTCAGCAGACAGGCTTGACCCGGCTGCATTTTATGAAGAAGGCAGAAGCAGGGGAATGTTCCACGGCAAGGCCTTTCAAGGCATTGAAACAGCCTATATCGGAGAAAAAGAAGTGCTGGCCAGGTTACATCTTCCGGCCTCCGTTTCTGACACGGGCGGGCAATATACGCTGCACCCGAGCATGATGGATTCAGCCGTCCAGACGGCGACAATCTGCATTATGCAGGAGTTTGCCGGGCAGAAGCTGATTTTGCCGTTTGTGCTTGAACATCTTGAAGTTGTGAAACGGTGCACGCCGAAAATGTGGGCGCATGCCCGTTTTAGTGAAGGATACCAAAGCGGAGACCCTGTTCAGAAAGCAGATATTGACCTGTTTGACGAAACAGGGGCGATTTGCGTCAAGGTGAGAGGTTTTTCAACCAGAGTGCTTGAGGGTGATGCGGAAACCGTTCAAACATCCTCTGCCTCTGAAAAAATCATGTTTGAGCCTGTTTGGAAAGAAGCCGAGCCGTCTCAGGCATCAGACTCACACGCTGATGAGCATTTGGTCATTCTTTGTGAAGAAGCCCGTCATGCAAATGGCGATATTGCTTCCGGCCTGAAAGAAGCCGGCTTACTGATGCTGGATGGTGCGGGCGGAACAGCCGCTGAGCGCTTCCAAACGTACGCGCAAACAATCGCTGAGCGGATTCAGCAGATGATGGGCGAAAAACGAAAAGGGCGCATTCTGATTCAAACCGTTATGTCCGCTGACGGCAGCCAGCAATTGTTTGCCGGCTTGTCAGGCCTCTTAAAAACAGCCGAATTGGAATACGGAAAACTGACGTGCCAGCTTATTGAAATATCAGCGATAGAAGAAATGCCCGCTATAGCCCAAAAGCTGAAAAACGACAGCCAAAGACCTCAAGATAAACATATTCGTTACAAAGGAGAAAAACGATATGTGAAGGCTTGGAAAGAAATGCCGACGGCGCTTGAAACCGACGCCGTATGGAAAGACGAAGGAGTGTATTTGATTACCGGAGGCGCCGGAAGCTTAGGTCTTATGTTCGCAAAAGAAATCACAGATCGTGTGAAACAGCCGAGCCTCATTCTGACCGGACGCTCAGATGTAACCGAAGCAAAGCAGCATGAGATCAGCATGCTTCAAACTGCGGGCGCGAATGTCGTGTATAAAAAGCTGGATGCTGCTGACCAGAAGGCAAACGAAGCGCTCATTCAAGAGATAATGGCTGATTTCGGGAAGCTGAACGGAATCATTCACGGTGCGGGAGTCATAAAAGACCGTTTCCTGATCCAAAAAACGAGTCAGGAATTTCAAGAGGTGCTGGCTCCTAAAGTATTGGGCGCTGCTTATTTAGATGAAGCAAGCAAAGACTGCAAGCTCGACTTTTTTGTTCTCTTCTCCTCTGTTTCCGGAAGCCTCGGCAATATCGGCCAGGCGGATTACGCCGCCGGCAATGCGTTTATGGATGCATATGCCGCTTACAGAGATTCATTGGCAGCCGTCAACTTGCGGCACGGGAAAACGATTTCCTTCAACTGGCCGCTGTGGAAAGAAGGCGGAATGCAGGCCGGGGCTGAGACTGAACAGATGATGCTCAAAACCTTCGGAATGGTTCCGCTTCAAAAGGAGACCGGCTTAGCCGCATTTTATGAAGGAATGGCTCACACAAAGCCGCATCTTGTTGCAGCAGAAGGGATTGCGGCAAAATTGAAACAGACATTCCTAGCCGTTTCTGAACCTGAAACGGCAGAAGAGAAACATACGGCTGCATCGGCCGTTTCAGAAAGCAAATGGCATGACTCGCTGACCCAAATGGTAAGTTCGATTTTAAAAGTCAGCCGTGAGGACATTGATATTGATACCGAGCTGAGTGAATACGGTTTTGATTCAGTCTCGTTTACCGTCTTTACAAATCAATTAAATGAAGCGCATCAGCTGGAGCTTGCGCCGACGATTTTCTTTGAATACGGGACCATCCGCAGCTTAGCAGAATATTTGACGGATGAAGTGAAAGCAGAGCTTTCTCCTGCGTCAATAGAGCCGGAACACGCCAAACCTCATCAAGCGCTTCATACCTCTTTGACAGGCATGGTAAGCGAGATTTTAAAAGTTGACCGCGAGGACATTGATGCTGATACCGAGCTGAGTGAATACGGTTTTGATTCAGTCTCCTTCACCGTCTTTACAAACCGGATTAATGAAACGCATCAGCTGGAGCTTGCGCCGACGATCTTCTTTGAATACGGAACGATCAACAGCCTGGCCGGACATTTGGCGAAAGAGTATCACGGCCGATTTGCCGAGACGAAGCCGAAAGAGGTTTCAGTAGAAGAGCACTCAAAATCCCGAAAGCCGAAAGAGGCAAGAAGAAAACGTTTCGCATCGGTTAGTACCGCCAAGGCAGAAACACCGAAGCAAACGAAACCTCGTTTTGAACCGGTTGCCATTGTCGGCATCAGCGGCAGATTCCCTGGTGCGAAGGATGTTGATGAATTTTGGAGCAATCTGAAAGAAGGAAAAGACTGCATCACAACGATTCCGAAAGACCGCTGGGATTGGGAGGCGTTTGATGGCGACCCGAATCTTGAAGAAAATAAAACGGATATCAAGTGGGGCGGATTTATTGACGGCATCGCCGAGTTTGACCCGCTGTTCTTTGGCATTTCACCGCGGGAAGCTCAGTATTTGGACCCGCAGCAGCGGTTATTACTGACCTTTGCCTGGCGGGCGATAGAAGATGCGGGATGTAAGCCGGAGAGCCTTTCCGGCACAAATACGGGTGTCTTTATCGGGACGGGAAATACCGGATATAAAGATTTATTCACAAGAGCCGGACTGCCTCTGGAAGGCCATGCGGCGACAGGCAGCATGATTCCTTCAGTAGGGCCGAACCGATTAAGCTATTTATTAAATCTTCACGGTCCGAGCGAGCCAGTTGAAACGGCATGCTCAAGCTCGCTTGTGGCAATCCACCGCGCGGTTTCCGCTATGCAAAACGGAGAGTGTGACATGGCGATTGCCGGCGGGATCAACACCATTTTGACCGAGGAAGCGCACATCAGCTACAGCAAAGCAGGCATGCTCAGTAAAGACGGCAAATGCAAAACGTTCTCTAAAGACGCCAACGGATATGTCAGAGGAGAAGGCGCCGGGATTATTATGCTGAAAAAACTGGCTGATGCTGAACGGGACGGCAATCCGATTTACGGTATTATCCGCGGTACGGCGGAAAATCACGGAGGCCGGGCCAACACATTAACCTCGCCGAATCCGAAACAGCAGGCTGATTTATTGGTGAATGCCTACCGGAAAGCGGAAGTTGATCCGAGCACCGTCACTTATATTGAAGCGCACGGAACGGGAACCGAATTGGGCGATCCGATTGAAATAAACGGTTTAAAGGCGGCGTTTCAAAAGCTGTCAGAAACAAATGAAAAGCCTGAAGCAGCCAATCATCGATGCGGCATCGGCTCAGTCAAAAGCAATATCGGCCACTTAGAGCTTGCTGCGGGAATTTCAGGTGTTGTGAAAGTGCTTTTGCAAATGAAGCATAAAACATTGGTCAAGAGCCTGCATTCCGAAACGATCAATCCTTATATCCAGCTGAAAGACAGTCCTTTCTATATCGTGCAGGAAAATCAGGAGTGGAAGGCTTTAGCAGACAAAAACGGAAAAATCATTCCGCGCCGTGCCGGGGTCAGCTCGTTCGGTATCGGCGGCGTCAACGCCCATATTGTCATTGAAGAGTATATACCGGAAGAAGCGGCTGATTCTGAACAAAAAGCAAGCCCGGACAATCCGGCGATTATCCTCCTGTCTGCCAAATCAAAAGCAAAACTTCACGAACAGGCGGTACAGCTGCTGGAGGAGATTCACAAAAAACCATACACCGATATGGATTTGGCCGCTATCGCTTATACGCTGCAAACCGGAAGGGACGAAATGGAAGAACGCTTGGCATTTCTCGCAGCAACGATGTCGGAGCTGGAAACGAAGCTGCATGCTTTCACGGAGAATCAAAAAGATGCTCAAGGGCTTTACACCGGACAGTCTCGCAATAAAGAGACGTTTGCCCTGTTTACGGCTGATGAAGATATGGACATCGTCATCGATGCCTGGATCAGAAAAAGAAAATACGCCAAGCTGGCAGAGGTATGGGTAAAAGGCGGCGTGATCAATTGGAACCGTCTGTATGAAGACAACAGGCCGCGTTTGATCAGTCTTCCGTCCTATCCGTTCGCAAAAGACACGTACTGGCTGCCTGAACATAACAGAAAGCAAAAGTCTCATAAAGAGAAACGGTCAAAGAATATGCTGACGAAACAATGGGAGCTGAGTCCCGCGGAATATCGGGAACCAAGCACACATCCAGTCGCGATTTTGGCAGGCCGGGAAACAATGAATCTGGCAGAAGAAGTTTCAGCGCATTTTCCGAATCACCGGATTATCGGCACGGCAGAACTGTCTGCTGAATATGATTGGAAAAGCTTTGACGGAGTCATCGATCTTCTCGGCGCAGTGAAAGAAGACCATGGAGACATCATGGGAGTGGAGTGGCTCCAAAAGCTGATTGAGCATGGCCGTAAAGACGGCATTACGCTGCTTTGCGTAACGAAAGAGTTGGAGTCGTTAGGAAAAGGAACTACTCAAATAACAGGGGCAGGACGGGCCGGCCTGTACCGGATGCTTGCATGCGAGTACAGCCACCTCGTATCGAGACATCTCGATCTTGAAGCGTCTCTGGAGAGTTCACGGCTTGCGAAACAAATCGCGGATGAATTTAATGCCAGCTCTGATGAAGCCGAGATTTGCCGGAGGGACGGCATGAGGTACCGCGCCGTATTAAAAGCCTCTGAAAATCAGGATTTACATGAAGAGCGGACGGATTTTCCTGAAGATCATGTGCTTTTCATTACCGGCGGCACACGGGGAATCGGACTGTTATGCGCCCGTCATTTTACCGAGCATTACGGAGTGAAAAAGCTCGTGCTCACAGGCCGTGAAACGCTCCCGCCGCGAAAAGAGTGGACGGGTGGCTTGAAAGGGGCCCCGGCTTCTGTAAGAGAGAAAATTCAAGCCGTGCTCGAATTAGAAGCAAAAGGCGTAAAAGTACACGTATTGTCCGTCCCGTTAGCGGATGAAGCAGTCTTGAAACAAGAGCTGAATCATATTAAACAGACGCTCGGACCGATCGGAGGCGTCATCCATTGTGCGGGTGTAACCGATAAAGAAACGCTGGCGTTTATCAGAAAAACCGATGAAGATATACACCGCGTGCTTGAACCGAAAATAGACGGGCTTCGGGCGTTATACAACGTGTTTAGCGGCGAGCCGCTGAAGTTTTTCGTTTTGTTTTCATCCGTTTCAGCGGCAATTCCGGCGCTTTCGGCAGGACAAGCTGATTATGCCATGGCGAATGCGTATATGGATTACTTTGCGAATGCATTCCAAGAGCATTCTCCGATTGTCAGTATCCAATGGCCGAACTGGAAAGAAACCGGGATGGGCGAAGTGACGAACAAAGCATACAAAGACAGCGGCTTGTACAGCATTACGAATGCAGAAGGATTACAGCTTTTAGATGGCATTTTAGCCCGGTCAATCCGGGGAGCGGTACTGCCGGCCGTTTCAAATCCAGAGCATTGGAAACCGGAACAATTCATGCGGCGCAGCAAACAGGTTATGCACGAAAAGAGTCCGGCGGATCAAAAACCGGCTGGGAAAATCGCCGATCCGGCCGAAAATCACGACCTATTAGCGAAGAAAACAGAAGCTTGGCTGACGGAGTTATTTTCTGAAGAGCTTCGGATTGATCAAGATCAGCTTGAGACAGACGTATTATTCCAAGATTACGGTGTGGATTCCATCATTCTCGCCCAGCTCTTGCAGCGGATTAACCGGAGCCTTGAAGCGTCGCTGGACCCGTCGATTCTTTATGAATACCCGACGATTCAAAGCTTTGCCGTCTGGCTTATTGAAGGCTATGCTGAGCCATTGTCAGGCATGTTTGAGATGGAGGCGCCGGAGCCTGCTTCTAAAGCACAGGCTGAGCCGGCAGGTGAAAAACCAGCTGCTGTATGGCAAGAGGAGCCGTTTGACGGAGGACCGCACGGTGAGGATATTGCGGTAGTCGGCATGTCGTGCCGCTTTCCGGGGGCAGACACCTTAGAGGCGTATTGGTCGCTTCTTGCGGAAGGCCGTTCGTCAATCCGTCCTGTTCCGCAGGAGCGCTGGGACTCAGAGACGCCTTATTACGCAGGAGTGCTTGACGGCATTCATGAGTTTGATCCTGAATTCTTTTTACTTCCTGAAGAGGATGTAAAGGCGATGGACCCGCAAGCTTTGGCTGCGTTAGAAGAGTGCCTGAACCTGTGGTATCACGCAGGATATACACCGGAGGAAGTAAAAGGTGAGCCGATCGGCGTTTACCTCGGCGGACGAAGCCGTCATAAACCGGGTGAAGAGAATCTCTTAGATGCGAAAAATCCGATTGTAGCAGTGGGCCAAAATTATTTGGCGGCTAACCTGTCTCAATATTTTGATATGCGCGGTCCGAGTCTTGTGCTGGATACGGCTTGTTCCTCTGCTTTAGTCGGCATGAATATGGCCGTTCAAGCCCTTTTAACCGGAGAAATTAAAGCAGCCGTCGTGGGCGGCGTGAGCCTGTTTGAGTCTGAAGAAACCCATAAACTGTTTGACCAGCGCGGCATATTAAGCGAAGCTTCTTCCTTCCATGTTTTTGATGAACGTGCCGATGGAGTCGTGCTTGGCGAGGGCGTCGGAATGGTTCTGTTAAAAACGGTGAAGCAGGCGCTTAAGGACGGGGATTCCATTTATGCCGTAGTGAAGGCGGCTTCCGTCAATAACGACGGAAGAACGGCAGGACCGGCTACGCCAAGCCTGGAGGCGCAAAAAGCCGTCATGAAGGCGGCTCTCGCTAAAAGCGGCAAACAGCCGGAAGATATCAGTTATATCGAAGCAAACGGTTCCGGTACGGTCGTTACCGATCTTTTAGAACTGAAAGCCATTCAATCAGTCTATCGGCCTCAAGACGCCGGTCCGCTCGGAATCGGCTCTGTGAAGCCGAATATCGGGCACCCGCTTTGCGCGGAAGGCATTGCAAGCTTCATTAAAGTCGTTCTCATGCTGAAAGAGCGCAGCTTCGTGCCGTTTTTATCCGGCGAACAAGAAAATGCACATTTTGATAGAGAAAAGGCCAATATCATGTTCAGCCGTGCTCTGACGGAGTGGCCGTCATCCCTTCCGGCAGCAGGGGTAAACTGCTTTGCCGACGGCGGAACGAATGCCCACGTCATTATTGAAGCGTGGCAGGAAGACGGAGAACGCAAAGTCAAGCGCCGCCCTTTGACGCCGCCTGTATTAAAAAAGCGGCTGATTTCGCCGGACAGCCGTGAGAAAACAAATGAGAAAACTGCGGCAAACATCTGGGATACCTATGAAGTGGAGGTTTAATGTGAAGAACTTCAATAAGCAAATCACTTTATCGCTAAAAAATCCGTTTATTTTTCACCATGCCGTTTACGGACAAAAAGTACTTCCGGGATTGGCTTATATAGATATGATTTATCAGATTTTCAAAGAGCGGGGTTATTCTTACGCTGAGCTTCAATTGCGCCATTTGTCAATCTATCAGCCGCTTATTGCGAAAGAGGACACTGCCATTAAGCTTACGATCGACTGTACAGAGGTGAAAGAGGGGCGCTGGAAAATCGCCGCAAAAGGAAAGGAGCTCAGCGGGGGCCGATTGTCATCGGAAGAAAACATATACGTAAAAGCTGAAATGCATTTGGTATCACCGGCGGTATTTCATGACACGCTGGATCTCAGCCAAATCAAACATGGTGCCGAACGCACTGTCAATTTGGATGAACTGTACGAGCAGTGCAGAAGCCAGGAATTGGTTCACAGCGGATATATGAAAGCAGAGGGAAATGTGTTTGAGGGGGCAGACGGGGTAACCCTTGATTTGTCACTCGGAAAAGACGCGATAGATCAAGCACAGGGTTTTCTGTTCCATCCGACCCTCATTGACGGAAGCGGTGTAGGCGCCAATAAACTGATTTCGTCTCTGTTAAATGGGGAAAAGAGGCTGTTTCTGCCTCTTTTCTACGAATCTTTTACAGCTTCCGACCCTTTGCAGGCCGGGTGCATCACGAGAATCAAACGCTCGTCGCTTCGGCAGGAAAAAGAGCTTATTTACATCACGCTGGAGTTTTTCAACGTGTCCGGTCAAAAAGTAGCTGAGCTGAAAGATTTCACAAGCAAGCTCGTGCGGGGTGCCGAGCTGATTAATACAAACCGTAAGCCTGAGGCGAAACCTTCGCCTCCCGCTGACGGCTTACCGGAAGTCTCCGCATCTCTTGAAGGAGAGAATCCGTATGAGGAAGCAGAACAATATGTCAGCAAACTTATGGCGGAAAAAATGGAAAAGACGATTGAACAGATTGATACGCAGGCCGGCTACTATGAGATGGGTTTGACCTCTTCGGGATTGCTTGACGTCGTTGAAACCATAAGTGAAAAAATCGGAGAAACCCTCTCTCCGACCTTGCTGTTTGAATACACGACGGTAGCAGAATTAGCTGCCTTTCTTACGAAGGAATACGGGAAACATTTCACCGCGTCACCTGTATTGCCGGAGAAAAAAAGCGAGCCGGCGGTGATGAAACCTGAAATCGGGCAAAGCAGCGTTCTGAAAGATGAGGACATTGCGATTATCGGCATGGCGGGCCGCTATCCGAAGGCCGAGAATATTCATGAATTTTGGGAAAACCTCAAAGAAGGAAAGAACTGTGTCAGTGAAATCCCGAAATCCCGCTGGGACTGGCGCCGTTTTGAAAATGTAGAGTCGCCTTCCGGGAAGAAAATATCAAAATGGGGCGGATTTATTGATGATCCGGATTGCTTTGATCCTCAGTTTTTCCGAATTACGCCCCGGGAAGCCGAAACTATGGACCCGCAGGAGCGGCTGTTCCTTCAAACGTGCTGGGAAACGATTGAGGATGCCGGCTATACGCCGAAAACGCTAGCTGAGCCGCGCGGGCGGAATAAGCGGCAGCGCGTCGGTGTTTTTGCCGGGGTGATGCACAAAGATTATACATTGGTCGGAGCTGAGGCTTCATCTGAAGACCATGTGTTTCCGCTTTCTCTTAATTATGCGCAAATTGCAAACAGAGTTTCATATTTTTGTAATTTCCACGGGCCGAGCATGGCGGTTGATACGGTCTGCTCTTCCTCGCTGACGGCAGTACATCTGGCGCTTGAAAGCATTCGCCGCGGAGAATGTGAAACGGCAATAGCCGGCGGGGTCAATCTGTCGCTGCATCCGAATAAATATTTGACTTACGGCTTGTGGGACATGTTTTCAACCGACGGCCTTTGCCATACGTTCGGGAAAGACGGCGACGGCTACGTTCCGGCAGAAGGACTCGGGGCTGTTTTATTAAAGCCGTTAAAGCAGGCGGTAAAAGACGGCGACCGGATTTATGCTGTTGTAAAAGGCAGTGCCGTTAACCACGTAGGTGCGGTGAGCGGAATTTCTGTTCCGAGTCCTGTCGCCCAGGCCGATTTAATTGAGACGTGTCTGGACAAAGCGGGAATCGACCCGCGCACGGTCAGCTATATCGAAGCGCACGGAACGGGCACTTCTTTAGGTGATCCGATTGAAATTCAAGGACTTGTGAAGGCGTTCCGCCAATATACACAGGACAAGCAGTTCTGTTCCATCGGGTCAGTGAAATCCAATATGGGGCATGCGGAATCAGCGGCGGGAATCAGCGGTTTAAGCAAGGTTGTCCTGCAGCTTCACCATAAAACACTGGTGCCGTCTTTACATTCAGAGGAGCTGAATCCGTACCTAGACTTCAAACAATCGCCATTTTACGTCCAGCATCAAACAGAGGCGTGGCAGCAGCCCGTCGTGACAGAAAACGGGAAAGAGACTGTGTACCCGCGGCGTGCGGGGATCAGCTCGTTCGGGGCGACGGGATCAAATGTGCATATCATTTTGGAGGAATTCGTTCCGAATGAATCAGAGCAGAAAAAAACAGAACCGTCAGAAAATGAGACATTTATCATTCCGCTTTCTGCCCGAAATGAGGAACGGCTTCAGGCGTACGCGGCAAAGCTGTCTGAATTTCTCCAGCCCGGCCTGCCGCTGAGAGATGCGGCATATACACTTCAGATCGGCCGTGAGCAAATGGAGGAGCGGGTTGTTTTCATCGCTGAGGATATGACGCAGCTGATAGAGCAGCTGAAAGCTTTTCTTCTAGGCGAAGAGACCAGCCGCTGCTGGAGGGGCAGGGCGGATAAAGACAAACGGAAAGAGCTCGCTCCCGGCTCGATACATCATTTGCTTTCTGACGGCGGGCTGGAGCTGATCGCTGAAAGATGGGCCGGCGGCGGCACACTGGATTGGAATCTCTTATACGGAGAAAACAAGCCAAACCGTATAAGCCTGCCGACTTATCCGTTTGAAAAAACACGTTATTGGGTGCCTCAGGCGGAGAAGAAAGAAAAAACGCAGGAACTAACTGCGGCCATTCTGCATCCTTTGCTGCATCAAAATGTATCAAACATGTCAGGTGTACGCTTCCGGTCATCCTTTAGCGGCGCTGAATTTTTCCTGAAGGATCATATCGTAAAAAACGAGCGCACACTACCGGGCGCGGCCTATCTGGAAATGGTGCGCACAGCCGTTGAACAAGCGGCAGAAACACGGGAAGAAGGCATCATCCGCCTGAAACATATCGTGTGGATTCGCCCGTTTACGGCAGCGGAAGAAAGCGCCGAATTGTATCTTCGCTTATATCATGAAGAAAATGGCGAAATGTCATATGAGATATACAAAGAGCCGGATCACTCAGAACAGGAGCCTGTCCTCTATGCACAAGGGAGCGCCGCTTTTGTTCAAGAGGAGGAACCGGGCGGAATCGAGATTGAGAAACTCAAAGAATCACGCCGTTTGATCACGCCGGCAGAATGTTACGAGGCTTACAAGCAGATGGGAATTGAATACGGTGACGCTCATAAAGCGGTCACTGAAATGTATGCGGGAGAAAACGAAGTGCTGGCAAAGCTGTCACTCCCATTCGCAGCTGCGCACACAAAAGATCAATTTATCCTGCATCCGAGCCTGCTTGATGCGGCATTCCACGCCACAATCGGTTTGAAGCTTGAAAAAGGCGGGATTGACAGAAATCCAATGCTGCCGTTTGCCCTCGAACAGATTGATATCTTCAGAGGCTGTGAAAGCGATATGTGGGTTTCAATTACATACAGCGGCGAAAGTAAGCCGGGAGATGCCGTGCAAAAGCTCGATATTGATTTGTGCGACGATCACGGAAATGTATGTGTGAAAATGACCGGCTATTCTGCAAGAACGATAGAAACGGAAAAGACAGAGACGCTGTTATTTGAGCATGTATGGGAAGAAAAAACCGCTTCACAAGTGAAGGCGCCGATCCATTACAAAGCGCACCATGTCATGATTTCTGATAGATTTACAGAACAAATTAACAATATAAAAGCAGACTTCAGCTGTACGGTGCTCCATGATGATCAAAAGAGCGCAGACGAACGGTTTGAAGCCTGTGCGCTTCAGGCTTTTGAAGCAGTGCAGCAAATTCTCTCTTCAAAATCCGGGGGGCGGGAGCTGATTCAAATTGTCGTGCCGGCTGAAGCTGATACGCAGCTCCTGAGCGGTTTGACGGGGCTTTTGAAAACGGCGGCGCTCGAAAACCCGAACCTGACCTGCCAGCTCATCGAACAGGAGCCCGGCATCAAGGCCGGCGTGCTGGCTGAACACTTGACAGAAAGCAGCTTCTGTCCGGATGACAAGCATATCCGCTATCAAAACGGCAAGCGTTTTACAGCTGAGTGGAAGGAGACCGGTCTGGAACGGTTCGGCACCGAAAAGCCTTGGAAGGACAAAGGCGTTTATCTGATTACAGGCGGCGCGGGAGGTCTCGGCTTTTTATTCGCGCGTGAAATCGCGCAGAACACGAAAGAGGCCGTTCTTATTCTGACAGGGCGCTCTTCGCTTGATGATCAAAAGAAAGCGCAGCTTCAAGAGCTGTCCGCGCTTGGTGCTCACGCAGTCTACAAACAAACGGATATTACCGAAAAACAAGAGATTCAATCGCTGGCAGAGGATATCCAAAAGCAATACGGCGGCTTACACGGTATCATTCATAGCGCCGGAATGATAAAAGACAATTACATTTTGAAAAAACAACAAGGCGAAATCCGGGATGTGCTGGCTCCGAAAGTCGCCGGCCTGGTTCATCTCGATGAAGCGACGAAGCATATTCCGCTGGACTTCTTGATTCTTTTCTCTTCAGGTGCGGGAAGTGCGGGGAGTGCAGGCCAAGCGGATTACGCGATGGCGAATGCGTTTATGAATGCGTTCAGTGAAAAACGAAACCGGCAGCTGGCGGCGAACGAGCGGTACGGCCGCACCCTTTCTGTCTGCTGGCCGCTTTGGAAAGACGGCGGCATGAAGGTAGATGCGGAAACAGAAGCGATGCTGACGAAAGAAAGCGGCATGGTTCCTATGAAAACCGAAAACGGTTTTCAAGCCTTATACCGCGCATGGGCGGCAAAGAAAGCCCAAGTCATGGTAACGGAAGGATTCTCAGCGAAAATCCGCGCATTTCTGCGAAAAACAGCAAGTGATCAAAAAGCTGTGAAATCAACGAATCTTTCAGCGGGCAAAGAAGAAATGATTAAAGAAAAAGCGGAGCATTATTTGAAAAACGTGCTTTCCGAGGTGATAAAGCTTCCGGTGAGCAGAATTGACGCCAAAGCGCCTATGGAAGATTACGGAATCGATTCTATTATGATTATGCATTTGACGGGCCGTCTGGAAAAGAGCTTCGGTTCATTATCGAAAACATTGTTTTTTGAATACCAAAATATTGAATCGTTAACACAATATTTTATCGAAGCACACCGTGACACCTTACTGGATATTTTAGGGGTGGAAACAGAAGAACCCGTTTCAGCGGAGCCGGCTGCACCTGCGAAAACGGAGGTCAGACCAGCTTCCTTCCAGGCCAAAGGCAAAAAGGGTTTCGCCCGCCCGCGCACAGAGGCGTCCGAAAAGCAGCCGCAGCCGGAGCGCGAAGATATCGCGATCATCGGTGTGTCAGGACGTTATCCGCAAGCCGAAAACCTTCAGGAGTTTTGGAAGAACTTGAAGGAAGGCAGAGACTGCATTACAGAAATCCCACGCGAGCGCTGGGACCACAGCCTTTATTATGATGCTGATAAAGACAAAGAAGGCAAGACCTACGGAAAATGGGGAGGATTTCTGAAAGACGTGGACAAATTTGATCCGCAATTCTTTCATATTTCACCCCGAGAGGCAAAAATGATGGACCCGCAGGAGCGGTTATTTTTGCAATGCGTTTATGAAACGATGGAGGATGCCGGCTATACGCGGGAAAATCTGAATAAAAAAGCCGGCGATCCGCTGGGAGCAAATGTCGGCGTTTATGTCGGCGTCATGTATGAGGAATACCAGCTGTACGGGGCCGAGGAGCAAGCGCGGGGAAAATCGCTTGCCCTGACCGGAAATCCGTCGTCAATCGCAAACCGGGCCTCCTATGTTTTCGGTTTTAACGGACCTAGCATGGCATTAGATACAATGTGTTCCTCTTCATTGACAGCCATTCATCTGGCATGCCAAAGCATAAGGAACGGGGAATGCGAGGCCGCGTTTGCCGGGGGCGTCAATGTATCCATTCACCCGAATAAATACTTGATGCTCGGCCAAAACAGATTTTTATCAAGTAAAGGAAGATGTGAAAGTTTCGGGGAAGGGGGAGACGGATATGTGCCTGGTGAAGGCGTGGGCGCTGTTCTCCTTAAACCGCTGTCTAAAGCAAAAGCAGACGGTGACCATATTTACGGCCTGATTAAAGGAACGGCCGTAAATCACGACGGAAAAACAAATGGATATTCCGTCCCTAATCCGAACGCCCAGGCTGCCGTGATAAAACGGGCGCTCCGAGATGCAGGAGCCGATCCGAGGGCAGTCAGCTATATCGAAGCGCACGGCACCGGAACATCACTCGGTGATCCGATTGAAATCACGGGACTTACGAAAGTCTTTTCAGAAAAGACACAAGATAAACAGTTTTGCGCAATCGGCTCGGCTAAATCAAATATCGGACACTGTGAGAGCGCCGCGGGCATCGCCGGCTTGACAAAGGTGCTGCTGCAGATGAAATATAAACAGCTCGCGCCTTCGCTGCATTCCAAAACGCTTAATCCGAATATTGATTTTCTCAATACACCGTTTAAAGTGCAGCAAACGCTTGAAGAATGGAAGAGACCGGTCATAAAAGAAAACGGAGAAAGCGCGGAATATCCGAGAATAGCGGGATTCTCTTCTTTCGGAGCGGGCGGCGTCAACGCCCATATTGTCATTGAAGAGTATGAAGAAGAAAAAGATACTGCGTTCGGAGCGCAGCATCCGGTCATGATTGTCCTTTCTGCAAAAAATGAAGAAAGACTTCAGCAGCGGGCAAACCGGCTTCTTGATGCGATTCGAAGCGGACGTTATCAAGAATCAGATTTGAGCCGGATCGCTTATACGCTGCAAATCGGGCGTGAAGCGATGGAAGATCGTCTCGGGCTGATTGTCCGCAATTTACGGGAGCTTGAAGAAAAGCTTAGTGAATTTACGAGCGGCAAGGATTCAATTGACCAGCTGTACCGCGGGCAGGTCAAACAAAATAAAGACACGATGGCGCTGTTTGCGGCTGATGAAGATATGGAAAGAACCATTGAAGCCTGGCTTGCTAAAGGCAAAGCAGCGAAAGTATTAGAGCTTTGGGTCAAGGGTCTTCCGCTTAATTGGAACAGGCTATATCAAACCGGTAAACCGCGGAAAATCAGTCTCCCGGCTTATCCGTTTGCTAAAGACCGCTATTGGATTGACAAATCGGCGGACATGCCTTCCGAGAGACAAATCGAAAAACGGCCGGAGCCGATCCCGCCGGCAGCTGTTGTAAAACCGGCCATTGAAGCGCTGCCTGTGAATGAGACAGTCAGTCGGAAACCGACACATATCGCATTGCAGCCTTTAAGCAGAGCGGAACCGCAAAGAGCAGCACAGCCTGTTAACCATTCGCCGGTTTCAGCAGAAGCCTTAAGCGAAGAATTAACAGCAAGTTTGGCAGATGTCTTGTATATGGATCTTCATGACATTGACCAAGACGACACGTTTATTGACATCGGCATGGATTCAATTACCGGACTGGAATGGATAAAGGCGGTTAATAAAACATACGGCACATCCATTACTGTCACGAAAGTATATGATTATCCGACAATCCGGCAATTTGCAGCTTTCTTAAAAGATGAGCTCGGCGCGGAAACAGCGGTTGGTCATGCTGAGGCTGTACCGGAGGAAATCCCGGCGCAGGAAAAGCCGGCAAACATTTCGTTACAGCCTTTGACTGAGCCGCAAGCGGTACAGGTGCAACCAGAGGCTGACATCCGAGAGGCGATGTCTGAAACAGCGGCATCCGCTGAGACGGCTGAACCGATTGAAGTGCTGTATGACGAGTTATCGAAAGCGCTGGCTGATGTTCTGTACATGGAGCCTCATGAAGCAGACATTGATGAAGCATTCATTGATTTAGGCATGGACTCCATTACCGGGCTGGAATGGGTCAAGGCCGTCAATAAACGGTACGGCACAGACTGTAACGTAACCAAAGTGTATGATTATCCGACAATTCGCCAGTTTGCCGATTTTCTGCGTTCAGAGCTGGCAGGCAGCGGCAGAAAAAAGCAGGCACCTCCGGAACACCCGCCCGAACTGAAAAAGGAAGCGGCGCCTCCGGAGAAAAAGCCGGTGCAGCCGATCCAAATAATGGTTCAAAAGGAACGTGACACGGCACCTGTTAACATGGCGCCGAAAGAGGAGAGGCAGGATGCGATCGCTATTGTCGGCATGTCGGGCAAGTATCCTGACGCGCCGGATCTAAGCAAGTATTGGGACAATTTAGTTCAGGCGAAAAACTCAATTCGCGAGATTCCGCTTTCCCGGTGGGATGTGAACAAATATTACGATCCGGCGTTGAACAAGAAAGGTAAAGTGTACTGCAAATCGATCGGCGTGCTGGATGATATTGAGGAGTTTGATCCGCTGTTCTTTAATATTTCTCCATCAGAAGCCGAACTGATGGATCCTCAGCACCGGATATTTTTACAGGAGGGCTATAAAGCCTTTGAGGATGCGGGTTATAACGCAAGGACATTAAACGGGAAAAAATGCGGCGTATATGTGGGGATTATGAACAATGAATACGGCATGATGCTTAACAAACATCAGTCAGGGGGAAGCGCCACGGGCAACAGCTTCAGCATCGCCGCAGCCCGCCTGCCGTATTATCTCAATTTGAAAGGGCCCGCCATTCCGATAGATACGGCTTGCTCATCTTCACTTGTCGGCACTCATTTGGCGCGCCAGGCGCTGTTAAACCATGAAATCGATATGGCGCTCGTCGGCGGTGTCACCTTGTATTTAACGCCTGAATCATACATCAGCATGTGTGAAGCCGGCATGCTGTCTCCGGACGGCCAATGCAAAGCATTTGATAACAGCGCGAATGGGTTTGTGCCCGGTGAAGGTGCGGGTGCGCTCGTTCTGAAACGGCTGAAAGACGCAGAAGCCGACCAAGACCATATATACGGCGTCATTATCGGCTCAGGTATTAACCAAGACGGTAAAACGAACGGCATTACTGCGCCAAGTGCAAAAAGCCAAATGGATTTAGAGCGTGAAGTTTATGAAGCGCACAACATCCATCCTGAAAGCATCAGCTATGCTGAAATGCACGGCACCGGAACGAAGCAGGGTGATCCGATTGAATTAGAAGCTCTGTCTTCGATATTCAAAGAGAAAACGGATCGCAAACAATTCTGCGCCATCGGTTCTGTAAAATCTAATATCGGACACACATCAGCAGCGGCAGGCGTGGCAAGCGTACAAAAAGTGCTGATGTCCATGAAGCATCAGACGCTTGTGCCTACGCTTCACTTCAATACGCCGAATGAACATTTTGCATTTGATGAGTCGCCTTTATATGTCAATACAGAACTGAAACATTGGGAATCCGGTGATACACCGCGGCGGGCCTGTGTCAGCTCTTTCGGCTACAGCGGCACAAACGCCCATCTCGTTATTGAGGAGTATCAGCCGAAGCGGCGAGGCAACAGGCAGCCGGATGAAACAAACATATTTGTTCTCTCAGCGAAAAAGGAGCCGCAGTTAAAGGCTTACGCCGAGTCTATGAAAGACTTCGCAAAAGCGAGCGGAGAGCTGAATCTTTCTGATATGGCGTATACTCTTCAAACCGGAAGGGACGCGATGGATTACCGCCTTGCGGTTACAGCTGATTCGAAAGAAGAGCTGATCAGGCGTTTGACGGATTTCATCGACGGCAAAACGAGCGAGGGTGTTTATTCTGCCCACGTAAAATCCGCTAAAAGCGACATTAAACGATTTGAAACGGATGGTGATTTGAAGCAGCTGCTTGAATCATGGTTTCACAAGAAAAAATGGTCCAATATCGCCGAATTATGGGCAAAAGGGCTTCAGGTTGATTGGGACAGACTCTATAGCGGCGGAAAGCCCCGGCGAATCAGTTTGCCGGCTTACCCGTTTGCTAAGGAGCCGTATTGGCTGCCTCAGCCGAAAGCTGGATTACAAGAAGACGGAAACATGCGGGAGACACGGCTGTTACAAAAGCATTGGACACCGTGCCAGATCCAATCAATCAAAAGCAAAAACGGCCAAACCGTCATTTTATTAGCTGATCAAAAGACAATGGAGCTTGCTGAAGAAACCGCTAAGCATTTTGCTGAATCAGCCATTCTTGATATCGAATCAGCTGATGATGCACATGCCGAATGGGATCAGATAGAGGGCGCCGTGGATCTGACCGGATGCGGGGGCGAAGCAGAGCACTTACAAGGGATCAGTTGGCTTCAGAAACTGATTGAGAACAGCCGCCGTCAGGGACGTTCAGTAACGCTTTTAAGCGTTACGAAAGGCTTGGAGCGTTTTCAGCAGGAGAAGGTCCAGCTGTCGGGAGCAGCGAAAAGCGGGCTGTACCGAATGCTGCAAAGTGAATACAAAAACCTGACATCAAGGCACATGGATGCAGATCCTTTTACGGAGCAAGAGGTGCTGGCCAAGCAAATTGCGGATGAATTTTTTGCCGGCAGCACTGAGCCGGAAGTCTGCTATCGAAACGGGCAAAGATACCGGGCATGCTTTCGAGAAATACCGATGGATGAGAAAGCTGAGTTAAAGCCCGCTCCGTTTCCGAAAGACCGCGTGCTTCTGATTACAGGAGGGACGAGAGGACTGGGGCTCTTATGCGCCCGCCATTTTACAGAAAAGCACGGCGTGAAAAAAGTAGTGCTGACAGGACGGGAGCTGCTTCCTCCGCGTGAGGAGCGGGCATCCTTCAAAACGGCAAACACGCCGCTCGCAGAGAAGATACAGGCGATTGAAGAGCTTGAAGCGAAAGGCGTACAAGTAACGGTGCTGAATATGACACTGTCTGACCGCGATGCCGTACAAGCCGGTATCGAAACCATCCGGCGCACGATGGGGCCGATTGGCGGCGTCATTCACTGTGCGGGATTGGTAAATACAACAAATCCCGCGTTTATCAGGAAGACGGCCGAAGATATACAAGAGGTGCTGGAACCGAAAATCGCCGGTGTTCAAACATTAAGCAGCCTGCTCACAAACGAACCTTTGCAATTTTTTGTCTTATTTTCATCGGTATCGGCCGTCATTCCGGCACTTGCCTCCGGCCAATCGGATTATGCAATGGCAAATGCGTACATGGACTATTTCGCGGCGGCTCATCAAGATCAATACCCGATGGTCAGCATTCAGTGGCCGAATTGGAAAGAAACCGGATTGGGGGAAGTCCGTACAGAAAGCTTAAAGCAAACCGGACTGTTAGGTTTGACAAATGCGGAAGGGCTTAAGCTTTTAGACCGCATCTTATCGGAAAACATCACTCCCGCGGTTCTTCCGGCAGTCATTCATGCAGACGGATGGAACCCTGATAGGCTGTTAGATCAGGAGAACATACGAGAAGCAAAAGACAGCGTGTATAACGGAACGGTGAAACAAACTGCAGGCTCAAGTCTTCTCACAGATACAAAAGCTTGGCTTGTGAAACTGTTTTCCGATGAGCTGAAAATCGCTCCGGATGAACTGGAAACTGATGAACCGTTCCAGGATTACGGAGTGGATTCCATTATATTAGCCCAGCTTTTACAGCAAATGAATCAGGCGCTTAAAGAGGATTTAGATCCATCCGTTTTATATGAGCATCCGACGATTGACGCGTTTGCAGCATGGCTTGTCTCCAATCAGCAGCCAGTGTTTACAGAACGGCAAGAGACTGAAACAACAAAACAGCAGCCAGCCGTCCAAGCGGTGAACGATGCCCTTGAGCGTAAGACGCGAGCAGAAGACATCGCTGTCGTTGGTCTAAGCTGCCGTTTTCCGGGAGCGGAATCTCTTGAACAATATTGGAACCTGCTGTCTGGAGGCCGATCTGCGATAAGCGCAGTGCCTGCTGAACGTTTTGGGTATCCAAATGAGTTTGTTGCGGGAATGATTGACGGCATGGATCGCTTTGATTCCGAATTCTTTTTCATACCGGAGAACGATGCGAAGGCGATGGACCCCCAAGCATTGGCGGTATTAGAAGAGAGCTTAAGGCTTTGGTGCCACGCCGGCTATACCCGTGAAGAAATAAAGGGCATGCAGGCCGGTGTGTATATCGGCGGACGCAGCCAGCATCATCCTGATCAAGAAAGTCTTGCTAAGACCCGCAATCCGATCGTCGCGGGCGGACAAAACTATTTAGCCGCAAATGTGTCTCAATTTTTTGATCTGCGCGGACCGAGCATCGTGCTGGATACGGCTTGTTCATCGGCGCTGGTCGGTATGAACATGGCCGTTCAGGCACTAAGAAACGGTGATATCGAAGCAGCCGTAGTGGGCGGCGTCAGCCTGCTACATACAGATGCGGCGCACCGGATGTTCCAGGAGCGCGGGCTATTAAGCAAGAACCCGTCATTCCATGTGTTTGACAAACGGGCAGGCGGCGTGGTCTTGGGAGAAGGCGTCGGCATGGTGCTGTTAAAGACGGTAAGCCAAGCGCAAAAAGACGGTGATTCCATATACGCTGTCATTAAGGCCGCTGCTATTAATAATGACGGCCGGACGGCAGGGCCGTCTGCACCTAATTTGCAGGCGCAAAAAGACGTGATGCAAACCGCGCTTGAAAAAAGCGGTAAAAAACCGGAAGACATCACCTACATTGAAGCAAACGGATCAGGATCAGCGGTGACAGATTTACTTGAGCTGAAGGCGATCCAGTCCGTATACCGCTCTGACAATCACGTGCCGTTAGGAATAGGCTCCATTAAGCCGAACATCGGGCATCCGCTGTGCGCAGAAGGCATCGCCAGTTTTATAAAAGCCGTTTTAATGCTGAAGCATAAAGAAACGGTTCCGTTTTTGTCAGGAGACGAACCGATGCCGTATTTTAATATAAAAGAAACCGATTTTTATTTTCATAAAAAAGCCGGCACATGGGATGCAAAAAGACCGGCCGCAGCCATTAACTGTTTTGCCGACGGCGGGACAAACGCCCACGTCATAGTGGAAGCATGGCAGGAGGAAGATCACGCCATAGAGAAAAGACAGCCGCTGCCCGTACCGCCATTAAGACGGAAGGCAGTATCAGAAAACACGGCTCACCCATTAAAAGAGACAGAGCTTCCTGCGAAAAAAATGTTTTGGAAAACATTCAATTGAGAGAGGAGTGGGAAGAAATGATAACGGAGAAAATCAATATCTCATTAGATCACCCTATCATGAGAGGCCATAAGGTTTTTGGTGAAGCGTTATTACCCGGCCTTGCTTATATCGATTTGATGTATCAAGTATTTCAAGAGCACGGATGCACGTATAATGAACTCGAACTGAAACACGTGACGATTTATCAGCCTTTAACCGTCAGTGAAACGGATAAAATCATTCTGACCATTCAATGTTCAGAAAGCGGAGATGGAAAGTGGTCCATCTCCCTTTCAGGGCAGAAACAGGCAGGGGATGAGCTGTCAGAGCCAATCCTATATGCGACGGCCGAAATGCATAAAAGAGCTGCAATCACGTTTGATGAAACCATTGACTTCAACGTTTGGAAACAATCAGCGCGCTCCTCTGATCTGAATGATATGTACGATCGCTGTCTGGGCCATGACTTGGCGCATTCCGGCATGATGAAATCAAGCGGGCGGCTGTATGAAACGGACAACAGCGTGCTGATTGATCTGTCAGCTGAAGACGGAAAGGACGCTTTTTTGTTCCACCCGGCTCTGCTGGATGCAAGCGGCATAGGGGCAAGCGGTTTGCTCGCTGAAACTAACCGGCTCCACCTGCCCTTATACTATGAATCGTTTACGGCCGCGGACACTCTGCAAACAGAGTGCGCGGCGCTTATCCGGTCTTCGGCCGTCCGCCAAGAAAAAGAACTCACATATATGACAATTGAGTACTTTAACAAATCCGGACAAAAGGTGGCCGAGCTCAAAAATTTTGCAGGAAAAGCAGTGCGTGACAAAAAAGCCGTGCACACAGAACAAGCGGGACAGCCAAAGGAGAAAACAAGTGAGCCGGAAAGCGCGGACGAGAAAGAAATCATCCTTTTCCTGCGCAAGCTCTTGGCCGAAAAACTGGACCGGCCCGCAGAAAAGCTGGATATCCTTGCCGGCTACTACGAGCTTGGTCTGGATTCTTCCTCCTTGCTTGAAATTGTTCAGGACATCAGCATGAAGACGGGCGCAGCCCTTGCGCCTACGCTTCTCTTTGAATACACAAACATAAAAGAACTGGCAGCCTATCTGAAAGAAACGGTTTCATTTGAAGGGGCGGAGATTGCCCAGTGTAAGCCTTCTTTTGAAGCCGAACCGGCAGATTATGAAAAAGCCGGAGACATCGCGATTATCGGAATGGCCGGCCGTTATCCGAAAGCGAAAAATGTGGACGAGTTTTGGGAAAACCTAAAGGCAGGAATTGATTGCATCACTGAAGTTCCGAAGTCCCGCTGGGATTGGCGGACATATGCAGACGTAACGTCTCCGTCAGGAAAAACAGTGTCAAAATGGGGCGGTTTTATCGAGGATGCCGACTGCTTCGATCCGCAGTTTTTCAGAATATCGCCGCGTGAAGCAGAAACGATGGACCCGCAAGAACGCCTGTTTTTAGAAACGTGCTGGGAAACGATTGAAGACGCGGGTTATACGCCTAAGACGCTGGGCGGGAACGAAAGGAAAAAACACCCGGTCGGCGTATTTGCGGGTGTGATGCATAAGGATTACTCATTGATCGGCGCAGAGCAATTATCGGAAGCAAACCCGTTTCCCGTCTCGCTTAATTATGCACAAATCGCCAACAGGGTGTCCTATTACTGTGATTTCCACGGGCCGAGCATCGCGGTTGATACGGTATGCTCCTCGTCATTGACAGCCGTTCACTTGGCTGTTGAAAGCATCCGCAGCGGGGAATGTGAAGCAGCGTTAGCAGGTGGCGTAAACCTGTCTTTGCATCCGGCGAAATATATCAGCTACGGAAGCGTGGGCATGCACTCAAGTGACGGGCGGTGCCGCACGTTTGGCGAAGGAGGGGACGGCTACGTTTCCGGAGAGGGTGTCGGTGCGGTATTACTGAAGCCTTTACAGAAAGCCGAACAAGACGGCGACCGGATTTATGCCGTGATTAAAGGAAGCGCCGTTAACCATGTAGGAAAAGTAAGCGGAATTACCGTCCCGAGCCCTGCGGCACAGGCAGATGTCATTGAGGCAGGGCTGAAAAAAGCGGGTGTCAGCCCTCGGACCGTCAGCTATGTGGAAGCCCATGGAACGGGAACTTCGTTAGGCGATCCGATTGAAATTGAAGGACTGGCAAAAGCATTCAGCCGAGGGACGCAGGATAAGCAATTTTGCTCAATCGGTTCAGTGAAATCAAATATCGGCCATGCCGAGTCTGCGGCCGGCATCAGCGGATTAACGAAAGCGGTGCTGCAGCTTCATCATAAAACGCTTGTGAAGTCCTTGCACTCCGCGGAATTAAATCCGTATGTAAAGCTTGATCAATCACCTTTTTACGTGCAGCAAGAAACAGCTCCGTGGAAAAAGCCGAAAGCTGAAGAGAACGGAAAAGTGACTTATTACCCGCGCCGTGCCGGACTCAGTTCCTTCGGAGCATCTGGCTCAAATGCGCATATCATCTTAGAAGAATACATTCCGCCTGCACATCAAGGCGCCGTATTAGAAAACGAAGTATGCAAGATTATTCCGCTTTCAGCGAGAAATAAAGACAGGCTTTCAGCGTATGCGAAAAAGCTTGCCCGGTCACTGCCTGAAAAAGCGTCAATTTCTGAAATTGCCTATACGCTCCAAACAGGCCGTGAAGCAATGGAGGAACGAGTTGTCTTTTTCGTAAAAGACATTGATGATCTAAAGCAAAAGCTGAACGATTTCGCAAACGGAAAAGAAAACATTCCAGACTGCTGGCGCGGACAAGCCGAAATGCCGGAGCTTTCCGCAAGCGCCCCCGCTCCTGAAACGGATAATGTGAGACTGCTTGCCGAGTCATGGGCGGAAGGGAAACATGTGGATTGGAGCAAGCGGTACGGCAAACATAAGCCGCTGAAAATCAGCGTTCCAACTTACCCGTTTGCAAAAGAGCGCTATTGGATTCCGCAGCAAAAGCAGCAAGAAAAAAGTCCGTCAGGCATTGTGTTACACCCGCTTTTACAGCAGAATACATCAGATTTTTCACAGCAGCGTTTCACTTCTGTTTTTACGGGAGATGAGTTTTTCCTTTCTGACCATGTCGTAGACGGCAAAAAGATATTGCCGGGTGTCGCCTATTTGGAAATGGCCGGAGAGGCTGTGAAAAAAGCGGCGGGCGCGAAGGAAAAATATCAATGCATCTCACTCAAAAATGTTGTCTGGGTCCGTCCGATTATCATTGAAAACGAACCGAAGAAAATACATATTGCCCTTTATCCTGAGGATAACGGAGAGATTACCTATGAAATATACAGTGAAGCGGAAGGAAGAGGTGAAGACCCCGTCATTCACAGCCAAGGCGAAGCCGTCATTACAGTCGCCGAAGAAGTACAGTTAGATATCGCGTCTTTACAGGCGCAATGCGGTTTGGAGACGGTAACGGCAGATGAGTGCTATGATGCATTTCACAAGATTGGGCTTGATTACGGAGCAGCTTATCGGGGCGTTCAGAAATTGCTGATCGGAGAAGACCGATTGCTCGCCAACATCTCGCTTCCGTCTGCCGTACAAGCGAGCAAACAGCAATATACGCTTCATCCGAGCATAATGGATGCGGCTTTTCACGCCTCCATCGGCTTGCTTGTCCGCTCGATTCATGACAATGCTAAAAGCCATCAGCTCTCTTTGCCGTTCGCGTTGCAGGAGGTGGAAGTGCTCGGTGAGTGTCCGGAAGATGTATGGTCATATATCCGCTACAGTGAAGGCAGCAAAGCAGATGACAAAGTAAGAAAATTTGACATCGATATTTGTGATGATACCGGTACGGTTTATGTAAGGATGAAAGGCGCGTCTGTCCGGGCGCTTGACAACACCCAAACCGGTCAGCCGCCCGTCGGCCATACGATGATGATTTCCGCTTGGGAGCCGATTGCTGAACGATTCGGCGAAGCCAAAACGCTCAGAGGACAAGCTGCAGTATTTGGAGGAACCGAATCCCAGCGCACGCATATCAAACGGCATCTGCCAAACGCAGCGTTTTTGCCTATCAGAAGCACGGATGATATCACCTCCATGACGAAAATGCTCGAAGCATCAGAATGGGAACAGATCATCTGGGTCGCTCCGCAGGCCGATTCAGCGGACAGTCTCAAAGAGCAGGAACGCAACGTTTTTCATATATTTAAGCTGATGAAAGCCTTGCTTACATTGGGATACGGGGAGAAAAACCTAAACTGGTTCTTTGTCACGGAGGAATCCCAGCCGTTTTGCGAACATGACGGCGCAAATCCATCCCAAGCCGCCATTTGCGGCCTTGCGGGAACGATGGCGAAAGAATATCCGCATTGGAATATCCGCGTGATTGATACGGAGAAAGACGGCATCTGGCCGATCAGCGATGTCATTTCCCTGCCTGCTGAGAAAAACGGGCAAATTTGGGCGTACCGCCATCAGCAGCTGTTCGAGCGGCAATTGATTCCGCTCGCAAACGTTCCGAAAAACGGCTCGTTATATAAAACAGGCGGCGTATATGTCGTCATCGGAGGCGCCGGTTATCTCGGCGAGGCATGGAGTGAGTATATGATCCGCCGGTACCAGGCTCGCGTCATTTGGATCGGAAGAAGCCGGATCAATGAGTCGATACAGGCAAAGCTGGACAGGCTTGCCGCATACGGCCCGGCTCCTGAGTATGTTTCAGCCGATGCCGCCGACAGTGCCTCTTTACAGCAGGCTTATAACCGCATAAAAGAGCGCTGCCCACATATTAACGGTATCATTCATTCGGCAATGGACCTGTCTGAACAAAGCCTGAACAATATGGAGTTAGACGAATTCAGGTCGGTGCTGAAAGCAAAAGCCGACGTAAGCGTGTCTATGGCAAAAGTGTTTGAGCAAGAGCCGCTTGATTTTGTGCTCTTTTTCTCCTCGCTTGTGGCATTTATCCATAACGTGAAACAAAGCCACTACGCTTCAGGCTGCGCCTTTAGTGATGCATTTGCCAAGGAGCTTGGATTGAATTGCAATTGCCCGGTGAAAGTGATGAATTGGGGATATTGGGGGAACAGCGAAGCGGCAGAAGACGGCAATTTTGTTCAGCTCATGGATCAAATCGGATTGGGGCTGATTGAACCGGATGCCGCGATGGAGGCGTTAGAAGCGCTCCTGACCATGCCTCTGCATCAAGCGGCTTTCATTCATACGACAAAACCCGTCGCTGTAGAAGGCATGAGTGAAAAAGAACAAATGTCCGTTTATACGCCTCAGCCTCTCACCGCTGCAGCGCAGCTGGGTGTGCATCCGCCTGATGCGGAAACGTTAAGAGGCGCTGAACACGAGGAGCTGGATGATTTTCTTTACCAGCTGCTGATCGCCCAGCTTAAAGAAGCAGGCTTGTTAACGCCGAAGAGCATGAAAGCATATGAACCTGAGCATGTTTATTTTAAAAAATGGCTCAAACAAAGTGTTGCGTTTCTGCTGGATCACCGTTATCTGGACGGGGATATGGATTCATTTACACTGTCTGCCCGGGCAAAAAGCACAAGCGCCTCGTTATGGCAGGAATGGGAGCGGAGAAAAGCAGAGTGGCTGAATAACACCGATACGAAAGCGATGGCCGTTTTAGCTGAAACGATGCTCAAAGCACTTCCGGATATCTTGCGGGAAAACGTGCCGGCGACGGATATTATGTTCCCTCACTCCTCCATGGAACTCGTTGAAGGGATATATAAACATAATCAAGTCGCGGATTACTTTAACAACGTGCTTTCTGACACATTAACAGCCTATGTGAAAGAACGGATCAGCCAAGATTCTGAAGCCGCCATCCGCATACTGGAAATCGGGGCGGGCACAGGCGGCACAAGCGCGGGAATCTTTGAAAAGCTGAAGCCGTATCAAAACAATATAAAAGAATACTGCTATACCGATTTATCAAAAGCTTTTCTCGTCCATGCTGAAACCGAATATGGCGAAAAGAACCCTTATCTGACTTATAAAATCTTTAATGCAGAAGCGCCGCTTTCGCAGCAGGACGTAGATCCCGGCGCATACGACATTGTCGTCGCCGCAAATGTGCTTCATGCGACGAAAGACATCCGCCAAACGCTGAGAAATGCAAAAGCGGTTCTGAAGCATAACGGTTTGCTGCTTTTAAATGAAATGGCGGGAAACAGCCTCTTTCCGCATATTACCTTCGGGCTGCTTGAAGGCTGGTGGCTTCATGAAGATACAAAGCTGCGCATTCCGGGGTGTCCGGGACTGTATCCTGAAAGCTGGAAGCAAGTGTTAGAAAGCGAAGGCTATCGCGCGGTCTATTTCCCTGCTGAAGCGGCACATGATTTGAGTCATCAGATTGTCGCGGCAAACAGCAACGGTATCGTCCGTCAGGCTTTGCAGGCTGCAGCCGAAAAACGGGATGCAGCGCCGAAAGCCCAGCCCGCTCCGTATGCTGAACAGGAAACGGCCGTTCGAAAAAGTGACGCCTCCTTAAAGGAAAAAAGCACGGAGTATATGAAGACGTTAATAGGAGAAACGTTAAAAATTCCGCCAAGCCAAATCGATTCCAAAGCGCCGCTTGAGAAATACGGGATCGATTCCATCGTCGTCGTACAGCTGACAAATACGTTGCGAAATGTTTTAGACCAAGTCAGCAGCACCTTATTTTTTGAATATCAGACGATCGATGCTCTTGTCGAACACTTAATCAAAACAAAAAGAGACGCGATGATCAAACTGACGGGAGCAGCGCCTGTTCAAGAAGAACCGGAGACGGCTTCAAAACCGCAGGCGGCAAAACCTGTGATGCCTCTCCAGACGTCCCGCCGTTACCGGAGGGAAAAACGGGTCACGGCAGAACCGGCGCCGCATAGTCCGGTCCGTGACGTAGCCATCATCGGTGTTTCAGGCAGATACCCGCAAGCAAAAACGGCGGCTGCTCTTTGGGACAATATTAAAAAGGGAAAAAACTGCATCGAAGAAATTCCGAAGGACCGCTGGAACTGGCAGGATTATTACGATGAAGAAAAAGGGAAAGAAGGCTCTATTTACACGAAATGGGGCGGCTTTATAGAGGATATGGACAAATTTGATCCGCTCTTCTTTCAGATTTCTCCTTTAGAAGCAGAGCGGATGGACCCGCAAGAGCGTTTATTTTTAGAGACGGCTTACGCCAGTATCGAAGACGCGGGCTACACGCCTGAGAACCTGTGTCAAAGCAGAAAAATCGGCGTGTTTGCCGGAGCGATGAACAAAAACTATCCGACCGGCTATGGGTATTGGTCCATTGCCAACAGAGTATCATATCTTTTTGACTTCCAAGGCCCGAGCATTGCCGTGGACACAGCCTGTTCTTCTTCTCTGACGGCCATTCATCTGGCGCTTGAAAGCATATACAGCGGATCAAGCGAATGTGCCGTCGCGGGAGGCGTAAATATTGTCACAGATCCGATTCACTATATGAATCTATCAGTCATGAACATGCTTTCTGCAAGCGACACATGCAAATCATTCGGAGACCGCGCAGACGGGTTTGTAGACGGAGAGGGTGTAGGCGCCGTCGTTTTAAAACCGTTAGACAAAGCCATTTCCGACAACGACCATATTTACGGCGTCATTATAGGCAGCACGCTCAACAGCGGCGGCAAAACGAACGGCTACACGGTTCCGAATCCGAATGCGCAAGCAGCATTAATCAAAGAAGCCCTTCAAAGGGCGAATGTCCCGGCGCGGACCGTCAGCTATATTGAAGCTCACGGCACGGGAACGGCATTAGGCGATCCGATTGAAATTGCCGGATTAACAAAAGCATTTGAAGAGGAAACAACAGACAGACAGTTTTGCGCGATCGGCTCCGCCAAATCAAATATCGGCCATTGCGAAAGCGCGGCAGGGATTGCCGGACTGACAAAAATATTATTCCAGCTGAAAGACCGCAAGATTGCTCCGTCATTGCACGCGGAACAGCTGAACCCTAATATTGATTTCGCATATACGCCGTTTATCGTCCAGCAGGAGCTCGGTGAGTGGAAACGCCCTGTCATCGACGGCAAAGAATGTCCGAGACGGGCAGGATTAAGCAGCTTCGGCGCGGGGGGAGCCAATGCCCATCTAGTCATAGAAGAATATATTGCTGACAAGGAGCCCGTTCATCTGCCGGCTTATCCGCCCGCATTAATCGTGCTGTCTGCGAAAAACAGCGAACGGCTCAACGAGAAAGCAAAACAGCTCACAGCCGCTATCCGTAACAAAAGGTACAGCGACTCAGATCTCATCAATATGGCCTACACTCTTCAAACGGGCCGTATACCGATGGAGGAGCGTCTCGGTATTATTGTTTATTCGCTTAAAGAACTTGAGGAAAAACTGAATGCGTTTATCACTGGAGAAGAGACCGCCGCGGTGTACCGGGACGGGACGGAAGAAAACAAGCGGATGCTCAGCGTATTTGCGGCTGATGAAGATATGGGAGCCATCATTGATGCTTGGATACGGAAAGGCAAGTATTCAAAACTGCTTGAGCTTTGGGTAAAAGGGGTGGATGTTAACTGGGCGAAACTGTACGGTGACATTCCGCCGGCCCGCATCAGTCTCCCAGCTTATCCGTTTGCAAAAGAACGCTTTTGGCATCAGCAGCCTGCAGAAACAAAAGCTGTTCCGGTGAGCAAACGATCTGCTGAGAAAAACACAGCGGAGCACTTTGAGGTAATGGCCTTTCGGGAAGTGCTGAAAGAACAGGCCGTGCCGCAAGCGGGAGAAAAGAAAATCAACACGCTGATTTCTTTCCTTTCTGACCCGCAGAAGCAGCAGGCGGCCGTCTCGGCAGTCCGGTCATTTGACAGTGAAACAAAAATCATTTTTATAGCACAGGGCGACCGTTACGAAGCTTTTCCTTCCGGCAGCTATCAAGTGGTGCGGAAAGATCCGCATTCCTATGAAAAAGCCTTTACGCAAATTCAAAAAGAGCATGGCGAAGCCTCTGCCGTTTTATATTTATGGGCGCTGGAAGACAAAAGCTGCATAGAGGATTATTCATGTATCGTGAATATATTAAAGGCAATGGCGAGGGCCAAGCTCCAGCCTGAACGGCTGTTATTGGCGGGGGCCTTTGAAACGGGTCTTGAAAGGTGCTATCTGGAGTCGTGGATCGGCTTTGAGCGGTCACTCGGCATCGTCCTTCCGAAAACAAACATCACCGGCCTTTTCCAAAAAGCCGGCGGAACGATGGCAGACTGGATGGAAAAAATATGGGCTGAGCTGAAGGGTGAAACAGAACATACCGCTTTCTGCGAAAAGGGAAAACGCTATGTGTATCACACGGAACGGGCTCAGTTATCGCCGGGGAACAACAGGATCAGAACCGGCGGAACATATCTCATTACAGGAGGACTAGGAGGCCTCGGTTACTTATTTGCCCGTCATCTGGCCCGGAATTATCAGGCCAATGTCGTTCTCACCGGCAGATCGCCGATCGACGAGAAAAAGAAAGAAAAAATGAAAGAGCTCATGGAGCTTGGAGCGGGCGTCATTTATGCTGAAGCAGATGTCTGCGATCCGATCGGCATGGGCGACTGCGTTAAGCGCGCCAAAGAACGGTTCGGGGCAATCCACGGCGTCATTCATGCGGCCGGCATCGAAAGCAAAACGTCTATTTTTGAGAAAGAAATCGAGGATTTCCGGCATACGATCGAGCCGAAAGTGAAGGGAAGCCTGCTTCTTGACGAGTGGCTGAAAGATGAAACGCCAGACTTCATTTGCTACTTCTCTTCCACCTCGGCTGTCTTAGGAGACTTTGGCTGCTGTGATTATGCGGCGGCAAACAGATTCCAAATGGCCTACGCCCAATATAAAAACGAACAGTCAGACAATGGCAAAGCCTTTGTGATCAACTGGCCGGTATGGAAAAACGGCGGAATGGGTGTCGGCGATGAAGAGACGACGGGTATGTACTTGAAATCAAGCGGCCAGCGCCTGTTAGAAACAGAAGAAGGCATTGACTTATTCGAGCGTATTATTTCTCAGGAAAACGCGCAGTATCTTATCATTGCCGGAAAAAGAAGCCGCGCTGAGCGCTTTTTAGGAATCCGGCAGCAAGCTTCGGAAGAACTGCCTGCTCCGTCTGAAACAATAGCATCAATCCAGGCGGAAAGCGTGGAGGAACGCCTTGAGACGGATATGAAAGAGCTGATTCACAGCCTGATAAAAATATCGAAGGACAAGCTCGTCCTGCATAAAAATTGGGCGGAATTCGGATTTGATTCCATCTATTTAGCGAAATTCGCTGCTCTTTTATCGAAACATTACAGCATTGAAGTGACACCGGCGTTATTTTACAGCTATGCAACACTTGAGGAACTCATGAAATACTATCTGACAGAACATAAAGAGGCAATCGAGAGGTTTTACCGGACAAAAGAGGCGCCGGTTCAGCCCGATTCAGAAACCGCTTCGCCTGAAAACAAGGAGCCGTACACGGATCAGGAGATCATCGCCATGATGAAACAGGTCTCAGAAGGAACATTAGATTTTGAAAGAGTGCAAGACATCATAGAAGGGAGTAAAACGTATGAATCATAAAGAACTTCTCGATGCCTACAGATCAGGAATTCTCACCATCGCCGAGGTAGAACAGCAGCTTCATGCCTTCAAGCGGACATCTGCAAAACGTCCGCTTTCAGAAGGCCAAAAAGGTTTGTGGATGCTTCAAAAGATGTTTCCCGAAATGAGCGCTTATAACATCCCGTTATGCTTTCGTTTTCAAAAGCTGGATATAGAGACATTCAAAAACGCCCTTTTGTTTGTACAGCGTCAGCATCCCATTTTAACCAGTCTGATAAAAGAGGAGAACGGCCTTCCTTATCAGACCGAGCAGCCCGGCACACTCTTGACGGCAGAGGAAATGGATATTTCAGAACTCAGCGAGCGTGAGATCGTGCCGTTCATAAAAGAAAAAGCAAAAGAACCGTTTGCGCTTGACACCGGGCCGTTATTGCGCGTTCATGTGTTCCAGCGGGCGAAGCAGGAATCAATCGTTTTGATTACCATACACCATATCATTTTTGACGGCGTGTCACTTATGACGTTTATGTCGGCATTATTAGACGCGTATGTGAAATTGAGCGAAGGCAAAGAGCCGAACGTACTGCCGTCAGGGGCAGATTATCATGATTTTGTTCGATGGGAGCAGGAGCTGTTAAAGAGTGACGCCGGGAAGACGCATCTCTCTTATTGGAAACAGCAGCTTAACGGACCGCTGCCGGTTCTTGAGCTTCCGGCCGATTATCCGAGATCCGCGGTTCAAACTTGCAGGGGGCAGGCGTATCAGCGCTTGCTTCCTGATGAACTGATTCAGCAAATAAAAGCTGCCGCACGCACTCATAATGTAAATGAATCCGTTGTGTTTCTCGCTATTTTTAAAGGTTTGCTCTATCAATATACGAATCAGAATGACGTGATTGTGGGCATGCCGACGATGGGGCGGACTGAGGATCAATTTGAATCTGTGATCGGATACTTCATCAACATGATCGCGGTCAGAAGCAGGAAAACAGGCAATACATCCTTTGCGGCATTTATGAAGGGGCTGCAGCTGACGCTTGCAGAAGGCTTAGACCATGCCGCCTATCCGTTTCCGGCGCTCGTTAAAGAACTGAAGGCTGAGCGCTCACCGGCTGCATCGCCTGTTTTTCAAACCGCCTTTTTCTATCAAAATTTCTTCCAGACAGAAGGCGCCGAAAAGCTGATCGAACAATATGAATCACTCGGCATTGAAATGATAGAGGAGATTCATCAAGAAGGGGAATTTGAGCTCGCGCTTGAAGTCTATAAAAAAGAAAACGGAACTGTCCTGCAATTTCTGTACAACCCGGATATATACAGCGTCTCTTCTATTGAGCGGATGGCAGAACATTACGTGAAGCTGGCAGAAAAAGTCCTTTCCGATCCGGCTGTCACGTTTGAAGAATGCTCAGGCCTGCTGCACAAAGAACAAGGCGTGCAACAGAAATATGATACGTCAAACGAGCGCTGCATCCATGAGGTATTTACAGAAAAAGCGGAGCGTTATCCTGATAAAAGAGCTGTGATCTTTGGCGAACAAAGCCTTACATACCGCGAATTAGATGAACGCAGCACTGCACTTGCCGTGTATCTTCAGGATAAGGGCGTCAGTCCCGAATGCCCGATCGGCATTTGTACGGAACGTTCATTTGAGATGGTCATCGGGATACTCGGTATTTTAAAAGCAGGCGGGGCATATGTGCCGCTGGACCCGGCATTTCCGAATGAACGATTAGCGCACGTATTGGCCGACAGCGGTGTCTCAATCGTATTAACGCAAGCAAAAACACGGGGCAGGATCGATCAATTAAATGCCGGCGTCAGCACCGTGCAGATTGAAGACAGCCGCCGCTCTCTCGCAGGGAAGAAACTGAAGCGCCTTACAGAACCGCATCACCTTGCGTATATCCTTTACACGTCCGGCAGTACGGGGAAACCGAAAGGCGTCATGGTAGAGCACCGGGCCATCATGAATACACTGCAATTTCTGGAAACCGAGTACCCGGTCGGACAAGAGGACGCCTATTTGTTAAAAACGAATTATGTATTTGACGTGTCAATATCAGAATTATTCGGCTGGTTTATCGGAAACGGCCGCCTGGTCATTTTGCCGCCGGACGGAGAAAAAAATCCGCAGCTTTGCATGGATTATATTCAAACGCATCAGGTGACGCATCTGAATTTCGCCCCTGCCGTATTTAATGTGTTTCTGGAAACGGTAAAACGGTATAAGTCATTTACAGAGCACGGCCCTGTGAAATATGTGATGGTGGCGGGAGAGGCTTTTCCGAAAGAACTTGTCAAAAAAGCCGTCTCAATCTTTAAAAATACCAGAATCGAGAACATATACGGCCCGACGGAAACGTCCATCTACGCCGCTTACTACAGCTGTAATCATGAGGATATCACGAGCCGGAATACGCCGATCGGCAAACCGATTGACAATACCCGGATTTATATCGTCGACGAAAAGCTTACCCCCGTTCCCGACGGTGTTGCCGGCGAGCTTTGCGTTGCGGGCGCCGGTTTGGCAAGAGGGTATTATAAACAGCCCGAGCTGACGGCGAAATCGTTTTTTGACAACCCGTTCCAGGAAGGGGAAAAACTTTATAAAACAGGCGATTTAGCCAGATGGCTGCCGGACGGAAATATTGAATATGCCGGCCGTATTGACAGCCAAGTCAAAATCCGCGGCTTCCGCATTGAACTGGGCGCGATTGAAACAAAGCTCAGTGAACACCCGGACATTCTTGATCAGGCGGTCGTTGTCCAGCAGCAGAACGGACATAAAAAACTCACAGCGTATTATACAGCGAGGACCGATCATGCAGCGGATGCAAAAGCGCTGCGTCAGCATCTCTTATCGAGCCTGCCGGAATATATGGTTCCTGCGCATTTTATCCGCTTGGATGCAATGCCGTTATCGCCCAGCGGAAAAGTGAACCGGAAGGACCTTGAGCAGCGGAAGGCGATCGTCCATCACACAGAAACCGTGAGCCGGATGCCGTTATCAGAAGCGGAAGCGAAGGTCACCCGTATATGGGAAGAGCTGCTGAATACGGCAGGCATCCGAACGGAGGACGGATTTTTCGATGTGGGGGGCGACTCGCTCCTCGCAGTGGCTGCGGCTGAACGAATCAAACAGGAGCTTGAATGCGAATTTACCGTCACAGATTTGTTTGAACACTCTACCATTCAAGCAATCAGCCGATTTATCGTCGAAACGAAACAGGCGGATGAAACATCTTTGCCTGATGGGTATGAGAGAGAAAGAGAACAAGAGACACATAATGCGATGCCGCCGTATTTTGAAGACAGCGTAGCGATCGTAGGCATCTCCTGCCAATTCCCGGGCGCGAAAAATCATCATGAGTTTTGGAAGCAGCTAAAAGAAGGAAAAGAAAGCGTCCGATTCTTCTCGGCTGAAGAGCTTCGTGAAGCCGGCGTACCGGAAGATCTGATCGGAAACCCTGATTATGTTCCGGCGTTATCGACAATAGAAGGAAAAGATCTGTTTGATCCGGGTTTCTTTCACATCTCTCCTAAAGATGCTGAATTTATGGACCCTCAGCTCCGGCTTTTGCTGCTTCATTCTTGGAAAGCGGTAGAAGACGCGGGATATGTGGCCAAAGAAATTCCGAATACAAGCGTTTATATGTCAGCAAGCAATAACTCATACAGATCGCTTTTACCGGAGAAAACGACAGAAGGACATGACTCGCCTGACGGCTATGTCTCATGGGTGTTGGCCCAAAGCGGCACAATTCCGACGATGGTTTCCCATAAGCTCGGATTAAAAGGGCCAAGTTATTTCGTCCATTCAAATTGCTCGTCGTCTTTAGTGGGTCTTTATTCAGCGTATAAAAGCATAACGAGCGGAGAATCAGAATACGCGCTCGTCGGCGGCGCAACCCTGCATGCAGGCACGAGTATCGGCTATGTGCATCAGACCGGATTGAATTTTTCAAGCGACGGGCACGTCAAAGCGTTTGACGCCTCTGCCGACGGGATGGCCGGCGGAGAGGGAGCGGCCGTTATCCTGCTGAAAAAAGCGTCACAAGCCGTAAGCGACGGAGACCATATTTACGCGATGCTTCGGGGCATCGGGCTCAACAATGACGGGGCGGATAAAGTCGGTTTTTACGCACCGAGTGTAAAAGGCCAAACAGAGGTGATCCAAAATGTCTTAGACAGCACAAACATTCATCCGGAGACCGTTTCCTATATAGAAGCACACGGAACAGGCACGACATTAGGCGATCCGATTGAAATGTCCGCTTTACAGCAAGTTTATAAACAATATACGGACAAAGAGCAATTTTGCGGTATCGGCTCTGTAAAAACGAATATCGGACATTTGGATACAGCTGCCGGTTTGGCAGGATGCATCAAAGTCGCCATGAGTTTATACCATCAGGAGATTGCGCCTACCATTAACTACACGAAACCGAATCCGAATATCAAATTCGACGGCTCGCCGTTTTATGTGGCGGACGAAAGAAAACCGCTGCCGGAGAAAGAGACGCCGCATCGCGCTGCATTAAGTTCATTTGGGCTAGGAGGAACAAACGCACACGCGATTTTTGAACAATACCGGAAAGAAACGGCCGGTGAATCAGGTCATGATCAGGCGCCTTATCTCATCCCGCTATCGGCAAAAAGCAAGCCGCGTCTTACAGCATACGCGTCTGCTTTATTAGACTTCCTGCATGAAGGCGAAACCGATGCTTCCTTACGGGACTTAGCGTATACGTTTCAGGCCGGACGTGAGGCAATGGAAAGCAGAGCTGCCTTTATCACAAACGATATCCATGATTTGAAACGTCTGCTGCAGCAATTTGTCAATGGCAGTGACAACGTCTTACAAGGCGAAAAAGTAAGAAATAAAGAGGCATCGCCTCAGCAGATGGAAGAACTGTCTGCATTAGAAACACCATTAGAAAAGTCGAACGCATTCGCCGCGTTATGGATTGAGGGCGTGCGTGTGGATTGGCGCTTGCTGTATAACGAATCAATGCCGCGAAGAATCAGCGCGCCGACCTATCCGTTTGCGGAGGAAAGATACTGGCCGGAAGAAGGCGCAAAACAAGCTGAAAAAACGAAGCTTTTGCATCCATTGGTCCATCAAAACACATCCATTTTGCAGGAGCAGCGGTTCAGCTCAGTGTTCACGGGAAAAGAGTATTTTATCGCTGAGCATATCATCAAAGGAATGGCGATCGTGCCGGCTGCCGTAACGCTGGAGATGGCAAGAGCCGCAGCGGAACAGGGCATCGGCGGTATAGCAGAAGAATCTGTATCTATGCGCTTAAAGCATGTCGTGTGGGTCCGCCCGATTATAGCCGATCAGCAGACGGTTCATGTCCATATCGGACTTTATGAAGAAGAGGACGGGCAGATTCATTACAGAATGTATGGAGAACCGGGAGCATCCGGGGAAGAGCCTCCTCTTTATCATCAAGGCATCGCGGAATTCATTCAAAAAGGCCAAGCGGAAAGATTGGATCTCGCTCAGCTTCAGCGTCAATGCACCGAGGGAACAATGGAATCTGAAGCATTTTACAGAGGGATGATCGGAGCTGATTACGGTCCGGGGTACAAGGGCGTAAAGCTCGTATACCAAGGGGACGGGCGCTTGCTTGCCAAAATGATGCTCCCTGAATCCGTGTCACATACAAAAGACGATTATGTCCTTCACCCGAGTATGATGGACGGAGCCTTGCAGGCCGCCGAATATTTGCAGAATGTGACAAGAGCAAAGCAGACAGAAAACGGCGAACCGTTCAAAGCCGCATTGCCGTTCGCTTTAGAGGAGCTTGAAGTGCTGAAATCATGCGCTGCTGATATGTGGGTTCACGTCACATTCAGTGCGAACAATAAAGCCGGCGACCTTATTCAAAAAGCGGATATTGATTTATGCGACAGTGACGGAGAGGTATGTGTGCGCATGAGAGGGTTTTCCACGCGGATCATGGAAGAAGATACGAATCCAAGCCTTCCTGCCAGCCGTACCGCGACTTTGCTGGCCGAACCGTTCTGGACTGAACAAACTGCCGAAGATTTCGGCGAAGCATCTTCGTATGATCAGCATATCGTTTTCCTTTGCGAATACGATGAAGCCGTCAAAAAAGCGATAGAAACGAAGCTTGAACACGCAAGCGTCTATACATTGGATGCGCGTCCGGGCTCTGCTGAAACGCGTTTCCAATCGTATGCGGTAAAGCTGTTCGAACACATTAAAACCGTTCTCAAAAGCAAGCCGCAAGGGCGTATTCTGCTTCAGGCTGTCACGCGGTCCGCAGGCATGCAGCAGCTGTTCTCAGGCATAACCGGTCTTTTCAAAACAGCAAGCCTGGAGCATTCCAAACTGACCTGCCAAATGATAGAAGCAGAAGATAAAGAAAGCGCCGAAGGCATTGCGGAGAAAATAGCGGAAAATCAATTGCATCCCGAAAACGCCCATGTGAAATACGAAAACGGCAAGCGTTATATTGCCGATTGGAAAGAAATGGATGTTTCTCAAGAGGAGCCTGACATTCCGTGGAAAGACAGAGGCGTTTATCTCATCACAGGCGGCGCCGGAGGCTTAGGTCTGATTTTTGCAGAAGAGATAGCAAAACGTACGGAAGAGTCTGTCATCATCTTAACCGGACGCTCCGCTCTTGGAGAAAAGAAGGAAAACATATTGGAAAGCATGCGCAGCACAGGTGCTTCTGTATGCTACGAGCAAACGGATATCACTGAAGAAGCCGAGGTATACCAATTAATCCGCGGCATCCGTCAGAAACACGGAAGGCTTGACGGCATCATACACAGCGCCGGAATCATTAAGGATAACTACATGGTGAAAAAGCCGGCCGAGGAATTCCAGGAAGTGCTGGCTCCTAAAGTGAAAGGGCTTGTATATCTTGATGAAGCCTCCAAAAATGAGACATTAGATTTCTTTATTGTCTTTTCGTCTTTGTCAGGAGTACTGGGAAGTATCGGCCAAGCCGACTATGCGTCTGCAAATGTCTTTATGGATGCGTATGCCGGGTACCGGGAATCTCTTACACAGTCAGGCGAAAGATACGGCAAGACGCTTTCTGTCAGCTGGCCTTTATGGAAAGAAGGCGGAATGCGTACGGATCAGCATACAGAAGACATGCTGATGCAGCAAGCGGGGATCGCGCCGCTCAGCACACAAGCAGGCATCGACGCTTTATACCAAGGATTGATAAGCGGTGCGGCCCGGATGACGGTATTTGAAGGAGATGTGGAAAACATTAAAGCGAAGCTGTTTCACCAACAGGACGATAAGCCGAAAGCTGAGACTGAAAAGCGGCATGACATTGACGCTGACAGCCTGCTTGAAAAAGTGAAACATCTGTTAAAACAGCAGGCATCCGCTTTGTTAAAAGTAAAGATTGACAGTATTGACCCTCATGAAGAAATGACAAAATACGGACTCGATTCCATTTCGATGACGGAATTTACGAACCAATTAAACCGGAGTTACCAGCTTAAGCTGACACCGACGATTTTCTTCGATCATCCGACGATACATGAATTTGCGGTCCATTTAATCGAAGAATACGAAGCGGAATTTGCTAAACGGTTTACCGTAAGCACGAAAACAAATCGAGCTGCAGAACCGGCAACAAAGGCTCAAAACATGCGTTCAGCTGTAAAGCGGCGCCGAACACAGCCTGCTGCCAAACCGGAGATAACAAGCCGCGATACGCATCCTGAGCCGATTGCCATCGTAGGAATCAGCGGTATTTTTCCGATGGCCGAAGACATTGACGCCTACTGGCAAAACCTTAAAGAGGGCAAAGACTGCATGACCGAAATTCCGAAAGACCGCTGGGATTGGCGGGACTATTACGGAGATCCTGCAAAAGAAGCCAATAAAACCAACGTCAAGTGGGGCGGATTTATTGACGGAATTGCTGAATTTGATCCGTTATTTTTCGGTATCTCTCCTCGGGAAGCGGAACAAATGGACCCTCAGCAGCGCCTTTTGTTAACGTACGCGTGGAAGGCGATTGAGGATGCGGGGTATGCAGCAAAGAGTCTGTCAGGCACAAAAACTGGCGTATTTATCGGCACTGGGAATACAGGCTACGGCTCACTGCTGGCCAATGCGAATTCCGCGATAGAGGGTTCATCCGCGGCGAATACAAGTCCGTCAGTCGGACCGAATCGCGTCAGCTACACGCTCAATCTGCACGGCCCGAGCGAACCGATTGATACAGCTTGCTCAAGCTCGCTCGTTGCCATTCATCACGCCATCTCTTCCATTGAAGAAGGGACGTGCGACATGGCGTTGGCAGGGGGAATCAATACGATTATTCTGCCTGACGTATACATCAGCTTTGATAAAGCCGGCGCGCTGAGCAAAGAAGGACGATGCAAAACGTTCTCAGATCAAGCCGACGGTTTTGCGCATGGCGAAGGAGCCGGTCTCTTTTTCTTGAAAAAGTTAAAATCGGCTGAAGAAGATGGAGACCATATTTACGGTGTAATCAAAGGAAGCGCCGTGAACCACGGCGGCCGGGCGGCATCTTTAACAACGCCTAACCCGAAACAGCAGGCGGAAGTCATAAAGTCCGCATACCAAAAAGCGGGTATTGACCCGAAAACAGTAACGTATATTGAGGCGCACGGCACCGGCACAGAGCTTGGAGACCCTGTTGAAATTAACGGTTTGAAAGCGGCTTTCAGCTCAATTGATGACGGTAAAGACAAAATGACAGGATATTGCGGCTTAGGCTCGGTCAAAACAAATATCGGTCATTTATCTCTTGCGGCCGGAGCGGCGGGCATCATTAAAATTTTAATGCAGATGAAGCATAAAACATTGGTGAAAAGCCTTTATTGCGAGACGGTGAATCCGTACATTCAGCTCGAGGACAGCCCGTTTTATCTTGTGCGGGAAACGATGGAGTGGAAAGCGCCAAAAGATGAACGAGGACAAGAACAGCCGCGCCGCGCGGGGATCAGCTCATTCGGAATCGGCGGCGTCAACGCCCACGTCATCATAGAAGAATACATTTCGTCTGATCGGGCGGAAACAGATCAGTCTCACAGGCATCCGGGCCTTTTCGTACTGTCGGCAAAGAATGAAAAACGCTTGAAAGAACAAGCCGGGCAGCTGAAACATGCCATTGAGCAAAAGCGGTACGATCAGTCCAGTCTGATTTCTATGGCTTATACCCTCCAAACGGGAAGGGACGCCATGGAAGAACGCCTGGCGATCATTGCCGGCACCGCTGAAGAATTGAAAGAAAAACTGTCCCAATTTGTAAATGAAGACAAGAGCGCTGACGTGTACAGAGGCAGGATCGACAAAGGCACGCTGCAAATGCTGACCGCGGATGAAGAAATTCAAGAAGCCGTGGAGAAATGGATGGTGCGCGGGAAATATGCGAAACTGCTTGAATTATGGGTAAAAGGATTAGACGTCGATTGGGCGAAGCTGTACGGAGACCATCCGCCTCAACGCATCAGCCTGCCGACATATCCTTTTGCAAAAGACCGTTATTGGGTTTCCGGCACCGCGCAGAAAAATGAAGTCAAAGGCGCCGCTTTTACAGGAGCCGGAGCAGTGTTACATCCGCTTTTGCACCGGAATACATCGAATTTGACAGAACAGCGGTTCAGCTCAACTTATACGGGTGAAGAATTTTTCCTTGCGGATCATGTAGTGAAAGGCGTGCCGATCTTACCGGGAGTCGCACACCTTGAAATGGCGCGGGCAGCAATGGAAGAAGCGTCTGAATGTCAAGCCGGAGAAGGAAGCGTGAAGCTGAAAAATACGGTTTGGGTGCGTCCGATCACAGTTGATGATGAGCCGATAGACGTAAACATCCGGCTCGTTCCTGACGATACGGATGACGTTCAATACGACATTTACAGCTATACGGAGACAGATGAACCGGTCGTTTACAGCCAAGGATCTGCGTCTGTCCATCCCGAAGCGCAAGCCCCCGTGCTTGATTTGCAGCATCTGAAAGCCCAATGCGTTGAAAGCCCGTTCACTGTAGACGAAGTGTACGATACGTACCGCATGATCGGTTTTGATTACGGTCCGGCTTTCCGGGGTGTCGAAGCGATTTATACAGGTGAGAATTTTGTCTTGGGCAAACTGTCGCTGCACCCTGCTTGTATAGCTGCTTTAGAGGACTACACCATGCATCCGGGATTAATGGACTCGGCGCTGCAGGCATCAAGCATCTTGACCGGAACAAACGATCAAAAGCTGATGCTGCCATTTGCGGTTCAGGAGCTTGAAGTCTTCGGCAGGTGCTCTGCTGACATGTGGGTGTACGCCAGACTTTCTGAAGATAACAAAGCGGCAGACCGGATAGAAAAACGCGATATCGATATTTGTGATGAAAACGGAGCGGTTTGTGTCCGGTTGAAAGGACTGTCCTTCAGGTCAGCTGAAAAAGAACCGGAGAAAAAAGCGGAAACTTTAGAAACGCTGATGTTTGAACCTGTATGGACACGAAACAGCCAGGCAGCAGATCAGCCAGCGCCTGTTTTTGCCCGGCACCTCGTGATGCTTTGTGAAACAAACGCCGGAACAAAAGAAACTGTCGAAGCTGGCGCTGCAGGCGCCGAATGCATTGAGCTGACCTCCGCGCATAAGGGAGCGGCGGAACGCTACCGCGATTATGCCGAGCAGGTATTGGAGACGCTGCAGCAAGTACTAGCGGATAAACCGGAAGGAGACGTGCTCATTCAAGCCGTCCTTTCTAAAACGGATAAACACCAGCTGTTCTCAGGGCTTTCAAGCCTGTTAAAAACCGCCGGCTTGGAAAATAAAAAACTAAAATGCCAGCTCATCGAAGTGGAGGCGGCAGAAAGCGGCAAAATCGCTGACATCATAAAAGAGAATAAAAATCATGCCGATGACGGCCGCGTGAAATATGAAAACGGTATACGATACAGCGCTGACGTCAAGGAAGTGGCCATCCCTGACAAAAACATCCGCATCCCGTGGAAAGACGGAGGCATCTATCTCATCACAGGAGGAGCCGGCGGACTTGGCTTTATTTTCGCAAAGGAAATCGCCGCGAAAGTGAAACAGCCGACACTTATTCTGACAGGCCGTTCCGCATTAAGCGCGAATCAGCAAAAACAGCTGGACTCACTCAAAATGCTGGGGGCAAACGCGGAATACAGACAGACCGATGTGACAGAAGCGCAAGCTGCGGCTGACGTCATAAAAAGCATCGAAACCAAATACGGAGACCTTCACGGTATCATCCACAGCGCGGGTGTGATGAAGGACCAATATATCATAAAGAAAACGAAAAAAGAGCTGCACGGCGTATTGGCGCCTAAGGCAGACGGATTTGTCAATCTGGATGAAGCAAGCACTCATCTCGCATTAGACTTTTTCATCGTCTTTTCATCCATATCCGGTGTCACCGGCAATCCGGGACAGGCGGATTATGCGGCAGCAAACGCATTTATGGACAGCTATGCGGCATACCGAAACGGGCTTGTCACGGCGATGTACCGCCACGGGCACACGCTGTCGATCAATTGGCCGCTGTGGAAAGACGGCGGTATGCAAGCAGATGAAGAAACGGCGAAGCTCACGATGAAAAGAACCGGTGTGACGCCGATGCGGACAGAAACCGGGATAAATGCGCTTTACCAAGCGTGGAGCACGGGAAAAACCAGCATACTCGTCATGGAAGGCATTCGCGGCGTCATGCAGGAAAAGCTGCTCCAAAAAGCGCCTTCATCGGCTGCACCGGCCGCAAGTGCGGAGGAAACTGCCGCTCCGAAGGGCTTGACGGCAAAACTTCAGGATATGCTGGCAGACGAGGTCTCCGAGCTTCTTAAAATAAAACCTGAAGAGATAGATACAGATCTGGAATTCAACCAATACGGATTCGATTCCATCACATTGACGGAATTTGCAAACAAGCTGAACGAAACATACCTACTTGAACTCACGCCGACGATATTTTTTGAATATGCCACCATCCAAACATTAGCGGCATATTTATCAAATGAATATAAAACGCAATTTACCGACCGGACGCAGCCAAAAGAAGAAAAACAGATCCGCACAAAAAACGGCGCAGACATCAGGCTGACAGGCAAAAAAAGGTTTGTCAAACCGGTTACAAAGCCTGTTCAGACAGAAATGAAACAAACTCCTGAGCCGGTTGCCATCGTAGGCATGAGCGGGGTATTCCCGAAGGCGAAAGATATTGATGAATACTGGAAAAATCTTAAGGAAGCAACAGATTGCATTACAGAGGTCCCCGCTGATCGCTGGGACTGGCGTGAGTATTACGGCGACCCGCTGTATGAAGCGAATAAAACAAATGTAAAATGGGGCGGATTTATCGACGGAGTCGCGGATTTTGATCCGCTGTTCTTCGGAATTTCTCCATTGGAAGCCGAGCAGATGGATCCCCAGCAGCGCCTGTTAATGATGTACGCGTGGAAAGCGATAGAAGATGCGGGATACTCTGCAAAAAGCCTTTCCGGCACCAAAACGGGTCTTTACATCGGCACGGGAAATACAGGCTACGGCTCGTTATTTTCTGATCTGGACATCGGCGGGGCGTCTGCCGCTAATATGAGCCCGTCAGCGGGACCGAACCGTGTCAGCTATATGCTGAATCTGCACGGCCCGAGTGAACCGATTGACACGGCATGCTCAAGCTCGCTTGTTGCCATTCATCACGCCGTGTGCGCGATTGAAAACGGAAACTGCGATATGGCAATCGCGGGCGGTGTCAATACTGTCGTCACCCCGCAAGGCCATATCGCCTATGACAAAGCCGGAGCGCTGAGCAAAGAAGGAAAATGCAAGACGTTCTCAGATCGAGCTGACGGATTTGCCGTCAGTGAAGGCGCGGGTATTCTTTTCTTGAAAAAACTGTCCGAAGCAGAAAAGGCGGGCGATCATATTTACGGCGTCATCAAAGGCAGCGCGGTCAATCACGGCGGACGCGCGAACTCCTTGACTACGCCTAACCCGAAAGCGCAGGCCGAAGTCGTCAGAACGGCTTACGATAAAGCGGACATCGATCCGAGAACCGTCACCTATATTGAAGCCCACGGAACCGGGACTGAGCTTGGCGACCCTGTAGAAATTAACGGGCTGAAAGCCGCTTTCCAAAAGCTGTATGAAAAAACCGGCGATCCGGTTGTGCATACAAGCCATTGCGGTTTAGGATCGGCAAAAACGAATATCGGCCACCTGTCGCTTGCTGCCGGTGTCGCGGGTGTTATCAAAGTATTAATGCAGATGAAGCATAAAACACTTGCGAAAAGCCTTCACAGCGAGGTAATCAACCCGTACATCAAGCTGAAGGACAGCCCGTTTTATATCGTACAGGAAAAGAGAGAATGGAACGCGTTGAAAGACGAAAACGGCAATGAAGTGCCGCGCCGCGCGGGAATCAGTTCATTCGGCATCGGCGGAGTAAACGCGCACGTTGTCATTGAAGAATATATACCGAGACAGACTGAGAAAGCTGTTTCTCCAAAACAACAGCCTCATATTTTCGTGTTATCGGCAAAGGATGAAGAACGTTTGAAGGAACAGGCGCAGCAGCTGGCGGATGCCTCCTTTACAGACGGTGAACTTTCGGCGATAGCCTATACATTGCAAGCGGGCCGTGATGCCATGGAAGAGAGAGCGGCCATTATCGCCTCCTCGGCTGATGAGCTGCGGGACAAGCTGAGCAGCTGTGCCAAAGGACGCTATGACATTTCTGGTATCTATAAAGGAAAAATGGATAAAGCAGCATTGAAAGCAATGATGGCAAACGGGAATATTCAAATGAATATCGAAGAGTGGCAAAAACGCCGCGAGAATGACAAGCTTGCTGAACTGTGGGTGCAAGGAATCGATATGAATTGGGATGGCCTATACGATGAAACGCAGCCTAAGCGAGTCAGCCTGCCGACCTATCCGTTTGCAAAAGAGCGGTACTGGATCACAGACAGCCGGCCAAAAGCGCAGAAACCGGCATCGGGTTCTCCGGCGGCGCGGGTGCTGCATCCGCTGCTGCATGAAAATATCTCAGATTTGACAGAGCAGCGCTTCCGGTCCGTATTTACGGGACAAGAGACGATTTTTACCGACCACATGATTAAGGGCAAACCGGTCATGCCGGGTGTGGCTTATTTGGAAATGGCCCGTGCCGCCGTTATTCAGGCAGTCAAAGGCCAAAAGGAACATCCGTCTGTCATCCGGCTGAAAAATATTGTTTGGGTCCAGCCGATAGAAGCCGGCAGCCAGCCGGTAGAAGCTGAGATCAGCCTTGTTCCGAAGGAGAACGGCGAGATCGCTTATGACATTTATACCGCATCACAGACAGAATCAAACGGACGGCAGATTCACTGTCAGGGGGCGGCCGGAATTCTCGGCGATTTACAGGCTCCGCGCCGTGATTTGACCGCGCTGAAAGCTCAATGCGAAGAAAGTATGCTGAGTTCCGGAGAGTGTTACGGCTTATTCAGCAAAATCGGGATTGATTACGGTCCCGGACAACAGGGAATCAAAACGATTTACATCGGGCGCGATCGAGCATTAGCTGAGCTTGTGCTGCCTTCAATCCTTGAAGAAACGGCAGATCAATATGTACTTCATCCGTGTATGCTTGATTCAGCTTTGCAAGCCACTATCGGTCTGAAACTTCACGCGGATGACAACCAGCTGTCATTGCCGTTCGCCCTTGAGGAGATTGACATTTTCAGCCCGTGCACATCCCGTATGTGGGCATATGTCAACTCCCGGGGAGCGGAGGAAAAAATACAGCGCCTTGATATTGACTTATGTGACGAAAGCGGGCGTGTCTGTGTCAAAATTAAAGGAATTTCTTCAAGAATGATGGAAGAAACGGCGCCGGAAACATCATTAAACGGAGCAAACCTGCTGGCCCCTGTATGGGATCATGCGGACATTCGTGAAAAAAGCCCGTCACTTCGCGAAGAACAAGTTCTCTTGATCGCGGGAGACGAGGAGAGTGCGGCTTTTCAAAAGCAGCACCCGTTTACAAAAAGGCTCTGCATAGCCCACGATGACGAAATAGAGGCTGTTACGGCTGAAATGAAAGCGGCCGGACCGTTTGGGCATATCGTCTGGATTGCCCCTTCCCGCGGCTCTGAGGATATGGTGAAAGCTCAGAACGAGGGCGTCATTCAGATGTACAGAGTGATAAAGGCGATGCTTGCTCTAGGATATGGCAGTCAGCATGTGAGCCTGACCGCGGTAACGGTGATGACCCAATCCGTTCTGCCGGGTGATATCGTCAATCCGGCTCATGCAGGCATTCACGGTTTGATCGGCTCCTTGGCAAAAGAATATCCAAACTGGAAAACAAGGCTGATCGACGCCGGTAATCCGGATGATGTATCAGATGCTGAGCTGTTTTCGGTGCCGTTTGACCCGCAGGGACATACATGGGCATATCGGAACAAGCGCTGGTATAAACAGCAGCTCATTCCGGTGCAGCAGCCAGTATCAGATCAGCCCGCATACCAAAAAGGCGGCGTATATGTCGTCATAGGCGGCGCCGGCGGCATCGGCGAAGCATGGAGTGAATATGCCGTTACAACCTATCAAGCCCGCGTCATTTGGATCGGCAGACGAAAACATGACAGCGCCATCCAAGCTAAAATCGACAGGCTTGCGCAAATGGGTCCTTCGCCTGTTTATATCGAAGCCGACGCGGCAAATCAGGACGAGCTCCGATACGCGTATGAAATGATCAAACGCATGCACCCGCGGATTAACGGAATCATTCATTCCGCGATCGTCTTAGAGGATCAGAGTCTGGCTAATATGCCGGAAAGCCGCTTCAAAAATGTGCTTGCCGCAAAAGTCGATGTCAGCGTGAATATGGCCCGCGTTTTTCAAAAAGAGCCTTTGGACTTTGCATTGTTCTTCTCGTCCGTCCAATCGTTCGCAAGGGCCGCCGGACAAAGCAATTATGCCGCCGGATGCAGCTTTAAGGACGCTTTTGCCGCTCATTTATCTCAAATCTGGCCGTGTACGGCTGCCGTAATGAATTGGAGCTATTGGGGCAGTGTCGGAATCGTGTCATCGTCTGAATATCAAGAAAGAATGAAACAGGCAGGCGTAGGGTCAATTGAGGCGCCCGAAGCAATGGCGGCGCTGGAACGATTGCTCGGCGGGCCGCTGAACCAGCTTGTCATGATGAAACCTGCGAAAGAACCGGATAAAAAGCCTGATGAAATCATTGAAGTATATCCGGAACACCACGGCTCGGCGATGCAAAAACTGCGAAGCTATCAGCCTAAAGTAACAAGACATGTACAACAATTGAGTTAAGGAGGAGACGGCTTTGCAAAACACTGAAGATCTTCTTTACAAACTATTAGCAGGCCAGCTGAAGTCTATCGGATTTTTTACAGAAAACAATACTCAGCCGGTCTTACAGGATTTTTACGGAAGATGGCTTGAAGAAAGCATCTCAATCTTAGTGCGAAACGGTTTTCTCAAACAGTCCGAAAATACGTGCGTTTTAACGAAACCGATAGAACGTGCGGATGTGCTGTGGAAAGAATGGGATGAAAAGAAAACTCCTTTACTCAAGGACAGTAATAAACAGGCGATGATCATTTTAGTAGAGACAGCACTCAGAGCTTTGCCGGATATTTTATCCGGCAGAGTTTCTGCCACTGATATTCTGTTTCCCGATTCCTCTATGAATTTAGTGGAAGGAATTTATAAGAACAATACAACCGCAGATTATTTTAATGAAGTGCTCGCCGACACACTGACAGCCTTCATTGAAGAACGGGTGAAGCAAGACCCGTCAGCTGAGGTTCGGATATTAGAAATCGGAGCGGGCACGGGCGGAACAAGCGCCGCTGTCTTCCAAAGATTAAAAGAATACAAACATTGTGTAAAAGAATATTGCTATACCGATTTGTCGAAGGCTTTTTTAATGCATGCTGAAAAAGAATACGGCCCCTATAATCCGTATTTGACCTATAAGCGATTTAATGTGGAAGAGCCTCCCGTCCTGCAGGAAATAGAGGCGGGGGCCTATGACGCGGTGATTGCGGCAAATGTTCTTCACGCGACGAAAAATATCCGGAAAACGCTGCGCAACGCCAAAGCGGTGCTCAAAAAGAACGGTATTTTGCTCTTGAACGAAATCAGCAGCCATTCGGTCTATTCTCACCTGACATTCGGCCTTTTAGAAGGCTGGTGGCTCTATGAAGATGCTGAATTGCGCATCCCGGGCTGCCCGGGCTTATATCCCGAAGCCTGGCAAAAGGTGCTGGAGGCCGAGGGGTTCCGGTACGTTACATTTATGGCAGAATCGTCGCACAAGCTCGGCCAGCAAATCGTGGCCGCTGAAAGTGACGGGGTAATCAGGCAAAAACAGCCGGATGTGCAGGCGGCCCCGGAAATCGCAGCGTCTGCTGAGCAAGTCGGAGCTTCCGAACTCGGTTTGTCTATCACAGACCAAACGGTTCAATTTATAAAAGAAACGTTAGCGAAATCGATAAAGCTTTCTCCAGAACGTATTCATGTTGAAACCAGCTTTGAAAAATACGGAATCGACTCCATTTTGCAGGTGAATTTTATCCGTGAGCTGGAAGCATTGACGGGCGAGCTTCCGAAAACGATTCTTTTCGAACACACGAATACAAAAGAGCTTGCCGCATATTTACTTGAAAACTTTCCGGATAAGCTGCAAAAGGCGTTTGTTACAGAGCAAGCGCCTCCTGAAAAGAAGAAAACGGCACCGATTATCAAGAAAGAGGCTCCTCCTGTCATTGAGACGCGGCGATTTATAAAAGAAGAGCCAAAAGCGCCTAAGCCGGAACCGGCAGCGGTTTCTGCCCGATCAGATTGTGAGGACATTGCCATTATCGGCATAAGCGGGCGCTACCCATTATCTGATACGCTCGATGAGCTGTGGGAGCACTTACAAGCCGGAGACAGCTGTATTACCGAAGCGCCTGAAAAAAGGTGGCAGACATCGCTTCTGAAAACATTAGCGAAAGAAACATCCGGAGGCGGCGGTAAAAAGCGGTACGGAGGATTCCTGCAAAATATCGATGCCTTTGACCATCACCTGTTTGAAATAAATGAAGCCCATGTGATGGAAATGACGCCTGAGCTTCGTTTAAGCCTTGAGACGGTGTGGGAAACATTTGAAAACGGCGGCTACTCTTTAGAGAGATTGAATAAATGGCAGGAAACAGAAGCCGGCATCGGCGTCTTTATGGGCAGTATGTACAACCAATATTTTTGGAATATCCCGTCATTGGAGCAAGCGGCCCTCAGCTCTAACGGAGGGGATTGGCATATCGCCAACCGCATCTCTCATTACTTCAATTTAACGGGTCCGAGCATGGGAGTTACGACCGCATGCTCCAGCTCGCTGAGCGCCGTTCATCTTGCCTGTGAAAGCCTGAAGCTGAACAGCTGTTCAATGGCCATTGCCGGCGGAGTGAACTTGACGCTTGAGCCGTCCAAATATGATGCGCTCGAGCGGGCGAATTTGCTGGAAAAAGGGAGTGAAAGTAAAAGCTTCGGAACAGGCACGGGGCTCATGCCGGGAGAAGGCGTCGGCGCGGTGCTCTTGAAGCCGCTCTCTAAAGCGATTGCCGACAAAGACCATATTTACGGCGTGATAAAAAGCAGCGCTTTGTGCCACAGCGGCGGAAGGCAGATGTACACGGCCCCCGATCCGAAACAGCAGGCGAAGCTGATGGCTGCGTCTATTGACAAAGCCGGTATTGACCCGGAAACGATCAGTTATGTTGAATCTGCGGCAAACGGATCGGTATTAGGAGACCCGATTGAGGTCATAGCCCTAACAAATGCGTTTTCCCAATATACCGATAAAAAGCAGTTTTGCGCGCTTGGCTCCGTAAAGTCCAATCTTGGGCACTTGGAGGCGGCTTCGGGCATGTCCCAGCTTACTAAGGTACTGCTGCAGATGGACAGGGAAATATTGGTTCCGACCATTAATGCAAGCCCGCAAAACCCGAATATTACTCTCGATCAAACGGCTTTTTACCTGCAGGAACAAACCGAGCATTGGGAACGACTGAAGGACTCTGAAACAGGCGATACCCTTCCGCGGAGAAGCATGATTAACTCGTTTGGCGCCGGCGGGGCATATGCGAATCTCATCGTAGAAGAATATATCAGCCCGGACTGTGCGCATGGAGCAGACATCGGCCCTGAGGAATACCTAATTCCTGTCTCAGCGAAAACGAAATGGAGCCTTGAAGCATTTCTAGACAAATTGCTGGTCTTTTTAGAAAAGACACCTTCTCATCATCTGGCCGGCATCGCATCTGCTTTACAAAAGAGAACGCACCATACCGAATATCGCGCAGCGTTTACGGCCGCTTCGGTTCAGGAACTGGTGAAAAAACTGACAGCTTACCGGATGAATCCGAAGACTGACGTTACCTCCTCTTCTGAGATCGGAAAGCGGGCGCGACAATGGGCAGCAGGAGAGACGGTCATATTTGATCAGGAACAGAAAGAGCACTTCATCCATCTGCCAAACTATGCTTTTGACCACCGGACCGCTTTTCATTTCGGTGATACAGAAAGCGAGTCAGATGTTTATAGATACGATGAACCGTATGTGAAAGGTCATCAGTTTAACGGCGAACAAGTGCTTGTCGGGGCTACATACGGAAGCCTGGCCGCCGATGCGTTTTATGACATCTTTCCTGAAGCGGAAGGAGGTCAGATCAGCAAATTAAATTATGTCAGCCCTGTCACCGTCCAAAAGGGAGATCATATCGAGCTTAAAACAGAATCAAGGCCAAACGGCCCGTCTGTTGAACTAAACATAATGTATCGCAGCCGCACATCCCGCGATTGGAAACAGGCCGCTTACGCCGAGTGCCGTCCGTATCAATTCCAGAAAAAAAGCGTAGATGTAAAGGCCATTCAGCAGTCGTATCGTGAAATGGATCATATAGAAGACATATATGGAGACGGAACCGGTGCCGTCAGATGGGGAGAAGAATTTAAAGCTGTCACCCGTCTTTTCAAAGGAAACGGCGCGGTTTTGGCAAGACTGAGTCTGAACCGACACGAATCACTCCGGGCGCATGATTATGCCATCAGCCCATTTATCGCCAACAGCGCTTACTTGGCTATTCTTTCTTTATTGGATCAATCAGACGCAGGCAGCTTCTTGCCATTTGGCATTAATTCCATTCAATTCAGCAATCAGACAAAATTGACGGACTGCTGGCTGCACATCACCTTAGCGAAACATACGGGAGAAATGATCCTGTTTAACGCGGATGTCATCAACGATGCAGCTGAGACCGTGATCCGGTATGAGGGCTATTCTTTGAAACGGTTCCGCACGGCTGCGGGTCAAACAGAACAGCCGGTTCGACCTGACCCCAACTGTGCAGGCAGACTGAGTGCGGGAAGTCTCACAGATGATATCCGCCGTTATGTTACCGGTAAGCTTGCCGGGATGATGAGCGATCCGGCTGCATCCCCGCGTGTTGATGCCAATATTATGGACTTGGGAATTGATTCAGCCCGTTTGATCGGTCTGACAAAAGAGATTGAACATGATGCAAAAATAGATGTTAACCCGACATTGTTTTTCGAGTATCCGACGATTGAAGAGCTGACCGGATATTTTGCATCAGAATACGAGGCCGAATTTTCTCAATTGCTTGATCACGAGCAGCAGGCAGAAGAGCGTATGGATACGCAAACAAAAGCTTTGCCGGAGGAAAAACATGAAGGACAAAATGACGCGCATAAGAAGGACGGAATGGCGATCATCGGCATGTCAGGACAGTTTCCGCAGTCTTCTGATATCCAATCATTTTGGAAACATGTCGTAAACGGAGACAATTGTGTCACTGAAATTCCGGAGGAGCGCTGGGATTGGCGCCGGTACGGTGCGGATGAGGACAAATCAAGCCTTCGCTGGGGCGGTTTTATATACGGTATAGGCGAATTTGATCCGCTGTTTTTTGGGATATCGCCTAAAGAAGCGTCACAAATGAGCCCGGAGCAGTTTCTCTTGCTGACACATACATGGAAGGCCATGGAGGATGCGGGACTGACCAGTAAGGTGTTATCAAACCGGCCGACAGGCGTTTTCGTTGCCGCAGGCAACAGCGATCCGAACAATGGCGCGGCGATCCCGTCCATCATTCCGAACCGGATTTCGTATACCCTGAATTTGCATGGGCCGAGCGAATATTACGAAGCGGCATGTGCGTCAACGCTTGTTGCCTTGCACAGGGCGATTCAAGCCATCCGCAATAATGAATGTGAGCAAGCAGTCGTCGGCGCCGCCAATGTCCTGCTTTCGCCGAAGGGCTTTCTCGGCTTTGATTCCATGGGGTATTTAAGCAAGGAAGGGCAAGCTAAATCCTTCCAGAATGACGCCGACGGTTTTGTCAGAAGCGAAGGTGCTGGAGTCTTCATCATCAAGCCGCTGCAAAAAGCAATCGAAGACGGCGACCGCATTTATATGGTCATTAAAGGAACCGGCGTGTCTCATGGCGGCAAGGGAATGTCGCTCCACGCGCCAAACCCGGCCGGAATGAAGGCCGCAATGAAAAAAGCATATGAAGGATCTGACGTTGATCCGCGAACTGTCACATATGTCGAAGCCCACGGCATTGCATCCCAGCTTGCAGACGCGATTGAATTCAATGCATTAAAGGCGGGATACAGCGAGCTTGAAGGAGCGGAGCAAAGCAATCAAGAAGAACATCCTTGTTATATCAGCAGTCTGAAGCCTTGCATCGGCCATGGCGAACTTGCTTCCGGGATGGCCGCGCTCATGAAGGTGGCGATGGCGATGAAAGAAAACACCATACCGGGTATTCCCGGATTTACTGCCGTAAATGACCAAATGCCGATTCAAAAGAGCCGATTCCGTCTCACTGAAGAAAATCATGAATGGAGACAGCTGACAGATCACACGGGCAGACAAATCCCGCGCCGGGCCGCTATTAACAGCTATGGATTCGGCGGCATAAATGCGCATGTTATTTTGGAACAGTACAGCCCTTCTCCAAAAGAAGCGGAACGACAGCCTGAGCCTCAGCTTATCGTACTTTCTGCCAAGAGTGAGGAACGGCTCAAAGCAGCTGCGCATCAAATGGCTGATTTTGTGGAGAAAGAGGATGTCCCTTCATTCCGGGATCTCGCTTATACACTCCAAACCGGCCGCGACGCTATGAACTTCCGTCTGGCATTGGTCGTCCGTAATCAGGATGAACTGCTTCAAGGACTGAAAGATTACGCAGAAGTTTCTGAGGTAAACGGTGTGCTGCGAAGCTCCGTTCCCGGCTTTCTCGGCAGCCAGAAGACGGGATTAGGGGATCTCGGCGCATTATTAGAAGGAACGCTCGGAGATGTCGTCATGGAGACGCTATTAGCAGAAAACAATTTAGAAAAACTGGCATTTTGCTGGGTCGGAGGTGCGGATATCCCTTGGGACCGGCTTCATCAAGGCAGACACGTTCAGAAAATATCACTGCCGACGTACCCTTTTGAAAAAAACAAGTGTTGGCGCGGATTTGAAACGGAAGACATCGAAGTTTCTCCGGCTGCAAAAGAGACTGCTTCCAAAAACGAGGGTCTGCTTTACATCTTAGCCGACATATTAGGGATGGACACAGCGGACATCGATCCGCAAAAGCCCTTGACTGAATACGGTTTTGATTCAATCTCCTGTATTCAATTCCTGCAAAAGCTGGAGGCATCTGCTGACCGGCGCATCAGTCTCGAAGCGCTTCAAATGTGCAGCACGCTGGAGGAAATGACCATGCTGGCAGCAGCGGATCATCATGAGGTCTCATCAAGGGCTCTGTACAGGAAGTTTCCTGAGCTTGTTCAGTTAAATGAAAGGGAAAAAGGCCGGCCTGTTTATTGGTTTCACGGCGGAACAGGCGGAGTTGAAGCGTATCAGCCATTCGCCAAAAAAAGCCAGCGCCCTTTTTACGGCATTCAGGCAAAAGGTTTTATGACGGGGGAAACGCCGCTGGAAGGAATTGAAGAGATGGCCGCTTATTATATGGACATCATTCAAGCCGTACAGCCGAAAGGCCCTTACGATCTCGGCGGGTATTCCTTAGGCGGAATGCTTGCATATGAAACAGCGCGCTTGCTGCAGGAGGCAGGGCACGCAGTAAAAAGCATCGTCATGGTCGATACGCCGTACAGCACAAAGTGGAAAGAAACAAAACCTTCATTAAAATCCGTCATGCTGCAAACAGTAAATACGATGCTTACCGCATTTCTCAAGCCGGAAAAGCCTGAGGAAGCTTTGATCAGCCGGGAAGAAATCGACGTACAGGCGGAGGAAGAAGACTTTTTGAAAGAGCTGATCGGGCTGGCGAAAAAACGCGGATTGCCAAAATCAGAAGACACCATCCGTATGCAGGTTGAGCAAATGATAAACACGCAGCTCGCTTACGGAATGGAGGAGTACACCATTAAGCCTTTGCCTCATCCCGAAGCGCTGCAATGCTACTATTTCCGTAATAAAAGCGGCTTGTTTCTCGGCGGGCTTGAACGCTATTTAACGATTCAGGATGATCAAATCTCTCTAGACCATGAGGCCTATTGGGAAGAATGGGAACGGCACATGAAACAGTTTCATCTATTAGATGTCCATTCGTCCAGCCATGTGATGATGCTGTCAGAAACGAAGCCGCAAAACGCCATAAAGTCATTTTGCGAAAAGCTGTATGCGAACAAGGGAACAATAAGTGCCAATTTCCTCAAATCGTTCAGAAAAAAGTTAGAAGACACAAATGAATTGATAAAGCGATAATATGAAAAAAGGCTGCCGGTATCAACCCGGCGGCCTTTTTCATTCAAATAAAACTAAACGTATCATGTACTAAATATTCATATTAGACACTTGAATTGTCATTAAGAAATGAAAACCCCCAACAAAGGGGGGTTTCCATTTTATAGTGAAACAGGCAAGGTCTCAAGCCCTCTTAAAAACACATTTTTTCTCCATTTGATATCCTCACGGGCAATGTTCAGCTCTATATTCGGAAACCGTCTTAAAAGCGCGGCAAACGCAATTGCCGCTTCCATTCTGGCCAGCGGAGCCCCGAGACAAAAATGGATGCCGAAGCCGAAAGAGATATGTCGGTTCGGCGTTCTCGCTGCATTTAACGTTTCGGGATCATCAAAGTATTCCGGATCTCGATTGGCCGAACCGATTCCGATAAAAATCATGTCACCTTTTTTAATAGAGGCTCCTTTGTAAGTGAAATCCTCAACTGCCCAGCGATTCGCCATCATTACAACAGGGGAGGTATACCTCAAAAGCTCCTCGACCGCCGTATTGATCATCTCGGGCTGCCGCTTTACGTTTTCTAATTGGTCTTTGTGCAAAAGAAGCGCCAAAGTGCCTGAGCCGAGAAGATTAACCGTTGTTTCAAGTCCGGCGACTACTAATAAAAACAGCATGGAATACAATTCTGTCTCGCTTAGCTTTTGGCCGTCTTCTTCCGCATGAATGAGCTTCGTCGTCAAATCATCCGCCGGATTGGTTCTTTTTTCTTGGATAAATGTTTTAATATATTGCTTAAACTCTCTGAGCGCTTGATTGGTCGCTTCTTGTCCGCTTTCTGACGTATCGACCATCGCATTAGTCCACACTTGGAACTTGGCTCGGTCCTCTTTAGGAATACCGATCAGCTCGGAGATGACAATGAACGGAAGCCGGGCCGCGAAATCCCTTATGATATCGGGATCTGCTTTTTTTTCCATGTCATCCAATAGCTCTTCCGTAATCAGTTCAATACCTGCGCGCAGCTGTTCAATCATACGCGGTGTGAACGCCTGGTGCACCAAAGAGCGCAGCCGGCTATGATCCGGCGGGTCCTTAGCCAGCATATGATCTGAAACAAAGTCAATATCCTCGCTGACATTCAGCTTTGCGATCTGTTCCTTCGGCATCACGCGCTTCACGTCTCTGGTGATTCTGCTGTCTTTTAAAAATGCCATACAATCATCATAACGCGTAATTAACCATGTCGGAAATGCGCCGCCGAAACGGTGTAATTCGAATTTATGTATAGGGTCTTGCTCTCTGTACTTGCCTAAAACCGCAAAAGGGTTTTCGTTAAACTCAGATGACTGTGGATGAAACATTAACTTTTCCATCTACTTCCCGCCTTCCTGTTTTTAAAAGACATCACCAAACAATCTCGATCATGAATTCACTCGTGCCGCGCATACCGGGTGGACATTCCTCCTTTCGGATGCCGGAAACCTGAAAATCTGGTTACATCGGCTCACGAGTATGTCTAAAACTATATATGGAAATATAGATGGATTCAATAGACAAATCATAAAGCCTCCATTTTCGTTGATTATCAACAAAATATGAAATTTTTTCTGGTATGTAATCATTTATAACATGGCCGCCCAATATACATATTTACACTTCATATCATCATTTGAGGAGGCTGTAAATGACTGCTTTAAAAAAATGGACGGTATGTCTGCTTTTAGCGATTTTGCTTCAATTCGGTTTTATGGGGGTTGGTATCCATTCGCAGGATGCCGCCAAAGCCGCGCCTCAATACGATCAAGTGCTGTATTTCCCTTTATCAAGATATCCAGAAACGGGAAATCATATAAAAGATGCCATTTCGGCGGGGCATTCAAATATTTGTACAATTGATCGGGACGGAGCTGACGAGAGAAGAAAAGAATCATTAAAAGGCGTTCCCGCAAAAACGGGTTATGACCGGGACGAGTGGCCGATGGCCGTCTGCTCAGAAGGCGGGGCAGGGGCTGACATCAGATATGTGACACCTGCCGACAACCGCGGGGCGGGGTCGTGGGTAGGAAACCAAATGAGCGGATATTCCGATGGTACAAAGGTATTGTTTATCGTTCAGTAATCAGGTCTCCGGCATTGCCGGAGGTTTTTTTATGCCAGCTGGACATTAGAAACGGCAAAGAGTAAACTTATAAGTTGGAATCGGCTGAGAAAGGATTGGATCACATTGACAGTATCTGCATATCGAAACATTACGCTTTTACTTCTATGTATGACGGCGGGAATTGTGGATGTGATTGGCTACTTAAGCTTGGGACATGTATTTACTGCCAATATGACAGGGAACATCGTGCTGCTCGGCTTAGCGATCGGCAATTCATTGCAACTGACGGTACTCAAATCTCTCACATCCCTGATCGGATTTATTGCCGGGGTTGTTGCGGCAGCTGCGCTTGTCGGAAATAAAAAGAAATCATTCTGGCCGCGTGCCGTGACGGCTGCTTTGGCGATTGAAGGGGCTGTTTTGCTTTTATTCGCTCTGTTCTCTTATCTTTTTGCGGACGTTGTATCTGTGTACGTGTTGATTATGCTTCTCAGTTTTGCGATGGGAATGCAAACGACGGCTGCGAGAACGCTTGGCGTAGCGGGTATTTCCACGACGGTCTTAACGGGAACGCTTGCCAATTTTTTTGAAGATCTCACCGGGAGGTTTTATAAAGCGGGAGACCGGGGGCATTTTACGAGAGATGCTGTTTTACGCGCGCTTGCCCTTGTGCTGTATTGCTTCGGGGCGGTAATCGCAGCTTTCGCCGAACCGAATTATAAATTTGCGATCATCTGGCTTCCGATCGCCATCATTTTAGGAATTCTCATTTGCGCCATCACAAAGTTCCGCGCTTATACGGAAGAAAAAGCCTAATACGAAAAAAACGCCCTGAATAAGCGGCGTTTTTTTCGTTATTGCTTCCGGTGAGTGCCGATTGTATAAACGGCGCGGTCCGTATGTACCTTCAATCCGTCATGCTCCTGCTGTATTTTAATGTCGCCGAGTAAAGGAATTTCATATGCGTCTTGGGGGAGGGGGACATTACCTTCTTCCGTATAGGTCGTTCCCTGACCTTTCAGCACGAGTTCCTCCTCTGCTACATAATCATCAGGATGATTTGTTTTGCGGACGAGTACGTCATCAAGGTGAAGCATGATTTGATCCAAGTCGGAAATTTCATTCTGGCTGTCTGTCAGCTCGCCTTTTCTGATATCAAGCGTCTGCCCGATTTGTTGTTTCAGCCATTCAGAGAATTCGCTGTTTGTAAGTGCCATTGCTATTCCTCCTTTTGCTCTACACCATACTTATTCCCTATTCTTTTTAGAATTACACCGGCTAATATTTATCTTTTTTAGTCCGCGGCTCTAAAGATTTTCCGAGTTTTCTCATTATAATAGTTTTTCGATGTTTATCTGAATGGGAAAAAACGGAACCATCTGCTGATGCAGACGATTCCGTTTTTAAAATGCTAAAGAGCTTACTCTTTCGGAACGGCATTTTCTGCGTTCACTGCACCCGCCCCGTAAATGTTCGGGTCTTCGTTTGTCCATTTATCCGGACTTTGTTTCATAAGTGTTTTTACTTCATCAGGTGTAAGCTCCGTATTCTGCTGGAGGATTAACGCAGCGACGCCGGCACAGATCGGCGTGGCCATGGATGTGCCGGACAAACTAAAATAAAACGACCCCACTCGGCTTGATTTTTGTAATTTATCAAGGTATGACCGAGGGGAACGGAGGGAAATAATATCCACGCCGGGTGCGAGAATATCAGGCTTCTCTTTCCCGTATACAGTCGGGCCGCGGCTCGAAAATGCAGCAATTGTATCGTCTTCATTGCTTGCCGTATCGTTGTCATCATAGGCACCGACGGTAATGACCTTTTCACTGACACCGGGGCTTGAAATCGTTTGTGCCTCAGGGCCGGAGTTTCCTGCGGCGACACAGACGACAATCCCTGCGTTCCATGCCTCTTCGACAGCCCTGACGAGCGGGTCATCTGTTTCTTTGTCATAACGAAGCGCTTCACCGCCGAGAGACATGCTGATGATGCGGATCGGTTTTTCAGTATACTTTTCATTGTAATGAATGCACCATTCGACACCCTCAATGATGTCAGCTAATGTTCCGGACCCTGATTTGTTTAACACCTTCACGCCGAGAAGGTTTGCTTCAGGTGCCGGACCCCGGTATTTTCCCGAAGACGAAGCGCCGCTGCTTGCGATATCACCAGCGCAATGTGTCCCGTGTCCGTTGTCATCATACGGCTCCGTCCTTTGATTAACAAAATCCGCAAATCCTGTAATTCTGCCTTCTAAATCAGGATGCTGATAGATTCCGGTATCGATGACTGCGACGTTTACTCCTTTACCTGTTAGAGAGGTCCCGTTTCTTTTGACTTCCTTTGCATGGACTGACTCTGTTGCTGTATCCAAGAGCGCTTTTACTTCCCGGTTTAAATAGACTTTACGGATGTCCTCACACTGTGAAAGGAGCATTTGAAGAGCGGTTGGAGTGATATCCGCGCTGCAGCAATTGATTTTATGAAACCGCTTTTTGATTTTGGAGCGTTTCTCATTCGATAAGACCTGGCCGGCAGTGTGATAACCGGTTTCATGGCGGCCTTCTTCAAATTCAATAATGACCGACATCTTCTTTCTGTTTTTTAACTTCGCTTCGAAAAAGCTGTGTAAAAAGCAAGGTGTCCATTTGAAGGGTTTGTATAACTGTAATACATTTTCCCTGAGCGGCCAGTCCAGCTTGTGAGCATTTGACCGCACCATTTGTACCATCGAGTAACCAAACATATATATGTTTCCTCCCATTCTCGCGATTCTCTCTATACCTTATGAACAGGCAGTATGTTTGGTCAGTTTGTTTGTCCTTCATAGCTGTGGTTAAAACGCGGTTTTTAAGAGAGATATTGAGAAACAAAAGTTTGGTGAAGGGAATAGGAGGAGATATCAAAGAAGACATTCCCGCTTCCGATTGATATGATATATATGAAAAAAGGCGGCAAAGGGAATGAAGTCGTTATGCCGTACGAAAAATCTTGTAGTGCAATCTGTTTTTTCCTGCCCGATGTTGATTTCTGAGGGCGAAATCTCAGCAAAACTGCACGGCTTGAACCTGCTGTCCTTATAAATTTCGGGCATTTCTCCCTTTTATTTTATCCTGTCTCAACCTTTTTTCACGGATGCCCGGTGTTAAACAGCTTGAACTGTGACAATCAATTGATTTTTTGAAACCGGGAAGTTTTTCACTGATGAAAATGTGAATAGAATGTTAAGATAAAACCTATTGACAAAAATCATATAATGAACATTCCCATTTTTATAGAAAGGAGAACTGATGAAAAGAATTTTACTTAATGTCATTATTATTGTAGCAATGGTCTTACTAATCAGATGTGTTCATTATGCGTCAGAACCTGAGCCCTCTGCTTCTGATACATATTTAGATTTTAAAAGTCTCGCGGAGCATGAAGATCCCGATGATTATCATATATCGTACAACAGGCACGAGGGAAGCCAGGTATTAATCATGTCGCCGCACGGAGGCAGAATTGAGGGCGGAGTAAGCGAGATCGTCCGTTCGTTCAGTGATGATTTTTCAACCTATCTGTTTGAAGGGTTAAAAGCGCACGATAATCAGACCCTCCACATTACGAGCACCAATTTTGACGAACCGGTCGCACTCAAAAGCATTAAGCAGCATCGCTATGTCATAGCCGTCCACGGTTATAAAGGTGACGGGAAAAACACCCTTGTAGGAGGAAGCGACCGAAAACGCGCGGCAAAACTGGTAAAAGCTCTTGAAAGAAGCGGCTTTTCCGCTGAACTTGCATCCTCTAAAACCGGGCTGGCCGGAGTTCATGCCGAAAATATTAACAATCAGGGGAAAACAGGTCTGAGCATACAGCTTGAAATCAGCAGAGAACAGAGAGAAGCATTTTTTGATAATTTTGATTACCGTGAAAGAGAATACACAAAAACAGATGAGTTCTACCGTTTCGTCCATACGATAAAAAGAGTGATCAATCAAGGGTATTCTGAGCGAAAAACAAGACAACCGAGTGAAAGATCAGCAGGCTGAAAAAAGATAAAAAAAAGGAGGATGGCACCATGGCAAAACATCATTTTTATTTAAAAGCAAACTGGCCCGGAAAACGCAATGATGTCGGCGATATTAAAAGCGGTCATTTAGAAACCGCTGTTTCAATTCCTAAGGAAATGGACGGGCCGGGAGCAGGGACAAATCCCGATGAAATGCTGCTTGGGGCGGCTGCGACTTGTTATATCATTACGCTTGCGGCAATGATGGAAAGAAGCGGTTTGGAAAAAGTGGATTTACATATGGAGTCTGAAGGAATCGTAGATGTGACAAACGGAGTGTTTACGTATCAGAAAATCATTCACCGTCCGTTTATTTTATTAAAGCCCGATGCGAAAGAAACGGATTTTGCCCTGGCGAGGAAATTAGCGGAGAAAGCGGAGTCTTCTTGTATGATTTCACGCGCCGTTCAAGGAAATGTGGAAATGGAGCTGGAGGCTGAGGTAAAAGCAGCCCGCGCATAATAAGTTCAAACGGTCAGCTGCGGGCCGTTTGATCTTTTTTTGCTTTTTGTGATTTTGAGTGATTTAACAATGCCACCCCGGCAATGACCAAAATGAGCCCGATAATCATCTTGATTGTCATGGCTTCCTTGAAAACAAAAAAACCGACGACTGCCGTTAAAGCCGTCCCGACCCCTGACCACGTCGCATACGCGCTTGATAAATCGATGGTTTTTAAAGAAAAGCTCAAAAACATAAAGGAAGCGCCGATTCCGGCGATGACACCAAGAGCGGGCAACAGGTGCGTAAAACCGTCTGAAAGCTTCAGCATCGTGCTTCCGAACACTTCTGACAAAATGGCGGCTGCCAAATATAAAATCCCTTTCATCTTTCTGCCTCCTTTCTACCAATTCATCAGGATGACACCGGCCAGCAATAAGATCAGCCCAATCACAGCCTGCTTGTCCAATTTTTCATGAAACCATTTTGCGCCGATAATGGCGGCGAGCACCGTTCCGACTCCGCTCCATGTCGCATAGGATAAGCTGAGCGGAATGAGGTTCAGGGTAAGTGAAAGCATATAAAACGCCAATGAATAGCCTGCCACTACCATCACGCTTGGCAAAAAGCGCGTAAAACCGCGGGAGATTTTCAGCATGGCGGCACCCATTGACTCAGATAAAATAGCAATTGTGAGGAAGATATAACCTGCAATCATATCAAATCCCCCTCTCTTTATAAATCAGCTGCCTCCCTCTGGGGCAGTAAAATAATATCTGAACTGCGCCAGTCAAGTCAAGACATTTGGCCTATATAAAAAGGCCCCATCCAGAGGGAGCCTTTTCTGTTTAATAGAAATACGGATACGGGTAATAAGGATAACCGTAGCCATAACCGTAACCGCCGTACAGGTACGGATTGAATAAAGCGCTTCCTACAAGTCCGCCGACAAGCCCGCCAAAGAACGGCCCTCCGTAAAAACCAAATGGACGGCCAAATCCCCATCCAAAACCTGGACGTCCGAACCCAAAACCTGGACGTCCGAACCCAAATCCCGGACGCCCAAACCCAAATCCCGGACGGCCAAACCCAAATCCCGGACGGCCAAACCCAAAGCCGGGTCTCCCAAACGGTCTCATATCACTTTCTTCTGCATAAATGTGTTCTTCATTCATAATCTAGGTACCTCCAAGAATAAATTTTAGATGATAACAGAGTATTCAGCCCATCAATTTTTGATTGGGCGTTTGTAAAAAAACAAAGGAGTGAGCCAAGTGGGCCTGTATCAGTCTGACTGGTCAAAAAAACCTCCGCACACACATGCTTACCGGGCGAAAACGGATGTTGAGCGGGGACATTATCATTTGATTGAAGGCTTTTCAAAGCCTGAGAACGGAAGCAACACAGATCAGCATACGCATTACTATTCGGGAATCACCTCTTTTGAAAACGGCCATTTTCACAGATACTACGGCATTTCCGGGCCGGCAATTCCAAGGCTCGACGGAACCCATTACCACGAACTCGAGGAAACCACATTTTCCGCTTACAATGAGCCGATTGAAATCCGTTACGGAGGCGTCGTTTACGATCCGCGAAACGACGTCAGAAAAACGCACAGACATAAGCTTAAAGGGAGAACAAGGGAGGTTGTCGGCAATGAGCCGCTCGGATGGTAACCGACGTTTAGCGTTTCGGAAAAAGGGCAAAATGGATAGGTGGATAGAGAAAGGAATGCTATAATCAGGGGGAGATTGTTAAAAGAGAGTGATACATAGTGAATAATTCAAAACAGTCTGTCGTCATTCTGGTCGGTCCGACGGCAGTTGGAAAAACAAATGTAAGCATCCAACTTGCAAAAATGCTAAACGCTGAAATCATCAGCGGGGATTCCATGCAGGTGTATAAAGGGATGGACATCGGAACCGCCAAAATCACCGAACAGGAAATGGAAGGCGTTCCTCATCACCTGATTGATATTTTGGAACCGTCTGACTCATTTTCAACGGCGGATTATCAAAAGATGGTGAGAGCGAAAATCAGTGAAATTGCAAACAGAGGAAAGCTGCCGATGATTGTCGGAGGAACTGGATTATACATTCAGTCTGTGCTGTATGACTATACATTTACAGAAAACTCCGGTGATCCCGTCTTCCGCGAGAACATGGAGAAATTGGCGGCCGAAGAAGGAGCCGGATCTCTCCATGCCAAGCTTGCGGCGGCCGACCCGGAAGCTGCAGCCGCCATCCATGAAAACAACACGAGAAGAGTCATTCGTGCGCTTGAAATTTTACATACGTCAGGAAAAACGATGTCTGAGCATCTTAAAGACCAAAAACGGGAGATGCTGTACAACGCAATTCTGATCGGGCTCACGATGGACAGACAGGCGCTGTATGACCGAATTAACGAGCGGGTCGACATGATGATGGAAGCGGGACTTCTTGACGAGGTGAAACGGCTGTATGACCGGAATTTGCGGGACAGCCAAGCCATTCAGGCAATCGGCTATAAGGAGCTTTACGAATATCTTGACGGCAGGGTGACGCTGTCTGAGGCCGTCGAGCAATTAAAACAAAACTCAAGACGCTACGCGAAACGCCAGCTGACCTGGTTTCGCAATAAAATGCCCGTCGCATGGACAGATATGACGCCGCCTGTCAATATTGAACTGAAAAAAAAGGAAATTTTCGAGTGTATAGCAGGAAAACTGGAAGTTTAATCGAAACTGTATGGTATTGAGAACCAAGGAGGACGAAACATGAAACCGATTAATATTCAAGATCAGTTTTTGAACCAAATCCGAAAAGACAATACGTTCGTCACAGTTTTTTTACTCAACGGCTTTCAGCTTCGCGGCCAGGTAAAAGGCTTTGATAACTTTACGGTATTGCTTGAAACGGAAGGAAAGCAGCAGCTCATCTATAAACATGCCATCTCCACCTTCGCACCGCAAAAAAACGTGCAGCTTGAGCTTGAATAGACTTTCAATAAAGACCATGAGAAATGGTCTTTTTTTATGCTGATATGTATATTGATGGTCATATATCCGAAAGACTAAAGGAGCTGGGAGAATATTGTTTGAAAGTGAGTCTGAGCTCAGACGTATCAGAATTACGCTTGTTTGGATTGCGGTATTTTTACTGTTTGGGGCATGCAGCAATCACGAGACAGTTGTGACGACCGATGACAGCGGTTCATCAGATGCCGGGCCGCAGACAGAAGGCATGGTGCCGCTTGAAAATAATCACTTCGGCGTGGTTCAGGACGGCTATTTGAAAATCTACCGGTACGAGGAAAAAAACAATAAAATTGAGCTGAAAAAAGAATCGTCACTGGATGAGCTTGAATAAATTTCACAAGCATTCGAATTTACAAAGCGGGCCTCACCAGCTAAACTAGGTACTGACATTGATCATGCAGAGGGTGAGAGTATTGAAACACAAGGTGATAATCAACCATTGGGAAGAAACCTGTGAAGATGATTCCTGCTATGAATATGGAACCAGCATTATCGTAGACGGCAAAGAATTAATCAGAGAAGCTTCGATTACGAGCGCTCTTAAAGCCGTACTGAAAGAAATCGGTGCTGACGTGGAGATAGAAGAAACCGTTGAAAGCGAAAAATGCGATTCTTACAAAAAATAAGAAAAAAAGTCTAGACTACTAAGCAGTTTTTTTTCATGTTATGATAGACATCGGCTTAAAAAATGACACCCCGAGTAGGATGAGAGATGATTCTCGTTCTGCTCTCTTTTTTGGGCGCTAAACGGGCCCGAGCCGCAGTCCGTTCTTTCAAAAATATGAACTTTTTATAAATGTATCTCAATATGTTGTGTTTTTCTGATAGGTTAGTATACTATATATAGTGTTAAGAGATTCATTATTTTTGATAGGTCGTGATAAGGATGGTTCAAATCATATTTGATTCGAAGACAGGGAATGTTCAGCGTTTTGTGAATAAAACAGGCTTTCAGCTGATCCGCAAGGTGGACGAGATTGAAGATCTGGACACTCCGTTTGTACTGGTGACCTACACGACAAACTTCGGACAGGTGCCGGCATCAACACAGGCATTTCTCGAAAAAAACGCCCATCTGCTGATAGGAGTCGCAGCGAGCGGCAACAAGATTTGGGGCGAGCATTTTGCCAAAAGCGCCGACACGATTTCAAAGCAGTATCAGGTGCCGGTCTTGCACAAATTTGAACTCAGCGGCACAGCGAAAGACGTTGAATTGTTTACTCAGGAGGTAGAAAAAGTTGTCACAAAACCAAGTGCCAAAATGGATTCAGTTAAATAACGAAATTATGATCCAAAAAGATGGAAAATTCCAGTTTGATAAAGATAAAGAGGCTGTACATAGCTATTTTGTTGACTATATCAATCAAAACACGGTATTCTTTCACGATTTGAAAGAGAAGCTGGATTACCTGATTGAAAATCAATACTACGAAGAAGAGTTTCTGAGCCTCTATTCATTTGAAGAGATAAAAGAAGTGTTTAAGACAGCTTACGCGAAGAAATTTCGTTTTCCATCCTTCATGAGTGCATTTAAATTTTATAACGATTATGCGTTGAAAACGAATGACAAGAAAAAAATCCTTGAGCGTTATGAGGACAGAATTTCAATTGTGGCGCTGTTTTTTGCAAACGGCGACTCAGAAAAAGCGAAAGAATATGTGCGCTTGATGATTAATCAGGAATATCAGCCGAGCACGCCGACATTTTTAAATGCCGGACGCAAACGCCGCGGCGAGCTTGTCAGCTGCTTCCTTCTCGAAGTCAATGACTCGCTGAACGATATTTCAAGAGCGATTGACATTTCCATGCAGCTTTCAAAGCTCGGGGGAGGCGTGTCCCTTAACCTGTCAAAGCTCCGCGCGAAAGGTGAAGCGATTAAAGACGTAGAAAACGCTACTAAAGGCGTCGTGGGCGTCATGAAGCTTCTCGATAACGCGTTCCGCTATGCTGATCAAATGGGACAAAGACAAGGTTCAGGAGCAGCATACCTGAACATCTTCCACCGTGATATTAATGATTTTCTCGATACGAAAAAAATCTCGGCCGATGAGGACGTCCGCGTTAAAACCCTCTCCATCGGCGTCGTGATTCCGGACAAGTTCATTGAACTTGCGAGAGAAGACAAAGCGGCTTATGTATTTTATCCGCATACCATTTACAAAGAATACGGCCAGCACATGGACGAAATGGACATGACGGCGATGTATGAGGAGCTTGTGGACAATCCCCGCGTGAAAAAAGAAAAAATTAATGCGCGCAAATTGCTTGAAAAGCTTGCGGTCCTGCGCTCTGAATCAGGTTATCCGTATATTATGTTCCAAGACAATGTAAACAAAGAGCACGCGAACAACCACGTCTCAAAAGTGAAATTCTCGAACTTGTGTTCAGAAGTCCTTCAGGCGTCCCAAGTCTCCTCATATACAGACTATGATGAGGAAGATCAAATCGGCTTGGATATTTCCTGTAATCTCGGCTCTTTAAACATTCTGAATGTGATGAAGCATAAATCGATTGAACGTACGGTGAAACTTGCGACGGATTCCTTGACGCATGTATCCGAGACGACAGATATCCGCAACGCGCCTGCAGTAAGACGCGCGAACAAAGCGATGAAGTCGATCGGCTTAGGCGCGATGAACCTTCACGGCTATCTTGCCCAAAACGGCATCGCATACGAAAGCCCGGAAGCGAGAGACTTTGCAAACACGTTCTTTATGATGGTGAACTTTTATTCCATCCAACGTTCGGCCGAGCTTGCGAAAGAAAAAGGCGAAACGTTTGAGCATTATGAAGGCTCCTCTTACGCAACGGGAGAATACTTCAATAAATATGTAGAAAAAGATTTCTCGCCGAAACACGAAAAAATCGCTGCGCTGTTTGAAGGCATGCACGTTCCGACCATTGAAGACTGGAAAGAGCTGAGAGCGTTCGTGGCCGAAAACGGCATGTACCACAGCTACAGACTGTGCATTGCGCCGACCGGCTCCATTTCATACGTTCAATCCAGCACGGCATCCGTTATGCCGATTATGGAACGGATCGAAGAAAGAACATACGGAAACTCAAAAACGTATTACCCAATGCCGGGATTAGCGTCAAATAACTGGTTCTTCTACAAAGAAGCCTATGACATGGATATGTTCAAAGTGGTGGATATGATCGCGACAATCCAGCAGCATATTGATCAGGGAATCAGCTTTACCCTGTTCTTGAAAGATACGATGACCACTCGTGATCTGAACCGTATTGATCTGTATGCCCACCATAGAGGCATTAAAACCATTTACTATGCAAGAACGAAAGATACCGGGCAGGATAGCTGTCTTTCTTGTGTTGTTTGATTAAAGGAGAGTTTACAGTGACAAAAATTTATGACGCAGCAAACTGGTCAAAGCATGAAGATGATTTCACCCAAATGTTTTACAACCAAAATGTGAAGCAGTTCTGGCTTCCGGAAGAGATCGCATTAAACGGCGATCTCCTCACTTGGAAATACTTAGGAAAAAATGAGCAGGACACGTACATGAAGGTGCTTGCCGGCCTGACGCTGCTTGATACAGAGCAGGGAAACACGGGCATGCCGATTGTGGCCGAACATGTAGAAGGCCACCAGCGCAAAGCTGTGCTTAATTTTATGGCGATGATGGAAAACGCGGTGCATGCAAAGTCATACTCGAATATCTTTATGACGCTGGCGCCGACTGAAACGATAAACGAAGTATTCGAATGGGTAAAGCAAAACAAATTTTTGCAGAAAAAAGCCCAAACTGTTGTCGGGCTTTACCGCGCCATTCAAAAAGATGACGAGATTTCTTTGTTTAAAGCCATGGTTGCTTCCGTTTATTTAGAAAGTTTCCTTTTCTACAGCGGTTTTTATTATCCGTTATATTTCTACGGCCAAGGAAAACTGATGCAAAGCGGTGAAATTATCAACCTTATCTTGCGTGATGAAGCGATTCACGGCGTATACGTCGGACTGCTTGCCCAAGAAATATACAACAAACAAACAGAAGCGAAAAAAGCGGAGCTTCGCGAATTTTCGATTGAGCTTTTAGAGGAGCTTTACCACAATGAGCTTGAGTATACCGAGGATCTGTACGACCAAGTCGGGCTGTCTCATGACGTAAAGAAATTTATCCGCTATAACGCCAATAAAGCGCTGATGAACTTAGGGTTCGAACCTCACTTTGAAGAGGAAGACATTAATCCGATCGTATTAAACGGATTAAATACAAAAACAAAATCGCACGACTTCTTCTCCATGAAGGGGAACGGCTACAAAAAAGCTACGGTAGAACCGATTAAAGACGACGATTTTTATTTTGATCAAGACGAAGAGCAGATATAATATCTGCTCTTTTCGGCTTGACGGAGACTGAAAAGGAGGAACAGACATGGGAAAAATGGATGAAATCATCTTGGTTGCCCCGAGGGAAGACGTATTTCAAAAAGAAACGTTGACATTCCAGGGAGTGAACAGTGAAGACGAACGTATTGTCAACATCATGTCTCATATTGAGGCGCATTATCATGAAATGAGAAGAGGCGACGCGGAAGAGGACCCGCGTTTCAAGCAGCCGATTCCGTATGTCGTCATCCGCCGCGATGATGAAGTATTCGTGTATGAACGGCTGGCGGGAGGAGGGGAAGCGCGCCTCCACAATAAATTATCCCTCGGCTTCGGCGGCCACATGAATCAAATTGAAGGCGCCGCTTCATTTTCCGAAGTGCTGAAGCTCAACACGGACCGCGAGCTTGCAGAAGAGCTGCACATTAATGAGGACGATAAACAAAACATCATCACACTCGGTTTAATCAATGATGACGAAAACAGTGTGGGAAAGGTGCATATCGGTATCCTTTCGGCGCTTCAATTAGCATCAGGAGCGCACGTAGAGGTGAAAGAAAAAGACCAAATTGCAGGCCGCTGGATGAACATTTCTGATTTAAAAGAGGAAGACGTGTATCAGCGTCTTGAAACATGGTCTCAGTTTGTCGCTGATATTCTGAAATAGCTGAAAAACCCTGTTCGCCCTAAGGGGGAGAACAGGGTTTTTTGATTAGTCTTGAATGATAACCGCGTCAAATCCGGCTTTTTTGGCCCTTGCGACAAGTGCGTCTGCATTGCCTTTAGAAGAAAATGCGCCAATTTGAACTTTAAATAGGCCGTCTTTTTCCAGAACGATTGCATCAAATCCCTTTGACTTGGCATTGGCAGAAAGCGCATCAGCATTCGCCTTCACTTTGAAAGCGCCGATTTGGACTTTATATAAGCTAACCTTTTTTTTTAGATCGAAAGCCTGCTCCAAACCATTAGCATGTCCTCTCGCCAAGCTTTCAATAAAGCTTGACGTCTTCAGCTTTTTCACGTCTGCCGCCGTGTCGACAAAACCATTTTCCGTAAGCAGCGCAGGCATATTCGATTCCCTTAACACATGAAAGTTGGCTGCCTTCTTGCCGCGGTCAGCAAAGCCTGACGCTTTAATAATTTGTGAATGAAGAGCTGACTGGTAAGTGGAGGTCGGTGCTCCGACACCCGGGTAAATATAGCTCTCAAACCCGGTTCCGCCCCCTGAATTAATATGAATGGATAAAAAATAATCTGCGCCCCAGCTATTGGCGGCATCAGTTCTTTCAGTTAAACTGACCGTCTTATCGCTTGTCCTGCTCATCGAAACAGAAACCCCTTCATACTCATTTGTCAAAATCGTGCGTAATGCCAGCGCGATCTCTAAAGTGATTGCTTTTTCCTGAAGGCCATTCCCGGCTGCACCTGGATCAGTGCCGCCATGTCCGGGGTCTATAAAAATTTTAACCATTCTTCATCACCTCATTACAGCATATGATGGAATACTAAAGGTGCTTGTACGGCTGTCATTGCTGAAAAAAATAAGAAAAACGCCCTCCATTTCCCGGAAAATAAAATTAAATGGTTTGTCCTCCCGTTTATGCTGAATACAATAAGAAATGAAAAATATTTCTCGGGAAAGCGCAGAATTCAACATTATTCCCGAAGAGAACGGAAAATGTGACAGGCGCAAATGCAAATGAAAAAAAGGCCTTCATGATAGGCGGATGTCACAAACGCCTTTATCATGAATAAGATAAAGAGAGAACAGAGAGGTGAGCATGTTGGAGCGCGCTGTAACCTATAAAAATAACGGACAAATTAACATTATTCTAAACGGTCAAAAGCAAGTGCTGACAAATGCTGAAGCGGAGGCGGAATATCAGGCTGCTCTGCAAAAAAACGAAGCCAAACACAGCATTTTAAAAGAAATTGAAAAGGAAATGAACACATTAGTCGGAATGGAAGAAATGAAACGCAACATTAAAGAAATCTACGCGTGGATTTTCGTCAATCAAAAACGGGCCGAACAAGGTTTGAAAGTCGGAAAACAAGCCCTCCATATGATGTTCAAAGGAAACCCGGGCACCGGCAAAACAACCGTCGCCAGACTGATCGGCAAGCTTTTTTTTGAAATGAACGTTCTCTCCAAAGGTCATTTAATTGAAGCCGAACGGGCCGATCTCGTCGGGGAATACATCGGGCATACGGCGCAAAAAACGAGAGATTTAATTAAAAAGTCGCTCGGCGGCATCTTGTTTATTGACGAAGCCTACTCGCTTGCAAGAGGCGGGGAAAAGGATTTTGGAAAAGAAGCGATTGACACCCTTGTTAAGCATATGGAAGATAAGCAGCATGAATTTATTCTCATCCTTGCGGGATATTCGAGAGAAATGACGCATTTTCTCTCATTAAACCCAGGCCTGCAATCGCGCTTTCCCATCAGTATCGACTTTCCGGATTACACGGTTACCCAGCTGATGGATATTGCAAAGCGCATGATTTTGGAACGGGAATACCAATTAAGCCAGGAAGCCGAATGGAAATTGAAAGATTACTTAATGACAGTGAAAAGCACAACAAGTCCCATTAAATTCAGCAACGGCCGTTTTGTCAGAAATGTGATTGAAAAATCAATCCGCGCTCAGGCGATGAGACTTTTAATGGGAGACCAATACTTAAAGAGCGATCTGATGACAATTAAAAGCCAGGATTTATTCATAAAAGACGAAATGGCGGGCCTCGAATAACCTCTCAACCTGCTTGAGAGGTCTTTTTTATATATCTCTCTTTAAAACCCGCCGGATGTGTGGTATACGCCCTGCGGGTTTGGTATGATAGTACTACTGCCCAATACGACACAGAAAGGAACATCCATTTGAACGAACAGGAAGTAAAAAAGGAAACGGTCATATTGGTCGGCTGCCAGCTGCCGCACATGACGGACGAGCATTTTGACCATTCGATGGACGAGCTTGCTTCACTTACGAAAACAGCTGACGGAACGGTGCTGACACGGATTACGCAAAAGCGAAACAGAGCGGATGCGGCTACATATATAGGCAAAGGGAAGGTAGAAGAGCTGAAGGCGTTATGTGAAGAGCTTGAAGCGAATCTGATCATTTTTAATGATGAGCTGTCACCGAGCCAGCTCAAATCACTGGCGACTGCGATTGAGGCAAAAATTATTGACCGCACGCAGCTCATTTTGGATATATTCGCGAAAAGGGCAAAAACGCGGGAAGGAAAGCTTCAGATCGAATTAGCGCAGCTTCAGTATGCGCTTCCGAGGCTGAGCGGCCAAGGGATTAATCTCTCCAGGCAAGGAGGGGGAATCGGAACGAGGGGGCCGGGGGAAACAAAGCTTGAAACTGACCGGCGCCATATCAGAAACCGCATTCACGAAATTAACGTGCAGCTGTCAACGGTCATTCGCCATAGAAGCCGTTATCGGGAAAGACGGAAGAAAAACGGTGTGCTTCAGGCAGCGCTTGTCGGTTATACCAACGCGGGCAAATCAACGTGGTTTAATCGATTAACAAGCTCTGACAGCTACGAGGAAGATCTGCTGTTTGCGACGCTTGATCCGATGACAAGAAAAATGTCGCTTCCGAGCGGCTACAGCGTGCTGTTATCCGATACGGTCGGGTTTATTCAAGACCTGCCGACGACTTTAATTGCCGCTTTCCGGTCTACACTGGAGGAAGTAAAAGAAGCAGACTTAATCATCCATGTGATTGATTCCTCGAATGAGGATTACGCCGGACACGAAAATACCGTTCTCCGTCTTTTGAAAGAGCTTGAAGCAGATGACATTCCGGTTTTAACCGCCTATAACAAACGGGACGAAACACACCCGGACTTTATTCCGACTTCAGGAAACGAGCACATTATGATCAGCGCCAGAATAGAAGGCGACGAAGCGAAATTAAAAGCGGAAATCGAAACCTATTTGCGCCGGGAGCTCCTGACGCCTTACGAGGCCCATGTGCCGGCTGCAGAAGGCAGGCTGATCTCGCGAATCAAATCAGAGACCATGATCGACAGCCTTTATTTTAATGAAGAAAGTGAGCGCTACGAGATCTCCGGATGCGTTCAAGAAGAACAAAGCATACTCGGTGAGCTGAAGAAATTCATGTAAGGAAGGAATACTCAAAATGTTTGACACACTGACACACGGCGACCTTTTAAAAAAGACCGCCGAAGAAACAGAAGCAGAAATCTCCGCCGTTCATAAAAGAATCGAAGAAATCAGTGAACGGAACGAATGGAGGGTGCTGCAAAGCTACAGAAAGCATAAAGTAAGTGATACTCATTTTACCCCGTCAACCGGATACGGATATGATGACATCGGAAGAGATACACTGGAGGATATCTACGCCGATGTGTTCGGAGGAGAAGCGGGGCTGGTGAGACCGCAGATCATCTCCGGAACGCATGCGATTTCAATTGCGTTATTCGGTGTGCTGAGGCCGGGCGACGAATTGCTTTATATCACGGGCAAGCCTTACGATACACTTGAAGAAATCGTCGGGGTAAGAGGCGGAGAGCATTCAGGCTCGCTTAAGGATTTTCACATCGGCTATAATGCGGTTGATTTAACAGCAGAGGGCAAAGTGGATTTTGACGCGGTACGCGCTGCCATCCGCCCGAATACGAAAGTAATCGGTATCCAGCGCTCAAAAGGCTACGCCAACCGTCCGTCTTTCTGTATAAAAGAAATAGAGGAAATGATCCGTTTCGTAAAAGAAATAAAAAAAGATGTAATTGTTTTTGTGGACAATTGTTACGGGGAATTTGCGGAAGAGCGTGAGCCTTGTCACGTCGGAGCAGACCTTATGGCCGGCTCGTTGATTAAAAACCCGGGCGGCGGCCTTGCCAAAACGGGCGGCTATCTTGTCGGCAAAGCAAAGTGGATTGAAGCCTGCTCATACCGGATGACCTCACCGGGAATCGGAAGAGAAGCCGGAGCATCGCTTTATTCGCTTCAGGAAATGTACCAAGGCTTTTTTCTTGCTCCGCATGTTGTAGCGCAAAGCTTAAAAGGCGCCGTATTTACCGCTCGTTTCCTGGAAAAACTGGGATTTACATCAAATCCTGCTTGGGATACGCAAAGAACGGATCTGATCCAATCGGTCGAGTTTAACGACCCTGATAAAATGATCGCCTTTTGCCAGGCGATACAATATGCTTCTCCGATTAATGCGCATGTGACACCGTATCCAAGCTATATGCCGGGATATGAGGATGATGTCATTATGGCCGCAGGCACTTTTGTGCAGGGGGCGAGCATTGAATTATCAGCGGATGGCCCGATCAGACCTCCTTATGTCGCTTATGTCCAGGGAGGATTAACTTATGCGCACGTCAAAAATGCGATTTGCAGCGCAGTAAATGCTTTAATGGAAAAAGGTCTGATATAAGCCGTTTTAAATTTTCAAAGAATTTCATGTTAAGTTTCCTTACATGTTGTTGACGCAAAATATAACATCACCTATAATGAGACTAAGATAAGAAAAGGAGGAAATTGAGATGAGTGATAACATTCGCCGCTCAATGCCTTTATTTCCAATAGGAATTGTCATGCAGTTAACAGAACTGTCTGCCCGGCAAATTCGATATTATGAGGAAAATGGACTGATATTTCCGGCGAGAAGCGAAGGGAATAGACGATTATTTTCATTCCATGATGTAGATAAACTGTTAGAAATTAAGAATCTGATTGAACAAGGTGTCAATATGGCGGGGATTAAACAAATTCTGGATAAGGCATCTGCCCAGCCGGAAGAAAAATCCGACAAAACAGCCAAACCGATGAAGCACAATCTGTCTGACGATGAACTCAGAAAGCTTCTGAAAAACGAACTGATGCAGGCAGGCCGTTTCCAAAGGGGTAATACCTTCCGCCAAGGTGACATGTCCCGATTCTTTCATTAATCCGTTAGCAACTGTTTTGCTATATACATTTACCTTTTTAGAGGAGGAGTTTTACGAAATGGCAAAGTACACAAGAGAAGATATCGTAAAATTAGTAAATGAGGAAAACGTTAAGTATATCCGCCTTCAATTTACAGACATTCTCGGAACAATTAAAAACGTTGAAATTCCTGTGAGCCAGCTTGAAAAAGCACTCGATAATAAATGCATGTTCGACGGATCTTCCATTGAAGGTTTTGTTCGCATCGAGGAGTCTGACATGTACTTATATCCTGACCTAAATACATTTGTCATCTTCCCATGGACGGCTGAAAAAGGTAAAGTAGCACGTTTCATCTGTGACATCTACAATCCGGACGGCACACCGTTCGAAGGTGATCCGCGAAACAACCTCAAACGGATTTTGAAAGAAATGCAGGACCTTGGATTCAGTGATTTCAACCTTGGACCTGAGCCTGAATTCTTCTTATTTAAATTAGACGAAAAAGGCGAACCGACACTTGAATTAAACGACAAAGGCGGATACTTTGATTTAGCTCCGACTGACTTAGGGGAAAACTGCCGCCGCGATATCGTTTTGGAACTTGAAGAGATGGGCTTTGAAATTGAAGCATCTCACCATGAAGTTGCACCCGGCCAGCACGAAATTGATTTTAAATATGCCGGCGCCATCCGTTCTTGCGACGACATCCAAACGTTCAAACTCGTTGTGAAAACAATCGCCCGCAAGCACGGCCTGCATGCAACATTCATGCCGAAGCCGCTGTTCGGGGTGAACGGTTCAGGTATGCACTGTAACCTATCACTCTTCAAAGAGGGGGTTAACTCATTCTTTGATAAAGACGCTGAACTTCAGCTGAGCGAAACTGCAAAGCATTTCATTGCTGGTATCGTGAAACATGCGACAAGCTTTACGGCTGTCACAAACCCGACAGTGAACTCTTACAAACGTCTCGTTCCAGGTTATGAAGCGCCTTGCTACGTGGCATGGAGCGCACAAAACAGAAGCCCGCTTATCCGTATCCCGGCTTCCCGCGGCATCAGCACACGTGTTGAAGTGCGCAGCGTAGACCCTGCGGCAAACCCATACCTTGCATTAAGCGTATTGCTTGCAGCAGGTCTTGACGGAATCAAAAACAAACTTGAAGCACCTGCTCCGATTGACCGCAACATCTACGTCATGAGCAAAGAAGAGCGCATGGAAAACGGAATCGTAGACCTTCCGGCAACACTGGCGGAAGCCCTCGACGAATTCAAATCAAACGAAGTCATGGTCGGCGCCCTTGGAGAGCACCTATTCGAACACTTCATCGAAGCAAAAGAAATCGAATGGGATATGTTCCGCACGCAGGTACATCCTTGGGAGCGTGAACAGTATATGTCTCAGTATTAATAAGAAAAACCTTGATTTGATAGGGTTTTAGATTGATGAGTTGGTGGTCAAAAAGAGCGTAATAGTAGCTAGGTGGTCAATTTGACCACCATTTGACCACCAAAAATGATAAAAAAATTTAAGACATGAGAGAGTTCATATAATCTTCGTAACCATCAACTGACGAATTTTCAAGTTTCTCTGAGATATGTGAGTAAACGTCAGAAGTGATGGTTATATTTTTATGTCCAAGTCTTTCTTGTACAAATTTCATTGTTGCCCCAGATTCAAGAAGAAGGACAGCATGAGTATGTCTTAAACCATGTATCGGCATTTTGTCCAACCCAGCCTTACCGTCCTCTCTACAAAAAACAGATCTAATTCATGTTCATAAACCTCGTTAAAAACTATTCTATTAATCATTTAAATAATTCATATGAGCTGTTAACTCTCTTGATAATGAGTTGCTGATTTTTATTCTTCTTTCCGATTCATATGTATTAGTTTCCCCCAAAAACATCCTCGGTAGAGCACGAACTGATTCATTCACATCATAAGTCGAAGGAAATCATGCAGGAACAGCAAAATGAAATCAGGAACATACTAAATGAAATTAGAAATATTGTTCCGCTTGATGTTTTCTCAACGGATAGTGTCGATCAGCAACTTGATTCAGCTGACAAAAAGCGGAATGACACCATACATAAACTAGGCAAACTAGATCACGATTTAACCGCAGAATACGCAGAAACAGAAGCAAATGAACAGTTCATCCAAGCCGACTTCCAGCAGCTCCAAAACGCCACAGGCAAAGGGAGAAGCGCAACGCCGTAATAAATGACGAAAAAAAAGGATATCAACATAGATACTCCTTGATCAATCAATATTGATATCCACACATTTTAAGACAACAATTTTTTCTTTTGGCTCTCATAATGTTAGCCAGGACTTGGCCTAGTGGGTGAATAACCCGTGAAGGTTCAAGTCCTCTCGGCCGCATCAATGATACCAAGGGTTGTAGACCCCTGGTATTTTTTTATGTCCTCTTTTCTGTTTGAAGCTTACTCCTTTTTATTCACTCGTTAAAATAATTCATCCAACTTATCAGCAGTCTCTTTTTGTTAACTTTTTAAAAGGGGAGGGAATCCTTTTTTAAAATACCAAGATAATAATGAGAAAACTTAAAAGAGCCCGTAGGCCCCCTGAAAACATTAGTAAAATAATTCACTTAATAAAATCTGCGTCTTCTTCTTTCGAATTCAAAAGGGAAAAATTCTCTTCTTCTTTCGAATTCAAAAGGGAAAAATTCTCTTCTTCTAAAGTCGTCACGAAAAAATCGGTCTCTTCCACGGAATCCAAAAAAAGGCATTTGGTTTTCCTCCTTTCAAGGTTATAAGTTATTAGACGCGATTTGCTCCACAGGCGTTCAACAACCTACAATGATTAGTAGAACAAATATTACAATGACTAAACCTGAGTCCTTATCCATCATTCATATCATCATTTGTGAAAATTAATTAGATCTTGTTAACACTCTATTCATCATAACTCTTCAGATCACCGCACCAATAATAAATAGAATGAACAAGACAACGATTAATGCAAAGCTACTGCGACTACCCTACTCATCGTATCCGTAGAGTCACCGCCTGTTGGAGTAAATCACAGAATATTTTATGTGTAGATCAACAAAATAGATTGGACGAACTCTTTAGTTATTATAAAATTCCACGTTATAACAATCTGGATGAACGTGGCACCAGTCACATGTGCATAGCTACACAATTATTGCGAGGATTATTTATAAACCCCAAACAGTGCCCATTTTGTGCCCAAAGTTTTTTGATGTTTGAAAATAGAGGACATTTGGTATGAGAAATAGACTTTTCCAACTTTTTGCACTCCTTATTATTTGTTTTAAATTGTCTTATACTGCGCTTGGAAATCATGAATATTTCCGTTGATTATAATTTTCCTCTAACTCTTCATAAGCAGCTTTGAATGGTGATATAACTTCCTGCTCTCAACCTGCAAATATTTAAAGTCGGTTACATCTCCTTTCTTGTAAACCCTCTCTACATAAACAGTTTCGTTTGGATCCAACTTCAGTAGACGCTCAACCTTGATTTTGGCATTTGTCACTCCTTATTTATATCTTTCTTTGAATTTGGTTATCACTTTACATAGACTAAACAATCATTTTAAGATCAACTAGACTAGCATCCCTCTCGAATTTGCTCATTCAGCATATCATGTACTATCCTCTTTTAAGGGAGGTGAGTATATGGGCGGCTCCTTCGCATTCGTTGTGGTGCTGTTTATCTTATTAGTCATCGTTGGAACATCTTTCTTCGGTGGCTATTAAGACCTCTCCTTATCAAACGCCATGTAGTATTACCTCCATGTTCGGAGAGACGCCATGTGAAATTTCATATGGCGTTTTTTCATGTTGATTTTGAAGCTTACATTGAACTATTTTTTCCAATAAGGATTACGTACTCCCTCCCATCTTTTAGAGTTAATCCATTCAGATGAAACAGGTTTAAAATCAGTGTTCTCTACACTCACACATACGTGTGAAAGCGATTGCTTCTTCAGCCATTGCGCCATCAACTGTATAACCAGCATTTTTTACATCACGACACAGGGTTTCACGACCTGTTAAGCAATATTCACAGCGGCCGCAACTTTCAAGTGTTCAATTGTACTAGCTTTTTGGAATATTCATCAGATGTGGGGAATAGGAGGGAGGATGGAGAGGAATTGAGAAACCGAATACGGATTCAATGCGATATTACGTCTTATACTCCTGCAGGAACAGCATTGTATAGAGGCAGTTTGACAGGGGGGGACATAAAAAAAGCCCATCTCATTGGAGAAGGGCATGCAGCTTTAAAAATGTTCAGCCTCCGACCGGCCTTTCAGCTACCTGGATGTTAGATGGTGAATTTGAACTTTGTTGCAATAACGCTGCTCCACTCACAAGGATTGTTAAGATAGACACGCAAAGAACAAATTTTTTCATAAAATTCCCTCCACCTGTTTCATTTTGTGTTCAGCCCAAATTTTTTGATTGAAGAACGCAGCAGCTTCTTCAAAAGCACCCAATGACTCAAACCGTTTTGCAGCCACATAAGATAACTCATCAACACTCTCTAAATCATTTTCTTGTTTAAGATAACTTAGCTCGTCCATACACTTTTTAAAGTTATCCCTTGCATTGCCGCAATAAAGATTAAAAAGGATGCTTATTTTGGCTTCATATATTTTATTCTCCATATAAGCCAGTCTTTCCTTTGCCTGATTGTGAAAATTTAGTGCACTTTCATTTTCTCCAATTTTGAAAAGTTCTTTTATGATCATGAACATTGAATGAATGAAATACGAAGAATTTCTCCAATCTTCATTTTTGAGTGCTTTTTCAAGTGAGCCGATACACTTTTTAGATTTTCCCCAGTCTGAATATAGGATGCTTAAATTGTGATGCAATTGTGCTGCAAAGAAGTCATCGTTCAGTTCTTTTGCAAGATCAATTGCTTCAAAATAATAATCTTCAGCTTCTTCAAATTTGCCCATGTCAGCATAGTTAGTTGCTGCAATCATTGTAGATACAGCAAGTTTGCTTTTATAATCAGGTCTCAGTTTATAGATAGCTATTGCATTTTTTATGTAATGTTGAGAAATAATGCTCTGCTTTATAAGAGTGTAGAGGTAAGATATTTTTGAATAGAACTCAGCAACCTCAATTTCGTCAGGGATATCCGCAAGTTTTTTCTCTGCCAGTCCATACAGATTGATTGCTCGGTCATAGTTCTTATTATAAGCTTCATACATAGCTTCAAATAAATAAAAATTGTACTCAAGCTTATCATTTGTTTTCTTTATGAATTCTTGGTTGTCTTCTGTAAAATAAGTATGGCGGTGCAGCGGTTCGCCTCTTGATGAGTGCAATAACATTTTGTGCCTTTCTTCGAGTAAGCTATAATACGCAAGGACTTCTTGGTCTTCTTCCATATCATCAAACAAATTCTTTATTTTTGAGTAATACTCTTTTGATTCTTCAACCCTTTGCTTTTTTATTGCTATATACCAATCATTTAAAGCAGTAGCTACGACCTCAGAAGCGATCTTGCTCATTAAATAACCCCTCTTTCTAGAAAATTCAAAATAATCGACTGTGACTGTAGCACAATGATAACAATTTATGTAAGGCAATTAAAGGTTTTTCGATACAATAGTGCAATGTTTGCGGGATTTGCGGTCATTTTCAGACACCAAAAAACAACCCTGCTCATTTAATCACTCTGTCTTTTGATCCAAAAACTGAAGAGGAAATGCTTGATTGTACCGTCAAAACTTCATGTTAAATTAATTTCACTTTCAAACAAAAGAATGTCCGCGGCCTAACTTATGATATGTTAGGCAACCCACAAACAGATGTTGTCTGATCAGTTCGGCAGGCGAGTTTAGTTAAAGGATGATTACTTCCACCCGGTATTTTCAATGAAGGGACAAGAGCCTCTTTACATTTCAATTTCCATATGGTACCATAATTTGTGCCAATTAGATTTCAATGAAAGTAACTATAAATGAATGAGAGGTGCTTTTTGTGAGTGCGGTAGGTACTAAATAGGAAAAATTTATTGAAATAAATACGATAACAATAGAGGCTTGCTTTGCATGTATGCCTGTATTTTGTTATGGATTTATTTCGTGACCTATGAAGATACCTACAGTACTTTATAAAGCGTGTAATCATAAGGAGATGCTATGTTTTTATAGTTTATTTCTTTATGCATATTTGCTCATGCCTTGTAAAAAAAGCTGCGGTATCCCCGCAGCTTTTTTGCGTCTATTCTAAAAAAGGAACCATGGTTGAAATCTGATCGGCAGGTATCTTCATTTATGAGATGAATAAATCTATAGTGAGGAGAAGAGAAAGTGAATAATGCCACTTATGAGAAATTGGAATATAACGAGTTGAAACAAATCGTTAAATCTTATTGTGTCAGCGGATTAGGTAAACAATTACTGGATCAATTGAAGCCAAGTACAAATATAAAAGCAGTTAAAAACCGTTTAAATGAAACAACAGAGGCACGCGTAATCTTAGATACAGAAAGCCATGTACCGTTTTTAGGGGTCTCCAATATTGATAATACAATACGAAATCTTGAAAAAGGATTGATATTGGGTCCGAGTGAGCTTGTAAGTATATCGGATTTTTTAAGAGGCTGTAGAAAAATTAAAAAATTCATGTTGGGTAAGGAGTTTTTGGCACCGGTATTAGCTTCTTATGCAAAGTCAATGACGGAATTTAAAAGTGTGGAAGAAGAAATTAATTTTTCAATTAAGGGAAACAGTGTAGATTCCGCCGCGAGCAAAGAATTAAAGCGGATACGAAGCAGCATAGAAGCAGTTGAAGAAAAAATTAATGAGCGCTTAAACAAATTTTTAAAGAGCAGCACCAATCAAAAATATATTCAAGAATTTTTTATTAGTAAGAAAGATGATCGATATACAATTCCGATTAAGGCTTCTTACAAAAATCAAGTGCCAGGTACAATAATTGAAGTCTCTTCTAAAGGTTCCACAGTGTTTATAGAGCCAAATACAGTTGCAAAATTAACCGGGGAACTTGCAAGTCTGAAAGCTGAAGAAGCGGTGATAGAATATCAAATATTAGCGACTTTATCAGGAATGATCTTAGAGAGCATGAATGAAATTAAGATAAACATCGATCTTATTAGTCAATATGATATGGTGTTTGCAAAGGCAAAATTCAGCAAACATATTGGCGGGATAGAACCAAAGTTAAATGATTACGGATACATTAAATTGGTTAATTGTATACATCCGCTTTTAACTGGGGAACCTGTACCGCTTCATTTTGAAATCGGAAAAGATTATCGCAGCTTGATTATCACCGGCCCAAATGCCGGGGGGAAAACGATTGTTCTAAAAACAATTGGCTTATTAACATTAGCAACACTATCAGGTTTTCATATTACCGCAGACAAGGAAACGGAAATAGCGGTATTTGAAAATATTTTTGCAGACATTGGAGATAATCAAAGTATGGAAAATGCGCTAAGTACATTTTCATCACACATGAAAAACCTTTCAGATATTATGAGAGCGTCAAATAATAATACTCTTTTACTATTTGATGAAATTGGAAGCGGTACAGAGCCGAATGAAGGAGCGGCACTTGCAATTTCTATTTTAGAAGAATTTTACCATATGGGATGTATTACAATAGCAACAACTCATTATGGCGAGATTAAACGTTTTTCAGAAATGCACAATGATTTTATGAACGCAGCAATGCGATTTAATAGTGAAACATTGGAACCAATGTATACATTAATGATCGGAAAATCAGGGGAAAGTAACGCCCTTTGGATTTCCAGAAAAATGAATGTCCATGAAAATGTTCTGCAGCGAGCGAAAGATTATATGGAAAACAAAGAATATCATTTAGACCGTGTTAATGAGGACAAAATAAGGAAACCTAAAATAGTGAAAGAAAAAAATCAAGACAGACATGAATATAAAAAAGGGGACCGCGTGAAATTATTGGACCATGATGACTTCGGACTTGTTTATAAAGAAATGGATCATTTCTATAATATTGTTGTGTTTTATAGAGGGGAGTTTATGGAAGTAAATGTTAAATGTATTTCCCTGGAAACATCGGCAAAGGAATTATACCCGGAAGGATACGATCTGGAAACATTGTTTACAGATTATAGCACCCGAAAAATGCATCATGATATAGAACGGGGTTCGAAAAAAGCATTAAAGAAGATACAAAAAGAAATACGAAAGAAGAAAGGTTAAAAGGGGTACTATCATTAGACAGGAACACCCAAAAGCTGTAATGAGAAATCCCTTGAGAATAAAGGGGAGCCGTCTATTCTAAACGCCCTATCCAAAATCCGGATAGGGCTTATTTTGGTGATTCAGATAAAAGGGGATAGTGAGTTTACTTCTGTAGTGCAACCTTTTTTACTTGTCTAATTTTATCTAAAAGGTATTAGTAATTTCCAGAAGTAATCGATGAAACTTGTCCGCTCCATGAACTGCCATTACCCATGAAATAATTAGTTAAATTGATTGTCAAGGGATTACTTGAGGAATTGCTCAATGTAATAGAGTACCCTCTATAATAATCGTATTGATAAAGTGTAACATAAGACGAAGAAGCTATCTGAAGAGAAGCGATTTTAAAATTAGGTCCCCAATATAAGCTTACACTAGGTACTGAAGTTCCAGAAGCCATGCCTGCATAATATCCGCCTTGTCCATTAAAACCATCAGGGTGATCAAAGAAATAATCGGCTCCTGAAGTGAAATAATTGATAAGGGAAGTTTATTTTTGCGGGGCATACTGAGGCGCAGCTGGACAATGATATATACGGCCATAATGAAAGCCAATTTGATTTAAAGCGGTAGTATTACGAAAATGGTTTACGTATCAAGCAGTTTATCTATGTATACTTACTGCAATGCCTTAGCGTTTAAATGAACAGTTTGGGGATACGGATAGAAAACATCCGGGCTGCGATTGGGAACTGAGACTGTGTTTTATGAAAGAAAGACCCGGCGATTAACCGGGTCAAAACATCATGATGAGTCATGAAAGGGAGCTTATTTACAATTATTACGATTACAGTTCCTCTTATATTCAACAATATAATCGTACTTATCATCATGCTTGTTACGGGTCGTATACATCTTATCTTTCTCATGATGTTTTTTGTTATCATCGTAGTCCTTCTTGTAAAACGTTATTTTACCAGAGAAATATACTTCTTTATATTTTTTGTACTCGCCCATACTTATCCCTCCTTTTCTTCCTGATCGATAATATTATATGAATGAAGGAGTGTTTAGCATGGAGCAATGTAATGGAAACACAAAAAAGGGCTGTCTGATGAATGAAAAGGAATTTCATCATTCACCTTAATAGCGAATCATTGAATATCCTGCGTTAGCAGATTCATTTGGGAGAGGGCAGGGATTTGCGTAAAGACTTTCTAGTGCTTTTGATTGCATGCAGCATTGTTTCAGGATGTCAGGGTGATGATACTAAAGACCATAACCGGGCAATTTTGTTACGGAAAAAAGGGAATAGTAAAGACTATGCTCACCTTACAGAACGAGAGATGATTGATCAGTACAGATCTGATATTTGTTTTACTGGGGCTGAGTAAAATTGACAGCAAAGAAAAGCTGAAAAAAGGGCAAAAAATACGTGCCTGGTATCAGGTCTTAAAAGAGTCTTCTCCGCCTGAAACAGCAATTTCCAAATTTGAAATTCTATAAAAATATGAAAGCTGCAATTGAATTACGTATAAAAAACAGGCAGCATCAGCCCTGATGCAGGGATGATGAGCCTGAAATTTAACCATTATCTGATAACCGCAAGAGCAATGCCGTATCCTTTTTCAGGAGTGTATAAGGCAGTTATTTTCATCACTTTCCAGTCTCCTTCGGCTGCTTTTGTCCCGATCCCATTATGGGCCGTAATATAATCTCCTTGACTGACCGTTTGGTCGATCCGCACATAATGCCGCCCGACAAGCCCGACGACGTGCCATTCGTCTCTTAGAGCACGTGAATGATAATCGGCCTCAAGCGCCGGGTCGTAGTCCGGATTTTGTTTTGGCATGCGTATCGTTTCACCGGTTTCCTCATCAGTCACATTTTCATATATGAAGCCGCCAAACTCGTTTGTTAAATAGCGGCCCTGCCAGACAAAGCTGGATGCGCCTGACACAAAAGCCGCCGTTTCTGAAATTACTCCAAGCATATAGTCTCCGACGTGAGCCGGTTCGATTTTTTCGCCCCTTACCGTGACGATCGTTCCGGCAGGGATTACCTGCCCGGTTGAACTCTCAAAATACTCTCCGTAGCCTGTTAAGGAGGAGGTGATTGCTCCGGCAAATGTTCCGTTTCCTCCGGCAGAGTCGAGTTTCCATTTGATGGACTGATGGCCTCCGGCTACTGTATACGGCTCTTCCAATGTTATGCTTTCAGATGACAGAATCGTTCTGGATACGTTGCTGCCTGTAATGTGTGCGTTGTTTGAAGCGGCGATTAAGGCTCTGGAACCTTCCGTACTGGAACCTCCTGAGGCGCTGATAATCGCATTTCTTTCTCCTTTCGCCATAATGTCTCCGGTACCTGCGATTACGGCGCTTGTTGGGTCGAACGCAAATCCGGAGCTCGTCGCAAGCTGGGCGCCTCCCTTTAAATTGACCGGAATTTGCTCGTAAGTTTGGCCTTTAATAGATGCCGCAGCGCTGTAGCCTTCTGCATGCACTCCGAGAATGACCGCCTGACTGTTAGGGGTTTGGATTCCGACAGAACCTCCGTCTCCGATCATCGTTCCGTTTATAATATTCACATGATAAAGACCGCCGCCGATCGAAATTCCTTTAGGGGAGGATTGATAAATATCAAAGTTGGAAATTTTAACATAATCGGTCTTGTTCGATCCGCCCGATAAATTAATATCGACGCCCGCCTGTTTAAATCCGCGAATTTTAATGCCGTTAATCGTAATATTTTGACTGCGGTACTGCAGGGCTACGACAGGGTTTCCGCCATAGTCATATGCGGGATCGCCAATGGCTGTGAACCCGCTTATATTGACGTTTTTATATGCTGAAATCACCAATGCTCTCGGTGTCACGCTCTCGTATAAAGAGTTGAAGACCGGTTCAATCGCCGAGCAATCGGTGAGTGTAACATCGTAAGCTGTGGTGCTTTCAGGGTCTGAGGCTTGGTGATGGCCGATATGCCGAATATCATATGCGCGAACATCACGATAGGAAACATGGCCGATGATATGAACGTTTTGAGAGGCCGGCCATAGACTGTGAGCTTTGACTTCTACTCCGCGGATGTTTCCGCTCGTATAGTTATTCAATAGCCATACATGTTTAGAACCGTCGTCAACTTCAATCCCGTTAGAGTTTGCACTGCCTTCAGCGTGCTCTGTGCCGCGCGGGTTTCCGGAGTGGCAGTTAGAAATAAAGATGTATTCACTGTAATGGGTGGTAATGCCATCGTCACCTGCCCCGTATGCCACACAGTTATCAATCCATATATAACGGCAGCCGTCTTTTGTCCAGTCGGTATCAGGCAAATGGTCGTATGTCGGCGAAGTAATATCAATGCCGTGAAGACCTGCGTTAATGACTTCGACATCTTTAATCCAGCCATATTCAACTTTGGCAAACGTTAAACAGCTGGAAAACTGTCCTCCGGGGTTTCTGACACCGCATTGTCTATCCGGGTTCCAATCTAATGACATCCCCTGGACAAAAATATTGCGGTTTCCATTTTGATAATCATCATTTGTGATGACCCATTCATATGCGGGGGCATCTTCATGAAGTTTAATAGTAGTAATGCCTTTGCCTTGTCCGGAAATCGTTGTCCAGGACGGAAGTTTAATCCCCTGAACCAAAAATTCACCGGCGGGAACGTTCACTTTGACACGCCCATTTCCGATGGCTTTCTGAAAAGCTTCGGTATTGTCCCTGCCGTCAGGAACAGCTCCGAAATCTTCAACATTGACTTCACGGGTGATTTTACTCATCAGCTTATCGTATTCTTTATCAAGCCGTTCTTTTAAAAGTGAGGTGACCACTCCTTCCGCCGTCACCCGTGCATCCGCGATCTCAAGATTTTGATCGGTAACAGAATGCTTAATAAAATTCTGCATCCTTGCCTTGAGATGTTCAAATTCAGAAGAATGCTCTGGGTGAGACTGCATTTTGGCGTTTAAAGACGGATCAGGATAGTTTTTAAATTGAACCATTCTAAAGACACCTCTTTCTTTTGATATAAGCGCTGGCTCAGACAGGATCGGAAAGAGTCTTGCCGCCTTTTGCGCTTACCCTTCAAATTCTTTATCTGCGACTCAAATTCCTTTTAAAACCAGATCGAATTTTGAGAAATGTCATCTCTCAAATTCATTTTTTTCTCTTTTAACATGAATGACTTCAAGAATGGTAAAATAGTATAGAAAAACCCGGAAAATATTCAATAATTTTCACACTCTATAGAGAAATTGTATTATAATTAGACCTGTCGTACCGACAGTGGCGATAAAAAGAAAGAGGAGGACGTTATGGTAAGTAAGAAAAGCAGGATTGTTGCTGCATTATTAGCATTTTTTCTAGGAGGATTCGGCATTCATAAGTTTTATTTAGGAAGAGTCGGACAAGGGATACTTTATCTGTTGTTTTGCTGGACTTCGATTCCCTCGATTATTGCATTTATTGAATTTATTATTTATCTGTGCGGAAGCGAAGAAGCGTTTGATCAAAAGTATAATTTTTATTACTTTCAACAGCAATCGAAAGCCTGACAACAGAAGAAGGGGAGCATTCCCCTTTCTTTCAGTTCGCCATTTCAACACCCCCACAAAACCTTTCTCCAGTCATATCCACACAAAAGGCTGAAATCCTGTATAATTTAAATGGTATGATTGTTCAAGGAAATGATCATCGTACGACTGAAATAATCGAAATAGGAATCAAAAGGAGTAACGAATATGACATTACAGATTAAAATTAAATACGCAGACGATACACAAATCAGAATCAGCAAAATTGAACAGGGTGATTGGATTGATCTGCGGGCCGCAGAAGATGTAACAATCAAAAAAGATGAATTCAAACTTGTCCCGCTGGGAGTTGCAATGGAATTGCCCGAAGGCTATGAAGCCCATGTTGTGCCGCGTTCAAGTACATATAAACATTTCGGCGTCATTCAAACGAATTCAATGGGCGTCATTGATGAGTCTTATAAAGGAGATAATGATTTCTGGTTTTTCCCGGCTTATGCACTGCGTGACACGGAAATCACTAAAGGAGATCGTATTTGCCAGTTCAGAGTGATGAAAAAGATGCCGCAAGTGGAGCTGATTGAGGTAGAACACCTGGGAAATGATGACCGCGGCGGATTAGGTTCTACGGGGACTAAGTAAACAATTGGGCGAAAAGACTGCTTAAGAGCAGTCTTTTTTTCTTGCCATCTGGATAAAAGAAGGGATACATGAAAAAACGCCAAAAGAAAAAGCTGATACCGAAAGGATCATAACGATACCGGTGTATGCCCGTTTGCTTTGATCCAAACAGGGCTGAATACAAAAATAGATATTGTTCATATTTGAAAAAGAGGTTGCGGTTTTCCATCATCGTTTCACTTATGGTAATGAAGAAAAAATGAAGGGAAGAGGTAAGGGGGACAAATTTAAATCAAAAGAAAGCTGAGCAGACTGATTTTATTGCTGAGACCGGTTATGATGCCATAACAGTTATTTTTACCCGTCTTAAGCGGGCGGGAGCGCTTTATCCGAATAAAAGCGCATCGCCAGCCGGCTGTCAATATGAGATTTTGTTTCACTTTATGCTGGAGTATGCCATGGAGGCCGTCGGAAATCCTGAGCTGGCAGAGTATGAGGCAGCCAGCAAAATTGCGTTTTTTGAATATAAGGGCCGTTATGTTCAATTGATTTCAAATGGTACGTACATTTGTTTTCAGGAGCCTTCTGAGGAAACAGCCGCAAGGTTAAACCACACAGCGCTTGGCGTTTATGCCATTCCCTTTACAGACTTTATGAGAAGCGTAAAACGTCACGCATCTCGTTCAAAAATAATTTCAAAATAAGCCGCGGCCCCGTAACCGTCTATACTTGGAGCAAATATTTGAACAAGACGCCAGCCTTGCTTTGCATATTGGTGAATGATTTCCTGATAATTTTCTTTCGGTCTTCTTCTCATCGAGCTTAGTTCAACTTTTACGAATTCATATTCTTTCATATTAAAATCCTCCTTTTGTTTTCATACGAAACAAATGGGGGAGAGGTTTCGTTTTCATGAATGAACTGCAGCCTTTTCTAAATCAGAAAGGCTTTTTTGCGTTCTCTTTTGGGTCTAGAAACATGACACTTCTGATTGTGCGGGCGATGAGATGTTTTTTATTCTTCAAGATGAACGGAGCTCTTGTCCAACGTATATAATATTGTGACAAAAGTGTAAACAAAAGAAAGGGTGTTGTTATGGAAAAAAGGGTCCGAAGAACAATAAATGAAGGGTCTGACAAAGAGGCAGAGCAGAAGAAACCGACCAAAGTAACCCTGTTCTGCCGTTCGCTTCAAAGGCTGAAGCATTTGTATTGTAACATAAACATACAAATGCCATCAATAACCAAAAAAGGGATTTTAGTTTTAATTTTAACGTTTTTCCTCTTGCCGTTTTTAAGAGCTGATGCCCACGCAGATACTTACGGCAGCTTCGCGGAATTAAAACAAAATGAGGAGCCATCTGCTTTTTCAATTTCTACAAGAGAACATGATCACTCTATTTTAATATTGGTTATTCACGGCGGGGGGATAGAACCCGGCACCAGTGAATTAGCCAGAGAAATCGCGAAAAACCGCAGCATGTATTTGTTTGAAGGGTTAAAGTCTGCCGGAAATGCAAGTCTCCATTTGACCAGCTCCCATTTTGACGAACCTGAGGCTATTCAGATGGTGAAGGAGCATACAAGTGTTATTTCATTACATGGTTTTGGGAGCGATGATAAAAAAATAGAAATCGGCGGTACAGACAGAAAGCGGGCCGAACAACTGGCGGATGTACTGAAGCTGCACGGATTCCCGGCGGTTTTCCTGAGTCCGACTGATAAATACGCAGGAGTCAGTCCGAATAATCTGGCGAATCAATCCGTATCGGGACTCAGTATTCAAATAGAAATGAGTACGGGCTTCAGAAAATCTTTATTTGGGACATTTACTTTAAAAAGCAGGATGTCTACCCAAAACGCAACATTTTATCAATTTACGGAAACAATATCTGATTTTATTAATAACAATTACAAATAAGCTCTTCACATTTGCTGATGGGGCTTTTTCTTTTGAAAATCATGAAACTTTAAGTTCTTAAGATCGTATACATAAGTGAGAACAAGATGACGGAAAAGAGGTGTGCGAATGAAGGTCATTATCGGTTCTATTATTCTTCTTGTCATTATCGGATTCGGCTTATGGCTGATGCTGAGTCCTATATTTAAGCAGGTGGGAAGCGGAGCAAAAAAATTTAAAAAGTCGTGGGAGGAAGATCAGCATGAGCGAAAATAAGCGGAAAAACACAAAAAAAATAATCGGCGGTGTTATTGTAGGCGCAGCGCTTCTGATTGCAGGTGTCACAGCGTCATTATTCATTGAAAAAATACCAAACGGCTATGTCGGAGTCGTCTACTCACCGAATGGAGGAGTAAAATCAGATACTTTGGACCAAGGCTGGCACTTAGTCGGTTTATTTAATAAAGTAACGGAATATCCGGTGCGTATGCAAACGGTAAATAATGAAAATATAAAAGTAGCAACCTCTGACGGAAAAAATATTGAAATGGACATTGCTTATAACTATGTCGTGCAGCCGGATAAAGTTGTTGATCTGTTTAACAAATTCGGCGCGGTTGACGTTGAAACGATAGAAAATACATATTTAAAAACAAGACTGTGGGATGCGGCAAGAAAATCAATCAGCAAATACTCCGTCATTGATACATACGGGCAAAAATCCGCAGAAGCTGCTGCGGACGTTCAAAAAACCTTTGCAGATGATATGAAGGGCCTCGGATTTTTGATTGATGACTTAACACTCGGTGTACCGAAGCCGGATAAAGCGACGCAGGAAGCAATTGATGCCAGAGTAAAATCATCTCAGGAGCTTGAACGCACCCAAACTGAAATTAAAATAGCGGAAGCAGAGGCGAAAAAGAAAAAAATTGAGGCGGAAGGAATCGCTGATTATAACGAAATTATAAAGAAATCAATGTCTGATGAAATGATCAAATATAAATGGATTGAAAAATGGGACGGAAAAACCCCAAAAGCGACAGGCACAGACTCATTGCTGCAGCTGCCGTTAGATGATCAAGAGAAAAAATAAAAGGGAGAAGGAGGCGGTGCCTCCTTTTTTTATGTTTTTTCTTGATGATCATCTTCCGGCATTATTTCTTCAGACGCCTCCGTTTGATAGCGTAATAACGGGCGTTCTGTCTCTTTTGTGTCCTGGTAATCTTCCGGCAGCACATAAGTACTTAAATACCGGTGAAAAAAAGCTTCAAAGACAGAAATGCAAAGCGCTGAAATAACTGATGCCGCGGCCGGAGACACGCCGTAGCTACTTACGGTCATGAGAAAAATCCACAATATAATAAATGAAATGCCGAAATCAGCGATAACTGCTGTGAAATTGTTTGTTCTCGGAAGAATCATGCAATCACCGGAAAAATAGGTAATCAAACTTAAGAGCAATGTAATAAACAGAACGTTTAAAAAGGATACTTGGTACATACGGTCCAAAATAACATACAGTAACGCAAGAGTGAATGTCGTTTTAGAGGCGAAAGCAATCAAGTGTTTCATTTGAACCACCTTCGTTATGAGGTTTCGGCTGTACACAGCCGATTTGATTACATTTGCGGCAAGTCTTTTGCGGTTTCTGCCGCCTGCATATCAAGACCGATTTGCCTTGTTATATCGTGTGACTGATAAAAACCTTTTTCATCCATATAATTGTAAATCTGCTCATGTGTATCAATGGCATCATGTAAAAACTGCTGGAGTGTTTCCCGCACTTCAGGAGCAGCAGATTCAGTAATGGCAGCGGCAATGTTTCTGACGGCAGCCTTTGCCGTAATTAAAAAATCGGTCGCAAGCACTTGTTCAGTCATGCTGCCCATACCGGCAAGTTTCTGAAAAAATTCATTCAAGCGCCTCACCTCTTCCGGCCAATAAATGCTTCAGCTGATCAATCTGTGTTCTGGTGTTCGCAGCATCCTGTTCTAAAATTCCTTTTAAAGCATCATCCTGAACCAGCCCGGTCATCGTGGCCGATTTTGTTAAGCAAAGATTTTTAAAAACAAGCAATTCGTGAAGCTCTAACGTCTCATGCAGCCGATTCAAAACCTTCATTCCTTTCGTTTAGCATTGTTAAAACGTATTGTAAGCAAAACTGCATGGTTTAAACTGGTATTTTATGGATTTGTAAAGTATTTTTTGTGAAATGTGAATAGACATTATAAAACACACAAGTTAAAATATGTAAAAAAGGGGGATAGACATTGAAAAAAATATGGATAAGTATTGTTGTTTTTTTATTATGTTTTTGCGGAATACAGTCTGTTAAAGCTGCTACAACTGACTTCGGATTGAAAACGAGTTTTACATTGGATGGAGATGCTAAAGAGTTTTATATAGATGACCCCGGAGCTGTAACAGCTGACGATTATTTTTTAGGATACAAGTTCACCATTATGAATAATTCATCATGCGGGTTAAATATGAAGCTTCAGAGAATGGCATTGAACGGAAATTTTTATACATTAAGTTCTAAAAACTTCAGCGGCAGCTGGTTAAACCTCAGTGCTCAGGATAAAAAATCGATTGATCCATACCATCAATACAGAATATTAATCGAAAGCGCTTCAAACCTTTGTGAACCTGCTCATGTAAAGGGGTTTTACGGTGTGGGGTATTATCATTTTGATTAAAAAGAGGACGAAACCCGCTGTGAAAGCGGGATTTTTTATGTATACAATGTTTGCGCCGGATTAAATACTTATTGTACTATGTACTAAATTTTCAATGTTGTAAATAATCTGCCGCTCAATAAAAACTGTACAAATAATGATGAATGACCCCGACCAAATCCATAAAGTCTGCACTTTGGTAAAAAAGTTTCCTTAAAGAAACATTATTAGTTGATTTCAAAACCATAATGTTGGATAATAAGGATGTAAGCATGATGTAAGTTTTTCCTCCTTAGCAGGTTCGTTTCCAAGCCAGGGCGAACCTGCTTTTTTTTGACAATAAAAAAGCCCCTTTCTGAAAGGGGCTTTTAATAAATGTAAGTTTAGTAGAATCAATGAACGGTTCTGAATACGCCGATGACTTTTCCGAGAATACTTACATTCTGCAGGATAATCGGTTCCATCGTCGGATTTTCCGGCTGCAGACGCACGTAATTCTCTTCTTTATAGAAGCGCTTGACCGTCGCTTCATCATCCTCCGTCATAGCCACAACGATTTCACCGTTATTCGCCGTATTTTGCTGTTTGACAATGACGTAGTCTTTGTCAAAAATGCCGGCGTCAATCATACTTTCACCCATAATTTCTAACATAAACACATGTTCGCCCGGGGGAACCATACGATCCGGAAGAGGGAAATATTCGTCGATATTTTCAACGGCCGTAATCGGTATTCCAGCCGTTACTTTTCCGATAACGGGAACGTTTACGACCTGGCTTTTCGGAATTTGAACTTCTTCTTCATCTAATACCTCTATCGCTCTCGGTTTGGTAGGATCCCGTCTGATCAGGCCTTTTGTCTCTAACCGTGCCAAATGTCCGTGGACGGTTGAACTGGAGGCCAGTCCTACAGCTTCTCCAATCTCTCTTACAGAAGGCGGATACCCTTTAGTTTTAACTTCTTCTTTAATAAATCGCAGGATATCAAGTTGCCTTTTTGATAGCTTCGTCATTTTTCGCACCTCAAAACGTCGATTTTAAGTAGATTATAGCATGATTTTCCTGACAGTACAAACATAGGTTCGAAAAAAACGATTGACAGAAACGTTTGTTCGTATATACTGAATGATATGAAAAGCGAACAAACATTCTTATTGGAGGTTGTTTTGATGGCTAAAGAATCTATCATATTTGTCGGTCTGTTCACTGCGATTTTAGGCGCTGCTATTTTACTTGTCTCTTGTGCAGGCAATGATCAAGGGCTTGGCCAGTATGTTAAAATAAAAGTTCAGGACGGCGATACACTGTGGTCACTTGCTGATCATGTGGCTGAGAAGAAAAAGATTAATAAAGAGGATTTCATTGAATGGGTGACGGAGAATAATCATCTCCAAACCGCTGATATAAAACCGGGAGACGAGCTGATTCTTCCTTTGAAGAAAGAGCATCCGGCCGCGTATCAGCTGGCAATTGTCAAATAGAGAGGAAAGAGAGAAATGAAGGCGCTCATTTATGCCCGTGTAAGCACAAACAAAGAACAGCAGCAAACGTCTTTAAAAAGACAAGAAGAGGAGCTTAGTGAGATCGCAGCAGCAAACGGCATGGAAGTCGTAAAGGTCATTTCTGAAAAAGCCAGCGGTTATGAAATGGACCGTGACGGAGTATTTGAAATGCTTGACGAAATTAAAAAATCAAACATTGATGCGATATTGGTGCAAGACGAAACGAGGCTCGGGAGAGGAAATGCCAAAATCGCACTTTTGCACTGTATTTATAGAGAAAACGTAAAAATTTATACGACAGCTCACAAAGGAGAGCTTGAACTTTCAGAAGCTGATACGATGGTGCTTGAAATTGTCAGTATTGTTGAGGAATATCAAAGAAAGATTCACAATATGAAAATCAGGCGTGGAATGAAAAGAGCGGTCAAAAACGGCTATAAACCTGAGCGCAACTTAAAAAACAGACATGAAAACAGCGGGAAAGAAAAGATAGAGGTTCCTGTTTCAGAAATTGTCCGGCTCAGAGCCAACAAGCTCACCTTTGCAGAGATAGCAGCCACCTTAAGAGGTTTCGGCTATGATGTGTCAAAAGCAACGGTCCACCGGCGCTTTCAGGAATATAAGCAGGACAAAGAGGACAGCTGACGTGCATCGGTTGTAAAACACACCGTGATTTAGTAGTATATAATCAACACGCACCAAAGGAGTTTATTATGATTTCTAAAGAAAAAATTGCGAGAATTAACGAACTGGCTCACAAAGCAAAAGCAAACACGATAACAGATGAGGAAAAAGCGGAACAGCAAAAGCTTCGCCAGGAGTATCTGAAAGGCTTCCGCTCTTCAATGAAAAATACATTAAAAAGCGTAAAAATCATTGATCCGGAAGGAAATGACGTAACTCCAGAAAAATTAAAAAGAGAACAAAAAAATAACAAACTTCATTAAAAAAGAAAGAATACGGCAATATCGTATTCTTTTTTCGTATATACTAATACCAGGCCTTGCTTTACGACAAATTTCAACAAGTTTATCTCAAATTTAAGCTGAAAGAGTTGAGAAAAAGTCGGCATCGCTTTATGATGAAAGGGTACAACAATAAGGAAGGGGATTATGATGGATACAATTGAAAAGAAATCAGTTGCCACCATACGTACATTATCTATAGACGCTATTGAAAAAGCAAATTCAGGACATCCGGGCATGCCGATGGGGGCTGCGCCGATGGCATACACGTTATGGACGAATTTTATGAATGTGAATCCGCAGAATCCGAGCTGGTTTAACCGCGACCGCTTTGTATTATCTGCAGGGCACGGTTCAATGCTTTTATACAGCATGCTGCACTTGAGCGGATATGATCTCAGCATTGACGACCTCAAACAATTCCGCCAATGGGGAAGCAAAACACCTGGACATCCGGAGTTCGGGCATACAGCAGGTGTGGACGCAACGACTGGGCCTCTTGGTCAGGGTATCGCTATGGCAGTCGGAATGGCACTGGCTGAACGCCATTTGGCTGAAACATATAACCGTGATTCATTCAACGTGGTTGATCATTATACATACAGCATTTGCGGTGACGGCGACCTGATGGAAGGTATCTCTTCTGAAGCTGCTTCACTTGCAGGCCATCTTCAATTAGGCCGGCTTATCGTACTATACGATTCTAATGACATTTCTTTAGACGGCGATTTAGACCGCTCTTTCTCTGAAAATGTCAAACAGCGTTTTGAAGCAATGAATTGGGAAGTCCTTTATGTAGAGGACGGAAACAATATTAACGAATTGACGGCGGCGATTGAAAAAGCGCGCCAAAATGATAAAAAACCGACATTAATCGAAGTGAAAACAACAATCGGCTTCGGTTCTCCAAACCGCGCGGGCACATCTGGCGTTCACGGCGCTCCGTTAGGAAAAGAGGAGAGCAAGCTTACGAAAGAAGCATATGCTTGGACATTTGAAGAGGATTTCCATGTGCCTGAAGAAGTGTATGAGCATTTCCGTAAAGCTGTTAAAGAAGCTGGAGAGAAAAAAGAACAGGAATGGAATGAGCTGTTCGCCGCTTATAAAGAAAAATATCCTGAGCTTGCTGAAGAATTGTCACTCGGCATCAAAGGCGAGCTTCCGAAAGACTGGGATCAAGAAGTTCCGGTTTATGAAAAAGGAAGCAGCCTTGCTTCACGGGCATCTTCAGGTGAGGTGCTGAACGGCATCGCTAAAAAAGTTCCTTTCTTTGTCGGGGGATCTGCGGATCTTGCAGGCTCAAATAAAACGACAATAAAAAATGCGGGGGACTGTACGGCAAAAGACTACTCCGGCAAAAACTTCTGGTTCGGTGTTCGTGAATTTGCCATGGGAGCTGCCTTAAACGGAATGGCGCTTCACGGCGGCCTTCGCGTCTTCGGCGGTACATTCTTTGTATTCTCTGATTATTTAAGACCGGCCATTCGTCTTGCTTCTTTAATGGGGCTCCCTGTGACATACGTTTTCACACATGACAGCATTGCCGTAGGTGAGGACGGTCCGACTCACGAACCAATTGAGCAGCTTGCTTCTTTACGCGCACTTCCGAATCTTTCCGTTATCAGACCTGCAGATGGAAATGAGACAGCAGCTGCCTGGAAGCTCGCAGTTCAAAGCAAAGACCATCCGACGGCGCTTGTGCTGACACGTCAAAATCTGCCTACCATCGATCAGTCGGCTGATGAAGCGTCAGCAGGAGTAGAAAAAGGAGCATATGTCGTTTCTAAAGCTCAAACGGATTCACCGGATGCTCTTCTTTTAGCTACAGGATCTGAAGTCGGGCTTGCGATTGAAGCACAGGCGAAGCTTGCTGAAGATAACATTCAAGTATCAGTTGTCAGCATGCCGAGCTGGGATCGTTTTGAAAAACAATCAGCAGAGTACAAAAACAGCGTGCTTCCGCCGAATGTGACAAAACGTCTTGCGATTGAAATGGGATCTTCATTCGGATGGGGCAAATTTACCGGCCTTGATGGAGACGTTCTCGCAATTGACCGCTTTGGCGCTTCTGCTCCGGGAGAAACAATTATGAAGGAATATGGCTTTACAGCAGAAAACGTGGCTGACCGCGTGAAGAAACTAGTAAACAAATAAGCATGACAAAAGAGGATGAGTCAAATCATCCTCTTTTTCATGTATATACGACAAAAATAGAAGGGGCGCCATAACAGTAATAGACAATTCTTTCTTTTCTTCTTTTGTATAATAGAGAGCAATAAATGAAGTGCTGTAAAAGGGGATGAGGAAATGGAACGTCATTACTATACGTACCTGATCAAGGAAGAGTTTGCGAACCACTACTTTGGGCGGGAAACCGCTATGTTTGAGCTGTTTCAAGACTATCATTGGACAAATCTAACACCCCAGCAAAATCAGCTGCTTGAAAAGCAGATTCAATATATAACAGAACCGATCCCGGTTTTACATATGCATCAGCGCCTGCAGCTGCATTTAAGCCGTGTGAGTTACAGCCGTTTGGATTCGATTTACCGCCTGACTCTGCCGAAAGCAAAGGGCCATGCCTCTTTTATGATGAAAGAAAACTTGATTGAGATTGCAGCATCCGGAGATTATGAGGCGGAAACGATTTTCTTTGAGATTCTCCGCAAAATCAGTCCGTGCTTTCTTGCTATGGATTTTAAAACGCGGCGGTACGGGTGGTTAAATCCGGTCAAGGAAAGAAATTTTGTCTAAAACCGAGGAAAAAGAGATGTAAATGTTGTATAATAGCCTTTGGTTTAGTACACTTTAAACTAGACAACATGAAGGAGGAAATAAAATGACTTTATGGGTTGGCATCCTAGTGGGCGTTGTGGCATTGCTCATAGGTGTTGCACTCGGGTTTTTTATTGCTCGTAAATATATGATGAGCTATTTGAAAAAGAATCCGCCTATTAATGAACAAATGTTACGCATGATGATGATGCAAATGGGAATGAAACCTTCTCAAAAGAAAATTAACCAAATGATGAAAGCCATGAATAATCAAACGAAATAATACGTAAAGATTATGATATAGAGAAACATGGTTATAAAATAAAAAACCCTCGCCGGGTTTTTTATTTTGGCATATTTTTCACCCCATACTGCCGGTGTGCAGTTCCTTTTGATATTGTATGAGAAGGTGGTCAAGCTCCTGGCTGAGTTCTATCGTAATGTGAGATGTCATTCCGTTCGTCATGACGATTTGAAGCAGCTCCGCCCGTTTCTTTTCAATTTCATTTAATAGATGCTCTCTAATCACAGGGATATATCCTTTCATACATAAATCTTTCATTGATTGCTATTATTATATCCATATTTATACTGTCTTTCAAATAAGAAGGAGTATAATATCTCGATGTCAAATTAAATTATATAAGCTTTTTCTATAAAAAGTAATCCTTCGCGGAAAAGTGTTAAAAAAATGAAATGATTTTGTCATAAGCTGAAAGGAGTGTGTCACGTTGAGTTTTAATTACTTTCTGACATTTGGGGCCGGTTTCCTGTCTTTCATTTCTCCATGCTGCCTGCCTCTGTATCCCGCTTTTTTGTCATATATAACAGGTGTCAGTATGGATGAGGTCAAAACAGAAAAGGTGCTTTTACAAAAGCGAGGGCTGTTCCATACGCTTTGTTTTTTGCTTGGTTTCTCAGTGGTTTTTATCGCATTGGGCTACGGAACCTCGTTTATCGGCAGTCTGTTTACGCATTATCATGAAGCGATCAGGCAGCTCGGCGCCATTTTGCTGATATTGTTCGGCCTGATTACAGCCGGTGTGTTTCAGCCGAAGATGATGATGAAAGAGCGGCGGATTCATTTTAAGCACCGGCCGGGGGGATTTGTCGGTTCCGTCCTGATCGGGCTCGCTTTTGCCGCCGGCTGGTCGCCTTGCAGCGGGCCTATTTTAGGAGCTGTGTTTTCTTTGGCTGGTACGAATCCTTCTTCTGCAGTGCCGTACATGATTTTATATGTACTCGGGTTTGCCATTCCATTTCTTATTCTCTCTTTTTTTATTACAAGGATGAATTGGATTCGCAAACATCAGCTTCTTATGATGAGAGCAGGCGGTATTCTCATGATAGTAATCGGGGTTATGCTGTTTTTTAATTGGATGAGCTTTATCCTGATCATTCTGTCAAATCTTTTTGGAGGATTCACAGGACTCTAAGGAATAAATAACTTTTGAGCTATTATATACCCTTTCGTTTTTGGTACAATAAGACTAGTGAATGATGAATATTTGGAGGGGAATATGACACGAGTTTTAGTTGTAGATGACGCCAAGTTCATGAGGGTGAAAATCAGAGAAATCCTGGAATCGGCGAATTACATAGTGGCCGGAGAAGCAGCGGACGGCGAGGAAGCGTCGGCTCTGTATCAAAAGCTCCGGCCCGACCTGGTGACAATGGACATTACCATGCCGGTGAAAAACGGCATCAAGGCGCTTCAAGACATTTTATCTTTTGATCCGAAAGCGAATGTCATCATGTGCACCGCCATGCGCCAGCAGCGGATCGTTCTGGAGGCGATTGAATTAGGCGCGAAAGACTTTATTGTTAAACCGTTTGAAGAATCGAAAGTCCTGGAGGCCGTGGCCCGTGTAATGGGAACGTAAACGTGTTTTCTTTTCAAATTGGTTTTTTTTATGTTTTTGGAGTATAGTATATAGTATCAAACTCCGTGCAAGCAAAGGAATGATAAATATGATGATTATAATTTCATCTGTTATTGCAGCGGCCATGGCAATTGCCGTGATGATTGTCAGGATTAAATCCTCCGACAAGCCCGCTTCACCGAAAAAAATTATTCTCCCGCCGATCTTTATGAGCACGGGAGCGCTTATGTTTTTTATTCCATTCTTCAGAGTGACTGGAGAAGAATTTTTGGAGGCCATAACGTTAGGCGTCATTTTCTCTATTTTTCTAATAAAAACTTCTAAATTTGAAATTAAAAATAATGAGATCTACTTAAAGCGGTCAAAGGCGTTTGTCTTTATCCTCATCGGGTTATTGGTCATCAGAATTGCGATGAAATCCATTTTAAGCACGACGATTGATTACGGAGCTTTAAGCGGGATGTTTTGGATTTTAGCCTTCGGGATGATCGTGCCTTGGCGGATCGCCATGTTTGTTTCTTACCGCAAGCTTTCTAATGAGCTGAAGACTGCTGATATTCAGATGAATTAAAACCTTTCCGTCTGCCGGAAAGGTTTTTTATTTAAGCAAAGTGCGATAAGGCGTGAGATCAATCTGTTTTTCACGAAGATGCTTTTTCAGAAATTGATGATCCCGTTTAGGGGTTGCCAGTATATATCCTCTGATAATTAAATCCTGGTTCATTTGTTCGGCTTCTTCTTGTAGAGAAAGTTCACCGATCTTTCCGGCGATTTTCGCTTTTGCGACGTCTCTGAACAGCTCCGGTACGGGAGCGACCAATTCATCCAAAAATGCTTTGTCGTGCGGGCTCCATAAGTGTCTGCTTTTTTCAATGTAATAGTCCTGCCAATCCAGTTCTGACCGGCCGTCTTCTTTCGGTAAGCGTTTTAAAAATTTCCGAAACATAAAAAACCCGCCGATTGACAATAAACCGATCATCACGATGACCCAAAATAAAATAAACCACATAAACCAGCCTGCCAGCATAGTTCTACCGCCTCCTTACTTTAACCATATTGTATACGAAGCAGGAATAGAAGAACATGAAAAAAAAGAATAGAAAAAAAGATAGACGTCTAGTCAAATGAATTCATAGATCATATTCTATTGTATAGTGATTCTGCTATTTGGCCATGGGAGACTCACTTTTGAGGGTATATGACAAAAACGAGCGGACAAAAAAGTCACTTTCATTGAGGGATGAAAGTGACTTTTTATGTCTTATAGAGGGAATTGAAAGGAGAAAGAGGCGGGAGTCTCATTTGCCTCCTTATTCATGGAGACGGTCAAAATATGATTTGTGAAGTCTGTGTAAATATGTTTGTCATTCAAATAAAAGGGGAGCATCATTTGTTTATTTAGCGTCCGATCAGCAGTTTTGACAGACAAAATGAATTCACAAGCTGACAGCGTGACGGTCATCATCTGAACGGGCTGCAAAGCTGTCAGATTGGCTTCAATTATATATTGCTGACTTGTTTCATATAAATCAATCGGCAGCGTTTCGTCATACCAAGCATACGGATCCTCGTAAAATTGCCGCAGCCATTCATCCATATCATCGAATTCTTCAGCATTTTTTGAGTGGTTCATGGAAGCATACCTCCATATTAAAAAACCTTGCTATAACGTATGCAAAAGCAGTAAATGGGTGAATGTAACAAAAAAACAGACACTAAGGTCTGTTTTACATATCGTGGCTGGAATTATGCTTTTGTCTAGTATGGTTGCGGTTTTTCACTTTTTTGCTTCCGCTTAACGGTTCCGGCTGGCCGGGATTCTGGCCCTTTGGCGCATTTTTATGCATATCTTTGCTCGAGTTTTTATTTGTCATCAAAAAAGCCTCCTTATAAGGTGTGGCGGTTATTGGTTTGTTTTTCTTTTTTTATTGTTCTGCCTCTGTTCTTCCGTCAGGACAAGCTGGTCATTTTCTATATAACCTGCGCCTTTTCCTTGGCTTTTTGCATCATTCATGCCGTTAATCACATGATTGGCTTTCCGTTTTACCATGATCATCACCTCACCATTAATATGGCTTTTTCCGGCGGTTAGTATGAGGGAAGAAACCGGACAAAATTTACCGAAAACACGCTGATAAGACGATCTTATTGTATTTAATAAAAACATTGATATTTACTTATGTATGATTTTATACTAAGATGAAATTGTGAGAAAATTTGATGGAATGTGAACATTCATCTAAAGAAAGATCTTGATCTTTGAAGGGGGATTTTGGAGAATGACAAATCAGCAAAAAGTCGCAACACAAGACGTTTTCCAAGCGAAAAAAACATTTTCTTCTAACGGGAAAACATATCATTATTATTCATTAAAAGCATTGGAAGACGCAGGGGTCGGCAATGTTTCAAAACTTCCTTATTCTATTAAGGTTCTGCTGGAATCGGTTTTGCGTCAGGTAGACGGACGCGTGATTACAAAAGAACATGTCGAAAATTTAGCAAAATGGGGTACTGCTGAATTAAAAGACATTGACGTTCCGTTTAAACCGTCACGGGTTATTTTACAAGACTTTACGGGCGTTCCTGCCGTCGTTGACCTGGCATCTTTGAGAAAAGCGATGGCATCTGTCGGTGGAGATCCAGACAAAATCAATCCTGAAATCCCGGTTGACCTGGTAATTGACCACTCCGTGCAAGTAGACAAAGCGGGTACGGAAGATGCGTTAGCCATTAATATGGACTTAGAATTCGAAAGAAATGCAGAACGCTACAAATTTTTAAGCTGGGCAAAGAAAGCGTTTAACAATTATCAGGCCGTTCCGCCTGCAACAGGTATCGTGCACCAGGTAAACCTTGAATTTTTAGCAAGTGTCGTCCATACGAAAGATGAAGACGGAGAACTTGTAACATATCCTGACACTCTCGTCGGTACAGACTCCCATACGACAATGATCAACGGTATCGGCGTTCTCGGCTGGGGTGTCGGCGGAATTGAGGCGGAAGCGGGAATGCTTGGCCAGCCTTCATATTTCCCAGTTCCTGAGGTAATCGGCGCGAAACTTGTCGGAAAACTGCCGAACGGAACAACTGCAACTGACTTAGCGCTGAAAGTCACTCAAGTGCTTCGTGAAAAAGGCGTTGTAAATAAATTCGTAGAATTCTTCGGACCGGGCGTCGCTGAACTTCCGCTTGCTGACCGGGCTACAATCGCCAATATGGCGCCGGAATACGGGGCGACTTGCGGTTTCTTCCCGGTTGATGAAGAAGCACTTGCTTACTTGCGCCTGACAGGCCGTGACGAAGAGCAAATCGACGTTGTAGAAGCATATTGCCGCAATAACGGGTTATTCTTTACTCCTGACGCAGAAGAGCCTAGCTTCACAGACATCGTGGAAATCGATTTATCAAAAATTGAAGCGAACTTGTCGGGTCCGAAACGCCCGCAAGATTTAATTCCGCTTTCTGTGATGCAGGAAACATTTAAAAATCATCTCGTAAGCCCTGCAGGCAACCAAGGATTCGGCCTGGAAGCTGCAGAAGCAAATAAAGAAATTTCTTTCAAATTGCTTAACGGCGAAGAAACAGTGATGAAAACAGGGGCAATTGCGATCGCAGCCATTACAAGCTGTACGAATACGTCAAACCCTTACGTGTTAATCGGCGCCGGACTCGTTGCGAAAAAAGCGGTTGAATTAGGCCTGACAGTGCCAAATTACGTTAAAACATCTCTTGCGCCGGGATCAAAGGTTGTTACGGGTTACTTAGTAAATTCAGGGCTTCTTCCTTACATGAAAGAACTCGGTTTTAACCTTGTCGGCTACGGCTGTACGACATGTATCGGAAACTCAGGCCCGCTTTCTCCTGAAATTGAAGAAGCGGTTACGGAAAATGATCTTTTGATCACTTCTGTTCTTTCAGGAAACCGTAACTTTGAAGGCCGGATTCATCCGCTCGTCAAAGGGAACTACCTTGCTTCTCCGCCGCTTGTTGTAGCATACGCTTTAGCGGGAACGGTTAACATTAACTTGAAAAGTGATCCGATCGGTGTCGGGAAAGACGGACAAAACGTTTACTTCGATGATATCTGGCCGTCAATGGATGAAATCAACTCACTTGTCAAACAAACGGTTACTCCTGAATTATTCCGTAAAGAATATGAAACCGTATTTGACGACAACCAGCGCTGGAATGAAATCGAAACAACGGATGAAGCATTGTATAAATGGGATAATGATTCCACTTACATTCAAAATCCGCCGTTCTTTGAAGAAATGTCTGTTGAGCCTGGAAAAGTTGAGCCGTTAAAAGCTCTTCGCGTAGTCGGCAAATTCGGCGATTCTGTTACGACAGACCACATTTCACCGGCCGGAGCGATCGGCAAAGATACACCGGCGGGTAAATACCTGCAGGAAAAAGGCGTTTCACCTCGTGACTTTAACTCCTACGGTTCACGCCGCGGAAACCATGAAGTCATGATGAGAGGAACATTTGCAAATATCCGTATTAAAAACCAAATCGCACCTGGTACAGAGGGCGGTTACACGACATACTGGCCTACTGGTGAAGTAACATCTATTTATGATGCTTGTATGCGATATAAAGAAGACAAAACAGGTCTTGTCGTTCTTGCGGGTAAAGACTACGGCATGGGTTCTTCCCGTGACTGGGCGGCAAAAGGAACAAACCTGCTCGGCATTAGAACTGTTATTGCCGAAAGTTTTGAAAGAATTCACAGAAGCAACCTCGTCTTTATGGGTGTGCTGCCGCTTCAATTTAAACAAGGTGAAAGCGCGGATACACTCGGCTTAACCGGAAAAGAAGTCATTGAGGTGGATGTGGATGAATCGGTTCGTCCTCGCGACTTACTGACTGTCAGAGCGATCAGTGAAGACGGCACAGTAAAAACATTCGAAGTTATCGTCCGCTTTGACAGTGAAGTGGAAATTGATTACTATCGCCACGGCGGCATTTTACAAATGGTGCTTCGCGATAAAATGAAACAGTAGTATAAACAGAAGAGAGAAAGCAATACTGCTTTCTCTTCTTTTTTTTGCGGGGGTCTGTGCGATGCTTATGAAATGGCTTGCTGGAATTTTTCTTATCGGATTATTAGCGTATGCGGGCTGGAATATATATGCCGTGCAAAAAAGCCCGAAAGAAGGCATTGAAGAAGGGATGAAGGCACCTGACTTTACGCTTGAAACTTTGTCAGGAAAAAGCACCTCATTGTCTGACTATAAAGGGAAAAAAGTGCTCCTCAATTTTTGGGGAACATGGTGTAAGCCGTGCCGTCAGGAAATGCCGGATATGCAAGAGCTGCAAAAGGAATATCCTGATGTGGCGGTAGTGGCCGTGAATTTTACGTCTTCCGAAACAAATAGTCAAACCGTGAAGTCGTTTGCCGACACATACCATTTAACCTTTCCCATTCTGATTGACAAAAGAGGCGTAAACGCGGATTTTAACGTACTGTCTTACCCGACTACGTACATACTTGATGAAAACGGTACTATTCAGCATATCCGCGTGGGCACGATGACAAAAAAAGAAATGAAACAAAAACTGGATCTTAAGTAGAGATTCAGTTTTTTTATGCTGAAAGGCTTATCGTTTGAAAAATTGGAAAAAATGAAAGAAAGCACGGAGGTGAGAAGATTGAAAAAAATGAGAAAACGCTCTTTTCATGAACTGGTTATGGAAAATAAGCGTGAATTGATGACCAATACGGAATACTTGAATCAGCTTGAGGAAAAGCTGGAGCAGCGGTTCAAACAAAAATAACCTTTAATTTGCAGTCATGTTTGCTCCTCCTTTTGCGAAATATACTCTTAAGGAGGGATGAACATGGGTATAAACAAGAAAGACGGCCAGCCGCAATACGCTCCCAGCCATTTAGGGACAAAGCCTGTTAAATATAAACGCAACAAAGGGGAAAAATTTCATGACAAATCTAACGGACATCCGATTGTCATGCAAACAAAGGGCGAATAACACGATAAAGGAGCACAGACAATATGACGAATCAATATCAAAAACCGAATCCTGATGATCGTTCTGACAACGTTGAAAAACTGCAGGATATGGTGCAAAACACAATTGAAAATATAGAAGAAGCAAAAGAATCAATGGAATTCGCAACTGATGAAGAAAAACAGCGGATTCAGGAAAAAAACGCCAGACGCAACGAAAGCATTGAATCTTTTCGCAATGAGATTCAAGATGAATCCGCTGCGAGAGAAAATGGATACAAGTCATAAAAACCAGGGAGACCTGGTTTTTTCTCTTTCCTTCATGTTGTGATAAAATAGGGCTAATCTGAATGATAAGGGAGCAGAGAACGTTGCATGTGTCAAAAAAAGAAATAGAAGTGCGTTACGCGGAAACAGATCAAATGGGAATAGTGTATCATGCCAACTACTTAATCTGGATGGAAGTCGGCAGAACGGCATTAATTAAAGACCTCGGTTTTTTATACAGTGACATGGAGGAAAGAGGGGTTCTTTCACCTGTCGTAGACATTAACATTTCATATAAAAAACCGCTCCGTTACGGTGAAACGGCTGCCGTACATACGTGGATTGAGGAATATAACGGCTTTAAAACCGTGTACGGCTATCACATTTATAACCCGCAAAACGAACTTGCGATCGAGGCCTCATCTTCTCATATCTGCGTCGATAAACAAAGCTTCAAGCCGATTCAGTTTCGCAAGGCTTTTCCTGATTGGCATGCCGCATACGAAAAGGCAAAAAAATAAGGAGCGGCTGAAAATGGCATTTGGAATTACACGCAGTGAACTGGAACGGTGGAAGGAAGCTGTTTCAAGAGGGGAAATCGCCTTTTTAACGCATTATTGGCTGGATGACCGCTTTCCGGACGCAAAAACCGTGACGAAGGTCGGTTCAAGCGACATTGATAAACTGATCAGCTGGGGAGCGGAATACGGGCTGAAACCGGAATGGATTCACCAAAAAGATGAATATCCGCATTTTGATCTGCTTGGAGAGACACAAAAGAGCATTTTAGAGGAAGAACATCTGACAGAGCATCTGACGCGATTTCGGCAATAAAAAAGAACGCATGCGTATGCGTTCTTTTTTATTTATTGATAATCAAATACCGGTTCTTCGGACTGATCAGAGTACGTGACAGATAAATCGTGATTATCAAAGTACCACATGTCACTTTCTTCAATGAAGAAGGTAATGCCTTCGATTTCCGTACTGATGCCGATGTTCTGCGGTTCATCTTTTGAAACACCGAGGGAAAAGCCTTTTTGTACACTGCTGCAGCCGCCGTAGCGTACAAAGAAACGCACCTGATCGCCGCTCTCTAAATCAAGCTCTTCTTTGTACCAATTCAGCGCGTCTTCGTTAATTTTCATGTTCATGCCGAACACTCCTTTTTTGTATCTCACAAAGAAATTATCTCTATTATAAACGCATATGGCTTTTCGCTGTCAAAAATGAAGTTTTATCAGAACCATTTAATCTTCGGTTCTGTTTTGTTAATAATCCGTTTAATGTTTGCTCTGTGCCTGTAGATGACAAAGGCGGTTAAAAGCGTCACCACGATTAATAAATAAGGATCTTTTACAAACAGACAATAAATTATCGTATAAATCCCTGTTAACATTGAAGACAGAGAAACAAATTTTGTAAGGTATAAAAATATGAAAAACACAGCAACCATCGTAACGAATAACAGGGGAGCGTAAAACAGCAGAACGCCCGCTGAAGTGGCTACGGCTTTTCCTCCTTTAAATTTTGCAAACACGGGAAACACATGGCCGATAACCGCTGCCACGCCTGCAAGAAGCGGATGAATGGGAATGTGCAGTAAGTAAGGCAGCGCCGCGGCGAGTGTGCCTTTTAAAATGTCGGCAGCAATCACAATTGATCCCGCTTTTACACCAAGTGTGCGAAAGGCGTTAGTCGCACCTAAATTGCCGCTTCCGTGTTCTCTAATATCAATCCCTTTAGCAAGTTTGCCGACGACTAAACCCGACGGGATGCTGCCTATCAAATAGGCCAAAATAATCAATAAAGCAATCAACATCTACATTTCTCCTTTTCAATGTCCCTTCACTTTATTTTAACACGAGTTGTCTCCGTCTGATGACAAGTTTTTTGAGAAATAAGCTGGCAAACCTCATTTTTTGATTCCGGCATCCCTGTCATGTAAAATAAATGAAAAGGAGATGGTATAGATGCAAAACCCTTCAAAATCGGAGATCAAAAACATTCTTGACCGAAGTAAACGAATTGCGGTCGTCGGGCTTTCAGACCGGCCCGACAGAACTTCTTACATGGTTTCTAAAGCGATGCAGGAGGATGGGTACGAGATTATTCCTGTCAATCCGACGATTGATGAAGCCCTTGGCGTCAAAGCCGTCGCTTCATTGAAAGAAATAGAAGGGCCGATTGATATTGTAAACGTGTTCAGACGTTCCGAGCAGCTGCCAGGCGTCGCCGAAGAATTTTTACAAACAGACGCTCCTGTTTTTTGGGCGCAGCAAGGACTGGCAAATGAAGAAGCTTATGACATGATTAAAGGCAAAGGACGGACGGCCATTATGGATTTGTGCATAAAAGTCGCCCGCGCTGTTACAAAATAGAAACAAAAAAGGCAAAAATCCTTGGCTGTTCAGGGGTTTTTGCTTTTTTATTTTAAGAATACTATTTGCGTATTATGGTGAAACAGATACAATAAAGCTTGAACAGCTTTTTTAGCAGCCCTTTCCATACGGGGGGTTACAGTCTGTTTGCGATGGCCAGCATAAATCGATATAATAGAAACCGAACTCATGTTCTGTATCGCCGAAAAGGGCACCAGAAAGAAGAAAAGACATTCGAATGTATGTCTTGCGGCCTAAAAAATAAGCCATTCGCTTAAAAATGTTGCGAAATCAAGCATATTGGTTATAATTGTGAGTCCGAGGAGAATTGGACCGAAGCTTGCGCATACTTAAAACAAAGACATGAAACATGAAAAAGAGAATGATTAAGCAGGTTTTTTGAAAGGGGTTTGTACGTTTGGCTAGAAAACAGCAATTTGATTACAACGAAGATGCCATACAGGTGCTTGAAGGCCTTGAAGCCGTCAGAAAAAGACCGGGTATGTACATCGGTTCCACTGACGCACGCGGCTTGCACCATCTGGTGTATGAGATCGTCGATAATTCCGTCGACGAGGTTCTGGCCGGATACGGAGATCATATTATCGTTACTATACATAAGGACAACAGCATCTCCGTACAGGACAGAGGACGCGGAATGCCGACCGGAATGCATAAGCTCGGGAAACCGACTCCGGAAGTCATTTTCACCGTGCTCCACGCCGGAGGGAAATTCGGCCAGGGCGGCTATAAAACGAGCGGGGGACTGCACGGCGTCGGCGCATCCGTCGTAAACGCTTTATCGGAGTGGCTGACCGTCACAATTGAGCGGGACGGCTTTGTCTATAAACAGCGGTTTGAAAATGGCGGTAAGCCCGCGACTTCACTCGAAAAAGTCGGCACGACCAAAAAAACAGGTACGCTTACGCATTTCAAACCCGATCCGTCGATGTTCAGCGCAACGGTTTATAATTTCGACACGCTTTCAGAACGTCTGCGCGAATCCGCCTTCTTATTAAAAGGCTTGAAAATAGAACTTATTGATGAACGAAATCAAGTGAAGGAAGTATTTTATTACGAGAACGGAATTGAAGCGTTTGTCGCTTACTTAAACGAGGAAAAAGACGCTTTATGCGAAGTGGTTTCCTTTGAAGGTGAGCACCATGACATTGAAGTGGACTTTGCGTTCCAATTTAATGATGGCTATTCCGAAAATATCCTGTCATTCGTCAATAACGTCAGAACAAAAGACGGCGGGACTCACGAGTCGGGTGCCAAAACGGCAATGACAAGGGCGTTTAATGAGTATGCGAGAAAAGTGGCGCTTCTAAAAGAAAAAGACAAAAACCTTGAAGGAACGGATATCAGAGAAGGATTATCTGCGATCATTTCCGTCCGTATTCCTGAAGAGCTCCTGCAATTTGAAGGGCAGACAAAAGGAAAACTGGGCACAAGTGAGGCAAGGTCTGCTGTAGACGCCGTTATTTCTGAAAAGCTTGCTTATTTCTTAGAGGAAAACCGCGATACGGCGACTCTGCTCGTCAAAAAAGCGATCAAAGCAAGCCAAGCACGTGAAGCAGCCCGTAAAGCGAGAGAAGAAGCAAGAAGCGGCAAAAAGCGCAAAAAATCAGAAGCGACGTTAAGCGGAAAGCTCACTCCCGCAGGCTCCAGAAATCCGGCCAAAAATGAATTGTATCTCGTAGAGGGAGACTCTGCCGGAGGGTCTGCAAAGCAGGGAAGAGACCGGAGATTCCAAGCCGTTCTGCCGCTTCGCGGTAAGGTCATTAACACAGAGAAAGCAAAGCTTGCCGATATCTTCAAAAATGAAGAAATCAACACGATCATTCATGCGATCGGCGGAGGCGTCGGAGCGGATTTTGAGGTAGAGGACATTAACTACGACAAAATCGTCATCATGACAGATGCCGATACTGACGGCGCTCACATCCAAGTGCTGCTGTTAACGTTTTTCTACCGCTACATGAAACCTTTGATTGAACACGGAAAAGTATTCATCGCTTTGCCGCCTCTTTACAAAGTCAGCAAAGGAAGCGGCAAAAAAGAGATCATTGAATATGCCTGGTCCGATGAAGAAATGGACAGCGTGTTAAAAAAGGTCGGCAAAGGCTATACGATTCAGCGCTATAAAGGCCTTGGAGAAATGAATGCAGATCAGCTCTGGGAGACGACGATGAACCCTGAGTCACGAACGCTTGTAAGAGTAAAAATTGACGACGCAGCCCGTGTAGAGCGCCGCGTAACGACATTAATGGGAGACAAAGTAGAACCGAGAAGAAAATGGATTGAAAAGAATGTTGCCTTTGGATTAGACGAGGAAAGCAATATTTTAGAAAATGAAAACTTATCGGTCGCTGAGGAGGTTTAATAGTGGCACAGCCAGAATTATTTCATGATTTACCGTTAGAAGAGGTAATCGGCGACCGTTTCGGACGCTACAGTAAATATATTATTCAGGACCGGGCTCTGCCTGATGCACGAGACGGTTTAAAGCCGGTGCAGCGCAGAATTTTATACGCCATGCACGCAGATGGAAATACGTTCGATAAAAACTTCCGGAAAGCGGCCAAAACGGTCGGGAACGTTATCGGGAACTATCATCCGCACGGGGACAGCTCCGTATATGAAGCAATGGTGCGGATGAGCCAAGATTGGAAAGTCAGAAATGTGCTGATCGAAATGCACGGAAACAACGGGAGCATTGATGGTGACCCTCCGGCTGCCATGCGTTATACAGAAGCAAGATTATCAGCAATCGCCTCTGAACTCTTGCGGGACATTGATAAAAATACGGTCGAATTCGTTCCGAACTTTGATGATACAAGTAAGGAGCCGGTCGTCCTGCCGGCTATGTTCCCTAATTTATTGGTCAACGGATCGACCGGGATTTCGGCGGGCTATGCCACTGATATTCCGCCCCATCATTTAGGCGAAGTCATTGATGCCGTTATCAAACGCATTGAATCGCCCGATTGCACTGTTGATGACTTAATGGACGTCATCAAAGGGCCTGATTTTCCGACAGGAGGCATCATTCAAGGTGTGGACGGTATTCGGAAAGCCTATGAAACGGGTAAAGGAAAAATCATGATTCGCGGCAAGGCGGAAGTGGAAACCATCAGAGGCGGCCGTGAGCAGATCGTCATCACTGAAATTCCGTTTGAAGTAAACAAAGCCAACCTTGTGAAGAAAATGGACGAATATCGGATTGATAAAAAAGTTGAAGGCATATCAGAGGTGCGTGATGAAACAGACCGCACGGGCCTTCGGGTAGTCGTGGAATTAAAGAAAGAAGCAGATGCGAAGGGCATTCTGAATTTCTTATACAAAAATACTGACTTGCAAACGGCGTATAACTTTAATATGGTCGCCATTCATAACCGACGGCCGATGCTGATGAGCCTTCCAGCCATTTTGGACGCTTATATTGCCCACCAGAAGGAAGTGGTGACAAACCGCTCTATTTATGAGCTGCAAAAGGCGAAAGAAAGACATCATATCGTTGAAGGCTTGATGAAGGCTCTGTCAGTTTTAGATGAAGTTATTTCCGTTATCCGTGCCAGCAATGATAAACGGGACGCGAAACATAATTTAATCTCAAAGTTCGCTTTCACCGAGCCGCAGGCGGAGGCCATCGTTTCCTTGCAGCTGTACCGTTTGACAAACACTGATATTACGGCATTAAAAGAAGAAGCGGAAGAGCTCAGCCGTAAAATCGATGAACTTGAAGCCATTTTAAACAATGACAAAAAGCTGTTAAAAGTCATTACGGGCAGCTTGAAGAAACTGAAAAAGACCTATGCCGACAGCAGGCGGTCAGTGATTGAGGAAAAGATTGAGGAAATTAAAATTAATCTTGAGGTCATGGTCGCATCAGAAGACGTGTATGTCACGGTCACTAAAGACGGTTATGTGAAGCGAACAAGCCAGCGCTCATTTGCCGCTTCCAACGGGCAGGATTTCGGAATGAAGGACACAGACAGGCTTATTCACCAATTTGAGATGAATACAACAGATGTTCTGCTGCTGTTTACCAATAAGGGAAGCTATGTATATTGTCCTGTTCATCAGCTTCCTGATATCAGATGGAAAGACATGGGGCAGCATGTGACAAATCTCATCACAATTGACCGGGATGAAACGATCGTAAAAGCCATTCCTGTGAAGGAGTTTGATCCATCCTCATACTTATTGTTTTTCACAAAAAACGGGATGGTGAAAAAGACCGAACTGACGCATTACAAAGCGCAGCGGTATTCGAAAGCGCTTGTAGCCCTGAACCTGAAAGGGGAAGACGAGCTGATTGACGTCCATGTCACTAATGGAGAGTGCCAGCTGTTTATAGCGACCCGCCTCGGCTACGGCTTATGGTTTGGCGAAGATGAAGTGAATGTGGTCGGAGCGCGTGCGGCCGGTGTAAAGGGAATTAATTTAAAAGAAGGCGATGCTGTCGTATCAGGCCAGATTCTTCACGAGACAGATTCTATTGTGCTTGTCACACAGCGCGGAGCCGTTAAACGAATGAATCTTTCTGAATTTGATAAAACATCCAGAGCAAAACGCGGGGTCATCATGCTTCGCGAGCTCAAAAAGAATCCGCATCGTGTAACGGGATTATTCGCATGTTCCCAGTCTGACAGAATCATACTTGAAACAGAAAAAGGCGAGAGAAGCGAAGTCGCCGTTAAGTCGTTAAGGGCAAACGACAGATACAGCAACGGTTCCTTCTTTATTGATGAAGATGAGTCAGGGCCGGTAATAGATGTATGGCGTGCAGAGTCATCTGAAGAAAAAGAATAAAAATAAAATAAAAAACCCCCGCTCAAGTAAAGCTGAGCGGGGGTTTACAATTTAACTTTCGTGGCTGCCGAATAAATCGGTAATGGCGTGTACAACTTCAATTCCCTGCCATACAAATAAATTCAACGCAGTGAATGAGAATAAGCCTAAGATCACCATTCGTAAGATAAACAACATGTTTAACAACCTCCTCATTTTATGTTACATAGATAGGCGATGTTGAACATGAAGCTCATCGAAATACGAAGACTGATAAAATTTAGCGATCAAAAAGCTTTTTTTGCGCTGTCTTCTCCGGGAAGACGGACATTTCCTGTCTGCTATCACGATAAGTGAGACAGAGGCGGCAAAAAGCGCCGTCAGAATAAATGAACCCGTCAAAGACTTTTTCTCATCATCGACATTTTGGCCGGCCTTCATTTCGTGCATTTCCTGCTGGTCGGCTACTGCTTTAAAATGATGAGCAGTGTCAAACGCATGGGGAATGGAGAGCAAATGAAAGCTTGCAATCGCTAAAAATAGGATAGATGCCTTTAAAAACAGGATCTTTTTCAAATGTTCTCCCCCCTTCATAAGTCTGAATATTTTTATTATAATACCCTAATTCAAACTGAAAGTAAACGTCATTTAATAAATTTAAAAAAATATTATCCTGGTTAAGTATATAACATCTCAAGTATTATTTCACTCATTTTTTATCAGCAAACCGAAGGAAGCGGGAAACAGACTCATATTTGTTATCTTATGCAAATGAAGGCTAGATGTGACAGATTTTTTCAGGCTCCAGATAAAAAGAGCGGGGCATAACAACAACGAAGGACGCGTAATAACCAAACATTTTCGCAAAAAAACTCCTCAATCAATAATGTTGTGATATAATAATACTCGTTGTGTTAATAAATCTAACATGAGCAGCGAAAATCACAGTAAGAGATGTAAGAGGGAGGTTAAACATGGAGGCTTTTATAAATGATATCATTAATGTTCCAAATGATTTTATTTGGAAGTATCTTGTTTATATTTTAGTGGGAATCGGATTGTTTTTCACTTTCCGTTTTCGTTTCATTCAAATCAACTACTTTATTGAGATGTTCAGAATAGTGGGGGAGAAGCCTTCCAAAGGGGTTTCCTCTATGCAGGCATTCTTTATCTCGGCAGCCTCGCGTGTCGGAACCGGGAACCTGACCGGTGTCGCTTTAGCGATTGCGACGGGCGGCCCGGGAGCGGTATTTTGGATGTGGATCGTGGCCACTGTCGGAATGGCTTCCAGCTTTGTGGAAAGCACATTGGCGCAGCTTTATAAAGTGCGTTCAGGTGAAGATTTCCGCGGCGGGCCTGCATACTACATGCAAAAAGGTCTCGGTGCCCGCTGGCTCGGTATTTTATTTGCCGTATTGATTACCGTTTCATTCGGATTGATTTTTAATGCTGTACAGTCAAACACCATTTCTGTTGCTTTTGACGAAGCATTTCATGTAAATAAAACAGTTATTGCGATTATTTTAGCTGTATTAACGGCATTTATTATTTTTGGCGGTTTAAAACGGGTCGTTTCTGTTTCACAATTAATCGTTCCCGTTATGGCCGGAGCATACATTATTATCGCGCTGTATGTTGTGGTTGTGAACATCACGGCTGTTCCGGAGCTGCTGGTGACGATCGTTAAAAATGCGTTCGGCCTTCAGCAAATTGCAGGAGGAAGCTTAGGAAGCATCATTATAATCGGAGCACAGCGCGGGCTGTTCTCAAACGAAGCCGGTATGGGGAGCGCGCCGAATGCCGCAGCAACTGCACACGTATCACATCCGGCGAAACAGGGATTAATTCAGACCCTCGGCGTATTTTTTGATACGTTTATCGTTTGTACATCGACTGCATTCATTATTTTATTGTACAGCGTAACGCCTAAAGGCGACGGCATCCAAGTGACACAAGCCGCTTTACAGCACCATATCGGAAGCTGGGCGCCGACGTTTATTGCGATTGCCATGTTTTTGTTCGCGTTCAGTTCGGTTGTCGGCAACTATTACTATGGGGAAACGAATATTGAATTTATCAAAACAAGCAAAACTTGGCTCAATATTTACCGCATTTTTGTTATCGTGATGGTCGTATACGGATGTTTAGCCAATTTCCAAATTGTTTGGGATATGGCAAACTTGTTTATGGGCTTATTGGCGCTGATTAACTTGATTGCGATACTGCTGCTGTCTAATGTGGCCTATAAGGTTTATAAAGATTATGCCGTTCAGCGCAAAAAAGGCCTTGATCCTGTATTTAAAGCGAAGAACCATCCCGAGCTGAAACATATCGAAACATGGGAAGATGAAGAGCAGACAGGCTCTCAACATAAAGCTGCAAATTGAACAAGTAAAAAACCCCTGTAAAGGGGTTTCAGCTTGTAGAGAAAACCATGTTTTTTCTGCAAGCTTTTTTTGTTTATAACGCGGGAGCCGTTGCACTTGCTGGGGTCTTGCTAGTATCTGGATCGCCAGCAGTAAGTGCGGCAGTTCATCCGGGGGATTTAACTCCTATTCGAGACAAATACAAAGACGGTTATCAATTCCAATGGAACGGCGACGGTACTGTAACGGTTTTCTTTAGAGACGGTGAAGGCAGATCTTATTATGACACCTATACATGTGTATCCATTATCGATGGAACTTGTTATGTATACAAGTAATTAAAACGTAAATGAATTCTTTTTTTAATTCTTGTCTCATTTTCTTAAGTATACTTTTCTAATGAGACAAGAATTTCATTCTGAAATGTTACTTCCTAGAATATATATTATGTAAACTAGATGAAAGAAACACCTGATTATAACAAACCTTTGTTGTAAAGATGCTCCCTCGTTTTCAATCAAAAAAATGCCGCTGCGTCATATCAGCGGCATTTTCTGATCGTTAACACCTTACTTCAATCAGTACCCATTAACTTTTATCAAACTTTGTGTCTCCAGCAAACGATCCTGATGTCAGCTGTTCATGAAGAACAAGTCCGTCATGCAGCCGTTCTTCAATCCTTTTGACAATAGACCGAATCGTATTCACATTTTCTTCGATATTTTGAGGTTCGAAGATTGTCACATGTTCTCCCTTTAATGTGTATTCCAGGTAATTGTTTGCAGTTGCTTGCGTCCATCCTCTTTCGATCAAATCGTCGCATAACAAATGGTGAATGCTGGCGTTGACGGCACCGGAATTGATCAGCTGATTATGGTACGCAAGATAGCCTCTGATTTTATCCTTAATCGAAGGAATGGTTAATAATTCTCTATAATAATCCGGAATGATATCCAGATTCAGATGGACAATCTCTTCGATTTCCTCTTCCGATAAATGAGACACCGAAGTGGTTATTTTAGAATCCAGCATAATCACATCGGATACAGCGCATCCCCGCTGCTCCATGGCTTGGGCAACCTCAAAAGCCAAATTCGATCCTGAAGAATAACCAAGCAACACATAAGGCCCTTGTTCTTGGATGCCTATTATGCTTTCTACATACCGGTCGATCATCGGTTTCTCATAAGACGGCTCTTCTATAAAATCAGCGGCATAGACGACGCAGTCGCCATCAAGTCTTTTCGCCATTTCATTATAAACCAGCCCATACCCGATTAAAGGCGGGAAACAGAACACAGGCATCGAACCATTCTGATTCATCTTGACGAATACGCTGTCCGTCTTGGACTCTGAGGCCGCTGCTTGAATAGCGGGTGCCATTGTCTCGATTGTAGGGAAATCATAAACGGCGTGATAATGCATTTTGATGCCCATGACCGCGTTAATTTGATGAATTAATTGCAATACTTTGAGCGAATGGCCGCCAACGTCAAAGAAGTTGTCTTTAATCCCGAGGTCAGAATGAGCCAAAACTTCCTTCCATATCTCGAACAACTGCTTTTCAACCAACGTTCTGGGTGCCGCGTATTCGGTTCCGGTCGGCATATTTCCGTCAGGAGCAGGTAAAGCTTTTCGATCGATTTTACCATTCGCTGTTAATGGCATTTCCTCTACCCGTACAAAATAGGCTGGAATCATATACGCAGGCAGTTTGTGCAGCAATTGCTGCTTGAGCTGCAGCGTTTTTAATGATTCGTCTCCTACTAAGTAAGCACACAGCTGCTTGGAGCCCTCTTCTTCGATCGCGATAACGATTGCTTCTTTGACGGATTCCAGTTGCAATAAAGCCGCTTCTACCTCGCCGAGTTCGATGCGGTAGCCTCGAATTTTCACCTGATGATCGATTCGTCCCAAATATTCGATGTTCCCGTCCGGCAGCCACCTCGCTAAGTCTCCTGTCCGATACATCCGCTTGCCAGCTTCGAATGGATGGTCCACGAACTTCTCTGATGTCAGTTCCGGGCGGTTTAGGTAGCCCCGCGCCAGTCCGTCGCCTGCGATACACAGCTCTCCCGGTACCCCGACAGGCTGCAGCTGCATCGATCCCGGCGTCATCATGTACAACTGTATATTTGAGATCGGCTTGCCGATAGGTACAGATGCATACGCTTGGTCCGCCTCACAGTTAAAGTACGACACATCCACCGTTGCTTCTGTCGGGCCGTACAGGTTAATCAGCCGGGCACCGTTCACAGGCGTGATAAAGCGATGGAACCTTGCTGTATGTGCTGGAGTCAACGCCTCCCCGCTCGCAAATACCTGCCGCAACGTACGAAGCTTCATTTGTCTGTGCGCCGGTTGTCCTTCCGCATACTCCAGGAAGGCATGCAGCATAGCCGGGACGAAATGCATCGTCGTGATGCCCTGCTCTTCAATCGTGTTCCAAATCATTTCAAGGTATTTCTCACCGCCGGGCGGCAGCAGACACATCTTTGCACCAGCCAAAGCCCACCAGAACAGCTCCCACACTGATACATCGAAGGTGATCGCCGTCTTTTGCAAAATTGTATCGCCGCTGCCGATCGGGTAAGTCTCTTGCATCCACATCAGCCGGTTTATAACCGGCCGGTGTTCCACCATAACCCCCTTTGGTTTTCCGGTCGATCCCGAGGTATAGATGACATAGGCCATATCGTCCGCACCGGCCAGCGGCTTTAGGTTCGAACCGTCGTCATCGTAAACAGAAGTATCATCGAGATCGACGACCGTACCCGCAAAAGCAGCCGGTTCCTTCACGTGACGCTGTGTAAGCAGTATTCTTGCTCCTGAATCTTCCAGAATGTACCGGATGCGCTCCTCCGGGTAATCAGGGTCGATCGGCACGTAGGCGCCGCCCGCTTTCAGGATTGCATAAATCCCGACCATCATTTCCAGCGAACGATCCGCCATAATGCCGACAAGCTGCTCAGATTGAAGTCCTTTGGCGACCAAGGTTCGGGCCAGCTGATTGGCGCGTTCATTTAATGCGCGATACGTCAGCTTCTTATCCTCAAAAACTATCGCCGTCTGCTCCGGCGTTCGCTCCGCTTGTTCCTCAAACAATTGATGAATCGTCTTTTCCTTTGGATACTCGGCCGCCGTATCGTTAAACTTGTCTGCGAAGAGCGATCGTTCGTCCGCTGTTAATATATCCAGTTCTTTGACGCGAATCGCCGTATCTTCCGCCATTTTCTTGATGATTTGCATAAAATGCGCCTGCATCCGCTCGACACTTGCTTGATCATAAACATAACCATTGTACACAAAATGAATTTCAATTTCCTCAGCCGGTATCACAATGAAATTAAAATCGTAATGGGTATGTTCATCCATATGAAAATCGGTAATGTCTAATGAGGTGTGGTCCTGCTTCATATGCTCCATTTGTTTCTCGACAGGGTAATTCTCAAACACCATAATATGACTGACCAACTGCTGTTTTTGCTCAGTTTGAGCCTGAATTTCATACAAGGGAAATGTATCGTATGCCTGAGAAGCCAGTGCCCGCTCCTGATTCGTTTTCAATGCTTGTTCAACTGTCATTTCAGGCTGAGTATAAATACGTACGGGAATGGTATTGATAAATAAACCGACCATGGTTTCAATTCCCGGAATTTCTGCCGGCCGGCCGGATACGACCGTGCCGAAAACGACATCCTGACTCCCGTTATATCTTTGCAGCAATAAGCCCCATGCGGTTTGTATCCATGTATTGACGGTGACTTGATGGTGGCTTGCGGCCCGTTTGATCTCGTCTGTGAGCTGCTTTCCTAAACGAAACGCATGCTCTCCTTTTTCGTATCCTTTGGCCTGGTTGGAAGATTGTTCTTGTAACAAAACAGTTTGCCCTTCATAGCCTTCCAAATAATTACGCCAATAGGCTGCTGCCTGCTTGTGATCTTGTTTATCCAGCCATTCGATATATCGGCTGTATGGAGTGACGGCTCCCCGCTTCGGCTGCCTCCGCTCAAGAATCGCATAATAGGTTTCAAACACTTCTTTCGTAATAAGAGGCAAACACCAGCCATCCATTAAAATATGATGAAAGCTCCATATCAATCGCGCTTGGTCTTCATCTGTCCGCAGGATCGATACGCGCATTAAAGCATCTCGGGTGAGATTGAATCCTCGCGCCTTATCTCTTTTCGCAAAATCGGCAATAAACTCGCTGCGTTGATGACTGTTCATGCTGCGAATATCTTCAACAGCCGTTTCGATCCCTTTGGACCGGAATACGATCTGCAGCGGCTGTTCTTTCCATTCGGTGTAAAAATGAGTTCGAAGAATGTCGTACTTTTCGGCCAGTTGTGCCAAACTCATCTTAAATGCCTCGATATCCAAGAGGCCTTTCAAGTCAAAAGCGGCTTGTTCAAAATAAGCTCCGGAAGCCGAATCGATCAAGCTATGGAACAGCATTCCCTTCTGCATAGGGGTTAAAGGGTATATATTTTCAATTTCGCCAAGATGCTGTGTTAGCTGTACAAATCGATCTAATTCGTCGATTGTCATTTCTTTTAGCGACATATCGCTTGGCGTCAGCTGAATTTGTTCTTGAGCTGCACAATGTTCAATGACTTGCTGCAAACTGCTTTTTAAGAGATCTGCGCATGTTTCAATTGTTTCTCTGCGATATTGTTTTCCGGAGTAACTGATTGCCAGCGACAATTGGCCGTTTGAAATCATGCCGTTGATATCAAGTGTATAGGCTATAGGGTGTTTGTCGCTGGCTATTTTCCCGCTGGAGTAAGGAGATACCTCGATTCCCCCATTTCGGATATCTTGATCAAATTGACCCAGATAATTGAAACTGATTTCCGGATGTCCGATGCATTCGGGAGCCTTCAGATGATCTGACAAATACTTGATCAGGCCATAACCTATTCCTTTTTGGGGAATCTGACGCAAAGTTTCTTTCACTGTCTTAATTCGCTGTGAGATATCCTGGTCTGCCTTGATTTGGAGCGAAACCGGGTATTGGCTTGTGAACCAGCCAATTGTACGTGAAATATCGAGATCTGGAATAATAGACTCTCTGCCATGTCCTTCGAGATGAATGAGAATGTCTTCATGTCCAGTCCAGCGATGTATAGCGATACCAAGTCCGGTCAGCAATAAATCGTTAATTTCAGTCGTATAAGCCCTGTTTGATTTTTTTAATAAACACTCGGTTTCCTCGACCGTCCATTGGACGATGAACGTTTCCCGGTCTTCGGCCAGACCGATCTCGTGCTCGTTATCCTTTGGCAATGCATGTACTGGGATATCTTCACGTCCGAACCAGTATTGATTTTTCTTTTCAAATTCAGGGCTTATTGCATAACGTTTCAACTGTTCGGCCCACAACAGGTAGGAGTCCGTTTTCTTCGGAAGCCGGATCGCTTCTCCGTTTTGAAGCTGCTCATAAGCAGCAGCAATATCCTCGATTAAAATTCTCCATGAAACGCCATCGATGACCAAATGATGGATCGCAATCAGCAAATGATCCCCCTCTTGGCACTGAAACAATCCGAGTTTCACAAGCGGGCCTTCGGCTAGATGAATGGATTGCTGAATTTCATTAGATACCGTTTCTATCGCTTGGGAAACATTGGTTTCTTTGAATAATGAAATCACTTCGAGGCTGAACAGATCGCCTTCATCGATCCCCCGATTTCGAGCTTCGTATCCATGTTCTGTCGGAACATGGACCATGCGCAAAGCATCATGATGCTCCGTAATCTTTTTCATGACTTCCCGAAGCTTCGATTCATTCAATCTCTCTTTCCAAAAAAGCATAACCGCTTGATTAAAATGGTGTGATTCGGGGTATTGCTGGGCAAAAAACCAATGCTGAATCGGGGTCAGCAAAGCCTGACCTTTGATTTCTCCTTGTTCTGCGATTCGGGTTATTGATTCTACGTAAGGAACAAGCTCTGAGATCGTTGGGTACTTAAACAAGTGTTTGATTTCAAGCTTATATCCAGCTTCGTATAAGTTTGAGGTCACTTGAATCGACTTAATCGAATCCCCCCCTAATTCGAAGAAATGATCCGAGACTCCGACCCGTTCTAAGCCTAAGACCGACTCCCATACTGCGGCTAGTATTTTTTCCAGTTTTGTACGCGGAGCTATATAGTTCATACCTGTGAGATTTCCTAATGGAGAAGGCAGCGCCTGACGATCTATTTTTCCATTGGAAGTAAGCGGCATCGCTTTCAACTGAACGAAATAAGCAGGTATCATATAGGAAGGAAGCTTGTGGGATAGCTGTTCCCGAAGCTCGCCTGCGGTTAAAGGATGATGTGCGGTATAATAGGCGCACAAGGATGCGTCCCCGTTGATTTCTTGCACAATAACGGTGACTTCTTGAAGCGACGGTATATGGAAAAAGGCTGCTTCGACTTCACCGATTTCAATACGGTAACCTCGGATTTTCACCTGGTGATCGATCCGGCCTAAATACTCGATATTTCCGTCCGGCAGCCGTCTGGCTAAATCCCCCGTTCTGTACATGTTCGCTCTGGGCACGAAAGGATGCTGGACGAACTTCTCTGCTGTTAATTCCTGCCGGTTCAAATATCCTCTGGCTACTCCGGCCCCGCCAATATACATTTCTCCGGGAACGCCGATCGGCACCGGCTTCATATCGGCATCCAGCACATAAATGTTCATATTGGCCGCGGGCGTACCGATTGGCACGAATTCTCGTCTGTCTTTCTCCGGATCGCAGGAATGAATCATACATCCGACGACGGTTTCCGTTGGCCCGTATTCGTTAAAGATTTCAATTTGATCTTGAAATTGCTCGCTGATGCTTCGGGCCAGCCCTGCGCTTAAATTGTCGCCGCCTACAATCATTTTCCGGATTGTGCACTCATGGGAAATGTTCATTTCTTTCAATAACTTCAAGTGAGCAGGGGTCAGCTTGATAATATCCACTCTGGAATCCTGTACAATGGCTGAAAGCAAAGACGCCTTGTCTTCTCCTCCATAGACAATGATGGCATTTCCGCTGATGAGCGGCGTAAAAATAGACGTTACCGTTAAGTCGAAAGCGATGGACGAATATAGCGGAAAAGTGGTTTTCTCTCCTTTCACATATATCCCGCAAGCCCACCAAATATAATTGGTTAAGCCTTGTTGCTCAATTAATACGCCTTTGGGGCTGCCCGTAGAACCTGACGTATAGATCACATATGCCAAATCCTTCGCACTGCTGATCTTCTCCAGATTAGAGTGATCTTCGTGATAAGAGCTTTCCTCATCCAACAGAATGTTCGTGCCTGCATGGGCTAATCGCTTCCGAAGATGGCGCTGCGTCAAGACGATCTCCGCTTTGGAGTCGTCTAATATATACTGTATGCGATGCTCCGGATAATCCGGAGCAATCGGTACGTAGGCTCCGCCGGCTTTTAATATGGCCAGTATTCCCACAACCAACTCGATGCTATGTTCGCTGACGATAGCTGTGAGCCGATCCGCTTGCACGCCATGGGCCCTTAACGTTCGAGCTAATTGATTGGCCCGTTCATTGAGTTGACGATACGTGAATTGCTTCTCCCCATAGATGACAGCCGTTTGATCCGGCGTTCGTTCCGCTTGTTCCTCAAACAATTGATGAATCGTTTTTTCCATTGGATACTCGGCTGCCGTATGATTATAGTCAACGAGGAATTTATTTGTTTCCGCCTCGGACAAAATATCAAGATGGCCGATGGCAAGATCGGCTTGAAATAACATGATCGAAAAAATACGATTTAAATGTTCGATCACTTGCATCATATACTGGCGATCATAAGCTTGTTCATCATAAGTTAACTTTAAATGAATCGAATCATTTTCTATGGAAAACTGAAATAACGTATCAGAAGCAGCCGTTTCTATAAAACGAATGGGGTGAATTTGATCTAATGATACGATCGTATGGATCATTGGCAAATGAATCGAATCATAGTTCAAATTTAATGGACCGACCATTTTATCGAAAGGAACGTGCTGATTTAAGATGGCTCCGTTCAGCGTATGTTTGAATTCATTAAATATGGATTTAAACGTGCTGTCCGCATTTATGTTTTGTTTGATTAACATGATTTGGTCTAATCGAAGGTCTTCATCGGTTTCGTCTTCAAAGGTTGGAACACCTATAATAACGCCCTCTTCCCCCGTATATTTGTACAAAAGACACTCAATTCCAACCAGGAGAACCATATAGACGGCCATTGGCGTTTTATTCGTAATGGTCATGATGCGCAGGGATACATCGGAGCTCAATGAACTTTGAATACAGTTAGGGGCACTCGATGCATCGTGTTCTAAAGTTGAGCTCGACATTTGAAACGAAGGGACTGCACTGGGACGATCTTCCGCATTGAACATGCTGCTCCAGAACAACTCCTGTTGCTTAAATTCTGACATTAATATCCCTCCAGTAAGTTTTAGCCGGCTGGCGGCTGTCACCGCATAAAATCATGCCGGGGGACAGCCGTTATCGGCCATTTTTAGAAATTCAATTCAATTTCGCTTGCAAAGTGTTCACTTTTATTTACTTTCTCACTTAATTGAATTTCTTTTAAAGGAATCGATGGGTCTTTTATAATCGCCGACAGAATCATGATGTAATCTTTGGCCAAGGTAGCGATGGTTTTCTTTTTAAATAGCTTCGTACAGTAATCAAAGCTGCCTTGAATCTCGTGCGGGTTCATCACGAAGGTCAGCTGCAAATCAAATTTGGCCGCCGTATTCGTTTGTTCATATGGTCTGACAGTGAGAGAATCCACTTCGATATCCGTTTGTTCCGTATTTTGCAGCACGAACATCGTATCGAATAACGGATTGCGGCTTAAATCACGTTTCACTCCCAGTTTCTCAACTAATTCTTCAAAAGGATACTCTTGATTTTCATAAGCTTTCAGCATCGTTTCTTTTGTTTCCGTTACATAGTCCATAAAGGTCTTTTCTCCAGCCGGAGCCGTACGGATGGCCAGCGTATTCACGAACATCCCGATGATATGCTGTAAATCTTCATGCATTCTTCCCGCAATAGGCGTACCGACGACGATATCTTCTTGACCGCTGTATTTGGCCAGCAGTATGTTATAGGCGGACAGCAAGATCATATAAGCGGTCGACCCGGTCAATTCTTCCATCTGTTTTATACCTTGGACCACAGTCTCGTCGAGAACAAAATTGTATCGCTTCCCTTCAAAGCTTCGAACTCGCGGTCTGGCAAAATCTTTCGGCAGCTCAAATGGCGGAAGCTTCTCGTGAAAGACACCCAACCAATAGTCCTCCTGTCTCTTGATGCGTTCCTTCTGCTCTGCCTGCTGCTGCCATACAGTGAAGTCTTTGTACTGAATCCGGAGCGGGGCTAATTCTTGCCCATCATATAGTTGAATCAGTTCTTCGACGAAAATATTCATGGAAACGCCGTCCGTAACGATATGGTGCATGTCAAACATGAAAACGTGCTTGTCCTGTTCCAATTCAATGAGTCCGGCTCGAAGCAATGGGGCCTGGCTAAGATCGAACGTTCGCACGAAATTGCGGAAAAGCTCCTCGACCTCCTCAGCAGCTGCCTTATACCTTTCTATAGAGAACTCCGCCAGAGGCTTGATCACCTGCATCGGTTCTCCGCGAATCATTTCAAATCCGGTACGAAGCGATTCATGGCGCTGAATCAGTCTGTGGAACGCAGTTTGTAAACGATCCGTGTCGATCCTTCCTTCCAGCGTCAAAATCCCCGGCATGTTGTAACTTAGTTCTCCGCCTTCAATTTGCGTAGACAGATATACCATCTTTTGTACGGAAGATACAGGATAAACATCTTTGACTTCTGCAACAGGGATATCATCCGGTCCGCAGGTTTCCGCGCCTGCAATGACCTTCGCCATTTCTTCAATCGTCGGGCGTTGAAACACTTCTCTTAACGATATGCTTTTGTTGAATTGCTTATGGATTTTGGCAACGAGCGTCATCCCCCGTAACGAATGCCCGCCGAGATCGAAAAAGTTATCTTTCACGCCAACTTGTTCTAATTTCAATACTTCTTTCCAGATGCGGACTAACTGCTCTTCCGGTTTCGTTCTTGGAGCAACGTAGTCGATCCCGGTTTGCAGCCCTGCTTCAGGCAGCGGCAGTGCGCTGAGATTCACTTTTCCATTGGAGGTTAACGGCATTTGCTCCAGCTGCATCAGGTATGAAGGAACCATGTAGCCCGGTATCTGATTGGAGAGCTTTTCTTTAAGCTGACTGATCGGCAATGATTGCTCCGCTGCAAAATAGGCATACAAATCGCTTTGCCCCTCTGCATTTTCTCTGGCCAGGACAACCGCTTCCTGTACATGCTCGATGTTGAGAAGAGCGGCTTCAACCTCGCCAAGTTCGATCCGGTATCCGCGAATTTTGACTTGATGGTCCATTCTTCCGGCATATTCAATGTTTCCATCGGGCAGGTAACGGGCAAGATCGCCTGTTTTATACATCCGTTGATTTGTATCATAGGGATGCGGAACAAATTTTTCGAGCGTCAAAGATTCCCGGTTATGATAACCTCTTGCCAAGCTGATCCCGGAAATACAAAGCTCACCGACGATACCGACAGGCTGAAGCGTTCCGGCTTCATTCAAAATTAAAATTTCCGTATTCGAAATCGGTTTGCCGATAGGCTGAAGCTCTTGATGAATTTCCGGATCAACGGTATACATGGTCACGACATGCGTTTCTGATGGACCGTAATGATTATGCAGCGTGACATGGTGGCGCACCAGCATTTCTTTCAGCATACTCGTTACGATGAGCTGTTCTCCCGCGGCGATAATATGATCCACGCATTCGGCAAACGGTTCGAAATATTGTTTCTCCGATGCAAGGAGCTTAAGGAACGCGGTCGGAAGAAACGCCGTTTGTATCCTGTATGTCTTGACAAAATCGTTGAGCTGACGAATTTCGCGTTTTGCCTCGTTGTCAATGATATAAAGTGTCCCGCCGCTTAAGATCGTGGAGAAAATCTCTTGATAGCAAACATCGAAGCTCATCGCGGCAAATTGCAGCACCCTGTCAAAACGAAGCTGCGTATGTTCCCACTCATAAGAGAGCAGATTCAACATGGTTTTATGCTCTAATTGAACCCCTTTAGGCTTTCCTGTTGTACCTGATGTGTAAATGACGTACAATAAATGATTTTCCTCATAAGAAAGGTTGAGATTGCTTGCCTCGCCTTGATATACCGCCGGATCGTCAAGCAGGACCACAGCGCCTTCAAAAGAAGGCGGAACGGTATGATCGGCACAAGTTAAAAGCAACCTGGCGCCCGTGTCTTTCATTAAAAACGCACGTCGTTCATCAGGAAGCTCCGGATCTATCGGAAGAAACGCCCCGCCGGCCTTTACTATTGCTAAAATCCCAATAATCATATTTGCCGAGCGTTCCGTGAGAACGGCAACCACTTGATCAGCGCCTGCTCCTTTATTCAAAAGGACGCGTGCAAGCTGGTTGGAGCGTTCATTCAACTGACGATAGGTCCAGGTCTGACCTTCAAACGAAACGGCGACGTGGTCAGGAGTGCGCTCAGCCTGCTGTTCAAATCGTTGATGAATTGTTGTCATCCGTTGATCGTTCACCGCGGTATCGTTGAAGAGCTTCCAAATATCGGTTTTCTCTTGCGGTGTCATCATATCCAAAGAAGCAAGCTTGGCTTCAGGATGTTCGATAATCGCATCGATCAGCTGTATAAAATGCTTCATCATGCGTTCAATCGTTTCCGGTTTGAACAGTGTCGTCAGGTATTCCATCGTGCAATGAATGCGTGTCTCTTCTTCTACAGCCGTTAAGGTTAAGTCGAATTTAGCCATCGTATGTTCGCTGGGATAAGGTTCAAATGTCAAGTCATTCATCACTAATTGTTCCTGCTCCGTATTCTGCAGCACAAACATGGTGTCGAACAACGGATTGCGGCTTAAATCCCTGGTGATGCTCAATTGATCGACCAGCGCTTCAAATGGATAATCTTGATGCTCGTATGCTTTTAATGCATTCTCCTTCACTTCGGAGAGATATTGAGAAAATGTCTTTTCTTTAGCAGGGTAATTACGCATCGCCAGTGTATTGACAAACATGCCAATGATAGAATCTAAATCTGCGTGCGGCCTCCCCGCTATAGGGCTGCCGACAATAATGTCTTCCTGGCCGCTGTATTTGGACAACAATAAGGTATAGGACGCAAGAAGCACCATATATAAAGTCGATTCTGTGTCGAGTGCCAGTTGTTTTAACCGCGCGCTTCTTTGCTCATCAATCGCAAAGTGCATTGCAGCCCCCGAAAAATCTCTTGCGGAAGGCCGTATATAATCGGTTGGCAGATGAAGGATAGGGATATCCCCGCTGTACAGCTCCAGCCAATAGGCTTCTTGCTTTTGTATCTGCTTTAATAGCGCTTCTCCGGTTTGCCACACTGCGTAGTCTTTGTACTGGATACGCAGGGGCGGTAATGCCTCTCCTTCATACGTCCTTACAAATTCTTTGATCAGGACGCTCATGGATGTCCCGTCAGAGATAATATGATGCATATCAAACAGCAGGATTCCGTGATTAGGTTGAAGCTCAATCACCCCAACGCGAAGCAGCGGAGGCTCATCCAGTTGAAATGCACGAACAAACTGACGGATACAAAGGTCCGTTTCATCTTCACTGGCCTGATACGTCTCTACTGCAAATTCAACGTGATCCAAGACGTATTGAACAGGTTCTCCTTCAACCATTTTAAAGCCGGTGCGCAAAGATTCATGGCGCTGAATCAGTTGAGCAAAGGACTGCTGTAATTTATCTTTATCCAGCTTCCCTTTGAAAGCCATCATGCCCAGCATGTTGTAACTGAGCTCTCCGCCTTCCAAATGGTTGAGAATATACAATCTTTTTTGGGCAGAGGATACCGGATAATATTGTCTCTTTTCAATTGCAGGAATAGAAGCATACCCGGTTTGCTCCATCATCGTGATCGCCTGTGCGAGCTGTTCAATAGTCGGGAACTGGAACACGTTTCGCAAAGGGATTTGAACATGCAATTGCTTTTGAATCTTTGCAATGAGCGTCGTCGCTCGCAGGGAGTGTCCTCCGACATCGAAAAAGTTATCTCGAATTCCCACCTGCTCTAATCCGAGAACATCCTGCCATATTTTCGTTAGCTGTATTTCCGTCGCAGTTCGCGGCGGCAAGTATTCCGTGTCCCCGTATCGCTTTCCGTCCGGCTTCGGCAATAATTGACGATTCAATTTTCCGTTCGCCGTTAGCGGCATCTGATCCAGTTGCACAAAATAAGCCGGAATCATGTATCCGGGTAAATATCGGGCGAGACCATCCCGAAGTTCGCTGATCGGAAATGGCTCATCTGCCACATAGTACCCGCATAAATAATGCTCGCCGTCTGCATCTTCAAGAGCAGAAACGACGGCTTCTTGAATCTCCGGAATGTTCAACATCACTGATTCGATTTCACCGATTTCAATCCTAAAGCCATGAATCTTCACCTGATGATCGATCCGCCCGATAAATTCTATATTTCCATCCGGCAGAAGGCGAGCCAGATCGCCGGTTCTATACATTCGGCTTGATGGAACAAACGGGTCGTCAACGAATTTTTCATTCGTCAATTCCGGCAAGTTCAAGTATCCGCGTCCGACTCCGTCCCCTGCGATGTACAACTCACCTTGGACGCCCGCTGGCTGCAGTCGCTGCTTGGAGTCGAGAATGTACATACGATTGCTGCCCAGCGGCTTGCCTATAGGGACGTGAATTTGACTGCGAGTCCAAGCATCGGATGAAACCTTGATGTTGAACAGGGACGCATCCACGCAAGTTTCGGTAGGGCCATATACATTGGTGATCGCCGGGGCTGACCCATGAGCGGTAAATAAGTGCATGAACTTGGTTACCGTCGTTTTAGGAAGCGCCTCTCCGCCGATTAAAAGATGACGAAGCGGTACTCCCTGCCTATCATCTGCAGCTGTCAGCAGCTTTAAGTGGGCAGGCGTTCCGTCAGTTACGTCAATGTGATGCTGCCGATAGTAATGACATAAGGACGCACCATCGGATACCACCTCTTTAGGAACGATAAACAGGGTATGTCCTAACAACAAGGAAGCATACATTTGCTGGACCGAAGCATCGAAATAATATGGAGCGAGCATGGCCACATTCACCGCATCATAGGCAGAGTAAACCTGGAGACGCAGCCCTTCGATGAGGTGAATCACCTGGCGATGTTCAATCAGCGTGCCTTTGGGCTTGCCCGTCGTGCCGGAAGTATAAATGGCATAGGCCAGTTGATTGGACGGGCATGGCAGCGCCAGATTGACATTTGTTTCATGATAGGCATGTTCCTCCTGCATATTGATACACGTTCCGGAAAAGACGACGCTGTCTGGGATTTTCCCGCGTATAAGCAATACGTTAATGCCTGAATTCCGTACAATATAATGGATGCGTTCTAAAGGAGAATCCGGGTCTATTGGCAAATATGCTCCGCCCGCTTTTAAAACTGCTAAGATTCCTGTCATCATCTCCAAGGAACGATCAACCATAATGCCGACAAGTTGACCCGCTTGCACGCCTTCAGCTCGCAAGGTTCGCGCAAGCTGATTGGCTCGTTGGTTCAGTTCCCTGTAGGTTAACTGTTCTTCCTCGAATACAACCGCTGTACGGTCCGGCGTACGAAGCGCTTGTTCCTCGAACAGCTGATGAATCGTTTGTTCACGTGAGTAATGCATTTCGCTAGACTGAAAACGGTTGAGCTGGTGCTCTTTTTCTTGCTGAGTCAAAAGCTCCAATTCTTCTATTTTGATGTACGGATGCTGGGATACTTGATTCATTAGCTGGTCAAAATGTCCGCGGATCCGCTCTACTTCTGATTGTTCATATTCATTTTGGTTAAAACCAAAATGAACGGCGAGTTGTTCGCCAGGGATGACAACTACATTAAAATCGTAATGGGTATGTTCTTCTATATGGAAATTCACGATATTTAATTCCGCAGCACCATTGCCTGCTTGCCCGACTTGTTGTCCTATCGGATAGTTTTCAAAGATCATTATATGGTCAATCAGATTTTGCTTTTGTTCCGTTTGTGTCTGAATTTCATATAAAGGATAGGTATCGTATGATTGGGAAGCCAGTGCATTTTGTTGAACCATTTGCATCGTTTCAGCAAAAGAGCTGTCCTCATCGCAGCGGACTCGAACCGGAATGGTATTGATGAACAGACCGATCATCTGTTCCACACCGGGAATTTCCGCCGGCCTTCCCGACACGACACTGCCAAAGACGACGTCCTCGGACCCGCTATATTTCTGTAATAAAATTCCCCACAACGTTTGGATCAACGTATTTAACGTAACTTGATGCTGATTTGCGATCTGCTGTAATTGTTTTGTCTGTTCGTGATCGAATTGACAGATTACATTGGCATAGGCATATGCTTTTCGTTCATGCTGCGGTCTTTTATGAAGTAGCCTGGTTTCACCTTTATACCCTTCAAGATACTCGCTCCAGTACCGTTTGGCCGCTTCATGATCTTGACGGTCAAGCCATTCCATATAGTCGCTGTAAGGAGCTGTGTAAACGGATTCTATTTCTCTGCCCTCTTGAAGGGCGATATAATGCTCAAACACTTCCTTCGTGATAAGAGGCAGGCACCAGCCATCCATGACAATATGATGAAAGCTCCAAATGATATGATATTTGTCATCTTCCATACGGAAAATCGCTATCCGCATCAACCGATCTTGAGCCAAGTCAAACCCTTTCGCCTTATCTTCTCTTTGGTAGGCTCGGATTTCGTCCTCACGCCGGTTCTTATCCATGTCACGCAAATCTGCAAAATGAACTTTCGGTCTTTGCGTTTTATAGACAATTTGTAAGGGAATATCGTTCCAGCCGCTATAAAAACGGGTTCTGAGCACGGCATATTTTCCAAATAAACGTTCCAAGCTTGCTGCAAATCTGTCAATCTCTAACGCTCCCTGCAAATCAAACGATGCCTGTTCGAAATAAGAACTTGAGTCCTCATCCAGCAAGCTGTGAAACAGCATTCCCTTCTGCATCGGAGTGAGTGGATACACGTTTTCAATCTCGCCTGCATGCGGCAGTTGAATAAGGAGCTGGTCCAATTCGTCAACGGTCATGCCTTTTAACAAAATATCGCTTGGCGTCAGTTCCGCTTGTTCTTTATGAACGCAATGGTCAATGATTGTCCGCAGGCCGCTTTGAATAAATGCCGATAACCGCTTGATCGTTTCTCTTACGTACTGTTTGCTGCTATAGCTGATCGTCAGCATTAACCGCCCCTTGGCAATCATTCCGTTTATATTCAATACATACGGCCTGACATGATTCCCGCTTGAGTCTGTACCGCTGGAGTAAGGAGATAATTGAATCGCATGATGCTGCAAATCTTGGTCAAACTGCCCCAGGTAATTAAAACTAATCTCCGGACACATTTTGGCTGATGTTGAACCGCTTAAATACCTTGCTATTCCATATCCGATCCCTTTATGCGGAATTTGGCGCACCCCTTCTTTGGTCGTCTTGATATAATAAGATATTTCTTTGCCTGGCTGTGCGTGAAGCACAACCGGATACAGGCTTGTGAACCAACCCACCGTGCGGGAAATATCCATATCCGGGATAATCTGTTCTCTTCCGTGCCCCTCTAAATGAACCGGAATTTGTTCAAGCCCAGACCAGTGCGATACGGAAAGTCCCAGTGAGGTTAACAGCAGATCGTTTATTTCGGTGTTATAAGCGCGATTCGCTTGTTTTAATAACAGCTCCGTTTCTTCTTTGGTCCATTCCACGGTTACCGTTTCACTGTCTTTTGCGAACGTATGCGTTTCATGAAAATCTTTAGGCAGCGGTTTCACATCGGTTTTTTCGATCTTTGTCCAATATTCCTGTTCTTTCTTTAAGACCGCACTTTGCGCATACTCCGACAGCTTCTCGGCCCATAGCCGGAAAGAGTCTGTTTTTTGCGGCAATTGAATCACGTGCCCATTCTCGGCTTGCCTGTAACCGCTAGCGATATCCTCCAGTAAAATCCGCCATGAAACCCCGTCTACAATCAAATGGTGGATGACAATAAGCAAATGATCCCCATCTGCACATTGAAACAATCCGGCTTTCATTAACGGCCCGGCGCTTAAACGCATACTGCCTTGTATCTCGTTAGCCTTAGCTTCAATTGCGGTACCAGGGTCGGCTTCTGCTTTCAGATTCATGATTTCAAGATGATACAGCTCGCTTTGGGCGATCTCTGCATTCCAAGCCTCGTATCCATTTTCCGTCGCCTGGAACGTCATGCGAAGCGCATCGTGATGCTCTCCCAGCTTTTGCAGTGTTTGGCGAAGCGGTGATTCCTGAAAGCCTTCCGGTGCATACAGCATGACAGCTTGATTATAATAATGCGGATCTATCGTTGTTTGATCAAAGAACCAATGCTGAATAGGAGTCAGGTTGAGCTTTCCTTTAACTTCACCTTGATCGGGTATACGCAGATTCTGCTCGATATGCGGACTCAATTCGGCAATTGTCGCATATTGAAACAAGTGTTTGATTTCCATTTTGTATCCTTGCTGATTTAATCTGGAAGATACTTGAATGGATTTAATGGAATCTCCGCCAAGATCAAAGAAATTATCCAGAATACCTATGTTTTCAGCCCCTAACACCGATTCCCAAGCAGAAACCAATATTTCTTCCACTTTTGTTCGGGGGGCCTTATACTCTGCTCTGTCCTGCATCCGTATATCCGGGGCCGGCAGCGCTTTTCTGTTTATTTTCCCATTGGAAGTTAAAGGCATTTTATCCAGCTCGATAAAATAGGCAGGAACCATATAGCCAGGCAGGGCATGAGACAATTGTTCCCGGAGCCGGGATACCGTTATTGGCTGGCCGCTTACGTAATACGCACACAATTGTTTAAATCCGTGGACATCTTCTCTGGCTGTGACGACCGCTTCTTTGATCGCTTCTGCTTGATGCAGCGCCGCCTCGATCTCGCCTAATTCGATACGATAGCCTCTGATTTTGACTTGTTCATCCATTCTGCCTGCATATTCGATGTTCCCGTCCGGCAGCCACTTTGCCAAATCCCCCGTCTTATACATCTTGGCTCCGGGTACAAACGGATCATTGACAAATTTCTCTGCCGTCAATTCCGGACGGTTTAAATATCCTCTTGCCACACCGGCGCCGCTAATATATATTTCTCCAGGGACACCGATCGGCACCGGCTTCATGGTCTCATCCAGCACATAAATACTCGTGTTTGCAGCCGCCGTACCGATCGGTACCGATTCTCGCCTGTTTTTCACGGCGTCGTATCGGTAAATCATGCATCCGACAACGGTTTCCGTCGGTCCGTATTCGTTGCATATTTCAATTCGGCCTTCGAACTGTTCATGAATACTTTGGGCTAACCGGGTGCTTAAATTTTCCCCGCCCACAATCATTCTTCGGACAGCTGTTTTATCGGCAATGTTCATTTCCTTCAAAACCTGCAGATGAGCCGGGGTCAATTTAATGATATCTACCCTCGGATCTTGCACAATCGATGCAAGCAAAGCGGTTTTGTCCTCTCCGTCATAGACGATGATCGTATTACCTGTGATCAACGGTGTGAATATGGAAGTCACCGTTAGATCAAAAGAGATCGACGAGTACAACGGGAAGTTGGTTTTCTCGCCTTTTACATAAACCTCTCTCGCCCACCAAATATAATTGGTCAAGCCACGGTGCTCGATCAATACGCCTTTGGGCTTGCCTGTAGAACCTGACGTATAAATGACATACGCCAAATGGTTCGCGTCACTGAGCGGTTCAAGGTTAGAGGAATCTTCGTGATAGGAGCTTTCCTCATCCAATAAAACCGTGGCGCCTTTATAGCCGATCTGCTCCCGGACATCACGCTGCATCAAGACGACCCCGGCTTTGGAGTCTTCCAGCATATACTGGATGCGGTCTTGCGGATATTCCGGATCTATGGGGACGTAGGCTCCGCCGGCTTTTAGAATGGCAAGTATCCCTACCACCGATTCGATACTGTTCCGGGTGATGATGGCCACGGGGTGATCCGCTTGCACGCCCTTCGCTCTTATCGTTCGCGCCAGTAGGTTTGCCCGGTCGTTGAGCTGCCGGTACGTGAGCTGCTCGTCCTTATGGATAATGGCTGCTTGATCGGGCGTTCGCTGCGATTGCTCTTCAAACAATTGATAAACCGCCGTCTGCGGATATGGCGAAGACGTATCGTTCAGCGTCTGAAGAAGGTGTCTTTTTTCACCTTCCGTTAACAATTCCACTTGTTCCACCTGGATATCCGCATCTGCAACGACTTGATGCAAGATTTGTACGAAATGCTCCCGAATCCGCTCCATGCTTGTCCGATCATACACCTTGGCGTTGTATTCAAAATAGATGTTCATCGCTTCACCCGGTATAACGGTTATATTAAAATCGTAGTTGGTTTGTTCCTCCATTTGCACGTTGGAGATTGCAATAGATGATCCGTTATCCTGACCTATGCTTTCCATATACTGACCAACAGGGTAATTTTCAAATATCATTAAATGTGTAATTAAATGTTGTCTTTGGGTTGTCCGTGCTTGTATATCGTACAACGGATACGTCTCATACTTTTGAGATCCTACGGCCTTTTCCTGCGCCTGTTTCATGAGTTCGGCAAAAGTCGTTCCAGCTTCACATTGAATTCGCACAGGAATGGTGTTAATGAATAAGCCAATCATGGTTTCCACGTTTGGAATCCCCGCCGGTCTTCCGGATACAACACTTCCAAAAACAACGTCCCGGCTCCGATTGTATTTCTGCAGCAAAACCCCCCATGCCGTTTGCAGCAGCGTGTTCAGCGTGACATGGCGCTTGCTGGCTGTCTGTTTCATTTTCAACGTGAGATCGGCGCCTATTTCACATGTCACTTTCTCCGGAATGTAATGTTCATCTTCCGTCAGGTGATTGTCCTTAGGGAGGACGGTTTGTTCTTCATATCCGTCCAAATATTGATCCCAATAACGCTGGGCCTCTTCCGCATCTTGCCGATCGAGCCATTCAATATATTGACTATACGGAGTAATCGTCGCTTGTTCAGGCTGCTTTTGCTGAAGTAAAGCAAAGTAATGGTCGAATATTTCTTTCGTAATAAGCGGCAGGCACCAACCGTCCATCAAAATATGGTGAAAGCTCCATATAAAACGATATGTCGATTCCTCCGTACGAAGAATAAATAACCGCATTAACGCGTCTTTCGCTAAGTCGAATCCCCGAGCCTTATCCTCTCTGGCATATGCCTGAATCATCTCTTCTTTTTGCGCGTCATTCATCTCGCGTAAATCAATGAATTGAAAACCGATCTTTTTGGTTTTCAATATGATTTGCAGCGGCTGGTCTTTCCAGCCTCTGTAAAAATTCGTGCGGAAAATATCGTATCTTCGCGATAAGCCATCCAAGCTTTTTGAAAATGAATCGATATCTAAATCTCCATGCAGATCAAACGTCGTTTGCTGAAAATAAGCGCCTGAATTCGGGTCAAACAAGCTGTGAAACAGCATGCCTTTCTGCATCGGCGTTAACGGATAGATATTTTCCACTTCGCCTAATTCACATGTTTGCTCCAAAAGCTGTTCCAGTTCGTCTATCGTGATATCCTTTAACAGAATGTCGCTAGGCGTCAATGATGTCTGCTGCTGGCTTACGCAATGCGCAATGACTTCTTGCAGACTATCTTTCAAGCTTCGGTAAAATTGCGCCATGGTTGATCTTTCGTATTGTTTGTTGCTGTAGCTGAGTGTCAGCGATAATTTCCCCTCTGCAATCATGCCATTCAAATCAAGCACTGCCGTTCTCACTTGGTTTTCATTCATCGATAACCCTGTGGAATAAGGCGATACCTGAAAAGCATGATGCTGAAGGTCTTGGTCAAACTGGCCCAAGTAATTAAACGAAATTTCCGGATTCAGCTGCAGGCTGCCAGCTTCCGGACGTCCCGATAAATATTTGATAACACTATAATTCATTCCTTTATTGGGGATACGGCGCAGCCCTTCTTTTACAGTCTTGATGCGCTGCGGCAGTTCTTTTCCTGCTTCCATCTTCAGTACGACAGGATACTGGCTTGTAAACCATCCTACCGTGCGAGTGATATCCGCATCCGGAATAACCGGTTCTCTTCCATGGCCCTCTAAATTCACGACAACTTCTTCCATGCCAGTCCACCTGTGAACAGCCAGTCCTAATGAGGTCAGCAGCAGATCATTAATGTCCGTGTTATAGGCGCGATTCGCTTGTTTCAGTAATTGATCTGTTTCTTCTTTTGTCCATTGAATCGTCATTACGTCGCTGTCTTTCAATAATGAACCTTCAACGCTGTTATCCTTAGGCAGCGGCTGCAGCTCCAGGCTTGAAAGCTCGGTCCAATAAGTAAGCGCCTGCTCCATATCGGTTTCTGACGCATACTTGGATAATTGCTCCGCCCAGAATGGAAACGAGTCTGTTTTTTGCGGAAGCCGGACCGTTTGTCCCCGCTCCGCCTGCTCATAGCCGCTGGCAATATCCTCAAGTAAAATGCGCCAGGATACCCCGTCGATCACTAAGTGATGGATCGCAATAAGCAAATGATCTCCGTCCGGGCATTGGAACAAACCAAGCTTCATCAAAGGCCCTTGGCCTAATTCCATACTGCTTTGAATCTGGGTCGCTTTATCGGCAACAGCTTTGGCCGGATCGGCATCCCCTTTACAATTCATCACTTCCAGATGGTATAATTCACTTTCTTCTGTTCCCGCAATCCGAGCAGCATATCCGTTCGGCGTTTCTTCAAAAATCATCCGCAGCGCATCGTGATGTGCTGCGACGTGTTCCATCGTCTGGCGAAGCGAGGCCTCTTTAAAGCCTTGCGCCGAATATAACATCACGGACTGATTATAATGGTGTGCATGCGGCATCTTTTGTTCAAAAAACCAATGCTGAATCGGAGTCAGACTTGTCCTGCCCTTCACTTCTCTTTGATCGGCCGTTCTGCTTACCGGCTCTATAAATGGGCTAAGCTCAGCAATCGTGGGATATTTAAACAAATGCTTCATGTCAACCTTGTATCCGGCTTGATACAATCTGGAAGAAACCTGGATTGATTTAATCGAATCTCCGCCAAAATCAAAGAAATTATCCAGAATTCCTATACGCTCAGCGCCTAATACCTCTTGCCAGATAGACGCCAGCCGTTCTTCTATTGGGTTTCGCGGTGCTATGTATTCGTTTTCCGTCCGCGTTTTTTCTTCGGTAACAGGCAATGCTTTCAGATCAATTTTTCCATTGGGAGTGAGCGGTATGCGTTCCAAATGGATGAAGTAAGAAGGAATCATATAATCGGGAAGTTCACGGGACAACATGGCTCTGAACTGCGCGGCGGTCAAAGAAGGCTCTCCGACATAATAGGCATACAATTGCTTGGCTCCGTCTTCGCCTTCCCGCGCAACGACTGCCGCCTCACGAACCTCTTCCAGATTGAACATGGCCGACTCCACCTCGCCAAGCTCGATACGGTATCCGCGAATTTTGACTTGATGGTCGATTCGCCCCAAATATTCGATCCTTCCATCTGGCAGCCATCTGGCGAGATCGCCCGTTTTATACATTTTTTGTCCAGGGAGAAGCAAATGTTGAACAAACTTTTCTTCTGTCAATTCAGGCCGATTGAGGTAGCCGCGGGCCACTCCCGCTCCTCCGACATACAGTTCTCCCGGTACACCGATCGGCTGGATTTGTTGGTGTGTTCCTAAAATATAGGCTTGATGATTGTCCACCGGCTTGCCAATTGTGATCTGTTCATCGGCAGAATGAACAGGATGAAACGTAGAAACCACGCTATTTTCGGTCGGACCGTATTCATTATTGAGCCGAATCTGAGGCTGCAGGGAAAACAGCTTTTCTGCCGTATCGGATTCAAGTTGTTCTCCGCCTACAACGACATGTTGAACGTGATGGAAGTCCTCTTCATTCATCTGTTCGATCATAGCTTTTAACAGTCGGGGAGAAGTCGAGAAATGGGTAATCCTTTCCTTCCTCAGGACGTTTTGAATCGCGAAAAGATCTTTGTTATCTTCATTAGGCAAAAGATACAAAGTTGCACCGGAGATAAGCGGGCCGAAGAAATTTAAAATGAACGCATCGAAAACATAGGGGTACAAAACAAGTACGCGATCCTCTTCGGAATGCTTGAAAAACGCCTTCTTCCACTGGAGCGAGTTCACAATCCCGCCGTGTTCCGCCATAACCCCTTTCGGCTTTCCTGTTGTGCCCGAAGTATAAATGACATAGGCCAAGTCGTTGTGGTCTGCTATTGGCGATAACAATGAGCAATCGGCATGATAAGATGTTTCATCATTCAGATCAATCGTCGGACCGTCAAAGACGAGGCTGTTTTTAAACTGCCGCTGAACAACGAATACGTCTGGATTCGCATCATTCAGCAAATATTGAAGCCGCTCTTTTGGATATTCAGGGTCCAGGGGCACATAAGCGCCCCCCGCCTTCCAAATGGCAATAATGGACACAATCATTTCCAGTGAACGCTCAGCCAAAATAGCGACCAATGTATCGGCTTGAACCCCGCAGCTTCGTAACGTTCTTGCCAAACGATTGGCTTTTTCATTCAATTCCCTGTACGTCAGGCGGCTGTTTTCGAACTTGACGGCTGGATGATCAGGCTTTCTTTCAGCTTGCTCTTCAAACAATTGATATACAGTTCGGCTTCCAGGGTAATCTGCGTGAGTGTCATTAAAATCAAACAGCATTTGATGCTTTTCCGCTTCAGGTATGACTTCTGCCGTATGAATTGCAGCTTGAGGCTGGAACAAGATTACGGACAACAGATAATCGAGATGGGACACGATTTGGTTCATATAGCGCTCATCATAATGATTGCCGTTATAAAAAAGCTTCAAATGAATCCCGTTGTTCTCCAAATCAAAGTGAAACAGCGTTTCGGTTGAAACGTCTTCCTTAAATTGCAAGGAATGAATTTCATTGAGTGAAACGACGGTATGGATCAGCGGAATGCGCTCATTGTCGTATTGCACGTTTAAATGCTGGACGATTTTTCGAAACGGCAGATTTTGATTTTTCAGCGAATCATTAACCGCTTCTTTTAGTTGTTCAAACATGGTTTTAAACGTACTCTCGCAACTAAGCGTATTTTTCAATGGGACAATGGTGTTAACAGCTGAAGGGCTGCTTTTTTGCTTAGATGACGTTGGAATGCCCAGAATCAGACTCGTCCGATCCGTATATTTATATAATAAGCATTCAATGCCTGCCAATAAAATCAAATAGGCTGCCATATCGGATTGATTAGCCATTGTCATGATTCTTTGAGATACTTCTGGAGATAAGGAACGGTAGATGCACTTTTCCTGATAGCCGGTACGGGCCAATGACGCTTTATCCGCTGCTTTAAAGTAAGGGAATACGCTTAGGCCATCCTCTTCATCAAACAGGTTATTCCAGTACGTTTCTTGATTTTTAAATACCGACATTGGAGCACCTCATTTTGTATAATTTAAAGAAAATAATGCATGTTCCCCTTGCTTCCTAAAAGTTCAATTGAATAGAATCGATCGTGTTATCTTCTTCCGCGCTGCTTCCGCTTAATTCGATATGATCGATTTGAACGTTTTGATGTTCTATAATCGCGGATAAGATACGTAAATAGTCGTTTGATAAAGCTTCGATTCTGCTTTTCTTAAATAGTTTCTTCGAGTATTCGAACAGACCGTAATGTTTGTCTTGGTCCACCTGGATCGACAAGGTCAGATCGAATTTGGCAACCGTATGTTGAAGCTTATACGGCGCGAACCGAAGGGAATCCATTTTCAATTCAGCTTGATCAAGATTCTGCAGCACAAACATCGTATCGAACAAAGGATTACGGCTTGAATCTTTTGGAAGATGTAAATGCTGGATCAATTCTTCCAATGGATAGTCTTGATTTTGATAGGCATTCAGCATGTTTTCCTTGACTTCGTTTAAGTAAGCATCGAATGTTTTACGGCCTGCCGGGTGATTGCGAATGACTAACGTATTGACGAACATTCCCACAACAGGCTCTACATCTATATGAGTCCTCCCGGTGATTGGCGTCCCTACGACAATATCCTCTTGTCCGCTGTATTTGGATAAAAGAATCGTATAGGCTGCCAATAAAATCATATAAAGAGTTGCCCCTGTGGTTTCTTCCATTTGGCTTAAGCGCTCTTTCAATGGTTCCGGTATAAGAAATTCAAATGATTCGCCTTCGTAACTGCGTATGGAAGGTCTCTCGTAATCCGCAGGCATATCCAGTGCAGGAATGTCATCATGAAACCGATTCAGCCAATACGCTTCCTGATTCTTGATGTTCCGTCTCTGGACTTCCGTTTGCTGCCAAACCGCATAATCTTTATATTGAATAGAAAGCGGATCCGGTTCGTTCCCCTCATATAGTTGACTTAGATCTTTCATCAGAATATTCATGGACACGCCATCAGAAATGATATGATGCATATCAACCAGCAGCACATGCCTTGAAGGTTCAAGTTCAATCAGTCCGACTCGCATCAACGGCGGCTTGGTTAAATCAAAAGCTTTGATGAAATCAAGCACACGATCTTCCACTTCTTCTTTTCTTGCTTGAATTCGTTCTATTGTAAATTCGACGCTCGGATGAATACGCTGTGCCGGTTCGCCTTCATATAGTTCAAAGCTGGTCCGCAAAGCTTCATGACGCTCGATTAATTTTTGGAAAGCGGCGTTTAATCGGACCGGATCGATGTTCCCTTCTACACTCATGGCGCCCGTCATATTGTAAGTCAGCTCGCCGCCATCCGCATGGCTTAACAAATACATCCGTCTTTGAGCCGAAGAAACTGGATAATAGGGCATTTCCTTTGCAGCAGGAATCGATGCATATCGATTTTTTTCCATGCGTAACGCCATGTCAGCCAACTGTTCAATGGTAGGAAACTTAAATATGTCTTTTAGAGACAGATTCACATCAAGCTCTTTGTGGATTCTGGCAGCTAAGGCCGCCGCCCGAATGGAATTTCCTCCAAGATCAAAGAAATTATGCTTGATCCCCGCATGGCTGATTCCGAGCACCTCTTGCCATAAGGCTGTCAGCTTGGTTTCAATCTCGTTGCCCGGCGGTACATACTCGGCTGTCTGCTGCAAAGTTGTCTCAGGCGCAGGCAGTGCTTTACGATTTATTTTCCCGTTGGACGTTAACGGCATATGCTCCAGTCGGACAAAATAGGACGGAACCATGTAGTCCGGCAGCTCCTGTGACAATTGTGCTCTAAGCTGTGCTGCTGTTACAGGTTTATCGCTCACATAATACGCACACAATTGTTTTAAGCCGTCTTCTTCTTCTCTGGCTAAAACTGCGGCCGCTTGCACCGCTTCCGCATTATGCATCGCTGCTTCGATCTCACCAAGTTCGATTCGATGCCCTCTGATTTTGACTTGTTCATCGATTCGGCCCAAATAGACAAGATTTCCATCCCGCAATCGCTTAGCCAAGTCCCCGGTCTTGTACATCTTCGTTCCCGGGGCAAACGGGTTCTCAACGAATTTCTCTGCCGTTAAATCCGGGCGATTCCAATAACCTCTGGCGACACCTGCTCCGCTGATATATATTTCACCGGGTACCCCGATCGGCACCAGATTCCTGCTGGCATCCGCCACATAAATGTTCGTATTGGCGGCCGCAGAGCCTATCGGTACAAATTCTCGCTTATCCCTTTTAGCGTCGTAATGATAAATCATACAACCAACGACCGCTTCCGTCGGTCCGTATTCATTGAATATGTCCAGCCGGCCTTTAAACTGCTCGCTTACACTGCGGGCCAGGCGGGTGCTTAAATTTTCTCCGCCCACAATCATTTTCCGAATTGCCGTTCCCTCGGCTATATTCATTTCTTTGAGTACATGTAAATGCGCCGGGGTTAACTTGATCATATCTATTCTTGGGTCCTGCATAATTGTTGAAAGCACCGCGCTTTTGTCTTCTCCATCGTAGACAATGACGGTATTTCCCGTGACCAACGGTGTGAAAATCGAAGTCACCGTTAAATCGAAAGAGACGGAGGAGTACAGTGGGAAGTTGGTTTTCTCGCCCTTCACATAGACCTCTTTCGCCCACCAAATATAGTTGGCCAGTCCTTGGTGCTCAATGAGTACGCCTTTCGGATTCCCGGTGGAACCTGACGTATAGATCATGTAGGCCAAATCATGGGCATCGCTGATCAATTCAAGATTCGAGCTGTCCTCATGATAAGAGCTTTCCTCATCCAAAAGCACAACGCCGCCATCATACGTTAATTGCTTATGCAGGTGGTGCTGTGTCAAAACAATCTCCGCCTTTGAATCTGTGAGCATATACTGTATCCGATCTTCCGGATACTCCGGATCAATGGGCACGTATGCGCCTCCGGATTTTAGAACAGCCAAAATTCCAACAATCAGCTCGATACGGTGCGGGCAGATGATGGCAACGAACCGATCCGCCTGTACGCCCTTCGTTCTCAACGTCCGCGCCAATTGGTTTGCCCGTTCATTGAGCTGCCTGTACGTGTACCGCTCATTGCCAAATATAACGGCTTCATGGTCAGGCCGCTGTTCTGCTTGCTTTTCAAACCATTGGCATACCGTTTCATCGTGCGGATACGGCGTCTTTGTGTCATTAAACTCCATCAGCAATTGATGCCGTTCGGCGTCAGATAGCATAGGAACGGCAGATAAAGACATCTCCGGCTCTTGGACAAGGCTATTCAAAATGAGGGTATAGTGCTTTGAGATCTGTTCAATGGTTTCTTGTTCAAACTGCTCTGGATTAAAATCGAAATGCATCTCTAATTGCTGTCCGGCATCTTCGATCGTTAGCATCAAATCATATAAAGAGACTCCGGGATTTCGTTCTTTTACCCTAAATGTACATCCATTTTGCTGGATCTCATAAAATTCAATGTTTTGAAACACAAACATCGTGTTAAACAGCGATTTTCCTGTTGTTTCCCGCTGCACATTTAATTTCTCCACCAGCCTGTCAAATGGGTAATCCTGATTTTCGAAAGCATCAAGTGTTTGCCGCTTTACTTCTTCCAAGTAATCTGCAAACCTTTTATTGGCGTTCGGCTTGGTCCGAATCCCGATGGTTTGAATGAAAATACCGATCATGCTTTCGATATCCGGATGATTTCTTCCGGAAGCAGGCGTGCCTACGACGATATCTTCTTGGCCCGTATATTTATGAAGCAGCACTTTGTAAGCAGCCAGAAGCAGTGTATACAGAGTCGTTCCCGCCTTTTGGGCCGTATCTTTAAGCGAACGGATGACATTTGGCTGTAAGGAGCACGTCACGCGCTGGCCCTCAGAAGACCATTCCATCGACCTTGAACCGTCTGCCGGCAGTTGAAGAATAGGGATTTCTTCCTGGAATTGCTCCAGCCAGTATTTCTCCTGCTGCTCCATGGTCTCTCCGCTCAACCACTGGTTCTGCCATTCTGCGAAATCTTTATATTCAAATTCAATTTCCGGCAATGGCTCATGATGGTATAAAGCAAACAGCTCATTCGTAAGTATGTTGATGGAGTAACCATCCGAAATAATATGATGCATATCGATGAGCAGTTCCGCCTGCTCGTTATCGATCTTGATCAGCTCTGCGCGAACCAAAGGAGCTTGTTCCAGACGGAAAGGTTTTACAAACTGATCTGCATAGCGTTCAAATTCATTTCGGTCCATCGCGCGGACATGAACGTTAAAATCAAGCTCACTTGCCATTTTCTGGATAATTTCACCATCTATAATCTCAAAAGAAGTGCGAAACGCTTCATGCCGCTGCATGACTTGTTGAAGGGATGCGACCAAGGCTTCCTCATTGTACTGCCCTATAATCGATATTTGGCCAAACATATTTTGCGACAGTTGAGTCGGTTCCAGCTGATGCAGGAAATATACTCTTTGCTGCGCTGGCGATGTCCGGTAATAGGCTTTCTTCTCAACAGCCTTCATAGGGTGGTGCATGACTTTCTTTTCGCTCCGGATTAAACTTGCCAACTCCTTAACGGTCTGATGATTGAAAAATTGCCCTATAGAAACTTTTTGGTGTAATGTTTTCTGTACTTTGGATAGCATAAGCGTTGCTTGCAGCGAGTTTCCTCCCAGAGCCAAGAAGTGATCTGATCTGCCCACCCGTTCAAGTCCGAACAGTTCCTCCCAGATCTGTGCCAGCTGCCGCTCCGTTTCATTTTCCGGCTCTTCGTAGACGGCAGCAAGATTTGCCGCATTGTTTAATGTTGCAGAGACTCGCTGCTGGTGACCGGCATACAGCTCTTGTAAAGCTTGCTGTTCTTCATCTGAAAACATCTTCAAGGTCTCAAAAGGGACTGAATCCCCCTCAGCCATTTTTTGCAGCAATTTCGCAAAGTCCGCTCCCCACTTTTCCATGATCTCAGGGCTGATGACGTTCGTATTAAAATCGAAATCAAGAATATATTCTTGATCCACGTCCGTTACGTTAAGAAATAAATCGTATGAAATGCATTTCACAGGGTAAGCAATGGGCTCGGCCTCCGCCTTTCCGAAATGCAGCTTTCGAAAAGGCCTGTCCAAATTAAATATAATACGCATATCCGGCACTTGATCGTGCGGAAGCTGTCTGGCCACCAGTGTCATCGGAACAGCTTGATGCCGCATTGCTTGATTCACGTTTTTCTTCATATTGTCAAGGAAACCGGATAAGGTGCTTTCTGAAGATGCCGTGTTCTTCACCGGAACCATATTGACGCAATTTCCAATCAGCACATGGTGATTCATATGCGATTGACCTGCCGTTGGAATCCCGATCACAAGGCCGGACTGTTTGGTAAGCTGGTGCAGAAAAAGGTGAAATGCGCCCAGCATGGTCACAAATACGCTATTTTTCATGCGAATGCTTAATGATTTTAAAGCCTCGCTTAAAGGCCGCCCCAGCCTAACCGTACACTGATCACCCTCAAATCCGTGGGAATAACGGGAAGAAGCCGCGCTTGGCAGGGCTGCCTGAGGTATCGGTTCAGAGAAGTGCCGCCGCCAATAACGGACTCCTTCTTCATACTGGCCGCTATCAATCTGCGCTTGCTGCCAAGCTAAATATTGGTGAAACGGAGCAGCCTCATCCGACGGAAGCGGTTTTCCTTCTGCAATGGCCGCGTAAGTGCTCTCAAGCTCTTGTACAAAAACAGCGATCGACCAGCCATCGGCAATGATATGATGAAAGGTAAGCACAATCAGATGTGCGTCTTGATTCGATTTAAGCACATGAATTCTAAACAATGGCTTCTGTTCGTGAAAATGAAACGGCTGCTTGGCATCTTCCGTCAGCCATTTCTGAATTTCCGCCTCTCGATGCTCATCCGGGTGACCGGTAAAATCGACGACAGGAATTTCCACATCCATCCGTGCCTGCACTTGCTGTACTTCGTCATCGACATGAATGACCGTGCGTAAAGCGTCATGGCGGCTGACAATATGCTGAACCGCTTGTTTTAACAGTGTATGCTGCACTTCACCCTTCACTTTTAACATAATGGATTGGTTTAAAGCTGCAGAAGCATCATTCCCATAATGGGATACCATCACCAATTGTTTTTGTTCAGGAGAAAGCTCGTACGCCTCGGGTTCTCTATGGCCCCCGTCATCAGGGGAATGCGGGCCTTCCGGAATAAATCCGCCCCGGCGAAGATCCTTCACTGTGTCTTGGACGGCTTGAATGATATAAGCAATATCATCCGCAGTATGAGCCGTAGACAAGAAGCAGTTGCGTCCTTCCCAAACATAGACCCCTTTATAATTGAGGTGGTAAAAGAACAAATCATTATCAACCGATGAGACAAAACGGAACAAGGATCCGAATTGAACCATACGAATAGGCACTTGGGACTGTTCAAAGTAGCGATTTAATTGATCGACCAAGTCTGTCGTCTTTTGATTTAACTGCTTATACAGATTTTCTCCCTCGGATTGAAGATGCCGAAGCACGGCTAGTGACATTCTCATGGTAAGCGGGTGAGTATTGAAGGTGCCGGCCACAAACGTGCGTTTCGCCTCGTCCGTCGGATAGGAGCCGTCCCCATACTGCCAGGTTCCGCCGTCGATCGCATTCATGAACTCAGCTTTTCCGGCAACAATACCTAACGGCTGCCCGCCGCCGATGATTTTTCCGTAGGTCACCAAATCGGCTTGAATGCCGAACCATTCCTGTGCACCGCCGAGACCGATCCGAAATCCGGTTATAATTTCATCCATAATCAAAGCTGTCCCGGATTGCTGCGTGAGCGCACGCAGTTCTTTTAAGAATGATTTCGGCTGCAAATCCGGCCTGCGGCTTTGCACCGGTTCCACCAGTACGGCTGCCAATTCATTTCCCAGACTGCGAATCACGTCCAGCGAATCCGGATTGTTGTAATGCAAAATAATCAAATCATTCATATAGTTTTGCAGGATGCCCGGAGCCAGCGGATTTGCAGGCGAAGCCCCGCCTTTCGTATTGGCTACACCTAATACGCCGTCAAACGTACCGTGATAAGAGCCTGAGAACACCACAACTTTCTTTCTTCCTGTGGCCGCCCTTGCCAAACGAAGGGCAACCATGACTGCCTCTGTTCCGGAATTATAGAAAGCGACCCTTTCTGTCCCGGTGCATGCGCGAATTCGATCTGCAACTTCTCCGGCGACATTCGACATCGGTCCGAGCGGCGGCAATGCCGATTGGGTTGAATCATTGATAACTTGCGTAATAAAGGACGGATGATGTCCAAAAAGATTAACCCCGAAGCCCATGGTGATATCGATATATTCGTTTCCATCAATATCCCACATCTTGGAGCCGTCCGAACGTTCGGCAATAATCGGGTAAACCATTTCCTTCCAATACGAACGGAAGCTGGACAAGTTGCGGTTATTTGCATGAGCAAATCGGGTTTCGTCCGTATATTGTTTGGAACCTTTCGTTTTGTCTGTGTATTTCTTGATAAAGGTTTCTAAATATTGTCTTTGCTGTGCAGTATAGTGTCCCTGTTCATGCAAGTGCTGCGGCTGAAAAGGAACATAAGGCTTCGCTTCTTGAGTCAATTTCTTTTCTGCAGTGACAGAGGGGGTCCCTTGCTTGGAAGAAGGGAACGATTTTTCTTGCGCTTTAGCGTATTCTTCCGCTGCGGAATGATGACTGCTGTTTCTCAACAAATTAAAGCTATTCAATTGAGCTTGTAAGGTGTCCTGAATTAATTGATTCTGAGAAGCAATAATTTTTTCCAGCATTTGCTCTTGGTGATCTTCTCTATGATCTGATTCGGGCTGTGTTTCTGAAACGACAAGCTTTTCATGCGCCGCCACACTCTCTTGAGGCGGAGCGGATGCAGCCGTTGGCGCGTCCTCAGCCAAGTAATCTACGACACTTTGAAGGTTGTTCATCGTATCAAAAAAGCGCTCCATCGGGATGTCCACATCAAATTCATCTGCAATGGCTTTTTTGACCTGGCTCAGCATGATGGAATCCATACCGAACCCGATAAAATGGGCATTCAGGTCGATTTCCTCCGCTCTGATTCCAGAAGCATTGCTAATCACAGTCTTGAGGAAGGATTCAATATGTGCCTTCGTATGATCGATACCCAATGCTGCTTCCCCTCTTTCTTTTCCTTCTTTAAAGCGCAAATGGTCAGCTTCAGCCCAGCATCGATTCCGTTCAAACGGATATAAGGGCAATGAAACTTTTCGTACAGCTTCATTGGAATATAAGGCGCGCCAATCAATTACGGCCCCTTGCACAAATAATTCAGCGGCACGATTCAGCCATGTGATTCGTTCATCCTTCGTGCTGGCACGATGCTGCATCAGATGAGCGGCTTGTTTATTCAGATCGTCTTTGTCGGCAGGCAGCATTTCCTTCATGTTCTTGTAGCCAAAGTATACCTGAGGAAGATTTCTCTCTCCTTTAATCAAGCAGGTCAGCTTATCTATTAATTCTTGCTTACTTGATACAATCATGGCCACACAATGATCCAAATGAGCCCTTCCTGTACTGGCTGTATAGCAAATTGATTTCAATGAAGCTTGATTGTCATCCGAAATATAATCCCGATACCGCTGAGTGAGTTCATAGAGCGAAGTTTCAGTATGGGCGGATAAAACAAATAGGTTCGGCTCATTCCCGGCTTTGGATGCATACTCACTTTGAGGAGTATATTCTTCCAGTACCACATGCGCATTCGTTCCGCTAAAACCGAACGAGCTGATTCCGCATCGCAGCGGTCTGTCAGCAGGTGTGAAATCCATCACTTCCTGATTTACATAAAATGGTGAAGATTGAAAATCAATTAACGGATTCGGTTTATTAAAATGCGCTAATGGCGGGATTTTTTTGTGATTCAACATGAGGACAGATTTTATCAGTCCGACAATGCCCGCCGCTTCAAACAAATGTCCGATGTTCGATTTAACAGAGCCAATCGCACAAAATTGTTTCTTTGCCGTATGCTTTTCAAACGCTTTACAAAGCCCGTTAAATTCAACCGGATCGCCAAGCTTGGTTCCGGTGCCATGCGCTTCGATGAAAGACAGTGTTTCAGGAGCAATTCCCGCGTCTTTCCAGGCCATCTCAATGACTTCGGTCTGAGCTGCCGGATTCGGTGCGGTGATTCCTGCGGTTGTCCCGTCTTGATTCATCGCGCTTCCCTTTATCACGCCATATATATGATCTCCGTCGCGAACCGCAGCCTGCAAAGGTTTCAACAGGACTGCCGCCACGCCTTCGCCGGATCCTGTGCCGTCCGACTCTTCGCTGAACGTTTTGGTGAGACCGTCTGAAGACTCCATATCGAGCCCGATACGCATCGGCAATAGCGATGTTCGAATACCTCCGGCAATTGCCATTTCACACTCGCCTGTAAGCAAAGATTTGCATGCCATATGAACGGCAACAAGTGATGAAGAGCAAGCCGTATCCACGGTGACCGCCGGCCCTTTTAAATTTAAAAAGTAAGCGATTCGGCTCGCTAACACGGAAGGAAGATTCCCTACAATATATTGATGAAGTTCCTCCGGATAATTCGCAGAGAGGAGACGTTCGTAATCGTAGCCCACCTTCGAGTACCCTGCATATACCCCGACCCGGCTCCCGCTAATGGTGTCGCCGGCATAGCCTGCATCCTCAATCGCATGCCATGCGGATTGCAAAAACAGCCTTTGATTGGGGTCCATGAACTGTGCGCTTTTGGGAGCTAAGCCAAAGAACGAATAATCAAATCGGTCGATTTCGTCTAAATAGCCGCCCTTAACAAACTGACTTTCATTGAATTCGCTTTGAATGGATTGTAAATAATCCTTCGCATCTTTGACTCTTGGTTCAGGATATTTTCGAATGCTGTGTTCTCCTCTTTCCAGCAGGTGCCAAAAACCGCTTTTATCCGATGCCCCCGGAACATTGAGCGACATTCCGATAATGGCGATGTCTTTCGACGAAACATGGCTTGGCTTCGCTGTATCGGCTTGCTTGATTTCAGCATGGTTTTCAGCCAGAAATGCCGCTAAATCTGTGATAGAAGGATACGTAAATAGATCGGCAACCGCAAGCTCACGGCCAAACTTTTGTTCTATGAGTTCGGCAATTTGAGATAATTGTAATGAAGTTGCGCCCATATCAAAGTAACTATCATTTAGATGAATCTTTTTCCCGGCCAGCACTTCGGAAAAGATAGACAGCAATTCCGTTTCTATCTCAGGAATAGCAGTCTGACCCGGTTCCTTCGGATTGCTCTCCAGAAATTCCTTGATTGCGGCAGACTCTATCGAAAATGTCCCAGTCTCATACTGCTTAGCCAGTTCATATCGCTTAACCTTTCCGCTAGTCGTTTTTGGCAGCTTTCGGATCGGAAGGACTTCTTTTATGCTCCAGCCGCCTCGTTGGTACAAATGCTTTTTAATGTCTTTGACAAGCGGCGCAAATTTTTCAGTGGATTTTTTGAAAACAACAAAGAGCACGATTTCGCCGCTTCGCGTCTCTTGATCGTATACACCGCAGGCTGCGACTCTTCCTAAATCAACCCCTTCCATTTCAATCGCGACCCGTTCAATATCATGAGGATATACATTTTTTCCGTTCACAAAAATAATGTCTTTTTCTCTGCCGGTTACGACGAAGTTACCTTCTCTGATGAAACCAAAGTCACCCGTTTTTATCCAGCCGTCGGAAGTCAGCGCTCTGTCCGTACTTTCGGGGTTGTTATAATACCCTCGGGTCACATTTTCCCCCTTGATCTGGATATGACCGATGATTCCGTCTTCTAATCTTTCGTTTGCTTCATCGCTGATTCGAATCTGACAGTAGTCAATAGGCTGTCCCACTTCGACGAAAGAAGCGCAGTTTTGGTCCTCCTTGCTGACTTCCACGGCTCTTTCACCAAGATTTAAGTGATCGCGATGCAAATAAACAGGAACAAATTCTTCACCTGTTTTAGAGAACGATGCGCCAACCGAAGCTTCCGCTAAACCGTATACATTCAAAATGGCGGATCTTTTCATATTGAACATGGCGCATCTTTTCAAAAATTCGTCACACAGCTCTGGCAATATGGGTTCCGCACCGTTTGCGATGACCCTGATATGGGATAAATCCCAGTCTAAATTTTGTTCGTTTTTCAGAAATTTAAGGAAATAGTTGTATCCGAAATTAGGAGAGGATAGAATGCTGGCTTTATGTTCATGAGCTTTTTTCATCCAAAGGATAGGTCTGCGGATAAATAATTCTGTCGGCATTAGATTTTGATTGATTCCAGCTAAGATGGGAACTAGGTGGCAGGCAATGAGCCCCATATCATGGGTTAAAGGCATCCAAGATAAAAAAGAATCTTTTAAGTCAATAGACAGAGCATTCCGAATGGCACACGTGTTATGTATTAAGTTATGATGCGTTAACATGACTCCTTTCGGGTCCCCTGTCGATCCGGAAGAAAATTGAATGAAGGCCAGTTCATCCGCATCAGGTTCATTTAATGAAGCGGGATGATCGTAGATTTGATCTTGAATCATGTCAGATTTCTCGTTTAATTGTTGATGGAAATCTTGTAAATCGTGTTCTGCAGCGTATTTTTTTATTTTTCCCAATACCTTTTCAGAGGCAATCAGAAACGGATTGTTTAATATATTCCAAATGCGCCATACCTTTAGTTTATGGTCATCATCTTCTCCGATACTGACCGGTACCGGAATCATTCCTCCTAATAAACAAGCCCAAAAAGCGACGACAAATGATTTGTTTTCTTGGATTTGAAACACAATTTCTTGCTTTGGCTGAATGCCGATATGTTGTAAGTAACCGAGAAATCCTTGCGCTTCGTCAAACAATTGGCGATAAGATATAAACGTCTCTTTTTTATCGGACTCGATAAAACGGACCCCGTGATCCGTTATATTGCTTCTTTCCCGAATGACATCGACTAAAGTTTGAAATTGATTGGTAAACATAGGTTTCCTCCAAGGCAGCTTTATTTTAAAATCCGCAATTGTTCCAAAGCCGGAATTTGTTTAGCCTCAAAAATGTGTTGACATAAATGGATCGAATGATCGAGCTCTTCTTCTGAAAGCTCGTTTTCATTTCTTTTCATTCTCTCTTTGAGCCGTTGTAACTGTGCAAATAATGGTGTCGCCAGATTGGAATATGCCAATGCATCTTTGTTATAATTTCGCGAAATGATGGATTGAATCATCATTTTATGCAGCTGCTTCTTGCGTAAATGGACAACATTTTTATGTCTTTCCGCCGAATTGGAAAGGTAATGAACGTCAGATGTTTGTCCTAAAGAATAAGCTGCAATATGATTCGTTATTTTTTTCAACAGACTGCCCAAGACGTTCTTGGGACCCATTTCGATGACTTCGGTGACACCATGTAAAAGCAAGTAATACATCGATTCCGCCCATCTTACCGGGCTCGTCATGTGCTGATGCAAATGTTCACTGACTGAATTTCCATTGCGGTACGGAACCGCTGTGACATTCGAAATGATCGGCCATGCGGCGTCCCGGAAGGTACACTGATGTAACGCAGCCTGGAATTGTTCGGACGCTGGCTGTATCATCGAACTATGAAAAGGAGCGCTGACATTCAAATACGTGTGCTTAGCCCCCCTTTCCTCCGCTATCTTGATGACACGTTCCACAGCTTGCCGGTGTCCGGAAATCACATGCTGCTGATCTGAATTCATACAAGCTATGCCTGCCGGAAAGTCTTCCGTCGACATTTCTGAACATATTTCTTGCAATGTTTGGAGCTCGATCTGAGTTACTGCGGCCATCGTCCCCAGCCGCTGGGGATCTGCATTTTGCATCAAAATTCCCCGCCGCCTTACAAGCTTAACGGCATCTTGAAATGAAAGAGCGCCGGCGCAGACAAGAGCTGAATATTCTCCTAAGCTATGACCTGCCAGAAAGTGCGGTTTAACTCCTATTTCCTGCATATACACTTGAAAAGCAATGACACTGACCGTTAAAATGGCGGGCTGCGCATTCATTGTCTTAGTCAATTCATTCATATCTCCGTCAAAACACAGCTTTTTTACATCCATGGAGATGGCATCGCCCGCCTCTTCAAATAATCTCTTCGCGAGCACAAAATCATTCCAAAAACTTTTACCCATGCCTACAAATTGAGAACCTTGTCCAGGAAATAAAAAGGCAAGACTGTTCATTAGCTCCCTCCAATCGCATTGAATAGGAATCCATAATCATACAAAATATCCCTATATATAGCATCGTAGCATTATTATAACAAAAATGTATAGAATACTTTTGTAGGAGTTATATTCGTTTTTGTAAGCGAACTAGATACATTTATTCATAAAAAATGGCACCAAAACCGCAAATCAGTACAATGATGAGAGCCAACAAGGAACCTTCAGGCGCTATAGCCAGCGATATGGCTGTGCGGCCGATCCTGTCAATAAGCATACCTGTAAAAGGTACATGGACGCCTATTAATCATCCTGCTTCACTCAAACCATGTCCGTGATGCTTCATATGTATTTCCAATGTCATAACGATTAGACCTTTGTTGTTCATTGTTAGGGATTCTTTGTATGTCTGAGAAGGTGTTTGTGATCTGACTGCGCTTTGATGAAAGCTGTTGCGACAAGGAATGTGTCTGGGCGGGAAAAAAACACCAAAGTGCAAGGGTGAAAAACCACGCAGATCGCTAGGGACTGGGTACCGATTGGGATAGCAATCGGCCCTTTTGGGGGAATAGAGTTTGATTGTTTGCTTTTTCTTATAAAGACAGATTTTTATTTTTCATCCAAATGGTCCTTTAAAAGGTTTTGCCATAAGGAGCAATATTTTCGTTCTCACGAAATATAGTTATTTTCCGCATTTACTGCTTGAATGGATAAATACATCATTAACACCCTTTATTTATAACATAATTCATTTATTGTAAGACATTTCTACATGATTTCCTCTATTCCCTTTCGAATTTCGTCAGATTTTGTAATTTTATTTATAATGGACCGCTTTTATGTCCTCTCTATTTACTCTTTTGTTTGATTACCATTCAAATAAACAATAAGTTACTATCTTTATTTTTTGTTTTTTAATTTTTTATTGTGAAAATGTAAAGAAAACCCGGTGTGAATAGAATTTTCGCGTATAAAAAAACAGCCGATTATTTCGGCTGTTTTGGTTGACCTGCGGAGTCAGAGAGATTCATAGTTTTTTTCTTCTGGTACTCAATCCGATACACTTTGCATTTGTGTACAGACTTGTTTTCCCGATGCGTAAAAGCTTTGCAGCTTCCGCTTTTTTCTGCCTCTTCGATAGTCTCTCTTTTAACGGTTTGACCGTTTGGGGATGTTGGCCTGTTTGTATTAAGGGGCGCTGTCTTTCTCTAACGTCCGGTTTGCGCGGAAGGTGCAGGTGTTCCGTACATATTCTCCAATTCTCTTATGTTTCCCGGCCGGGAATAGTATTACAATTCTTCCGCAGCTTCATCGGAAAGCTCCGGCCCATACCTTTACAATCTGGCAGTCGGGACAATATCCTCCATGCTTTCTGCTAACGGCGGGATCTGAATTGTAATCACATTCAGCCGTTAGCACAGATTCTGGCGGAATTTCTCTCCTGTACCATTTTCTCAAATCACACGTGTCACCGCCATTACGCGCTCATCAATCGGTACCGGACTTCTGCCGCCGATCCGTGCAAATTCTTTTTCCTGCAATATAAGCAGCAGAATGTTTTTATTGAATGTTTCATCGCAATCCGTCCCTTTTACTTCAAACATCATAAACGGGGACTTCTTGATAAATCTAGAGACGATTATTGAGCGGTATAGCCACCATCGAGAACAACAGCCTGGCCGGTGACGCCTTTCGCTTTGTCGCTGGCCAAAAATACTGCGTAATCAGCGATTTCTTTCACTGACAGAAGACGTTTTTGCGGCACCAGCGGAAAGATGACATCCTCCAGAACCCGGTCATACGGCACATTTCTTGTTTCGGAAATGTCCTTTAACTGATTGCGGACAAGCTGAGTATCCACATATCCCGGGCAAAGCGCGTTAACCGTGATTCCGTCAGCAGCGCCTTCAAGGGCGCCCACCTTCGTTAATCCGATGACACCATGCTTGGCGCTGTTGTAGGCCGACTTGCCGAAAAAACCGATTAATCCGTTAACGGACGCCATATTAATGATCCGTCCGAATTGCTGTTTTTTCATGATGGGAAACGCATGCTTCATTGCGATAAATGGCGCTGTCAGCATGACACGAATGAGCCATTCAAACTGTTCTGTGGGAAATTCCTCGATCGGTGCGATATGCTGAATGCCCGCATTATTAACGAGAATGTCGAGACGTCCGAATTGCTTCTCAACCGTTTGCAGCATGTCGACCACTTGCTTTTCATTTGTTACATCGCATGTAATGCTGACTGCTTCACAGCCTTCCTCTTTCAGCCTTGCCGCCGCTTCTTTTCCCGCTTGTTCGTTTACATCAGATATGATGACGGCGGCTCCTTCACGGGCAAATTCCTTTGCGATTTCAAACCCGATTCCTCTGGCGGCTCCTGTCACAATAGCTGTTTTTTCAATAAGCAATGAATTCATGATGCACCTCCTTATTTTTGTCTGACCCCGTTCTTTAACGACTGGCTGACAGTAAAATGACCTTCTGTTTTCTCAAAAACCTCCTCCATTGTTACACCTTCCTGCAGTTCGGTGAGTGTCATACGGCCATCGTGAAAATCGAATACAGCCAAATCTGTGATCAGCCGGTCGACCACTTGCCTGCCGGTTAAAGGCAGCGTACATTCCGTTTTCACTTTAGATTCTCCATATTTATTGACGTGCTCCATGATGACAACAATCCGTTTTGCTCCGTGGACCAAATCCATAGCGCCGCCCATTCCTTTGATCATTTTTCCGGGGATCATCCAGTTCGCCAAATCCCCTTGTTCGGATACTTCCATGCCGCCGAGGATGGCTAAGTCAATGTGGCCGCCGCGAATCATGGCAAAGGATTCGGCACTGTCAAAATACGAGGCTCCCTTTACCTCGGTAATGGTTTCTTTTCCCGCATTGATCAGATCCGGGTCCTCCGTTCCTTCCATCGGGTAAGGACCAATTCCGAGCAAGCCGTTTTCAGACTGAAGCAGGACGTTAAAATCATTCGGTATCTCATTGGCTACAAGCGTCGGCATCCCTATCCCTAAGTTCACATTCATTCCGTCCTTAATTTCCATTACAGCCCGTTTGATCATTCGTTTTCTGCTATCTCTCATTCTGTCAGCCTCCTTTATCATGCTTGCCGGACGGTGCGGCGTTCAATCCGTTTTTCATGAACCGTGCCGAGCAGCACATGCTGCACAAAAATACCCGGCGTGTGAATTTGATCCGGATCAAGCTCTCCGACATCGACGATTTCTTCAGCCTCTGCAATCGTCACTTTGCCTGCCATTGCAGCGAGCGGATTAAAATTCCTCGCCGTCTTTCTGAACATCAGGTTGCCGAGAGAATCGGCTTTCCACGCCTTTACAATGGCGGCGTTCCCTGTAATTCCTTTCTCCAAGAGATAGGTGCGTCCGTCAAATGTTTTATGTTCCTTTCCTTCGGCGACTGATGTTCCGACGCCCGCAGATGTATAAAACCCCGGGATGCCCGCACCTCCCGCGCGAATTCTTTCGGCGAGCGTTCCTTGGGGAACCAATTCGACTTCCAGCTCCCCGCTTAAAAATTGCCGTTCAAAGGTTTTGTTTTCTCCCACATAGGATGCGATCATTTTTTTGATCTGCCGATTCGCAAGCAGCAGGCCTAATCCCCAATCATCAACACCGCAGTTATTGCTGACAACAGTTAAGTTTTTCACGCCGCTGTCTCTGATCGCGAGAATTAATTGTTCCGGGATGCCGCACAGGCCGAATCCTCCTGCGATGAGGGTGTCTCCGTCCTTGATCAGTTCAGCAGCATTTTTATAAGAGTCCATCACTTTTCCTTTTCCCATATTCACGTCCCCTTTCTGTTTTGCCTGCACAAGGCCCGTCAGAGTGTAAATGGCGATGATGACAAACACAGCGGCTGTTTTAATGATGGTAATGGCAAAGATATCTCTGTAGGATTGGCGGTGGGTCAAACCGGTGACCGCGAGTGTAATGACGGCGCCATTATGCGGAAGAGTATCCATCCCGCCGGAGGCCATCGAGATCACCCGGTGCATGACCTCCGGCGGAATGTGAAAAGTATTGATTGCTTCTGTATATGCTGCTGACATCGCGCTTAAAGCGATGCCCATTCCTCCTGATGCCGATCCTGTAATCCCGGCAAGCGCAGTAGTTGTCACCGCTCCGTTGACAAGCGGATCAGTAAAGGTCTGCGATATGCCGCTGCTGACCATTTTGAAGCCGGGAAGCGCCGCGATGATGCCGCCAAATCCGTATTCGGCTCCTGTATTCATCGACGCCAGCAAGGCGCCCCAGCCCTTCCTTCAAATTGGCGAGTACTTTTTTCCAATCGAACAAAAACGTTGTGATGATACCGATGAACAATGCGAGTTCTACTGACCAGATCGCAGTGACGGAGGTAAGGTCAATCTTTCCGAACGCTTCTAAGCCGAGAGGCGCAAAATCAAATCCGTCGTGATACCAATGCGGGAGCCACATGGTGAAGCATTTGTTCATGACCCCAACAAGGATAAGCGGAACAAAGGCGAGCATTTGCTGCGTATACCGGGGACTGCCTCTTGCGGTAAACCAGGCGAGTTTTTTTCATAAGCCAAATCTGGGGATTCGTTTGCAGCGGAAACTTCAGATTGAAATCCCGCATAGCCTTCTCCTGCTTTGGCAGCTTTTTTGCGTCGCGATTCTAAATAAAGCATTCCGGCTGTAAGCACAAATACTGCACCAATCAGTCCGAGCCAGGGAGCGGCATAAATGTTTGTTTTAAAAAATGCTGTCGGAATGACATTCTGAATTTGCGGTGTGCCGGGAAGCGCATCCATTGTAAATGTAAAGGCGCCTAATGCAATCGTTCCCGGTATCAGACGCTTGGGGATATCAGCTTTGATAAATAGGTTCTTAGCAAATGGATAGACGGCAAACACCGCTACGAAAAGGCTGACGCCGCTGTACGTTAAAATCGCACCCATTAAAACGATGGCGAGAATAGCTCTTTTTGCTCCCACAAGTCTGACGATTGTTTTTGCAATCGACTCGGCGAGCCCGGATATTTCAACAACCTTGCCAAAAACAGCCCCCAAAAGAAATACGGGAAAATAGAGCTTAATAAATCCTACCATCTTCTCCATAAATATATTCGAGAAGAAAGGAAGTACGAAGCTCGGATCTGTCAAAAGCACAGCAAACAGCGCACAAATCGGGGCAAATAAAATGACTGAAAATCCCCGGTAAGCCGCAAACATCAGCAAGCCTAATGCCAATAAAATAATAATCATGTCCACAAGCACCCCTCTTTTCCGCTTAATAATGGTAAGCGCTTACAAAGAAGAATATAAACATAGGGCTTGCCAGTTTTGCGCAAAGTATCACAGCTTCATTGGGGAGACAGCCCCTGTTTCTTAGACCCGGCCGTGTTACATTGAATAATTGCTTGGATGAGGTTTTTAAGTTAGTAAGATGGTTCAGCGGAGATTTTGCTTCATAAATATTCAATTCTCTTCTCTTTTATTTATTTCCTGCAAGAGGAACCGGATTTTAAACCAGCCCCTCCTGCATAGTATCAGCCGAGGACAACGGGAAGCTCTGTCAGCGACCTGAAACCAAAAAGTTTGCGGTATTCAAGCTCAGATGCGGCCAGCCGTAGCTTAGGCATCCGCTCTAACAGTGTGAGAATTGCAATTTGGGCCTCAATGCGTGCCAATGAGGCGCCTGCGCAAAAATGCGCGCCTTTTCCGAATGCAAGATGCGGATTCGGATTTCTTTCGATGTCCAGTTTGTGAGGATGATCGAATATGCTCGGATCGCGATTGGCGGCGCCTAAAAGGATATATACCTGCTCTCCTTCTTTTATGATCTTTCCATTGATCTCGCAGTCTTCTGAAGCGGTGCGTGCGGTCAGCTGCGTCGGGCTGTCGTAGCGCAAACATTCCTCGACTGCAAATTCAATAAGCGAGGGGTTTTCCTTCAGTGCGCTAAGCTGTTCCTGGTGTTTCACTAAAGAAAGCACTCCGCTGCTGATGAGGTTTACCGTCGTCTCGTGTCCGGCTATGGCAAGTAAGATACATGCCGCGAGCACTTCCTCTTCTGAAAGCTGTTCCTGCATGATGAACTTGCTGATCAAGTCTTCCCGAGGCTGCACTTTCCGCTTGTGAATCAAGTCTTTAAAATATGCCGTCAGCTTGCCGGCGGTGTCGCTGGCTTTTACTAAAGCTTTTCTAGATCGGGTAAAATCAATGGCCTGAATGATGTCTGCCGTCCATTGTCTGAATTGATATCTCTCCTCTTTCGGCACTCCGAGTATCTTTGCGATGATGAGGCTTGCCAATGGAAAGGCAAACTCTGAAACAAGGTCCGCGGTTTTTCTGTTTTGGATTTGATCCAACAAGTCATGAACCGTTTCTTTTATACAGGGGCGAAGTGATTCCGCCGTCTTCGCGGTAAATTCTTTACCAATAATCATCCGCATCCGCTTATGGTCTGATTGATTTTTATATAACAGCATATCATGCTGGATATGTGTAAGATTTTCATATTTTGCTGATGATTCCGGAAAAGGAATGCGGTTTTTAAATCGGGTGTCTTTCAGAATCGCTGCCGCCTCTTCGTATCCGGTGACATACCAGCCCGGATATTTTAAAACGGTTCCTTTATAAACAGGATCAATGGACCGCAGTTTCTCATAAAACGGATAAGGATCTCTCCAAAAATCCGAATCAGTGAAGAGGCTTGGCTTTGGCGTATGTAACTCAGCCGTCATATTATCCCTCCGTATTGGAAGCAGCTTGTAAACTGGCTTTCATTTCTTCAACTGATTCGACCTCAAATCCTAAATCATGGAGCATCTTATGATCCTCTGTTTCATTCTGACCAGCCGTTGTTAAGTAATCTCCGACGAAAATCGAATTTGCGGCATAAAGCCCCAGCGGCTGGAGCGAACCAAGGTTGACTTCCCGGCCGCCTGAGATACGGATTTCCTTTGACGGATGAATAAATCGGAACATGGCCAAAACTTTCAAACAATAAACCGGGTTTAATTCACTCACCCCTTCTAACGGAGTGCCGTCAATGGCATGTAAAAAATTAATCGGAATGGAGTCGGCATCAAGCACTTTTAAACTTCTCGCCATATCGACGACGTCCTGTTTCGTCTCCTTCATGCCGACGATGACGCCTGAGCACGGAGACATACCCGATTTTTTAGCCGTTTGGACTGTGTTGACTCTGTCGTCATATGTGTGTGAGGTCGTAATGTTTGAATGATTTCTTTTGGATGTATTGATGTTATGATTGTAACGGTCAACCCCGGCCTGTTTCAGGCGCTGCGCCTGCTCCGGCTTTAATAGCCCAAGACATGCGCAAATTTTTAAACCGTAGGTCTCTTTAATTTCTTTGACAGCCTCAACAACTTGGTCTACTTCTCTATTTGACGGGCCTCTGCCGCTGGCGACGATACAGTATGTTCCTATATTTAAATCATGAGCGCGTTTTGCCCCTTTAAGCAATATATGTTTATCAACCATCCGATAAGACTCGATCGGCGCTTTTGATATGGCGGATTGGGAACAGTACCCGCAATTTTCAGGACACAGACCGGATTTCGCATTCATAATCATGTTGAGCTTTACTTTTTTTCCGTAGTAACGTTTCCTGATTTGAAAAGCGGCATGCATCAGCATTAAGATATCTTCATCCGGACATTCCAAAATAGCAAGCGCTTCATTGTCTGTTACTTCCGCTCCATCTAACACTTTCTCTGCAAGATCCATCCATTGATTCATCTTTCTCGCCCCATTTTCATTGGATTCATGAATAAGGACACATCTACATGCTCCTCTATCATGTTTTGAATGTTTTCAGCCGTAACGTGTTTCAGCTTTGGTGTTATTCCTAAAATCGGAACACCGCATAATGTTTCAATCATCTTTGGGTTGGTCTCTTCATCTAGCCCCGGGCGGCCGCTTGTTCCATTGATCACGATGCCGATGATGTGAAGCCCCATTTTTTTCGCATATTCAACGGTTAAATACGTATGATTAATCGTCCCGAGATCAGGCCTTGTTACAATGACAACCGGCAATTCCAAAGCTTTTATGAGATGACTGACTAAGTAATCCTCTCCCAGAGGAACTGAGATTCCGCCTGCTCCCTCAACTATGAAACAATCATGCTTATCTTTTATATTCCTCCAATGATTGATGACCTCTTCCATGCCGACGGACCTTCCTTCAAGCATTAAAGCAACGTGCGGAGCAAGCGGCTCTTTGCATTCAAAGGGAGTAATGTCCTCATGAGAGAGGCATGTTTGTGACATTTGTTTCAGCAAGGATGTGTCGCTTTTCGGATGGCTGCGCGGCACTCCGCTTAAAAACGGTTTAAATACCCCGACATCGACACTCTTTTGTTTGAATAAAGCGGCAAGGCCGCAAGATATAACGGTTTTTCCCACTCCCGTATCTGTTCCTGTAACAAAAAAACTCTTCATTTGATCATGTTCAACTCTTTTCCAGTGAGATAAAACGCCTCTAACAATTCGTCTATGTCCCTTACGCTGCGGTCAGCGGTGACTGTCAGCCTTATTCTGCTTTCTCCTTCCGGAACAGTCGGCGGACGAATGGCCGGCGCATAAATTCCCTTTTCCTCCAGGCTTTTTGCAAATAAAACAGCTTCTTGAGCACCCCCGATTATGACGGGTATGATCGGAGTATCTCCTCGCTTTAAGCTGAATCCCATATCTTTGAGGCGTGTTTTTATCATCTTTACAGATGACTGCAAATGGCGGCGTGTATCCTGAAGGCCTTCTATAATGTCAAAGGCTGTATATGCAGCGGCACAAACCGCCGGCTGGACGGCTGTCTGAAAGATAAACGTTCTGGCATGATTCAGCAAGAAATCGATTAATACTTTCGAACCTGCGGCAAAACCGCCTTCTGTTCCGACGGCTTTACTTAAAGTGCCGATCACAACATCAGGGGAAACGCCAAAATATTCACTCGTTCCTCTGCCGTGTTCGCCTAAAACCCCTGTTGCATGTGCGTCATCCACAATTACAAAAGCCTGATATTCTTTTGCAAGCGGAATGATCCGGTCAAGAGGCGCAATCGTACCGTCCATGCTGAAAACGCCATCTGTGACAATAAAGCGCCGCTGATCACCCTGTACAGCTGCAAGCTTTTCTTCCAGATCACCCATATCAATGTGGCGATAAACGATCGTTTCAGCTTTTGACAAACGGCATCCGTCAATCAGACTGGCATGATTGAATTGATCGCTTAAAATGACGTCTCCTTTTTCAGGCAATGAAGAAAGTACGCCGATATTCGCCAAATATCCGCTTGAAAACAACAGAGCCGCTTCCGTCTGTTTAAAGTCTGCAATTTTCCGTTCGAGTTTCTCATGCCAGACAGTATTGCCCGTCGTTAACCGCGAACCGCTGCTTCCCGCTCCAAATTGGCCCAATGCCGTTTTAGAGGCCGTTATCAATCGTTCATCATTTGCCAGCCCCAAATAATCATTTGAGGCCCAGATCATGTGAGATTGAAGTACAGGGTCCCTCGTCCGTAAAGTCCGATACAGCCCGGCTTCTTTCGTCATGTCCAGCCTTCTGGTTAACAAGCCGTCAAAATTCACGGCTTGTAACCTCACGGATCGCTTCTTTCATGATGGATACCATCGCTTTCAGTTCTTCGGTTGTGCTGGCGAGCGGTGGAAGAAAGGCTACTACGTCTCCCAGCGGTCTCGTCAGCATGCCAAGCTCTCTCATTTTTAAAGACACTTGGTATCCGACCCGCTGCTCAGGAGGATAAGGCTGTTTTGTTTCTTTTGTCTGAACAAGCTCTATACCGGCCATCAAACCGAGCTGGCGGACATCGCCGACGTGAGGAAGCGATGTCAGGTCATGAAGAAGCAATTCCGCCGTTTTTGATTTTTCGGCAACCTGTTCAACGATGCGTTCAGCTTCAAATAAACGTAAATTTTCAATCGCTACCGCACAGCCGAGCTGATTTCCTGTGTACGAATGGCCGTGATAAAATGTTTTTCCTTTTTCATAGTCGTCGTAGAATGCTTCGTAAATCGCTTCTGTCGCAAATGTGACGGCAATCGGCAAATAGCCTCCTGTAATTCCTTTTCCTGCCGCCATTAAGTCAGGCTGAACGTTTTCATGCTCACAGGCAAACATTTTCCCGGTACGGCCAAACCCCGTCGCCACTTCATCAACAATCATTAAAACATCGTATTTTGTACAAAGCTGACGCACACCTGACAAAAATCCGTCAGGCATGACAATCATGCCGGATGCTCCTTGAACCATCGATTCAATGGTAAGCGCAGCTATTTCTCCGTGATGCTCCGTAAGCAGCTGTTCGAGCGCTTCTAGGCATTCATCGCGGCACTGTTCCGGGTCACCGCTTTCCGAACGATAAACATAAGGGATCGGAGCCTTGAAGCTTTCAAACATAAGCGGTCCGTATACATGGTGAAAGAGTTCGATTGAACCGACACTGACAGCTCCGATCGTATCGCCATGGTAGCCGTTTTTCATAGAGATGAATTTTTGCTTTTCCGGTTTCCCTCTATTCTTCCAATATTGAAATGCCATTTTCAGAGCAATTTCCATTGCTTCCGCTCCGCTGTCAGAATAAAAGACACGTGTCAGCTTATCTGGGGTGATGTTGATTAACATTTCGGCAAGCTCTGTCGCCGGGACATTCGTCATGCCCAGCAACGTCGAATGAGCGATTTTTTCAAGCTGTTTTTTAATGGCCTCATCTAATTCTTTTTTGCGGTGTCCGTGCACATTGAGCCATACCGAAGAAAATCCGTCATAGTATTCCTTGCCGTTAATATCTTTCAACTTGATTCCGTTTCCGCTTTCGATGATTAGTGGATTTTCATCGTAATCTTTCATTTGTGTAAAAGGCAGCCAAAGATATTTTTTGCTTTTTTCAATAATCGATTGCCTCATCTTTTCTCCTCCCGCTGAATCAGTACTGGCTGTTTTTCTAAAAAATTGATGCAGCTGTCCGTATCTATGAATCCATCAACAAAAAAAATCCGGCAGCCGCTTTCGTCTCCGGCGTCTTTCATTTTTGTGATCCGCTGATAGCCCATCTTTTTACCAGAAACGTAGCCTGTTATGTAATCAGGGTCATCTGACCAGCACAGTTCGGCCGCAATATTTGGATGCTCACAAACCTTTGCCGCGATGGCAAGCGCCTCCTTTATTCGGGAATTTGCCGCCATTCCGTGTTCGGATGCCCATTGATGAAAATCGGGTTCCGGCCAATCTATGCGGGAGACCCGAACACCCTTTTCGTTTCTGTCATCAATTCGTTTTCCTGAACGGATATCAAACAAGACGGCGCCCCTCACTTCTGAGTATGCAGCAATGTCCAGAAACGCTTTATCAATCATATTTTCGGGAATGTCTGCCTTTTTTAGAAGTTCTCGCGCGAGCGCTTGTCCTTTTTCTGCTGTATCGACTTCATTGGTTTCAACGGGCAAAGGGTGAATCGACCTGATCGGTTCGTTTATGCCTTCAAATTGAATCTGCATAAAATCCGGTGTTCCCCTTGAATGGGATAAGCCTTTATGTAATAGGTCGTTGACCGCTTGGTTCAAGCCGCTGAAAGTGATGAGCCGCTCTCCTCCGGATATATGTTTTCCGCCCTTTTCATGAGAGCCATGTTGGGAAGCTCTCATTCTGACACTGTAATATTTTTCTCCCAGCATCCTTTTTGTCCCCCCTTCTGTTTACAACTAAATGTTAACCTAAAACAAATAATAGTTAACACTTTATATAGAATATTAGTGTGCCTTCCCAAATATGTCAACATAAACTCTGATTTTCCCAGTGCAGACGGGTTGGCATCAAAAAAAGACAAAAGAGAATGAAAGGCCTCTTTTGTCTTTTCGCTGAGATAAAATCATAGTGTTCAAATGGAATAGATGTGCGCAGGCTGTCCGTTAGCATCATACTCTTTATCGAAGAATATCCAGCGTTGCCCGAAGCTTTTCCCTCTTGATTCAGGGGCGGTATACAAACAGGCAAACCACGGCATTATTTCCTGCCGGTTGATTAAATCATTTTTTAATATGTCCCGATAAGCGTGCCTTTTTTTCGGCATGCAGTATGCAATCATCATAAAACTGATAATTGAAGTCAACAAACTTTTTCATTTTTTGTTCATATTTTAGTAATTGTTTATTCAACACTGTCCGCTAAAGTAATCACTATCACCAATAAAGACAACTATCAGCAATTTGTTATGAAGGGAGGGCAAAATCGTATGCCATTATGCTGAAAGAAAAACTAATGACGTTATGCCGTTTTTGCACGGTCGGCGTCGGCAATACTTTGATTGATTTCGGTGTCTTCTTTCTTCTCGCCGCTTTTCATGTCCCTTATCTGCTGGCGCAGGTCTGTTCCTATACGGCGGGTGTCGCAAACAGCTATGTATGGAACCGGAAATGGACGTTTCGTGTAGAGCATAAGGCTGACGGGAAGGAGATTGTCTTATTCCCGCAGCGGGATTAGGAACGAGATTTTTACCGGCGACAAAGGCGCAGCCGAAGGAGATGCTTCCGATCGTTGATAAACCCGCTATCCAATATATCGTAGAAGAGGCCGTCCAATCAGGGATTGAGGATATCTTAATCATTACAGGAAGAAACAAGCGCTCGATTGAAGATCATTTCGACCGCTCAGCGGAGCTTGAATTTAATCTGAAGGAAAAAGGCAAAACGGAAATGCTTGAGGAAATGCAGCAGATCGCAAACTTGGCCAATATTCATTATATCCGCCAAAAAGAGCCGCTCGGCTTGGGTCATGCGGTGCTGTGCGCGGAGCATTTTATCGGCGACGAACCATTTGCCGTTCTCTTAGGTGATGATATCATGGTGTCTGATACTCCCGCTCTTTTGCAGCTGATAGACGTATATGATCAATACGGCACTGAGGTGGTCGGCGTCCAGCCTGTTGAGCCTGCTGACGTCAGCAAGTACGGCATTATTCAGACGCCGCATCACAAGCAGCATGTGTATCAGGTTGAGGATTTGGTTGAAAAGCCGTCTCCCGATGAGGCGCCTTCCCATATCGCGGTAATGGGCCGCTACGTATTAAACCCTTCCATTTTTCAAGTTTTGAAAACAATCGGAAGAGGTGCGGGAAACGAAATTCAATTAACCGATGCGCTGCGGGAGGTGTGCCGCAGCCGCAGCATCTATGCACGGGAGCTTGAAGGGAGCCGTTTTGATATAGGCGATAAGCTCGGCTGCTTTATGGCGAGCACGGAAATCGGACTGATGCGGGGTGAAATGAGACCGAAACTTTTATCTTATTTAGAAGAGGTTTTAAAAAGAGAATCTAAAGAAATAATGAGATAAAAAATAATTTGTAACCATTTTGCTTGTCAATCAGTCATATAATTGGGTAAAAAGATAAAGAGGTTGTGAACAATGTGGGCAATTTTATTAGTGAAATATTATCCTGGCTGACAAGTATGGGCTATTTAGGGATTGCGATCGGATTGATGATTGAAATTATTCCGAGTGAAATCGTATTGGCTTACGGAGGCTACATGGTATCAGAAGGCACGATCACTTTTATCGGCGCGATTATCGCCGGCGTGATCGGAGGTACGATCGCGCAGTGCTTTATTTACTGGATCGCCCGTTACGGCGGCAGGCCGTTTTTGGACAAGTACGGCAAGTATTTGCTGCTGAAAAAACATCATATTGATGTCGCTGAAAACTGGTTTCGAAGATACGGCGCCGGAGTGGTGTTTTCGGCACGTTTTATTCCCGTCGTGAGACACGCGATTTCCATCCCGGCAGGTTTGGCGAAAATGCCGTTTTCCAGATTTGTCATATTGACGACGCTGGCGATTATTCCGTGGTCTATCATCTTTGTTTATCTCGGGTATCAGCTCGGCGGACAGTGGAAAGATGTTGACAATTATGCGGGAATGTATACAACGCCGATCATTATACTGGCTCTCGTATTTATTGTTGTATACTTTATCATCAAGAAAATGAAAGCCAGACACTAAAAAACGAGACTGCATAGAAGAACGGTTTTTGACCGGACTCTATGCAGTCTTTTTTTACGAATTTCCAGCATTTTATACAGGATAAACGGGATGTTTCCGGCGGGTGAATGTCATTTGTTTGGACATGTAGGCTGTCAGCCGCTGATTGAGCTCCGCGCGCAGTGAATCAGCGGGAACGATGCCGTCAATCACCATTTCAGAGGCAAGGCGGTAAAGGTTGATGTCTTCTTTGTATTCGTCACGTTTTTCTTGGATAAAGGCAGCCCGGTCTTCAGGAGAAAGTTCGTTGATTTTGTTTGCGTACACCGCATTAACCGCGGCTTCCGGTCCCATTACGGCAATTTGCGCCGTCGGGAGCGCTAAGCAGCAATCCGGTTCAAATGCAGGACCCGCCATCGCGTATAAACCGGCCCCGTAGGCTTTTCTGACGATGACTGAGAGCTTCGGCACGGTCGCTTCCGCCATTGCAGAAATCATTTTTGCGCCATGGCGGATAATGCCGGCCTGCTCAACCTTCGTTCCGATCATAAAACCGGGTATGTCAGCTAAAAAGAGGAGCGGAATATGAAATGCGTCGCACAGGGCGATAAATTTAGCCGCTTTATCCGCGGAGTCGAGAAATAAAACCCCGCCTTTCACACGCGGCTGGTTGGCGATGATGCCGACCGGCTGTCCGTGAATTCTTGCGAGCCCCGTAATTAATTCCTGCGCAAATAATGCTTTTATCTCAAAAAAGGAATCCTCATCGATGATCCGTTCGATTAAGTCCATCATGTTGAACGGCGCGTTTTGATGTGTTGGAATCACGTCTGAGAGCGGTTTTTCAAATACTTTTGGCTGTCTGGAGCCGCTTACGGGAGCTTTTTCTGTATAATTGGCCGGGAAGTAAGTGAGATACGTCTGCGCCAATTCAATTGCTTCCTGTTCCGTTCGGGCCAGTATATCTCCGCAGCCTGAAACGGAGCAATGCATGCGAGCCCCTCCCATTTCTTCAAGTGATACTTTTTCGCCGATTACCATTTCAGCCATGCGCGGAGAACCTAAGTACATGGAAGCATTGCCTTCCACCATGATGACGATGTCGCAAAATGCCGGAATGTATGCGCCGCCTGCCGCAGATGGGCCGAACAATAAACAGATTTGCGGAATGCGTCCCGACAGCTTTACTTGATTGTAAAAGATGCGCCCTGCTCCCCTTCGTCCCGGAAACATGTCGACTTGATCCGTGATTCTCGCACCTGCTGAATCGACTAAGTATAAAAGCGGGCATTGCAATTTTTCCGCCGTCTCCTGAATGCGAATGATTTTTTCCACTGTTTTCGCGCCCCAGGAGCCGGCCTTTACGGTTGAATCGTTTGCCATGACACAGACCGTTTTTCCATTGATGGTCCCGATTCCGGTAACGACTCCGTCAGCCGGCAGCCCGTCTGACATGCATTCGGCAAAAAAAGCGTCCTCAAACGCTATGCCGTCATCAAATAAAAGCTTCAGCCTGTCTCTGACAAAGAGTTTCCCTTTCTTTTCGTTGCTTGCATGATACTTCTCCGCTCCTCCCTTTTCAATGGTTTTGCTCCGTTCCTGTCTTTCTTTTTCGTAATCCATCCGATTCCCTCCATGTTTTATTTCCCTTTATATTCAGGGAGTCTTTTTTCTTTAAAGGCGCGCAAGCCCTCTTCTCTGTCAAGAGTCGGTATGACCGTTTCGTAAGCTTTTCGTTCAATGTCGAGTCCTGTATTGAGATCGGTCTCTAAGCCTTTATTTATAGCGGATTTTGCTTGTCTGACGGCAATGGGGCCGTTTGTGGCGATCCGGCTGGCTAATGTTTTCGCTTGTTCCATGAGTTCTTCTGGATCACACACATGCTCGATCAGTTTGATCTCTTTTCCTTCTTGTGCTGAGATGCGCCGTCCGGTGTAAATCAGTTCTTTTGCCGCACCGGGCCCGACGAGCCGAGGCAGTCGCTGCGTCCCTCCCGCTCCCGGAATAATCGCTAACCCTGTTTCCGGGAGACCGAGACGGGCATGGCTTGTGGCCACTCTGATATCACAGGCGAGCGCCAGTTCAAGACCTCCTCCGACCGCGGTTCCGTTTAAAGCCGCAATAACCGGCTGCGGAAGGGATTCAATAGAAGAAGCGGTTTCTCCGATGCGTCCGACGCTTTGTTTAACTTGTTCGTGATCCATTCCCGCTCTTTCTTTCAAATCAGCGCCCGCGCAAAATGTGTTTCCAATGCCTGTAAGAATGACGCAGCGGATAGATGGTGTGTTTTTAAGATGGCGGATGGTGCTTTGTAATTCATCAATCATTTGTGATGACAGCGCATTTGCGGCTTGCGGGCGGTTCAGCGTGATCAGGCCGATTGTTTCTTTATATGGTGAAAATAGGACGTGATCTCCCATGGCTTCTCCTTTCTCATTTTGTTTTAAAAGCTTGCAGATTTCTGCTTGGCAGGCTTTTTCCGATTTTTTTCTCTATCCATGCAGCGGCCGTGAGAAGTTTGTTCAGATCCGTTCCAGTGTCGATTCCCATTTGTTCGAGCATATAAATGACATCTTCTGTGGCGGCATTTCCAGCTGATCCGGGGGCATACGGACAGCCGCCCAGACCGCCTGAAGAGGTATCAAAGGATGTAATCCCCATATCTAGGGCGGGAATGATATTGGCGAGTGCCGTGCCTCTTGTATCATGAAAATGCAGCGCGATTTGCGAGGCGGAAAACCTTGGCAAAAGGGTTTCAAGAACGGTTATGACCTGTACAGGGTTTGCCGCGCCGATTGTGTCACCCAGCGATAGTTCATCAACTCCCATTTCGAGCAGTGTCTCTGACAGGCGCACGATTTGCTCGATCGGCACGTTCTGTTCATAAGGGCAGCCAAACACCGTAGACAGATAAGCCCTTGTTGCCAAATTTGCTTCTTTCGCCTCAGCAATGACCTGTTTCAGCTGCTGAACGGTTTGGTCAATCGGTTTGTTTACGTTTTTTTGATTATGGGTTTCACTTGCTGATAAAAATACACAAGCCTGATTGATTCCGCCTTCTATCGCACGTTCCAGACCGATCCGGTTGGGGACGAGTGCCGCGTAAACCGTGTTTTCTGATCGTGTGATGCCCTTTGCGACTTTCAGCCCGTCCCGAAGAGCCGGAATCCATTTGGGGTGCACGAAGGAAGTCACTTCAATGTAAGGCAGGCCTGTCTGTGACAGCATGTTGATCCACGTAATTTTATCCTCTGTTTCCACCCATGCCGATTCATTTTGCAAGCCATCACGCGGTCCTACTTCATTGATGCGGACATGCTTCGGACATTTCATGCTGCACCTCCTTGTTTATTGAAGCTCTATCAATACCTCTCCTTCATCCGTAAAATCACCTTCATTTTTTTTCACTTCTTTTACGGTTCCCGCGGTATCTGCAATAATCGGAATTTCCATTTTCATAGATTCCAGGATAGCGACTTCCTGGCCTTCCTTAATGATATCGCCTGCTTTGACATGGATTTTCCAAAGGTTCCCCGCCATTTGAATCTTTATGACACTCATCTTGTGAGCCTCCTTATTTCGCTGATTCTAAAAAACCGGTCGTTGCTTCGCCCTTTTCAAAAGCTTCTGAATGGGCAATCTTCTTAAGCAGCGGAATATTGGTTTTGATTCCTTCTACATGATATTCGCGAAGAGCGGTTTTCAGTTGTTCAATCGCTTGTTTTCTCGTTTCCCCCGTGACAATCATCTTAGCGATCATCGGGTCGTAAAAAGGGGAAACGGTGCTCCCTTTTGCGACGGCGCATTCATGTCTGACTGCTGGGTGCTGTAAGACGGAAAAGGACGAGATGGTTCCGGGTGACGGATAAAAGGTGACGGGGTCCTCTGCATAAATCCGCACTTCTATCGCATGCCCGCTGTGGGTAATGTCCTGTTGGGAGAAGGACAATGCTTTCCCTGCCGCGATTTTCAGCTGCTCTTCTACGAGATCAAATCCCGTAATTTCCTCTGTTACCGGGTGCTCGACTTGGAGCCTTGTATTCATCTCTAAGAAATAGATGTGTTTTTCTTGATCTACGAGAAATTCAATCGTACCTGCATTGCGGTAGCCGATCGATTTGGCGGCTTTTACAGCGGTTTCGCCGAGCCTTTGCCGCAATTCGCCGTCGACAAAAGGAGAAGGTGCTTCTTCTATCACTTTTTGGTGGCGTCTTTGAACAGAGCAATCACGTTCAAACAAATGCACGGTGTTTCCCAAAGAGTCTGCGAGGATTTGAATTTCGATATGACGGGCGTTTTCAATGACTTTTTCCATATACATCGAGCCGTCTCCGAAGAAGGACGCGGCACGCTTTTGATTCCCTTCAAAGGCTTTTACCAGCTCATCTTCTGTATGCACAAGCTGCATGCCGATTCCGCCTCCTCCGGCTGAAGCTTTCAGCATGACCGGAAAACCGATGGCACGGGCTGCGGCCAAGGCTGATTGAACATCAGGCAAGGGCTCAGAGACGCCGGGCACAATCGGGACTTTCGCGTGTTCCATCGTTTTTCTGGCTTCTATTTTGCTGCCCATCTTTGTGATGATAGAGGCCGGGGGGCCGATGAAGGTTATATTTTCTTTTTGGCAGCGTTCAGCGAAACGGCTGTTTTCTGACAGAAGGCCGTAGCCTGGGTGGATGGCGTCTGCCCTTGCTTCTTTTGCGGCCTCTATGATTCTATCGATATGTAAATAGCTTTCATTTACTCTCGATTTTCCGATCGGATAAGCCTCATCTGCGGCTTTTGTATGCAGTGCATTTTCGTCGGCTTCTGAATATACAGAAACCGTGGGGATGCCGAGACGTTTGCATGTGCGAATAATTCTTAAGGCGATTTCTCCTCTGTTGGCAATCAGGACTTTATTAAACAAATGTGAAGCCCTCCCTTATCGTTAACATAACTTAAGCTCTTCCATCGTTTTTTCTCTCAGCTTGAATTTCTGAATTTTCCCTGACGCTGTCATGGGATACTCATCAGTGAATAAGACATACCGGGGCACTTTGTAGCGGGCTATTTTTTCTTTGCAGTATGCTTTAATGTCCTCTTCTGAAGCGGTTTGTCCCTCTTTCAGCCTGATCCATGCAGCAGCTTCTTCTCCGTATTTCGGATCAGGCACTCCGACGACTTGGACATCGGCTACTGCGGGGTGACGGTAAAGTAATTCTTCAATCTCCCGCGGATAAATATTTTCTCCGCCCCTGATCAGCATATCTTTTAATCGCCCTGTGATCCGGCAGTATCCGTCTTCGTCCATGACAGCCAAGTCACCGGTATGGAGCCAGCCGTCAGTGTCAATGGCTTCTTTTGTTGCTCCTTCGTTTTTGTAGTAGCCTTTCATGACATGGTATCCGCGGGTGCATAGCTCTCCCTGTTCGCCTCTAGGCACTTCATCCGATGTTCCGGGGCGCACGATTTTGATCTCGATATGCGGCAAAGCGCGCCCAGCCGTTTCTACTCTTCTTTTGAAGGAATCATCCGTTCTGGTTTGCGTAATGACCGGTGACGCTTCCGTTTGTCCGTAGGCAATCGTAATGTCTGTCATGCCCATTTTGCCGATTACTTCTTTCATGACCTCCGCCGGGCATGCAGATCCGGCCATAATTCCCGTTCTGATGTGAGAAAGGTCGTATTGAGAAAAACGGCTGTTATGAAGCAGGGCGATAAACATTGTCGGAACGCCGTGCAGCGCCGTACAGGCTTCTTGTTCTGCCGTTTTCAGTACGGTCTCGGGTGAAAACTGTTCTATGGGTATCATCGCCGCGCCTGCTGACACACATGCCAGTACGCCGAGCACGCATCCGAAGCAATGGAAAAACGGCACGGGGATACATAAGCGGTCACTGGACGTAAGTTTCATACATTCTGCAATATTGGCTGCGTTATTTACGATATTAAAATGTGAGAGCATGACACCTTTCGGAAATCCGGTCGTGCCTGATGTATACTGCATGTGGATGCAATCATCTTTTTCCAGGCTGTCCATTCTCCCGTCAAGCTCTTCATCCGTCACGGATTTAGCGTCCTCGAGCAATAAATCCCATTGATACATTCCCGGCGGGCTTTTATCACCGATGAATAAAACCGTTTGTAAAAACGGATAACGCTTTGAGCGAAGCCGCCCGGGGTCGGAATGCTTCAGCTCAGGAATCAGTTTATTCAAAATATCGGTATAAGATGTCTGCCGGTATGACTCCATGATGATGAGAGCAGAAACATCTGAATGGGTAAGCAGATAATCCAGCTCAGCGATCTTAAAGTTTGTATTAATCGTGACCAGAACGGCTCCGATTTTCGCCGTGGCAAATTGCGCGGCCAGCCATTCCGGTATATTGGATGCCCATATGGCCACATGATCTCCTTTTTGAATCCCCAGCTTCATGAGGCCTTTTGCTGTTTGGCGGCATAACAGATTAAACTCGGCATACGTATAACGAAGACCGCGATCGGGATAAACAACGGCGTCATGATCGGGCACCAGTTCGGCAGTCCGCTCTAATAGCCTGCCGGCTGTCAAATGGATAAGGTCAGCCATATGATCCGCCTCCTTTCACTGTCGGTAAACGTTTTCATTTTATTTCAGCAGCTGTCTTGCGATTACCATTCTCTGAATTTCTGAAGTTCCTTCGCCGATTTCCATCAGCTTCGCGTCACGAAGCATGCGTTCTACCCCGTATTCTTTCATATAACCTGATCCGCCGTGAATTTGAATGGCCTGAAGGCATGTTCTGACAGCCATTTCTGATGCAAACAGCTTGGCGTAGGCCGCTTCTTTTGTAAATTGGAGGTCCTGATCTTTCAGCCAGGCCGCTTTTAATACCATTTGTCTGGCGAGCTCAATTTCCATTGCCATATCCGCAAGCTTAAATTGAATCGCTTGAAAAGAGGAGATTGAGCTGCCGAACTGCCTGCGTTCTTTCGCGTAAGACAGCGATGACTCCAGTGCTCCTTGAGCGATGCCGACAGCAAGCGCCGCGATGGAAATCCGGCCGCCGTCCAATGTATAAAGGAATTGTTTAAAGCCCTTTGAAGGATCGCCAAGCAGATAATCAGCGGGAACCCGGACATCTTCAAGCAAAAGCTCGGCGGTATCCGATCCTCTGACGCCCATCTTGTCGTAAGGATTAGTAATTGTAAATCCCGGTGTGTCTGTCGGGACGATGAGGGCTGAGATGATATTTTTTCCTGCCTCGTTTTTGCCGGTGACGGCTGTGACAATAACCGTGCGGGCGTAATTAGCGTTTGTGATCCAGCATTTCTCTCCGTCGATCACATATTCATCGCCCTTCCGCTCTGCTTTTGTCTGCGTTCCCCCCGCATCTGAGCCGGCGTTTGGTTCTGTCAGCCCGAATGAGCCAAGCGCCTTTCCGGAAGCAAGCGGGAGAAGGTGTTCTTGTTTTTGCTGTTCTGTTCCGAAGTAATATAAGGGGCTTGCGCCGAGTGACACGGCTGCCGCATAGCTTAACCCTGTACTGCCGCAGGCTTTTCCGATTTCTTCAACGGCTAATGCATAAGAAACGGTGTCGCCGCCCGATCCGCCGTAAGCTTCCGGAAACGGAATTCCGAGCAGCCCGAGCTCGCCCATTTTTTTAAATGTATCAATCGGGAAGACGGCTGATTGGTCAACCTCGTGTGCTTTCGGGGCAATTTCTTTTTTGGCGAAATCTCTGACCATTTCTCGCACCATCTGCTGTTCTTTTGTCAGTTGAAAATTCATTGACCTTCCTCCTTCTGCTGCTTTCTACATTTTATTAATGGGGGTCTTTATTCATTCCATCCAAATGAAGTCTGAATATTCGGTCTGGTCAAATAAAAAACTGACAGCGCGTGACTGTCAGTTTGAGAAAGGAGCTATTTTACGGATCGTTTGGCCGAGGGCTTGCTTTCATGATGAAGCCTGTCAACGGAGGTCACGATATAGGTGCAGGCGTTCCCTGCCTGTGTGTCAGTATCAGAAAATGTTTGCTTTCGTGAAGCCTTTTTTCTTACCGTCTCCACCAAATAAGGCGGTTTCCCTTTTTCCACACGATAAATGGCGTAATACGCAGTTTTTTTGCCATTTGATTTGGAGTCTTCAATATAGATCGTATGTCCTGAAGCGCTTTTTGACACCCGTTTGATCGCCGGCTGCTTTAAGGCAGAATGACCGAGCCAGGGCATCTCGGGAATTAACGCGGGACGGCTGTAAAAATCGCTGATCAAGCGGCTTTTCACTTCGAGCGGATTGCGGTTCAGATCTTTTAAGCTGAAGTGCATGCTGCCTTTAATCAGTTCAGATTGCCGGTTCAATCGGATTTGTCTTCCGTATTCTTCAGCATCTGACCAGGCTGGATCGGCATTGTTATTGATTTTATAAGTTGCCTGCCCGATATATAAATGTACTTGGCGATTCTTCACTTCCCTGCTCCACCAATCAGCCAGGACGTCGTATGCCGCTGCCTTAAATCCGATGCTCCAGTATATTTGCGGTGTAATGTAGTCGATATACCCCTTTTGAATCCATTCTCTTGTGTCCGCGTATAAGTCATCGTAATTTCGGACACCTGCGGAAGTGTTGGAGCCTGTCGGGTCATCAGCCGCGTTTCTCCATACGCCGAAAGGGCTGATCCCGAATTTGACATATGATTTTTCTTTTTTTATGGTTTGGTTTATTTGCTTGACGAGCCGGTTGACGTTGTCTCTCCGCCAATCATCAATGCTGGAAAAATGAGCTTTTCCGTATTGCTCGTACGCGGCACGATCGGGAAATTCCTGTCCGGCGATCTTATAAGGATAAAAATAATCATCCATGTGAACGGCGTCAATGTCATAACGGCTGACTACTTCTTTGATCCCATCGACTATAAACTGTCTCACTTCGGGAAGTCCCGGATTATAATACAGCTGTTTTCCGTAGGCAGCGACCCAGTCAGGGTGAGCCCGTGCCGGATGATCAGATGAAAGCGCATCCAAATTTGTGTGATTCATTGTGATCCGGTAAGGGTTAAACCAGGCGTGGAATTCCAGATTGCGTTTGTGGGTTTCTTCGACTAAAAAAGCGAGCGGATCATACCCGGGATTTTTCCCTTGTGTTCCTGTCAAGTATTCGGACCAAGGCCCGTAATCTGATGGATAAAATGCGTCGGCGGTGGGCTTAATTTGCACAACGACGGCATTCATCCCCATCGCTTGCACGTCATCAAGCAACTTCAGAAATTCCTTTTTTTGCTCATCTGGGGACAGCCCTTTTTTAGAAGGCCAATCGATATTGGTTACTGAGGCAATCCATACCGCCCTCATTTCCCTGTCTGGCTGAGTTTCGTTTAATGATTTTGCGGATGCTGAAGCGCTGAAGATGCCGGCTGTCAGTAAAACGGTGAAAAACCATATGATGATCGGACGGCAGCCTTTCATTTTTCTCCCCCTCCCTGCTTTACGGTATTCTAAAGCGGGCGGAGCGGTGAATAAGGAGGACTTCTTTGCTCCTCTCGGCCTATAGAAAGAGGAAAAAGTCCTAAAGAAATACAAACTGCTTTAGGACTTTTTATGTTTCATGGCAGCCAACACGTCTATCACTTTCGTTCCGACGCCGACAAACGTTTCGAGAATCGCCTGCGCACCGGCAATTGACAGAATAAAAATTACCGGAACGGCATAGCTTGGCCATACCAGATAGCAGATGCCGATCAATATGGCGCACCAGACGCCGGCACACCAATAGCACTGCAGCATGTAACCGAATGTAGAGGACGGTACGCGTTTTTGTCCGACATGCCCTGCTGTATCCATCGTTTTTTCTTGTTTTGTAAAGGGTTTTCGGATAAATTCTGTAATCTTATCGAACACAATTAAATGGGTCAGCCGGTAGCTCGCAAGGATAATCATCAAATACGTGAGCCAAGATAGGTTAGTCATGATAAGCCTCCAAAAACACTGGATTTTCCCTATCTTGCCCTCTGCCTCAGCGAACCATTCGGACGGATTTTACAGATGGCGCTCTAACCGTTTGCCGCTGTTTGCGGCGATATGCTGTATCACCTCTGCATTTTGCTGGACATAGGCCGCTTCAAACATATCCTTATGAGCGCCTGCCCCTTGATAGTAGGCGTCTGCGATAATGAGGTCACTGACCTCCAGTCCGCGGCTTTCCATCGCTTTTGCAGCCTCAAACGCCGTATTTCCGCCGGCCGAATACCCTAAAAGGATATAAGGGCCTTTTGGCTGGATTTCAATGATTTTATCAATGTATTGCTCCATTCTGCTGTCTTCTTCAATAAAGTTAAAGCCGTACACAGTGGATTGTCCATTTAATGCTGCCGCAAGCTCTTTGAAGAAAATGCCAAAACCTGAGATGGGCGGAAAACAGAAAAGATTCGGTCCCGCCGGCTGATTCAATCTGCTGATATGCTGTTCGGCTGCTGTGCTCAGCTGCCGGGAATACAGCTTTTCCGCTAATTGTTCGATTGTCGGAATTTCGAATAATAATTCGATCGGGACATCCAGCTGCTGGCTGCTCTTCAGCTGGTGGATGACTTGTAATGCTTTTAGCGAGTGGCCGCCAAGCTCGAAGAAGTCATCTTGAATGCCGAGCTCCGCTATACCGAGTACCGGCTTCCAGATCTCAATCAGCTCCCGTTCAACCCAGTTTCGCGGCGGAATGATATTTCTTACAGCTTCTTTCCGTTCAGGCTCAGGGAGAGCGCCGCGGTCGACTTTGCCGTTTGCGGTAAGCGGCATACGGTCAAGCTTTATCCAGTATTGCGGAATCATATAATCCGGAAGCGACCTTGCCAATATTGAACGTATGGTTCTTTCCTCCGTCTGGGCGCCTGTATAATACGCACAAAGGACCGCCTCTTCTCCTTCTGCTGAAATAGCAACCGCCGCTTCTTGAATCCCTTCAATCCCGTTCAGCCGCGCTTCGATTTCTGCCGGTTCAATTCGTTTGCCGCGAATCTTGAATTGACGGTCAAGCCGGCCGATATAGTCTATATTTCCATCAGGAAGACAGCGTGCCAGATCGCCGGTTTTGTACATTTTTTCTTCCGGATAAAAGGGATGCTCCACAAATACTTCGTTTGTTAATTCAGGCCTGTGTAAATAGCCTTTTGCACCCCCGTCACCGCCGACACAAAGCTCGCCGGGAACGCCGATCGGCGCAAGCCGTCCGTTCTTGTCAATGATAAAGGCGGTCGAATTACTAATCGGTTTGCCGATCGGGATCGGCTGTGAGAAATCCTGTTTGATTTCAAAAAAGGTTGAAAACGTCGTATTTTCCGTCGGCCCGTATATGTTATAAAGGCTGAGATTCGGGCATCGCTGTCTGACCGTATTCATGAGTGCGGGTGATAGAGCCTCTCCGCCGACATATAAGGTGTGCAAACCGGAAAACATGTCCGGCTCTGCTTGAGCGAAAAGTGTGAAAGAGTAAGTGTGTTTCTGGAAGCAGCTGTGCTTTGTCTTTGATGTGAGGCTTGTTCCGCCAGTGAAAAATGTTCCGGAACTGATTCATGATAGCGGGATAATAATTCGGATACTCCGCCCCGAAATATAAAAAAAGCCGCATCCTTTAGGGATCGGCCATTTTCACTTTCATCTTATTGATTCGCCAATAAAACGGCTATTTTATCTTCAATGTCTTTCCCATCATCTTCATCAAGCAGTCCGTTTTGAAGAACGGAAAAAATCAACATGTCTCCGGATTTTGTTTCTGCATAGCCTGCAATTGAACTGACACTCGTTAATGAACCGGTTTTCGCTTTAATTTTTCCTTCCGCCGGGGTATCTTTCAGCCGATTCCGCAGTGTGCCCCCCGTCATTCTGTCGCTTGATCCCGCCACAGGCAGCGAGTGAAGCAAAGCCGGGAACCATTTCTCTTTTTGAACCGCATATAAAAGCGCCCCGATTTGGTCCGCGGATACGCCGTCTATGTGGGATACGCCAGATCCGTCTCTCGCGATCAGCTCGTCTGGATTCAGTCCGAAAGCTGAAAGCTGGGAGGTCATAACCTCCAATCCTTTTTCCCAGCTGCCTTCCCCTTTTTTGACTTTCCCCATTTCCTTGATAAGGATTTCGGCGTGTCCGTTGTTGCTCAGTTTCATAAATGGAATCAGCAGTTTTGAAAGAGGCACGGATTTTCGGGATGTTATCAGATCTGTATGATGCGGCATTTTTCCGGATTTGACTTTTCCCTTTACGGTAATGCCTTGTTTTTTAAGTGCTTGTTTCCATAAATCTAAAGCATAGTTGGTCGGTCCCCACACAGCGGCCCATTCTTTTGTTTTTCCTGCGCCGGCCGGTATGGTTCCCTTTATGGTGATCAAATTGCCGCCGTGCTCACGCTCAATCGTCAAGTCTTTTTTCTCGCCGGCTGCAACGGTTTTTACTTCATTCTTAACATGCACGACACTCGTTTTTGGTGAAATCGTAACGCTTGCCTTTTTGCCGGGCTGTTCAGCCGGGCTGATTTCCGCAATAACGGTTCCGGCATCATAGTCCTCATTAGGGGAAGCGGTAAGGGCGGATACTTGTGCGCCATAATATTGACCTTCATCGCTCCATGGCAGGTCAGCGGAATACCGGATATGGTCATACCATGTGTCATCACCTACTACATCCCCTTTGATGACGTTTATTCCCGCTTTTTTTACCTGCTCTGCCATTTTGTCAAAATCAGATGTCAAAAGGGTCGGATCACCTTTTCCCGCAAGATAAAGATTTCCGTGTAATTGTTTTCCTTTGACTGCGCCGTCTGTCCGCACTTCTGTTTTAAATGTGTAGTCTTCACCGAGTACAGAAAGCGCCGCCGAAGCCGTCAGGAGCTTCATCAGGGACGCAGGTCTCAGCCGCACATCTTCCTGATGGCCGAACAGAACTTCCCCGGTTTTGGCAGAACGAATGCTGACTCCCGCTATGGCGCCTTTTAAGGCGGGTTCTTCCTCGAGAATTTTTGTAAGCTGCTCTGTTAAAGCGCCTTTTTTTTCAACCGCTTTGGCAGAATCATCAATATAAGGAACCGCGGCAATGACAAAAAGCAGCATCACGGCGGCCCAGCGTTTCACATGTTTTTTCACTTTCCATCCCGCCTCTCCCCTATTTTCCCTTGCGCTGAATAATGATATCACATGACGCCGATGCTTCCCCGCCAGGTTCCAGAATCTGCAGTCCGGTAAGCGATGACGGCAGATTAAGATTGAACGCATCTGTGACGGATGTATAAGGCTCAAGGCTCACAAATCCCTGCTTCCCGTCACCGTTGTAGACAACCCAATGTTTGAAAGCCCGGTCAGCCCGATACGTAACGGTTAATTGCTCACTCGGATGAAATATGACCGCCTCGTTTTTTTCGCCGTTTCGCCCAGAAGAAAGGAAAACATCATCAAACTGCTTGTTTTTTAAAGACATGCCTTCCTGAAACGCTTCTTTATCCGGCACATCCAACAAACTGCCCGTCGGCACGAAACGATCATTTAATTCCCACTTTCGGTCCGCCGTCAAAAAAAGCCGGGAGCTGTCTTCATGAAAGATAAAGGAGGTGTGATAGCCGAGTCCCCATGGGAGGGCTTCCGTTCCTTTATTGATAATCAGCGCCCGCTGAGAAAATACATTGTCTTTCAGTGTATACGACATTCGGACAATCACGTCATGCGGGAATTGCTCATACACATGGGGTATCTTTGAAAGATCGATTTCTGTTTCGGCCAGCAGATGGCCATCCTCTTCTTTCATCGTGACAACCTTCCAGTGCGCACTGTAAAGAAAACCGTGAATATGATTATGTTTATCCTTTTCGTTTATATCAAAATGATACGTGCGGCCGTGAAAATGAAATGTCCCATCCGTAATCCGGTTCGGCGGAAATAAAACAGGAATTCCGAAAAGCATCGGTGTATCGTGAAATTGCTCCGGCGTCTTCGGTTCTCTGAGAAGACGCATACCGGTTTTTTTATCCTGAAGAGAAATAACATTTGAGCCCCATTCCGGCACAATGATAAATTCAGCCTGATCATTGCCGGCTTTGATTGCGGGGACTCCTAAATAGGTCGTATGTTCAATCGTCATAAGCCACCTGCCCTTTCTTTGTTTTATAGCATGTATAGGAATTCCATTTTATAAACTCATTTTCCTTCTGCAAAAAACATCGCCTGCATGAACAGAGCGATGTATTGTAAAGCTTATTGAATCAGCCGGGTAATCTGTTTTTTCTTCCATACGAATCGGTAATAGCTGTATTGCAGCAGAAGGCTGATGACAAAGGCGGCCGGATAACCGACCCAAATGCCGAGAATGCCGAGATTCGTATAATGAGAAAGAATGAAGGCGACAGGCACTTCAACACCCCAAATTGTAAAAATACTGATGATTGTCGGCCATAATACGGTGCCGCTCGCCCGCATTGTCGCAGAGACGATCTGAGCATGGCCGAAAATCAAATAGCTCCATAATGTAATCATAATGAGGCTGTGGGCGATGTGCAGCGTATCTTGATCCGTTAAAAACAAAGCCAATATCTGCCGGGAAAAGGCATAAATCAAAATAATCAGCACGCCCCCGATCAGATAATTCAGACCGATGCCGACTTTGATCACTTGTTTCAAACGGCCGAATTGATTGGCCCCTATAGATTGGGCGGCAAAAATCGAAACGGCGATTCCGAGGCTGACGGCAGGCATCTGCACATAACTCGCGACTTGATTGACGACACCGTAAGCAGCCGTTGCGTTTGATCCGTAATGATTAACAAAGGAAATGACGGCTATTTCAGAAAGCGATACGAGAATCATGTTGATGCTTGACGGAATGCCGAGCCTAAGCAGCAGCGCAAGCAGCTTTCTATCCATTTTCAGGCTGCGGAGCGCTTCCCGGTCAAATGCGAGCGGGTGTTTCGTTTTCCGTAAATACACCATGAGGACGATAAATGTGATAATCGTTGAAATAACGGTTGCATACGCCGAGCCGTAAATGCCGAATTTCGGAAGCCCGAAAAGCCCGAGAATCAACAGCGGCAAAAGCCCGATGTTAATCACTGTACTTACTATTAATGTGTAAAACGGCGTCTTTGAATCTCCCGTTCCCCGTAAAAATGTCGTATAAGCAAAATATAAAAACATCAGCGGCATTGCGCAGAACAATATGCGTGCATATCGGACACTGACATCTATCACGTTTTCCGGCGTTCCCATCAGCCGCAAAATATCAAGCGTAAAAACACTTCCAATGACGGCCAGAACGACACCGAGCAAAAAGGTAAATGTCAGCGTTGTGCCGACAATGGCTTTCAGTCTTTCTTCGTTTCGCGCGCCGAAAGCCTGCCCGATCAGAATAGAGCTTCCTGAACCGATACCGATCGTAAACGAAATCAGCAGGAAAAACAGCGGAAAAAATGACGAAACTGCGGCGAGCGCATCGACGCCGAGCCACCTGCCCACAAATACCATTCCGACCAATTGGCCCACAGATTGCAATACATTGCTTAACAGCAGCGGCACTAGAAACAGTGACATCGACCGCCATACAGACTGGCTGTCGATGCCCTGCTCCCGATTATCTTGTACTTCCATATGTAAGGACTCCTTTTTTTGTTTTCTTTCATTTTATTATTCAGCATACAGCTTGTAAAAACCTTTTGTTCACACGAAACTCTCTATCTTTTATTTTCGCCGTTAATGGAAATTCATCATAAAAATAAAAAGTGCGGAAAATATTTCTGAAAAGGTATTGTAATCTTACCGTAATTATTGTAACATTTGTAACATAAGAGAAAGAGATTGATTGAAGGAGAGAAAAAATCATGAAAAAACTGCTATTATTTTTAACGACGATTACATTGATCCTGTCATTAGGCACAGTGGCAACGGCAAAAAATACATCTAATGACCTTACACAAAAGCAAGCACTGCAATTGGCCTTATCAGCTAGAGAACATTTCTGGAACACAATGAGCGGCGGCACTTACAAATCAAATACAAACTGCACATCTGAGCCTTTCGAATATCAAAACCTGCAATATGTATTTATGTGCAAGGAGCTCGGCACAAAAACAAAAGCTGTGAAATATTTGACACCTGTTTTTACAAAGCAAGCCATTGACAAAGGCTTTAAAAATTATCACTTCGCCGTGAAAGACGGCAAATTGGCTGTTCCGGTCGGCGACGGAGACAATCTTCTCAATTGGAAAAAAGCAAAAATGACCCTCCTTTCTAATAAAGGAAGCGCAAAAACATACCGATTCACAGTACCGACTCTTGACGGTTCTCCGTCAGCGAAACGTGATGTCACATTCGTAAAAGAAAACAATGTCTGGAAAGTAAATCAATTTGATGCTGTTATATAAGAAAGAGTCCGCTTTTAGCGGGCTTTTTTGCTATGACAAGGTTACAATCCTGTCTCAGGCGGGCACGAAATGACCGGAATGTAAATCCCGGCACTGTTAACATGACAGACAGAAAGGAGACGCGCCTTATGCTGGAGCTGCTATGTAAAAGCCTTGATTATATCGAAGCGAACCTTGATCAAGACATGACGATTGAAGACATCGCGCAATCCGCGCATTCTTCCAAATTTCATTACCAGCGATTATTTCTTATGCTGACGGGATCGACAGTCTCTGAATATATCAGAAAACGGAAATTGACAGTCGCCGCGCAGGAATTAGCCGTTCATCAAACAAAGGTGATCGACACCGCTTCAAGTGACGGGAGCAGAAGAAATGAACTACACAATGAAAGAAAAAGAAGCTTTCGAAGTCGTCGGCAAACCGCTTCATGTGTCTGTGGTCAATTCAGTAAATAAAAGAAGAATTCCGGAGTTTTGGGAAGAGCTGAATACAAATGGTTTTACGGACCGTCTTGCAGCGGCAGCTGACTCCTCTTCCCTTCTCGGTATTTGTACCGATTATGACGGAGATCTCCAAGAGTTTACGTATCTTATCGCCGCAGAAAAACATGGCGGACCGATTCCGGAAGGCTGCTGTGTGAAAACAATCCGGCGGGCGACATGGGCAGTTTTTGAAGCCATCGGGCCTGTTCCGGGCGCCGTGCAAAACACGTGGGAAAGGATTTTCTCAGAATGGTTTCCTTCTACCGGTTATGAACATGCCGGAGGCCCTGAAATTGAGGTATATGATGCAGCTGCTGACATTACTGATGAAAAGCACAGAACTGAAATTTGGATTCCGGTTAAGAAAAAGTAATCAAAAAAGACAATGGCCAGCAGTAAGCCATTGTCTTTTTTACGCTCTAGGAGAGATTCGAACTCCCGACCTGCAGTTTAGGAAACTGCTGCACTATCCGCTGTGCTACTAGAGCTTACTTCCATAATAGTACCGCTGATGCTCATTTTTTTCAAGCCTACAGTCCTCCGAATACTTTATACGCGGCTCTTGTCGTATCTTCATCAATGCCGATATAGCGCATTGTAATCGAAGGAGAAGAATGATTTAAAATCCGCTGAAGCTCGGCGATATCCTTCGTCCGCTGATAAAAATGGTAGCCGAACGTTTTTCTCAGCGTATGCGTGCCGATCTCCTCCAGTCCGCAGGCAGCTGCCGCCTCCTTTAAAATTCTGTACGCCTGAATGCGGGAAATGGGCTTATTTGTCCGTTTGGATTTAAATAAATAGTCATTCTCCTTCATATCTTTTGTATAGGCGTAAATGTCAGCTTTCAGTGATTCTAATATTAAAATTTTTCGTTTCTTTCTTGTTTTGCTTTCGGTTGCCCAAACATGATCTTTGTTCCTGACATCTTTCACCCGAAGCGGCAAAATATCAGAAATGCGCAGAGCGCTGTTCATGCCGAAAATAAATAAAAAATAATCCCTCTCGCTTTTGTTCATTAAATAACGTTTGACTTCCTGAATTTTCTCCAAGCTCCGGATCGGCTGTACGATATGCATCTGAAAACTCCTTAAAAATGGTAAAGTAACATATTGAGTCTTATGTTACTATTATAGTCGAAACCTGTTGAATGATAAAGGATAAAGCCCCTTATGTAACATAATATACATAGTGTTACATAAAGGGACAAAGAGTCTTATTTTTATTGCAACTCTCCATAAAGCCATTTAAACCCTCTTCATGGGTTTTTAATGATTCAGATACCCATGGTATTAAAAAAGAAAAACAACACCTTTAAAACAAAATCTGAGCACCCGTTTTTTTAACGAACAGCTGAAAAAATACAAAAAAAAGACACAATATGTAATTGTGTCCTAATCCTCGTCTTTTACATCAACATCCTCAGGAATCGGTTCATTTAAAATCTCTTGAATCATTTCCTTATATTTTTCCAGCTGCTCAAGGTGTGTGTGAAATTGTTCCTTGTTAATTAAATACTGATGTCCGTCATGGACGGCCCTTATTTTATTCTTCAGAACCAAGTTTTGTACATATTCTTCAGGAAGGCTGGTAAACTCCGCTGTTTCCTTGATCGTTAAATACATGGCTCACATCCCTTTCATTCATCATGCTTTTTATTGTAGCTTATTTTTCACAAATATGCTTGTATCGCATCCTCTTTTAAAGCAGTTTCCCCTTAAGCCTATTTCCGTTTGATTATATTCACACAGAAAGCAAATCTTTTTATATCCCTGACTATTCCCTTTGTCACTTGTGAAAACAGCACATTTTTCTTATTCTATAATTGTAAGAGGAAAATAAAGGAGGCAGACTATGAAAAAAGTGAAAAATCTCTGTTTTATCGTTCTGCTTAGTGCTTTGCTGACGGCCGGAAGCATCCCTTATCATGCTCAGGCTAAAAAACACTCATTTTCCTACGATGACTACAAACAGGTGGATGTCGGCAAGGACGGCATGGTAGCCACCGCCCATCCGCTCGCTTCAGAAATTGGAGCCGACGTGCTGAAAAAAGGCGGCAATGCAGTTGACGCCGCAGTCGCAATTCAATTTGCATTAAACGTGACTGAACCTATGATGTCAGGTATCGGCGGAGGCGGATTTATGATGGTTTATGACGCCAAAACAAAAGATACCACCATTATTGACAGCCGGGAACGGGCACCGGCAGGCGCAACTCCAGATATGTTTCTGGATGAGAACGGAAAAGCCATTCCTTTCTCCGAACGGGTTACAAAAGGCACCGCTGTCGGTGTTCCTGGAACATTAAAAGGCCTTGAAAAAGCGCTCGACAAATGGGGCACACGCTCCATGAAACAGCTCATCACTCCTTCCATTAAACTTGCCTCAAAAGGCTTTCCGATTGATTCGGTTTTAGCTGATGCCATCTCAGATTATCAAGACAAATTATCACACACTGCCGCCAAAGATGTCTTTCTTCCGAACGGAGAACCTCTGAAAGAAGGAGACAAACTCGTCCAAAAAGACTTAGCAAAAACGTTCACAGCCATAAAATACAAAGGCACTAAATCCTTCTATGACGGCGCGTTCACCAAAAAGCTTGCTGATACTGTACAGGAATTCGGCGGTTCGATGACGGAAAAAGATATTAAAAATTTCAATGTTACGATTGACAAACCGATTTGGGGAGATTACCAGGGTTATCATATTGCCACTACGCCCCCTCCAAGTTCCGGCGGTGTTTTCCTTTTACAAATGCTGAATATCTTGGATGATTTTAAGCTTTCTCAATATGATATCCGTTCATGGCAAAAATATCACCTTCTTGCAGAAACAATGCATTTGGCTTATGCTGACCGCGCTGCATACGCAGGTGATCCCGAATTTGTCAACGTTCCTCTGAAAGGGCTGCTTAATTCCGACTATATCAATGCCCGGAGGCAGCTGATAGACATCAATAAAGTAAACAAAAAACCGAAAGCCGGTGATCCTTGGGCCTATCAAGAAGGCTCTGCAAACTATAAGATAGTTGAGCAGCCGACCGACAAGCAAGAAGGCCAAACGACTCACTTCACAGTTGCGGACCGCTTTGGGAATGTAGTATCCTACACGACGACGATTGAGCAGTTGTTCGGCTCCGGTATTATGGTTCCCGGTTATGGCGTCGTCCTGAATAACGAATTAACGGATTTTGACGCGGTTCCAGGCGGAGCAAATGAAGTTCAGCCAAATAAACGGCCGCTGAGCAGCATGGATCCATCCATTTTATTTAAGGGTGACAAACCTGTATTAACCGTCGGTTCCCCTGGCGGAGCGACAATTATTTCTTCGGTCCTGCAAACGATCCTGAATAAAGTCGAGTACGGTATGGACCTGAAAGCAGCTGTCGAGGAGCCGAGAATTTACACAAACAGTATGACATCCTATCGGTATGAAGACGGAGTGCCGCAAGATGTCCTTACCAAGTTAAACGGAATGGGACATAAATTCGGCGCCAGCCCGGTTGATATCGGCAATGTGCAAAGTATACTAATCGACCGTGAAAACGGCACGTTCACGGGAGTTGCCGATTCAAGCCGAAACGGAGCCGCCATCGGCGTTAATTTAAAGAAATGCAATAAATAAGAAAAAGCCTAATTTCTCGAAAAGAGAAATTAGGCTTCTTCTATTCTGCACTGATTTCTGAACAATGCTTTTTAATCCGTAAGGGAGAAAGCGAGAGCACGGCACACATCGCAATCATCATCCCGCCTGCTCCAATCCAAGTAACCGAAGCAAGAGAAAGCTGAGTAACAGCAATGCCGCCGATCCCGGCGCCTGCGGCCATAGCCAATTGCATCATAGACTGGTTGAGGCCGAGTAAGACACCTGAGGATTCAGGCTCCATGGTTGCTAAATGATATTGCTGAGCGGGGCCTGATGACCAGGCGGCAAACGACCATAACGTAAGCACTGCCGCTACGCCGGCAACAGAATGTGTGACAAGTGACAATAAGATCAGCATCAGGGTATGGAGCGCCATCCCGCCGGTTAAAGTTACCCGTGCGCCCCACCTGTCAGCGCTGAAACCGCCTAATTTAGAACCGACAAGACTTGCAACTCCGAATATGAACAGCAGCGTACTGAGCATCCGGCTGCTTATATGGGACACGTTCAGCAAATACGGTGATAGATACGTGTACGCAACAGAATATCCCCCTAACCAAAAGAACGTAATAGCCAAGCCGACCGCTACCTTACGTTTCTTTAAAAGAGAAAATTGCTGAACGAGCGGTACCGGTTTATCTCCCTTTGTCTGCGGTAATGTGAAAAATAGAATGATGATGGCAATGATCCCCAAGGCGGCGATTCCTCCAAAAACAGATCTCCACCCAAAAGCTTCCGACACGACTCTGCCGATGGGCACGCCGATAATAAGTGCTGCCGTAAACCCCATGATGACCGTGGCAAGGGAACTTGCCTGTTTTCCGGGAGGAGCAATTTTTGCAGCGATATTGAGTGCGGTTACCACAACCATTCCCGCACCAATTGCCATGATAACCCGAGCCGCCACAAACAGTCCGTATCCCGGAAGGATAAAGGAACACAGATTACCGAAAATAAACACCCCGAGGGCGTACATGATAAGTTTTTTTCTGTCCAGTCTTGCAGTAAGAGCCATTATGACAGGCGTTCCGATCGCATAAACAAACGAGAAAATCGTAATGAGCTGCCCCGCCGCTGCCAGCGTGATGCCCAATGAATCAGCAATACGGTCGAGCACGCCGGATATGACGTATTCTGATGTTCCGACTAAAAAACTGATAATGGCCAAAATATAAACCTTCCATGTGTTTTTCATCTTACACACTCCTTAGATGTGATTTATATAAAGATATATTGGGATATATCGATATAAAAATTAGAAAGAAACAATTCGCAATATGTCGATATGTAGACTGAAAAAGAAACTGAACCCTTCTTAAGGATTCAGCCTTACATCTCGTGCTGAAAAAAATCGGCAATCGCCTTGATGGCTTCTTCATCTCTTTTATAATATGTGTACTTGCCGATACGTTTTGTCTGAATGAGGCCTGCCCGCTGAAGGATGGAAAGATATTGAGACGCCGTCGACTGCGTCATCTGCAGCTTATCGGTAATCTGACTGACACATACGCCGATATCATTCATATCGATTCCTTCATGAGGGGCAAAATGACGGTCCGGTTCTTTCAGCCATTGTAAAATTTGTAAGCGCGACTCATTGGACAATGCTTTAAAAATATCTATCGGTTTCATACGCTCATTATATCGTGAATTTACGATATGTCAATGTTATTTTTCCTGAAGCAGTGTTTTTCGATCAGTCTCATCCTTGATTTGTGAAATGAAATCTGCCAGCTTCACTTCAAATGACGATTCTTTTCCGTATTGTCTTACATGGACAGATTGATGGCCGCGCTCCCGATCCCCTACAACTGCAAGATACGGAATCTTCTTCATTTGTGCCTCTCTGATCTTATAGCCGAGTTTTTCATCGCGCACATCCAGCTCCGCCCGGATATTCCTTTTCTTTAAATGCAGCTGCACCTCTTCTGCATACTCTTGATGGACAGCGTGTGAGACAGGAATGATTTTCACTTGAACCGGCGCCAGCCATAACGGAAACGCACCTCCGAAATGTTCAATGATAATGCCGAGAAATCTGTCAAGAGAACCGAATACGGCGCGGTGAATCACGACAGGCCGTACTTTTTGGTTTTCTTCATCGATATATGTTAAATCAAATTTTTCCGGCATTTGAAAATCCAGCTGCACGGTTGCGCACTGATGGCTTCGATTCAGGGCATCTTTTATGTGAATGTCGATTTTCGGACCATAAAACGCTCCATCTCCCTGATTCACATGATAATCGTAACCTAGTTTTTTTAAGACATTTTCTAATGCGCCTTCAGCCTGATCCCATAGCTCTTCACTTCCCATATGGTGATCAGGTCTTGTTGACAGCTCGACATCATAGGAAAAATCAAACGTACTGTAGACTTCATCTATTATCTGCAGCGCTGATGCTATTTCTGCCTCAATTTGATTCGGCGTTACAAAAATGTGCGCGTCATCCTGGCAAAAAGATCTTACACGCAGCAAACCGTTCAGCGCTCCGCTGAATTCATGGCGATGCACCTGTCCGAACTCCGCTATCCGAATCGGAAGATCGCGATAGGAACGAAGCTTATCTTTAAACATCAGCATATGGCCGGGGCAGTTCATCGGTTTTAACGCAAAGCGCTGATGGTCGACATCAGAAAAATACATATTTTCCTTATAATGATCCCAATGACCCGATCGTTCCCAAAGCCGCTGATTCATCATCATAGGTGTCCGCACTTCCTGATAATGATAGGAGTCCTGTAAATTCCGCAAAAACGATTCAAGCGTATTCCGGATAAACTGCCCGTTTGGCAAATAAAAAGGCATGCCGGGCGCTTCTTCTGAAAACATAAAAAGGTCTAATTCCGCTCCCAATTTTCGATGATTTCTCTTTTCTGCCTCCTTTATGAGCTGAAAATGCTGTTTCAGTTCTTTTTTTGACGCAAATGCCGTTCCGTAGATGCGCTGCAGCACTTTACGATTGCTGTCGCCGCGCCAATAAGCGCCTGACACATGCGTAAGAGAAAAAGCTTTAATGAAACCGGCAGAGGGCAAGTGCGGACCGCGGCATAGATCGGTAAATTCGCCCTGACGGTAAATACTCACTGTCTCTTCATGCGGAATTTCTTCTAAAAGCTCAAGCTTAAGCGGATCATGAGCAAACATTTCTTTTGCTTTTTCCCGGGAGATTTCTTCACGGATCATGTCCGGCTGTTCTGAAATAATACGGTTCATCTCTTTCTCAATTGCCGCCAAGTCTTGCTCAGTTACGGTATCTTTCATATTGAAATCATAATAAAACCCATTGTCGATAACAGGGCCGATCCCTAAATGGACATCTTTATACAGCCGTTTTACGGCTTGCGCTAATACATGGGCGGCTGTATGTCTCATGACCTCCAGACCTGCTTCTGATTGTAAGCTGCACAGCTCAATCGCTGCGTCCTCACAAATACTCCGCTTAAGGTCATACAGTAATCCGTTTACCTTGCCTATTGCTGAAGTCTTTTTTACACTCAGGCTGATTGATTGCGCAATCTCCTCTAACGTTACGCCTTTAGGATACTCTTTTTGATTTCCGTCCGGAAATGTGATAACAATGTATTCCTGGTTCACGGTTCGACTCTCCTTTATTTATAATAAATAAAAAAACACACCCATCCCTAAAGAAGGGACGAGTGTGTGTCAGACCCGCGGTTCCACCCAAATTCCCGCCACACTGAAGTGACGGCTCATTTTTGCCGTAACGTGGCTGTACGGTATCGGCTACTGTCAGTTCACCAACACAGCTCAATAGGCGGTAAGTCAGTCTTCGTGCCGGGAAGGTCTCAGCCGTGCCCCCCCTCTCTGATGCCGGTTAGAATGACTCATGTCCTTATCATCGCAATTTTACATTTTATTTTCCCATTAAAAAGCATTTTCATTTGAAATCTTTATCTTATTATACATAATTATCCTTGAAAAGAAAGACTTCTCAAAAAAATACATCGGAATTTTCACCGACTCAAAACTACCTTTTAATACTGCACGACTTTTGAGGAATCTTATAAACTATTTAACTTTCTCTAAAGGAAAGATTTCTCGAAAAATATGAACTTAAAATCGCGTACCATAATTTGTAAAATAGGTTATAATGAACATGTTTGAAAATATTAGGGGGTGCTTAGGAAGTGAAAAAATATTAAAAAGTGTAACGTAACTACACAAATGAATATCAAAGCTACAATTTACAAAACTTCAATTTTTATCCTAATGGTTATAACTGTAATAACACAACAGAATCGATTCAGACAGGTAATTTATAACCAAGCCGCCTCATTATTTGAAACTGCGGGCATAGGCAGCTTTATATCTATTCCCGCATCTTTTCAAAAACACTTATTCCCTCCAATTCGACCCGCATTTTTTCAAATGCCGCTGTCAGAAATAAATCACGCCTGTATATAAACGATATATTCATATTTCGAAAGCCTGAAGGCAGCTCATGGAGATAAATGTTCTCTCTGTTTTTAAAATAACGGCATGCTGATGCAGGTAAAAAAGAAACGCCCATCCCTGCTGCCACAGCTCCTATAATGGCTTCTAACGTTCCGAATTCTATGATTTTATCAGTAGTAATTCCCTCTTCTTCAAGAAAGCTTTTTATTTTTTGGCGGTGTGAACAGCCTGCGGCCAAAAACAGAATCGGCTTCTGCAGCTTGTTCTGCAAAGCGCTTTCCCGTTCATTTGAGACCAAAACCAATTCCTCTTGAAAAACAGCGATTTGCTTAAGATCTTCATGAACAACCGGCCCATATACAAAAGCGCCGTCTAATTCATAGTGCAGAACGTTTTGCACCAAGGTGTGCGTATCACCTGTAGACAATGAAAGATTTACTTCCGGATAGCGCTCATAATAGGCTGCGAAAAACTTAGGGAGATGAACGGCTGCTGCCGTTTCAAGCGAACCGACCCGGAGCGGCCCCTTCGGAAGATCGGTTAACTGTGCAGATGTTTGTGCTTGGTGAAGCAACTGAAGTATCCGGTCTGCGTCTTTTAATAAACTTTCACCTGCGGCTGTAAGCTTTATTCCCCTGTTCGTCCTGTAAAAAAGCTGCGTGTTTAATTGCCGTTCCAGCTGCTGAATACGATTTGTTACATTTGTTTGAACATAGTGCAGGCTTTTCGCCGCTTTAGAAATGCTTCCTTCTCTAGCGACAGCCTGAAACACCTTTAAGTCTCCGCTTTCCATATAAGGGCACCTTCTTGCTATGATTTTTATTGATAACCAGCCATCAATATTAGATATTTCACTTAAATTGAAACAGCCTGTACAATTTTTCTCATCAATAATAAAGGAGAAAAGAATAATGAATGCCCTTATCATACACGAAAATGGATTTGATTTCAGACAGGTGCCTGACAGACAGCCCGGGCACGGAGAAGTAAAAGTGAAACTGAAAACAGCTGGATTAAATCACCGCGATTTGTTTTTACTGAAACAACATAAAAAAGGGGATCCTGAATTTATTCTCGGTTCAGACGGAGCGGGAATCATTACAGAAACAGGTGAAGGCGTTCCTTCATATCTGCTTCATAAAGAGGTCATCATAAATCCTGTGCTGAATTGGAAAACGATTCATGATGTACCGCAAGTTCCCGCCATTTTAGGAGGTCCTGCAGATGGAACTTTTTCTCCGTATGTGATCATTCCGGCGGAAAATACCGTCCAAAAGCCCGCCCGCCTTTCCTGGGAAGAAGCCGGCGTGCTGCCGTTATCAGCATTAACCGCTTATCGCGCGTTATTTACAAAGGGGCAGCTAAAAAAAGGGGAACACCTTCTTCTCCCCGGTATCGGAAGCGGTGTCGCAACGTACGCCTTGTTAATGGCAAAAGCGATCGGAGCGGCTGTCAGCGTCACATCCCGCAGTGAACAGAAAAAGCAATCCGCTCTGGCTTATGGAGCGGATTGCGCAATAGACAGTTATGGAGATTGGACAGGAGCGCTGAAAGGCAAAAAAGCTGATATCATTCTTGACAGTGTAGGCCCCGCCTTGTTTCAAAGTTATTTCGATGTCATAAAGCCGAATGGGCGAATTGTAACCTTCGGTGCCAGCTCAGGCGATCATATTGACTTTCCGGTCCGTTCATTGTTCTTCCCGCAAATCAACATCCTCGGCACGTCGATGGGGAGCAGTGAGGAGTTTGCGGAAATGATTGAATTTATAGAGCTTCATAAAATTCATCCCGTTATTGATCATATGTATCCTCTCGGGCAAGCTGCTGAAGCATTTTCCAAGATGAAGCAGGGACAGCAATTCGGAAACCTCGGATTTATCTTTGATGAATAGAATGAAGAGGAGTTTGACATCTTCCATTTACACTTTAAACCTTACATGACCAATAAGTGAGAAAGAGGTTTCGTTTTCACGCAAAAAACCGGCTGGTATCAGCCGGTTTTATAAATAAACCCCTTTATTTACGGTAAAACAGTGCTCCCCATTAAATAACTGTCCACTTCTCGCGCCGCTTCACGGCCTTCATTAATTGCCCATACAATTAAGCTTTGGCCTCTTCTTGCATCCCCTGCGGCAAAAACCCCGTCAACATTTGTTTTATATTCCCCATAAGCTGCATTAATTTTTTGATTTGCTGAATCAACGCCAAACTGTTTCAATAACGGTTGTTCGGTGCCTTCAAAACCGATGGCGATGAAGACAAGCTGTGCAAGCCATACCTTTTCGGTTCCAGGAATCTCGCGGAACTCATATTTTCCGTGCTCATTTCTGACTTTCTCCATTTGGATCGTATGAAGTTCTTTTAAGCGTCCTTGTTTATCAGTAACCATTTTTGTCGTTTGGATTGAATATTCTCTAGGGTCTTTTCCAAACTTCGCTTGCGCCTCTTCATATGCATATTCCAATGTGAAGACGTGCGGCTGTTCAGGCCACATATTTTCATTCGTGCGTGCCTGAGGAAGCTTAGGGTGCTTGCCGAACTGATGCACGCTGCGCGCTTTTTGACGCAACGCGGTAGCTACGCAGTCAGCCCCTGTGTCTCCGCCGCCGATAACGATGACGTCTTTACCTTTAGCGTCGATAAATTGTTTGTCTTTGAAATTAGAATCTAAATAGCTTTTGGTGGCTAATGTTAAGTAATCCATGGCATAGTGGACGCCTTTTGCTTCCCGGCCTTCAATCAAAAGGTTGCGCTGTTTTTGGGCGCCTGTGCAAAGAATAACGGCATCATAGCGTTCTTTCAGCTCATCGGCTGTAATGTCGACGCCGATTTCTGTGTTTGTCACAAAATCAATGCCTTCCTGCGTCAGCAGCTTAATGCGGCGTTCGACGATGTCCTTATCAAGTTTCATGCTCGGAATTCCGTACATTAACAGACCGCCTGCTCTGTCAGCGCGCTCGTACACCGTCACAGAATGACCCGCTTGGTTCAGCTGATCGGCGCTTGCAAGACCTGCGGGGCCTGAGCCGACAATAGCGATTCTTTTTCCTGTGCGCTTTGCGGGAATTCGCGGCTGAATCCATCCGTTTTCAAAGCCTTTATCAATGATTGTCCGTTCAATATTTTTGATGGAAACGGCTGGATCTGAAATAGCCAGCGTACAAGAGCCTTCACAAGGAGCGGGACAGACCCTCCCTGTGAATTCCGGGAAGTTATTCGTTTTAAGGAGACGCTCCAAGGCTTCTTTCCAGCGCCCCCGGTACACGAGATCATTCCATTCAGGTATTACGTTATAAATCGGGCACCCGGATGTATAGCCGTTTATATCTGCGCCGATTTGGCAAAACGGTGTGCCGCAATCCATACACCGCGCCCCCTGCCGTTTTGACGCTTCTTCTGAAAACGGAGCCGAATATTCTTTCCAATCCTTTAAGCGAGTGAGAGGGTCCCGCTCAGCCGGTTTTTCTCGTTTTTCTTCCATAAATCCAGTTGGTTTCCCCATGTTCTTCTCCCCTTTCTTACTGTACTACCGCTTGTTTTTGACCTTGGGACGGCGCTTGTTTTGCCTGTTTTGTGTTGGCTTCAAAGGCATACATAATCGCGTCTTCTTCTGATAAGCCCGCCGCTTTTTGTTCTTCGATGCTGAGGAGCATTTGTTTATAGTTTGTCGGAATGATTTTGATAAAGGTTTGGACGGTTTCATCCCAATGATCCAGCAGGCTTGCCGCTTTTTGACTGTTTGTCAGCGCCGCATGCTTTTCGACCATCGCTTTAACCTCTTGAATCTCTGTCTCATCCGTCAGTTTTTCAAATGAAATCATTTCAAGGTTGCATTTTCGTTTAAACGCTTTGGCGTCATCAGCCAATACGTATGCAATTCCGCCTGACATACCCGCTCCGAAGTTTTTGCCGACTTCTCCGAGAACGACAACCCGGCCGCCTGTCATGTATTCACAGCCGTGGTCTCCGATCCCTTCAACAACGACATTGACTCCGCTGTTGCGGACCGCAAAACGTTCTCCGGCACGCCCGTTAATATAGGCTTCTCCGCTTGTCGCACCATAAAAGGCTACGTTTCCGATAATGACATTATCCTGTGTTTCACAGTTAAACGCATCAGGTGCTTTGACGATGATTTTCCCGCCGGAAAGCCCTTTTCCTACGTAGTCATTTGAATCCCCGTTCAAATGAAGCGTCATTCCTTTAGGAACGAATGCCCCGAAGCTTTGCCCGGCTGATCCCGTGAAATGAAGTTTGATTGTATCATCAGGAAGTCCTTCCGCTCCGTAGCGTTTTGAAATTTCACTTCCTGTCATGGTTCCGGCTACACGGTTTGTATTATTAATCTTTATTTCAACTTCCGCTTCTTTACCGGCTTCAATCGCCTCTTTTACTGACGGTAAAATGGCCGTCATATCAAGGGACTGATCAATTTTATGATTTTGCGCCGTATGGAAAGTCCGGACGCCTTCAGGCTGATACAACAGCGTAGATAAATCAAGCTGACCGGCTTTCCAATGTGCTTTTGCCCGTTCGCTGACATGAAGAACATCAGTCCGTCCAATCATCTCATCAAATGTCTTAAAGCCTAACTGCGCCATATATTCACGCACTTCTTCAGCAACAAACAGCATGTAGTTCACGATGTGATCAGGGTCGCCCATGAATTTTTTGCGAAGCTCCGGATTTTGTGTAGCGACGCCTACCGGGCAAGTATCCAAATGGCACGCGCGCATCATGACACAGCCAAGAACAACGAGCGGCGCTGTTGCAAATCCGAATTCTTCTGCGCCAAGCAAGGCAGCCATAACCACGTCGCGCCCTGTCATCAGCTTACCGTCTGTTTCTAACACGACGCGTTCCCGCAAACCGTTTAACATCAGTGTTTGGTGAGCTTCTGCAAGGCCGAGCTCCCAGGGAAGGCCTGTATGCTTAATGCTCGTTTTCGGCGAAGCGCCCGTTCCCCCATCATAACCGCTGACGACAATGACATCTGCCGTACCTTTTGCGACTCCGGCGGCAATGGTGCCGACGCCTGCTTTCGATACCAGCTTGACACTGATTCGCGCATCCCGGTTCGCATTTTTCAAATCGTGGATGAGCTGAGCCAAATCCTCAATTGAATAAATGTCATGGTGAGGAGGCGGTGAAATCAGTCCGACTCCCGGTGTTGAACCGCGGACATCCGCTACCCAAGGGTATACTTTATTGCCCGGAAGCTGGCCGCCTTCTCCAGGCTTTGCCCCTTGCGCCATTTTAATTTGCAATTCATCCGCATTGACGAGGTAATGGCTTTTCACACCAAAACGGGCGGATGCGATTTGTTTAATCGCACTTCTTCTGTCATCACCGTTTTCATCAGGGACAAATCGTTTCGGATCTTCTCCGCCTTCCCCGCTGTTGCTTTTTCCGCCAAGGCGGTTCATCGCAATCGCCAATGCTTCGTGAGCTTCCTTGCTTAATGAACCAAATGACATGGCTCCTGTTTTGAAACGCTTAACGATTGATGCAGCAGACTCCACTTCCTCCACTCTTAAAGGCTTGCGATCTTCCTGGAAGGCGAACAGATTGCGTAAAAATCCGATCCGTTCTTCATCTGCTGCGTGAGAGTATTGTTTAAACAGGCTGTAATCATTTTTCCGGCACGCCCATTGTAAGGTATGAATGGTTTTCGGGTTGAAAGCGTGATGCTCTCCTCCGTTTCTCCATTGGAATTCACTTCCTGAATCAAGCGTTTTACTGTAATCACCCTTGTATGCCGCTTGATGGCGCTGCTTTGCTTCTTCTGCAATCGTTTCGATGCCGATACCGCCAAGCTGGGATGCCGTACCCGTGAAGTATTGGCCGATGACGTCCCGACTGATGCCGACGGCTTCAAAAATTTGGGCGCCTCTGTAGCTCTGAACTGTGGAAATTCCCATTTTTGACATAACTTTGACGACGCCTTCGGTAATACTTTTACCGTATTTGCTGACGGCTTCCTCATAATTAATGTCGAGCCGTCCTTCATCAATTTCCTGCTTGTATGTGGCATATGTCAAATATGGATTTACCGCATCTGCCCCATAACCGATGAGAGCGGCAAAGTGATGAACTTCACGCGCTTCGCCTGATTCAACGATAATGCTCGCTTTTGTCCGCAGGCCTTGGCGGATCAAGTGCTGATGCAGCGCGCTGACAGCCAGTAACGGAGGGATCGGCGTCAATTCCTCAGTCATTGCTTTGTCAGACAAAATTAAAAGGGACACACCTTGATTAATCGCTTTTTCCGCTTGATCAAACAAATCCTGTAAGCCTTTCTCAAGATCGTCAGAAAACAGCATATGAATGTTCTCGCTCTTTACGTCAGGGTGGACAATCGTTTTAAGTGCATAAAACTGCTCATTCGATAATACAGGAGTGTACAGCTTAATGCGGCGGGCATTCCTTTCACTAGGGTGAAGGAGATCGCCTTCCGCCCCGAGCCATGTCACCGTTGATGTCACAAGCTGCTCACGGATCGCGTCAATCGGCGGGTTTGTGACTTGCGCAAACAGCTGTTTAAAGTAATTAAACAATGATTGGGCGCGGTCTGATAACACGGCAAGCGGCGCGTCATTTCCCATTGAGCCGAGCGGGTCCTTTCCCTCTTTCATAACGGGAATCAAATATTTCTGGATGTCTTCATACGTATAGCCGAATGCTTTTTGGCGGACGAGAAGATCTGCGAACTGCTCTTCTTCCCGGATTTCCGGGTCAGGATTCACTTGAACCAATTCTTCCTCAAGCCATTTTTGATACGGGAATTCATTGGCGATTTCTGTTTTTACTTCCTCATCAGAAATAATCCGGCCTTCCTCGAGATCAATTAACAGCATTTTCCCAGGCTCAAGACGTTTTTTTTGCAGGATGTTCTCTTGCTCTGTTTCAATGACGCCGACCTCGGATGAGAAAATAATATGATCGTCTTTTGTCACATAGTAGCGCGCCGGCCGAAGGCCATTTCGATCAAGGATGGCGCCGATTTGTTTTCCGTCCGTAAATGAAATGGCGGTCGGTCCGTCCCACGGTTCCATTAAAGAGCTGTGATATTCGTAAAAAGCTCTTTTCGCTTTTGACATATGGGTGTTTTCCGTCCACGGTTCAGGGATCAGCATCATTGCCGTGTGCGCCGGCTTCCGTCCCGCCATGACGAAAAATTCAAAAGCGTTATCGAGTATGGATGAGTCACTGCCGTCGGCATTCAAAATCGGCAGAACTTTTTGAAGGTCATCTCCGAAGCTTTCCGATACGAACTGCTGCTCTCTTGCTTTCATCCAATTGATATTGCCTCGGAGCGTGTTGATTTCTCCATTATGAATGAGATAGCGGTTTGGATGCGCTCTTTCCCATGTAGGGAATGTATTCGTGCTGAATCGTGAATGCACGAGTGAAAATGCAGATACAAATGCTTCATCCTGCAAATCCAAATAAAACGCGTCGACCTGCTCAGGCGTTAACAAACCCTTATATACAATCGTCTGGCTTGACAGGCTTGCGAAGTAAAAATCGAGCTGCTCTGCTGCGCCCCAATTTTCCGCCTGTTTCCGGATGACGTACAGCTTTCGTTCAAAAGCAAGGCTGTCTTTTAAATCGACGCTGGCACCGATAAATATTTGACGGACATACGGGCAAGTGTTTTGTGCCACTGTTCCGATTTTTCCGACATTAACAGGCACGGTTCTCCATCCGAGAACGGTTTGCCCTTCTTGTTCAATTAATGTATTAACCTGTTTTTCGATTTTTTTTCTTTCCTCTTCATTTTGCGAGAAAAAGACCATTCCTACCCCGTAACGCCCTTTTTCCGGCAGTTTCATTTCTCCGCACTCTTTTTTTAAAAAAGCATCAGGGATTTGAACCATTAAGCCAGCGCCGTCACCCGTGTTCGGATCACTGCCCTGACCTCCTCTGTGGTCTAGCTGGCAAAGCATCTTCAGTCCTTTTTTGACAATGTCATGTGAAGGCTCCCCTTTTAGGTGGGCATACAAGCCGATTCCGCACGCATCATGCTCAAATTCCGGACGGTAGAGACCTTGAGCTTTTGGCATTTGATTGTAAGTCATAATTCCTCTCCCCCGATCAGTTTCCGTTAATTACCGATCATAAAATCTGACAACTCTAAATTCATTGTAAGTTTTCAAAACAATATAAACAATATATAATTTAGATCAAATACATCTCAAAATGAGATAGATAGGTGTGAAACGTAAATGGAATTGCGCCAGCTTCGGTATTTTATGGAGGTAGCCGAAAGAGAACATGTGTCAGAAGCGGCTGATCATCTGCATGTCGCTCAATCCGCCATCAGCAGGCAGATTGCAAATCTTGAAGAAGAACTGAAGGTTACTTTGTTTGAACGGGAAGGCAGAAATATTAAGCTGACGCCGATCGGCAAGCAATTTTTAGAGTACGTCAAAACGGCGATGAAAGCGATTGATTACGCGAAGGAACAAATTGATGAATATCTGGACCCAAACCGAGGAACCGTCAAAATCGGCTTTCCCACGAGCCTTGCCAGCCAGCTGTTGCCGACGGTGATATCCGCCTTCAAAGAGGAATATCCGAACGTTGAATTTTTACTGCGCCAAGGGTCTTATAAGTTTTTAATTGAAGCGGTAAGAAACAGAGATATCGACGCCGCGCTGCTCGGCCCTGTTCCGACGGATTTTCCGGACATAACAGGCAATATACTATTCACAGAAAAAATTTACGCGCTTGTTCCGATCAATCATCCGCTCGCCAAACAAAAAAATATTCATTTAATTGATCTGCGTAACGATCAATTCGTTTTGTTCCCTGACGGATTTATTCTCCGTAATATGGCGATTGATGCATGCAAACAGGCGGGCTTTGCACCGCTTGTGTCGACAGAGGGCGAGGATTTAGACGCAATTAAAGGATTAGTATCCGCAGGGATGGGGGTTACTTTATTACCCGAAAGCACCTTTGCAGAATCCACTCCCCGATTTACGGTCAAGATCCCGATTGAATTTCCCCAAGTGAAACGGACTGTAGGCATTATTAAACCAAAAAACAGAGAACTGGCTCCGTCTGCGAACGATTTTTATCATTTTGTCATTCAATTTTTCTCAACACTTGAGCAATATAAATAAAAAACGAACCCGAGCTTCCAAACGGAAGCTTCGGGTTTCTTTGTCTTTCTTTCTATATTGGGTCAGCAGATCGGTATAGACAGTTCAACGTGGCAGACAAACGCTTCAGGATCAATAATTGATTGCTCCGCTTGTTTGTGAGGCGTTTCTTTTAATGTCTGCAGCTGGGCTGAAGAATAATTGACAATGCCGAGTCCAAGCTCCTCGCCCTGTTGATCCAGCAGCCTGACAACCGCCCCGCTGCTGAATTTTCCTTTAATTTCATCAATGTCTTTCGGCGATAAAGCAACATTTCCATTTGTTACATGGCGGCTGCTTTCTTTTTCCATCACAATTTCGCCTTCCGGGCCGGAATTAAACGCGATCCATTGTTCTTTATGGTTTAACGGAAGTGTTCCTTCCGCTTCAAAGTAAGTTCCTTCAGCGGCTTCTTCGACCGCTTGAATTAAAATGTCAGGAGCGTTTGCCTGCCCGAGAAAGCCTTTAATTCCGGAGGCCATGACGATTTTAAAAGCGTCGAGCTTAGAACGCATGCCGCCCGTACCCATTTCACTCCCGGCTTCCTTCGCGCTTGCTTCAATCTCAGGCGTAATGTCACTCACATGTTTCACTCTTTTTGCTTTCGGATTGCTGCGCGGATTATCGTCATATAGTCCGTCAATGTCTGATAAAATCGCAAGCATGTCGGCATCAATTAAACCGGCCACTTTTGCAGCCAGCGTATCGTTATCGCCGAACTTCAAACGGTTGACGGTGACGGTGTCATTTTCGTTAATAATTGGAATGATGCCGCGTTCCAAAAGGACATTCATCGTATTGCGGACATTGTGGTAGCGATACTCATCGGAAAAGTCGCTTCTGGTGATTAAAATTTGAGAGGCTACATAACCGTGCGCTAAAAACAATTTTGAATAAGCCTCCATTAATAACCCTTGGCCGATTGAAGCCGACGCCTGCTTTTCAGGAAGGCTTTCCGGCTTTTGTATAAATCCTAGCTTGCGATAGCCTGCGGCAACCGCGCCGGAGGATACTAAAATCACTTCATAGCCGCTGTCTTTCAGCTGTGCAATTTGATCCACCAATGCTTCTAATTTCCTTCTGCTGATTTCTCCGTGCAGGCTCGTCAGTGAGCTGCTGCCGATTTTTACAACGACTCTTTTCATCTTGGGCCGAGGCGTCACTGTATCACTCCTGTTTTCTCTTATTGTAGTGTTGATGCTGTTTTTTCTATCGTTTTGCTGATTTCTGCAGAACGTTCGGCCGCGTGTTTAATGGCTTTGGCGATGGCTTCCCCGCCGCCTTCTGAACGGAGCGCATTGAGGCCTGCTGCCGTCGTGCCGTTTGGAGAGGTAATGTTTTCTCTTAACACATTTGGCTTTTCTCCCGTCTCCATCAGCATTTTAGCCGCGCCTAATAATGTTTGCGCTCCGATCTGCCGGGACAGCCGTTTGTCTAAACCGGCTTCTTCCCCCGCTTTTTCGATAAACTCCATTAAATAATAAAAGTAAGCCGGTCCGCTGCCGGCGATGCCGGTGAAAATATCCATTTGGTTTTCTTTGATCACATACACTTCACCCAGGCATTCAAGCAGGGATACAGCGATTTTCGCCGAGCTGTCAGGCACATGGTCTCCGAACGCCGCGGCTGTTGCCGATTCGCCGATCATGCTGGAGGTGTTTGGCATCACCCTGACAACCGGCTGTTGATCATGCAATGATTGTTGTATAAATGAGGTTGTTATGCCGGCCAGAACCGACAGGATTAATTGGTGGGGTTGAATACGCGTTTTCAGCGTTGCCAGAGCGTTTTCAGCATCTTTCGGCTTCATGGCTAAAATAAATACATCAATGTCTTCGGTTTTCATGCTGTCAAAAGTGACGCCTTGAATTCCGTATTGATGTTCAAGTTCAGCCAGACGCTCTGTATTACAGCGGTTTGTCACGCAGATGTTTTGATTGGGAATTTTTTTGGCACGGACCATGCCTGCTATCATTCCTTCAGCCATTGATCCTGCTCCGATAAAAGCAACTTTCTTTTGATCTAAGATCGGTAACATCTCCTTCGTTCGCATTTTTGTTCGTATTTTTCACACGTTTTACATGTTACCACTTCAGGAGGTGATGTCAAGTTTGAAGTTTTATTGATATGTATTGTCCCCTGCCTGCTATTATGTATAATGAATCACAGAACACACCGCACAATCCCGGTCCGGGTGTGTTCTGCGCTGATTAAAAATTATCGGATAGGGCTTTTTCAATCAGCTTTTTGCAGCGGTCAAGCTCAACCTTCAGCTGTTTTTTGTAGAGCTTCGCAGCTTCATAGTCTTTAAATTGATAGAGAACGACCTCCTGCAGCTTAGCTCCTTCTTTTTTGACTTTTATCTGCTTTAATATGCCGTCATCTAAAAGTTCATGGAGCGAGCGATAAACTTCGGTATGATTCGGCTTAAAACCGATTGCTTTAAATTCAGAACGCAGCACCTCCAGAAGCTTGAGCCCGTAAAGCCGTTCCTGCTCTGTCATTGTAATCATGTAGAGCTTTAAAAAGGCCCGTTGCTTGACTAAAAAACCGGTGGAGCTTCTTTTTTCTTCTTTCAAAATGTGCACCTCCTTCCGTCTAACAAATAATTCCATGTACTAAATATTCTCTATAGATGCCTGTTTCCCTTTTTAAAGGCTGTATCAGTTTTATTTAGATCTAGAGGTTTTTATGGATAGAAGGGAAAAAAACGAGATAATGAACATTTGGTACATGGTTTATTTAGTTTAATTATAACCTGATTGTGCCGATATTCAATCTTACATTTCGGATATTAAGAAAAATGAATCTTTTGATCTATTAACATTTTCTTCGCTCAGAAGTAAAAATGGAAAAATTCGATTCCAATAAAAAAAGACCTGTCATTAAGACAGGCCTCTTCTCATTAAGGATTTGTTGACCATAAACCTGCAGTTTTAATAAAGATGCGCGGATGTAATTTCAATTGAGCCACCATGTATTCTGCAAGGTCTTCCGGCTGCATTACTTTTTCAGGATTGCCGTCTGTCAGATTTAATTCAATTGACATGTCACTGGCAACAGTGCTTGGCGTCAGTGCGCTTACACGGATATTGTGCTTTCTGACCTCCTGCATGAGAGATTCAGTCAAGCCGAGAACGGCGAATTTTGAAGCGCTGTAAGCACTTGTAACAGGTGCGCCTTTTTGGCCTGCTGTAGAGGAAATATTAATAATATCTCCTGTTTTTCTCTCAATCATTTCAGGAAGAACGGCACGGGTCACATGATATACACCCATTAAGTTGACCTGAATGATCTCTTCCCACTCTTCAGGCGACAGATCTAAAAATCCGCCGAATTTGCTGATTCCCGCATTATTGATGAGAATATCAACAGCACCCAGTTCATTTTTTACAGCTGCGACAGCTTGCTCTGCCTCTTTTTGATTTTTCACGTCGGCAGCAGCAAAGGAAGCCTTCACTCCGAGAGCCTTCACTTCTTCTGCAACCTTTTCGACATTTGCCTCAGTCCGGCCGATTAAACCGATATTGACTCCTTCTTTTGCCAAAGCAATAGCGGCGGCGCGCCCGATTCCTCGTCCCGCACCCGTAATCAGAGCCGTTTTGTTCTGTAAGCTTTCCATGTCTATCACCCTTTCTGATTGTCCTTATGTACGATTTCACATTATAAGCAGAAAAAAAACAATTCGCAAATAAAACGATTCAAATCCTTTTGATAGGGTAAAAAGAGAAAAAAGGAGTGAGCAGATGATCATCATCTTATTATGCAAGTTTAACTGTGACAGCCGCTGCACTGATTTATTCAGGTGTATCCGCCATGCGCTGCAAGAAGAAAATGGACCCGGCTTTAAAAAAGATGAACAAAACAGCAGGCACCATGCAAACGGCCATTGAAGAGATCAAAACAGAGGCCGGCTTGTTATCGCAAAAGCAAAAAGAGCTGCAGGAGGATATTTTCATCAAAAAAACGGCCATTCAGCAGACTGCCGCTGAGGTAAAAGGAACGCCTCACGTCCTGAAAATGCTTTGGAATGCCGGAAAGAGCGGATCATAACCCTGCATGTGATCCGCCTTTTTGTTTACAATAGAAGGGATTGCTTTGTTTCGGGAGGGATAACATGATTTGCGACCGCAAGCGGCTTGCGCATTTTTTGATGCGGCTTAAAGCACTTTCATCTTCAGGGCCATTTACAAAGTCAGATTTGCTGACTCCGTCTTTCCATCTTTTCAGGGACGGAGAACTGGACATGTATTATTCCCCCCCATAATGAATATATTAATCCCCGTGCAGTGATTGTCATTGCCGGAATTACACCCGGTTTTTCACAGATGCAAAGAGCTTACGACACAGCAGCACGACTTTTAAAAAGCGGCGAGCCTCTGGAGACAATGGCAATAGAGACAAAAAAAGCGGCCGGGCTTTCCGGGTCAATGAGACAGCATATCATCGGAATGCTTGATGAATGCGGTCTGCCGGCCGTGCTTCACATTGAGGATTCATCCCAATTATTCAATACGAAACGGGAGCTGCTTCATACGACATCCGTCATTAAGCACCCCGTTTTTTATCAGCACAAAAACTATACAGGGCATCGGCCAGCTATCAGCCAATCAGCTCTTCTCAGCAGATATGCGTTTGAGTGCTTCCCCGCTGAAATTGAAACGCTTAAAAGGCATATCCTGCTCATCCCTCTCGGCAAAGCCGCCGAATCTGTTTGCCTTACACTAAAAGAACACAGCAGGCTGAAGCAGGCGATGCTCCTGCGCGGCTTTCCGCATCCGTCCGGCGCAAACGGACATCGCTTTAAGCAATTCAGAGAAAATAAACAATCGTTACAAGAACAAATACAGCACTTTGCGCAACTTATTCAATAGGGCCCTGCCGCATGCCCATCAAGCTATTATTTTGAATTACCTTCAAAACGAAATTTTTCTACAGTTATTTATGCGAATTCGGCTCGTTTTTTTCGTTTTGGGGTGGATTTTTTATATTCCTTCACCAGTGTTTATAGAAGTGTCGTCTTTTTAAAATTTGCTTCTTTCATCGCCTGTACAGCCGTAATCTCCTTATTTCTCCAACTTTTATAAGCTTCAATAAATTTCTTGACGTCCAAAAGATATACCGTTTTTTTCAGTCCGGTTGAACTTGGCGACTTTCATTTTGATCTCGACTACTTACTCGTATGTAAGATGTTGTACGATGTGCTTACTTCCTCTGCCAATGCTTTGATTTTAATCATGATTCGGAGCATTTCTTCTATTGTCGTCCTTGGGTTGATGGAACAAAGTCGAATAACCACTTCGGTTTGATATAGACAAAAATATCAATGGGATAAACTCCACCCGCACTGGCGTAATAGTAGTAGATTTTTTCTTCTTTCCTCTGTTTGAAAGCAGAAAACAGTTGCGAAAATTCGGAAAAAGGTACGGGATTTTTCATATCAATTTGGCGGCAAGATCTGCTCTCCCTGATCATGACAGGAAGCTCCTCTTTTGATTCAAGCTGGATTCCGGCTGACCGAGAAGATTCAGGCGGTTCGTGATAGAACACGTCAAGTATCGCCCCTCTGATTCGGCATTCTTTAAGCACATGCAAAAGATCTTCCCTGTTTGTCACTGCGGCTCTTGATGTATTGACAAAAATGGCGTCTTTTTCATCAAATCAAAATATCCGGCGTCTATAAGCCCGATGGTTTCTTCAGTGCGCGGCAGGTGAACAGACACAATATCACTTTCTGAAAATACCCGTTCGATCGATGTTTTCTCATACTGTAGATTTTCATGATCAACAAAAGGGTCGCAGTACAAAACCCTGCAGTCAAAAGCGGTCAAAAGCCCGGCGATTTTTTGGCCGACGGCTCCGAATCCAAGCAGACTCACCGTTTTTCCGCTCAGTTCATCCCCTCTGAATTTGACGTAAGCCTGTAAATAATCGCCGTTCCACTTTTCATCCTTCAGCCATTGATTTGACGGGTACGTGTGCCGCAAAAAAGAGATGACATTTCCGATAAACATTTCAGCCACTGCCTGAGCATTGCGGGCCGGGGTGAAAAAAACAGGGATTCCCCTTTTCGTCGCTGCCGCTGTATCGACATTGGACGGCATCCCTCTGCATACGCCGATGAAGGCAAGCTCTGGCGATGCGTTAATGACACGATCTGTTACGTCGTCAAGTTCGGTAATAAGCCCTGTCGCATTCGTCTCTGCCATCAGCCGGATTACTTCGTCTTCCCGATAGGCCCGGCGGTGCTTTTTCCAAGGGCGGTACACAGCCTTGCCAAACACTTCCTCCAGCTCCTTCAGCCCTTGTTTGTGATATGGTGCGGTAATTAAAACCGTCATGGTGCAAAACATCCTTTTCACATGAATTTTTTCATAAAAAAATCTCTTTCCCGAAGAAGGAAAGAGATTCGTATACTGTCTTTATCCGCTTTATGCGCACAAATATGTATAGACCATTCTTTCCTATCTTTCAAGCATACGCTTGCTGGAATTGGCACAATAATGTTGCCGAGGTTTCATAGGGCCAGTCCCTCCACCTCTCTTGATAGAAAATAAAATGATGAAATTGTCAGTCTGTTTAAAAGAATAAACTCATCATAGAAAAGTCTTACCTTTCTTTCTAAATTGACGTTCAATTTCGAAATGTTATAATGCTTACAATATACAAAAAGAGGAGAAATGGGCTATGAATTCTTTTGCCGAACAACCAAACGGGGTCTTTAAATCGGTATGCTCGTTAGACTGTCCGGACCAATGCGGCTTGCTCGTTACAAAAAAAGACGGCAAGATCATCAAAATACAGGGTGATCCCGATCACCCTGTCACATCAGGAAATATTTGCAACAAGGTCAGAAACATGGCCGAACGCATTTATGATAAAAAGCGCTTATCCACTCCGTTAAAGCGTGTCGGTGCGAAAGGGGAATCTGCATTTAAACCTATTTCATGGGACGAGGCCATCAGCACCATCAGTACACGCTGGAAAGAGCTGATGGACAAAGAAGGAGCAGAAAGCATTCTTCCATACAGCTTTTACGGCAACATGGGAAAACTTGCGGCAGAAGGAATGGACCGCCGTTTTTTCCACCGTCTCGGCGCAAGCAATCTGGAACGGACGATCTGCAGCAAAGCTGGATCTGAAGGCTACAACTATACGATGGGAGCCGGCATAGGAACAGATCCTGAGGAAACCATTCATGCAAAGCTGTTTATATTTTGGGGAATCAATGCCGTCAGCACGAATATGCATCAGGTGACAATTGCTCAAAAAGCCCGTAAAAATGGAGCGAAAATTGTTGTCATTGACGTACATAAGAACCAAACCGGGCGCCTTGCCGATTGGTTTATTCCCATTCGTCCCGGCACCGATGCCGCTCTCGCTCTCGGTATGATGCATGTTTTATTTAAAGAAAACATGCACGATGAAGCATTTCTTTCTGAATACACGGCCGGCAGTGAAGAATTGAAAGAACACGTCAAACAGTATGATCCGGAGACAGTCGCTTTCATTACAGGCGTCAAGTCAGACGATATCCGCCGGCTTGCGAGAATGTACGGAGAAACCTCCCCTTCCCTGATCAGAATCGGAAACGGCATTCAGCATCATGATAATGGCGGAATGATCGTCCGCACCGTTTCCTGCCTGCCGGCTGTTACCGGACAGTGGCTGCACGCCGGAGGGGGCGCAATCAAGCATAACAGTGCAGTATTAGGCTATAACAGAAAAGCGCTGCAGCGTCCTGACTTGCTTCAGGGCTGCACACCGCGATCGTTTAATATGAACAGGCTTGGGAGAGTTCTTTTAGAAACTGATCCGCCTGTACGCTCTCTGTTTATTTACGGAACAAATCCCGCAGTGGTCGCGCCCGAAGCAAATAAGGTCAGAAAAGCGCTGCTGCGTGAGGATTTATTTGTGGTCGTTCATGACCTGTTTTTAACAGAGACCGCTAAATATGCGGATATTGTACTCCCTGCGACATCCGCTTTTGAAAATACAGATTTCTACACTTCTTACTGGCATCATTTTATTCAGCTTCAAAAGCCGGTTATAGAACGATACGGAGACAGCAAATCAAATACGGAAGTGTTCCGTTTGTTGGCTGAAGCGATGGGCTTTACCGAACAAGAGCTGCGGGATTCTGACGAGGAGTTAATCAGACAGGCATTAGACTTTGCTGAAAACCCGTATATCGAGGACATTGATTATAATTCACTCTCTCATCATTCCTTCATGAGAGCAAATCGGGAAAACCCGCTTTTCCCGTGTAAACTTCCGACACCAAGCGGAAAAATTGAGTTATATTCTGAAAAAATGAAGCAAGATGGCTTTCCGGCCCTGCCGACGCATATTCCGCTGCACAAAGATGAAGATTTCCCGTTTCTGTTTGTGCCCGGGCCGAATCATAATTTCTTAAATTCGACATTCTCGAATAACGAAAAACACGTAAAACTTGAAAAAGCGCCGAAAATTTTTATTCATATTAAGGATGCTGCTTCACGGGGTATTGAAGATGGGGAAATCGTCCGGATTTGGAACAATCGCGGCGAGTGTGAATTGACAGCTTCTGTCGGAGAACAGGTCCTCCCCGGCGTAGTTGTCAGCCAAGGCCTTTGGGCCGACATGGATGATAAAAAACAGCTTGTCAATTCGCTGACCCCCGACCGATTATCTGATATGGGCGGAGGCGCTGTCTTTTTCTCAGGCAAAGTACAAGTGGAGAAGCTCGATGATAAAAACCGGCCGGATTAAATTTCCGGCGGTTTTGTTTGTATGAAACCTTTTTCCGTGCCTGACATCTCAAGGAGCAGAGCGGTCGGACAGAAGTCTGCATTGCGTAAATGGTTAACTTACGCTTTAGAAGAAAAAGAATAAATACAAACCATTAAAGCGGCACAATAATCGAAATTCCCGCTGACAAAACGAATCGATTCTCCGTCAAAGTTAAAGACGGCTGTTAAAACACCGGCCGTCAGCACCGCATATAAAATGCTTTTTGTTTTACTCATATTTGTCATCCTTCGACAATAAATGCCGGATTTCTTTTTCACTAATCGGCAGATTCCGCTCTTTTGATTTCAGATAAAACCCTTTTGAATATAACCGCTTTACTTCATCGTATGTCAGCTCATCTCGAATCAGAGCCATCACTTGCTGATCTTCTTTATGATCTTTATTGAACCAATCATAATGTTCTGACCAGTTAAAAGTGTGCATCGTAAACACCTTCCTTTTCAGTTATGATCACAATTTATGGACTTCAATGTCATAGACTAACAAATCATTTTAAAATCAATTAGACAAGCAGCCCTGTCAAAAAATATCGTTTTAGCATAACTTGTATTAATCCTCGCAGGGGAGGTTTGATAATATGGGATACTCAGGTGGTTATGGTAACTCCTTTGTATTCATTGTGGTGCTGTTCATCTTATTAATCATCATTGGGGCATCATATTTAGGCTAGTAAGACCTCCCCTCACCGCCATGTCAGCAATACCTCCTTGTTCGGATAGACGCTATAAGAAACTTTTATGGCGTTTTTTCATGTTAATCGCTGTTTTGCTGATTCACTGCTATCTTTCTTCTAACTAAAGAAATACTTTTATTTTTACTTTAATCGATTGTCACCTGAAAGAAGCCGCCCGTAAACAAATTCAGCGCATTTAAGGAATTTAAATTTTCATCTACTTTTATTTTTTAGTGACGATAATGGAAGCTTGAAGAGGTCAAACCGCGTAATTGTTTTATGTATCCCCCTTCTTTTCGGGGGTATTTTTTATTTTTATGTCCACCTGAATGCTGTGCCTCAAGGTGTATAAGATTCAGCTCGCCAAATAGCCTTTGAGCCGTATTTATTTCTTATTCCGTCCATAACAAACCCACGCTTTCTCTTCTTTTCATTATCCTTTTCAAACAGACTGAGCTGCTGATTACCATCCTCGTAAAGTAACTGTAATGCTGCGTTTGTAAAACTTACCAAACAGTATCATAAATATCCATGGCGATGCAGGTAATCAACTGTTTTTGCTCTGTAAAAGCCTGCCCAAACTCGTCTTTGCTGTTCCTAAACTGGCGGTTATCCCCACTTTTTTCCTGATTTGACATCTGAGGATTCGATTTGGTTTGCGGCTTAGTGATTCAGCCGTTACATTTCCTGGTTTCTTTTCGTATAACCGGTGCTACTTCTGTTGCCAATCGTTCTATGTTTTCGGCAACTTTTTCAAATGGCATACCGCCTATGTCTATTTGCGCGATAAATCGCTGGTGACCGAACAGCTCGTATTGGCGCATGATTTTTTCGATGATCTGCTGCGGGCTTCCAACAAAAAGGGCTGTTTCTTTACTAGACGCCCGTTCAAAACCTGCTCTTGTTATAGGCACAGAAACCCCGCGGTAACAATTGAGGTGGTACCAATAATTTGAATGATACGGGTAAAATTCTTCTATTGCCTGCTGATTAGTTTTTGAAATAAATGCGTGTCCGGTAACTGCAACTTTCAAATTTTCCAGAGGATGACCGGTTTGAGCAGCTGATTCTCGGTATCGGTCAACAAGCGGCTTATATAAGTTTGGATCTCCGTCAAGTATGGCTAATGCTAAGCCGGTCCCTAAGCTGCCGGCTCGTTCTGCACTTTCCGGAGTCCCTGATACACCTAACCATACCGGAATTTTTTGTTGAACAGGGCGGGGAGAAATTTCTACAGCCTTCAATGGCGGACGATAACGTCCATTCCAGGTAACCGATTCCTTATTATTTAGCTTTAGAAAAAGCTCAATGTGTTCTGCAAACAATTCCTTAGAATTATTTTCATCATATCCGAAAAGCGGGAATGAGTCTAAAAAAGCCCCGCGTCCCGCAATAATTTCAGCCCGCCCATTTGATATAAGATCAAGTGTTGCAAAATCCTCGAATAAACGAACAGGGTCTACGGTGGATAATACAGTCGTAGCACTTGTCAGCTTAATTTTTTTGGTGATTTGTGAAATGGCTGATAAGATGACCGGCGGCGAAGACACTGCGTAATCTAAACGGTGATGCTCACCTATACCAAACACATCCAGACCTGCTTCGTCAGCCAATTTTGCAGCCTTGATAATTTCTTCTGTCCGCTGCTTTGCGCCGATTGTTTTCCCTGTTAGAGGATCTGGGTATAAATCTGCTAATGAATAAATTCCAATTTCCATACCATTATGATTTTCAGGCAATTTTCTCTCCCCCTGCACTGATGTAAAAAGCTTTTCTTTCATACTATTCAATCCTTTTAAAAAAGGAATTAATCCCAAAACTCCCCAAAAATAAATGACGCTATAGGTTGGCTTTATTAAAACAAGGCAATTGGTTTTGAATAATTACACATGGGGGTTGATCCATTTTTCGGGAAGTTACATTGAAGCAAGCATCAATCACCAGCCATGTACGTACTTTCATGTCAATGGGGGTTAAAAAAAGGTCAAGCAGTTAATCATTTCTTGGCTTTAATCAGATTTTTATATACAGCTTAAGATTACTGGCGGTGTGAAAATGTTTCACAAGGAGCCAAACTATACTGAATTCGTAAAACCAGATGTATGTGCGATATAGAGAAAAAACCGCCTGGTTAATAAAGGACTCATTTTTTCAAGATTCTCTTGGGATAGTGTAATTGATCTGAGCACATGCCCCTCCTCCATTACCATTTCTGCCGCGGATTATACCTTCTACCCTCTTCCCCTCCGTTTTTCAGCATGAAGGATTTGTTTTTTCAACAGCGTGAACAACGACTAGGCGAGTTTCATATAATAGCAAAAATGAGTGAGGGGGTTTCGATGAATGAGCAATGAGCGAATGTATGCCCGATTCCATTCGCGGGACAGGCAAGTTTCTTCTCAGCGGCTTCCCGTCTCACATGACGAATGGGAGTACAGGGCGCGCCAGATTTTGACTGATGGACCATTTGGTTATATCTCGGGCGGAGCAGGTACAGAAGATACGATGCGCTCAAACAGGGAAGCATTTTTTGAATGGAACATCCGCCCCCGCAAACTCAGAGATGTATCGACACGGGATTTAACCGTATCCCTATTTGGTCAAACATTCCCTACCCCATTTCTTCTGGCTCCGATCGGTGTACAGGAGATTGCACATCCCGATGCGGATTTGGGATCGGCAAAAGCAGCTGCTGAATCAGGGATCCCATTTATATTAAGTACACACTCATCTTATTCAATTGAAGACGTTGCGGGCGTTTTAGGTAATACCCCTCGCTGGTTTCAGCTGTATTGGCCGAAAGACCGGGATATCATGGTCAGTTTTGTGCAGCGGGCAGAAAAAGCGGGGTATTCAGCCATCGTTGTCACCCTGGATCTCCCGGAACAAGGGTGGCGGGAGAGAGATATACGCAACGGCTACTCTCCGTCTAAAGCGGGTTTAGGAACAGCCAATTTCATGTCAGATCCTGTCTTTCGTTCTAAGCTGCGGCAATCTCCCGAATAGGATATGAAAGCTGCTATTGCTTTTTTCTTAGAAATTTTTAATGAACCGGCCTTAACTTGGAATGACCTTCCTTACTTACGAAAACATACAAACCTTCCAATCCTGCTAAAAGGAATTCTCGATCCTAGGGATGCTGAATTGGCCTTACAATGTGGCGCAAATGGCATTATTGTTTCCAACCATGGGGGAAGGCAGCTGAACGGGGAAATTGCTTCGCTCAAGGCTTTGCCAAAGATATCTGAAGCCGTTCAGGGGCGTATGCCCATCCTTTTGGACAGCGGAATCCGCAGCGGCAGCGATATCATTAAAGCACTCGCACTTGGGGCATCGGCGGTTTTTTTAGGACGCACCTATATATATGGCTTAGCTGTCGCAGGCGCTTCGGGCGTGAAACGGGTCATAAGCAATGTTATAAAGGATATTGATATAAGTATGATGAACGCCGGGGTCAAGTCCATTGCAGACATCGATCGTTCTCTGCTTCAGCATGTTTCCGAATGACTTTACATTGGGGGAAAAAGAATATGATGTATTGGCATCCGCAGGTTTTTTACAACTATTCAAGGCAGCTGGACCGCATGAATAAAAATAAAATAGAACAGCTGCGCCGGATCATGGAACAGCAATTGGCGGCCACGAATGAGATCTTAACGCATGTTCAGAGACATGATCAATTATTGACAATGTTATACTCACGTCAATTCGGCGCTTATCCGCCCAGCTACGGAGAAAAGAGAGACAATCAATAAAATGGTTCTCTCCTTTTCTTTTAAAACATGTTAAGATGGCGGAAACAAAAGCGCGGGAGTGTTTTCAAATCATGAATAAGAAAGATTTGTCCCGCAAAAAATCAAAACGTAAAACAAATGCAGATAGAAACTTCGGTTTCAGGCTGATTATTTTGGCAGCCTTATAACGGTGTTACATAGAACTTAAATGCTTTTTCTAAATACCCGCTCACATATTTTAACTATTTATTCCTTGCAATTAGATAGTCATTCGGTAATTCAACCCTAATTTCAACAGATTACGTCAAAATATGACGATTTTTCTTGCAATACTCCCCCCGGCATGCTATATTCATATAGCGATGAGCTGAATTGTGTAAGCCGATGCACATGCCCTCTGCGGCGCACACGAATGTGGCGTGTGGTGTATCGCCTCAATACGCAAAAGACGTTTGCTTCGGCAAACGTCTTTTTTTATTATCCGATTTTTGTTCCGTTCGGGACAGATTGTTCGGGCGCAAGCAGCACGACGTCTCCTTTTTCCGGCATCCCGCCGAGTACGAGGACTTCTGACTTAAACCCGGCTATGCGCCGAGGCGGAAAATTGACGATGGCGGTGACTTGTCTGCCGGTCAAATCACTCGGCTCATACCGCTTCGTAATTTGGGCGCTGGATTGCTTCATGCCGATTTCTTCGCCAAAATCTATTGTCATCTTAATGGCCGGAACTTTTGCTTCCGGAAATGTCTCCGCTTTTACGATGGTTCCGATTCTGAGATCAAGTTTGATAAAATCTTCAATGACTGCCATATCGATAAACTCCTTTTTCTATTATGATACAAAAAAAAGACACTCTTCGTTTAACCGATCTTCAGGTTTATTTATCCGTATAAAAGGTATTTCTATATACGCGCGGCGTCATTCCCATGTTTTTCACAAACCATCTGGTAAAGGAAGACAAATTTTGAAAACCGACTTCCTGACTTATGTCCGTCAGCGGGCCTTTTGTATCAGCTAGCAATTGTTCCGCTTTCTTCAGTCTCAGTTCGGCAATATACGTTTGCGGTGTTTTCCCCGTCTGCCTTTTAAACCAGCCCGAATAATAGGCAGGATGGTAATGTTCAATGGCTGCGAGCTCTTTAATTGAGAGAGGTTTTGATAAATTGCGGTGGATATAAGCGATCGAATCATACGTATGGCTCCGCATTTTCTCAGCTATATATTGAACGAGCAGGTTCAGTGAATGTGCCGATTGCTGCTTCGCTTCTTCTGTCAGCAAATACCGAATGGACGTCCAAAAAGGATCAAGATCAGCGGTAATACCTGATACAATTGATCGTCCCTCTGTTTTGATGAGATGTGCCGGAATATCAAGAACGAGACACTCATTTCTTCCGAGCGAACGAAACCGATGTTCGCACTCAGGCGGAATATACTGGAGCTGATCGGGTTTTAAATTGACCTCCCGCTCTTCTGTCTCGAGGTCAAGATCACCTTCGAGCGGGAAAAGAAATTGACAATATGTATGCGTGTGAGAGTGATAAAGGTGTGAATATGTACGCCGTTCACAAATAATGGTTTGTAATTGATCCATTTGCACCCTCCTCCCGTTTCATCAGTTTGATCGTCATAATGTTTTGAGATTGCTGTGAATCCACCTTTTTTTAAACAGTATACATTATTCACATGAGTTGATAAACCGTTAGTTTACATAATATATTTATTGTTAATTCGTTTTCAGGCCTTTTAAAAACGTACGGGTCGCAAAAATTCGGCTGTCCCTAATTGACTCAGAAAGTTCAAATGCAGTCTGTTTTCTCAATACGGCAAACCCGTGCAGAAGGCTTCTTAATCCCCTTGCGGCATGGATTGCAGTTTCCGGTGCGGAGTAACCGTTTGATGTCAGCTGATTGACGACCAGCCGGACGATCAGGCCGGACAGCTTCTCGAGCCTGCTGTCTTCTATTTTCTGAAGGGACGCTTCATATAAACCGGGGTTCGCTTCTGCAAAACCGATATAGGCATCAGCAAGGGAAAGCAAGGCTCATGGTAATTATTTAAACTAATATAAAACTGCTAAATTGATTTTTTAGTTCATTTATTTATTTATTGAATTCATTAATTGGAAGAAGTATTCGGGTTTTTGAGTCTTATTTAGGTTATACCATGAATGTAATGTATCTGGTGCAAATACATCTAATTTTTTCAGTACTTCCATCGCAAATTCCAGAGGAGCTACTCCTGATGCAGTAACCAAATTCTCACCAGATACCGCAGGTTCCATCTCATAAAATTTTTCTCCTTTATAATTAGGACAGACCATTTTAATATACTCTAAGTTATTGCTTGTATGCTTTCTAGAATCTAGGTATCCACAATTCGCGAGAGCCTCAGTTGCACCACAAATTGCAGCAACAATAGCGCCAAGCTTTAAAGCTTGGCCAATTTTTTTCAAGATAGGTTGATGAATATCTTCTCTCCAAGTATTCCCTCCAGGTAAAACTAAAAGATCTTTACTCTCAAGAGTACATTCATTGATGAGGATTTCTGGTTTTACGCTCAGTCCTCCCATCGTAGTAATTATTTCTTTACTAGCTCCTACTGTAACTACTTTAAATGGTGCTAAATATCTTCCTGAATTTAGTTCAGCAATTAAATATCCATATTCCCAGTCTGACATTGTATTAAATACATAAAGATAAACTTTTTTCGTTTGCATCTAATAACACTCCAATCACAATTGTTATAGACCATTACGTACTTATGTATCTTATTTTTTCAAGAAGAAATACTGCTTGATTTTATGATTGAACGGCAATAAATATTTGAATCTGCGCCTGAAGCGGCTGTGCGGCTGCCAAGCCGTATTGCTCAAAATCACCAGAATATGTGCGCAAATGACGTTTTTCCCACGACCAAATCTCCCGCCACGTTTCAATAACGATGTCCTCAATCGGGCCGACTCTTGAAGTAAATACGGCATAAGATGACGTTGGCAAAATTCTCTCTTTATATTTCGGCAATGTGCTGCCTCCGTCTGTAAAAGTTCCGATTGAGAACGTATACTGTCCGTGAGTCTCTTGTTCGTAATCGCTGTATAATGCGATGACATCTGATTGACTGCCGGACAGTATGAAGTGTGCATCCTGTTTCCAAAATTCATCCCATAACGCAGGGATTTTTCTTTCCTCCGTCATTTCCAGCTTATTGTTTGTTTTTTCAGAAATTCCGATAAAACGTTTTTTCTCAAGGTGTACAAAGTGTGAAAAGCTCATTTCATATCCTCCTTCAACAACATAGCTTTATGATACAAAAAGAAACCTGACAGCATAGTGTCAGGTTTCATATCTTTTTTTCATCTCCTGAATCGTTTCTTTTACCTGTTCGCGAATATGGAGAGGAGAAAGAATTTCAATCTCTTTTCCAAATTGGAGTAAAAAACCGATCAGCCACTGGTTTTCAGGAAATGAAATAACAGCACGGCAGCTCCCCTCTTTGTCAAAATGAAAAACATCATACCCGAACCATTCGCCGAGCCGCTGCTGTGCCCCGGAATGAACAAGAAGCTCCAGACTGACTGCTTTATCATTACGATACCACTCAGCATCCCACGGCAGCGTATCCAGCTGAACGTCTTTTCGTTCAAATGTTATCGTCTGTACGGACAATGATTTCATCCGGCTCAGCTTAAAAAAGCGAAAATCCTGTTTTGCTGAGCAAAAAGCGTACAAATACCATCGACCCGTTTTACAGACCAATGTATACGGCTCAGCCTGCCTTTCCATTGTTTCACCTTTTGCATTCGTATAAATAAATGAAACAGTTAGCGTATGGTCAATCGCCCCGCTGAGAAGCTCATGCAGCTTTTTTTGATCATTCGTATGCCCCCATGGCGTCATATCAAAAAACCATTTTTCCGTTTTGCGTTTAAATTCCGCTTCGTTTTTTACAGGCACAAGCTGCTGGATTTTTTTAATAGCCGAGCTGGAAGCGTGCGGCTCATATACGGAAGAAACGCTTTTGAGAGCGGAAGCAATCACGGCGAGCTCCTCTTCTTTCAGCCATTCCCGTTCCATTCGGTACGTTTCCGTCATTTGGATGCCGCCACCGAAGCCCTGAGACGTGATGATGGGAATCCCCGCTCTGCTGATGACATCTATATCGCGGTAAATCGTTCTCACTGAAACTTCGAACATCTCGGCTAATTCGGCGGCCTGAACTTGTTTTTTGCTGATTAAGAGCACAATGATCGCTAACAAACGTTCTAGTTTCATATAAGCACCTTCTGAATGTTTCAATTTACGTTTCTTTAGAGAGACACGGGCGCATCTATTATGCAAAAAAAATGAAAAAGCATATGGTGATAAGACGGGGGTTTCTGGCTGCAGCAGTTACAGCCTGCGTATAAATCAGACTACTAAAAACAGACGGATAAGCATACACTACTCAACGGAGGGGGATTCACACCATGCATATCACACTTCAAAGCATCTGCCCTGTCTTAATGATTGCCTTTTTTCTGTATAAAAAGGTGAAACGGTCCGTCGGATTTCAGCCATTGAAACCCCGCTGGCTTTATACGAGAATGATTCTTTTTTCTTTGCTTGCTGCTGCCATGGCCTTTTTCAGCATGAAGCACCCGTTTCTGTACGGCCATCTCCTATTCGGCACTTTCTGCGGCTGGCTTTTGGTTCTTTTTGCCAAACGAAATATTTCTTTTGAAGAGCGGCGCGGAAAAATGTATTTTCGCACGCATCTATGGATTGAACTTATTCTATTAACTTTATTCCTATCGAGGTTTGTGTATCGGGTTGTTGAAATTTATCATGTCACAGCGGATTTCACCCGTCCGGAAGCGTACAGCCAGACAGTCGGGGCCGATCCGCTTACAATCAGTATCTTTTGTTTCATTGCTGTGTATTATAGCGGATTCTCTTTTTATGTATTAAAAACAAGCAGAGATCAATCGAATAAAAACCAATACGGCTGACATCCCTGCCCAAAAGCAAGGATGTCTTTTTTAATCGTGCCGGGTGTGATGAATCATTTGCTGAAGCACATCTAAGACGTGTTCATCTTCCGGGGAATAATAAATTGATGTGCCTTCTCTCCGCGATTTGACAAGACGCAGATTTTTTAAAAAACGCAGCTGGTGAGAGACGGTGGATTGCAGTAAATTCAGCTTTTCTGCGATGCCGTTTACGGCGTGCTCTCCCTGTGACAGCAAATGAAGAATTCTGATTCTCGTCGGATCAGACAGAGCCTTAAAGGTCTGGGCAACTAAAAATAATGTCTCCTCATCTAAATCTTCAGCCGGGTCATTTATTTGATCGGATTCGTGAAATTCAGTCATATACCTCACCTTTCTCTTCTCACTAGCCCAATTATAACAGATGTCAAATGACACAGACAGACTGCATGCAGACCTATAGGCCAGTTATTTTAAATTTATGTTTCAAATACAGGTTTCCGCTTGGTTTCACGCATTGTTTTGTGTCATAATGAAAAAGTCATAACGCTCCTGAAATTGAGGGTGAAACACAGTGAAGAAAAAGAAAAAAGGCTGTTTCGCTGCCGCGGGTCTTATGATGATATGTGTTTTTGTCATGGTTTCCTTTTTTCTCATCCTGCTATTTTCAAATAATGAATTGCTCAAAAGCCTTCCGTTTGACGTCAAACCGATCGTGCTTGAACGATTAACTGACTACAAACCGCTGGTAGAAGATGAGCTGGATGAAAAGGGGCTCACCGAATATACATCGCTCGTTCTCGGCATGATATATCAAGAGTCAAAAGGAAGAGGAAATGATCCCATGCAGTCTTCAGAATCTCTGGGTTTAAAGCGAAATGAGATTAAAAACCCTCAAACCAGTATCAAACAAGGAATCAAACAATTCACTCTCATGTATAAAATAGGCAAGAAAAAAGGCGTGGATTTGGATACGATTATTCAAAGCTACAACATGGGAGCCGGCTATATTGATTTTGTGGCTGAACATGGAGGATCGCATACTGAGGAACTGGCAAAACAATACTCCGAGCAGCAGGTCAAAAAAAATCCTAAACTTTACACTTGCGGAGGAAACAAAAACAATTTCCGTTATCCCTACTGCTACGGTGATTACACGTACGCAGAAAAAGTAAAAGCTAAAACAAAAACCGTTGAACAATCTTTAAATGTTGCAGCATTTGAAACGCTGGAAGAGTAAAAGGCGCCCTGAACGAGAGGGAGCCTTTTTTCAATAGAAAAAAGCCGTAACGGTACGGCTTTTTAATAATACGGCGATATCATTAAATACACAATGACACCTGTCAGACTGACATACAGCCAAAGCGGCATCGTCCATCTAGCGATTTTTTTATGGCGCTCCACCTGCATGCTGAATCCTCTGATCAGTGTAAACAGCGCAAGCGGCACGATGATGGCAGAAAGACAAATATGCGTGATCAGAATAAAGAAATAAATTCCGCGAATAATGCCGTGGCCGCCGAATAATGTATTTTCCGCAATCGAATGATACACCACATAGCAGATCAAAAATAGTAAAGTCGTCGTAAACGCTGCCAGAATAAAGCGTTTATGCGCTTTAATATTTTTTTGCTTAATCATAAAAAGCGCTGCCAGCAAAAAGATAAAAGTAAAGCTGTTAAAAATCGCATTTAACATCGGCAAAATATGAATATTCGCAATGCTGTAATGATTCCCCTTCGGCATAAAAAACAGCACCGCAATTAATCCGTTAATCAAAACGGTCAATGTCAGCACGATTCCGGTATAATTTTTAGGTTTATTTTCTGTCTGGTTCATCTTATGACCTCTCCCATTTTACTGACTATCCAAATGGTATGGGAAATCGGGCTTGATGTCAACGGTTTCGCCTGCTTCGTCAGAAATTAGACAAACTTAAGCCCTAAAAGACCAGGTTCTTACAAACCCGGTCTTTTGTCACGTTTATGCTTCCTTTAATAAATCTTCGATCACCTTATGTTCATTTTCATTCAATAGATTTTTTTGAATTTTCATATCAATCGTTTTGTTCATATGCTGATCCAGAATATCGGCTGTTTCCTTATCGCCGGCGATGACGAGGCGTTCCCATTTGTTTGCCGCCGCCTTTTGATCAAGATTTGAAGCCAACCGTTTATACAGCCTGTTTTGATTTTCTTCAATATGGGCTTTTGCCGCATCCTCTTCCATTGATCCGGTGCTCCCGCTTGCCGCTTGCGGTTTCCACGATTCATTGATGACGTCATATTGATAATGCTCCACGCCTTCGATTTTCCCAGTACGGTTTCTATGATTTTGACTTTATTCTGCTGTGTGAGGATAAAAGCAGTGCTCGGATATTGTTCACGCAGCTGTTCTAATTGATCAAGCACGGCCATTTCTTCCCAATAAAATCTTGTTTCAACCGGAACCTGCAATTCAATCGTTTCCCATATGCCGCTTTGCCCCGATGCAAAAAATACAAGGCTGCGCGGCATCTCTTTGCCGAGCCCCTCGATATATTGATAGACGCTTTCCATCATATTGCTGAGGTATTTTTCTTCTTCCGTATCACTGGCTGATAAATACTCTTTTAATCTCCGAAAACCGCTTTTTAAAGCGATCTTCCACTCTCCCCCCTGCTGATCGGGGTTTCTCATATCTGTATTTACGTATAAGGAGAGTATTTTATCCGGCGATTCTAACCTTACATACTTCAACTTGCTGATGAGTGAATCAATTGCCATTGTTATTCCTCCTCTTTACGTTGTTCACTGTTCCTTTCCCTTTCTGTTACGCATTAAAAACGTCATTTGGCAAGGGAAGGGAAACTTTTCAAAAAAAGTTTTCTTAAAAGCCATTTACAAACCAATTCACCTTCTACTACAATGGATACTTGTGTTTGACAAAAAACCGCTTTGTTCTATGAAAGGAGTATGATTTTGTTTACTGCAGAAGAAAAAGGCCGAAAAGAATTAGAAGAAGAGCTTCATAAACTTGAATTTCAAATCTTCAGGATGCGGGAAAATCTGAAGGATGTATCCAAAGATGCGCGAGTGCTTGGTATTGATCAATCGAAAAATGACGATTGGATCATTGTTTCCTCGATTGATGATGGCCAAACATGTAAAATTATGCTGACAGATTGTGAATCAGCCTACAGAGGAAGAGGCTGCTTTTCGCTTGTCGCCTCCTATTATGAAAATGCCATTCATATTGGGGATATCAAGGGCCCGCCGAATTACGGCTATGGCTCGATTTGTATGAAATTTTTAAAACATATTGCAAGAGAACAGAATATCCCGAAAGTAACGGGCGACATTGCCAAGCGGGATTGGGATCACGTCGACAGGCTGGTTCATTTTTATGAAAAACATCAGTTTGATGTCTGGATTGACAGTGACACGCAATCAGGCGGCATTAAATGGGTCGACCTGTAAAAAACGATAGAAGAACTTTCCGAAATATGGTGTAATAGACAAAACCATGTAAGGAGGGTTCTTTCTTGTATGCAGAAAAGCTGCAAAAGGGAGATCAGATTCGGATCGTGTCTCCCGCTGTAAGCATGTCCGTTATGTCAGAAGAACAAATAAACGCCGCAAAAACGAAAATAGAACAGCTGGGTTTCCGCGTATCATTTTCAGAGCACGTGAAGGAAACAAATGAATTTAATTCATCTTCAATTGAATCACGCGTTCAGGATCTTCACGATGCTTTTTTCGATCCTGACGTCAAAGCTATTTTGACGACACTCGGCGGTTTCCAGTCCAATCAGCTGCTTCGCTATCTTAATTATGAAAAAATAAAACAGCATCCGAAAATTTTGTGCGGTTATTCCGATATTACCGCTCTCAGCCATGCCATTTATCAAAAAACCGGGCTAGTCACATATTCCGGCCCTCATTTTTCAACATTTGCCATGAAGAAAGGTTTGGACTATACGATTGATTATTTTTCGGCCTGCTGCGCGGCAGACAAATCGTATGAAGTGCTTCCTTCAACCACATGGAGTGACGATAAATGGTTTCTCGATCAAGATAATCGGCGCTTCCATCCCAATTCGGGCCCTCTCGTCATTCAGCCGGGTTGTGCGGAAGGGACTCTGTTCGGCGGCAATCACTGCACGCTGAATTTGCTTCAGGGCACTGAATACTTTCCGGAGATGCAACAAGCGGTGCTGTTTATAGAAGATGATCATATGTCTGATGTGAATATGTTTGACCGTGACCTCCAATCGCTGATACACCTTCCCGCCTTTTCCGCTGTGAAGGGAATCGTTATTGGCCGTTTCCAAAAGTCTGCAGAGGCTTTACGGGCCGTTATTATGACCAAAGAAGAGCTATCATCCATGCCGGTCATCGCAAACGCTGATTTTGGCCACACCTCACCGATCATGACATTTCCGATCGGCGGAACGTGCCGGATAGACGCGACTTCGGACGGCGCGCGGATTTGGATTGACAGGCATTAATACAAAAAAACGGGAAGTAATCCCGTCTTTTTTGTAAGCTAGCGTTCATGTTTAGGCTGATGTTTCCGTCAGGCGCTATAGACACTAAAATCAGCGCGCCTTCGAAAACAGCGGAGCTCCTCTTTACGTACAGCTTGTGTAATCTCTCTTTTATATTGTGTGCCGTCCCTTTTCGTGACGGTTACCATAATGGAAAACTCGGGATAGCCATCAATATATAAGCCGGTTTGCCTGACCGATTGAATGATGCCGGATGCCGGCTCACTGCTTCTCCTTCCCCTTTCAAGCACCTGAAACATTCTGACTGCCGGCATAGACAATCCGATCACCAGCAAAATGGCGGCTCCACCATACATGCCGGTTTTAAAGACTCCCGATTCAGTAAAACTGCTCCAGGAGAATAAAAGCTGTAAAACCATCCGCCCTATTGGTCCGGCAGCCGTTTCGATTCCCATTTCCTATTCCCCTCCGTTAAGATAAAGAACACTTTTTTCTTTTTTTAGTATATAACGATTACACCCAGACAAAAAAGGGAAGAAAAAAGGACACAAAGCATTTTGCTATGTGTCCCTTACTCTCTATATTAAACTAGTCTAATACTTTAACATTTACAGTTCTGACGCCCCAGTTATTAGCGTCACTTTTCTTTGCAATAAATACGTCAATTTTATTTCCTTTAATTGCGCCGCCGGTATCTGCTGCCGTTGCTACTCCGTAACCTTCAACATAAACCTTGGAGCCAAGCGGAATCACTTTAGGATCTACCGCAATGACTTTTGCGTCAGGGTTTTTGTTTAAGTCTATACCGGTTGCCGTTACACCGGAAATGCCGCCGTCGTTAGCGGAGTAAGCAGTTGCAGTCATTGTCAGCTGCTTTTTAGACTCTTGATTATTTGTATTTGATTGAACAGGCTGTTGCTCTGTTTGGGCAGCCTTCGCTTCTTGTTTAGGTTGTTGTTTTTGGACAGGCTCCTGTTTAGGCTGCTGCTTTTGAACAGCTTCTTGTTTTGGCTGTTCTGTCTGCACAGCTTGCTTTTGTTCAGCTTGAGGCTGGCTTGGTTGAGCCGGTTGTACAGCCTGCGCCTGGCCTTTTACTTTTAGTACTGTTCCTGCGTAAATGATATCTGATTGCAAGTTATTCAAGCTTTTCAGATTGTTTACTGACGTTCCGAATTTCTGAGCAATTTTCCAGAGGCTATCCCCCTCTTTCACTGTGTATTGCCCAGATGTGGTTGTTTCTACTGAAGAAATAGTCAGTTTTTCTCCTGCCAAGATTAAATCAGAAGATAACTGATTCCATTCTTTTAGGTCCTTTAGGTTCACTCCGTTTTTTTGTGAGATTCCCCAGAGCGTATCACCCTTTTGCACCGTGATTTCTTTTGCAGAAGCGTGAGCTCCGAATGCAGTTGTTGAAAGTGCGGCAACTGCGACAAAGGACATAATCGTCTTCTTCATAAGTAAATCCTCCCTTGTTAGCTTTTTATTGGCGGCTAACAGGTGATATCGTAACATATGAAAATGTCAGTTCAATAACAAAACGATTTGATTTAGATTACAGTTCCTTTACATGAAACATTTCTCTTGCTTGGTAAGACGTGCTTAACCCTTGATATAACAAGGGTTTTTAAGCCTGTTATGTTTTTGGCCCGAGAAGAAAACACAATGTGCAAATCTCTAAAAAAATCTTTTTTTATTCTGTTTCCCTTGCATAATTTCGAATTTCTTCTAAAAAAAGCGCTCCGTATTTTAATCTTTTTTGTTCTCCTACTCCTTTTACAGAAAGAAGATCATTTTCCGTTTCCGGCTGTTTTGCCGACATTTCTTTTAACGTCTGGTCCGAGAAAACAACAAACGGAGGCACTCCTTGCTCTGCCGCGATGTCTTTACGGAGACGGCGCAGACGCTCAAATAATTCATCATTTTCTGTAATGGCGACAGCCTGCAGGGCTTCTTTTCGGGAAACCGCTGTTTTTCCAAGCAGAACGTGTCTCCCTTTTTCCGTTACGAGAAGTGTCGGAAAGGTGCCGTCCGCCATTCTGATATACTCATCAGAAATGAGAAATTCAATAAAATCACTGATTTCCGATACGGATTGATGCTTCATAATGCCGTAAGTTGACAGGGTGTTGAAGCCATTCTCCAGCACTTTTTTATTTTTTGACCCGGCAAGCACTTGGGCAACCATCGTTTTACCGAAGCGTTCATTCATTCTGATGATGCATGACAGCACCATTTGCGCTTCTTTTGTGACGTCATGCGCGGCCCTTGTGTCGGTGCAATTGCCGCAGGCGCCGCAAGCTTCTGCCTCATTCTCGCCGAAATACTTCAGGATAAACCGCTGCAGGCAATCTTCCGTATGGCAGTAATCCACCATCTGTCTCAGTTTTTTGAGATCTTGTTTTTGTTTCTCTTCTCCGGCTGTTGATTGGTCGATTAAAAACCGCTGCACCATAATGTCCTGGGGCGAAAACAGAAGGACACACTCACTGTCAAGTCCGTCGCGGCCCGCTCTTCCCGCTTCTTGATAGTAGCTTTCCATGTCTTTTGGAATTTGGCCGTGCAGGACGAATCTGATGTTAGACTTGTCAATTCCCATTCCGAATGCCGACGTTGCCACCATCACTTGGATCTGGTCGTTAAGAAATTGCTCCTGCTGCTCTTTTCTGACATCATCCGCCAATCCTCCGTGATAACGGCCGGCATTGATTCCGGTTCGTTTTAATTTTTCATATATACGGTCAGCTTCTTTTCTTGTGGCTGTATAAATAATCCCGGCTTCGCGTTTATTTCGCTCCAGATATTGCTCGATAAAACGGTCTTTATTTTCGCCCTTTACTACTTTGAAGGTTAAATTCTCCCTGGAAAAACCGGTATATATGGTATGCGCCTTATCAATATGAAGCTGTTTGCAAATGTCTTCATGCACTTCCGGTGTAGCCGTCGCCGTTAACGCTATGATAACGGGGGGCTCTTTTAATTCTCTGAAAAGAATTTCTATATTTCGATAGCTCGGCCTGAAGTCATGGCCCCATTGCGAAATACAGTGGGCTTCGTCAATGGCGACGAGCGGAACTGTGATATTCTGCAGAATGTGAATGAATTCAGGGGAGGTTAAGCGCTCCGGTGTTATATAAAAAAGCTGATAAGCCCCTTCTCTCAGGCCGTTTAAACGGTCATGAATGTCGCGGTTCGTTTGCGTGCTGTTAATATAAGCTGCTGCAATCCCCGCTTCTTCAAGCGCATCAACTTGGTCTTTCATTAAGGATATAAGAGGAGAAATAACGATAGTGGTGCCTTCAAACAGCAATGCGGGAATCTGATAGCAAATTGATTTTCCGCCGCCCGTCGGCATGATGCAGACCGTATTTTGTTTATCCTCTGTCACTGATTGTATCGCCTGCTTTTGGCCCGCCCGCAAACTTTCGTAGCCGAAATAGTGTGCCAGAAGGGATTCGGCTTTATCCAGCATATCTTGTAAAACCTCGCTTTATCTTCGTTTTCTCTCATCTTAACATAAATAGAGAGGTCAGTTGCTCAGTTTGGTAAAATCATATTTTGATAAAAATAAAAGGCCATCTCCTAAAGGAAATGGCCTTCGCTACGTATTGCCGTACGTAAGTAAGAAAGTTTTAAACCACCACTCCTCAAAGTGGGTGTTTGCAGAAACGTTCCTGTCGTCCTCTCGCAATGGAGGCATGACATTCCGGCTTCGATATAAAACTCCCTATTACAGCTTAAAGGTTAAAACTTAATTAACAATACGAACAATGTAGCTTCTTTTATATCCTACACCATCAGTCGTATTTTAGCAAGGGGGCTGATCTTTGCACAGAAAAACTTTTTTCTGAGTAAATAACACTTTTTCCACTATAAAAACTGATTTTTCGACAAAAGATCAATATATCGATATAAGATTAGATCAAATCTTGTCACCAGTTTCTTCTATAATATATGCGAAAAAGCTCTTACACCCGTATGAAGGGTGCAAGAGCTTTACACATTAAAATTTAGCAGCAAGATCTTTCGCTTCTTGCAATCCTTTTTCAATGATCGCTTGAGCGTTGTCTGGTGCTGCGTTATGACCTTCGATGACAACAGTCTGCAGATCTTGGATTCCCCAGAAGCCGAGAACGGTTTTCATGAAGTTTAATGACATTTCAAGAGATGCCATCGGGCCTTCTGAATATACGCCTCCGCGTGCGTTTAAGAGCACTGCTTTTTTATCTCCCATCAAACCTTTAGGTCCTTCCGGTGTGTATGTGAATGTAACGCCTGCGCGAGACAGGTAATCAACATAAGTATGAAGCACAGCCGGTACTGTGAAGTTCCAAAGCGGGAATGCAAATACGACTTTATCAGCTTTAACAAATTGGTTTAAATAAACGTCAGCTGTTGACGCTTGTTTTTTCTCTTCGTCTGTCATTTCCATTCCTTGCGCCGCTTTATATGTTCCGTTAATCATATCTCTTCCAAGGTAAGGAAGGTTTTCTTTATGAAGATCAAGTTCAATCACTTCATCATTCGGATTGTTTTCTTTATAAGCAGCTAAAAACGCTTCATATAATTTTACTGATACACCCTCTTCAGCTGTACGGTCACTTGATTTAACAAATAATACTTGAGACATTCTCAATTCCTCCCGGTAATCTTTTTATATTCACTTACAAATAGTATGTTACTTTCTTTTTTATATAAAGTCAATTAATTTATTTTGAATATGAGATTTTTTTACAAAAAAAAAAAAAAAAAAC
>NZ_LSAZ01000042.1 GCF_001584325.1 Bacillus nakamurai
GTGCTCCACTTGCTTTGTTTTGTAGTTTGTTTTTAACATCATCGTTTTTAGCCATTGTCTTTTAACTCCTTTACATTGAATCGTCTATGAGTCGATACTTTAGTGAATTTTTCAAAGAGCTCAGGGTGTTCAGCAGCAAACGCTTTTGAGTCAAAACGGTTTGTTGTGACGGTTTTCCAAGTAACAAGAGCTTTTTCAGTATTTCCTATCTCGTACTCACCGAGCATCCCTTTTAATTTGTTTTCCACTTCTTTCAGCCTTTCTTTTGCTTCCTTCTCCTCAGCCTTGGCTGTTCTGTATCGCTCAATAAGCTCATTTGCCGCAAGAGGAAGCTCTGTTTCATCCTCGAACCCTACAGGGTACAATTGCGTTAAAAGCTCCGCAGAAGCCTCAGAACCATCAAACATAGGCGGTATTTCATTCTCGACATGGTTTTTCCAGAAGTCTTGTTCAATTTGAATCAAATAAGCAATGAGTTCTTCGTCTCGCTCAATCTTTTTATAAACGAATTTGTTTCCGCCGATCAGGACAGCTATCCACCAAGCATTTAACCCGGTGACTGCCATATAATGCTGGCATTGGACCAGATACGCGTCCGGCACTTCTTCGCCGTCCCATTCACCTTTCAGGTATTCTGATGCTGTTTTGCATTCAAGTCCTGCTCGTTCACCGACTATTAATCTATCAACGTTCGCAAGCATAAACGGGTAATCAGGATGCTGTAAGATTGCTTTCCGCCGCCGGACCTTTTTGTCAGTCCGCTTTGAAAATTCTCGGGCAACGGTTTCTTCGTGAATATGCCCCCAATATGCCGCCTCACTGGTTATATGCTCCTGGGGTACCTGCCCGAGCTTGTCCAGGTAAACAGACATTGGCGTTTTCCACTTGCTCAGCCCAGCAATTGCTGCAGCATCGGAACCTCCGATACCCGCACGCCGCGCCTCTAGCCATTGATCCTCTGTCATGTTGTCTGTAGGCATGTAAACTTGTGCAAGCATCAGAGCAGCCCCACCTTTCTTTTGTACGCTTCTGCGCCAAGCCGCTGCCATTCTCGGTATGCGTCCATTGACGGGAAGGAAAATACCGGTTTGCCTTTACTGAACATAATCGAACCGCCGACTTGTCTCAGACGCTTCTGATCATCCGCCCGGTCACTGAAAGATGCTGTTATTCGTTTTGCCATGAGTAAAACCTCCATTGTCTTTTATGAGGCAATTTGGTATAATTAAAAGAACATTTCTTTACCAAAAGACCTTATGAAGTCCACTCTGCCAAGTGGGCTTTTTTATTGCGCTGAATGAAATTTAAATCCAAGTTGCTCCTTCAAGTAGCGTTCAAGATTGTCTTGTAAAATGACCTCGCCGCTGTCGATTACATAATTATCTGCTGACGTTACTTCATCCCCAAAGAAATCCTTTTGCGTTTCCGGCTCAGTCAGCTTGTCGTGCCAGTTGTTCAAGACCATCGGATTTTCAATATTCATCGCGAACACCTACTCACAACACTCAGGTGAATGCCGCGGGCTGCCATATTTAAAACGGTTTGATGTAAGCGCCCTTTATTCGCCAGCCGATTAATATCCTCTGTAATAACCTTGATGCTCCCTGCAAGACTGATAGCTTCTTCGTAATCGCCATCCCGTAACGCCTCCGAAAGCATGATAGAGAGCTCTTCCGCCGACTCGATTTTTCTTTTTGCTGAATCTGCATCCGATTTAAGAAACTGATTGATTTTCATACCAACAATGCCTGCCTTTCCTCTGTTTTTGCCATCGCAACCTGACTCACTAGCGCTTTCCGGGTCCATCTTTCGGCCAGCTCTTTCATATTCAGACCATGACTGCGGGCCAGCGAATATATCAGCGTTTTGTTGGCCGGTATCAGATCAAAAATCTGTTTAATATCGGCCATTGGCAGTTCTTCCGTCTGTCTGCTCGGTCTATCGTTTGCCAGCCAGCGCGCTAAATGCTTTGTTGCTTGCAATGCTTCTTCAAGCTGGTGAATCATGTTGATTACCGCTGCGCTTGCGCTCTCGTTAAGAGCTGGGTCTATCGGAGCCGCCGTTGTCGGGTGCAGCCGAAAAAGGTAATGTACGAGATCAATATGTTCATAGGCCTCGCACGCCTCAAACCATCTGATGCATAATTCGGGGGTAAGCTTACTAAAACCATTTTCAACATCGGAAACGTAACGTTGATCCTTCCCGCCTATCAAACTACCGATCTGATATTGTGTAAGTCCGGCCGCTTTACGAACACAGCGCATGATCTTCGGTAAATTCCGCAAGTTGTACGGATTGTTCTCCATATGTTTGCCTCCTGATATATTCAGCTGATTGCTGTTAAAATTTAATTAGGGTCAAAAGTTTTATTGGATTGGCTTATGATTTTTCGAATATTCAACCTCATAGGGCTCCAAATTTCGCTTTGTGGCCACAATAAAACAAATATTTGCTCTATAAAGCCTCTTTCATGATTGCTTGTTCTTGAGCTTCGATCCATGCATCGATGTTATGCTTGGTAAAGAAAATGCGATTCCGCACTCGGAAATGTGGGATTTGTTTTTCTCTAACCATCGTGTAAATTGTGTCATGGTGAACGCCAAGGTAATCAGCTGTTTCCTGCACAGTCAATGTGTTGCGTGTCATACTTGGACCTCCTAAGCAGTATGTTCTTTACTCGTTTCGTGTAACTTTTCATCAAAAAAAAGCTCATTGACATCTTCATTCAGCAACTCGGATATTTGATGTGCTTTTTCAAGACTTGGCTTTGTACGCCCCATTTCTATATTCGCATAACCGCTTGCGGATCTATAACCAAGCTTTTTGGCCATAAAGGTTTGGGTCTTTCCTTGAGAAATTCTAGTCGCCCGTAATTTTTCTAACACTATTAACTCACCACCTTACTCTTTTTGTGTAACTCATTAAACACATAATAATATACACGATAAGGGTAAGTCAACATATTTTTATTCTTTTTGTGTAAGTAATTATCTATTGTGTGTAAACCATGTTAAAATTTACACACCAAATGAAAAAAGGTGTATAATAATGGATAATATAACAGGAAAAATTCTAACTGAATTAAGAGAAAAAAAAGGTTGGAGCAAATCTTTCGTCGCAAAAAAATTGGGCATTAAAACAATGTCTACATATGCGAATTGGGAGTACGGCTTAAGGAAACCGGATGGCGAGATGCTCGTGAGAATTGCAAACTTGTATGGTGTAACAACTGATTATCTCCTAACTGGTAAAGAACCTAATGCTTTTAATAATGACCTTTTTGACGATCCTGATTTACAACTCGCCTTTAGAGAAGCACGTGATTTCTCAGAAGAAAGTCAAAAACAAGCAATTGACTTTATTAAGTATCTCAAAGAGAAAGAAGAACGCGAAGGACGAAATCCTAAAAAGAAATAATATCCCGGAGTATGACATTATTATTTAATACTGTTATTACGTTAAATTCTGTTTACTAATAAGATCAGAATTCTCTTCCGGATTAGTCCAGAATTCTCTTCTGGAAAGGTAATATTTACAAGCCCCTAACCCCTTATAAAACAAGAGGTCCAACATTTATTCTCATCCGGATTCCCTTCCGAACTGGATCGGAATTCTCTTCGGAATAAAAACTTGAAAAATTTTGATTAAAAGTCAAAAAAATAACTAACCGATATTATATCTAGAAGACATTTCAATAAAAAGGGGAAATTATTTTGAAAAAATGGTTGTTATGTATCGGTGCTTTATCTTTGAGTTTTTCTTTAGCAGCATGCGGGTCTGATTCAGCTTCAACTGATAAAACAGACTCGGATAGCAAAAAGACAACACAGCAAGAGGACAAGGGTAAACAAGAGAAAAAGACGGATCAAAAAACAGAGATAGAAAAGCAATCAAATGACAAAAGTGCTGATAGCAACAAAGAAGAGTCAATAAAATCCTCAGCTAAAGAGACATCTGATAAGAAAAAGCTGGTCGATGTAACACTAAACAAAACAGTTGATGGGGATACAATCAAAGTCAACTATAAGGGCGAAGTTAAAACTGTTCGCTATTTGCTCGTTGATACTCCTGAAACTAAAAAACCAAATTCTTGTGTCCAACCATACGGAGAAGATGCTTCTGCACGAAATAAACAGCTGGTGAACAGTGGTAAGCTACAATTAGAGTTTGATATAGGTGACCGCACTGATAAGTATGGAAGAATGCTAGCTTACGTTTTTGTTGATGGAAAATCAGTACAAGAAACATTACTTAAAGAAGGATTAGCTCGAGTTGCTTATGTATATGAGCCAAACACGAAGTATTTAGGTACTTATGAAAAAGATCAGGAAGCTGCCAAAAACAAGGACTTGAAAATTTGGAGTAAGAATGGCTATGCAACTGATAAAGGATTTAATGGTTGTGTAACTAAACCTAAAAAATCAGCAACTGCTTCTAAACCTGTTGAAAAATCGGTTACAACTCATAAATCGACTACTACACACAAATCAAGCTCAAACAGTTCAAATTCATCAGGAAGCAGTTCATCAGCAAGTAGCTCTTCTAATTCTGCACAAACTTCCCCCTCTACTGGTGGAACAGAGTACTTTGCAAACTGCACAGAATTAAGAAAGAAATATCCTCATGGTGTTCCGAGTTCTCACCCGGCTTACCAATCAAAAATGGACCGTGATCATGACAATTTTGCATGTGAGCGATGATTAGAGGAGATTAGTGATGGCACAAAAATTTCAAAAACTAAATTATAAATATGGTACCATAGAATATCCAATATTCCTTAAAGAGCTTGAATCTATTATTCAAGAATTCCCTAAATCAGAAAGAAAGTTTTACGAATATGCTATTAAAGCTTTAAAAAAAGAAGTTGGGAAAAAGGAAAAGATTTTACATATAACTTCTGCTGATCCAAAGTTGACTAAATTTGGTTTTATGGTTATCACTGAAAAGAAACTTTTATTTGTCACTATGAAAGGCGGTATTTTCGGCGGTGCCGATACTGAAGCTGTTGAATTTAAAAGTATCAAAGAAGTTGACTTTGATATTGCTTCAAGTCCATTTGGAACTGCTACAATGCAATTGGGAATCCTGCATTTAAAAATTAAAGGTAAGCTTGGAATGAGTAGCAAACGCACCATTAGAAATATTGATGAACATTCACTTGATAGAATAGTATCTATTCTAAGAGACAAAATAAAATAAAAAGCCCGGTTTGGGCTTTTCTTTCACACCAAAAACAGAACATACATTCCCTCCATGGTGGTGTTTTTAATGTCAATCCAGTTATCATATCTCGAAGAAGAAGTAAAAAAAATCTATCACAAATTAAATATTGAAACTCCTGAAGATATTGATTTAGAAAGGATTGCCGCGGCATTTCGTATTTGGATACATTATGAGCAAAGAGAAAGCTGCATGTTTCAAATCAACGGTGAGTATAGCGTCGTCCTTGATGCTCGTGCCTCTCCAAAAGAACAGTGGCAAGACTTTGTTCATGAGCTATGCCATGTCTTAAAACATACTGGAAACCAATTTCACATGAATAGAATGTTCAGGCAGCTTCAGGAATACCAGGCGAACAGTTTCATGTATCACTTCTGCGTACCAACGTTCATGCTCCAAAAAATGCAGCTACCCCGTCTTAAATCAGAGGCCATTAAATTAATAGGAGATACATTTAATGTGACATATTCCTTGGCCGCTAAACGGCTAGAAATGTATGAGAGAAAAAAATTTTCAAATAAAATCTATTCAATGAGGTGTAAAACATGGGCCATTGGATGCCAAGAGGTAAAAAGTCTTTTTTATTAGTAGTTGAGAATGGATACAATACAAAAGGGAAACGCGACAGAAAGACTAAGACTGTAAAAATCGAAGACCCAAAGATTCTAAACAGCACAAGGAAAAGAGAAAAATATTTAAATCAGCAGCTTCTTATGTTTGAAATGGAAGTCACTTCAGGAGAATACATATCACCTGAAAAATCAACCTTTGAATCCTTTGCAAATGAATATAAAGACCGGATCTTGTATAAAAAATTCGCGCACCGAACATCTGAAATGCATGAAAGCCATATAAAAAACTATATTGTGCCCTCAATAGGTCACAGAAGATTGGATCAAATTAAAACAATGCATATTGTTGATTTTATGGATTCCCTAGAAAAAGACGGGATTCGAAAAGACGGCAAAGCAGGAGGTTTATCAAGTTCAACCAGATACGATATATTCAAAGTTTTGAAAGCGATGTTTAAAGTTGCTGTTAAGCAATGGAAACTCATTAAATCAGATCCAACAGAAGATTTAGATCCTCCTGCTGTAGAAACCAAAGAAATGCAATTTTATGATTCAGAAGCAGCTAAGGAGTGCATTGAGGCTCTATATCAGATTGATATAATGTGGAGATTGTATTTTTTAGGCGCAATGATTGGCGGTCTAAGAAGAGCAGAAGGATTAGCCTTTGAATGGCACTTAGATGTTGATTGGGATGCAGGAGGTTTTTATGTAAATCGTTCAATTCCAAAAACAATTGATGGAAAACCACTTATCAAAGATCCTAAATCAAAAAAATCCAAGCGCTTTGTAAAGATGCCTGATTGGTATATGGATGAGCTTGAGAAGTATTATAGAATGTGGAAAAAAGAGAAACTGAGATTAGGTGATGCTTGGGAAGGTGGAGAACATCAATACATTTTCCATAGTGGGAAAGGAAAGCCCTATTATTACACAACCCCCACTGCAAAATGGTCCAAGTTCACCAAAAAGTATGGACTGAAAAAAATACGACTACATGAGTTGCGTCACACAATGGTTACTTTATTAATTGAAGCCGGCGCAAATTATAGAGCGATTCAAGAACGAGTCGGTCACGCCAGTTATCGAACTACATTCGATAGATATGGCCATGTAACAAAAAAATTAGCTGATGAGACAGCTGAACTTTTCAACAATTTTGACCCTAAAAAGAGATACGGCCAATAAATTTCGAGCCGAAAAATCAAGTTCGCCAACAGTTTGCCAACAACTTGCGAATTTGATAAACCGGCTTTATTAAAGGGAAGTAAAAAACCCTTGCTACGCAAGGGTTTTGGCTATGATTCCGACTGGGCTCGAACCAGCGACCTCTACCCTGTCAAGGTAGCGCTCTCCCAGCTGAGCTACGGAATCATGATATGTATGTGTTGCTGGGTATGTTGTTGTCTCTCTGACATTTATAATTATATAATCTGATTCCCTATTCGTCAACACTTTTTTATAAAAAATAAAAAAGGGCGCTGCGCACAAAGCGCAGCGCTCTTTTCTATGATTACCGTACACCGGCGGGGGCAATTTGTTTCAGCGCCTGTTCGAAGTCGCGCTCTAAGTCTTCGGCGTTTTCGACTCCGACGCTCAGGCGCAGCAGGCCGTCTGTGATGCCGCGTTTTTCTCTTTCTGCTTTCGGCATCGCAGCATGCGACATTGTCGCCGGGTATGACAGAATGGATTCAACGGCGCCCAGGCTGACGGCGAACACCGGGAGCGATACGTTCTCGACCAGCTTTTTGACAGCTTCCTTGCTTTCCAGCTCAAATGACAGAACGGCGCCTGATCCGCTTGATTGGCGTTTGTGTGTGTCAGCCCCCGGATGGCTGGCCAGCCCTGGGTAGTAGACGTTTTTGACAGCGGGATGCTGGTGAAAATAGTCTGCCAGCCGCTCAGCCGTCCGGCTCGCTTTTTCCAATCTGACTTGCAGTGTTTTTAAGCCCCTGAGCACAAGCCAGCAGTCCTGTACACCGAGCACCGCGCCAAACGAGTTTTGCAGCTTATAGAGTTTTTTGCCGAGCTCTTCATCCTTTACGGCGGCGAGGCCTGACAAGACGTCGCTGTGGCCGCTTAAAAATTTCGTTGCGCTGTGAAGCACGATGTCTATCCCAAGATCAAGCGGACGCTGTAAAGCCGGCGTCATGAACGTGTTGTCGAGGTACGTCAGACAGCCGTGATCTTTGGCCAGCTTGACGACTGCCTCGATATCCGTGATTCCGAGCGTCGGATTTGACGGGGTTTCCATATAGATGGCTTTTGTATTCGACCTGATGCCGCGGGCAACCGCTTCTGTGTCCGTCATGTCGACAAAGGTGTGCTCGATCCCGAAACGGGACAATACTTCAGTCACCATGCGGAAGGTTCCGCCGTACACATCCTCTGTGACGAGAACGTGGTCTCCTTGGGACAAAAGCAAAAATGCCGTAGAAATCGCCGCCATTCCCGAACTGAAGGCAAAACCTCTCGTCCCTCCTTCAAGATTCGCAATGGTCTTTTCAAGCGCTGTTCTGGTCGGTGTGCCGGAGCGGCTGTAATCATACGCCCCGAACTCTTCAAATGAAGACTGATGAAATGTAGAGGCGTGCTGTATCGGCACGCTGACGGCTCCCGTGGCCCCGTCTGTTTTAAATGGATTGTGCACGAGCTGGGTTTCCAGCGTCCAATTTTGATTACTCATATGACACAGCCCCCTCTTTCACTTGGCGTAACGCCTGCTTCAAGTCCTGCTTTAAATCCTCAGCGTGTTCAATCCCGACTGAAAAACGCAGCAGGCGGTTGCAGACGCCGTTTGCGATGCGGATGTCTTCCGGAATGTCCATATGGGTCTGGGTCGCGGGGTATGTAATAAAGCTTTCCACCCCTCCGAGGCTTTCTGCGAAGCAGATCGTCTCAAGCGCTTTTAAAAACGGATTGACCCACCCCTCTTTCTGCAGACGGAATGAAAGCATGCCGCCCTTTCCGGGATATAAGACGTCGGTGATTTCTTCTTGCCGCTCTAAAAATGCCGCAAGTTCACGGGCGTTTTCCTCATGCTGGCGCATTCTGAGGCCGAGCGTTTTCATTCCTCTCATTAAAAGCCACGAATCAAACGGCGGGAGGACGGCGCCTATGGCATTTTGATGATGAAACATCACCTCGCCAAGCTCCTCATCCTTTACGACAACAAGACCTGCAAGCAAGTCGTTGTGTCCGCCCAAATATTTTGTGGCGCTGTGAATGACGATGTCGGCGCCAAGTTCGATCGGACGCTGAAGCACAGGGGTATAAAACGTATTATCAACAATCAGCAGCAAGCCTGCTTCTTTCGTTATCCGGGCGATTTTTTCGATGTCTGCCTCTTGCATAAGCGGGTTTGTCGGCGTTTCAACAAAAACCGCTTTCGTGTTGTCCGTCAGTTTTGAGCGTAAACAGTCTTCATCGCTGAAATCATCATAAATGAAGCTTAAACCGTATTTTCTCCACTCATTTTCAAACAAGCGGTATGTGCCCCCGTATAAATCTGAAGAAACAATCAATTCATCCCCGCTTTTGAATAAAGCCATGATGGTTTGAATAGCTGCCATACCCGAGCTGAAGGCAAAACCTCTCGCTCCGTTTTCTAAATTGGCAATAGCGTCTTCGACAAGCTGGCGTGTCGGGTTTTTCGTGCGCACATAATCAAAGCCGGTCGATTCTCCAATTCCTCTATGGCGGAAAGCGGTAGATAAATAAATCGGCGGACTGACAGTTCCCGTTGCTTCTTCACTTCTATTTCCAATTTGGGCTAATTTCGTTTCAACGTGCTGCGTCATAAGTAAGCACCATCCTTTTTCAAAATAAAAAAGCCCCTTCTTCATAAGAAGAAGGAGCTTTTCTCTTCCTCTTATCTTCCAAGCATGTGAATCGCTTGCTGGATTTAGCACCTTGGCACTTTGCCTTCTGACGGCAAAGCAAACCGGTTGCTGAGGCTTCAAAGGGCCAGTCCCTCCACCTCTCGTGATAAGAATATCGTTTTGTATTTTCTGATTGTTCTATATTAACGCACTGTTAAATGAATTTCAACAACTTTTCGCTCTTTCTAAACTCTCACAAGAAGTGCACTTGAAGAAAGAAATTTCTAATAATTCATGGTACAATAGGAAAAAACACAACCAAGACTAGAGACGGCCTGGAGGAATGCAATGTGGCACCGAAAACCGGAGTAATCCATGAGAAAAAACTTTTTTCACATGAGCTAGAAGAGGAAATGACCGTTTTGGTCTACCTGCCGCACACTTACTCTCCTTTGCACAAATACCATACGGTCATCGCTCAAGACGGCCATGATTACTTCAGATTAGGGAGAATCGGCCGGCAGGCGGAGGAGCTCATGTCCAAAGGGGAAATTGACCGCTGCATCATTATCGGCGTTCCCTATAAAAATGTTCAGGAGCGAAGAAACACATACCATCCTGAAGGCTCAAAATTTGCCTCCTATAAACGGTTTATCGCAAATGAACTTGTCCCTTTTATTGACAAAGAATACCCCACTTATCAAGTCGGCTTCGGCCGCACAATGATCGGGGATTCTCTCGGGGCAACCGTGTCGCTTTTGACGGCGATTGATTATCCGAACATGTTTGGAAACGTCATCATGCAGTCACCGTATGTCGACAAGCATGTGTTAGATGCCGTCAGAGAGTCGAAGGATGTAAAGCAGATCTCCGTTTACCACCAAATCGGAGAAAAAGAAACAGACGTCCATACAACGGACGGCAAGATTGTTGATTTCACTGCGCCGAATGAAGAGCTCAAACAGCTGCTGGAAACGAAACAGTCTGAATACCATTATGAAACCTTTGACGGGGATCATAAATGGACCTACTGGCAGCCGCTTATCACACCGGCGCTGAAAAAAATGCTGTAATCCACTTTTACATTCATTCAAGGAGGGAACTTTCATGAAATACGGTATCGTTTTATTTCCATCAAAAAAATTGCAGGATCTCGCAAATTCGTACCGGAAACGCTATGACCCGAGCTATGCGCTGATTCCGCCGCATCTGACGCTGAGAGACCCGTTTGAATCCACTGAACAGGAAATTGAACAAGTCGTATCACAGCTGAGACAGATTGCAAAGGAATCCCATCCGCTCGTTTTAAAAATCACAAAATACAGCTCGTTTTCTCCCGTCAATCATGTTATCTACATGAAAGCGGAGCCAACGGATGAATTAAAAGCGCTGAGTGAGAAATGCTATTCAGGCGTATTAACCGGCGAGCCGGAATACAGCTTTGTCCCGCATGTGACAGTCGGCCAGAAGCTTTCGTCAGACGAGCATTCTGACGTATTGGGCCAGTTGAAAATGCTGGAGCTTTCCCACGAGGAAATCATTGACCGTTTCCATCTGCTCTATCAATTGGATAACGGCTCATGGACAGTATACGAAACATTTTTATTAGGCGGAGGAGAATAACTGTTTGGAAGCCATCATCGCAAATACTGAAAAACAAATAAACGACGCTTTTTTCGTCAGAAAAGAGGTCTTTGTTAAAGAACAGCAAGTACCGGAAGAAGAAGAAATTGATCATTTAGAGGACACATCAGAGCATATCGTCATTTACGACGGCAGCCAGCCCGTCGGAGCCGGCAGATGGCGCTTTAAAGACGGCTATGCGAAGTTAGAGCGCATTTGCGTTATGAAAAGCCACCGCTCTCTCGGTGTCGGCGCCATTATTATGCAGGCGCTTGAAAAAGCCGCAGCCGCGCGCGGCGCTTCTGCCTTTATTTTAAATGCGCAGACTCAGGCGGTGCCGTTTTATGAAAAACAAGGATACCATGTCACGTCCAAAGAAGAATTTCTCGACGCAGGCATTCCTCATTTGGAAATGGTAAAGGATAACAAACAATAAAAAACACTCCTGTCTCGACTGATGAGGCAGGAGTGTTTTTGTATATATGGAAAAAACTTAATCTTAACTTGAAATTTGTGTAAAAAAAGAGTATGTTTAGTATGTCAAGTCATACAAATCATACCATATACACCATTCATACTGAGGAGGAAATAAAATGGCAGCACCAAAAGGAAAGCATATCTTCGGAACTGTTAAAGTTGGAACGAAAGGGCAAATTGTAATCCCTAAAGAAGCGAGAGAAGTGTTTCACATTCAGCCAGGAGACTCGCTGCTCATGTTAGGTGATGACCAGCAGGGTATTGCACTTGTAAAACAAGAACTCTTTTTCGAATTTGCTAATGATATTTTAAATGCCAAAAATATAGATGAAGACGGCGAGGAAGAGTAAATGCCCGCCATTCAACTGAAGAAATTAACGAAACACTATAAAGGTGTAATGGCTGTCGATCATCTTGAATTTTCAGTTAAGAATGGAGAATTTTTTGCTTTATTAGGTGAAAATGGCGCTGGGAAAACGACTTTAATCAGTATGCTCTGCGGGCTCCTATCACCTGATGGCGGAGATGCATTCGTGCTCGGGCATAGTATTTTGACTGATCTGGACAAAGTGAAACCTAACATGAATATGTCGCCGCAGGAAACTGCTATCGCGCCAAATTTAACAGTACGTGAAAATTTGGAGTTTATTGCAGGTATTTATGGGATGTCACAAAAAGAAGCGAAGATAAGGACATCCGACATGCTGGAATTGTTCCATTTAAAGGAGAAGGAAAAAGCAAAGGCGAAAACATTATCCGGCGGAATGCAGCGCAGGTTAAGCATTGCGATGGGAATGATTACGAACCCGCAAATCTATTTCTTAGATGAGCCGACATTAGGGCTGGATGTTCGTTCTCGCCGTGAATTATGGAAGAATCTTGAGAAGCTGAAGGGGAACATGACAATTATTTTAACAACACACTATTTGGAAGAAGCCGAAGCACTTGCAGACCGTATCTGCATTTTAGAAAAAGGTTCATTAAAAGCGCTTGGCACGGCGGAGGAGCTGAAGCAGCAAACACATACAACCACATTTGAAGAGGCCTTTTTAGCCATTTGTGATGAGGAGGCTGGAATTTATGCTTAATTTTGCGATACGCAACCGAAAAGAAATATTTCGTGATCCCCTGTCCATTATTCTTGGAATCGCATTACCCGTTATTTTATTACTTGTTTTTACAACCATTGAGAAAAATGCGCCGCTTGATACCTTTAAAGTCAACAATTTAACACCCGGACTGATTGTCTTTAGTTTTGCTTTTCTCACGATGTTCTCTGCGTTGTTAATCGCAAAGGATAAACAAACTGCCCTTCTTACCCGTTTGTTTGCTTCCCCGTTAAAAATAACCGATTATGTTGCGGGTTATACCCTGCCGATGATACCATTGGCGATTTTACAAATCACCATTTGTTATGTAGCAGCAATGGCTGCAGGTTTATCTGTTGAATGGCTGAATCTTTTGGCCAGTATCGCTGTATTATTGCCCATAGCTCTCATGTCCATATTCTTGGGATTATGCTTAGGGGCAATCTTTACAGATAAACAGATTTCAGGTATCGGGACTATTTATATTACGTTAGTACAATTTTTAGGCGGAGCATGGATGGATTTAAATCTTCTCGGTGAGACATTTAACAAAATCGCTAATGCTTTACCCTTTGTTCACGCAATTGAATTAGCACAGGAGGTTATCATTGGCGATTATTCTGCATTCAACGAACATTTTTGGCAGACAGTCGGATATGCAGTCTTATCGTTACTTATTGCGATCTTAGCTTTTCATAAAATCTATAAAAAATAAAAAATAAGCCGACCCTTACCGTAATGAAGTGTCGGCTTTTCCTCATCATTTTTGATTTTCCAGCAAACTCAGCGTATGAGTTAATAAATGGTCATCACCCGGGTTTCCATGGCCCGGGACCACAATGTTTATATCATTATATCTCTTGATCACGTTTTCTACGGCATGCGGCCAGTGATCCGGATAGAAGTCCGGAGTCGGAACGATTTCCTGCGTCTCTAGAGCCTTTATTAAACATCCTCCAAATAAGAGTTTGTCTTCAGGCAGCCAGACGATGATATTATCTTTCGTATGCCCTTTTCCAGGATAATACGTTTCTACATCTATATCGCCAAACCGCATCTTTGCTGCCTTCTTTAAATCTCCGAGCGGACGGTCAAATCCCCTTTGTTCCGCTAAGTCGGCCGTCAGCTTCGTGCTGTGTACCTTGACCCCATTTTTGTATAGAGTGTTCAGCCCCCCTATACGATCGTCATGGGCGTGCGTCACAATCGCATCGGTGACCTGTTTGTCCGGGAATTGCTGTTTTAATTGCTGAAGCAAATGATCTGTAAGGCTGTCATTCCAAGGTGTGTCAATCAGGACTAGCCCTTTCGATGTTTCAAGGACTACACCGTTTGCCGGAACAGGACTTCCATCTACTATCCCGGTGCTAGTATGCATCCATACATGCGGCGCCAGCCGTGTGAGGGTTACATCTTTTACGGGGTTTTCTGCTGCTTGTGCCGGTCTCGCTCCGACTGTAAAAAAGCTTAATACGAGTAATCCAACCAATAAACACCTGAACCTTTTCAACATGATCAATCCTTTCTTAATTGAACCTTTCTTCCTCTATTTTAAGTCTTACGATTTGAAAGAAAAAGAGTCATTTTTCATATCAAAATAAACCCCGGCTCTATAACCGGGGTTTAAGCGTATTGATTAATATATCGTCCTTTTCCCGCTCTTCCCATCACGTGGCGAAGAGAGCGCTTACGTTTTTCCTCATTTACTTTCTTTTCAGCGGCTGCCGCGTTTTCCTGGCGGCGTTCCACCTCTCTGTAGTCCCTGTCATTGGCGAGAGCGGCCGCTTTTGTAATGCCGGCATAATCAGGTTTATATCCTGCTGTCCGGTTTGCGTACTGAGCATATTGCTGGTTTTGGATCGGTCCTGCATAAATCATATGTACCCCTCCCCTTTGTTCTTCATTTCCCTTAATCTTACTTTTTGAAACGCGGTTCTTTTGATATGATATTCTTTGTCTATCAAATGGATGAACACCTTTTAATGGGAGGACCCCTTTTTGAAATGCGCCCGACTGAATCACCGAACGATACATTTACATACATATTCTAGAGAACATTACCAATTCCTTTTTGAAGAAGCCCAAAAAGGCCATTTATTTTGCGCACATTGTGATAAACCTGTTATGATGCGGCTTACGATTTTAGAAGCGCCGGAATTTTATCATCGCCAAAAGGGTGATTTCACCGCCTGTGAAAAAGCCTGCGAGGAAATAGCGCCTCAGGCGGAGGAAGAAAAAGAAGAGTATAAGGAAGCCGGCATGTTCCGTCTGCCGAAAGGAAAAGCTATTTCAGCGGACCGCAAGCCGGTTCTCTCAGAATGGAAAAAACCGCAAAAATTGTCGGCCGCCGCGCCATTCTCTGTGAAAACGGAACCACCCGGCACTTCTCTGTTTCCTGATATCAGTTTAAACCGGGAACAGCTGCAGGCGGTCACCGAAACAAATGGTCCTCTGCTAGTGCTGGCGGGCGCAGGGAGCGGAAAAACAAGGGTTTTGACCGCCCGCGCCGCTCATATGATTGAACATCTCGGCATTTCGCCTGAAAACATGCTGCTTGTGACCTTCACGACAAAAGCAGTTGCTGAAATGAAGGAACGGATGGCCAATGAGTACGGGCTTTCCACCGCCAAAGTCAACCGTCTTGTAACCGGAACATTCCACAGCTTCTTTTATAAAATTCTCTATCACTTTGATTCTTCCAAATGGAATGGCAGCCAGCTCTTAAAAATGGAGTGGCAGAAAGAGCAATATTTAAAAAAAGCGCTCTATGAAGAAGATTTGGATGAAAAAGAGTTTCCTGTTGACCAAGCCCTGCAGCTGATCGGGTGCTGGAAAAACACGTATCTGTCTCATGAGCGCATTCCATTGGAGGACGAATGGGAGAAAAAAGTTTACAGGCTTTATGAGCATTACGAACGGCAGAAGCAAGAGAAGAATCAATTTGATTTTGATGATATGGCCCAAGGCTGTTACGAACTGCTTCAAAGCCGGCCTGATATACTCGCGCAATATCAATCGAGATTTTCTTATATTTTGATTGATGAGTTTCAGGATATCAATCCGGTGCAGTATAAAATTATGCAAATGATTGCAAGTCCCGAAGACAACTTGTGCTGCGTCGGTGATGACGATCAATCCATCTATGCGTTCCGCGGCAGCAGCCCGTCGTTTATTCTGGATTTTCAAAAAGACTATCCCGCCGCGAAAACGATTTACTTAACAGCCAATTACCGCTCGACGCACCCGATCGTCTCAAGCGCTCACACTGTCGTAAAGAAAAATAAAAAACGGTATGCAAAAACACTTTCCGCCGTCCGGGATGGCCTGCATGAGCCAGTTATTTTTTATCCATACGATGAAGAAGAAGAAGCGACAATGATCGTATCTGATATAAAAGAAAAAATCCAAAACGGAGCGAGCCCTGATGATTTTGCCGTCCTTTACCGGACGAACAGCGCCGGACGGGCGATATACGAAAGGCTGCATCAATCATCCATTCCTTATCATGCGGATCGCGGCGTGCAGACCTTTTACAGCAGAAGAATCGTCCGGCAGATTCTCGCCTACTTATACGCGAGTCAAAATGAGGATGATTCGGAAGCAGTGAAAGATTTGCTGCCTGCCCTGTTCTTGAAGCAGTCCGCCTTGCAAACAGCAAAGGCGCTGTCCATAACAGAAGACTGCACCATGATAAAAGCGCTGACAAAGCTTCCCGGCCTGAAGCCCTTCCAGCTCAATAAAATAAAGCAAATCGTGCCGTTTTTCGCAAGCATCCGCACGATGAAGCCTGTTGAAGCCATTACCTTTGCAGAAAGCAAAATGGGCTTTTCCGAGTATATAAAAAAACGGGGAAATGAAGGAAACAAGCTTGAAAAAGGCTCTGATGACCTGCGGGATGTCAAGGTTGCCGCCAAAAAGTTTAAGACCATTCCCGATTTTCTTGCCCATGTCGACCATATGCGCGCCGCCGAAAATGTAAAAACAGACGAAAACGGCGTCGAACTGATGACGATTCACCGCTCTAAAGGGCTCGAATTCAATACGGTCTATATTTTAGGCGCTGCGGACGGCTCGATCCCCCATGATTTTGCGCTCGAAACAGCGAGAAAGGGAGACAGCGCTCCGCTCGAAGAAGAGAGACGGCTTCTGTACGTGGCCATGACAAGAGCCATGCAGCATCTATATGTATCAAGTCCGGCAAACAGACGGGGAAAAACAGCCCGCAGCTCAAGGTTTCTCGAACCTCTTCTACAGTTAAACAGACGGACTGCACTCAACATATAAACAGCCCGGCAGATATCTGCCGGGTTTTTTTCAAATAAAAAGGCCTACCGCAGCAAAAACAGCAAGGCCGGCTGACACCTATTTATTGTTCATCATTTTAGAAATGGTGCCAAAATCGAGCTTCTCTTTTCCGCTTGTAATAGATTGAACGATTTTGTCTTCTAATTCTTTCGGAACACGTTTGTTTGCCAGCTCCGACACCTTCTGAATGACGCCTCTCACCGTATTTTCATCTTTGAAATTGGCATTTTGCAAGCTTCCAGCGAGATTCATGACATCCTTCATATTGACGCCTGTTTTCTTCTCAATATTTTTGAAAAATTGATTATCCATGTTTTTCCTCCTTTTGTGGAGTAATACGATATTGTATGAACACAGGCCGGATCATGTGCTCAGAGGACACAAAAAAAATTCCGATCTCCCGCTTTATACTCCGTTAGCATCAGGCAAGCACAGGGCTTGAAGCCCCGCGCTTTTCCTGACTGCGTCTTGCTTAACGATTAACCAAAGAAGGACGCACCGACAATGATCAGAAGGATGAACAATACGACAACAAGAACAAAACATCCGCATCCGCCTCCTGAATAGCCGCCGCCATAGCCGCCACAGCCGCCGTAGCCGCCGTAGCCGCCGTAGCCGCCGAATCCGCCATAACCGAATCCCATATATAAGCACCTCCTTTTCTCTCTATACTCTATGTCGGTGAAATCGTTTGGCTTGGATAAATGCATAGGGCCATTGCGGATTTCCTGCGATTTTTATTGGAGATGCTTATTTTTCTTCAGCTTTGATTCCGTTTCAGCGGCAAATGCATCTATCCATTCTTCAAAGCGCAAACCTGCCTCATCAAATTCGGACAGCTGCTTTTCAATAGAAAGGGTATTACTGTCATGCACTCTTTGTTTTTGATTATGCGTCTGATATTTTTTGTTTATAAACAACTCAATGATGTTCATATGATCCCCCCTCCTATTGTCTATGCGGAAAAAATATAGGGGTTCTGAAAAAACAAAAAAACCGGAATCTCCGGTTTCTTTTAAAAACTATCTCGGTTTTTTCTTTTGGCCGCACCCGCAGCCTTTCTTTTTAATTTTTTTTCCGTAAGGCTGCGGCTCAGAAGGTTTGTATGAAGAATTTTGGGAAGGTTTTTTTGATTGGCTCATGGTGATCCTTCCTTTCCTTATGTCATATATGCTAGTTTATGCCGAAAGTGACGATAAGTTGACTGGCGGAACTGCCTTATTCCGGAAGCAGTCGGGAAACCGCTGCTTCAATAATTCCCGCTGCGCCGGCGATTGCCAAAAGTAAAATCAGCCATTGCGCTGCTTGCGGAACAACGATTTGCGCGGCAATCAAAAAGGCGGCGCACCATACGCCCGTACACCAGTAACAGCTGAGCAGTTCACCGATAAATGCCCTGAGACCCTTTCCTTTTATGACGATATAGGTTTCTGTTGAGCCGTCAGGACCGGTCTCCGTTTTTTCTTCGTGAAAAAGGCTCCTGAGCGGCGCCATAATGGTGTCAAAAACAAAAAGCCTGGCCAACCGAAAAACAGCAAACGAAAGCAGAAAAAATGAAAGCCAATTGATAACCACTGATTCACTCCTTTTTAAAACATGACCTCTTTTACATATATGCGAAAACCCTGATCCTCATGAATCGCATCTTGTCCGGTAAAAAAATGGGTGTGGTTTAGTTGTTTTTCTTATTCCGCTCGGCGTTTCATTTGCATTATATAAAGTATGGATTAGAAAGGAGTGAAGATTATGTCGTTTGAAGAAAAAGTTGAAACACTGCAGCCGCAAATATTCGAACAATTATCCAGCGAATTCGAACAGCAAATCGAAGTGATTGATTGTGAAAATATCACAGTGGATACAACACATATAACGGCCGCTCTTTCTATACAAGCCTCAGTTACTACGGCGATTATCCTCGCGACACAGCTCATGGTCGCAGATCAAGACACAGCCGATCAAATGGTAACCGAACTGCTGATCCTGGATGATTGCCAGATTAAAAAAAGAACAATCATTCAAGTCATTAACAGCCGCAATGTCAAAATCACACTGACAGCAGACGATATCATGGCCTTTGTACACATTTTACTTCAATTATTAAATGTACTTTTCACCGAACTAGGCATCCTTTAACCCTTTCTTTTCACAAACTTTAAAATTGAGGTGAGAACAAATGTCAGATAACGAAAAATACAAAGAAGAGCTCGCAAAGCTTCCTGAAGTGGATCCGCTTTTAAAAGTGCTTGTCAGCAATGTCTTCAAAAAACACGGCGTGACAAAGGATAATTTACGGGAAATACCTGATGAAGAAAAAGAAATGCTGATCGCATTAGTCAAAGACTTGCAGGCGAAATCTGAAGCTTTCCTTGAAAGCCAGAAACAGAAAAAAGAGCAGGAAAAAGCGCAAGAACAACAGCAAAATCCGAAAACCCGCAGAGAACAATTAATCGAACAGCTCCGGCAAAGACGCCAAAATCCTGGTCAATAACTAAAAATAGTGATTTTTATCAGGATATATGCCTGAGTCAAAGTAAGGGACCCGCTCATTTAATAATAGTAAAAGAAAAGGAGGAATAGATATGGAAAGCAGACCTTATTCTTGGGTTGCACTTGATCCTGAATGCGACCACCCGCGAGAAGAAAAAGAGGAAAGAAGATGCGATGTTTGCTGTAATGATAATGAGGGCGAATTTGCAGACGATGCCTTTTTCGATCAAGATCTAGCTGCTGCAAATATTAAAAAACAGACTTCCGATGAAATAATTATCATCAGAGATTCCTGTGACATCATTATTTCATCAACAGACACCCAATCATTAAATTCATATTTACAGTCTGTTAATACAGCATATATTAAGATTTTGTACTCATTAATTGATGATGAGGTCGTTGCTGAACTAGTTGCCAAAGACCTATTACAACTGAACGCTAGCAAACAATCTAACCGTCAAAAAATACTCATCGAGAACTCGCGCAATGTAAATGTCAAAACAGAAGATGCTGATGCAGCAACATTATCAACGTACGCCACCAACATGCTCTGGGCAACCATTAGTTATTCATTGCTTACCTAAACTTTAAAGCAGAGCTAAAAAACGCTCTGCTTTTTCTTATTTTCCCCGCATATGATGAATATATAGACGTTCACCCACACCAAGTGGGGCTCGCGTACATATGTTGTTAAAGACTAAAGTCAAATACCCTAAAAGAAGGAGCTGAAATCCATGAGCTGCGGAAAACACCATAGCCGAGATGAAAACTGTGTATGCGATGCAGTCGAGAAGATTTTAGCAGAGCAGGAGGCCGTTGAAGAACAGTGCCCGACCGGCTGCTATACGAATCTTTTGAGCCCGACGATTGCAGGTAAAGACACCATTCCGTTTCTCTTGTTTGATAAAAAAGGCGGATTGTTCTCCACATTCGGGAACGTGGGAGGATTTGCGGATGATAGCCAATGCTTTGAGTCCATTTTCTTCCGTGTAGAAAGACTGTGCGATTGCTGCGCGACACTGTCTATATTGCGTCCTGTAGATGTGCATGGCGACACCCTCAGCGTCTGCCATCCTTGCGATCCGGATTTCTTCGGATTAGAAAAAACAGATTTTTGCATTGAAGTTGATTTAAGCTGCTATTGCGCTATTCAATGCCTTTCACCGGAGCTTGTTAATCGGACTGCGCCGCACAAAGAGAAAAAGCATCACGGATAGTCATTGATTCGCATCTTTTCTAAGGAGAATCCCCTTCCAACCTTATATTACAGATGCAATCATTCAGCCCGCCCGATTTCGGGCGGCTGACTCTCCAATTTCGTTGCCGGTTTCATTTAAAACGTTAAGGCAGGAGGGATATTATGAGCCAGAAAACAACAAACTGTGTGCGTGAAGCAGTTGAAAACATTGAAGACCTTCAAGATGCGGTTGAGGAAAATTGCCCGGCAGGCTGCTATTCTAATCTTTTATCTCCGGCTTATACATTAGGCAATACAGTGCCGTTTGTGCTATTCACTTCAAAATCAAAACCGTTCACCGCGTACGGAAATATCGGCGAGCTGGATAACGGCCCTTGCTTCAATACCGTTTTCTTCAGAGTTGAAAAAGTCTGTGACGGCTGTGCCACGTTAAGCCTGCTCATTGCATTTGATGAGCATAAACACATTCTTGATTTTACAGATAAGGATTCTGTCTGCGATGTGTTTCGTTTAGAAAAAACGCACTATTGTGTGGAGGTTGATCTTCATTGCTTCTGCGCTATCAATTGTTTGAATCCGAGACTGTTAAACCGCACACACTACTAAGCGAAAAAACAGCATAAAAATAAGCTGCCGAATGATGTTTTCAGGCAGCTTTTTGTTTATGCTTAAAATCCGAGCGGATGCAGCGAGGTGATCTCGTCTATCGCGAGTGCTGCCGGCGCTCCGTTGCTTGTCGTCCGCAGGAAGATCGCATCATTTTTTCTTCCGACGATCACGCCTCTGTAGGTTTTCCCATTTGCTTCGATCAGACAGAGCGCTCTCGGCATATTGTGCGGAAGCTTCGTTAAGAAATCGATTTTTTCAATAATGGACATTCTGCTCATCGGCTTTTTCACACGTTTCGGCGGCACTTTCTCTTCCGGTTCGGCATTGTGAACCGCTTCCGGTTCCTTTTCAGTCTCCGCAGGTTCAGAAACGTCCTGCATCCTGTGCTGTTCTTCCTGGCGGGCTGCGTCCTCTGACTGAGATTGCGGCGGCAACTGTTTGGCATGCTCCTCTTTTTCGGCCGGCTTGGCGGCGGCGGGCTGATCCGCCTGTTCTTCCGCGTGCTCAAGAGGTTCCGGCTTTTCTGGCGGCGGCTCAGGTGTTTTCCTTTTTTTGATTAATATGTCCTGCATGGAAGACTGCGTTTCCGCATAATCCGGCTGAACAATATACATGAGCGGTTTTTTATCCGCGTTTCTGTTTTTATTTAACATCTTCATCCCTCCGATTCTGTCATGTTTTATCTATATGACAGAATGATAAAAATCAGAAGAAATAAAAAAGCAATCCCTGTGCGGGACTGCTCGTCAATTAACGTGCGGTAATATGGAAACCTGAATCAACGTGAAGGTTTTCGCCCGTGATGCCTCTCGATAAATCACTGAACAAGAAAGCGGCCGTATCGCCTACTTCCTCAGGCGTTGTCGTACGGCGCAGCGGCGCGCGCTCCTCGATGTCTTTCAGGATCGAGTTAAAGTCACTGATGCCTTTTGCAGACAGCGTGCGGATCGGGCCGGCAGAAATGCTGTTTACGCGGATATTTTCTTTTCCTAAGTCAGCAGCTAAATATTTTACGCTCGCATCAAGAGACGCTTTCGCAACGCCCATTACGTTATAGTTTGAAACAACGCGCTCTCCGCCGAGGTATGTCAATGTTACGATGCTTCCGCCTTCAGTCATCATCGGACGCGCCGCTTTTGCGACGGCTGTCAGAGAATAAGAGCTGATGTTATGCGCCAGCAAGAAACCTTCACGGTTCGTATTTAAGTATTCGCCGACAAGCTCTTCTTTGTTTGCAAACGCGATACAATGCGCAATGCCGTGGATGACGCCGACTTGTTCTTTAATGCTTGCAAAGCAAGTCTCAATCTCAGCATCATTTGTCACATCACACGGAAGGATGACAGAATCATTTCTTTCTAAAGTAGCTGCAAGCTCATGGACTGATTTTTCCAAGCGCTCTCCGGCATAAGTGAAAATGAGGCGTGCCCCTGCTTCGTGCAGCGAACGTGCGATTCCCCAAGCGATACTGCGTTTATTGGCAACTCCCATCACAACGATGTTGCGGCCTTTAAGAGAAAAATTCATATGTATAAAGCCTCCTGTAATAGTCTAAAGACATAGTGTTAGTACCTGATCTTAATTTTAATCATATCATAACCTTGTCCAGAATAAAAGCACAGGAAAGGGACCGCAGCCATGAGCGGTCCCTTTTTTATCTCGTCTGCAAACTGTTTCTTTTAAAGGCAAAATGATTGGTCGGTCCGTGTCCCGCACCGATGCCGAGCGTGTTTTCCACCGCTTCCCGGACAAAATTGGCGGCAATTTCAAATGCCGTTTGAATTTCTTCTCCTTTTGCCGTTTCCGCTGTCAGCGCTGCTGCAAACGTGCAGCCTGTACCGTGGGTATGTTTTGTGTCAATATGAGAGTGGCTGATTTGGGTAAAAGACGAACCGTCAAATAATAAATCAACGATTTTACCCTGTTCAGGCTGGTGCCCGCCTTTTATAATGACATTTTTCGCTCCAAGCTTACAAAGATGTTCCGCCGCTTTTTTTCGATCCGCAAACGTACGAATTTCCATCCCCGTCAACACCTCGGCTTCAGGAACATTCGGCGTAATCGCATAGCTGCGCGGAATTAACAGCTCTTTTAAAGCCGCCTGTGATTCTTCACGCAGCAAGGAAGCGCCGCCTTTTGCAATCATGACGGGGTCTGTGATCACATGGTCAAGCTGATATTGGTCTATTTTTTCCGCAATCTTGGTCATCATCTCGGCACTCCACAGCATCCCCGTCTTCACCGCGTCCGGCCGCAAATCTTCCGCAACCGCGTCAATCTGGCTGCCGAGAGCTTCTGCTGTAAGCGGGTAGATACCATGGACGCCCAATGTATTTTGTGCCGTTACCGCTGTAATGGCTGTCATTCCAAAGACACCGAGTTCTTGAAAGGTTTTGAGATCCGCCTGAATACCGGCGCCCCCGCCTGAATCAGAACCGGCAATCGTTAATGCTTTACAAATGCTCATGCTGTTTTCTCTCCTTTCGCGTCATCCGATCCATTTATGATAAAAGGATTTCGCCCTGCTGATGTCGCTTGTGCCGTGAATTAACGCCCTGCCGTCACGAAACAAAACCATCTTTAAACTGTCCGAACGGCAGGAAATTAAATACGGATTCGCCGATACGTCAAGCCCCGCCTGTCTGAGCCGTCCGGCAAGCGTTTTAAGTTCAATCTGTTCTGCCATCTCCGTTCTGATCTGTACGGTGTTTCGGCCGCACAGTACAGCGGCTTTTGTTTGGTTTTCAAAAGATAAAAACGGAAATTCGTTCGTGCCGCAGCTTGGGCATTCGGCTGATTTAAGCTTAGCGATATTCACTTCAGACCGTTCATTTTTCCACAAATCAAAGGAACGGAGCACATGCTCAATAGGTTCGCCTGTCAAAAGCTTCAGCGCATCGGCAGCCTGATAAACGGCAACCTGTAATACCGCAGGGCTGATGATTCCCGCCGTATCACAGGTCAAACCGCCTAAAGGCAGCGTCTCAAGCAGGCAGTGAAGGCACGGGGTGACGTCAGGAATAACGGTAAAGGAAAGGCCGTAGCTGCCGACACAGGCGCCGTACAAAAAGGGGATTCCCTTTTGCACCGCCGCGTCGTTTACGATAAGCCTTGTTTCAAAGTTGTCCGTGGCGTCGACAATGATTGAAGCATCACTGATCAGTCCGGACACATTTTCTGCTGTGACATCCATGACAAACCCTTTCACATCAACATCGCTGTTAATGGAACGAAGCCGTTTTTCAGCCGCTGCGGCCTTCGGCATTTCCTGTCTGACGTCGTCTTCCGTATATAGCTGCTGGCGCTGAAGATTGCTCCATTCAACATAATCTCTGTCGGCTATCGTTACTTTCCCCACGCCTGCTCTGACAAGCATCTCCGCACCGGCCGTCCCGAGCGCGCCGGCGCCGATAATGACGGCATGAGACGCCTTCAGCTTCTGCTGTCCGCCGGGACCGATCGGCTGAAACAGCTCCTGTCTGGAATATCTGTCCGTCATACAGGAAGACCGTCTCGCGGGCTGCTCGCCGTGCCGTAATCTTTCACCGGAATTCTGCCCGCCTCATAGGAAAGGCGCCCCGCTTCTACGGCAAGCTTCATCGCCCGCGCCATTTTTACCGGATCATCCGCGCCTGACACAGCAGTGTTTAATAAAACGCCGTCAGCCCCTAGCTCCATCGCATAGGCTGCATCTTTCGAAGATCCGACGCCGGCATCCACAATAACAGGCACCTTCGCCTGCTCAATAATAAATGACAGATTCAGAGGATTCAGAATGCCTTGACCCGAGCCGATCGGCGAAGCGCCCGGCATAATGGCATGAACGCCAAGCTCTTCAAGGCGTCTTGCGAGCACGACATCATCAGACGTATACGGAAGAACGATAAATCCCTCTTCAAGCAGCTGTTCAGAGGCTTTTAACGTTTCGACCGGATCAGGCAAAAGAGAGCGGCTGCAGCCGATCACCTCTACTTTAATCATGTCGCAAAGCCCGGATGCTTTGGCAAGCCTTGCGATTCTGACGGCTTCTTCGGCCGTCGCGGCTCCGGCTGTATTCGGAAGAAGCGTGTACTTGGATAAATCAAGCTGTTCGAGAAAATTCGGCTGAGACGGTTCAAATATGTTCATCCGCCTCACCGCAAATGTTAAAATTTCCGATTCAGAAACGGAGACCGCTTCTTTCTGGATGTCGAAACTCGGATATTTTCCCGTTCCTAACAAAAGTCTTGAATGAAATTGTTTTCCGCCTATTGTTAACATTCCTCATCCGCCTCCTACAAAATGGACAATCTCTATGACATCACGGTCACACAAGCCTGTATTCCGATAATTCTTTTTTTCGATGATTTCTTTATTTCTCTCCACAACTACGATTTTTTGATCAAGATGATAGAATTCGAGCAAATCCTGAATCGTGCCTTTTTCCTTAGCCCATTCAATTTGTTTTCCGTTCAGCTGAAGGATCATACCTGAACCGCCTCCTTGCGATCAATTCGAAACGCCTCTTTCCACTCTGTTTTGACCTCTTGATTCAAGACCAGATTCCGAACCATTTCAGCCGTTGCCGGCGCTAACAGAATGCCGTTTCGAAAATGGCCGGCAGCAAATATTAAGCCGCTGTCCTCCGGATGCCGCCCGATAAACGGCTTTCCGTCTTTTGTTCCCGGCCGGAGCCCTGCCCAAAACTGATCTATCTTCATATGTTCAATTGCAGGCAGCATTGATTTTGCTTTTTTGATGACTGCTTCAAGCCCGCCGATGTCAGGTTTATCACACCAGTCGCCCGGTTTCATGGTTGCTCCGATCACGAGACGGCCGCTTTTTCTCGGAACGACATAACAGTGGTCATGGTACAGCGTTCTTGTCAGCGGGATCTCGTCGTTCCAAACTGAGAGGCATTCTCCTTTTACAGGGAAAAAGGGCTGGCCTAAGCCAAACTGGGCAAAAAACTGGCCGCTCCATACACCGCTGGCCACTGCAACTTGATCGGCGTATACGTCTCCGGCCGATGTTTTTATGCAAAACGCTTCTATATCCCGTTTGATTTCAATAACGTGTGTATGTTCATAACATTCTGCTCCATAGCGCCTCGCCCCTTTTGCATACGCTTTACAGACATAATACGGTTCGACATGGACGTCGTCTTTTATCAAGCTTGCGCCGAGAATGTCTTTTGACGCAAACGGCTCTCTTTCAAGCGCTTCTTCTGCAGAAAGCCATGTGACGGAAGGCAAATCATCCATCTCCCGCAAACGGGTAATATCGTCTTTTGAATACGCCAGCTTCAGCATCCCGCCGTTATGGCGCCTGATGTCAATGTCCGCTGCTTCTTGCAGCTCTTTTCCGGCCGTTTCATATAGGCGCTGGCCGTGCATGGCAAAATCAAAAAACGCGTCACGACTTTCGCATTCAGCATGGGCGCCGAGCATTCCCGCGGCTGCGCTTGTCGTCCTTTTGCCGATTGCCCCGCTTTCAAACAAGGCCGTTTTTTGTTTATTCTTCGCCAGCTCATAAGCAATGGCGCACCCGATGATTCCCCCGCCGATAACCGCTGTATCATAGTGCTTCTTCATAACCGGCCTCCCTTACCTCGCGAGAATAACGTTTTGCCGCTTCCGCAGGGTTCTCTGCTGAAAAAATTCCCGACATGACGGCAATTCCGTCCGGCCCCGCCTGTTTTGCCTGACAGATAGTCTCAAGTGTCATACCGCCAATGGCAATCACTGGAATGGACAGCTTTCGTTTAATGTCAGAAAGCAGGTTCATGCCTCTTGCTTCAAGTCCTTTTTTACAATCGGTTTCAAACACATGGCCGAATAACACATAATCGGCGCCTTCTTTTTCAGCCTGGACAGCTTCTTTCAGCGAGTGAACGGAACAGCCGATATGAAGATGCGGAAATCTTGCTCTTACCTGCTTTACGGAAAAGCTGTGCGCCGGAAGCTGAACCCGGTGGACATTGGCAAAAAGCGCTATATCCGCACGGTCATTGATGATCAGTTTTTCTTTATCCACACCGCCTTTTTGCAAAAGCGACAGCAGATGCATGATATCCCCGGCTGTTTTGTTCCGTTCTCTGATATGAATAAAGCTCACATGATGATGCATCGAGATAATGTCTTGCGCCAGCCGTGCAACGGGCTTTCGGTTATCAGTTACCGCGTGCAGCTCCAAAGGGTTCCACCTCTTCCTGAGCCTTTTTGGACCAGCTTTCTTTTTGATAGGCCATCCCCCAAAATTGATATTCATAATAGCTTGAAATGACGAAATTCTCTTTCATTTTGGCGCGGATGTCCTCTGTACTTTTTTCAGCAAGCTCGTCAAAACGGCTGACCTGTTCTTCGACCTGCTGTCTAAACCAGTCGCCGCCGTATGTGCCGATCCATTTCTCATAAATCGGATGGCCCGGTTCACATTCCTTCAGGTGTTCGCCGACTTCATAATAAAGCCAATAGCAAGGCAAAAGCGCTGCTAATATTTCCGCAAAATTACCGCTTATCACTGATCTGTACATATGGGACGTATAAGAATACGCAGTCGGTGACGGTTTAAATGCCGCACGCTCTTTTTCTGTAATTCCTAAAAGTTCCGTGAATTCCCGGTGCAGCGCCATTTCCGCTTCATATGTGCCTTGCGCATGACCTGCCATTCTGCCCGTCGTAAACAAGTCCTCGGCATAAGCTGCTCCGAAAGCCTGAACCTTGGCAAAATGCGTCAAATAATAGGAATCTTGCAGCACGTAATATGTAAAGCGGTCTATCGGCAGGCTTCCGTCACCGATTCCCTTTATAAAAGGATGAACAAAGCTTCCGTCCCACCATTCGGCAGCGGCCCGTTTGCATTCCTCTGAAAATTTCATCATGTTTTCCCCCTCGATAGAAATAAAAAAACCACTTTCCCGCATTGGAAAAGTGGTTTGGAATTTACATGGATAAAAGGAACCCAAAAAAATACCGCTCCACTTCCCTACGCAGGTCTGAACCTGTTCAAGTTATGAGGGTCTAAAAGTCTCACTTTTATCTCAGCCCTTATGAAGGACACCCCTAGTGGTCTTACGATTGTTTATTTACTTGTTCTGCCCTTCTATCTTAACATGAATCAAATTTTGGTCAAGCTTCAAGCGTTTTTTTCAGCTCCGACACATAGTTGCGCGAACCTGTGACAATGAGGCGGTCCCCTGTTTTCAGCCGCGTGTCTCCGTGCGGAACGATGCTGTCCACTCCTCTGAAAATCCGTACGAAAATGACATCGCCCATCAGCGGAAATTCACGCAGAATAACGCCGTCATACGCGGTATTTTCCATATTGACCTGATAAAGCGAAGACTCTTGGTTCGTCAGCAGGTTCATCACGCCAGGAGCTTCAATTAATGCGCGCAAAAGCGTTTTTGTAGACAGAAGGATCGAAAAGATGCTGATGCCCTCTTCCTTCAGCTTCGCTTCATGCTCAACGGAACCTACGCTTGCGATGACCCGTTCAGTCCCTTTTTCTTTCGCAAATAATGCGATTTCCGCATTGAGATCTTCATTGCCCGTCGCCACCACGAGAATATCGGTTTTAAAGATGCCGTGCGACTCCAGCGTGCTGTGCTCGTAATCAGCGATCGTTTCCACCGTAAAGACGGATTCTGAATGCTTTTCCTCGGCATTTTCCTGATACACATGGACGATTCGGACTTCATATTCCTCATCGGGCAGTTCCAGTGTGACCGGAAGCGTCATTTGGTTGGCGCCGATAAATGTAATGCGCTTTTTTTCCTTCGGCGTATCTTGCCGTTTGTATAATTTTTTAAACCCGATCGGCGTTATAATACTGGCAATGACGGCCACCAGGGTCAGTGCGCCTGACATATTGGCGCTGATGATATGCAGCCTCTGCCCGATCGTAGCCGCCGCAATGACAAGCGACAGAGTGGATGTCAGCAGAAACCCCGAGGCAAACACGGTTCTCTTGTCATACCACCTTTTCAAATAAAGCACCGGAATGATCTTGCTGATAAACAGCGCAATCAAAAGCAGCGGAATCATAATCAATGTTTTCGGATCTTGGAACAGCGTCCAAATGTCCAATTTCACACCGACCATGACAAAAAAGATCGGGATTAAAAACCCGTAACCGAATGAATCAAGCTGTTCAACCATTTCTTTATTCGGCGACAGCAGCGACACAAGCACGCCGGCTAAAAACGCGCCGAGAATATTTTCTGCCCCGAGTGACTCTGACAGGGCGACAAGTACGATAATCAGCGTGAAAATGGCTCTCGTGCCAATCTGCACTGTTCCTTTTGACATCGATTGAACGAACGAGCGGTGTTTAAAGATCCGGCCGAAAAAGTACAGGACGACCCCTGCGGCAAACAAAATCATGAGAAGCCACATATTGCCGCTGTCCTCTCCGTAAACAGAAGCAAAAACGGCGAGAAGAATCATCGTCGCCAAATCGGCAATGACGGCGACAAGCAGGATGATCTGGCCGATATTTGAGTTCATAATCCGCTCTTCCTTTAAAGTCGGCACCACCACTCCGAGCGATATCGTCGAAATGATAAGCGTCATTAAAAAGGCATTTTTGATAAAACCGGCTAAGACAAAGCCGTACGACAGCAGTAATGATAAGATAAAAATGCCGATAAATATCATCAGTGCTGCGGCAAACGTGTTGGGAGCTTCTTTGCCGTTTTGGAGAAATTGTTTTTTCTTCCCCTTTTCAAACGAAGAAAAATCTATTTCCAAACCGCTTAAAAACATTAAAAAGATAAAGCCGAGAACAGACAGCGTCTCCAGCCACGTATCCCCCTGAACGACAAGATTAAAGCCGCTTTTTCCGATGATAAGCCCCATGATGATTTCCGCGACCACGACCGGAATGCTGAGCTTAAACCGATGTAAAAGGAGCGGCGTCAAAAATGCGACGATCAGGACAACGACTAAAGATGCGACTGATGTGTGTTCCATTGTAAGTACCTCCTTAGAACAAGGGTTATTAAAGCCCGTATAAACGGACAAAACCTTCTTTTTTAAAAAAACATAACGCGATTTTAACAAGGCTGAACGTGAAAAAAAGTAATAAGGCTTTAATTGTTCAATTCTTTTTTAATTTGCTCTAAAACAGCATGATTAGGCACAGGAATTTGCCCCATAATAAATAAATCAGATAAAAAGGGAGGTGCTGCGCATGGCTTATGATGTCATCAGCGATATACACGGATGTTTTGATGAGATGATCGCTTTAATTCAAAAGCTCGGGTATGAGGTGAAAGACGGAACGCCCGTCCATTCTGAAGGCAGAACGCTTGTATTTGCAGGGGATTTAACAGACAGAGGCCCAAAATCCGTTGAGGTGATGCGTTTTGTGGCAGAAGCATATGAAAAAGGAGCCGTCCGTTATGTCCCGGGAAATCATTGCAATAAGCTGTATCGTTATTTAAAGGGGAACCCCGTAAAAGTCATGCACGGACTGGAAACGACTGCTGCAGAACTGAAAGAGCTTTCGCCGGCTGAAAGAATGGAAGTCTCCAGGCAATTTATCCGGTTATACGAAAAAGCGCCGCTTTACGATATTTTACATAACGGCGATCTGGTTGTCGCCCATGCCGGCATAAAGGCTGACGATATCGGCAAACACTCACGGAGGGTAAAGGAGTTTGTCCTCTACGGCGACGTAACGGGAGAAACGCATACCGACGGCCGGCCCGTCAGAAGAGACTGGGCAGCCGATTATCACGGCAAGGCATGGGTTGTATACGGCCATACTCCTGTAAAAAGACCGCGGATCGTCAATCGCACCATTAATATTGATACAGGCTGCGTCTTCGGAAATGAGCTGACAGGCTTTCGTTTTCCCGAACATGAAACCGTTTCCGTGAAAAGCTGGATACCGTTTGACGCTACACGATTTCGTGAAGACGCCGGCCAGTAGCACACCAAAAAGCCCGAACCAGCGAAGGTTTCGGGCTTTATATCTGTTCGATCAAGGATGTCATGTCATCCGGAATCGGGGCATGGAAAACGAGCGGTTCACCGGTCATTGGATGTAAAAATGAAAGCCGCTCACTGTGAAGCGCCTGCCGCGTCATCCCCTCGGTTTTTCCCCCGTACAGCGTATCGCCGACTAACGGATGGCCGAGATAGCTCATATGCACCCGAATTTGATGCGTTCTCCCTGTTTCCAGCTGCAAAGCTGCCAGGGTGCATGTGTCTCCCGCTTTTTCCGTGCAAAAATGGGTAACCGCTGCTTGGCCCTGCGGGGTGACCATCCGTTCAATAATGCTGTCCGGCTTTCTGCCGATGGGAGCGTCAACCGTTCCTTCTTTCTGACTCATTCTGCCGTGCACAACAGCGAGATATCGCCTTTTTACGCTGCCTTTTTTCTGTGCGGCCGACAAAAGGGAGTGAGCGAGACGGTGCTTCGCGATCAGCATGGCGCCAGACGTATCCCGGTCAAGACGGGTGACAAGGTGGACCGTTGACTGTACGCCGTTTTGCCGGTAATGGTGAATGATTCCGTTAGCAATGCTTGCTGACGGGTGCTCCCTTGAAGGAATGGAGGAAACATATGGCTGTTTATTGACAACGAGCACATGTTCATCTTCATAAAGAATATCAAGCGGAACGGGCTCAGGCAGCAGAGTTTCACTCACTTGCTCTTTTGGAAACTCCACCTTTAACACATCTCCGTCAGCTAAAACTGAGCGGACGGTCACATGTTCACCGTTAATCAGAAGATCTCCGCCGCCGAATTTAATTTCCGCCAGAAGCCGCTTTGAAATGCCGAGCTGCGCTGTATATTCTTTTACCGTCATGCCGGCTTCCGAGGGTGTAATGTTCTTTTGGATAAAAAAGTTTTCCAATCCGTTTCCTCTTTCTATTCACCTTTTCCGATAAAGGAATCCTGCACTCTTTTCCAAAACGGAAAAGGCCGGAATCTTGCAAATCTGACTTTTTCTTCAGCCACTCGGCATAGAATCGACTTGACGTCCTTATGCAGCAAGGTTAAATGGTCTATCGTTACTTGAAAATCGACATCGTTTCTCGGTTTGATGACACAGTTATGGTGATCGGGAAGAAGCAGCGGCGAGCCGACGGTCCGAAAGACGCGGTTATTAATTGAAGCCATTTCCGCAAGCTGAATCGCTCTGATTGAAGGATGAATGATCGCACCGCCTAATGCTTTGTTGTAGGCCGTGCTTCCGGACGGCGTAGACAGGCATAAACCGTCACCCCTGAATGTTTCAAACAGCTGCCCCTTAATTTCAACGTCAGCGACAAGACTGCCTTCTATACTTTTGATCGTGCATTCATTTAATGCCAAGTATCTTTCTTCACGCTCGTTCTCATGATAGGTAACGATCACCTCTAGGAGCGGATATTCCACAGTATGATACGGGGTTTTGGCAATGGCCAGCACAAGCTTTTCAATTTCTTGGGGGACCCAATCTGCATAGAAGCCTAAATGACCTGTGTGAACCCCGACAAAGGCCGTTTTGTCCAAACGGTCGCTGTATCTGTGAAATGCGTAAAGGAGCGTTCCGTCACCGCCGACAGAAATGACGATTTCCGGCTCTTTTTCATCCAATGTCATGTCAAAATCGAGTAAATACGTCTGTATCTTGCTTTTCAGTGTATCTGAAACCTCGTCTCCTTTTGAAGATACGGCAAATTTCATGCCATTCTCCTCCTTTCCTATTGATGGCCGCCCGCTTTTTTCTTACGTGAAAACACGGCTTGGGCTTCCTGAATTTCGCCGCGTATCTCTGACATTTCTTCATCCAGGCGGGATGCAGCTTCTGATGCACGCTGCAGCCTAAGCTTTACTTTTTCAGGAATGTTTCCGCTGTACTTGTAATTCAGTGAATGTTCTATGGTCGCCCAAAAGTTCATGGCAAGCGTCCGGACCTGTATTTCCACCAGAACGTGCTTTTCTCCGGACGTCGTTTGTAAAGGATATAAAACGACAAGGTGATAAGACCGGTATCCGCTTTCTTTATGCTCAGCGATGTAATCGCGCTGGTCGACGACCGTAAAATCTTTTCTGGCAAACAGCATATCTTTAACGATTTGGATATCATCGACAAATTGGCACATAATGCGGAGCCCCGCGATATCCTGCATCGTTTCAATCTGATGCAGCGGTATGCTTTTCCGTCTCGCCTTTTCAAGTATGCTTGCCACCGGCTTTACACGGCCTGTCACAAACTCAATCGGCGAATGGTCATCTTCATACTCATAAAGGGTTCTGACGCCTTTCAGCTTCACTTTTAATTCATCGACAGCCTGGCGGTATGGCGCTAAAAATTGCTCCCATTGTTTGTCATCCATCGTACATCCCCCAATTCGAACCTGTTTCTAAAGAAATACGCGTTTTACTTTCTCTTCCATTTCTCCGTAGTTTGCATTATCTTTAATATTTTCGAGAAGATAGTCGAGCTCTTCATGCAGGCCTGAAAGTTCTACCGTTTCATCTCCCGCCTCAAGTATTGCAGGCTTTCTTTGATCAAGTGCCTCTTTCAGGGCAGGCCATACATTTTCTTTTATAATGACATATTCAAAAGAGTCCGCTGATTCAAGTATGTATACAAAAGCAAAGTGGTCGGAATCAACAAGCATTTGACCTGAGGCTTTTCGTCCTGCTCCGCTTACGTCTTCCCCGCACTCGAGGCGGAGCCCGTCTTCTGATAATGATGCGTTTTGGATTTCAATTCTCTTTTGCATAATGTTCTCCTTTTTTAACAAAGTACAGGATTTATTTTATCATATCAAGGTCGATATTGATAAACGTAACCTCTAAAGAGATAATGGGAATCATACAATTTTTCTGTCTGAAAGGAAGACAAACATGACCCAAGAAATAGAAATTGAATTCAAAAATCTCCTGACAAAATCAGAATTTCTTACGCTGACTGACGCATTTAACATGAAGGAAAACGATTTTACGCACCAGGTGAATCATTATTTCGATACAAAAGATTTTTCCCTGAAACAAAAAAAATCGGCGCTCCGCATCCGCGAAAAAAACGGCGCTTACGTCCTGACGTTAAAAGAGCCTGCGGCAGTCGGACTTTTGGAAACACATCAAGAGCTTGTGAAACCCGTCCTTGACGGGTTCACCATTCCCGAGGGCCCTGTAAAAGAGCAGCTCACCGGCCTCGGCATCAATCCGGACCTCATTTGTTATTTCGGAACTTTAACGACCAAACGCGCAGAAAAAGAAACAGAAAAAGGCTTAATAGTTTTGGATCACAGCCGATATTTAAATAAAGAAGACTTTGAATTGGAATTTGAGGCGGCTGACTGGGATGAAGGAAAACAGGCTTTTGAACAATTGCTTCAGCAATTCGGCATTCCTCAGCGAATCACTAAAAATAAGATTATGCGTTTTTATGAACAGAAACAAACAGAAGGTGGAATGACACAGTGAATATAACGAATTGGGCGGCCCTCCTCCAGCTTCAGTCGATGGCGCTGCAATCAATCTCAAATACAAGCGGCACAGCAGGCGGACAATCGTCAGAAAGCCCGCTTTCAAGCTTCGGCTCCCTGCTCAGCCAGTATACAAACACAGTCAGCGGACAGCAGCCCCCCTCCGCGCTTTTAAACGGCGTCCGGGGAGCGGGCACAGCTTATTCACCGAGGGTCTCTGAATTCTCAGCAGGCAGCCCCGTCCAGAGCAGTCAGAAAGCTGCTGACGGCATAAAGGCCGCACAGACATCAGACAGCAGCACCGGAAGCTTTTCAGTGGACAGCGCCATTAAAAAAGCGGCAGAAAAATACGGGGTGGACGAAAAGCTGATCCGTGCCGTCATCAAACAGGAATCAGGGTTTAATCCGAAAGCGGTCAGCGGCGCCGGAGCAATGGGGCTGATGCAGCTTATGCCGTCCACCGCGGAATCACTCGGCGTGTCAAACCCGCTTGATCCCGTTCAAAATGCAGACGGCGGCACAAAATACTTAAAACAGATGCTCACAAAGTATGACGGAAATGTTTCCTTGGCTTTGGCCGCCTACAACGCCGGTCCCGGCAACGTCGACCAATACGGGGGCGTTCCGCCATTTAAGGAAACACAGCAATATGTCAAGAACATAACCGAACAGTACTACGCGTAAACCAGAGAGGCTGAGTGCCCTCTGGTTTTTTTGCGGAGTGAAATCTTACACATGAATGAATGCTATGTGATATGATATGAAATACAAACGGCCTGCCAGAAAGGCACTTTGTTTGTAGAAATAAAATGTTATTGCTAAAATATACAGTAAATGAAGATAGTAAAACTGAAATATAATTTTGCAATGGGAATTATGATTCCTATTAGCCATATTAAAGGAGTAGTCAACATGGGACAATCGTTTAACGCACCATATGAAGCGATTGGAGAGGAACTTCTATCGCAACTTGTTGATACTTTTTATGAGCGTGTCTCGTCTCATCCCTTGCTGAAGCCAATATTCCCAAGCGATTTGACAGAAACGGCCAGAAAACAAAAGCAATTCTTAACCCAGTATTTGGGCGGACCTCCCCTTTATACTGAAGAGCACGGCCACCCGATGCTCAGAGCAAGGCATCTCCCCTTTCCGATCACAAACGAGAGGGCTGATGCGTGGCTCAGCTGTATGAGTGGCGCGATGGATCATGTCGGGCTTGAGGGCGACATTCGTGAATTTCTGTTCGGGCGTCTGGAATTAACGGCCAGACATATGGTAAATCAGGCAGAAGCGGAGGATCGATCATATTGACAAACTATCAACATGAGCAATACTTCGCCCATTGCCACGGACATCCAAAAAAACCTTTGGAAATTTACATGTTTGTCGACCCTTTATGTCCTGAATGCTGGTCGCTGGAGCCCGCCATAAAAAAATTAAAAATCAGATACGGACGTTTTTTCACGCTGCGGATCATTGTCTCCGCCAGCATTACATCCCTGAATAAACAAAAGCGGAAAAAACACCTTCTCGCCGAAGCATGGGAAAAAATTGCGAACCGGTCGGGAATGTCCTGTGACGGAAGCCTTTGGCTTGAGCAGGATCAGCCCCTTTCATCGCCATACCTTGCCGCACTCGCTTTAAAAGCGGCCGAGCTGCAGGGAAGAAAGGCGGGAATCCTGTTTCTTCGAAATATGCAGGAAAGCCTGTTTGTATCTAAACAAAACATTACCGATGAACATGTGCTTTTGGATATAGCTAAAAAAACGAAATTGGATTTAGAAGAGTTCAAACGGGACCTCCATTCGCAAAGCGCGGTAAAAGCGCTTCAATGTGATATGAAAATCGCGGCGGAAATGGATGTCACCGTCAACCCGACCTTGACGTTTTTTAATACCCAGCATGATGATGAAGGGCTCAAGGTGCCCGGCAACTATTCATATGAAATATACGAAGAGATTTTATTTGAAATGCTGGGCGATGAACCGAAGCCTTCCGAAACGCCTCCATTAGAATGTTTCATTGAATATTTCAGGTTTGTCGCATCTAAGGAAATTGCACTTGTTTATGATTTAAGCCTTGAAGAGGTTGAAAAAGAAATGAGAAAACTAGCGTTTGCCAAAAAGGTCGCCAAAGTTGAAGCAAAGCACGGACTGTTTTGGAAGTCATTAGCCGGCACCCATGAAGATGTTACCTGCTGTGATAAGTGACAATAAAGCTGATTCCTTACGGAGCGGCTTTTTTTTTTGCAAATAAAGAAACCGCGCCGGGATAAGCGCGGTTTCATATGTCTTAACGACAACAAAGGGGATGGGAGAAATTTTTCACGGTCAAACAAAGGGGTAATGTTTGTTTGTGATCAATTTCACATCCTTATCATATCAAATCATGTCGAGTTTTGACAAGCCATACGATCAATGTTCATATTTTTGTCACAAAACATAACTGACCGCTTGTTTTCATAGAATGTATCAATAAGGACGAGGAGGGAAAAGGATGCTCCGCACCGTAATAACCATTGGTATGATTGTGTTTTTCTTCTTTTTAAATTTATTGGCCATGATGCATATGCTGCCGCTTTACATTACCTCTCCCCTGCTGTTTTTGTCCATATTGTTCGCCCTGTACCGGCTGAATCACCGCAAAACGTTTAAAGGATTTTGAGAAAGCCTGTGCACTTTTTTGCACAGGCTTTTTAAATCAGGAATGATTCACTTTCAGAAGCAATTCTTCCATTTCATTCAATTTCTCTTCAAACATTTTGCAAGCAGCCTCTATCGGCTCAGGAGATGTCATATCAACTCCTGCTTTTTTCAGAATATCAATCGGATACTCTGAGCTTCCCGCTTTTAAGAATTCCGTATAACGCTCCACCGCAGGTTTGCCCTCTTTTAAAATCTGGCTGCTCAGTGCTTGCGCTGCACTGTAGCCCGTCGCATATTGATACACATAATAATTGTAGTAGAAATGCGGAATTCTGGACCATTCCAAACCGATTTCCTTATCAATTACCATGTTGTCGCCGAAATATTTTTTGTTCAGATCATAATAAAGCGTGTTTAATAATTCAGGCGTTAACGGCTCGCCTTCTTGCGCTTTCGTATGAATCAGATGCTCAAATTCGGCAAACATCGTTTGTCTGAAGACCGTGCCTCTGAAGCCTTCAAGCATGTGGTTGAGCAGGTACAGGCGCTGTTTTTCATCCTTTAAGCTGTTCAGCATATATTCTCCGAGAAGCGCTTCGTTTGTCGTAGAAGCCACCTCAGCGACAAAGATGCTGTAGTTTCCGTACGGGTATGGCTGATGCTTTCTCGTATAGTAGCTGTGCACCGAATGCCCGAACTCGTGAACGAGCGTAAACAGGTTATTGACATTGTCATGCCAGTTCATCAAAATGTACGGATTCGTGCCATATGTACCGGACGAATAAGCACCGCTTCGTTTTCCTTTGTTTTCGTACACATCGACCCAGCGATTTTCAAGGCCTTCTTTCAATATAGATGCGTATTCTTCGCCTAACGGGGCAAGACCTTTCAGCATGTACTCTTTTGCTTCATCGTACGTCACTTTCATTCCGGAATCTTTTACAAGCGGTGTGTACAAGTCATAAATATGGACTTCATCAAGTTTAAGCACCTTTTTTCTCAGGTCAATATATCGATGTAAAAGCGGCAGATGCTTATTGATGGTTTTCACCAGGTTATCATATACTTCCTCAGGGATGCTGTTAGCAGACAAAGCGGCTTCCCGGGCTGATTTATACTTTTTCACGCGCGCGTAGAAGTTGTCTTTTTTGACAGTGCCGCTGAGTGTAGTCGCCATCGTGTTTTTAAATTGGCCGTATGTCTTATACACGGCTTCAAACGCGTTTTTGCGAACCTCTCGATTGCTGCTTTCCAAGAAATTAATAAAGTTCCCGTGCGTGATTTGCGTTTCCTTTCCGTTTTCATCTTTAATAGATGGAAATGTAATGTCAGCATTATTTAAAACACTGAACGTATTGGATGGAGACGACAGCGCTTCTGAAGCTTCCGCAAGCAGCGCCTCTTCTTTTTCGCTTAACACGTGCGGACGCTGTTTCGTAATCTCTTCAATCGCATGAGAATACAGCTTCAGCTCTTCTTTTTCTAAAATAAACTGCTGCAGTTTGTCCTCCTGAATGGAGAGAATTTCCGGTTCTATATATGCAGTTGCGCTGGCAGCTTGTGAATACAGGCTAGCGGCTTTATCGTTCAGTCCTTGATAGAATGAATTTCCCGTATCTTGGTCTGAACGCATATGCGCGTAAGAATACAGTTTCCCCAAACGGCTCATCACTTCGTCCTGAGCGGTAAGGGCGGCATATAAATTATCGGCGGAATGAGCCAGTGTGCCTTTAAAGGAAGATAAATTCGGAATTAATTTTTTAACCGCTTGAAATTCTTTATTCCAGGCCTCATCACTAGGAAAAATATCCTCTAGTCTCCATGTTTCCTCTGCCTTTACTTCGCTTCTGTCAGGCAGCTGTTTTGCTTTTTTTTCCTCAGTCATGGTGATCCCCCTCGTTTTCTTTACTTCAAGCCAATTGAAAAAACGATTGTTTCTCCAAAAACTTGTGTTGTGATTATCTTCCGGTTTTTCACTGCCTTTTGTCAAATCATATGCGGCACATAAGACCGAGCATGCCAAAAATACAGTGAAAAAGCGAAAACCAAACGCTTTTATGCGTTTCACATTCAGCCACCACCTTGACGTTAGGGTGAGCTAAATGCCGGATTCTCATTCCCCAAAAAAGAGCCGGTCCCGCTGAAGCAGCCCCTCAGCCGTTCGGAAGAGCTTTTTTTGAGGAGATGTGAGCATATATACTTCATTCTCAGTTTCTCTTAAAAAATCCTGCAAACATAAGAAATCGGCATATTGTTTTATCGCCAGGCTGATGTGTTCTTCATTGTATTCGAACCGCAGCCGGATATCCCGATCAAAGATTTTCCGGCGGCAGAACCGGACCATGTCCGCTAAGCGGATCGGCGCTCCTTTTTCCGAAAGCTCCATAAACCGCAAATACAGGTGCCCCTGCCATACAAAAACAGGGCTTGAAAACATAAAGCCGGCCGGAGCGGGAACAAACACCTCAGACGGCAATAAAGAAAATGCGATTTGATGCCTTTCATAAAAAAGGCGCTGTATGAGACGGGCTTCTTTTGATAAGAACCTGCTGTTTTTTCGGCGGAAGCCGGAAACGGCCCGCTTCCAAGTGGAAAGCGTAACATTTCGGGAGCCTTCCGGCAGACAAATGTCCGGCAGGGTCGCTTTATGGAGAGGAATGATTTTCATTTCGGCATATGAATAGCCGGTGTAAAATGGGATGATTCCATGCAGCTTATAAAAAGAGCGGGCCTCGGGGCAGTAAAATAAAATAGAGGAAAACGAATTGACTTCGAAAAACTGCCAATGAAAAGCGGAGAGCTGAAAAAAATGCGCGGACAGCCGTTTTAAACGTTTTGCACCGATGATCCAAAACGGCCTGAGCCCGGCTTTTTTCAAGCCTTCTGTGCGGCTGTACAAAGATTCCGCAGAGAGATTTGCACATTGAAATTCAAATGCCAGGCTTTCTTCTCCGTTTATCGCGGTAAGATCCGGCCGCTGTCCCGCTGATTTGACATACGGCTCCAAATTGGCTGTAAGGCGTTGTGCTTTCAGCCAGAGAAAAAGCTGCCGTTTTCCTTCCAGGTGGTATTCACTTTCCGGTTCCGGTTCTCCCGGACACAGCCTGCTTTTTTTATGGGCAAAGTGCGGCTGTTTTTGCGGTCCCAGTTTCACATCAAGCTCTCCCCCGCAAACAGGGCAGTACCAGCGGTTTTGTCTTAACTCCTCTGCTTTTTGATTTGAATACCTGCCCGCCAGCTGAACCAGCTGTCCCTCGGCAGTCACGGCACTGAACATTTACCATCGTCTCCTTTCTGCGTCTTTCTGTTATTCAGCAAAAAGAAGGCATAATCCTGTTTGCAGCAAAAGGCGGCTGTTTCGTTTTCGTTCGTTCTGAACCCTTTTCTGCACAAAAAAAACCGATTTCTGCTGAGAGAAATCGGTTTGTTATGATGCAAAGTGTTTTTTTATTGTATATAACGCATGCTCAGGTATCACCAATTTGCCGTATTCTTCAAGGCGGTGAATGCTGACTGATGATTCATGCGCGTACTCTAACAGGATGCTTAGCTGATTTTCAACCTCTTCATCAGTTTGCTCACAAAAGTCTGCATATAAATAATATCGGTTCTCAAACGAGTAAAGTGTCGTTTTTATTCCGTTAAGATTTAATTTAGAAAGCGAAATGATATCCTCAAAATCATCGAATCGCAACGTAAACTGAAGCTTCTGCTCCTTGTCTTCCTGGCTGTCAGCCTGCTCTTCTTTTTGGAAATCATCAAGTAAGGCGTCGAGATTTTCATCTGCCGGCTCTTGTTTTTTATCTTCAGGGATCGGCAGTTCGAGTTTTTGTCCATCTTTGGAAAGCTGGGCTTTTGTCACGATAATTTCCAGTCCTTTGTCCAATGCCTGAACCTGAATCCAAAGAGGACCCTCGACAGCGAATTCCTCTTCCTCATGAACTTCATCCATGACTTCCCAGAACAGTTCTTCACTGCGTTCGCGATTGTACCAGATTTCTTCTCTGTCAAAACCGCGATCTTCAATATCACCATATGACATATAAAATTTTACAGTATGCTCGTTAATTCTTTCTATTTCCATTTGCCAACCTTCCCTTCTTTATAAGATGTTGAAGGGACATCTAAGCTCCCGATGAATAGTACTTTACTACACTTTACCCATTCCGTCCACATCTTAACCTTATGAGGAGACAGCGCGAATTCTTTATATTTCTATTTTATGATAAATCAGTTATAAAAGAAATAAAAAAGCATTTTCTAACGGAAAAACAGGCTTTCCCCCGGTTCCCATCATAATTGTCATCCTGCTTCATATATTAGCTGTACAAGCAACCGGAACAAAAAGCGAGGTGGTTTCATGCCGCACGATTACCTGCTGTCTCTACTTGTCATTATCGGAATTGATTTAATCCTCGGCGGGGATAATGCTGTCGTCATTGCGATGGCATGCCGGAACCTGCCGCATAAGCAAAGGCAGAAAGCGATTATTTTCGGAACGTTTATAGCCGTTGCCATGAGAATCGGACTGACGAGCGCAGCCGTTTATTTGCTGAACGTTCCTTTTTTGCAATGCGCGGGAGGCGTGTTCTTATTGTATCTCGGCTATCAGCTTCTTATTGAGAAGAAGGATGCACAGCGTGTGAAAAGCAGTTCCTCACTTTGGAGAGCCATCCGCACCATCGTACTGGCCGATCTCTTTATGTCGCTTGACAATGTGATTGCCGTAGCGGGCGCTTCTCACGGCGAGCTGTCGCTTGTTATAATCGGGCTGTTCGTCTCGGTGCCGATTATTATCTGGGGCAGCAAGCTCGTTCATGCCGCAATAGACAAAGTGCCGCTATTAATCTATGCCGGAAGCGGCCTGCTCGCTTTTACGGGCGGTGAAATGATCGCAAGTGACAGGAAGCTGGCTTTTTTCATGGCAGAGCACGGTACGGTTCAAATGATGCTGCCGATTTTGACTGTCGTGTTTGTCATCCTCGCCAGTATGATTTATGAACAGACTGAAAAGTAATAAAAAAGCCCAAACCGCGAAGGTTTTGGGCTTTATGATCTTATATCAGTTAGCCAGACGCTGTGCTTCTCTTAATTGGAAAGAACGCACTTTTCTTGGAAGGAATCGTCTGATTTCATCTTCGTTATAGCCGACTTGCAGACGCTTTTCGTCAATGATGATCGGGCGGCGAAGCAACCCCGGGTGCTCATTGATTAAAGTGTACAGGTCTTGAAGAGGCATTGATTCAACGTTTACATTCAGTTTCTGGAATACTTTAGAACGGGTAGAGATAATTTCATCCGTACCGTCTTCAGTCATACGCAGAATCTGCTTAATTTCATCAATGGATAAAGGCTCGGAGAAAATGTTTCTCTCTTCAAACGGAATCTCGTGCTCTTCCAGCCAAGCTCTTGCTTTTCTGCATGACGTACAGCTAGGTGATGTGTATAATGTAACCATTAATCTTCACTCCTCTAATTAGTAGGATGAACATGTTTGTATTCTCAAATTGAAATGACTTTAAAAAAGGAATCTTTACAGGCATTATACTATAAAAAAGTAAGTATGAACAGTCTCCTGAGAAAAAAATGTGTCAATCCGGCAAATTTGCAGCTTGCTGGATATTTACATTCTCAATTAGCTTAACTGATCGAAAATGTTTTTTTGTTTTTTCTCATCAATGACTTTGAGAACTTCATCCGTTTTTTCGTATGATTCTCCGTACCATTTTTCATCTTTATAAGTGTGAATGGTTTCATATGTCTGTTTCATCGCTTCAAACATTTCTTCTTCAGATTCTGTTTTCGGTGACCAGTACAGAATCTCCATTTTGTTTACTTCATTCGTAGCCAATGACCGGCGCCGATACCCGATTGACTGTGCATGTTTGAAATGCTCTCTTTGATAAAAACGCAAACGCTTCTGTGTGTCTGTGTCATCCTCGTCGACAGGTTCCACCTCAAGCAAAATCGGCTTGTTTTTCTTTTTCAGCTTACCGATCAGCTTGCTTCCGAGACCTTGTCCTCTGGCTTTCTTTGACACAAACAGATAATCAATAAAGATAAAAGAGTCAAATTCCGCAAACATCAGTACGTAGTGTTGGCCCTCTTCTTTATGATAAACATCGCTTTGCTCTTTTAACAGAGCTTCCATATGCTCTTTTGATTTCATTTCTTCAATCGGAAAATATTCACTCAGCTTTTCATACCAGTTCATTCATTTGCTCCTTATGGGTTCGTTGTCTTCACACTTTTAGATATACCCCATTTCCGATTGTTTAAACAATCTTACATCTATTAAGACGTTTGACTTTGTGACATGGTTTCATTTTTTTAAAAAAGGTGTGTAATCTACATGTTTCGTATAATGATTGGCTGCATCCCACAATAAAAATTCGTCGATTCCTTCATCGTGTAAAGCTTTAATCTGGTCTTCCACCTGGCTTTTGCCGTACTCTTGATAGTTGCCGCTTCCGAGGTACGAGGCTGTGAAGTCCTGAAGCCACGGGCGTGATGAAGGCGGATTTTTCAGCTTGGAGAGTTTTTTATTCTCCACCTTTGCATATTCCCTGACAACTTTGTATGGCTCAAGATCGGGTTTATCAATGCCGAAATAGCTCGTCCAATGACTCGGATAAATCATAGATGAAATGACATCGACATGCTCAGAAATTTTGCTGAAATTCTGTCCGATCCCGGGCGCTTCAGGCAATGTCGCTGAATAGCCGAAAATATCCGCCGACACATCAACACCGCGCGGCTTTAATTTTTTATTGGCATAACTGACGAAATCGGTAACAGCGTGAACACGTTTCTGTACATTGCTGTCAGCTGATTTTCCATACCGCCCATGGCCGTATGTCAGTTCATCATCGCGTTTTTCAAATCCTTCCGGGAAACGGACATAATCAAACTGAATCTCTTTAAAGCCCTTTTTCGCGGCATCTTTTGCAATGTTTACATTGTAATCCCATACTTCTTTCATAAACGGGTTCACGAATGATTCCCCGCTCCCGTTTTTCCAAACGTTTCCGTCTTTTTCTTTAAAGGACCACTCCGGTTTTTCTTTCGCGAGCGCGCTGTCTTTAAAAACGACAATTCGCGCGATCGGATAGATATGTTTTTCCTCCAGTTTTTTCATCATCCTTTTTGGGTCTTTGATGTACGGCTTGCTGATTTTATAGTAGGGAGACTGTTTATCCGGCTGGAACGTGAGGTTGCCGTTATCGTTTTTCACATCGATGACCATTGTATTCAGTTCTGTTTTGTCTACAAAATCCGTCAATTCATCAAACTTGCTTCCGCCCGCAGAATGCCCGGTTACGTAAATGCCCCGCACCTTATCGGGGCGGGAAAAATGCAGCCCTGATGGATAAGCGAACCTCGTCATCCCTTTCGGCAGTTCTTTTTTTGTGAGAGCCACTTTCAATTTCGGCTGTCCTTCTTTCACAGCAGCCTTCACTGGATAAGCCATGAAACTGAGAAACAATCCTGTGACGATGGCGTATATCATCATTCGCATGCTAAACTCCTCCTTTTTACCATTATAGGAAACGGGGAGCCGGCTTGATAAACTTTAATGTGCAGGGCTTTTAATATCGCAGCCTTGCACTGCTTAATAGGAAGCGGTTGTCGCCCAGACATCAGATTGGAGCCGTATTCATCTGCGTGCAGGTTTCCGATTGATGAATGGACAAGTTATATCGCTTTCCGTCAGTATTCTTCGTAATTTCTGCATTTGCTTCAGAACCTGATGCCAGCGTGCTGCTCATCGTGATTTTGGCCCAAGCCGTTTTAGCTGATTTTTTAAAAACAGGGCTGGTAGCATAATCATTGTCATAAGGGCTTTTGCCATCGCAGGAATGGCACGGCTTTTCCGGCAGAAAACAAGGCAATGATGACAACTGTTAAAGGAATATTCAGGATAAAATGCTTCATGACAACCAATAAATCAAAAATGCATGGTCATTGACAGTCCATAAAAAAATCCTTCAAGACTGGAGTCTTGAAGGATAGTCATCTATTGAAACGTTTTAAATTCTGCTTCTGTGCACATGACAAAATGTCCCGGTGTGACTTCGCGAAGCTCCATCTTTTCCCCGTCTTTCAGCTGATGGATTGACGGATCATATTTTTTCCGCACCCGATTTCTTTCGTAATCAGGGTCAGGAAGCGGGATGGCGGACAGCAGGGATTTTGTATAAGGGTGCAGCGGATTCTCATAAAGCTCATCCGCCGGCGCAAGCTCAACCAGCTTTCCGAAATACATGACGCCGATACGGTCGCTGATGTATTTGACCATGGACAAATCATGGGCGATAAACAGGTAAGTAAGCCCCTTTTCCTTTTGCAATTCCTTCATTAAATTGACGACCTGCGCCTGAATGGATACGTCAAGGGCGGAAATCGGTTCGTCCGCAATGATAAACTCCGGATCAACCGCAAGCGCTCTGGCAATTCCGATCCTCTGACGCTGCCCTCCAGAAAATTCATGCGGATAGCGGTTGGCGTGCTCCTTATTTAGGCCGACCGTTTCAAGCAGTTCATGAACCCGCTGCATGCGCTCCTTTTTCGTTTTCGCGAGATGATGGATATCAATCCCCTCCGCAATAATATCGGCAACTGTCATTCTCGGATTTAAAGATGCATACGGGTCTTGGAAAATCATCTGCATTTTCCGGTTAAACTCCAGCAGCTTTTTGCGGGATTTTTTGCCGTGGACATTTTCTCCGTTAAACAGCACTTCGCCGTCAGTAGCCTCATACAGACGGATAATGCTTCGGCCTGTCGTCGACTTTCCGCAGCCTGATTCTCCGACAAGGCCGAGCGTTTCGCCTTTATAAATATCAAATGACAGGTCATCTACCGCTTTTACGGTTCCTTTCGGCGTGAAAAAATGCTGTTTTAAATGTTTAATTTCGAGCAGCTTTTCAGTCATTTTTTTCACCTTCCTTCATTAAAACCGGCTGCTGGTACGTATTCGGCAATTTGCGCATTTTTGCCTTCACCGCTTCAGGCGGCTCTACCTTAGGCGCATCCGGATGCAAGAGCCAAGATTTCACAAAATGCGTGTCAGACACTTTATACATCGGCGGCTCCTCTTCGAAGTCAATTTTCATTGCGTAAGAGCTGCGAAGAGCAAACGCATCTCCTTTTGGAGGATTTGTCAGATCAGGCGGCGTTCCCGGGATGGCCGTCAGTTTTTCCTGATCAGTGCTTTCTAGGCTCGGCATAGACGCTAAAAGCCCCCACGTATACGGATGACGCGGATCATAGAAAATTTCGTCCACCGTGCCCGACTCGACGACTTGTCCTGCGTACATGACAGCGACCCGGTCGGCAACGTTGGCGACAACCCCGAGGTCATGCGTGATAAAAATAATTGAAGTGTCGATTTTTTTCTGTAATTCCTTCATCAGCTCGAGAATCTGGGCCTGAATCGTTACATCAAGAGCGGTTGTCGGTTCATCAGCAATTAACAGCTTCGGATTTGCCGCAAGCGCCATCGCGATAACGACGCGCTGCCTCATTCCGCCTGAGAATTCATGCGGGAATTGGCCGACCCGTTTTTCCGGCATCGGAATTCCCACTAAATCAAGCAATTCAATTGCGCGTTTGCGTGCCGCTTCTTTTGAAATGGTTTCGTGTTTAAAAAGCACTTCCGTAATTTGTTTACCGACCTTCATTGTTGGGTTCAGAGATGTCATCGGATCTTGGAAAATCATCCCGATGTCTTTTCCTCTGATGGACTGCATCTCTTTTTCTGACATCGGTACGATATCGCGTCCGTCAAAGAGAATCTCCCCTCTTTTAAAATATCCGGGCGGCATTGGAATCAGCTTCATAATCGCTTGGGACGTCACACTTTTTCCGGAACCGGATTCGCCCACGATCGCGAGGGTTTCTCCCTTGTTCAAATGGAAATTCACGCCGCGGATTGCCTGTACCTCTCCGCCGTATGTTTTAAATGAAATGGCTAAGTCTTTTACCTCTAGCAAGCGTGTCACTCATATCACTCCTTATTTGCGTAACTTAGGATCCAGCGCGTCTCTTAATCCGTCGCCGACAACATTAAAGCCAAACATCGCAAGGCAGATAAAGCCGGCAGGGAAGAATAAACGCCAAGGGTAATAGGTTAATGCAGGCAATCCGTCTGAGGCCATTGTCCCCCAGCTCGCAAGCGGCGCCGGTACGCCGAGCCCTAAATAACTTAAAAATGCTTCTGTAAAAATCGCGGTCGGAACCGTCAGTGTCATCGTGACTAAGATAGAGCCCATCGCATTCGGAACAATATGCTTAAACAGAAGACGTCCCGTTTTCGCACCCAGGGTTTGGGAAGCAAGCACATATTCCTGGTTCTTCAATTGAAGCACTTGGCCGCGGACGATCCTCGCCATATTAATCCAGCCCGTTATCGTCATGGCGACAATAATCGTCAGTAAGCCCTTCGGCAGAACAACCATCAGCAAGATAACCATTAATAATGAAGGAACTGCCCAAAGAATGTCCGCGATACGCATCATCACTTCATCAGTGCGGCCGCCGCGGAATCCGGAAATACTGCCCCAGATGACGCCGATTAATAAATCAAGCACGGCTGCGGCTACACCGATAAAGATAGAAATCCGCGCGCCTACCCATGTCCGGACGAATATATCTCTTCCAAGGTCATCCGTGCCGAACCAATGATCTTTCGACGGCGCTTTATCCGCATTTAATAGATTGGTAGTCGCATAATCATATCTTGAAAAGACAGGAGCAAAAATTGCCATAAGAATAATAAGTACGATCAGTACAAACCCGACCATCGCAAGCTTATTGCTGCGGAAGCGGAGCATGGCGTCTTTCCAGAGAGAAAGGCTTTTTTTACTTATTTTTTCGGCATCGCCGGCATTAGCTGAAGCTGGTTCAAACATATTTTTAGGAATGTTCTGCATGGTCTAGGCTCCTTTCTTTGCTTTAGAAAGCTTGATTCTCGGATCAATTAATCCGTACAGCACGTCTACGATTAATACGCAAAAAAGAAGAATTACGCTGAAGAACACGGTAACTCCCATAATGACGGTATAATCACGGTTTGTAATACTGTTTACAAAATGCGCGCCTAAACCGGGAATTCCGAAAATAGATTCAATGATGAAACTTCCTGTTAAAATGGATGCCGCCATCGGCCCCATATATGTCACGACGGGCAAAAGCGCGTTTCGAAGCGCATGGCGCACGGTGACTGACGGACGGGAAAGGCCTTTTGCTTTTGCAGTCCGTATGTAATCGCTGTTTAACACTTCAATCATGCTTGAACGGGAGAGTCTGGCAATAAACGCCATCGGCATGGAAGCAAGCGCAATGGAGGGCAAAAAGGTGTACGCCCAGGATTCCCACCCTGCGACCGGGAAGAGCTCCAATTTAATTGAGAAAATATACTGGAGTATCGTCGCCAATATAAAGCTCGGAACTGAAATTCCAAAGATCGTTAAAATTGCAACGGTATAATCCTGCCATTTATTATGATACAGGGCAGCAATCACCCCAAACAAAACACCAAACGCTAAAGCGAGGAGAATAGCTTCTGCTCCGAGAGTGAATGAAACGGGGAAACCTGAACTGATCAAATCATTTACGCTTTGACCTTTATATTTAAAAGAAGGTCCGAAATCCCACACCGCCACTGATTTTAAGTAGCTGACATATTGAACGAAGAGAGGCTTGTCCAGACCATAGTGTTCGTTTAAGTTTGCCTCAATTTCAGGCGGCAGCTTTCTTTCGCCGGAAAATGGTCCGCCCGGCGCTGCCTGCATTAAGAAGAATGTGGCGGTGACAATCACAAACAGTGTGATGATCATGTAAATGAATCGTTTACCGATATATTTCAGCAAGGTGAACACCTCCATGTTTTTTACAATTTTATACTTAATCAGTAAGAAAGGTATATGGGGACATCCTCCCCATATACCTTGGGTCTTTTGTTTTTAGAGACGCTTTTTATTCGAAAGAAGCGTTTCTAAAGTAAACTTCACCTGTACCGGTTATGATGACATTTTTGAGGTTTTTATCCTGCACCCAAGTATCTGTATAGAAATAAACTGGCGCGACCGGCATTGCATCAATAAAGATTTTTTCTGCTTTTTTCAGCTCTTCGATACGTTTGTCCGGGTCAGTTTCAAGCTGAGACTGGTTCAAAAGCTTTTTAAACTCAGGATCTTCCCAGCCGGTATCATTGTTCCCGCCTTCTTTATCGCGGAACAGTTCCAGGAAGTTGATCGGATCATTGAAATCACCGAGCCAGCCCATACGTCCGATTTGATAATCCTGGCTGTGCAGCTTGTCAATATACACATTCCATTCCGAGTTATCAAGTTCAATGTTAACGCCTAAGTTCTTTTTCCACATTTCCTGCACGGCCTGCGCGATTTTAGCGTGTGCTTCGTCCGTATTATAAGACAGCTTGATTGCCGGAAGGTCAGATGCTTTCTTTACGCCTAATTCCTTCAAACCTTTATCCAGAAATTCTTTTGCTGTTTTGACATCATTGTCTTTGAAATATCCTTTGGTATTATCTTTAAAGCCCTTCATTGACGGCGGCACTGCTGCCATTGCCGGAATTTGTTCGCCCTGCGTCACGTTTTTCACGATCGATGCGCGGTCTAGAGCATAAGTAAGAGCTTTCCGTATGTTAACATTGTTGAGCGGTTTGGCTTCTGTATTAAATTTGTACCAATACACGCCGGCAATAGGCTCAACATGCAGCGATCCGTCTTTCTTCAAAGTCGGCAGTGATTCTGTCGGAAGCTGTCCAAGCGGCATTCCCGCCCAGTCAAGTTCCCCTGCTTGGAATTTTTTAAGTTCCGTATTGGTATTGTTAATCATCACCATGTTGATTTTCTTCAGTTTTACAGAGTCTTTATCCCAATATTCGTCGTTCTTTACAAGATCGATAGAACCGCTGTGTTTCCAGGCCGTCATTTTGAACGGGCCGTTTGACACATAATTTTCGCCTGCGTTCGTATTCCAGTTTTTATGTTTTTCTGCAATTTTCTTGTTAATCGGCATATATGTGTAAAATGATGTTAATTGCAGGAAGTAAGGTGTCGGGTTGTTCAGTTCGACCTTTAATGTTTTGTCATTAACGGCTTTCACGCCTACATCATCAATCTTGCCTTTTCCTTTGTTGGCAGTTTCAGCGCCTTTGATATAGTAGAGCTGATAAGCGTATTGTGACTCATTGTTCGGGTCAAGCGCCCATTTCCAGGCATATTCAAAATCCTGCGCAGTAACGGGATCGCCGTTTGACCATTTTGCACCGTCACGAATCGTAAATGTATAGGTCTTTCCGTCTTTGCTTGTTTCGATCTTAGATGCCATTCCTTCTTCAGGCTCACCTTTGGAGTTGACTCGTGTCAATCCTTCAAAGATCTGACGGATGACGCCGCCGGAAACGGTATCGTTAGCTAATCCCGGATGCAAAGAGAACGGTTCTGTTTTAATATTGATATGAAGTGATGTCTGCCCTTTGGTGTCTTTCTTTCCACCGCCGCCTGATCCGCCGCTGAATCCGCCGCATGCACTTAACACGAGCGAGAAGATAAGCATTAAACCTACAATAGACCAACGCTTTTTCATGCACTAACCCCCTAATCAATTTTTCAGCCTTTACTACTAAATACTCAGAAATATCAGACAAAATAACTTAATATTTTTCTAAACTTTAATTGTGTTCCGTCTTTTCTGATTATTTTATGTAAAGAAGCTGTAACAATAGAGTGAACAAGTTCATTATAATGAAATGAATAATTTATTGCAATACTATTTTCTCAATTTAAAATATTTAAATTTGGTTCGTTTTTCTGTCAAAAACGTGATATCCTTCTATAGTTTAAAGCATAACTAAACTAAATTTTTCATAGAGAATTTCCAGTTCATATTGCTTTTTACATATAATATTCGTTATACGAAATGTTGATATGCGTTATCATTCGGGCGTTTCCAGACAATTTCGAGAATTCCTGAACCATGAGTGAACTGGAAAAAACCTTGAATTCTTCTGATGACATTTGGCTATAATTGATTTATAATGAATCAATCAAACACAATTGTTGTTATGCGCTATGATGAAGAGTAGTACACATTTCAACCCATTTGAAGAGAGCCTGCGGTGCTGTGAGCAGGTAATGGGCAATGTGGAATGGACTTCTGAGCAGCTGACTGAACGTAAGTAGGCTCAGCCGGAGCAGTCTCCGTTACCAACGTCTCGAGCGATTCCATTGTTATGGAATAATCAGGGTGGCACCACGGTTCATTCGTCCCTTTTCTACGGGAAGAATGGGCTTTTTTTATTATGTTTTAGAAACGAGGTATGGAATATGAAGAAAACAATTTTTTCAGGCATTCAGCCGAGCGGATCAGTTACGCTCGGAAATTACATCGGAGCAATGAAGCAATTTGTCGATTTGCAGCATGATTACAATGGGTACTTTTGCATCGTTGATCAGCATGCGATCACGGTTCCTCAAGATCGGCTTGAGCTGCGGAAAAACATCCGCAATCTTGCAGCTCTATACGTGGCGGTCGGGCTTGATCCCGAGAAAGCAACACTGTTTATCCAATCAGAAGTTCCCGCTCACGCCCAAGCGGGCTGGATGCTCCAATGCGTCGCATATATCGGTGAACTTGAACGGATGACGCAATTTAAGGACAAGTCCAAAGGCAAGGAAGCCGTTGTTTCCGGACTGTTAACATATCCGCCGCTTATGGCCGGAGATATTTTGCTGTATGGAACTGACCTTGTCCCTGTCGGAGAAGACCAAAAACAGCACCTTGAGCTGACCCGTAATCTGGCAGAACGTTTCAACAAAAAATACAATGACATTTTCACGATTCCGGAGGTCAAAATCCCTAAAACGGGCGCGCGCATCATGTCGCTGGCTGACCCGCTGAAGAAAATGAGCAAGTCTGATCCGAATCAAAAGGCATACATCACGCTGCTTGATGAGCCGAAGCTGCTCGAAAAGAAAATCAAAAGCGCCGTTACCGATTCTGAAGGAATTGTAAAATACGATAAAGAAAACAAACCGGGCGTTTCTAATCTGCTTACCATCTACTCGATTTTGGGAGGCGCTTCAATCGAAGAATTAGAGGCCAAATATGAAGGCAAAGGCTACGGCGAATTCAAAAGCGATTTAGCCGAAGTGGTGATCAATGCGTTGACACCGATTCAAGAGCGCTACCGCGAATTAATTGAGAGTGACGAATTGGACCGGATTCTTGATGAAGGCGCAGAGCGTGCCAATAAAACGGCCGGCAAAATGGTGAAAAAGATGGAAAACGCCATGGGGCTCGGACGGAAAAGACGATAAAAGAAAAGAGGCGGGGTATCCCTGCCTCTTTTTCTTTAATTCACTTTTGATTCTTGTTCCATTTCCCAAAGCTTCTCGAAAAACGGCTGCCCTTTTATCAAGTTTTCACAGAAAGCGAGATGCTTGTCTGACCAGCCTTCAATCGTTTCATTATAAAGCATGTCCCAAATCTCCTCAAAACTCATCCGTTTGATCTGCTCGTACATATGCGGATTCCATTCCGTATACCAATACACAATTTCCGCACGGTTTTTCAGCCCTTTCAGCTGATCAAGCGCCATAAACATCAGCTGCTTGATCTGCCGCTCTTTTCTCGTCAGCCCTCTGACGTGCTCCGGCGCCAATGATAAAATGTGGTATTCCTTTGAAGACTCCAATTGCTTCGGCTCAAATTGATAGGCTTCAGGCTCTACATCCTTTACCATTTCATAGACAAGCTGCTCCTGTCTCGGAATCAGGCGGCTCTTTCGGACCGGAATGGTGTAGCCGATCGTATCCACGGCAATGATGCTGATTCCGTCTGTCACGACAAAACAATATTCAAGCTTCGTACGCTCATGGTTTTTTCTCACGTATGACTTTTGGTGAACTTCATCAAGCAGCTCTTTCGGAAGCTCCGATAAATCGTTTTCTATGTAATGAAATAACACCGACGGCACTCTGAGCAATGGCGTCTGATCCAAAAGCTCTACCGTATCTTCCTTGCGCCATTCGTGAAAATGGCATACATTATAGCCATTCTCTTCCCCTTCAAACCAATTCACCCACACATCATGAAGAAATAACATATTCGACCCCTCACTTTATAAAAACTGTTGTCCACAGTATAGGCAAGGGGGAGATAAATTATTCCATTTCGATATGAGAATTCCGTTTTTGGGCGGAGAGACGTTCCGTCAATGGCGAGCATTCTGATTATAGCGTAATAAAAAATCTCCCGTATGAACTCGGGAGATCATTTCACATTCTTAGGATCAAGCGCGTCACGCAGCCCGTCACCGACAAAGTTGAAGCATAGAACGGTAAGAAGAATGAACAGCCCGGGAAATAACGGATACCACCATGCCTGTATCATAATCGTAAAGTTTTGCGCATCTTGAAGCATATTTCCCCAGCTTGCAATGGGCGGCTGTATCCCGAATCCGAGATAGCTCAGCGCCGATTCAGCCAGAATAACCGAGCCGACTTTTAAAGTTGCTGACACAATGATCGGTCCGAGCGCATTGGGAAGGATATGAGAAAAAATGATCTTATGTGTTTTTGTCCCGATTGTTTTGGCAGCCAGGACATATTCTCTTGAGCGCAATGATAAAAATTCTCCCCTGACTAAACGCGCAGTGGTTGTCCACCCCGTCAGACAGAAGATTAAAATCAATTTGTCCACACCCGGTTTAAAGATAGTAACAAGCGTAATCAATAAGAAAATATCAGGTATTGAGAGTACGATATCCACTAGACGCATGATAACAGCATCCACAATGCCTTTAAAATAGCCTGATAACGCGCCTAAGATGGTTCCGATAAAAATGGAGCCGACCACAGACGCAAAACCGACTAATAAAGAGATACGCGCGCCATATAAAATCCTGCTGAAAATATCACGCCCGAATTTATCCGTTCCCATCAAATGCTCAAGCCCCGGTGCTTTAAATTTATCAAGCAAACTTTGCTGCTCTTGTGAATAAGGAGCAATCACCGGCGCCAATATCGCCGATAGAATAATCACAAACAGAATAACGGCGCCTGCAACAGCCAACTTATTTTTCGAAAACTTTTCCCAGAAGATTTTTGTCATGGTTTCCGGTTTTGCGGAAATATTTTCTTTCAATCCTATCTCCGGCGCAGGAGATGTGTTCAATTCGGCCATCATCCTTCCCCCCTTTTAATATTCAATTCTCGGATCAGCTACTGCATATAAAATGTCAGCGACGAGGTTGCCGATCACCACAAGGACGGCTGAAATGACGGTCATCGCCATAATGACGGGATAATCACGCTGGAACGCGGAATCCACAAACAGCTTTCCTAAGCCCGGCCAAGTGAATATTTGTTCTACGACAACAGACCCGCCGATAAATGAGGGAATCATTAGGCCGAAGATTGTAATAACAGGCAATAACGCATTCCTCAAGCCGTGCTTAAATAACACACGATTTTCTTTAAAACCCTTTGCTCTTGCCGTGCGGATATAATCCTGATTTAATACGTCCAGCATATTTGATCTCGTATACCTTGTCAGACCGGCCATATCCGCCGTCGCTAATACGAATGCAGGCAAAATTAAATGATGGATCCGGTCAAAAATATTGAAATCCGTATTCAGCGTCTCGACACCGCCGGTAGGAAACCAGCCTAGATTTACGGATAGAACCATAATTAAAATCAATCCAAACCAAAAATTCGGAATGGCCAATCCTATAAACGAGGTAAATGTAATGCCATAGTCGAGTTTTGAATAGGGCCGTTTTGCGGACATGACACCAAACGGAATAGAGATGATAAGAGCCAAAATTGTTGAAACAAGCATCAGTATGAGAGTATTAGGCATTCGGGCCATAATCAGTTCTGAGACAGGTGTTCCTTTTCTGACAATTGACGTTCCGAAATCCCCCTGCACCATATTGCCGAGCCACTTTAAATATTGAACATACTGAGGATCGTTTAATCCGTACTTTTCAATAAATTGTTCTCTGTCGGCTTGGCTGATTTTCGGGTCCATCATTAACGTCATCGGATCTCCCGGCGCAGCTTTCATGATAATAAAAGATAAAATCGTTATTCCCAATAAAATCGGAATGGACATCAATGTTCTTCTGATAATATATGCAGCCATATTCTTGTCCCCTTTTCTATCCTTATTAAAAACAGAAGAGGGAGGAAACACTCTCCCTCCCCTCTAAGGGAAAATTATTGTGCAAGCCACCACTTTTGAATATTATACAAATTACGTTTCGGATGATATTTGTATCCCTCCAGGTTTGCCGGCATTGCCATATGGTTGTTAGGGTAATACAAGAACGTATACGGCTGGTCTTCCGCGATTTTTTGGTAGATTTGCTCGTATTCTTTGGAATACTGCTTTCTGTCGCTGATCGATTTTGCATCCTTCATGAGTTTATCCGCTTCAGCATTCTTATACCACACATAGTTTAAGCCCTTTTTAATCTGGCTTGAGTGGAATATGTCATATTGGTCTGGGAAAGTAGATAAGCTCCAGCCCATCACCATCGCGTCAAAATCCCAATTCGGAGGATTCATTTGTTCAACAAGGGCGCTCCATTCTACAATCTGAGTCTTCACTTCAATACCGATTTTCTTCAGCTGTTCTTGAACGACTACAGCTATGTCTTCCCGGACTTTGTTTCCTTGGTTCGTTTTAAGCGTAAACGAGAATTTCTTTCCGTCTTTATCTAAAATGCCGTCACCGTTCGTATCTTTCCATCCGGCTTCCGCAAGCATTTGTTTCGCTTTTTTCTCGTTATACGTGAATTTCGGAACCTCAATATCTTTAGGATAGTTCCAAGATAAAGGACTTTCCGGAATGTAGGCTACCTTACCGTCTCCATCTAATACTTGGTTGACGATTGACTCACGGTCAAGAGCGGTTGTGAGCGCCTGCCGGACTTTTTTGTCCTTAAATAATTCATTTTTCTCATTCCAGCCGATGTATACATAACTTAATGCCAGATCAGTGACTACTTTGAGGTTATTAAATTTTTCAGCGGTTTTATAGTCAGTGGCCGGCACATTAAAGAAATTAATATCGCCAGCTTGGAGCTGAGCTACCGCGGCATTTGCATCCGGGATAATTTTGTAGGTCACCGTATCTAAATAAGGTCTTCCTTCAAAGTAATCATTATTTGCTTCGAGTTTAATATATTGGCCCTGCTTCCATTCTTTAAACTTAAATGGACCTGAACCGATTGGTTTTTTTCTATTAAATTCGTTTTCTTCCAAATCGGCAATCGGAACGTTGCCGAGAATATGCTTTGGCAGAATCGCTGTGCTGTCTAAAGCATTGTTGTAGAAATTACCGTCTTTATATTTCAGTTTGAACAATACTTCGTAATCGCCTTTTTTTTCTACGGATTTCAGCATTTCATAAGTGGATCCGCGCTCCCCCTTGTAATCTTTGCTTAACGGGATGCTGTACGTAAACACAACGTCGTCGGCCGTCAGTTCTTTTCCGTCGTGAAACTTAACGCCTTTTTTAATTTTCACGTCATACGCAAGTCCGCCGTCTAATTCTTTAATGCTTTCAGCGAGCGACAATTTTACGTTCAGTTTTTCATCCGTCTTTGTCAAGAAGCTGTACAGCAAATTCTCAATATCAGTACTTGCATCATCTGTAGAATACAGCGAGTTAAAGAGTGTAGGCTCCCCGATAGAACCGACAACCAAATCCCCGCCTTTTTGCGGTTTCCCTGCCGGTTTGGATTCGGAGCTTGTGGATTTTGAGCCGGAGCAGGCTGACAGGAAGATGGCGAGCGCCATAAAAACACTTAGCATCATCAGTGCAGATTTACGTAATTTCATATCAATTCCCCCTTTGTGATATATATGCGGCAAGTTCGTTATGTAATCCGGCATACCCCCTCTCAAAGCTTGTCATTTCAGGCATACAAATGGCAGGCGACGAAATGATCGGGAGCGGCTTCTTGAAATGCCGGTATTTGTTCTTTGCAAATCGGTTTGGCCATCGGGCATCTTGTGTGGAACACACAGCCTTCCGGCGGGTTTGCCGGGCTTGGCAGTTCTCCTTTCAGGATGATTCGTTCCCGCTTGACGGCTCCTTTTTTTCTCGTAACCGGTACTGAGGAAAGGAGCGCTTGCGTATAAGGATGAAGCGGATTGTCATAGAGCTCGTGCTTATCAGTCAGCTCCATCATTTTTCCGAGATACATAACGCCGACTCTGTCGCTGATATGGCGGACAACGCTTAAATCGTGAGAGATAAAGAGATATGTCAGATTAAATTCTTCCTGCAGTTCTTCCATTAAATTAATGACTTGGGCTTGGATGGAGACATCAAGTGCGGAAACGGGCTCATCCGCAATGATCAGCTCCGGATTTAGTGTAAGCGCTCTTGCGATGCCGATCCGCTGGCGCTGCCCTCCGGAAAACTCGTGCGGATAGCGGCCCGCAAAGCTCGGATGAAGCCCGACTTTTGCAAGGAGCTCTTCCACTCTTTCGTTTCGTTCGCGCAGGCTGTACATATGGTGAGTATGAAACGGTTCTTTAATAATGGAACGCAATGTTTTTCTCGGATTGAGTGATGCGAAGGGATCTTGGAATACCATCTGAATGTTTTTGCGGACGCTTTTTCTCAGTTTTTCTTCAGACATGTTGGAAATATCTTGGCCTTTAAAAAGAATCTGGCCGTCTGTGGGCTTGTATAAGCGGATCATCGTTCTGCCTGCGGTTGACTTGCCGCAGCCTGATTCTCCGACGATCCCGAGCGTTTCACCGCGCTTCAGTGAAAAAGAAACGCCGTCGACAGCCTTTATGTCTCCGACTTTTCTTTGAAAAAAACCGGAGCGGATCGGAAAATATTTTTTTACATCTTTCAGCTCTAAAATGGTTTCTTGGTTTGCAGCTGTCATTTTGAATCGGCACCCTCTTCCTCATATAAAAAACACCTTACAGAACGGCCGTTTTGATGTGTCATGAGCGAAGGCTGCCCCGTCCGGCATTTATCCATCGCTTTTGAACATCTCGGAGCAAAGCGGCATCCTTCCGGCAAATTGTCCGGTGTCGGCACGCTTCCTTTGATCGCATTTAATGTATCAATCTCTCCGTCTATTACAGGAATGGAAGTTAACAGCCCTTCCGTATACGGATGCAGCGGTTCTAAAAATAATTCATCGACGGCAGCGCTTTCTACGACTTGTCCGCAGTACATGACGATCACCCTGTCGGCCGCTTCTGAAACGACGCCTAAATCATGGGTGATAAGCAAAATCGAGGTATCGAATTTTTTGCAGAGGTCTTTCATCAGCTCCAGCACCTGAGCTTGTATCGTCACATCAAGCGCCGTCGTCGGCTCGTCGGCAATCAGGAGCTTCGGGTTGCAGCTGAGCGCGATGGCGATCATGACCCTCTGTCTCATTCCTCCTGATAAGCGGTGCGGATATTCTTTTAACATTTGTTCTGCTCTGGAGAATCCGACCAATTTCAGAAGCTCCACTGCCTTTTTAATGGCTTCTTTTTTGCTCATTTTTTTATGGTATTCAAGCACTTCTGTAATTTGTTCACCGATGGTCAGCACCGGATTTAGGGAAGTCATGGGTTCCTGAAAAATCATAGAGACGTCGTTACCGCGGATTTTGCAATATTCGTTTTCGGTAAAAGAGGCCAGGTCCTTGCCTTCAAGCTTTATCGAGCCGTCCATTATTTTTCCGCCCGAGCTTTGGACAAGTCCCATAATAGAAAGCGAGGTGATGCTTTTGCCCGAGCCGGATTCTCCTACAAGCGCAACGGTTTCACCTTTATTAATGTGAAAATCAACTCCGTCAACTGCGGGAATCGGCTGCTTCTTTCTGAAAAAATAGGTCTTTAAATTATTCACTTCTAATAGTGTGCTCATGATACTCCCCTTTCTCATTCCGCTGCATCAGAGGAAAACATACGTTTCGCTATCACAAAATATAGAATAGTCGAAAAATTTTATAGTTGTATATTATTACATCATTATTACAAAAGCAAGAATTTTTTAGGATAAATGTAATATATTTAAATATTTTCCATTCTTTCAACCTTTTAAAGCGTTGCTTCCAGAAAGGTTTTCGAAGGGATGGACAGCGCTTCTTCCACTGTTTTTTTATTCACTGTTAAATATTTTTTTACTATATCGAATCCGACGGCATAGCCAAGCATTGAGGGAACGTATCCTTTGCCGTATAACAGCTGTGAAAACATTCTGCTGTCCCTTTTTAATCCGAGATTTGGCTTGATTCTTTTTTCAAACAGAATCTGGAGCTGCTCAGGCGTATAGTAGGACGTCCATTCCCCCGTAAGGCTTGAGCCGAATCGCTCATAAACAGCATATTCTGCCAGCCCCTCCATCATGATTGTATCAAGTAATGTGTCATCTTTTTCATCCTTTGTCACATGTTCTAACCGGCAGACGTGATTATATTCATGTGTCATAATGGCGGAGACAGCCGAATTAGAACTATCTGACGATAAGAAGAGGAACATTTTATCCCGGAAAGCAAGGCCGGATTTTGATCCGAACTCCATGCGGATTCTCCGATTTCGTTCATCGACTGGCAAAACAATGATCGGTACGTCAGGCCCGCTCCACTTCTCCTTTAAATAGCTCTCTTCCTTTTGGATATGGCTGAAGCATCCTTTTTCTTTCAGCTGATTGATTGTAAATAAACCGTCTTTCATATTGCGGAACATTCCGTGGTTTTGGAGAGTCCCGAGTATCGGCCTCCACTCTTTCTTTTTTGCTCCTGAAAAAAGAGGTAAAATGTGTTCGGCTAAATCATCTATGGATGCTGCTTTTTTCATCCATTGGTATGTCAGTTTGACGCTCATGCTGGTTCGCCTCCTCTTTTTATGATATGCAGACAAAAAAAACCGGCCACCCTTTTGGGCAGCCGGTCAATGTTTGTGTTATTGATATTTTTTGAAGATCAAAGTGGCATTATGTCCGCCGAATCCGAGCGAGTTGCTGAGGACGACGTTTACATCCTGCTCACGCGCTTTATCCGGTACGTAATCTAAATCACAATCTTCATCAGGCGTTTCAATATTGATCGTCGGCGGAATGATTCCGTCTTTAATCGCCATAACGGAGAAAATCGCTTCAATACCGCCGGCAGCTCCCAACAGGTGGCCGGTCATTGATTTTGTCGAGCTGACCGCAAGCTTGTACGCATGATCGCCGAAAACGGTTTTAATGGCCATTGTTTCGTATTTATCATTGTAGTACGTGCTTGTGCCGTGAGCGTTGATGTAATCAATATCTTCCGGCTTGATGCCGGCATCCTTGATCGCTTCTTGCATCGCTCTCGCTCCGCCTTCACCGTCTTGGGCAGGCGCGGTAATGTGATAAGCATCACCCGTTGAACCGTAGCCGACAATTTCCCCGTAAATTTTCGCACCGCGGGCAAGCGCATGCTCAAGTTCTTCAAGCACAACGATTCCCGCGCCTTCTCCCATGACAAAACCGTCACGGTTTTTATCAAACGGGCGGCTTGCCGTTTTCGGGTCAGGATTTGTAGAAAGCGCTTTGTTGGCGCTGAAGCCCGCAAATGACATTCTTGTCAGCGGCGCTTCCGTACCGCCGGTAATCATCGCATCAGCATCACCGCGCTGGATGACTTTAAACGCGTCTCCGATAGAGTTCGTTCCCGTTGCGCATGCCGTCACCGTACAGGAATTGACTCCTTTTGCTCCGAGTGCGATCGAGATTTGGCCTGTCGCCATATCCGGAATCATCATTGGAACAAAAAACGGGCTGACCCTTCTCGGCCCTTTTGTCAAGAAGATTTCAAATTGCGATTCAAGCGTTTCAAGGCCGCCGATGCCGGAACCGACCCAAACGCCTACTCTTGGCGCAATGTCTTCCGTAATGTTCAGACCGGCATCTTCAACCGCCATTTTCGCGGCTACGACTGCATATTGTGTGAAGCGGTCCATCTTTCTCGCTTCTTTTTTATCCATATAATTTTCAATGTTGAAATCTTTCAGTTCAGCGGCTACTTTCGCCGGATATTCATCCGATTCCACACGTGTGATCGGACCGATTCCCGACACGCCGCCGATTGCGTTTTTCCAGCTTGTTTCGGCGTCGTTGCCAAGCGGAGACAGGGCTCCGAGTCCTGTAACGACTACTCTTTTTTTACTCATCTAATGTGCACCTCACCTTTTTTCTATCGTCCCCAGCGCATTGCGATGGCGCCCCATGTTAATCCTCCGCCGAATCCAACCATGACGATGACATCTCCGTCTTTGATTTTTCCGGCTTCTAATTCCTCTACTAATGAAATCGGAATAGATGCAGCAGAAGTGTTTCCGTATTTATGGACAGTTTTAGACATCTTTTCAACCGGAAGCTCTAAACGTTCCCGCGCCGCTTCCATAATGCGGATGTTTGCCTGATGGGGAATTAAAAAGTCTACGTCCTCCTTGGAGAGGCCGGCCTTTTCAATGACATTCACACTTGATTCACCCATTTGGCGGACGGCGAATTTGAATACTTCTCTTCCATGCATGATTGTATGCCCTTTTTCATCTAAGTACAAGTGCTGGCCGCCTGTTCCGTCTGCTCCGAGCTCAAATGACAGAATACCTCTGTCGTCGCTGACAGGCCCGATGACCGCTGCGCCCGCTCCGTCTCCGAACAGAACGGCCGTGTTGCGGTCTTCCCAGTCTGTAATGCTTGAGAGCTTTTCCACACCGACCACAAGGACATGTTTGTATGTTTGTGATTCAATAAATTGCTTGGCAGTCACAATACCGTACATAAAACCTGCGCATGCGGCGCTGATATCCATTGCGCATGCCTTTTTGGCACCCAGCTTTTCTTGTATCATACAAGAAACGGTCGGGAATGACTGATCAGGAGTAACAGTTGCAACGAGAATCATATCAAGATCCTCAGCCGATACGCCAGCCTGGTCAAGCGCTTTTTGCGCAGCCTCAGCAGCCATGCCTGATGAATACATGTCTTCAGCAGCGATTCTTCTTTCTTCTATACCTGTTCTCGTCCGAATCCATTCGTCCGATGTTTCTACCATTTGTTCAAGATCATGATTTGTCAGCACTTTTTCCGGGATGTAACGGCCGACACCAAGTATTCCAGCTTTCATAGGGAAGACTCCTTTATATAGTGAATTTAAAAATCAATTATTAAGATCAATTATTAGTATCAGGTACTAATTCTACCCTATTTTTTTTCTGTTGGCAATATATTCGTCTAAACTATTGGCGCTTCTCACTCATAGAATATATCAAAGACGAAAGGGGGTCTTGACTATGGATATTTTCTCAAAAATGATGTTCGGCAATACCGAGGACCGGGATGAACCAGAGAAGGAGAAAGAGAAAGAGAAAGAGAAAGAAGAGCCTGAAGCTGATCCCGAAGAAGCAATCGATTACAACCATGTGATGAATCAGCTCGGCTCCATCATGAACTCGCTCGATCAATTAAAGCCGGTCTTTAAAGACCTCGGGTCGATGGTGTCCGCCTTAAAGAAAAAAATCATGTGAAAAGCCACTTCTATTAAAAGTGGCTCTCTTTATTTATTCAGCTCCCCGGCATCGGATTTGCCAAGCTCATAAGCTTCCGCCATGACTTGTGTAAACAGGTTCATAAACGGCTGGATCATTTCCATAGACAGATCAATGCCTGATTTCTCGAGCTCCGCCTTCGCTTCCGGCAAATATTTCATTGCAATCTGCATAAATTCAAGCGATTTTTCATGCTGCATGTGTATCCACCTCTTATTCATTTGACGGCAGTTCATTTGTTTGATTATACGTTTTTACGAGATCGGCTATCTTTTGCTGAAAAGCTTTGTCCACCAGAGGGCTGAAGGTCCCCATTTCGACGACCCCGTCTTTGAAATCGAAGCTGTGGTCTCCGCTCTTTAGTGCGCCTTTATTATACTGCTCCGCGATCAATGTGTAGGCTTTATCTACATTTTGCACCGTGCTGGTCAGCACCGTGTTTTTACCTAAATCAGCTTGATCGGCGACATAACCGATGGCGTACAGACCGTCTTTTTTTATTTGCTGAATGACAGGAACATTATACCCGTCTCCGGCCGGATATACAACATCCGTGCCTTCATTCTTTAACTTCCCGTAAAGGGACAGCGCTTCGTTGTCATTATCCCAGTGGTCTGTAAATTCAGTATTGACGACGATGTCGGGGTTTTCATATTTTGCCCCTTTGATAAAGCCGTCGACTTCAGGCTGCCATAAAAAGGAGGCTATGACGCCGACCTGATTGGTTTTTGACATGTGGGCAGCGGTCATTCCGCCGAAAAAGCCCATTGCTTCTCCCATGAGATGGACGCTTGTGACATTGTCGTCTTTAGCCGTTCCGTTTGAGATGACGAATTCCATATCGGGATAGTCCTTGCTGATCATATTAAAGATTTCCTCATATTCTTTTCCGTGTCCGTATAAAAGATTGACACCTCTTTTATGAAAGTCCTCTATCGCTTTTAAAATATCTTCATCAGATTTTATATTTTCTTTATAATAAACGTCTGCGTTAAATTCAGATTGTATCGCTAATAAACCTTTGTAACCTTTTGTGCCCCATACCAGATCATTGATGGTATCGGGAAAAAGCATTCCGACCTTCTCAATTTTTCCTTTAAACGGAGTTTGTGCGCATCCGCTCAATAAAAGGAGGACAGAAAAGATCATGACTAGCCTGGTGATCAAGCCATGTTCAACCCCTTTTCAAACTCATAACATGCATATTTGATATACGTTTATTGTAGCGGTAATGCACATAACATGGAAGGTTTTTCTTAAAATTTGTCGAATATTGATGAAAATTGTCTTTTCCACTCTTGAATTTTTTCTTCCGCTTCTGATTTTTCCGTTTTTTCTTCTATATGCAGCGTAATAACCGGATCTTCGTCTTTTATGCCGTCTGATTCCAGCTTGTTTTTCAGCTGAACGGCTGCGTCATCTAAAAAAAAGCGGTTTTCGCTGTTTTCTTTCGGTTCCCTCCACGGACCGTACAGCGGCGGAAGGATAATGGCTCGGGCCGATTCCCTCTGACAGCTCTTTTCCCAGGCTTCGCGATCCTCACTGTATATAATCCAATACAGAGGTTCCGTCCTGTCTTCAGGAAGGAATCCGTTTCCGTATTGAATGCAGATTTGATCGTATGTCTTTTCACCAATTTCATCTATTTTCTGAAAATGATCGTTTCTTCCGAGCCACATTAATCTTTCTTCCAAATATAGCTGCCGGGTTTTATCTTCCGGTTCAGCCAGAATGACATCAACGTATGTTCCTTCATCCATCATCAGCTCGCATAATGAAAGGCCGAGAAATTCATCTGCTCCAATGATCAGCGCTGCTTTCATCTCATCTGCCGCCTTTCCGGTTTTCATTGGCGCACAAGCCAAACAGCCCTCTAAAAAGAGATGGCTGTTGTATTCTATTCACTACAGTTCTTTTTCATGCCTGCGGAAAAACTGACAGATGGCGTCATACATCCGTGCGGGAGGCTCAAATAAATGATACGTAATTTCCGCTTTGCTTCCGGCCTTTTCCTGCGCTTCTTTATATGCGTTCGCATGCAGGGGATATGGATACGGCGCTCCGGTCATTCTTTGCCAAATATGTACCGGAACGCGGGTCGAGAAGCCTGAAATGGTTTGATAGCGGCGTGAGCTTGCTTCTTTTTCGGATATGCCGAAGCTTGAGGACGCTTCCTTCAGAAATTGTTTATAGAAAAATTTATTTTCTTTTTCAGATTCAAAATGAGCTTGAAGATCAAGACAAGGATTCAGCATCGCGGCTGAACGGATATGCTCCGGGGAAAAACGCAGCAATTGATCGGCACAGAGGGCGCCCATACCGTCTGCCAGCAGATGAATTTTCGGATTGAGGATTTCTTGTTTCAGCACATAGTGGATCAGCTGCTTGGCGTAGGCAACCGCTTTTTCTGCTCCCCAGTGCCGCCCGTACAAATTGCTGTTGAAAATGGTATAGCCTTTTTCCCTCAGCATATTTAACAGCTGGTTTCTTCCGTAATGCTCGAGCCAAAAGCTGGAGTCCCCGCTGACAAAGTGCGTTCTGTCACCAAGGATAAAGACGCCGAAGCCGTTCGGCCGGTACGGCAGATGGATGACGTTCGGCTCAGACCACAATTGGAAAAACCTTTCCGTTATCCCCATGCCTTCCCGCCTCCTTTCACTCCTAATCTCTCGCTATCTTATGTAAATAGAAATGAAACGGATAAGGTAAACCCCTATTTACCCCTATGTTTTGGCTATTATACCAAATACCGATATTCTATTTTACCATTAAACAGCCGGGAAGCAGAGTGAATGTCTATGCCTGAGACCTTCATTTTGATGCGAAAATTGCCTTTCGCCCGCGCTTTATGTATGGTATGATACAACGTAGAATAAAATGAAGGACGAGGTGGAAACGTGCGATTTATTATTGCTTTTATTTGGACGTTCCTTTTATCACATATGGCCTGTTATCTGATCGCCTCCATGAACAGTGCGGCATACAGCTTTAAGCAATCTTCCGTTATTGCCGTCATCATTGCGGTGCTTGTCTTTGTTCTTGCGGAAATCATGCCTGTAAAGCAGGATGCCGGCCAGCATTAATTGATGAAATGAAAAAACCTGCTGACCAGCAGGTTTTTTTCGTTCACGGCTTTCTTTGGTACGTCCACAGCCTATTGTGATTTGAGGTTTCAGGAAACATGTCTCCTGCGGTCAGCTTGATTTTTTGGGGATTTTTAACCATACTCCCCGTCTCGCCGATTTCAACGTACACACCGTTATTCGGCGCTTTTTGTCCGGGCCGGAATTGATGCTGCTGTCCCACGTCATTTCCTCCTTTTTCTTTTTAATGTAGTATGCGCTTGTGTGAGGGATAATATGTTCAATAAAAAAGCCGCCGATTCCGGATTCGGCGGCTTTCTTGGTTATTGCTGTTTGCCAAGAAGAGCTATCAGCAGCGCCTTCTGGGCGTGGAGCCGGTTTTCTGCCTGTTGAAATACTGCAGAGTGCGGGCCGTCGATAATGTCAGACGTAACCTCTTCCTCCCGGTGGGCGGGCAGGCAGTGCAAAAATGTATAGTCCGGCTTTGCGAGGCTGACGAGCGACTCGTTTACTTGATACGGCGCAAAAACCGTAAGCCGCTGCTGCGTCTCTTCTTCCTGTCCCATGCTTGTGAACACATCGGAATAAATTACATCAGCGCCCTGCACCGCTTCTTGAGGATTTTCGGTCAGGGTAATCTTTGTTCCGGACAGCGCCGCGGCCTCTTTTGCCGCATGCACCGCCTCTTCCTCAACTTCATAGCCTTTCGGCGAAGCAATGGCAATATCGCAGCCCATTTTAGCGCACCCGATCATAAGGGAATGCGCTACATTGTTCCCGTCGCCGATATAAGCGGCTTTTACGCCCTTCAGCTTACCCTTTATTTCTTGAATCGTTAACAGATCCGCGAGCGCCTGGCAAGGATGGTACCGGTCGGTCAGCCCGTTAATGACGGGAATGGCAGCGTGCTTGGCAAGCTCCTCGACTTTTTCATGTTCAAAGGTGCGGATCATAATGGCATCAACAAATCCGGACAGCACCTTCGCCGTATCCGCGACCGTCTCGCCGCGCCCCAGCTGCAGGTCGCTGCTTGACAGAAACAGCGCTGTCCCTCCAAGCTGCGCCATTCCCGCTTCAAAGGACACACGCGTCCGCGTCGATGATTTCTCAAAAATCATCGCCAGTGTTTTTCCTTGGAAGATCGGCTGGATCGGGTTTTGTTTTAATGATGAGGCTTCCGTTAGAAGCGCATCGATGTCGGACGCGCTGAGGTCCTTTAACGTCAGAAAATCTTTTCCGTACAAATTGGTTAAAGCATGTTCAGCATTTACTGTGTGCATGACGCCACTTCCTTTTGATAGAGATCTCTGAGTGAAACAGGCTGAGGCTTTCCGGAGCCGCTCGCTAAGAACGCTTTTACAGTTTCCGGTTCGGTAAAGACCGTCACGCCGTGTGTCATGGCTTCAAGCCGCTGACTGCGGGCTTCTTCAGAGTCATTGAAATTGATATGGATCGCTTTATCCTTTCGGTCTGCCCAGGCTGAAAAAGAGCTGTCGTACACTGTAAAGCCCGCGGCTTCTGCCAGTTGGGCCGTTTCTTCATCTCCGCCTTCTAAATAGATGCTTCCTTTTTTCTCCCACACATGCGCGTAGATTTTTTTCAAGGCGCTTTCGGCGTCAAATGCGACACACATGCCTTCTCCCGTCGACTTCATTTCCGGTCCAAGCTTCACGTCCACATCCTGGATGGCGTGGGATGAGAACACTGGGAATTTGACCGCTGTTCCGTGCTGATTTTGAATGACCGGGTTCACGTCTTGTAAGGATGCGCCCGCTAACAGCCGGACGGCGAGCGGGATCATCGGCACTCCCATCACTTTAGAGATAACGGGAACTGTGCGGCTTGCTCTCGGATTCACTTCGAGAACGAGAATCTCCCCTTTCTCGATGACAAATTGAATGTTCATGATCCCTTTGAATGACAGTTTTTTCGCAATTTTTTCTGCGGCTTGCTTCATGCCTCGTTCAAGTTCCGCAGTGACGGACGGTCCGGGAAGGATCGCAAAGCTGTCGCCCGAATGGACGCCGGCCCGTTCAATATGCTCAGTATACGTCGGCACGAAGACCTCTTTCCCGTCAGAAATCAGATCGATCTCCACTTCTTTTCCTTCGATATATTGATCGATAAGAATCGGATACGGCATGCCTGTTTCCTCTTCAAGGAGACCGGAGAGAGCCGTTTCTGATTCGATGATGATCATTCCCATACCGCCAATGACGTAGGAAGGGCGAATCAGCACCGGATATCCGATGCTGATTGCTTTTCGGACGGCTTCTTCCTTAGAATAAGCCGTTTCCCCTTTTGCATGCTTCAGGCCGAGTTCATCCAGCAGCTTATAAAAGAGGTCCCGATCCTCCAGCGCATCAAGCGTCTCAAATGACGTTCCGAGCAGCGGAATGCCCGCTTTTTCCAGCGATTCAGCAGCATTGATAGCGGTTTGCCCTCCAAACTGGACAATGGCAAAATCGATATTTTCATGTTCCGCTACATTTAAAATATGTTCTGTCGTCAGCGGTTCGAAATAGAGCCGATCGGCAATTTCGTAATCCGTGCTCACCGTTTCCGGGTTGTTATTGATCATGACCGTTTCAAACCCGAGCTTTTGCAGGGTTAAAACACCGTGAACGGCGCTGTAATCAAATTCTACGCCTTGGCCGATGCGGATCGGGCCTGAACCGATAATGAGCGCGCGTTTTTTCTCTTTGCGGCTGATATCTCCGTCACTTTCACCGAGATACGTGGAGTAAAAATAGTTCGTTTTGGCGTCAAATTCAGCTGCGCACGTGTCCACGATTTTAAACGATGGCTTGATCCCGGATTCTTTTCTGAGAGCACGGACGGCTTCTTCCGTTTTGCCTGTGAGGGATGCGATCATCTCGTCTGTGAATCCCTTTACCTTCGCTTGTTTCAAAAGCGGCGCAGACAGGTTTTCCCCTTCTTCCATCAGCTTGTTTTCCAGCATGATGATATGGCGGAACGAATGGAGAAAAAACGGATCGATTTTTGTTTTTGCATGAATGTCTTCTATAGTCACTCGGCGGCTTAATAGCTCCATCACGACGAAAAATCGGCGGTCATCCGGCACCTCGGCTAATTCCCACAGCTGTTTCAGCGTATAGCCGCCGAGCTCAGGCAGGCGGGTGCCGATATTTTTCAATTCAAGGGAGGCCGCCGCTTTTTGAATGGCCGCTTCCATATTCCTTTCAATAGCCATAACCTCGCCTGTTGCCTTCATTTTCGTTCCGAGCGTGCGGTCGGCATTTTTAAATTTGTCAAACGGCCAGCGCGGGAATTTGACGATGACATAATCAAGCGCCGGTTCAAAGCTTGCATATGTGGAGCCTGTCAGCGGATTTTTCAGTTCGTCAAGCGTATAGCCGACGGCCAGCTTTGCCGCCATTTTGGCAATCGGATAGCCGGTTGCTTTTGAGGCAAGAGCGGATGACCGGCTGACCCTTGGATTTACTTCAATCACGTAGTACTGTTTGCTGAACGGATCAAGCGCAAATTGAATGTTGCAGCCTCCGACCACATCAAGCGCCGAAATTATCGCTAAGCTTGCCGACCGCAGCATTTGATATTCTTGATCCGTTAAGGTTTGAGACGGTGCGACAACGATCGAGTCCCCTGTATGCACACCGACCGGATCTATGTTTTCCATGTTGCAGACGGTAATGCATGTGTGATTTCTGTCGCGCATCACCTCGTATTCAATTTCCTTAAAGCCTGCGATGCTTTTTTCGATCAGGCATTGGTGAATGGGGCTTGCTAAAAGCGCCTGCTTGATAAGTTTCTGAAACGCTTCTTTCGTCCGGGCGATTCCGCCTCCCTTTCCGCCTAACGTATAAGCCGGTCTCAGGATGACGGGGAGCCCGATCGATTCTGCGAAACGGAGAGCGTCTTCTTCGTTGTCGACGATCTCACTTTCCGGAACGGGCTGATGAAGCTCATTCATCAAAGATCGGAACTGTTCCCGGTCTTCTCCTTTTTGAATGGTTTCCACAGATGTGCCCAAAAGCTTCACATGATGCTTTTTCAGCACCCCTGCTTCTTCAAGCTTAACAGCTAAATTTAACGCGGTTTGGCCTCCTAAATTAGCAAGCAGCCCGTCTGGCTTTTCTTTTTCGATAATAGCCTCAAGGCTTTCGGTTGTGAGAGGTTCAAAATAGATTTCATCGGCAAAGGCCTCATCCGTCATAATCGTTGCTGGATTGTTGTTTACCAGGATCACACGGTATCCTTCTTCTTTCAGAGCCATGCAGCCCTGTGTGCCTGAATAATCAAATTCAGCCGCCTGGCCGATGATAATCGGGCCTGAACCGATGACTAATATGCTTGAAATTGTCGTATCTTTAGGCATGAGCGATTTCTCTCCTTGCTGGTATCACTTTCTCTATATATTCATCAAATATCCACTCGCTCTCAGCCGGTCCGGGATGGGCTTCGGGGTGGAACTGGACGCTTAAAACAGGAAGCCGTTTGTGACTGAGCCCCTCGACTGACGCGTCATTGACATGATGAAACCTGATGGACAGCTCGTTTTCGTCAATTGATGTTTCGTCTACGACATAGCTGTGATTTTGACTTGTCATAAACACCCGCTTCGTTTTACGGTCAATAACGGGGTGGTTGGCTCCCCTATGCCCGAACGGAAGCTTATACGTATTTCCTCCAAAAGCGAGGGCGATCAGCTGATGGCCGAGACAAATGCCAAGCGTCGGAAAATCACTGATGATGGATGAAATCTGCTTCATGTACGGCGCGATCGATTTCGGATCCCCGGGTCCGTTTGAGAGCACGATTCCGTCAGGATTGATGTCATAAACAGCGTTCATTTGCGGATACGGAATGACCGTTACCTTGCAGCCCCGTTTCATGAGTGATGATGCGATCGATTTTTTAAAGCCGAAATCAATCAGCGCGATATGCTGTTGTCCGTCTCCCATGACGGTGATGTCTTTTGCGGCTGCCGTTTGCGCCGGATTTTCTTCCCTCGGCAAGGCAGCAGGCGGTGCTTCTGATGTCGAAATGGCGGCGTTCATCGTGCCGCCTGAGCGGATTTTTTTAACGACGGCTCTCGTATCAACCTGGGTCAGAAGCGGGATGTTCCATTTATTTAAGTACTCCCTTACACTTGATATTGCTTCATGATGTGAAAAGTGTTCACATGCTTCATAGACGACGGCGGCCTTCACCTGAGGGATTTTGCTTTCAAGGTCTTTCTCATTAATTCCGTAATTTCCGATCAGCGGATACGTAAAGACGATAATCTGCCCTTTATATGACGGATCCGTCAGCACTTCCTGATAGCCCGTCATTCCCGTAAAAAAAACAGCTTCGCCTGTGCAGCACGCTTCTTGATCAAGTTCACCGCTAAATGAAGTTCCATCTTCCAATACTAAATACCCTTTCATCTAATGCCCACCTCTTGATGAATAATTAATTATAAAAATGAATTTTTATACTATCAAAACTAAAAAAAATTATTGATTGACCGCGGAATGCGCTTCGATCGCTTCTTTCAGTTTGCTGACGGCTGTCGTGATTTCTTCTTTAGATACCGTAAGCGGAGGAAGAAGCCTGATGACATTCGGGCCGGCCGGAAGCACCAAAAGGCCGCGCACCTGGAGGTCTCCAATGATGCCGGAAACAGGACCTGCGCATTCAATTCCAATTAATAACCCTTTTCCGCGTATTTGTTTGACAAAAGGACCTGTCAGCTCACTTTTCAGCTGCGCTTGAAGAAAACGGCCTTTATCCGCCGCCTCTTGGAGAAATTCCGGCTGAAAAACGGTTTGCAGCGTCGCATTCACCGCCGCCATTGCAAGCTTGTTGCCGCCGAAGGTCGTGCCGTGAGAGCCCGGTGTGAAGGCTTCACCCAGCTTCTTTTTGCCGATGACGGCTCCAACCGGGAAGCCATTTCCTAAGCCTTTGGCAGCCGTGATAATATCCGGTTTGAGATCGAAATGCTCATAGCCGAATGCTTTGCCCGTCCGGCCGATTCCGGTTTGAATTTCGTCTATGATGAGCAGCGCTTGTTTCTCATTGCAAAATGTCTGTACAGCGGCGATGAATTCCGGGTCTGCAGGATGGACTCCGCCTTCTCCCTGCACCGTTTCAAGCATGACGGCGGCAATATCCTCTTCCTCCGCCAGCGTGCTGAATGCAGACGGATCATTAAACGGAAGATAATGAAAGCCTTCGAGCATCGGGCCGAAGCCGGTTTTGATTTTGTCTTGGCCCGTAGCGGCCATTCCCGCATAAGTGCGCCCGTGGAAGGATTGATTGAATGTGACGATTTTTGTTTTTCCCGTTGCTTTGCGCGCGAGCTTAATTGCGCCTTCATTAGCTTCCGCCCCGCTGTTGCAAAAGAAAACGAGATCGCCCGCGCTGTGCTCAGCAAGCTTCGCCGCAGCTTTTTCCTGAAGGGAATTATCAAACAGGTTGGAAACATGCCATACGATGTCAAGCTGCTCTTTGACAGCTTCTGTCACTGCATCATCGCAATGCCCGAGGTTGGAAACGGCGATGCCTTGGATAAAGTCGAGATACGTTTTTCCGTTTTGATCCTCAACGATCGTTCCTTTCGCTTTTTTAATATCGATAGGCCAGCGGCTGTAGGTTTGAAATAAGCTGCTCATGACACAATCTCCTTTTCTTTGACGATTTTTGTCCCTTGGAAGATGCCGTCTGTAAAAAATGCCCCTTTTCCGTTTACGATCATGACTTCCGGCACACCTTCGCCCAAAGCAGATATAGCCGATTTCACCTTCGGAATCATGCCTCCTGAAATCACCCCTTCATCAATGAGTGATTGAACCTCTTGCGGCGTCAGGACATCGAGCAGGTTTTGACCGTTCATAATTCCTTCGACATCCGTGACAAATATGAGCTTATCAGCGTTCAGCGCCGCGGCTACGGCTGATGCCGCCACATCTGCGTTCACGTTCAGCGTTTCAAACTCACTTGTCATAGAAAGCGGAGCGATGACGGGAATGATGCCATCTTTCATTAAAGCTTGAATGATCGCCGGGTCGGTTTTTGTGATCTCGCCCACTTCGCCGTATTTGCCTTGGTCCAGATAGGACGCCTGCAGAAGTCCGCCGTCCTTACCCGATATACCCGCGGCTTTTAATCCGTTTTTGGCAAGTTCCGCCACAAAAAATTTATTGACCGTTCCTGACAGCACCATTTCTGCGATTTCTAATACAGGTTTGGTGGTTTTCCGCTGGCCTCCGGCAAATTCTGTTTCAATGCTTAATTTTTTCAGCATATTGGTTATTTCCGGTCCGCCTCCGTGAACGATGGCAATGCTCCAGCCCGTTTGCATGAGTTCTTTTACATTCTGAAAAAAAGCTGCGGATAACTCGCGGATCACACTTCCCCCGCATTTAAAAACAATTGTTTTCTTCATGCCGATCCCCTTTATTACGTGCGATAGCTCGCATTGATTTTGATATAATCATAGGTTAAATCACAGCCCCATGCCCGGCCGCGCCCGTCGCCTTCATGCAGGCGGACTGCAATTGTAATCTCGTCGCCGGTTAAATATTCCTTCGCGTCTGTTTCTGAAAACGGCTGAGGTTCGTTGTTTCTGAACAGGCACTGTCCTCCGAGAAACACTTCCACTTGTTCAGCCGTTACACTGGCTGCGCTGTGCCCGATCGCTCCGATAATGCGGCCCCAGTTGGCGTCGGTGCCGTAAACGGCGGTTTTGACAAGGCTTGAGCCGACGATTTTTTTGGCAATGATGTTTGCTTCCAGATTGTTTTTCGCTCCCTTGACTCGGGCTTCAATTAATTTTGTCGCCCCTTCGCCGTCTCTTGCAATCTCTTTGGCAAGGTCTTCGCAAGCAAGCGTTAGGCCCTTTTTAAAAACCGGCCAGTCCGGGTGCTGCTCTGTTAAACGTTCATTTCCCGCACAGCCGTTTGCCATCACTAGCACCATGTCATTCGTCGATGTTTCTCCGTCAACGGTGATTTGGTTAAAGGAAACGTCTGTGATCTCACGCAGCGCTTTTTGCAGAGACCGTTCTTCCACTGCCGCATCTGTCGTGACAAAACCGAGCATGGTCGCCATGTTGGGATGGATCATTCCCGAGCCTTTTGCCGCACCGCCGATCGTTATGTTTTGATCCCCGATCATCAGCTCATAACACGTCTGTTTAATGACCGTGTCCGTCGTCAAAATCGCTTCTTCAAAAGCGCCGGACACCGCAGGCGCGGCGTTCAGAAGCTCAATGCCGCTTTGGATTTTTTTCATATCTAAAAGCTCACCGATGACGCCCGTAGATGAAACGGCAACAAGCTCCGGTTCAATGCCGAGCTGCCCGGCGAAGCTTTCCCGCATTTGATAAGCGTCTTGTAAGCCTTGATCTCCCGTGCAGGCGTTGGCAATCGCACTATTCACGATAACCGCCTGCAGTACCGCTCCTTTTTTGAAGCTGTCTTGCGTCACTTTAAGCGGAGCGGCCTGAAAATGGCTCTGCGTATAAACTGCGGCGCTTACTGCCGGCGCCTCGCTGATAATCGCGCCGAGATCTTTTTTTGAATAACGCAATCCGCAATGAACGCCCTTTGCTTCAAATCCTTTTGGCGAGGATACGCCGCCTTTTATTTTCGTTATTTCCTGGCTCAGTTGAATCATATTCAGAATTCCTCTCCTGTTCTATGGATAGACTGGCGTCATCGTAAGCCCTGTTTCTTCCTTCCAGCCATTCATCACATTTAAATTTTGAACCGCCTGGCCTGCGGCGCCTTTCATCAGGTTATCTATGACAGATACGATGGTAACCCGGTTTGTTCTTTCATCAATGGTGACACCGATATCACAAAAATTGCTGCCGTACACTTCTTTTGTCGCCGGATATTCACCCTCCGGCCTGACTCTTACAAAATATGAATCTTGGTAAAATTCCGAATATAATTCTCTTAATTGTGCGGAAGACATTTCTGACGTTACTTCCGTATAGATCGTCGCCATGATGCCTCTTGTCATCGGCGCCAGATGAGCTGAAAAAGTAACAGGCTTCAAATTCGGCTGCCATGCCGTTAATTGCTGCTCAATTTCAGGTGTATGCTGGTGCTTATTGACCTTATAAATATTGAAATTATCATTCAGCTCAGAGAAGTGGGTGCCCATGGACGCTTTTCGTCCGGCGCCGGAAACGCCTGTTTTCGCATCGATAATGACAAATGAATCTTGCAAAAGCTTTTGCTGTGCGAGCGGAGCGAGCCCGAGCAGCACGGCCGTCGGAAAACATCCCGGATTGGCGATCAGCTTTGCCGTTTGAATCTCTTCTTTTTGAAGCTCGGCTAAGCCATACACCGCATTTTGGATCGTTTCTTTCGGCGCGGCCTTCCGTTTATACCACTTTTCATACACGGCGGGATTTTGAATCCTTAAATCGCCTGAGAGGTCAATGACCGGAATTCCCGCTGCCGCAAGCTGCGGCGACCACTCGCCGGAAACACCGGGAGGCGCTGCCATGAACATGACATCTATTTCTTCTTGGATCGTTTCTATATGAATGGGCTGGAGTGATTGTTTTGTCAGATTCCTCAAATGCGGATACGAATCAGTATATGCATTCCCATCTTCGCTTGATGAATATAATATACAATACTCTGCATAAGGGTGATGATTTAGAATCCTGACAAGCTCGGCGCCTCCGTAACCAGTTGCGCCTATAATTCCTATTTTCAACGAGTTCACCTTCTTGGTTTCGTGAAATTATTTAACATTATAACATGAATAAAAATTAATTCAATTGTATATTTAATATTTTTTCATTCATTTTCCAACTATATTTCCGGTCAAAAAAACCCCTCACGGCGGAGGGGTTTTTACGAAACGTTTTTCTGCAGCGAAACTAAAAAAACAGGCTGCATCCATCAGCCTGTTTTCATCATCAGCCCGCTTATAAAAAACAATATCGAGCTGGCATAAAAAATGATATGCACCGTAAAAAAATCAGCGAGAAAGCCGCCAAGAATGATGGCCGCCGCGGAAAAAACGGCAGTCCAAAAATGGTAGCTCCCGATTTTTCTGCCTCGTTCCCCGCTGTCGGTATAATCGGCGATCAAAATCTTTTCGCCGTGTTTTTGCATCGCTCCGAACAGCCCTAACAAAACCTGCACGATGTAGACTTGATACACGCCGGTGATGTGCGGAAACGTAAGCAGAAGCACCGCCATGCCCCATGAATTGGCCATGAGAAAAAAACGGGATTCGACTTTTGCCGACAGGCGGCCGAGCAGCGGATGGATCAGCGCCCCGCTCAAGCCGAACAACCCGTACGACAGACCGAACTGAGTGTAGCTGGAACCTATGTTTTTAATAAATAAAATGTAGAAAGGAAAGATCAAACTGCTGGCAAAAAAGACGCTGCTTTGTGAAAGAATCAGCCATTTTAAATTATTGCGTTTCATGTTTTGTACCTCTGGTAAAAGTAATTCATAAACAGATCGTCCGGATCATACTTCCGTTTTTTCTGAAAGAACGTATCGCTTTTCGGATAGGCCCGCTGCATTTGCTCTTTCGTTTGATACAGCATATACGGAAGATAATAGCTGCCGTGATGCTGCAATGCCGTATCCGTCATTTTTCTGATGATGCGCGCCGTATCTGCCTGATCTTCTTTTGAAAACCCTTCATTGATTAAAAGGACGAGCGAAAACATGTCACCCTTCGCATATGACAGATCGGCTTTTTCATTCTTTTGCACGTAGCGGATCGTAATGTTCACAAGATTCAGGTCTTCATGTGACAATGTCTGCCGCAAGTCTTTGATGTATGGTGCAAATTCACGGACGGGCACGAAGTATTCCTGAAGCACGTCGGTGTTGTCCCCGTTTTCATATTCTAAAAATTTGGACTCTGACCGCATCACGTTGTTTCTTGTGATTTTCGTGCCGTTTTGACTGAGAAAATAGGATTGCTGCGCAGACCAGAGCCAGTTTCTTCCCCAGTCATACCGGCGGGACAGACCGAGCGCGAACTTCGTCAGCGCCGGATGTTCGTCCTCTTTCAGTTCATCATATCGGTTTAATTCCTGCTGGTTTTCGGCCAGCGTGTAATTGGTCACATACATATCATGCAAAAAACCTTTTTCTCCGGTTGCAATCCGGGCCAGATGCATGCGGACTGCAGGGTTGTGCTGAACATTTTGAATGAAATATTGACTGTATGTATCGGCGTTCATACGCTTCGTCTGCATTTGATAAAGCTCATCATCAGTCAGTTCAATATCAGCGTCAAGGATGACGCCGAACAGGCCGTAGCCGCCGATGACGGCAGAAAACAGCTCATCTTTCGGTGTGACGGTGATGACTTTGCCGTCTGCCTGCAAAAGATGAAAGGATTTCACCGTATCAATCAGTGAGCCGTACCGGATATCCCGTCCGTGCGCGTTGGCGCTCAGTGAACCGCCGACCGTAAAGATGTTTTGCGATTGCATGACCTTTACCGCCAGCCCGTACGGATTGACATAGCGCTGAATATCATTCCATGTTGCGCCTGCCTGCACTCTGATGATTTTTTTCTTCTGATCGAGCCCGAGTATTTTGTTATAGCCCGTCATGTCGAGAACAATTCCGTCCTCATAATAGGTTTGGCCGCCCATCGAATGCTGGGCGCCGGCGATGGAGATTTTCAGATGCTTGCGTTTTGCTTCCTTTATCGTTTCAATCAGTGTTTCTTTTTCTTTTCCCTTGACCGTCTGCTTAATTTTCACGGGCATCAGCCGGCTGACATCCGTCACGGTGCCGTTTTGCCGCTCTTTTTCTTTGTGACAAACGGAAAAGGCGAACAGCGCCGTATAAATACAGACGGCACAAAGGGTGAATAGAAGTGTTTTTTTCTTCATGGCGTCCTCCCTGAATGCAGCCGGTCTATTATACCATGTCTTCGCCCTCTATTTTCCTTTTTATTACGAAAACGCAAAAACCCGAAAGATAGAGCATTCGGGTTTTTTTAGCGCCTTGCCCTTTTTTCCGCACGCCTGTCTGCAACGACAAAGCAGGCATGAATGGCGCCCGGCAGCCAAAAGAAAGCGGTCAGAATCAGGTTTAATACAGCTTGAAACGGCCGGCCGGAAAACAGTACGGCAAGCGGCGGGCAAATAACGGCTAACAAATACATCAACAGCTCTCACTCCCTCTGTATTGTAAAAAAAGGCAGCCTGAAACAGGCTGCCTTTCTTATTATTGAATGCCTAATGCAATTTTCGCGTAACGGGACATTTTATCCCTTGTCCACGGCGGATTCCAGACGATATGAACTTCCGTCTCTTTTACATCCGGAATATCGGAGAGAGCTTTTTTTACCTCATCAACGATAACCGGAGCGAGCGGACATCCCATTGATGTCAATGTCATTGTGACGTGCGTCAGACCGTCATCATCCATATCAACGTTATAAACAAGGCCGAGATTGACGATATCGACGCCGAGCTCAGGGTCAACAACCTGCTCCAAGGCGCCCATAATGTTTTCTTTTAATGCTTCCTCCACGTTCCATCACTCCTTTTTCCTCAGTATAACGTAAAACTTGCTTATCTTAACACCTTTGTGCTTTATAAATGCTTATCGAACCACGCGACTGTTTCTAAAACAGCGTGTCTCGGAACTTTATGATCAGCCCGTTCGTCTTTTATAAATTGAAGACGCTCAGGCCGTTCGCTGTAATGCGGTTTGATTGTTTCATAAAAGCCGCGGGTCGGCGCATACGGAACGACTTTGTCTTTCACACCATGCCAAAATAACAGCGGACGATGGCGTAATTTTTCAGGCTGCAGGCTGAGATCAAACGTTTTCAGACGCTCAAACAGTTCATCGACTTTCTCCTGGCTGACGTCAATGTCAATTCCCTGCTGCTGAATATGCTCGAGCTGCTGCTGAAAAAACGCCGTGTAATTCGGGCTTCCCATCAGACTGACGCCGGCTTTGATCCAATCATATACAGCCATTGCGCCGAATGTCGTAATGCCTCCCATTGACGTGCCCGCAAGCCCGATCCGCCCATCATCAATAAGGCCTCGTGCCTCAAAATCCTCCTTCAGCACACGGAGCTCGCTGATTTCATTTAAGACGATGTCCCAAAAATGGACAGAAAGCTCTTCTGCCGATAATTGTTCAGCGCGCTCACCATGGTAAAGGGCTTCCGGCAGCACCGCCCTGAACCCTTTTTCAGCAAGCAAGTAGGCAAAATGAAGATTATGCTCCTTGGCGCTTGTAAATCCGTGAATAAAGAAAACGAGAGGGACGGCACGGGCTCGGTTTTCTTCTTTTACAATATGTAAAAACGGAATGCCGGATACGGATTGATGATCAATTAGAATCACGATGACTCCCTCCTTAGGATAACCATTATCATAAGTGTAACATGTAGACAATAAAGATGGTAAAAAGCTACACTGTACATAAGAGAAAAGCAGCAAAATATATGATTGAAGGAGTTATGTATGGAGACAAAACCTTATATCATTGCCCTAGACCTAGACGGAACCTTGTTAAAAGATGATAAAACCATATCCCATGAAACGGCCCGGACGATCCAATTGCTCAAAGAGGCCGGCCATCATGTCTGCATCTCGACAGGGCGTCCGTTCCGTTCCAGTTCGATGTATTATGATGAGCTGGAGCTTACAACGCCGATTGTCAATTTTAACGGGGCGTTTGTCCATCACCCGAAAGACGACTCATGGGGCCGCTACCACACGTCTTTATCAGTTGACGTGGTTAAACAGCTCGCCGATCTCACCGATGCCTATCAGATACATAACGTGCTTGCAGAAGTCATTGATGACGTTTATTTTCATTACCATGATGAGCATTTAATCGAGGCCTTTCATATGAACACGGCGCGTGTCACGTTCGGCGATTTGCGAGAAACCGTAAAAGAGGATGTGACGTCCGTATTAATTCACGCAAAGGAAGAGGATGTGGCGGACATACGTGCACATCTATCCGATGTCCACGCCGAAGTGATCGACCACAGAAGGTGGGCCGCTCCGTGGCATGTGATTGAAATTATTAAGCACGGCATGAATAAAGCGGTCGGTCTGAAGAAAATCAGCGACTATTATAAAGTTCCGAGAGAGCGGATCATTGCATTCGGGGATGAGGATAACGATCTGGAAATGCTTCGCTTTGCCGGATGCGGCGTGGCAATGGGAAACGGAACGGATGAAGTGAAACAGGCGGCGGACCGCATCACCGACACAAACGAAGCGGACGGAATCGCCCGGTTTTTGAAGGACTATTTTTCTCTGTAGGAAGCGATATAAATTTTTTCCCACTTATAACCCGCCGCAGCCCGCCCATACTAAAAGAGACGACTCATCTCGTCAAAGTATGGAAGGGGGAAATTGCAATGGGTAAACGAAACAAATCAAAACGGTTTATTCAGCAAGGCAAGGACTCTGTCAGCCTACATGACGCAAGATTTCCATATCGGTCTACATTAGCGGATGCGCAGCATGACGGCGCGAAAGAAGCAGCTGAAAGACAGGTCGATTATTAATGAGAAACGAATTGTTCTCTCAAGCAAAATCATTTGTCCAACAGGCTGTCATGATTGCAAACGGTTTCGAGGACGGCGACCGGCAGAAAGCCGTCTTACGGGCTAAAAATGCCGTATCTTCCGCGTACGCCAATTCGACAGATGCAGAACGTCAGCAGCTGCACCAATTTCAGGATCAGCTGGAGAAATTGCAATAACCTGCGGGATTCCGCAGGTTTTTCTTTAAAGCAAAAAAAACGGCGCTGGTTTTCAACCAGACAGCCGCTTTTCATTTATTTCACTTCAAATGTTTTTACCGTTTTCAGTCTTTTTCCGACCTGATCAGACTTTCCTAAAAATGTCACCGTCACCGTGTATGTCCCCGGACCGGGCACGTCTTTCCATACATCTGAAAAGTCATACGTTTCGTTCGGCATTAATGTGACGGTCTGGAACGCCTGGGTAAACATTCTGTCTTTTGAATAACGGTACAGCTCCTTGTTATGCTGGTCATGTACGGTCAATTCGAATTTCTGCCCTGAGCTGAATGTAAAGTCAATCGGATTTGCGCCTTTGTTTTTTAAGGACATTTGAAATTCAATTTGGTGATCAGTCTGCACAGGATTAACGGTCAATTCAACTTGTTGTTCATTCATCTCTCCCGATACCTCCTCAGCGGGCTCCTTCTGCCCGGATTGACTGCTGCATCCGATCAATAAGATGACCGGGAAAAACAGGCCAAACAGCCATTTCATTCTATCCGCTCCTATCAGTCTTTTCTGAAGAAACCAAAAATCCCAGTCGTTTGGACGATGTTCGTGAAGGCTTTCGGATCGACCTCTTTTACGATTTTCTCTAAATCGTACAGTTCATACCGCGTGATGACGATGATCATCATTTCTTTCTGCTCGTTTGTGTAAGCGCCCTTTGCCGGCACTGTCGTAATGCCGCGGACCATTTTTCCGTAAATCGCTTCTTTGATTTCTTCGGCTTTTTTCGTGACGATCATGGCGGTCAGTTTCATATGGCGGGTATGGATGGCATCAATCACCCTTGTTGTGACATAAAGTGTGACAAGGGTATATAATGCTTTCTCCCAACCTTGCAATAATCCTGCCGTCAAAATGATAATCCCGTTTAAGATGAAGAAATACGTGCCGACCGGTTTATCTTTCCATTTGGCAAGCACCATCGCGACAATATCGAGGCCGCCCGTTGATGCGCCGTATTTCAGCGTAATTCCGATGCCTACAGCCGATATCACCCCTCCGAATACCGCATTCAAAAGAATATCATGCGACAAGCTTTTTTCGGGCAGAATTCCCATAAAGACGGTGGTCAGCGCCACGCTTAACACGCTGTAGATCGTGAATGACTTTCCGACCTTCAGCCATCCTAAAACGCCGACCGGAATGTTTAAGAGGAACAAGAGCACTCCTGTCGAAATATAAAAGGGGGCGTATTGGTCAACGACGCTTGATAACAGCTGTGCGACTCCGGTAAAGCCGCTCGCATACACATTTGCTGGAATGAGAAATAAATTCAGCCCGGCCGCGTTCAGAAATGCGCCGATGACGACGATTACTAATTTTTTTGATTGTTCAAGTACCATAGCTTGCTCCTCCGCTCATTTTCATTATTAGCTTTTCCCTTAAAACAAATATTTGAACACAATTTTGCCAAATTTATATGATATAGTTGGCATATCTCTCATATTTTGAGGAATACCGGAAAGAAGGGAATTATAATGACAGTTCACCTTATTGCTGACAGCGCCTCTGATTTGCCGAGTTCTTATTTTGAAGCGAACCAGATTGGGTTTATTCCGCTTAACGTGTCACTTGACGGCAAAGAATATGAAGACGCGGTCACCATTCAGGCGGATGATATATTTAAAGCGATGCGTGATGGGAAAATTCCGAAAACATCCCAGGCATCACCGGAAACTATTAAAAATGTGTTTTTGCAATACGCAGAACTGGGAGAGCCGGCGCTTTATCTCGCCTTTTCTTCAGGCCTTTCCGGCACTTATCAGACGGCCGTGATGGTCGCCAATGAAGTAAAAGAGGAATTCCCCGATTTTGACTTGCGGATCGTCGATTCCAAGTGCGCTTCATTAGGGTGCGGCCTTGCAGTCATGCACGCTCAAACACTCTGTGTTAACGGGAATACGATACAAGAAATTGAATCGTCTGTAAAGAACTTTTGCGCACATATGAAGCACATTTTCACGGTGGATGATGTAGCCTACCTTGCGCGGGGCGGCAGAATTTCCAAAACATCCGCTTTTGTCGGCGGATTGCTGAATATAAAGCCGATACTGCATGTGGAAGACGGCAGGCTTGTTCCGCTCGAAAAATTGCGGGGACAGAAGAAACTGTTTAAGCGGATTATTGAGATGATGAAAGAGGAAGGCGGAGATTGGGAGAACCAAACCGTAGGAATCAGCTATGCTGATAATGAAGACACCGCTCTCAGCATGAAACAGCAGATCGAAGAAGCGTTTCAGCCGAAAGAGGTCATTCTTCATTCAATCGGGTCAGCCATCGGCGCTCATTCCGGGTCGGGAACGCTTGCGATTTTTTTCTTAACGCCATAATTTCAAATGCGGCCGGGCATCCTAAGAGGAAAGGAAGGGAGGCTTCGCCGTATGAAAGACGATGATAAAAAACCGCTTGACAATAACGCCCTAAATCAGAAAAAGAACCGGCTTGCCGAAAAAAACCGCCAGGCTGGCAAGAAACAGGAATCAAAAAAACCCGATCATCTGTGATCGCAAAAACAGCCCTCTTTTTCAGGAAGAGGGCTGTTTTTTTGTCGTTTTATTTGAGTCTTACATGGCTTATCACAAATCCGCTTTCAGGCAAAGCCGGCATTCTGGACAGGCTGAAGCTCAGATCTTGGGGCGGAACATCGTACTCTATTTCATTAGTGAGAAACGCAAGGGAAGCCTTCATCACTTCCTCGGTCATCCCCTCACCTGGACAGCGGTGGCCATGAGCCGGATCGCCTCCGCCCTGAGGAATGAAATCAAATTCCTTTTCCTCCCGCCCCAGAAAACGTTCCGGGCGAAAATCATTCGGATTCTCCCAAAGCCGGGGATCATGGTTTGTCCCATATAAGTCAAGCATGACGGATGCCCCCTTTTTAAACTCACAGTTCTTCCAAACGAAATCCTTTTTCACGACGGCTCCTAAAAACGGGGCGAACGGGTAATACCGCCGTACTTCATGTACAAATCTTTCGGCATCCTGATCATTTCCCGACCTCAGCTTATTCCGATATTCAGAGTGTTCATGCAATGCCAGAGCTGAGAATGTGATGAAGTAAGAAATGGCGGCAATCGGGCGCAGCACATTTATAAGCTCGACGGCAGCCATATGAGAATCAAGTCTGCTCCCGTCCAGCTCTGTATGAAAAGCCATTTCATACAGGGCTGAGCCCTCCGGCGTTTGCAGCTTGCCGGACCGCACATCCTCAATGACCTCCTCTAACCATTTCTCCGTTTTCGGCCGCGCCCTTCTGCCTTTCCAATGGCGCGGACCGACAGCGCCGAATGCGTCTACCATAGCGGTGAAATCCTCCGCCCGCTCTTTCACTTCTGATTCTTTCAGCGGGACGCCGGCCCAATCACAGGCAGCCCGGCACAGCACTTTCTTCGCTTCATCAAAAAGGACAATTCGGTCTGAATCCTTCCACTTTTCGGCCGATGCTTCCCACTGTTTTGCCACCTCTTCTGCAAACCGTTTTTGCCGGGGCGGCGTCATCAGCGACATAAAAAGAAGCTTCCGGTGCTTATGCCGTTCGCCGTCCATTGCCTGAATTGCCCCTGTGCCGAATAATGTTTTCTGCACCCGCTTGGGGAGGGCATGCTGCCGCTGAAATCGTTCCGTGTCATAAAAAAGCTTTGCGGCTTCCGCTCCGCTCATGCAAATGAATGTCTTCCCCAATAAACGGGCGCGAAACACATCTGAGCGATACTTCTCCGCTCTGTTTTTCACAAATACATAGCCATCGCGCAATAAAGCCAGACTGTTATCAAGACCCTTTTCATGCGGGATTTGTTCATTCATCCCCATTCCTCCCTTCTACTTTCACCTTTCACGAAAAAGAATGAATATAAACACATGTATATTCAGTATCTGTTTTTCACTCAGAAGTTATTCATGTCAGGCTGCAACAAATCAGGGATGGCGCAAAAGCCCGTTACAATGTAAAACGGCGGACCTGATCATTTAACCGTTCTGTCAGGCTGCGCAGGGCATTAACGCTTTGTGTCATGTTTTTAAAGGATGACAGCTGCTCCAAGGCTGAGGCTGAGATTTCTTCGCTTCCGGCGGCTGTTTCCTGAACGACGGCACTGATGCTTTCGGCATGCTGCAGCACTTGTTCACCAAGCTGTTTCGATTCACGGATTTGCCCGTCTAAGTGAGAAAGCTCCGCCTTAATGTGCGCGGCTTTCTGTTCGATGTGCGCAAAGGAGCCGGATGTTTTATCCATCAGCGCCTGCTGCCTGTCCGCTAAAGCGACGCCGGTGCTGACGGCCCCCGTAATAGATGTGATGCCTGCTTCAATTTGCTTCACCATATCGAAAATCTGCCCGGTCGCTTTTGTTGAGCCGTCTGCCAGTTTTCGTATTTCCTCCGCAACGACGGCAAACCCTTTCCCCGCTTCTCCGGCTCTTGCCGCCTCAATCGCTGCGTTTAACGAAAGCAGATTCGTCTGGCCGGCAATTTCGGAAACGGTTTGCGCCATCATATTGATTCCCGCCGCGTGTTCTATGAACAGATCAGCGGCTTTCGAAATTTCTTTTGATGTTTCATTGCTTTTGTCAATCGCTTGTTTTGTTTCTGCTAAAGCGCTTCGGCCTGCAGCCACCGCTGAAATGGCGTCCTCACTGCTTGCCGTCGTCTGTTTTGAGCGTTCAGCGTTCGCTTTTGCGTGCTCATCCATTTTTTCAATAAATATTACCGCATGCTGCAAGTCTTCTGAAATGGTTTGTGAGCCCTTTGCCATTTCTTCCGTTGATACGGACACCTGCTCGGTCATTTCCGTGAGTGTCTGGTTTTCTTTCGTCAGGCCTTCTGCAAATGTTTCCACTTCACGGCCCACCTCTCCGATCGCCTTGATTAAGGTGCGGAGCTGTTCTGTCATAATTCCGAATGAATCATTCAGCTCTTTCAGCTCGTCTTTTCCTTTGTAATCGAGTTTTTCAACGGCAAGATTTCCGCTTGCGATCTGCCGGGCGTTTTCGGCCATCCGGCGGATCGGCCCGGCAATTTTCTTCGTCAGCCTGATGGATGAAAACACGGTGACGGCAAGGAGCACGATCGTTAACGCCGCTGCGCTGTAAACGATAAATTGAATTTGATCGGCCGTTTCTTTCTGCATCTGTTCATAACGGCTGCGGCTTTCAAGATTGAGCATGTAAATGTCATTCAGCAGGCCGTTTATACGGGCAGCTGTCCTTGTCGCTTCGGCCGGACTCTTTGTATTAAGGGCCGCAACCGCCTCCGTCTGCCATGTTTCGTATTTTTTGGAGAGCTTGTCATAGGCGGCTTTTCCCGCCGGGTCAGTCATTGTTTTTTGAAGCGCGCTCAGCCGGCCGGAGCTGTTTTTCATATAGGTGCGGACGCTCTCTTTCTGGGCATCGGCGAGCGTGTAGGAGTAGCTTGTGATGCTTTCTTTCAATGTATTGAGTTCAGCCTTTGCCGCCTGGACGCTTAACAGCGCTTCAACCTCATCTTCATTTGAAGCTTGAATCTTCATCATGTTTACAATCGTAAAACCGATGACAGCGGCAAAGCATATCATCGTTACAGCCGCATTAACGAGAAGTCTGGTCCGTAATGTCACGCTCATTCCCCTCCCTTTTCGATCAGCTTGCTTTTCATATCAGCGATTTTTTTTGTGAGCTCATCTGAATGTTTCACGATTCTGATCTGGGCTAATTCCATGCCATTTTCCTTTAATCCGTAAACGATTTGGCCGCTTTTGATTTGCTTTCTGTTTTTTAAATCTTTGGCCAGCTCATAGATCACATGGTCAACGTTTTTCACTAAAGAGGAAATAACAGCGTGTTCGGCAGTGTAATACTGGTCGCTGTCCACACCGATCGCGTATTTCTTTTCGGCCTCAGCTTCCTTCAGCGCCCCTACACCCGTAAAACCGGCCGCCGTAAACAGAACATCGGCTTTTTGATCAATCATTCGTTTGGCGATCTTCTGCCCAAGCTTGTCATTATCAAACGATCCGCTGATTTCAGACAGCACATGGATATTTGGCTTAATTGATTTCGCCCCTTCCAAAAAGCCTTTTTTAAACCGTTTAATGACGTCGGCATCTGAGCCGCCGATAAATCCGATCGTGCCGGTTTTTGTTGTCATGGCCGCCAGCGCTCCGGCTAAATAGCTCCCCTCATCCTCTTTAAAGGTAACGGAGGTAACATTTTTCAGTTCAGACACTGAATCAATCAGCACAAACTGCTGGTTCGGATATTTTTTGGCGACCTTCTCTAAATCCGGCTGCATGCTGTAGCCGAGCGCCACCACAAGATCATTCCCTTCTTTTACAAGCTGGGTCAGCCCTTTTTCATATGTGCCGGTATCCTTTATTTCTCTGTAATCAAATGTGACGCCGAGCTCGTCCCTTGCTTTCATTAAGCCTTGAAAACCGGAATCATTAAAGGACTGGTCACCAAGCCCGTTGTCCGTCAGCATCATCCCGATTTTTTTCGTCTCGCGGCCGGCCGTTTCGTCTGATTGGCTGTTTTCACATCCGGCTGCACCGAGTGCGATCAGCAGAACAGCCGCAAATATCACCATTTTTTTCATTGAAACTCTCCTTTGCGGTTTTTTCTATATATCGGTCTGCATGTCAG
>NZ_LSAZ01000043.1 GCF_001584325.1 Bacillus nakamurai
ACTTTTTTCATGTTGTTTTCGAAGCATTTTGTTGTTGTCAGCTGTTCATCAGCGACGTTTAATAATATAACACCCTTTAAATCATATTACAATAGTTTTTTTCAAAAAACCTCAGCGATTGTTTTGAGTAATGTAAGTTTTCATTTCTCTTCTATAGAATAAACGAGTTGTCTTGTCGTATGTACTATTTTCTTGTATAGTAGGATTGAACTAAATACTTGATGACCACAAGGGGAGCAATAAAGCTGAGAGTGAACGTTTCGTTCTGACCCTTTGAACCTGTTAGTTAACGCTGGCGTAGGGATGTGGCAAAGCCAAATGAATTGCAGCTTGTAAGCAGTGCGTGGAACTTTCCCCATCCTTTCCCGCGCTGCTTTTTTGTTTGTCCTTAAAAGGGTTGTCCAGTCAGGGGGAAAACTATGAATCAATCAACACAGCTTGTGCGCTTAATTGAAATAGCGATTATGACCGGTGCGGCCGTCATTCTGGACATCGTGTCCGGTATGTTTCTCCGTATGCCGCAAGGCGGTTCTGTCTCTATTATGATGATTCCGATTTTTTTAATTTCATTTCGCTGGGGGGTAAAGGCAGGACTGACGACGGGATTTCTGACCGGACTTGTCCAAATCGCGATCGGCAATCTCTTTTTGCAGCACCCGGTTCAGCTTTTGCTCGATTACATAGCGGCTTTTGCTGTAATCGGGTTTAGCGGTTTTTTTGCTTCTGCTGTCCGTAAAGCTGCTTTTGCCAAAAAAAGAAGCGCATTAACGGTATATGTCGTTATCGCCGTGTTTATCGGCAGTATTCTGCGATATGCCGCTCATGTCGTCTCGGGCGCTGTCTTTTTTGGCAGCTATGCTCCGAAAGGGACTCCGGTTTGGATTTATTCTCTCGGTTATAACGCCACTTATATGGTCCCTTCTTTTATTATTTGCGCAATTGTACTTTGTTTATTATTTATTACTGCACCGCGGCTCCTTGAGACAAAGCGGACAGATTAAAAAACAGCAGGCGGTAAACGCCTGCTGTTTTTTATGCGTGATTCTCTTCGCTGCTTGCATCTTTCAGCTCTTTTGTCAGTTCATTAATGCTTTGTTTTATGTTTCCTTTGCCTGAAAAATTCTCGATGATTTCTTTTACGTCTATTCCGGAAGAGGCCTTTAGGCTTTCTTGGAGACCTGCCATTAAATTGGTTGCGTAGCCTGTAACTCTATTGGCTCCGCCGCTTTCCCCGTTTCCGCCTGTATCAACGACGGTAATTTTATCAATGTTTGAAAGCGGGGCCGATACTTGCTTCGCATATTCTGGAAGCATCTTCACAATCATATCAAGGATCGCTGCCTGCCCGTATTTTTCGAACGCTTCAGCGATTTTTTCTTTCGCTTCGGCTTCCGCAAGTCCTTTCAGGCGAATGACTTCAGCTTCCGTTTCCCCTCTTGCCTTTTCAGCCTCTGCTTTAGCAAGACCGTCTATTCTTACACGTTCGGCTTCCGCTTTCGCCATAGCCTCAATACTGTATTGCTCGGCGTCTGCTTCTGCGAGCTGCTTCGCCTTTGCAGCAGCGGCCGCTTGTTCTACTGAATAGCGGTCTGCATCAGCTTTTTTCTTCACTTCGGAATCATATTGGCGCTCACGGCGAAGAATTTCTTTTTCTTCCAATTCAATTTGTTTTTGCCGCTCGATAATTTTGACCTGCATTTCCTGCTCGGTCACCTGCTGGCGGGCTTTTGCGGTTTCGAGATCGTATGCCTGGTCAGCATTTGCTTTTGCGGTATCCTGGTCTCTCCGATATTCCGCCATTTTCAGCTGGTTGATTTTTTCAGCTTCGGCAATTTCCGTAGCGCGTTCCAGTTCTGATTTTTTTGCGTCTTTATCAGCTTCCGCCCGTTTAATTCTTGTTTCTTTATCAGCTTCCGCCGTCGCAATATCCGCATCTCGTTTTACTTGGGCGATTCTCGGTTTACCTAATGATTCAAGATAGCCGTTTTTGTCGCGGACATCTTTAATGGTAAAGGAGACGATCATCAGCCCCATTTTGGCAAGATCCTGGGACGCGACCCGCTGTACTTCTTGAGAAAACTTCTCTCTGTTTTTATAAATTTCTTCTACCGTCATGGAACCAAGGATTGAACGCAGGTGGCCTTCTAATACTTCTCTTGCCTCTTGCTCGCGGTCTTCCTTGGATTTCCCTAAAAATTGTTCAGCGGCAGTCGCAATTTCGCCGATGGAGGCGCCGATTTTAATAATGGCCGTTCCATCCGCCATGACTGGCACGCCCTGTTCGGTGTACACTTCGGGGGTTGAGACGTCAAGCTTGCTTGACAATAGACTGAGCGGTTCGGCCTGCTGGAAAACCGGGAGCACGAATGTCCCCCCGCCGCGGACGATTTTCAGACGATTGCCGCCTTCATCAATATGGACATTTTTATTGCCAAGGTAGCTTCCGGTCACGATCAGGGCTTCATCCGGCCCCGCCGTCCGGTATTTTGTAATAAATACAGCAATGAGTGCGATGAGTAAAAAGAATACAACTCCGATGACGATTATAATCGGCATTGTCATAACAAGTTCCCCCTTATTATTTAAATTGGTTCATGCGGTGTCACAGAGAGCACTCCGTCTTTCACGTCGATAATTAACACTGCCGTTCCGTAATTAATCTGTTCGTTATCAAAACTGACCGCGGACTTGGAGATAGCGCCGCCGATACCCTCTATTAAGACCTCCCCATAGCCGTCTTTCGGAACGGAGGTAATAATCTTGCCGACTCTCCCTCTTAAATCCGCTTCCCGATAAACGAGCGATTCCTCGGCTGATGAAAGCGGCACAAGGACAAAGATATGGAGCAAGCTGACGAAGAGAACTGAAACAGCAAATGATAGTAATCCAATAACAGGACTTGATAGCGGAGCGGCGATTTCGCCGATATAACCTGAGGCTGAGAAGATCGTCAGAAACGACAATATCAACGCGGGATTCAGAAAAGAGACCGGAACGGCTTCTGAGAGGCCGTGAAAAACATCATTGAAAAAAAGAAACAAAAGCGTCAGACTTCCCGCAATGATAAGGGTGTAAAGATAAATCGTTTGTAACGGAATATGAAATGTGTCCACAATCTGCCCTCCTTTCGGATGAGATGATGGAGTGCTACTTTATATACGGACGGTCCGCCGAAAGGTTTCAATTTTCAGAAAAGCAAGAGCAAATAAATGAATATAAAAGCTGGATATGGTAATGTTTTCTTGAGGAGGAGATATGATGAGTATTTTTAATGAAGCAAGACAGCAGACTTGGAATGAAGTGAAGGGCCTTTCAGATCACGAATTCAACCAGAAGCCGTCGGCTGAAGAGTGGAGCGTGCGGGAAGTGCTTGACCATTTAAAGAAAATTGATGAAACAGCGCATACCCTTTTATCAGAACGAGCAATGGAGGCACCGCTGAAAGAAACAGAGGAAAAACCGCTTGAGATGGCAGAGGACAGAACGAACAAACGCACCGCTCCGCCTCACCTTGCGCCTGAACAAGACCGCAAATCAATCGTTGAAATGAAAGAGGAGTTAGATGTGGCGAGGCAGCACTTGACCGCCGTCATTGCTTCATTAAAAGAGGAGGACTTTGAACGAGTGCTTCCGCATCCCGTTTTTCAAGAATTGACGATCCGCCAATGGATTGATTTTATCGGCCATCACGAAAAGCGGCACATCAATCAGATAGAAGAAATTAAACAAAAAATCGAAAGGGTCTGAACTCAGACCCTTTCGATTTTTTTCTTGGCACGCTTCGGTTCATAAGAATGAATGTCTATCGGATCGCCCGCACAAATGTCGCCCGGCCGTTCGACGATACAGACAATGCCCCTTTTGCCCATCGCATGCCGCACAAACGCCGGAGCCAGTTTCGGATGATGCTGGTAATAGGATTGAATGACCTCTCCCGGCTGAATGCACGGATCATTTTCTCCCTCACACAGGAAGGAGGCACCGCTTGGAAAAATGATCCTGCTGCCTTCTTTAAGTAATGTTAATGAAGGGAAACCGCTGATGGCAATATTGACGCCGAGCCATTCCGGGAAGAAGTTCGGAATCCCCATCGCCTCGGCAATCTCATCACATTCCTCCATTGACACGATTGAAATCTGCCTGCGGTTAAAAATTTCGGTTCCTCTCTCATACATCAGCTCCCGTGCCCCCGCTTTTTTGGTCAGGCCAAAATGCAAGTCCCCGGGAATCCCTCCGTAATCCGCATAAAGCTTGTCCATTCTTTTGGTGAAAAATGTTTTGTATCGGCTTTATATAACCCTTCAGCCTTTGCTTTTATCCGTCTCCACATAAAACCGCCGCCTTTTTCTTGCCATTATCCGTAAAAAACCCCGCTCTGTAAAGGAACGGGGACATTTTTTTATACTGTTTTCGGCGTCAGGCCAAAGCAGCGTTTGTAAATCCAGTTGTATGCTTTCTCATTTAAATCTCTTGGGTTTCCGAATGTTTGCGGATCTTTCATCGCTTCTTTTGATAAACGCTCAATCATGTCCGGAGATACGCCTTGTTCTTCTAAGCTCGGAACCTCTAAATCTTTTACGAGGTCATACATCCAATTGACAGACGCTTTGGCCGCTTCTTCCGTCGACATTTTGCTTGTGTCAATTCCGAAAGCTTTGGCGATGCGGGCGAATTTCTCAGGATAACCCTTCCAATTGTATTCCATTACAGGCCCCATCATGGCCGCCACACATTGTCCGTGAGCGACAGGAATAATGCCGCCGAGTGTCTGGCTCATCGCGTGCGCCGCGCCTGCTGATTCACTGCCGTATGAAAGGCCTGCAAGCATTGCTGCCTGCGCCATGCCGTATCTTGCTTCTACATCCTCCCCGTCAGCAAATGCACGCTTAATATAATGCGCCGCATATTCAATGGCCATCAGGGCTACGGCATCCGTAATCGGCTGGGCGAATTTCATCGTGTAGCATTCGATGGCGTGCGCCAATGCATCGATACCTGTCATTGCTGTTACATGCGGAGGCATGGAAACGTGAAGCTCAGGGTCAATAACAGTTAGATGCGCGGCGATAAGCGGTCCGCCCGTATTGAATTTAAATTCTCTTTCCTCATCTGTGATGACGGCCCATTGTGTAACCTCTGAACCTGTTCCCGCGGTTGTCGGGATCGTTGTCAGCGGAGGAATACGGTTTTCCAGCGGTTTTTTGCCTTCTGCGGCTTCGTAATCAAGCACGCTTCCTTCATGTGTCGCTTCTACGCCGATTGCTTTGGCGGTATCCATGGAGCTTCCGCCGCCAACAGCCACAAGGCCGTTGCAGTTTTCTTTTTTATACAGCTCTGATCCTTCGTTTACGAGGCGTACAGGAGGGTTCGGTTCAACTTTGTTAAACAGTACGACTTCAATGCCTGCCTCCTGTAACGATTCAATGACTGGGTTCGCCACTCCCGCATTATAAATTCCGGGGTCTGTGACGAGAAGGGCTTTTGTTACGCCTAACGCGCCAACTTCATTTCCAACGTGTTTAATCGCGCCGATACCGTGCTTGATCACCGTCGGAATTTCGAATGTATGGAATTTATGCATGCTTTCTACTTTCATATTTAATGTCATATTGAGTCTCCTCCTTATTATGAATGGAACCAGTTAACAGCTGCAGGTTTTGTGTTGCGGTAAATATGTTTGACTTCTGTATATTCTTCAAGGCCGATTTTGCCGAGTTCGCGGCCAAAGCCGGATTGTTTATAACCGCCCCAAGGCGCTTGTGCGAAATACGGATGAAAATCATTGATCCAAACCGTTCCCATCCGCAGTTTTGCGGCCACCCGTTCACATTTTTCAATATCTTTGGACCATACTGCTCCGGCCAGGCCGTAAATGGTGTCGTTTGCGAGTCTGACAGCCTCTTCTTCGGAAGAGAATGACTCGACTGTTAAAACAGGGCCGAATATCTCCTCCTGTACAATCCGCATATCAGAGGTACAGTTTGAGAAAATAGTAGGTTCATAGAAGAAACCGTTTTGAAGCTCGGGATCGTCAGGGCGTTTGCCGCCTGTTTCAAGTTTAGCGCCTTCTTGGATTCCGATTTCTACATATTTTTCAACTTTTGCCCGATGCTCGGCGGAAATCAGAGGGCCGCTTTCGGTATCTTCATGAAATCCGCTGCCTAATTTGATGCGTTTCGTGCGTTTAATCAGCTCCGCTAAAAATTCATCATGAATGGCTTCGTCCACTAAAAGGCGCGAGCCCGCCGAACAGACCTGGCCGGCATGGAAAAACACGGCGTTCAGCGCTTGGTCGGCAGCCACTTCAAGATCCGCATCTTGAAACACGATATTCGGATTTTTCCCGCCAAGCTCAAGGGCAATTTTTTTTACATTGCCGCTTGCCGCCTGCATAATCTTTTTGCCTGTTTCGATTCCGCCCGTGAAGGACACTAAGTCGACGTCCAGGTTTCTCGCAAGCTCGTCGCCGACTGTTGCTCCCGGTCCTAACACCAGATTTGCGACACCTTTCGGAATGCCCGCTTCTTCTATTAATTGAAATACTTTAATCGTCGTCAGCGGAGTGATTTCACTCGGTTTTAAAACAATGGTGTTTCCAGCCGCAAGAGCGGGAGCGATTTTCCAGCTTGCCTGCAAGAGCGGATAATTCCACGGGGTAATTTGTCCGCATACGCCGATAGGCTCTCTGACAATTTTGCTCACAGAATCGGGAATCGGAGATGAAATAACCTCGCCCCCGTCTTTATCCGCAAGGCCGGCATAATATTGAAATACATTTGCGATATCGTCCATATCGGCTTTGCTTTCTTCAAGTGTTTTTCCTGTATCAAGTGATTCCAGCTCAGCCAGTTCATTCAGGTCGCGCCTGATTAATTCCGCAATTTTCAGAACAAATTTTCCGCGCTCAAGTCCGGAAAGCGCCGGCCAGTCTCCTTCATTAAATGCTCTTCTGGCTGCGGCGATAGCTTTTACGGCATCGCCGCGGTCACCTTCGCATACCGTTGCAATTTCTTCTTGATTAAATGGGTTAATGATACGGCGGGTCTGTTTTTTTTCTGCGCTGATCCATTCGCCGCCGATATATAACGTTTTGCTCATGAGAGTCCTCCTTACCGAAAAGTAAGTTTGTTAAATAAAAATTTAATGTTTTTAACAATATTAATTTAACATACGTTTTTTTACGTGTCAAAACCTAGTTTGTCCTCTTTTAGGTTTTGACTTTTTGTGATGATTCGTTAAGATTAAAAACATAAAGAAATGACTTAACAAATTTAATCTTCAGGAGAAAAGAGGGACAGTATGGATGAAAATCCAGAATTCGCAGCTATAGAACAAGCAAGGGACCTTGTTATTGATTCAATTGCAGAGACGATGGATCTTTACGGAATTACCCGGAGCGTCGGGATTTTATATGGAACAATGTATATGAGAGATGAGATGACGCTTGATGAAATGCGTGAGGAGCTGCAAATGAGCAAACCGAGCATGAGCACCGGCGTCAAAAAACTGCAGGACTTAAATGTGGTCAAAAAAACCTTTCACCGCGGCACCAGAAAGCATACATTTGTGGCGGAAAAGGATTTCTTTACGTTTTTCACAAATTTTTTCCCGCCGAAATGGGACAGGGAAGTTCAGGTCAATTTGGCCGCCATCGTTCAAGCCCAGGCGGATTTGCAAGCCGTTTTGGAGAAGGAAGACGGTGATTCAAAATTAAAAGAAGAAGCACAGCATTTATATGATCAGCTTGAAAGCTCAAAAGCCTATTACAATTGGCTGAAGCGGCTTGCCGAATCGGTGCAGAGCGGGGAGATTTTCAAATTTATCCCGATAGAAACGTCTGAATCTTAACAGGCGTTTTTTCTTGCTTTCTGTCACTATGCGTCGTGTTTTCAGATAATCCCTCAGAAAATATAGGAAGATAACCCCATTTACTTCCATTAAAATTGATGTTAAATTTTTATAGGTAAATATTGGTCATTCTCCTTTAAAGGCGGGTGATCAGGGTTTAAAATATTTTTTAGGGGGATTTGTTAACATGAAACACAAGCTTTTCACATCTTTGATGGCAAGTTTATTCGGCCTTGTTTTGCTGCTCGCTCTTCCGGCAACGTCTTTTGCCGCGGAATCCGGTTCATCCGTTCACGAGCCGGAAATGTCAACAAAAGCCACTGCTACTTTATTTGCAAAATACACCGGCGCCAGCCAGCAGGAATGGTCATTTTCTGATATTGAACTGACTTACCGTCCGAACACGATTCTGAGCTTAGGCGTAATGGAATTTACCCTTCCAAGCGGGTTCACTGCAACAACAAAGGATACAATCAACGGACACGCTTTGCGTGAAAGACAGATTCTTAATAACGGAAAAACGGTCAGACTTCCGTTAAACATTGATTTACTTGGCGCGGCGGAATTCAAGCTGGCTCTGAATAATAAAACGCTTCCTGCTGCGGGTACATATAAATTCCGTGCAGAAAATAAATCATTAAGCATCGGCTCTAAGTTTTATGCTGAGGACACAATCGTTGTCCAAAAACGCAGCACACCGCCTACACAGCCTTGCAACTGTAAATAATCGCGGTTAAGACCGGCACAAGCTCACACTGCTTGTCAGCCGGTCTTTTTTTCGGCTGTTTTTCACATCTTCCATCTTTCATTGACAAACACTTGAAACAAGAGTACATTCTTGATTGTTGTATGTGGAAAGTATCGAAAAACAGCTTCATAAGGAGTTATGGGTATTGGGAAGAATAAAAAATAAACAATTTGCCGTCATCGGGCTGGGCCGTTTCGGAGGAAGCATCTGCAAAGAGCTTTTTAAAATGGGACACGAGGTGCTTGCCATTGATATCAGCGAAGAAAGAGTCAATGCGTATTCCTCTTACGCCACACATGCCGTCAGGGCAAATGCAACGGAAGAAAGCGAGCTGCATTCGCTCGGCATCAGAAATTTTGAATATGTCGTCGTGGCGATTGGCGCCAATATTCAGGCAAGCACGCTGACGACGTTGTTATTGAAGGAACTGAATATTCCTCATATTTGGGTGAAAGCGCAAAATTATTATCATCATAAGGTGCTTGAAAAAATTGGCGCGGACCGCATCATCCATCCTGAAAAGGATATGGGCGTCAGGATCGCGCAAAGCCTTTCAGATGAAAACGTCTTAGACTATATAGATTTATCAGACGAATACAGCATCGTCGAGCTTTTGGCTACGAAAAAGCTGCATTTAAAATCAATTCTTGAGTTAGGCGTCCGGTCCAGATTCGGTTGTACCATTCTCGCCGTCAAACATAATGGGAACATTCAGCTTTCCCCTACTCCGGAGACTGTCATTCACGAATGTGACCGCCTTGTGCTGATGGGGCATAAACATGATATTAAACGCTTTGAAAATGAGGGGATGTAAAAAAAGCCGGCGGTCCGCCGGCTTTTCCTGTAGTCACGTTTCTTCATTTAATTGCACGGCAGTTTTGTCAACCCAGCCTATGAGCTGGTCGTTTACCTGAAATTGATACCAGACGGATTGCCCGTTTTGTTTTTCAGAAACGACTTTAATATGCTGTCCGGTAAACTTTTGCGCCGACGCAAGTTTAATAGAATGCGGCTCTTTCGATGGTTTTGACCACACGTCTTCAATGGAATGGTCTTTAATGGCGCCTTTCAGATCAACTGCTTTGAGAGACGCATTGACTTTGTCAAATTCATTCAGGTTATAGGTTTCTATGACGTCTTTAATTTTTTCTGCATAGTCAGGATCGGTGGCGTAGCCTGATTTTTGAAGAGCGGCAGCAGCCGTTTTGTAGTCGCCCGCTTCCAATACAGGCTTGTACTTCTTTTTATTCCACGATGTGCCGTTGACAAATAATTTCGCATGGTCGTCCATGGATTCAAAAAACGTACTGTATTTACGGAATTTTGCCCGGATCGTTTTTCGTTTTCCCTTTTCAAACTCATCTGTTTTCATCGTGACATGCTTTCCTTTATAATCACCTTTCACACCGAACAGATTGCGGGCTTTTCCCGCAAGTTCGCTGTTCCCCCAATCCGATTCCAGGATCGCCTGTGCTAGGGTGATGCTTGGAAGGACATGATACTTCTCATATAAAATTTGAGCATGCCCGGAAAGGCTGTCAATAAAGACCTGCTGCTCATCCACCTCTTCAGGCGGTTTTTCCTCTGTTACTATGAATTTCGAAAACACCATTGAAATCAGAAATAATCCGAATATAAGAGATACAGCAAAAAGGCCTGCCAGCACCTTTTTCGTCTTTGCTTTCTTTTTCATATCAACCTTCCTTTAATTCCGAATGACTAGATTTATAATTTTACTGTTCATTGATGAAAATTTCAATAAAATAGGGAAAAAGACGGAGGAAGGCTGTCTGTCTTTCTAGTAAAACTGCATATAGCTTTCTTCTTTTTGATAATAGTCCAGTCTGTCTTCCAACCGAAAAAAGCGTATATCCGCCATTATATCATCAAAAAAAAACCCTCTATGAGGGGTTTTTAATTGGCCTTTGCCATGCTCAGCTGCGGGCCGAATAATTCATATCGAACGGATTGCGGATCAAATCCGAGTTTGATGATCATGTCGTTCATTTGCATCATAAATGGAGCGGAGCCGCACAAGTAGTATTCAGTATCTTGTTTCAGATTCAATTGCTCAAGGAAATCCTGATCGATTCGCCCTTCGTAAAAAGGCTTGTCTCCCGAGCGATCTTGTTCTGACGGCTCGCTGTACACAAAAATAACTTTGACGTTTGAATTGTTGGCTGCCGCCTCCTCCGCCTCTTTGCGGAACGCGGCGTAATCTCCGTTTTTAGCCGCATGAATAAAGATGATGAACCGTTCGGGCTGTTTTTCGGCAGCGGTTTTCAGCATGCCCATCATCGGCGTAATACCGGCGCCGGCACTGATTAAAACCGCTGTTTTTCCTGAAGGCGTCAGCATGAAATCTCCGGCCGGGGCGCTGATGTCAAGGACATCGCCCTCATGGACATGATCGTGAAGGTGAGATGAAACCGCTCCATCCTTTTTCACAGAAATCCGGTAATGCCCTTTGCCGGAAGCATCAGACAGGCTGTACTGGCGAATGTGCGTATAAGGTGAATCCGCAATCCGCACTTTGATGCTGATATATTGTCCTGCTTCAAACTCCGGCAGCGGAAGACCGTCGATCGGTTTTACATAAAATGATGTGATGTCTTTACTTTCTTTCATTTTCTTTATAACGGTGAAGCCTTTATATCCCTGCCAGCCGGCTTGCTTGTACATTTCATTTTCAATGCCGATAAATGCGTCTGCAATGACGCCGTATGCTTTTTCCCACGCCCGCATGATATCAGGAGTCGCGGCACCTTGCAGCACGTCCTTAATGGCCAGCAGCAAATACTTCCCTACGATCGGATAATGTTCCGGCTTCACCCCAATGCTTGTGTGCTTATAACCGATCTGTCTGACTGCCGGAATGATATGTTCTAATTGATCAATATTGGCAGCGGCCGCAATCACCGCATTTGCCAATGCCGCACGCTGGGTTTGTTTCTTTTGATTGGTTTGGTTAAACATATTCAGAAGCTCAGGATGATCTTGAAACATCAGGTTATAAAAGCGGCCGGTAATGTCTTCTCCTTGTGTTTTCAATACGGGTACAGTGCTTTTTATGATGTTTATTGTTTTCTCATCCAGCATGTTCGTCTCAACCCTTCTAAAAGAAGTATTTTTAATACATCTTTATAGTAAGAGATATTTTGGTTAAAAGATATGTTTAAAATGAATGTTTAATAAAGTCGTCACAATATTATTAAACCAATGGAAATTATGGTTTTAATTTCCTGTAATCACCAATAAAATAGGGACACATATACATGAACATATACGTTTTCACAGGAAAGCAGGGGATGAAATGGTTTCTTATATGGATTACGCGTCTCCACATACGCAGTTCACCTTTGACGTAAACAATAGCCGTTTTTTCACAAAAGATCATCAGAACTTTATCAATGTATTGGGGATTAAGCAGTTAAACACACTTGAACATATATCTTTATTAGATATCTTTCTCAGCAAAACGAATGTGATCGAACCGCATTTTCATCAAAATGCGGCTGAATTGGTGTACTGTATTTCCGGTTCGGCAACAGTATCTATGCTGAATCCGTTCACCCGGAAGATACAGAATTATCCGATCACCCCCGGGCAAGTGGCAAATATTCCGCAGGGATGGTGGCACTATGAGACCGCCTCGTCAGATAAGACCCATCTGTTGGCCATATTTAACGCAGATACACTTGAAGTGATTTACGGTTCGGATATTCTTCGCTTGACGCCGCCTGAAATCATGGCGCATACGTATTGTTTGAATGAACATGAATGGGAAAATGCTATTTCGCCGATCCGCGAGTCAACCGTGATAGGTCCGAGTAAACACTGTCAGAAGTCTGAAAATGCGGGGATGCATGATATGAATAAGCCTTATACATCAAACGCTCAGCATAAGGGATACCCGAATGATCCTTATTGGCGTAATTGTCAGGATTTGTATTGGGGATATTAGAAGAATAACAACAAAAAACCCTTGATCATATCAAGGATTTTAGGTTTGGACTGCCAAAGTGGAGATACGTTTCTGACACGAACAGAGGATTTATTTTTAAACCTTTTTTATAGGGTTTTCTCACAAAAGCTTCTGATTAAAAATGAGGAAGTTGGCCCCCAATTTATCCCGAAAATGTTTGAAAAGAAAATTTGCAAGTTTCGCTATTTTATCTTCAGTTTGAAAGATTTGTTTTAAATGAATTACGAAGCATGTATTGATTCTGGAGACATATTTGGATTGTAATCCTATTTTCCTACTAAGCCTGCCATCAAAATGCCCATCACAACCAAAAATAAAAGTAAAAGAATACAAAGTGCTAGGATAACAAAAGAAACATACTTAGAAATCCCTTTAGGAGCTTTGATTGCTAAAATACTGCCCGCGACAATTCCCAGAATTCCAAGCGCCCAATGAATGTGAGGCAAATTATACAATGTAATTAAAAGGATGATAAGCGATGCGATACCTAAGTATTTCCTCATTTCTCTCCCTTTCTGTTTCCCTTCATTTATCCCCAATTGAGGAAAAAAAGCAATGAAACATGGCCCAAATGCTTTTCCTGAAAAACAAAAAAACCCTTGAATATCAAGGGTTTCGGGTATGGAGCCAAGGGGGCTCGAACCCCTGACCTCTACGCTGCCAGCGTAGCGCTCTCCCAGCTGAGCTATGGCCCCGTGCGGTAACGTCATGTTTTATTATAGCCGAGTTTTTTTCGGAATTCAATAGGAAATTCATTTTGCGGGAACTTTTTCGGGCGGCGGATTCATTCTCATAAAAAAAGAAGACCCTCCTCTGGGGTCTTCTTTTTTATACCGCAAGCATCAGTAGGATCACACCGAGGATGATGCGGTAAATGGCAAATGGAACGAGTTTGATTTTATTAATGAGGCGAAGAAAAAATTTAACGACTAAGAGAGCGACAATGAATGCGCTGATGAAGCCGACAAGAAAAAACGGAATCATGCCGGGCGAGAGGCTGTCCCAGTATTTCACCAGCTTTAAGAGGCTGGCGCCCGCCATAATCGGAATGGCCATAATAAACGTAAAGTCTGCTGCCGCTCTGTGATTCAAGCCGAGAATGACGCCGCCGGCAATTGTTGAACCTGAGCGGGAAAAGCCCGGCCATAGGGCGAGACATTGGAATAAGCCGACACAGAGAGCCTGTTTGCAGGAGATTCGATCAACCGTATCGGTCGTTTCTTTCCTTTTATTAATCCAGTCTGCCGCGAGCATGAGGATGGCTCCGGCAATTAACCCGAAGGCCACCGTTCTTACGGAAAATAAGTACCGGTCAATGTAATCCTCAAATAAAAAGCCGAGAATCGCCGCCGGAACAAGTCCGACCGCTATTTGCGCAATGGTGAGCCTGTGCCCCTTTTCCTGATCGCGTGTCACATTCTTTTTTAGGCCCAGTAAATTTAAAATCCGATCCTTAAAGACAATCGCCACCGCCAATATGGAGCCCAGCTGAATGACCACCTTAAAGGAATTGGCTGCTTCAGGATTCATCAGATTGCCGGATTTCAGCCAGATGTCATCCGCTATGATCATATGTCCCGTTGAAGAAACCGGCGCGTATTCCGTCAACCCTTCAACTATCCCTAAAACGGCTGCTGTGAACATTTCCCATAGAGTCATCCTATTCTTCCCTTCGTTAAGCATTTACAAAAGAGAAGCTCTCCCCTAGAGGAAAGCCTGTCTTTTATAAATATCAGATCCATCCCGTTTTTATGCCTTCGGAACCGTATCATTTTTTTCTTCTTCATATAAATGCGACCGCATTTTAAACCAATCAAACAGGTGGGTCGTGACCACTTTAATGACCGCGTAACCCGGGATGGCCAAAATAATGCCGACAACGCCGAACAGCTTTCCGGCGGTCAACAGGACAAAGATGATGGTAATCGGGTGAATATGAAGATTTTTCCCCATGATTTGCGGAGAAATTAATTTTCCTTCCACAAGCTGGACAATGGTCCAGACAATCGCAAGCTTCAGCAGCATAAACGGAGAAGTCACCAAAGCGATAATGATAGCCGGCGTGATGGCAATCGTCGGCCCTAAGTACGGAACAACGCTTGTACAAGCCGCAATGACCGCAAGCAATGAGGCGTAATCAAGCCCGATAATCAGATAGCCGATAAATAATAGAAAACCGATACAGAAGCTGACGATAATCTGGCCTCTGATATAGGAGCTTAATCTGTGGTTCATCTCGCTCAGCATCGTGTATGTTTGTTCCTTTAAACGGGTCGGCACAAACTTTAAGATATAGATGGGCAGCTTTTTTCCGTCTTTCAGCAAGTAGAACAGAATAAACGGAACGGTAACGATAGAAATAATAACCTCAGTCAGGGCGCCGATAAAATTTCCGACTCCGGTAAATGTGCTGTTTGCTATCGTCGCGGCCTGCGCCGACGCTTTATTCGCCAAATCAGAAATGTTAATATTCATCGTCTTCTGCGCCTGATTCACAAAATCGCTTCCTATCAGATTTTTCGTCTGATTTTCAACGATATCCACATATCTCGGCAGATTGTCGATCAGGCTCATGATCTGTTCCTTTAAAAACGGAATGATTGATACGATGGTAATCGTAATTAATCCTATAATAATAAGATAAAGGATCAAAATGGAATAGACCCTTTTCACCCTTACTTTTTCGAGCAGATCTACGATCGGATTGAGTAAATAAAAAACAATTCCTGTCAAAATGACGGGGAGCGCAATCGTTTTGAGCAGGACGATAATGGGTGTGAAAATAAACGATGTTTTTGTAAAAACAAGGATATTGAGACCGATGAGCAGCAATACAAGCAAAAACAAGACAAATTTATTGTCTAAGAAAAACTGTTTAAATCTGCCGCCCCATGTTTGCAATGTTTCCACTATTGTTCCTCCATCATACGTATTTTACCTAAATTGTACACTATCGTTCCTATAATGAAAAATATAAACCGGTCTCTTTGGGAATTTTTCCTATAGATTCATCCCGCAAACCTTTTTGCTTTTATGTTTGTGCTATAATATAGGGCAGTAAACATAAGGAGCGATAGCTATGATTCGGTTTGCAACAGTAGGAACGAATTGGATTACAGACCGCTTTCTCCAAGCGGCTTCCGCTATTGACCATTTTCAATTGGCGGCGGTTTTTTCAAGATCTGAGGAACGGGCCAGGGAATTTGCCGGCACTCACGGCGCGGCGCATTATTTTACAAGTCTGGAAGAGATGGCGAAAAGCAACAGCTATGACGCGGTATACCTCGCCAGCCCAAACGCTTTCCATAAAGAACAGGCGATCCTTTTTATGAATCACGGAAAGCATGTGCTGTGTGAAAAACCGTTTGCTTCTAACGCGCGGGAAACAGAAGAAATGATTAAAGCAGCCAAGGCTAATGGCGTCTTGCTGATGGAAGCGATGAAAACCACCTTCCTGCCTAACTTTAAACTGATTAAAAACCACTTACATAAAATCGGAGCAATCCGCAGATTTACGGCAAGCTACTGCCAATATTCATCACGATATGATGCTTTTAAAAACGGAACGGTGCTTAATGCGTTTCAGCCTGAATTATCAAACGGTTCTTTAATGGACATCGGCGTGTATTGTATTTATCCGGCCGTCGTGCTGTTCGGCGAACCGAAAGAGGTAAAAGCAACCGGCTACAGATTATCTACCGGCGTTGACGGAGAAGGCACGGTGATTCTGTCATATGACGGATTTGAAGCAGTGCTCATGCACTCAAAAATTTCGAATTCCTTTGCTCCGGCAGAAATACAAGGAGAAGAAGGCACCATCGTGCTGGACAGCATTCACGGACCGGAAAGAGCGGAGATCCGCTATCGTGACGGGCGCGTTGAAGACATTTCTGTTCCTGATCTGAACCCTGCCATGTATTACCAAACGGCTGAATTCGTTTCCCTTCTTGAAAACAATCAGCTGGAGTCTCCCGACAATACATTTGAACGCTCGTTCATCACGGCAAACATTATGGAAGAAGCGAGAAAACAAATGGGAATCGTGTTTCCCGCCGACCGAAACTAAAAACATCCGCCCGGAGTTATGGGCGGATGTTTCTTTTATTTGGCCGCTAAGACATCCGCAAACGTTTTTGCATATTGCGGGAGATCAGGCGGACGGCGGCTTGAGACAATATGGCCGTCTGTTACGACAGCCTCATCCAGCCACTCCGCCCCAGCGTTTGTCATATCGTCTTTGATGCCAGGCGTGCTTGTCACTTTTTTTCCTTTCAGTATTCCGGCTGAAATCAGCACCCAGCCCGCGTGGCAAATTTGGCCAATCGGCTTTTTCTGCTCGTTCATCGTGCGAATGATTTCGAGAACCTCCGGATATCTCCTCAGTTTGTCAGGAGCCCAGCCGCCCGGCACGAGCACGGCATCATACTCCTGGATAATCAGACTCTTAAAATCATAATCTGCCGTTGCAGGCACGCCGTATTTTCCTTTATATGAACGGCCTGCTTCTTCTCCTATTAAATGAACGATTGCCCCTTCCTCCCGTAACCGATAGACGGGATACCAAAGCTCTAAATCTTCAAAATCATCACTGACTAGCGCTATGACTTTTTTTCCTTCAAGTCTCATCGTAACACTCCCTTCTTATGTTCAAGTGTATCGTTTTTTTCAGCGTGATGAAAGAAACAGCTCGTTACAGCTGTTTCCCGGCTTCGTTTTCTGATTCAATCGTAAATTTCCGTGTAACCTGCTGCAGTTCTTCGGCCATATGAGCAAGCGTTTCAGCGGATGAGCTGATTTCTTCCATAGAGGCAAGCTGCTCTTCGGCCGACGCGGCAATGTCTTGGATGCTGGATGATCCTTCTTTGGCGACTTCATTAATGTCATCCACCGCGTTTGTCACGTTTTGCGACCCGGCCGCAAGCTGTTCAAGCGTTGCGTTCATATGCTGTAAAGCGCCTGAAATCTGTGTCGTCATCTCCGAGATTTTTTTGAAGCTTTCGGCCGTTTGATCAGTAATGTTAAGGCCTTCCTTCACATCTTGATTCACCGCTTGGAACACAGAAAGCGATGTGGCGATTTCTTTGACGATCTCTTGAATCAGCGTTTCGATTTCTTTAGCGGAATCGGCTGATTGCACGGCAAGCTTTCTCACCTCTTCCGCCACGACAGAGAACCCGCGCCCATATTCGCCCGCTCTGGCCGCTTCGATGGCGGCGTTTAAGGCAAGCAGATTCGTTTGATCGGCAATGCCGTTAATGACGTTCAGAATGCTCGTAATATCTTGCGACTTCGTTTCTAGTCCTTTGACTACCGCTTCAGCCTGCTGAACGGAGCGGTCGATCGTTTTCATCTGGCCGACGGTTTTTGCCACTAATGCTTCACCGCTGCCGGCCGTATCCGAGGTTTTAATGGCGGATTCGGTTATTTCAGCCGATGCATTTGCGGCCTCGGCAATTCCCGCATTCATTTCGGAAAGGTGTTCTGCGCTTTCCTCCAATTTCTCGCTCTGCGATTCGTTTCCGTTCGAGAATTGTTCAATCGCCAATGTAATATGCTCCGTCGCTTTGCTCGTCTGCCCGGCAGATGCCGTCAGCTCTTCTGAAGAAGAAGCCACATGCTCTACAGACGATTGAATGACGCCGATGACAGATCGAAGTGACGCTGACATCTCATTAAAGCTTTGGCTGAGCTGGCCGAATTCGTTTTTCGAGCTGATGTCAATCACTTCCGTTAAGTTGCCCTCGCTGATTTTAGCGGATGTCGAGACAAGCTTTTTAAGCGGCCTTGAGATTGAGCGAATGATATAAAAGATTAAAATGCCGCCGACGATAAGCGAAACGGCAAGGATGATGAGCGCCATTTTCATGACAGGAGCGGCGGCCTCATGGATTTCACTGACAAAAAAAGTACCGGCGATTTTCCAGCCTGTCAGTTTATTCGTCGTAAAGGCCATTTTCTTTTGCTGTCCTTCAAATGTGTATTCAAACATTCCGCTTGTTTTTGAAAACACTTCTTTTGTCCAGACTCCTGAACCTGTCGTGCCCGGTTTAATGGTCGGATGGGCGATGTATTTTTTATCACCCGTTGTAATAAAGGCAAACCCTTTATGGCCGATTTGCACACGTTCTGAAGCTTTGAGCAGGTCGTCCAGATTGATGTCGAGCGCAATGACGCCTGACCCGTCTTTTGTTTGCTTGGCAATCGTGACGACCGTTTTTCCGCTTAAAGCGTCCTTATACGGCTCGGTGAATACCGGCTGACCGTTTTTTTCAACTGCTTTTGTATACCATTCGCGTGTCACCGGATTATAATCGGCCGGCATCTCGGTTTCCGGATATTGGACGTACGCTTTATCGTTTGAAGCGGCATAAACCGATGCGACATCATCGTTGACCGTGACATACTGCTTCATATTTTCAAGTAATAATGAATTGTTTTTTGGTTTCAGTTTGTCCTTGGTGATCAATTCACTGTAATAATCGATTGCTTTCAGCTTGCCATCCAGCATGTTTTCAAGCACGCTGTTTAATTCGTTGACATTTCCTTGAGCGCTGTGTATCAGCTCGCCGTCCAACGAACTTCCCGCCGTTTGATAGCTGAAGTAGGCGAGTATGCCGACCGGAAGCACCAGTACGGCTAAGAATGCCGCGATAAGCGGCTTGCTGATGGATGGCTGTTTGATCCAATGTATCAGTTGTTTCATTTTTTCAGTCTCCTTCTTTAAAAAGCTAAATCTAATATCGTCAGATAGGACAAAAGATTTATTAAAAAAACTAAAAAAACACCCAAAGTGTAACCTTGGGTGTTTTTATCTATCTATTATTCTATTTTAAAGCGTTTCGTCATATCACGTAATTCTTCGGCCATTTGTGACAATGTTTCTGATGACGAGCTGATTTCTTCCATCGATGCCAGCTGTTCTTCAGCCGACGCGGCAATGTCTTGGATGCTGGCTGAGCTTTCTTTCGCGATGGATGCGATATGTTCAGAGGCTCCTGAGATTTGCTGCGAACCGGCTGTCAGCTGTTCTACAGTCGCGTTCATATTTTGGATTTCTCCGGCAATTTGGCTTGTCATTTCAGAAATCCGGTTAAAGCTTGATTCGGTTTGATTCGTAATATCCAGTCCGCTCTCTACTTCCCGGTTGACGGATTGAAACATGCCGAGAGACGTGTTGATTTCTTTTACGATTTCCACAATTAAGCTTTCGATTTCTTTGGCCGAATCAGCGGATTGCACGGCAAGCTTTCTGACTTCTTCGGCGACGACAGAGAAGCCCCGTCCGTATTCTCCGGCACGCGCCGCTTCGATTGCCGCATTCAGCGCGAGAAGGTTTGTCTGATCGGCGATTCCGTTAATGACGCGGAGAATGTTTGTGATGTCTTTTGATTTTGTTTCCAGACCGCGCACGACGTTTTCGGCTTCTTTCACGGATTGGTCAATGACGGTCATTTGGCCGACCGTTTGGTGAACAAGCTGTCCGCCTGAATTGGCGACTTCCGCAGATTTTAGGGAGGACTCAGTAATGACGGCCGATGCTTTCGCCATATCTTCAAGTCCGGTATTCATTTGATAAATATGTTCCGCGGTGCTTTCAATTTTTTCATTTTGGCTTTCATTTCCGTTTGAAAATTGTTCAATCGCCAGTGTAATATGTTCGGTCGCCTTGCTTGTCTGCTCCGCTGAAGCTGTCAGCTCTTCTGAGGAAGACGCGACGTTGTTCACGGAATCCTGAATCGCATGAATCAAAGAGCGGAGTGAGGCGGCCATATTGTTAAAGCTTTTGCCCAGCTCGCCCAATTCATCTTTTGATTGTATTTCAATCGTTTCTGTCAGATCACCTTCGCTAATCCGTTTGGATGTCGTCACGAGCCGCTTGAGCGGTTTTGTAATCGAGCGGATGATCAAAACCATGACGATTGTTCCGATGGCAATGGCTAATACGAGAACGAGCAAGGACAGGTGAAGGATCGGCAGCGCCGCCGTATGAATTTCATCCAAATACATCGTTCCGCTGATTTTCCAGCCCGTTAACTCATTGGTGTCATAGGCCATTTTCTTCTTTTCACCATCGTAATTGTATTGAAAATCTCCTTTTTTGCTGCTGTACAGCTGATCGGCCCAATCACTGTCCAGTACAGTGCCGGACGTTCTGTTCGGATGGGCGACAACTTTTTTGTCTTTCGTCAGAATAAACGCGTAGCCTGATTTTCCGATATTCACTTTTTTCGTTGTTTTCAGGATCTCTTCAATTTTCATATTAATGGCTACCACGCCGGAGCCGTCTTTCGTCTGCTGAACGACCGTGACGACCATCGTATTGGTTGAAGCCGTACGATAAGGGTCTGTTACGACAACTTTCCCCTTGTTTTCGACGGCTTTTTTATACCAATCTCTTTCGACCGGATTATACCCTTTTGGCATCTGCAAATCAGGGTAGCGTGTGAAATGGCCTTTCGTGTCACTCGTATAGATCGATTCTACATCTTTGTTAATTTTCATATACTCTGTGAATTTATCCGTAATTTGCGCTTTGTTTTTCGGCTTGTATTTATCTTCGGTGAGCCACTCGCTGAAATAAGCGGTGCCGTCTTCTTTTTGGCTGATGCTTGTATTGATCAGATTATTGATTTGCTGCACATTCTCTAACGCGCTGCCCATCACCTGCCTGTCAAGCGTGCTCACCGCCGATTGATAAGCAATAAAAGCAAGTACTGAAACAGGAAGAATGAGAACGGCTAAAAAAGAAATGAGAAGTTTTCTTGTAAGCGATCGCTGCTTGATGATTTGCACAATTTTTTTCATCTACTATATCTCCTCTTGCTGGTTTACCCTTCATATCGGCAATTATGGGTAAATATACATATCCATTAAGAAGAAATATACCAAAGAATACTTTTTACCTATTTAAAAATAGTCTTTTGGGCTCAGTTAAGAGGTTATTTTAAAACGATTTGTTAGTTCACGAAGCTCTTCGGCCATTTTTTCCAGCGTTACGGCTGATGAACTGATCTCCTGCATAGACGCAAGCTGCTCTTCGGCTGAAGCCGCGATGTCCTGGATGCTTCCCGCGCTTTGTTTAGAAACGGCGGCGATGTCCTCTGAAGCGCTTGATACTTCCTGGGAGCCGGCGGAAAGCTGTTCCACGGTCGCATTCATATTTTGCAGTTCCCCGGCGATTTGGTTTGTCTTTACAGAAATGTCCCGGAAGCTTTTTTCCGTTTCATCTGTTAAAACAAGGCCGTTTTTCACCTCATGATTGACGAATTCCAGCATATCGAGGGATGTATGGATTTCTTTGACGATTTCATGAATCAAGGTTTCGATTTCTTTCGCTGATTCGGCGGACTGGACGGCGAGCTTGCGCACCTCTTCGGCCACAACGGAGAAACCGCGGCCGTACTCTCCCGCTCTTGCCGCTTCAATGGCGGCATTTAAAGAAAGAAGATTCGTTTGATCCGCAATGCCGTTAATCACCCGCAAAATGCTGGTGATGTCTTTTGATTTTAATTCCAGCCCTTTTACGACTTGTTCCGCTTCACTTACCGAATGATCAATAGCGCTCATTTGGCCGGCTGTTTTTCGGACAAGCTGCTCGCCGGCGCCGGATATTTCCGCTGATTCGATTGAAGATTCCGTAATAACGGCGGCGGCTTCCGCTAAGTCACTGAGTCCGTCTTTCATTTCATTGACTTGTTCTGTCGCTCTGTCAATGCTGTCACTTTGGCTTTCTGTTCCGTTAGAAAATTGTTCTATGGAATACGTAATATGCTCCGTTGCTTTGCTCGTCTGTTCAGCGGAAGCCGTCAGCTCCTCTGACGATGAAGCCACGTGTTCAACGGAATCCTGAATGCCCTGAATGAGGGAGCGGAGTGAATCTGTCATATGATTAAAGCTTTTACTGAGCACGCCCAGCTCATCTTTGGAGCTGACTTCAATTCTTTCGGTCAAATCGCCGGCGCTGATTTTTTCAGCAGAGGCCACGAGGCGCTTTAACGGCTTTGTGATGGAGCGGATAACAAAATAAATAAAAATCATTCCTGCGGCAATGGCAAGGGCCAATACAATCACGGCCATGGTCAGAACCGGCTTTGCCGCGTCTTTGACTTCATCCGCGGACATCGTTCCGCTGATTTTCCAGCCTGTCGCTTCATTGGTGACAAAAGCCATTTTTTTCGCATTGCCGTTAAACATGTATTGAAAGTCGCCTTTTTTCTCGCTGTATAAAGTATCAACCCATTTTCCTGACAGCGTCGTTCCCGCTTTTTCACCGCTGTAGGCGACGGCTTTTTTATTTTTGCTGAGGATAAAAGCATAGCCTTTTTTTCCGATATTGATTTCTTTTGTCATGGTCACGAGGTCGTCGATCTTAATATCAATCGCGACGACGCCTGACCCGTCTTGTGCCGCCCGCGCCATGGTGACGACCATCTTTCCGTTTGAAATGGACTGATAAGGGTCCGTTATGATGGTTTTGTCTTTATTCTCCATAGCTTCTTTGTACCAGCTTCTTTCAAGGGGATTGAAATCGGCCGGCATATCGGCATGGGGAAAGCGTGTAAACGTTCCGTCCTTGCTGCTTGAAAAAATAGCGGCTGCCTTATCATTGCTTTCGATGAATTGCTTGAATCTGTCTTTCATTTCCGTGCGGTTCTTTTCCTTAAACTTCGCGGTTGTCGCCCACTCGCTGAAATACGCCGAGCTTTTTGTAAAGGTTCCGATCCGGTCATCAATCATATTGTTTAAGATTTGCACATTCCCCTTGGCGCTCTCCATCATTTGGCTCTCAACCGAGGAAGCCGCCGAACGGTAGGCGCTTGCCGCCAGTACAGCCACCGGAATAATTAAGATGAGTAAAAATGAAGTGATGAGTCTTCTGGCTATTGATTTTTTGGCGGTGTTTGCTGTTTTTTTCATTTTTTAAACCTCTTTCAATCATTTACATTTTATATCGGCAAACTCCCTTTTTATTACATTGAAAATACAGGAATAAATGAAAAATAGTCCTATGTACTCCCGTTAATACATGACTTTTTGATTAATTTCATTTGTCATCATCTAAAAAAGACGCTTCCCGGATGGAAAGCGTCTTTTTGTACTAATTGATTTTAAATTGTTTCGTTAATTCCCGCAGCTCTTCGGCCATTTGAGCCAAAGTGTCGGCTGAGGTGCTGATTTCTTCCATGGAGGCAAGCTGCTCTTCGGCAGATGCCGCAATATCCTGAATGCTTGCAGCGCTTTCTCTCGAAACGTCCGCAATATCGGTGACAGCGGCTGAGACGTGCTGAGAGCTGTCTGATAGCTGCTCAACCGTACTGTTCATGGATTGAAGCTTTTCGGCGATTTCGTTTGTCATGCCGAAGATGTTTTGGAAGCTTTCTTTCGTACGGTCCGTCACGGTAAGCCCTGATTGAACTTCTTCATTTACCGAGGTAAACATGTGAAGTGAAGTATCAATTTCGGCCGTGATTTCTTGAATCAATTTTTCAATTTCTTTTGAAGAGTCGGCGGATTGGACGGCAAGTTTTCGCACTTCTTCCGCGACCACGGAAAAACCTCTCCCGTATTCTCCCGCTCTGGCAGCCTCAATGGCGGCGTTTAAAGCGAGCAGGTTTGTCTGATCGGCAATGCCGTTGATGACTCTTAAAATATGTGTGATGTCTTTTGATTTTGCCTCAAGGCCTTTGACAACGGCTTCCGCCTGCTGAACGGATTGGTTGATAAGTTTCATCTGCCCGACTGTTTTCTGTACGTACGTCTCCCCGGTTCCGGCAATTTCCGTCGATTGTTTAGATGCTTCGGTAATAGCCGCAGATGTCTGGGACACAGCGAGGAGTCCGTCATTCATATGATTCAGTTTCGCTGAGCTTGATTCGACTTTTTCGCTCTGCTCCTCGTTTCCGTTTGAAAACTGTTCAATCGCCATCGTAATATGTTCCGTCGCTTTGCTTGTTTGCGAAGCTGATGCGGTCAGCTGTTCTGATGACGCCGCCACATTGTCGACCGAACTTTGGATTGCGCTGATGAGCCCCCGCAATGATTCTCCCATTTCGTTAAAGCTTGCCCCGAGTTCACCCAGTTCATCTTTCGAACGGATATCAATCGTTTCCGTCAGGTCTCCGCCGCTGATTTGTTTAGACGAGCGGACAAGGCGTTTCAGCGGTGTCGTAATTGATCTGACAATCAATAAGATTAATATCCCCCCGATGATAACGGATGCGCCAAGCACGATCATTCCCATCGTAAGCACCGGCTTTGATGCGTCTTTAATTTCATTGAGCTCCATCGAACCCGCTATTTTCCAGCCGGTCAGCTTATTTGTCGTAAACGCCATTTTTTTATCTTGATTATTGAGCTTGTATGAAATGATGCCGCTGTTATTGCTGTAAACCTCGTTGACCCACGGGGTTGAGACTTTCTCGCCCGGCTTATGGTCTTTATGGGCGACATAGGTTTTATTTTTAGAAACGATAAACACGAAGCCTTTTTGGCCGATTTTAATTTCCTGCATCTGTTTCAGCAGCTGGTCAATGGTAATATCCATCGCCACAACGCCGCTCCCGTCCTGCAGCTGCTGTGCCACGGTTACGACCATGCTGCCGTCGTTTGCCGCTATGTAAGGATCAGTGACAACAAGCCCGCCGCCTGCCTTCACAGCGTCTTTATACCACGTACGGGTTCTCGGGTCATAACCGGCCGGCAGGTTTTCCTTCGGTGCTTGTGTGTAACTGCCGTCTTCTGTTCCTCCGTAAATACGGGCTACATCCTTATGAATTGACGTGTATTGCCCGAACTTCCCTTCGAGCTCGGATTTATTTTTCTTTGTGAATGACGAAGTCTTTAAGGTTTCACTGAAAAATTCAATGGCCTTCGCCTTTGCTCCTATATCATTTGTGATGGTTGTATTAAAAGAGTCGATGTTATTTTTCGCGTTGCCTGAAATTTGCTCATCCAGCGAGCTGCTCGCCGTGTGATATGAACTGAATTCTAAAACGAGAATCGGTATGATTAAGATCACGCTAAATGAAATGATTAATTTTCGTGAGATTGATGCTTTTGTGCACCAATTGATGAAGTTCTTCATATTATGCTGCTCCCTCTTATGTGATACCTTATATATCGGCTCACCCCTCACATTTTGTAATCGTTTCATCCTATTTTATGAGTTATTTTCATTGCCCAAGCCTCTTGCATATCTTAATAAAAAAAGAGAGGAGCGTTTCAATGATTATTATATCCGGGCAAACGCTTCGGCCCCAAGACATTGCAAACTGGCAGACCGAAGAAAGTCTGCTCCCGTATTTAAACGAATTGATCGCTTCGCCCGTACAATTTGATTACGGGTCAATCGCTGAGCTGATGTTTGAAGTACAGCTGCGGCGCAATATCGTTCAGGCCGCCAAAGAACTGAGCGGGTCTGGCGCAAAATTTGCAACCTTTGCTAAAACTTATGGAAATACGGCATTTTGGAGAGTGACGCCCGAGGGAGCCTTGGAGCTGAAATATAGAATTCCCGCTTCAAAAGCCATTCGGGATATTATTGAAAACGGCGCGTTTTATGCGTTTGAATGCGCCACGGCGATTGTTGTGATTTATTATTTGGCTGTATTAAAAACGGTAGGAAATGAAAGATTTGATTCCCGATTCAAGAATATTATCCTGTACGACTGGCACTATGAACATCTGCCGATCTATACGGAAACCGGCCATCACTTTTTGCTGGGCGACTGTTTATATTTTAAAAACCCGGATTTCAACCCGCAAAAGGCGCAATGGAGAGGAGAAAACGTGATTGTGTTGGGGAAAGATCAATATTTTGCCCATGGCCTCGGAATTTTGACCGCTGAGCAAATTATCCAAAAGCTGAATTCTTTAAGAAAAAAAGACGCCGTGCAGTCAGCGTATCTTCTTTCTCAGGCTACAAGGCTTGATGCGCCTGCGCTGTATCAAATCATGCATTAAAACCATCCCATCGTCTGTCATTGTGACGATGGGATGTGAAATGCTTTTCTTTTCCGGTAAAAAGCGGTTGTGCCGAGCGCTTGGTTCGCCGCCCATTCGAACTTTTCTAAATCATGGCGTGTGACCGCTCTGTCCCGGCTGCTCCACTTGATGGTTCGCACAAAGTAATACCCTTTGATCGGTGCCATGGTGACTTTGGAATAAGGAAAATCTTCAAATACAAATACAAATTCAATATTCCCTCTTTTTTTATAGGACATTTGAAGAATCTTCATGCAAATCACCTCAAGTCTTCTTTAAGACCGGCACAATTCGCTCAAAACGGTTTTTACGTCGGTCAGCCCCTTCAGCATCCCTGCGGACTGGCCCGCCCATAAAGACATATAATCCGCATCTTCGGATTGTAACGCGTGCCGGCGCATCGGCTTTGTCAGCGTGTTATGCAGCGGGTAAGGAAGCGTATTCTCTTCTTCCGCTTCATATGTTTTCATAAACTGATTGACAATTCCTCTCGCCTGTTTTCCGGAAAACAGTGAGGTCAGCCGCGTGTCAGCCCCTTCCGCCTCGGCAATGGCCTGTTTGTAAGCCGGAGAGGCGCTGCTTTCTTCACAAAGGAGAAACGGCGTGCCGATTTGAACGCCGTCAGCACCTAAACACCTGGCTGCCTGAACGCCGCGATGGTCAAAAATGCCGCCTGCCGCAATGACAGGAACGTTCAGCGCATCGGCCGCCTGCGGAATCAGCGCCATAAGGCCGAGGGCGGGTTCTCCTTTTGCCGGCAGAAAAGACCCGCGATGCCCGCCAGCTTCAATCCCTTGCAATACCACGGCGTCCATTCCCCGTTTTTCAAGTGCTGCCGCTTCTTCTGCAGTTGTGGCTGTTCCGAAAAGGAAGCAGCCGCTGTCCTTCAGCTTTTGAACCGTTTCTTCCGGCGGCAGGCCGAAGGTGAATGAGCACGCTTTTACCCGGAAGCGGATAAGCAGCTCAACTTTCTCCTCAAAATCCTTCCAATCCTCTTCAAGTATAGAAAATGGCTGAGCCTCATCGGCCATCGGAATGCTCGCCTTCCATTTTTCAAATACCCCTGCCTCCGGCGTCTCTCTTTCTTCAGGAACGAAAAGATTCACCTGAAAGGAGCGGTTTGTTTTCTGCTGCATCTCGATTATCTGTTGTTCAAGGGATATCGGGCTGACATATCCGGATGCAAGGCTGCCGAGCGCTCCCTCATTTGATACGGCCGAAGCCAGGCTCGGCGTGACAAGCCCTCCGGCCATCGGCGCCTGAATGACGGGTTTTGTTAGTGATAATGCATTCATCCATTCACTCATCAATGTTCTCCTCCGTTTCAGTCTATTATTTTGATATAACACGTCCGGTTTCTCGGACCGTCAAATTCGCAGAAATAAATGCCCTGCCACGTACCGAGAATCAAGCGGCCATCATCAATGATGACATGCTGGGATGCACCGATTGTGCTTGCTTTCATATGAGCTGCCGTATTCCCCTCCATATGCCGGTCCAGCTCATGATCCCACGGATAGATCTCATCAAATCTTCTGAGCATATCTCTCTTCACATCCGGATCAGCATTTTCATTAATGGTGATGCCGGCGGTTGTATGAGGGCAGTATATAAGCGCTAAGCCGTTTTTCACTCCTGTTACGCTGAGAAACGCCTCGGCTTCATGTGTGATGTCTATCATTTCATCCCGCTTGTTTGTTCTGATCTGCAATGTTTTCAGCATGAGAATGCTCCTTTCTTTTCCTCTTCCTACTCCATATTCGTTCTGTATTGTTCTTTTCCTGTCGAACGGCGTCATAAACTTGATTCACAAAAAACTTCAGCCGTGGACTGAAGTTTTCACCATACATATACTCGTGTTTCATAAGGCTTTAAAAGGAAGGACGTCACATGCCGATGATATTTCGGTTCCGTGTTTGCCAAAACGAGTGAAACGGAATCAAGCGGAAATCCCGGGTGTCTGTATAAGGCTGGCGTTTTCGTCAGATTTGTTATGATAAGTGCGGTTTCTCCGGCGCTTTTTCGCAAATACGCGAAGATTTGCCGATCTTCCGGCAAGAGCAATTCATATCTCCCGGTGATCAGCACATCATGCTTTTTTCTGAGGGCGATTAATTTGCTGTAGAAATGATAAACAGATGTTTGATCCTTTATTTGCGATGCAGCATTCAGCCATGTATGGTTTGGGTTTACGCCGATCCATGGGGAAGCCGTTGAGAACCCGGCATACTCACCGCCGTTCCATTGCATCGGAGTTCTTGAATTGTCCCGGCCCTTTTTCCAGATGACCTTCATCACTTCTTCATTGGGAACGCCGCGGGATGTCTCGATTTCATATTGCCGCTTTATCGCGACATCATCATAATCATCAATGGAAGGAAACGAGACGTTGGTCATCCCGAGTTCCTGTCCCTGATAGATAAACGGCGTGCCTTTCATCAGAAAGTACACAGCGGCGAGTGCTTTGGCGCTTTCTGTCAGAAATAAGCTGTCATCGCCCCAAACGGATACGGAACGGGGCTGGTCGTGGTTTTCCATAAATAAAGCGTTCCAGCCTTTTCCTTCCAGACTGTTCTGCCATCTGGACAAAATGTCTTTAAATGCGGGAATACAAATACGTTCATCTGCATCCGTATCCCACAGGCCGAGATGTTCGAATTGAAAAATCATGTCAAAGACGCCGGATTCTTCACCTGCCCACTCAGCTGCTTCATCGGCACTTACGCCGTTTGCCTCTCCGACCGTCATGATCGGATAGCGCGAAAATGTTTCCCGCTTCAATTCTGTTAACATTTCCATGATTCCATCCGCATTCATATGATACGGGAAGGAAGGGACGTAAGGAAGGCTATCGGGATTCGGCAGATCGGGGAGCCCGGCTTTTTTCTTAATGTGGGATATGGCGTCCACCCGAAAGCCGTCTATGCCTTTATCAAGCCACCAGCGGATGATCTCATAAACGGCTTGCCTCATATTTTGGTTTTCCCAATTTAAATCCGGCTGTTTTTTATCAAACAGGTGTAGGTAATATTGGTCTGTTTTCTCGTCGTATTGCCATGCTGAACCGCCGAAAATGCTTTCCCAGTTGTTCGGCTCTTTGCCCTTTTTTCCGTCTTTCCAAATGTACCAGTCCCGTTTGTGTGAATCTTTGCCTGAGCGTGATTCAATGAACCAGGGGTGCTCATCGCTCGTATGATTTACGACAAGGTCTATGATCAGCTTCATTCCGAGGTCATGAATGTCGGCGAGCAGCTGATCAAAATCCTCCATTGTCCCGAATTCGCTTAAGATTCTTTTGTAATCGCGAATATCGTAGCCGTTATCTGCGCCGGGCGAGTCGAAAACGGGACAAAGCCAAATCACGTCCGCCCCTAAGCCTTTTATGTAGCGGAGCTTTGACCTGATCCCGTTTATATCGCCGATTCCGTCGCCATTTGAATCCATAAAGCTGCGGGGATAGATTTGATACACAACCGCTGTTTTCCACCAAGCCGTTTTCATACAGCCACTCCTTTCTTTACACAATATGAAGAAGCAGGCTAAAGAAGCATATATTTCAGAAAAAAAAGCCTCTTGCAGCCGGCAAGAGACTTCTTATGGTATTTAACTTGAACGCCGCTGCCCCCGAGATTTCCGTTCCGAATTCTGCGCTCTCTTACGTATTGAGATGAGCGGATCCATTTTTTGGCGTACGTACAGCAAGGAACTGAAAACATTCGCCACGCCGTTTCATCCTGTATCCTGCCGCATAAAAAAGCCGCGTGAGGCGGCGGCTTAGTAGTCTGTTTTTTTTATTTCGACAAAACGGATATGATGGTCCTCGGCTTCAAGCACCTTAAACTCGCATCCTTCGGCGTGAAATACATCTCCGTTTTCCAGCTCCATTTTTTGTGTCAGCAGCCAGCCAGCAATTGTGTCGATATCCTCATTCTCGATGGCGATATCAAGCAGGTCGTTCACTTCGTCTATCAGCGCCTTCCCGTCCATCACATAATGGTGTTCGCCTTTTTTGACGATATGCGGCATTTCATCCTGATCATATTCATCCCGAATCTCACCGACGATTTCCTCCAAAATATCTTCGACGGTGACAAGCCCCGCCGTGCCGCCGTATTCATCGACGAGTATGGCCATATGAATCCGCTCCTTCTGCATGCGTATAAGAAGCTCTTGTACAGGAATGCTTTCAATAACCCTGATGACCGGGCGCATAATTTCTTTTAATTGAATGGAACGTCCGAGGAAATACGCCTTAAATAAGTCCTTATTGTTAATAATGCCGAGAATATGGTCTTTATCTTCCTTAATGACCGGGTAACGTGTGTAGCGTTCGTTGATAATCAAGTGAATGGCTTCATCAGCCGATTGATCAAGCGAAATGGCGGCGATTTCGGTACGCGGCACCATGATTTCCCGCGCAACACGATTATCGAATTCAAATATTTTATTGACATAACGGAATTCTGACTGGTTGATTTGTCCTTTTTTATAGCTTTCGGACAAAATCAGCCGCAATTCCTCTTCACTGACAACAACTTCATGTTCTTTGACCGAGTGAAAGCCGAACAGTTTGACCAAAAAACCGGCTGAGCCGTTTAACAGCTTGATAAACGGATACATCACTTTATAAAAAAGAATAAGCGGTTTGGCCGTCCATAAGCTGACGGCTTCAGCCTTTTGAATCGAAATCGTTTTCGGCGCAAGCTCGCCAATGACGACATGCAGGTACGTAACGGTGATAAATGCCGCAATGAAGGTGACGACGTGCGTAATGGATGCCGGCATTCCGATCAGATGAAAAACAGGATGAAGAATCCGCTGAATCGTCGGTTCCCCGAGCCAGCCGAGCCCGAGCGCCGTAATCGTAATGCCAAGCTGGCACGCTGATAAATATTCGTCCAAATTAGAGATGACCCTATGGGCGGCAAGCGCCCGGCTGTCACCGCTTTCGACCAGCTCTGAAATTTTCGAACCGCGTATTTTAACAATCGCAAATTCCGCGGCCACAAAGATGGCCGTTAATCCGATTAACAGCATAATGAGAATCAGTTTTAAAATAAGCAAAAAAACCCCTACCGCAAACGGTAAGGGGCCACCTCCTTCGTGTTAATTCTCATCACGACCATTCAAGAAGATCATCACAAAACGAAGCAGCTCGAATAATGAAACGAGCGCCGCAGCCACATACGTTAACGCGGCGGCGTTCAGCACTTTATTCACGCCGTGTTCTTCACTGTTTCGGATGAATCCTTCTGACACGATAATCCGCTTCGCCCTCGCGCTGGCGTTGAACTCAACAGGCAGCGTGACAAGCTGGAAAAAGACGGCGGCTGAAAACAAAATAATGCCGAGGCCGATTAAATTCAAGCTGCCCAAGAGCATACCGCCCAAAAAAAGCAAAGGGGCGACACCCGAGGCAAAATTGACGACCGGAAATATTTTGTGCCGCAGCACAAGCGCACCATATGATTCCTGATGCTGCAAGGCATGTCCGACTTCATGGGAAGCGACGGAAATGGCGGAAATGGAGCGCCCGTAATATACTGGTTCGGATAAACGCACCACCCGCTCCGTCGGGTCGTAATGGTCTGTTAAAGTGCCTCTCACCGGTTCAACCGGCACATCATATAAACCGTTTATATCAAGAATCCGTCTTGCCGTTTCCGCCCCCGTCCGCTGACTTGAGGCTTCCACGTCTGAGTATTTTTGAAAATTGCTTTTCACTTTAAATTGTGCCCAAAACGATAAACCCAATGCAGCGATTGTTAAAATGATAAACAGCATATTATCCTCTTCCTTTTTTTTATATCGTACTTTCTGCTTATATATTATTTTAAAGAATGTTCCCTATCCTGTACAGAAATCCGCTTCTTTTTTCTGACAGGAATCAAACCTCCCGCCAGTATTAAAAAGCTTCCGGCCAGCGCTAAATAAAACGGAAGCGTCCCTATCACGCTTTTCATAAAAACAGGCCATGAAAAATCACCGGACATGTGGTTATATGCATTCAAATCAAGAATAAGCAGCACGGCCGCAGAAGCGAGCAGCTGCGCTCCGGCCAGCACCGCCGCGGCCTTTCCAATGACTGTCATCTGCCCCACCCTTTTCGGTCCGCTTTCTTTAGCATATGAAAAAAAGCGGATGAATATGTTTTCACCGATTTTAGAAAGACAAACTGGGACATACTGTATAAAAAAAGACACAGGTGTGATACATCATGAAAGTGACAAACGGAGAGAAAGAACAGCTGAGCACTGCCATAGACCGCATGAATGAGGGGCTTGACGTCTTCATCCAGCTTTATAACGAATCAGAAATTGACGAGCCTCTCATTCAGTTTGAAGATGAAACTGCCGAACTGATAAAACAGGCGCGTCAGTTGTACGGCCAAGAGAAGCTGAATAAAAAATTAAACGCCATAATTAAACAAATCTTATCCATTTCTCTGTCGGAAGAAGAGCAGGACGAATGAAGTCAAACCGCGTTCTCATTTCTTGGCTGCGATGGCCGTTATATATCCGTATCGGATTGATCATTATCGCCTTGATTTTATTGTTCGGACAATTGATTTACATATTGGAGCCGAAGCAGTTTCCATCTGTTTTTGAAGGGATTTGGTGGGCGGTCATCACAGTATCCACAGTCGGCTATGGGGATTATGTCCCGAAGACTCCTCTCGGGAAGATCGCCGGTATGGTGCTTGTGTTAAGCGGCGCGAGTTTTGTGACCGCCTATTTCGCCACGCTTGCCACAGCTGCATTCAGAAAGCAGCACCGCTATGTGGAGGGGAAGGTTGCCTTTAAAGGCCGGGAGCACGTGATTATCATCGGGTGGAATGAGAAGTCGAATATGCTGCTGGAAGAGCTCCAGCGGGCTGCTCCGTCAAAAACGGTCGTATTGATTGACGATTCATTACGAGAGGGCCCGCTCATTGAAAATGTCCATTTTATTCGCGGCCATGCGGCTGATGACAGCACATTGAACAGGGCGAATATTGCCGCAGCGGATACCGTCATCCTCACAGCCGACCAGGAAAAAAACGAAGCGGAGGCCGATATGCTTTCCGTATTAACGCTGCTCGCCATCAAGGGGCTGAATCCGTCCGTTTATTGCATCACGGAGATTTTAACGGAACGGTATGTGAAAAATGCAGAACGCGCCGGAGCCAGCAAAATCATCGGTACGTCACGCCTTTTAAGCCGGGTGATGTTTGAGCATTACCGGGTAAAGCTGCAGCTGGCTGAGCCGCAAAAGCTATCTGATTTGACGTTAGAGAAAAAGGTCCGCATCATTCCCGTTCCTGATGAATTAAAGAATAAATCCTATCATGACTGCGTTCTCTATTTTCTTAAACGGAATACGACGATTATCGGCATTCAAAAAGAGGAGGGGCCGATGCTTACCCCTCCTCTTTCATATCAAGTGCTCAGCTCAGATTTGTTTCTGGCGCTTTAATGCAAAAGGATGTCTTCAAGCTCTTTAACGAGCGACACGCCGATATCTTCAAATGAACGGTCAATCTCCGCATCGCGTCTTTCCGGCTCAGAAAATTGCTGGAATAACGATTCAAAAACACCGCCGCCGGCGAAGTCATCCGTATGTTTCCGATACACATGCCGCAGCAAAAAGGGCGTGCCGATCGTGACAGCGGCGCCGCGCTCATCAAGCCGTCCCTTAATTGCTTCAACGGGGATTCGCAAAAATAAATAGCCGTCATTATCGGTAATCTTGTAATCGAAGAAACCCCGTTCGTACTCCCAGCCGCCGCCGATGACATAACCAATCGGTTTCATGACCTGTTCCAGTTCGCGGAGTAAAAAAGATTGGCCTTCAAGTGAAGATGGTATGCTGATCATGGTTCACATGCTCCTTTTTCCTTTATCGTCCCCGCTCCGCTCCATCTTCATACGGCTTAGGGGAAGAATCCGGCGGGACAGCCGTATTCCTCGAACGCGTCATAAGGGAAATGGCGCATTCGATTAGAAAATACGCAAAAAGAGCCGCCAAAGAGCCTGCTTGCGCGTTTGATAAGAAAAAGAAAACGGCGGCATATAAACCGAGCTTCATCATAAGAGAGTGCATGCGGCCAAGCTTCAGCTTGAGACGAACCGCGTCTGTAAAGAGGCCGAGGGGAAAGGCGAGAAAAAGGATTGTCTGCAAGAAGACAGCCGGAGAGTGACTCATAACCAGAGAGAAAACGGCGGCAGAACAGGCAGAAATGACGGCATGCTTCCAAACATTTCGTATCAATTCATGATCACACCCTTCACGGTTTGAAAAAAGCTGACCCGTCATACGTCGGGCCAGCCTTTCATTTTATTTCTCGAGGCGCTTTTCAAGCTCTGCTTTTTTCTCTTCAAAACCAGGTTTGCCGAGAAGCGCGAACATATTCACCTTATACGCTTCAACACCCGGCTGGTCAAACGGATTGACGCCGAGCAGATAACCGCTCATCGCTACGGCTTTTTCAAAGAAATATACGAGATATCCAAATGTATATGCGTTAAGTTCAGGAATGTTGACGATTAAGTTAGGCACTTTTCCGTCCGTGTGGGCAAGCATCGTGCCTTGGAACGCTTTTTTGTTAACGAAATCGACCGTTTTTCCGGCTAAGTAGTTTAAGCCGTCAAGGTCATTTTCCGCTTCTTCAATTGTCAGCTCATGCTTCGGCTTTTCAACATGTAATACGGTTTCAAACAGATCCCGTCTGCCTTCTTGCACGTATTGTCCGAGTGAGTGAAGATCAGTTGAAAAATTAGCGGAAGAAGGGTAAATACCTTTTTCGTCTTTTCCTTCACTTTCGCCGAAGAGCTGCTTCCACCATTCTGCAAAATATTGCAGTGCCGGTTCATAGTTGATCAGCATCTCAATGGTTCTGCCTTTATTGTAAAGGACGTTGCGGACGACGGCATATTGATAAGCGGCATTTTCTTCTAATTCTGAGCTTGAGAAGTCTTTGCTCGCGTCAAAAGCGCCTTTCATCATGTCGTCAATATCAGCTCCGCTGACCGCAATCGGCAGAAGGCCTACCGCCGTCAGAACGGAGAAACGGCCGCCTACATCGTCAGGAATCACAAATGATTCAAAGCCTTCTTCGTTAGAAAGCGTTTTTAAAGCGCCGCGCTCTTTATCAGTTGTTGCGTAAATCCGGGCTTTCGCTTCTTCTTTTCCGTATTTTTCTTCCAGAAGCTTGCGGAAAATACGGAAAGCGATTGCAGGCTCTGTTGTTGTGCCTGACTTAGAAATGACATTAATGGAGAAATCGGCGTCTTCAAGCAGATCCATAACATCCTTCATGTAAGTCGAGCTGATATTGTTGCCGATAAAGATAACTTGCGGATTTTTGCGTTTGTCTTTCGGCAGGATATTATAAAAAGAGTGGTTGAGCGCTTCAATTGCCGCACGGGCGCCCAAATATGAACCGCCGATGCCTACGACGAGAAGCACGTCAGAGTCTGACTTAATTTTTTCAGCGGCTTTTTTGATGCGCGCGAATTCTTCTTTATCGTAATGTTCAGGAAGGTCCACCCAGCCTAAAAAGTCGCTTCCTGCGCCTGTTTTTTCATGGATATTATGGTGTGCCGTTTTTACGAAATCACGTGCATATGTAAGTTCATGTTCATTGAAAAAAGGTAACGCTCTTGAGTAATCAAAGCGTACATGCGTCATTTGCTTGTCCCTCCATAATGGTGAATTGTTTTCTCTATCACTTTATATGAACTTTTCCGCTAAATCAAGTCATCAAGAAGGCCGGGTGAACACGATCTCTGTCGCATTCACTCCGGCCGGGGACTTATATTACAGGGACGCCTTCAAAATAGCGAGGACGTCATCCTTATTCAGTTTTCTGAAGTTGCCGAATCCGACGTATTCCATTTCTTTTGCGGCAATCTCCGCAATCAGTTCAAGCTTTTCTTCGCCGATGTCATAATCCGCGAGGCGGGACGGCGCGCCGAGGCTTGTCCAGAATGCAGACAGTTTGTCGATGCCCTCCAGCACGATTTCTTTATCTGTTTTGCCCTCTGTTTCAATATCAAACATGTTCAGCATGAGCGCTTTGAAACGGCCGACATTTTGGTCAATCGTATATCTTATCCAGTTCGGGAAGAGAATCGCCAGGCCGCCCGCGTGCGGAATATCATAAACCGCTGACACGGCGTGTTCCATCGTATGAGATGCCCAGTCGCCGAAGTAGCCCATTTGCAGGGTTCCGTTTAAAGCGATCGTTCCCGCGTATAAAATCGTTTCGCGGTGCTTATAGTTCTCCAGGTCTTCAAGCAGCTTCGGCGCTGTTTCGATGACCGTCTGGAGTACAGCAAAACACATTCTGTCTTGAAGCGGCGTGTTTTCAACATTGTGGAAATACTGTTCAAATACGTGGCTCATCATATCCACCATGCCGTACACCGTTCGGTTTTCGGGAACGCTGAACGTATTCTTCGGATCTAAAATAGAAAAACGGGGATGAGTGACGTCGCTGCCCCATACGAATTTTTCGTTTGTTTCCCAATTGGTGATAACGGAGTCAGGGTTCATTTCAGAGCCGGTCGCCGCAAGTGTCAGCACCGTGCCGAACGGCAGCGCATCTTTTGCCGTCACTTTTTTGCTGTAAATATCCCATGCATCGCCGTCATATTTCGCTCCGGCTGCAATCGCTTTTGTACAGTCAATGACGCTTCCGCCGCCAACCGCAAGAAGAAAATCGATCTCATGCTGTCTGCACAGTTCAATTCCTTTATTAACCGTTGCCAGACGGGGATTCGGTTCTACCCCTGCAAGCTCATAGACGTCAGCGCCTTCTTCTTTTAATATGCCTGTTACTTGATCATACAGGCCGTTTCGTTTAATACTGCCGCCGCCGTACACAAGCAGAACGTTTTTTCCGTATTGCTTCAGCTCTTTTTTTAATTGTTCGATTTGGCCTTTGCCGAAAATCAGCTTTGTCGGGTTGTAGTACGTAAAATTCTCCATTTATGATGATCTCCAAAAAAATCGTAAGGGGATTACTATAACACAGAAAAAAAGGAGCTGCCAATTTGGCCGCCCCCCTTTATTTATTACAATGATGCTTTTAAGATCGCAAGCACATCTTCTTTTTGCAGTGATTTGAACTGGCCGAATACGCCGTTAGCCATCGCTTTATCAGCAATCGTGTCCAGCTTTTCATCAGAAATGTCATAATCAGCGAGTTTGTTCGGTGCGCCGAGACTCGTCCAGAACGCCGAAAGCTTGTCAATTCCTTCACGCGCAATCTCCTCGTCTGATTTGCCTGCTTCGTCAATATCAAAGACACGGACGGCAAGCTGCTTAAAGCGGGCAGGATTTTCTTTCAGCACGTGTCTCATCCAATTCGGGAACAGAATGGCAAGGCCCCCCGCGTGCGGAATATCATAAACTGCTGACACCGCATGCTCAATATTGTGAGTTGCCCAGTCGCCTCTTGCGCCCATTGACAGCATGCCGTTTAAGGCGATAGTGCCTGTATATAAAATGGTCTCACGCAATTCGTAATTTTCCAGATCATTGATCAGCTTAGGCGCTGTTTCAATGACTGTGCGCAGAAGAGATTCACACATCCGGTCCTGATACGGCGTGTTTGATGTGTGATGGAAATATTGTTCAAACACGTGGCTCATCATATCGACCATGCCGTAGATCGTATGGTCTTTCGGAACCGTAAACGTATTGACGGGATCAAGAATCGAAAATTTCGGAAAAACAAGCGGGCTGCCCCAGCCGTATTTTTCATTTGTGTCCCAGTTTGTAATAACGGAGCCGGCATTCATCTCTGAACCCGTTGCCGCTAATGTTAAGACCGTTCCAAACGGGATTGCTTCAGTCGGCTGATGTTTTTTGGTGACGATATCCCAAGCGTCGCCGTCATATTTTGCGCCTGCTGCAATGGCTTTCGTACAGTCAATGACACTTCCTCCGCCGACGGCCAGAAGGAAATCAATATTTTGCTCCTTACAGATGGCCGCGCCTTTATTCACTGTTGCAACACGCGGATTCGGTTCTACCCCTGCAAGCTCATGAACGTTAACGTCTGCTTTTTTCAGAAGCTCTGTCACCTGATCGTAAAGGCCGCTTCGCTTAATGCTTCCCCCGCCGTACACGAGCAGTACGTTTTTTCCGTATGGCTTGATTTCTTCAGGAAGCTTTTCAACTTCTCCCTTTCCGAAAATCAATTTTGTCGGATTCCAATATGTAAAGTTCTGCATGATATCTCCTCCTCGGTCTTCATTATGCAGGATCGCGCTTTTTGCTGTAAAGTAATCAGCTTTTCGCATGCATAGTTTCTCCAGTTTGTCACAATCTATAACTGTTTCACGAATTCATAGAGGAGGTTGTTTACATGAGTGTTATTCAGCGAATCTGTCTCGTTTTAACGATTATCGGCGCTATTAACTGGGGACTGATCGGCTTTTTTCAATTTGATTTAGTGGCAGCCATCTTCGGCGGCCAAGGATCAGCTCTGTCGCGGATTATTTACGGCCTGATCGGCATCGCCGGATTAATCAATCTCGGCCTTTTGTTTAAACCGAACGAGGAAACGTCACGCGAGGAAGCAACGAAGCCTGAAATGAGATAGACATAAAAAAGCACCGAACATACATATCCGGTGCTTTTTTCGTGCTTATTTTTTGATAAGATCTTTGCGGTTTGACTGTTCAATCCACTCTTCAAGCTTATCTTTTAATGTGTTGAAACCTTGCGGAGCAGAAGCTTCTTCAGAAACTTGAGCAGCTTTCGGTTTTCTTGGTTTGCTTTCTTTTCTTTCAGGCGCAGCTTGTGTCGCACGGATAGAAAGACTGATTTTTCCTTTTTCTTCGTCAACTGCAAGTACTTTTACTTGTACTTCGTCACCGATTGAAAGGTGCTCGTTAATGTCTTTTACGAAACCGTGAGTGACTTCAGAGATGTGCACAAGTCCTTGAGTTTCTTCATCTAATGCAACAAACGCACCATACGCTTGTAATCCTGTTACTTTACCAGTGTAAACACTGCCCACTTCAAATTTTGCTGCCATTCATAACAACTCCTAAGTTAAATTAAATACAGTTTATACGCAATTTAAAATTATATCATACAAGTTTCATTTTCGCAAAGAGAACTTTTTTATAAATGCAGGTTTAACCGCAGAAAAAAGGGGGTATACTGTAGTTACCGAAGGCTTTCTAGTATTCCCCCCCTTTTTTATTTGGATGCGAACTGAGTTCGTATCTTTTTTTATGCTCTTTTATCCACAAACCTTTTGATTCTGACGAGCGCTTCCTGGATCTGTTCAATGGAAGTGGCATACGAACATCTGATATATCCCTCACCGCTCGGGCCAAACACGTTTCCGGGAACGACGGCTACCTTTTCCTCGACGAGAAGCTGTTCTGCGAATTGCTCTGAGCTCATTCCCGTAGATTGAATAGAAGGAAACGCGTAAAATGCGCCGCCAGGATGGTGGCAGCTGAGACCGATTTCGTTTAACGTTTCCACAATCAGATTGCGCCGTCTCCGGTAGCTTTTTTTCATTCTTTCCACATCTTCTCGGCCGTTTTTCAGCCCTTCAAGCGCCGCGTATTGCGCCATCGACGGCGCGCACATCATAGCGTGCTGATGAATCTTGAGCATGGCGTCCCTGATAACCGGCGGCGCCGCTGTGAAACCGAGCCTCCATCCCGTCATCGCAAACGCTTTGGAGAACCCGGAAATGAGGATCGTCCGCTCCTTCATATCCGAAAGAGCCCCCATGCTCGTAAATTGTTCATCATACGTCAATTCAGCATAAATTTCATCGGCAATCACAATGATGTCGTGTTTTTTAGCGAAAGCGGCAATGGATCCAAGCTCTTCTTTCGTATAGACAGAACCCGTCGGATTAGACGGCGAGCACAGCAGCACAGCCTTTGTTTTTTCTGTTAAAGCCGCTTCAAAATCCTGAGCGGACGCTTTAAAGCCTTTATCTGCCGTTGTATGAATCGGTACCGGAATTCCGCCCGTCAGCGTCACGAGTGATTCATAAGCGACAAAACACGGTTCGGGAATTAACATTTCCTCTCCCGGATTCATAATGGCGCGAATGGCGAGATCAAGCGCCTGGCTGGCCCCTACGGTAACAATCAGCTCATGGTCTGGAGAATAATAAAGGCCGAACCGCTGATCCAAATAGCGGCTGATTTCTTCCCTCAATTCATACAGCCCCGCATTGGCCGTATAAGCCGTGTAGCCCTGTTCCAAGGAAAGAATGCTCGCTTCCCTGACATTCCAGGCCGTTACAAAATCAGGCTCTCCCACGCCTAAAGAAATGACGCCTTCCATCGTAGCTGCCAAATCAAAAAACTTGCGGATGCCTGACGGTTTAATTTGCTGCACATAATCAGATAAATAAGAAGTCTTCGTTTCCATTTACGGAGACACCACGATTCTTTTGTCATCGTCTCCTGTTTCGAAGACCTTGCCGTCATGCTTGTATTTTTTCAGGATAAAGTGGGTTGTCGTAGAGACGACAGAATCAAGCGCCGACAGCTTTTCTGATACGAAACGCGCCACGTCTGACATGGTGTTGCCGCGAATGACGACAGACAGATCGTACACCCCTGACATCAGGTAAACGGATTCGACTTCCTGGAACCGGTAAATCCGTTCGGCCACCTCGTCAAATCCGACGTTTCGTTTCGGCGTCACCTTTACATCAATCATAGCCGTCACACCTTCAAGGCCGTCGACTTTGCGCCAGTCGATCATCGCGGCATAATCAATGATGACTTTTTCCTTTTCAAGCTTATCAATGATGCTTTTTACTTCATCGGCCGGAATGTCCGCCATTTTTGCAATCGTTTCCGCATCAACCCGGCTGTTTTCGTCTAAAATTTCTAATATTTCTGTTTCTTTTTCGGTCAGCTTCATATGTTTCACACCTTTGCATTATCAAAAATCTTCATGACATTATATCACGATTTTCGACAAATGCTAAGAAAAACCGCGCTAAAATTTTACAATCATAAAAGGCCGGCTGTGACTGACAGAAAGGATGGCGAAACCCCTGATGGAAGCTATTTCACCTATTAAACGGCTCGCAATTCACGGAGTTGAATTATATTACGAGCACTATGAAAATCCCGGCAAACACACGCTCGTCTGCGTGCACGGTTTTTTATCTTCCGCCTTCAGCTTCAGAAAACTGATACCGCTGCTCCGGGGCCATTACGAGATTATCGCGGTCGATTTGCCTCCTTTCGGCCAATCGGAAAAATCGCGTACATTCGTATACACGTACACGAATCTCGCCAAGCTCTTGATCGGCCTTCTCGAAAAGCTGAACATCAGCCAAGCGGCACTCATCGGTCATTCAATGGGCGGGCAGATTTCCTTATCAGCGGCTCTGTTAAAGCCCGAGCTTTTTTCCAAAGTCGTTCTGCTATGCAGCTCCGGGTATTTAAAACGCTCGCATCCGTCAATCATTTTCGGAACGCACCTTCCTTGCTTTCATCTTTATATAAAGTATTGGCTTTCAAAAGAGGGCGTGCTGAAAAACCTGCTGAATGTGGTGCACGATCAGACGCTGATCAACCAGAAAATGATTGACGGATATGAAAAACCATTTACAGACCGCCAGATTTTCAAAGCAATGACAAGGTTCATCCGGCACAGGGAGGGCGACCTGCCGCCTGATGAATTAAAAAGGATAGACAAACCCTCACTGTTAATATGGGGAGAAGAAGACCGGGTCGTCCCGTTCTCAGTGGGTGAACGGCTTCATCACGATCTGCCTGATTCGATCCTGTATTCTCTTAAAGAAACCGGGCATCTCGTGCCTGAAGAACGGCCGGAATTCGTCTCGGAACGGATTTTGGAATTTATTGATTAAAAAACCGGCGCTATGCCGGTTTTTAAGGGGTGCAGGAGCTGCTTTCTTTGATGAGCAAAAGCTTCTCAGCCGCCTGGAGACAGCTTGCAATCGGAAGCTTTTGTTCAAAAGAAGCCTCGAAGATGTCCTGAATGGCTTCAGCCAATTCATCGGCACGGTCTTTATCATAGACGGCCTGCACGACATCGACGGCTTCTGTCTCATAAAATTCTTCTCCATATTGAAACGGGTCCCACTTGGCAATGATTTTTATCATTTCCATGACCGCTTGGCTTTCTTCCATTTTCATCACCGCTTATAATAAAGTTTGCCCTTCTATTTTATCATAGAAACGTTGTGAAAATAATCATACTACAGGAGTGACTATAAATGAACTTCGACCTTCAAGAGAACCGCCTTGGCACACAATCTGTTAAATGGGACAACACGGAAGCTTTATTCGGCGTCACCGATGCCCTGCCGATGTGGGTGGCCGATATGGATTTTCGCGCTCCCGAAGCGGTAACCGACGCTTTAAAAACGCGCCTTGACCACGGCATATTCGGTTATACGTCACCTGACGGAAAAACAAGAGAAGCTGTCGCCTCATGGTTTGAAACACGGCACGGCTTTCGGCCTGATTCCGGCAGCATTACGTTCAGCCCCGGGGTTGTAACGGCGATCAGCACCGCCATTCAGGCCTTCACTGAACCCGGCGATCCGGTTTTGATTCAATCTCCTGTTTATACGCCTTTTTATCAAATGATAAAGGAAAATAAGCGGCAGGTTTTACATAATCCTTTACGGGAGGAAAACGGCATCTATCACATGGATTTTGAGGATCTTGAGAAAAAACTGAGCGATCCGGCCGTGAAGCTCATGATTCTCTGCAATCCCCACAACCCATCCGGCAGATCGTGGAGCCGCGCAGAGCTTTTACAACTCGGGTCGCTGTGCGCCGAACATGACGTCACCGTCGTATCTGATGAAATTCATTCCGACTTGATGCTGTACGGCAGGAAGCATACGCCTTTCGCTTCTCTTTCTGAGGAATTTGCGCGGATTTCCATTACTTGTGCCGCGCCAAGCAAGACGTTTAATATTGCCGGCATCCAGGCGTCGGCGATAATCATTCCGGACCGGTATAAACGCGCGAAATTTTCTGCTGTCATGCATCGTAACGGAATCTCCGGCCTCAACGCGTTCGCCGTCGCGGCGATTGAAGCGGCTTATACAAAGGGCGGCCCTTGGCTTGACGCGTTACTGCCTTATCTTGAGCGGAATATTGATATGGTTCGTGCCTTTTTGCGGGATGAATTGCCGCAGGTCCGTATGATGAAGCCCGATGCTTCTTATTTAATATGGATGGATTTCAGCGGGTGCGGCCTGTCAGATGCAGAGCTCAAAGAACGAATGTTGAAAAAGGGGAAAATTATTTTAGAGCCGGGAACAAAATACGGCCCGGGCGGCGAAGGTTTTATGAGGCTGAATGTCGGCTGTTCGGCATCCACTGTAAATGAGGGCCTTTCAAGAATCAAAGCCGCTTTGGCGTAATACAGATAGAGAATGCCCTTATCAAAAGAGATAAGGGCGTTCGTTTTAGAGAAATTATATTCTTTTTTTGATTCCAAAGATGTTATAATAGATTCATATTTTTACATGAAAGGATTTCGCATAAATGGAAATTGTAAAAGATTACTTGCTTCATTTCTCTTTTATTTTATTCCCTATTTTACTTTATCAAGTCATCTGGCTCAGTAAACCTGCTTTACATGTGCCGAGAGCAAACCGTCTGCTGGTTGCCGCATTTGCATCCGTTTCATCTTTATTATGTATGGTGTATCCGATTCAGGAATTACATGCCGTCCGATACGGGCTGCAGCTTATTCCCATTGTGGTTTGTCTGCTTTACGCCGGCACTGCCGCAGGGCTTGCCGCGGGTGCAGCATCCGTTTGTTTTCAGCTCATATTTTTTGAACCTTCTGCCCTTTTTTTCTTATCCGTGCTTCCTTTTCTCATGATGATCCCTATTCGGCTCCAAACAAAATGGCCCTTTTATTCAAAACAAAAGAAACTGCTGCTGGCTCTTCTCATCGGCTGCTGGGAGATCACCTTATCAACCGCATCTATCTTCATCTATTCCGTAATCAATATTCTCAATTTTCAAAATCTATATGCAGTCTATTATGAGGCGGCGATCTCAGTGTTTTTCCAAATCAGCGCGCTTTTGCTGTGCATTTATTTGATTGAGAGCATTGATGAGAATATGTCGATGCGGGCGAGGCTGATACACTCAGAAAAAATGGCCGTCGTCAGCGAACTTGCAGCAAGCGTAGCCCATGAAGTCCGCAACCCGCTCACGGTCGTCAGGGGTTTTGTTCAGCTGCTTTTCAGCGGCGAACACCTTCAAGACAAATCAAGCGCCGGTTATCAAAAGCTCGTTCTCTCTGAACTGGACCGCGCCCAGACAATCATTACAAATTATCTTGATATGGCGAAGCAGGATGATTATGAAAAAGAAATGTTTGATATTTCCCTGCTCGTAAAGGAGACCGGTTCACTGATGGAGTCTTACGCCAATTTTAAGTCGGTGACAGTCAATGTTCACAGCGAGCCGGACTTATATGTGTACGGGGATGTTAAAAAACTGAAACAGGCCCTGATTAATCTGATAAAAAACAGCATTGAAGCCGTGGCGGCTGAAAACGGCAGAATCCAGGTCTCCGCCCAAAAACATCAAGAGATGGTCCGCATCCGGATAACAGATAACGGAATCGGCATGTCCGATGAAGAGCTGCAAAAACTCGGCAAGCCATATTACACCTTGAAAACGAACGGAACGGGGCTCGGGCTCACTGTGACATTCGCCATCATTGAACATCATGAAGGCACCGTGATATTCACAAGCGGCGAACATTCCGGCACTACGGCCTCTGTTCAGCTCCCGGCAGCGGCTCCTCACTAGCCATTTGCATTGATCTTTTATAGAATAATAGGGAGGTGAGGGCTATGCATTTGTTTGAAATCGGCACAATCGTAAAAGGATTTTATAAAACAGGAGCATACATAGGGGAAGTGACAGACGTCAGGCCTAATCACTATTTAGTGAAAATCAAAGCCGTACTGACGCATCCTGCTCAAGGAGATCTCCATCATCCGAAGCAGGCGGATGTTCCTTTTTTCCATGAAAGAAGAGCGCTTGCATTCGGTGAGCAGACAAACATACCGCATCAGATGGTCAAACCGTTTGACGGCGAGGTGCCGAATTATACGGCATCATTAAAGGAAGCGGCAGCCCGGCTGAAAGATCAGCTGACAAAAGACGATTCGGAGTGGGCGAAGCGTTCGCTCGCCAATTTGGCCGCACTAGAGCATGAATATTTCAAAAGACCGTAACCCAGTCAGACTGATTGGGTTTTTTTATGTGGCCCGGCGAAACAGCTCAGTCAAATCAACACGATCACCAATTGTCGGAGGCTTCGGCTTTTCAAGGTATTGTTTATCCCGTTCGACAAGCTTAAATAACTTGTATGTGGTCCGTGCGTCGTCCAGCGCTTTATGATGCATGCCCGTTCCCTTATCGCCATATTCCTCGGCTGCTTTCCACAGGCCCGTCAGTGTCCTGTCACCGAAAAAATTTTTATATTCAAGGGACAAATCCCGAAGTTCGCCCTTAAACGGAAAAGGAATATGGTTAAACATGCAGTTTTTCTTCAGCACTTTCATATCCATACTTCCCCAGGTTACAATGGTACAATTTTTCTCAGGATCAAGCTCATTCAATTTGCGGATGAATTCGTTAAATGTGATCCCGCTGTCGACTTCCTTTTGGCTGATGTTTAAAAAGGTTTTGCATCGTTTCGTCAGCTTCGGAAATTTTTTTGGCTTAATATAACTTGAAAACGTTTCAGCCACTTCATCATTTACCGTTTTGACAATCCCCGCCTCAATAATTTCCGGGAAGAAATTTTGCGGGCTGTATTTGCCGTCCGGCATTGTAAATTCAAAATCAATAATGAGCAAACTGCGCTGATCCACTTTTTACACCTGCCTTTCCTTCGATCAAAAATGATATTTTATGATAGTATATCAGTCTCTCCTCTGAAACTTTCTTCATTTTCTAAAAATAATCAATTTTCCTATATTAACATTTAAAATACAAATACCAAATTCTTTCCTATATACTTTTATTAGACACACGAAAAGTAAAGAAGGTGATGTTATTTCTATCCGCAAGAAAAACTTCGTTATCATTTGGCTCGCGAACTTTTTTGTTTCCGCCAGTACGACGATGATTGTTCCGTTTCTTTCTTTATATATTGAAACAATCAGCCCCCACCCCGGCGGGTATGTGCAGAGATGGAGCGGCTATGTGTTCGGCGTCACGTTTTTAATGGCATTTATCGTTTCCCCGTTTTGGGGGCGGTTCGGCGATAAACGCGGCTACAAAAAAATCCTTCTGATCACCGGGACCGGAATTGCCGTCAGCATTTTACTGATGGGGTTTGTGACCTCGGTTCATCAGCTGTTTTTCCTTCGAATGCTTATGGGCCTTGTCACCGGATTTATTCCGACATCGCTTGCCATGATTTCCGCGCAGACACCGAAACAGACTGCGGGGAAAACACTCGGCACGCTGCAGATGGGGCAGGTCTCCGGGACTTTATTCGGGCCGCTTTTGGGCGGATTGCTCGCTGACAGCTTCGGCTTTACGTATACTTTTTTTATCACGTCATTTGTGATCTTTTCATCCGTGCTTCTCGTCTTATTTAAGGTGAACGAACAGCCGCTCGGCGAGAAGAAAGGTAAGCAGAAAACATATTCGCGAAAACAGGTGCTCTCCTACATTTTTCACCAGCCTGCGCTTTTGGTGATGATGGTGCTCACCATGCTCGTGCAAACCGGCAATTTCAGCATCCAGCCGCTGCTCGCTTTATATGTAAATGAGCTGCACGGACCTGTGAATTTAGCCTTTTTCTCCGGCATGGCGTTTTCAGCCACCGGTCTTGGAAGCCTATTGCTGGCGCGAAAATGGGGAGACTTGGGTGACCGTTTCGGCCACCGCCGTATTTTAATTGTGCTTTTGACGGCCGCGGCCGTGTTTTTCATTCCGCAGGCGCTTGCCTCCTCCCTTTCCATGCTTCTTGTGTTCAGATTTCTTTTCGGCATGGTGATGGGCGGCATGCTGCCTTGTATTACGGCAGCCATCCGCGTTCAGGCTCCCGGCAGCATTCAAGGAGAGGTTCTCGGCTACAACGTCAGCTTTCGTTTTCTCGGAAACGTGCTCGGCCCTCTGCTTGGCGGCGCCGTATCGAGCAGTTTCTCCATATCGGCCGCCTTTTACGTCACGGCATTTCTCTTTTTAGCGGGCGCCGGCCTGTTATGGCTGACGGAGCGAATGCAAAAGGAGTCAGCGGCAAATGCAGGCTGATCTCTTAGCAATTGAGGAATCTTCTAAATTTAACCTTCTCGTATTCTCAAAAGAATGATACGATATGGCTAGAAATTAGGAGAAAAGAGAGTGACCATGGTACGTAAAATAATCGGATGGATTTTGCTGCTTGGCATTATCCCGTTGTTTGCATTTACAGTTATTGCTTCCGGCAAAGAGGTAAAAGAAATCAAGCCTTTAGATCAGGTGCTTGATAAACATATTGATTTAAAAGATATCAACCTGGTTCAAAACAGTTACATGTATGACAGGGACGGAAGCCTTGTTTCTGAAATTGTCAGTGATCATGAGAACCGCGTCATCGTGCCCTTTCGCAACATCCCTAATGAGGTAAAACAGCTGTTTTTAACCTCTGAAGACCGCCATTTTTATGAGCACAAAGGGTTTGACTTTATGGGAATGGTCAGGGCGGCCGCATCCAATTTCAAGGATCACAAAATTGACCAGGGCGCCAGCACCATCACCCAGCAGCTGGCAAGGAATGTATATTTGAGCCATGAACGCACCTTCAGCCGCAAACTGACGGAGCTTGCCTATTCCTATCAGCTGGAGAAAAAGTACAGCAAAGATGAGATTTTAGAAGGCTACTTAAATACGATTTATTTTAATAACGGAGTGTACGGCGTCGGCTCGGCGGCACAATTTTATTTCAGCAAGCCGCTGAAATCTCTCACTCTGGGAGAAATGGCTTTTATTTGCGCAATCCCTAATAACCCTACATTATATGATCCTCTCAAGCATTTTGACTACACGAAAAAACGACAAGTCCGCTTGCTTAACGGATTAAAAAAAGCAGGGGTTATTACCGGCAAACAGCTGAAAAAAGCCAAAAATGAACGAATTACACTCAATATTAACGAAAAAACAAATAAATATCCGGACTATGTTTCCTATGTAAATGATGAATTCACACAGCTCGTCTCTTCGTCTGAAGGCTATGATAAACGGCTGGCGAAAGCTTCCGGAAAAGCAAAACAAAAAATACAGAACGACCTTTCCGCAAGAGTCAGCACGCTGTTAAAAGACGGAGTGAAGATTTATACAGCGCTTAATCCGTACATGCAAAATCAAGTCGTTGCGCAAATGAATCAAAATCTTCCATATGCAGGCGTACAGGGCGGAGCGGCCGTGATTAATCACCAAACGCACCAAATCATCGCCCTCTCAGGCGGTAAAGATTATCACAAATATGATTTCAACCGTGCTTATCAGGCGTACAGACAGCCGGGTTCATCGATTAAGCCGCTGCTTGATTACGGGCCTTACATTGAACAAACAGGCGCCACGGCGAGCAGCACGATTGACGCGAGCAAGTTCTGCAGCAAAGATTATTGCCCGCAAAACTACAACAATCGCACGTACGGCACGGTAAGCTTAGAAACGGCGTTTAAATACTCGTATAACACACCGGCCATCAGAATCATGGACCGCGTGGGGGTCAGTAAGGCTTTCAGCTATCTTGAACCGTTTCATTTCGCTAAACTTGTCAGTGCGGATTACCGTCTCCCGGCAGCGCTCGGCGGCTTTACGAACGGCATGACGCCGCTTGAAATGACAAATGCGTATACGACATTCGGTAATAACGGCAGCTATACGCCGAGTCATGCGATTACTAAAGTGACCGATTTAAAAGGAAAAACGATTTTGAAATGGAAAGACCAGCCGACACAGATTTTCAGCGTACGCACCAACATGCAGATCAAAAAAATGATGACAGCAGTCGTCAAAAGCGGAACAGGGAAAAAAGCGAACTTTAAAGCTCCGTATGTCGGCGGAAAATCAGGGACATCAAATGATTACCATGATATGTGGTTCGTCGGTCTGACGGATTCGTATACAATGGGGGTATGGGTCGGCAAGGATACGCCGTCAAGCGTCGAATATCTTCATGACGCCAGTCCTCAGCTTTCCATCTGGAAAAATACGCTGCAAGCAGCCTATTAAAAAAACGGAGGGGATCTGCCTTGAAACCAGCTCATCTTCCGAACCGCGTGCTTTTGTTTGACGGCGTCTGCAACCTATGCAACGGCGCCGTTCAATTCATCATTAAACGCGATCCGGACGGTCTGATCTCATTTGCTTCACTTCAATCAGATACCGCTCAGGAGCTTCTGGCATCACAAGGACTTCCAACAGAGCATTTTGACAGCATGGTCTTTATAGAAAACGGGCGAATCTACAGGAAATCAGCTGCCGTATTAAAAGTCTCCCGCCATTTGCGCGGAGCCTGGCGGCTGTCTGCGATTTTTTTCGCAGTGCCGCGTCCCCTCAGGGATATGGTGTATTCTTTCATTGCCCGTAGCCGTTACAAATGGTTCGAAAAAAGGGAAGCATGCATGCTCCCCTCCCCTGACATCAAAAACAGATTTCTGTCTTAATACAAAAATGGCTAGCTTACACAGGTAAGCTAGCCATTATGCTATTATAAAGCTTGATAAAGATGTACAAAATACCGATAACAAAAGTAAACCAAAACAAGATCTCCAGCAATATAAAACCGATTAACGAGACGACGGAGAGTGTTGCATAAATTCTGTACACCATAAAAATCAAATACACAAGAGTAACGGCTGCAAAAAGCGCCGCAATCCAAAAACCGTTTTGTACAAGAGCAAAGGAAAGAATGCCTCCGCCTACATAAATTAAAGAGCCTAATCTGATTTTTTTCAAATTGTCCCCTTCAGGGTCATTTGTAAAAAACAAAAGAGACAGCTCTGTCACAGTGTTTGCAATCAGCTTTAAAGCGGAAAAAACCATAAAATACACAAGGGCGAACGCTGCGAAAAGCGCGAGTCTGATCCCTTTTTCAGAGAAGTAATCCAGCATTCCCTGATACATGCCGAGCGTTTGAAGCAGCTTCATGACATACAGCGAAGTAGAAATAGATAATGACGAACTAAAAAGCAGAATCGCGACGAGCGGAAAATAACCCGTCCAATAAGTATTTTTCATATAAAAAGTCCCTTTCTGTAATCTACCTCACTTATTATGGAGGACTTAAAACACATTGACAAGATAAAATATTCCATTTTTCCTCACTTTTACGAAATAAGCGCCCGATCTTCACAAACCGGCTTTTTCGGAGTAAAGTAGAACGCGGGAATGATAAACGTAAGGAAGGCTGTTATGAAAAAAACTTTAAAACTGCAAACCAGATTAACGATATTCGTCTGCTTTGTCGTCCTCATTGCACTTTGCATCACATTTTTCACCATCAGCGTCCAAACCGCAAACCGCGTAAAGGAAGAAGAACGAACGACCGCTTTAAGAACCGCGCAATTGGTCGCGGAAACACCCAGCGTCGCACGGTCATTAGAGACAAAAAAAGGGCTTAAAGAGCTGCGGAATTTTACATTAGACGTCCAGCATACGACAGGAACCGAATTTGTCGTCGTAATGGATATGAACCGCATTCGGCTCACCCACCCCAATCCGAATAAAATCGGGAAAAAATTCACGGGCGGAGATGAAGAGCCCGCGATTCGCGGACATGTCCATACGAGCACAGCGGCAGGAACTCTCGGCAAATCAATGAGAGCGTTCGTTCCGGTTTACGGGAAAGATAAAAAGCAGGTCGGGGTCGTTTCGGTCGGCATTTCTCTGAATAAAATACAAGAAGTTGTCAGTCAGAGCTTAAGACCGCTCTACTTCATTATCTGCGTCAGTATTTTTGTCGGCATCCTTGGAGCCGTTATTGTCGCCCGCACCGTCAAAAACATTATGTACGGGCTGGAGCCTTATGAAATCGCCACCCTGCTTGAGGAACGGAGCGCTATGCTCGAATCGACGAAGGAAGGCATCCTGGCGGTTGACGCGCATGGAAAAATTAAGCTTGCCAATGCCGAAGCAAAGCGTCTGTTTATTAAAATGGGTATTCCGACTAATCCGGTCGATCAAGATGTGAACGATATTTTGCCGAAAAGCAAACTGAAGCAGGTCATTGAAACGAAAAAACCGCTTCAGGACAGGGATATCCGCATTAACGGGCTGGAGCTGGTCTTTAATGAAGTCCCCATCCACCTTAAAGGACAAACTGTCGGAGCGATCGCCACCTTCAGAGACAAAACGGAGGTTAAGCATTTAGCAGAACAGCTTTCTGGTGTTAAAATGTATGCAAACGCCTTAAGGGCCCAATCACACGAATTTATGAACAAGCTTCATGTCATTTTAGGCCTCGTGCAGTTAAAAGAATACGACGATCTCGGCACTTATATTAAAGACATTGCGATTCAGCAAAAGACAGAAACAAGCGAAATTATAAATGACGTCAAAAGCCCGGTTCTTGCAGGGTTTCTCTTAGGAAAACAAAGCTACATACGCGAACAGGGCGCCGATTTGGACATACAGCTGAACGGCATGATACCGAAGGCTGCGGATCCCGCCGTCATTCACGAGCTCATTACGATTATCGGAAATCTTTTAAACAATGCCCTTGACGCAGTGGCGCAGATGCCGAAGAAAAACATCACATTTTCGATGAGATTCCAAGAACGCCAGCTTGATATTGACATTACGGACACGGGGGCCGGGATGTCTGCTGAGGATCAAGCTCATATTTTCGAACAAGGTTATTCCACAAAAGGAATAAACCGGGGATTCGGCCTTTATTTTACCCAGCAAAGCGTAGAAAATTTAAAAGGCCATATGATTGTGACAAGTGAAAAGAATGAAGGAACTACTTTCAGTCTTCGCATTCCGTATGAACCGAAGGAGGAAAATGATGATTAATGTACTCATAGTTGAAGACGACCCCATGGTGGGTGAATTAAATAAACGCTATCTCAGCCAAATCGAAGGCTTCCAGCTCAAAGGCATCGCCTCATCCTTTCAAAGCGCGCTGCATGTTTTAAGCGAACATCATATCGATCTGATACTTCTTGACATTTACATGCCGGGAAAAAACGGGCTGGAGCTTTTAACTGAAATCCGTAAGCAGAACGAATCGGTTGATGTCATCGTCATTTCGGCGGCAAGCGAGCTCGATGTCATCAAAAAGACCCTTCGGTACGGCGCCGTCGATTATTTAATCAAGCCGTTTGAATTTGACCGCTTCCAGACCGCCCTTTCCGACTACAGACGGAAGCAAAAGGTGTATCAGTCACATAGAAGCATGACACAGAAGGAATTGGATGCGGAGCTGTTCCAAAAGAAAGAAGCGGCGGAAAAGGTTCATCTTCCGAAGGGATTGACAAAGAGCACGCTGAAACTCATTTGGGCAAGCATAGAATCATTCGGCGACAGCTCCTTTACCACCGAGGATCTCGCCAAACATACAGAGATTTCCCAAGTGTCCATCCGAAAGTACCTTAAGTTTCTTGAAGACATTCAGGTGCTGAACGTAGAAATGGCCTACGGCACGATCGGCAGACCCGTCTTTCAATACAATATCAATACCGGCAATGTCAGCAGCATAAATCAATATTTTTAATATCAAAAGCACTGTTCAAATGGGAACAGTGCTTTTTCACTATCATATCTCGTGATAAAAGGCTTGAGATCACCCATTTATATGCTATATAAGAATAACGAATGGTCTCTATCACCTATTTTTTATCCAGCTGAGGAAGGCGGTTCATAAAATTGATATTTTTTAAAAAATAAGCAAATTTCTATTTATTTATGTCGGGTAAAATGATAAATTATGATTGGTTAGCTGATCTTTTCGGATAAGCCATTAGTCCCAATCCTTAATGAGAGCACTCGCGGCAGCGGGAAAAAGAGACATGTCTCATCATTATTATCAGAAAGTTTTTTTGATTCTGCATCCGGTTTGGGACATAGGACGGGAAGACTCAGCATCAGCCATATTTTACAGGGGGGTTATATCTTTGAAAAAACGCAAAATCGGAATGGCTATGGCGCTCATTGCGGCAGCCGGGACCATATTAAGCGCATGCGGCTCAAGCGACAAAGCAAACGGCTCAGGCGGTGACAAAAAATTTACCGTCGGGATGGTTACCGACATCGGCGGCGTCGATGACAAATCATTTAACCAGTCGGCTTGGGAAGGCATTCAGGCGTTCGGAAAAGACAACGGACTTGAAAAAGGCAAAAGCGGTTATGACTACCTTCAATCAAAATCAGATGCAGATTATACAACGAACTTAAATAAATTAGCGCGCGAGCACTTTGACCTGATTTACGGCGTCGGCTACTTAATGCAAGATTCAATCAGCGAAATTGCTGATCAGCGCAAAGACACGAATTTCGCGATCATTGACGACGTTGTTAAAAAAGACAACGTAGCGAGCCTTACCTTTAAAGAGCAGGAAGGTTCATTCCTCGTCGGAGTGGCAGCCGCTTTATCGAGCAAAACGGGAAAAGTCGGCTTTGTAGGCGGAATGGAGTCTGAATTAATCAAAAAATTCGAAATCGGCTTCCGCGCGGGTGTACAAGCTGCAAATCCGAAAGCGGCAGTTGAAGTGAAATACGCGGGCGGATTTGACAAAGCTGACGTCGGCAAGGCTACGGCAGAAAGCATGTACAAATCAGGCGTTGACGTGATTTATCATGCGGCCGGCGCAACCGGAACAGGCGTCTTCACTGAAGCGAAAAACCTTAAAAAAGAAGATCCTAAACGGAGCGTGTGGGTCATTGGGGTTGATAAAGACCAGTACGCGGAAGGGCAAGTCGAAGGAACAAAAGACAACGTGACTCTGACGTCAATGGTTAAAAAGGTGGACACGGCCGTTGAAGACTTGACGAAAAAAGCAAAGAGCGGCAAATTCCCTGGCGGAAAAACGTTAACTTACGGTTTGGATCAAGATGCTGTCGGCATCTCCGACCACAAGGAAAATCTTTCTGACGATGTCATCAAAGCAGTGAATGATTGGAAGAAAAAAATCACAGACGGGCTTGACGTCCCTTCGACTGATAAAGAATTGAAAACCTTCAAAACTGAGTAAGGATCAGGGGGTTCTTACCCCCTTTTTTCTTAAAAGAGCGGTGAAGGAAAAGCTGCAGCTCTTGCAGCTTTTCTTTTGCCGGGCTCTTTCTCACAAAGCATCTCTATAAAGGAGCGGTCAAATCGGTGGAATATATCATTGAAATGCTCAAGATACGCAAGGAATTTCCTGGTATCGTCGCCAACGATAACATTACTCTCCAAGTGAAAAAAGGCGAAATTCACGCCCTGCTGGGTGAAAACGGCGCGGGAAAATCCACTCTCATGAATGTCCTGTTCGGCCTGTATCAGCCTGAAAAAGGCGAGATCCGGGTGCGGGGCGAACGCGTTCACATTAACAGCCCGAACAAAGCCAATGACCTCGGCATCGGCATGGTGCATCAGCATTTTATGCTTGTTGACACCTTTACGGTTTCAGAAAATATTATTCTCGGCAAAGAACCGAAAAAGCTCGGCAGAATTGATAAACAGAGGGCAGCCCAAGACGTGCGTGATATTTCTGACCGTTACGGGCTGCAAATTGATCCGGATGCCAAAGTTGCCGATATCGCTGTCGGCATGCAGCAGCGCGCCGAGATTTTAAAGACTCTCTATCGCGGCGCCGAGATTCTCATTTTTGACGAACCGACTGCGGTGCTGACTCCGCATGAAATTCAAGAACTCATTCAAATTATGAAAAACTTGGTCAATGAAGGTAAATCTATTATTCTCATCACCCACAAATTAAAAGAAATTATGGAAGTGTGCGACCGGGTGACCATCATCCGCAAAGGAAAAGGCATTAAGACGCTGGATGTGGCGAATACGGATAAAGATGAGCTGGCAAGCCTTATGGTCGGACGAGAGGTTTCATTTAAAACGGACAAAAAAGCGGCTGACCCGAAACAAGAAGTGCTCGCGCTTTCTCAAGTGACGGTCAAGGACGCGCGCGGAGTTGAGGCGGTCAAACAGCTGTCCCTCTCTGTCAGAGCCGGTGAAATTGTCGGCATCGCGGGCGTTGACGGAAATGGACAGTCTGAACTCATCGAAGCCATTACCGGCCTCAGAAAAACGCATTCCGGAACGATCACGTTAAACGGCAAGCCTTTGCAAAACCTGCCGCCGCGAAAAGTCACCGAATCAGGCATCGGGCATATTCCGCAGGACCGCCATAAACACGGGCTTGTCCTTGATTTTCCGATCGGTGAAAATATCGTGCTGCAAAATTATTACCAAAAACCCTACTCCTCTTTCGGCATATTAAACAACCTCGCTATCTATGACAAAGCGCGCAGCCTGATTGAAGAATACGATGTCAGAACCCCTGATGAATATACGCCTGCACGGGCGCTGTCGGGAGGAAACCAGCAAAAGGCCATTATCGGCCGGGAAGTGGACAGAAATCCCGATCTTTTAATCGCAGCCCAGCCGACACGGGGGCTGGATGTCGGCGCAATTGAATTCGTCCACAAAAAGCTGATTGAGCAGCGGGACGCCGGCAAAGCGGTGCTGCTGTTATCATTTGAGCTTGATGAAATTATGAATGTAAGCGACAGAATCGCCGTCATTTTTGAAGGCAGCATCATCGCAAACGTCAATCCGCTTGAAACAAACGAGCAGGAGCTCGGGCTTTTAATGGCGGGAAGTAAGCAAATGGAAGCGGGGAAAACACATGATTAATCGACTTTCTCATCTGGCTGTTCCGCTGATTGCCATCATTTTTGGTTTAGCGGCGGGAGCCGTCATCATGCTCGCCAGCGGATATAATGTCATCAGCGGATATTCGGCTCTCTGGAACGGCATCTTCGGTGAAGTGTATTACATAGGGGAAACGGTCCGGCAGATTACGCCTTATATTTTGTCCGGCTTGGCGGTGGCGTTTGCCTTTCGGGCGGGTCTGTTCAATATCGGCGTTGAAGGACAGCTGCTTGTCGGCTGGACCGCAGCTGTCTGGGCAGGCACTTCCTTTGACGCCCCGGCTTATATCCACCTCCCGCTTGCTTTATTGGCAGCGGCCGCCGCGGGCGGGCTTTGGGGATTGATTCCCGGATTTTTAAAAGCGCGTTTTTATGTCCATGAAGTCATTGTCACAATCATGATGAATTATATCGCCCTTCATTTAACAAATTATCTGATCTCCAATGTCATGACGGATCACCGGGACAAAACGGCAAAAATTCATGAAAGCGCCTCTCTCCGCTCGCCATTTTTAGAGCAGCTGACGGATTATTCCCGACTTCACTGGGGCATTCTGATCGCTCTTTTTATGGCTGTCGTCATGTGGTTTGTCATTCATAAGACAAGGAGCGGATTTGAATTCCGCGCAGTCGGCTTTAATCAGCACGCCGCACAGTACGCCGGAATGAGCGTCAGAAAAAATATGATGTACTCCATGCTGATTTCAGGAGCTTTTGCCGGACTTGCCGGTGCGATGGAAGGACTCGGCACCTTCCAATACGCGGCGGTTAAGGGCGCCTTTACCGGCGTCGGCTTCGACGGAATCGCGGTCGCCCTTCTCGGCGGCAATACGGCCATCGGCGCAGTTCTTGCGGCATGTCTGCTTGGCGGTCTTAAAGTCGGCGCGTTAAATATGCCGATTGAATCAGGCGTGCCTTCAGAAGTCGTTGATATCGTGATTGCCATTATTATTTTATTTGTAGCGTCAAGTTACGCCATCCGTCTTGTGCTTGATAAATTGAAGAAAAAGGGGGCGAAGTAAGTGGACTTCCTGCAGATCTTATCCATTATTGTCCCGGCAACACTCGTATACGCAGCCCCGCTTATTTTAACCGCTCTCGGCGGCGTGTTTTCCGAAAGATCGGGCGTTGTCAATATCGGTTTGGAAGGGCTGATGATTATCGGCGCCTTTACAAGTGTGCTGTTTAACTTATTTCTCGGACATCAGCTCGGGGCCGCGACGCCGTGGCTCGCCTTGATTGCAGCGATGATTGCGGGAGTCCTGTTCTCGCTGATACACGCGGCCGCTGCCGTTTCCTTCCGCGCCGATCAGACCGTAACCGGTGTGGCAATTAATATGCTGGCCTTAGGCGCGACGCTTTTTATCGTCAAGCTCATATACGGAAAAGCGCAGACGGATAAAATCCCTGAGCCCTTTTATAAAACAAATATTCCCGGTTTGAGTGACATTCCGGTTTTAGGAAAGATTTTCTTTTCTGATGTGTATTATACGTCAATCTTAGCTATCGTTCTGGCCTTTATTTCTTGGTTCATTTTATTCAAAACACCGTTCGGGCTTCGCATCCGTTCGGTCGGGGAACATCCGATGGCGGCTGATACGATGGGTGTAAACGTGTTTAAGATGCGTTATATCGGCGTCATGATCAGCGGACTGTTCGGCGGTCTCGGCGGCGGTGTATATGCTTCTACAATCGCGCTTGATTTCACTCATTCCACCATTTCCGGTCAAGGCTTTATCGCGCTTGCCGCGCTTGTCTTCGGCAAATGGCATCCGATCGGAGCGCTCGGGGCAGCGCTGTTTTTCGGATTTGCGCAAAGCTTAAGCATTATCGGTTCGCTTTTGCCCCTTTTCAAAGACATACCGAATGTGTATATGCTGATGGCTCCTTACATCTTAACCATTCTCGCGCTTGCCGGATTTATCGGCCGCGCGGATGCGCCTAAAGCAAACGGCATCCCTTACATTAAGGGTAAACGCTGAAAAACAGACAGAAAAAGAGTTCCGCGCCCTTGCGCCGGAACTCTTTTTATCTGTTGACGATCCTCATATATTCCCGCGGCTGAAATGGCTCCCGCATCGATTCAGCCGCGCTTAATCTTCCGTGCGCGTATTCCGTATCCAGAAAAAACCGCTCCCACTCATCGACTCTCATTTGATGCCGTCCTTTATGCAAGCCGTCCGCTATGAATGTTCCTGCGATGATGGAACAAAATAATCCTGTACATACAGCAGCTTTTCTTTTCATCTGATCAGCTCCTTATATTCAGCTTGATCAGAAAGAGAAATGGATATACAAAAACAAAAATGTTTGATAAATTTATTTTGAGGTCAAAAGACCATATAATTAAAAGAGGAATACATTATGCCGTAGCAGGGTAAAAAAAAGTGCGATATAATTTGTACTGGGTCCTATGACCGTGAATTTATTTTATTCACTCATACATAAAGCAGTTGCTTGTCAAAAAACAAGCGAAGGAGGTCTTCTGTTGCAGCTGTTACATTTAGCGATTTTGGCGCCTTTTTTATTTGCATGTATTGTTCCCTTTCTCTGGAAATGGGTAAAAAACGTTCATACTGGCTGGTTTGTGCTGGTCTTGCCCGTCTTGCTGTTCATTTACTTTATCAGCATGCTCCGTATGACGATGGCGGGAGAAACCATTCGTTCCGTGGCCGAATGGATTCCGTCACTCGGTATTAACTTTACCGTTTATATTGACGGGCTAGGGCTTTTATTCGCTTTATTGATTACGGGTATCGGCTCTTTAGTTACGCTGTACAGCATTTATTACTTATCTAAAGACAAGGAGAAGCTCGGCCCCTTTTATGTTTACTTGCTGATGTTTATGGGCGCGATGCTCGGTGTTGTGCTCGTTGATAACGTCATTGTGCTTTATATGTTCTGGGAGCTGACAAGCCTGTCTTCTTTCTTATTGATCGGGTATTGGTATAAGCGGGAGAAATCACGCTACGGCGCGGTAAAATCGCTTTTGATCACCGTAGGCGGCGGGCTTTGCATGCTCGGCGGCTTTATCCTTCTTTACCTTATCACGGACTCATTCAGTATCAGGGAAATGGTCAATCAGGTGCATTTAATCACCGGCCATCCGTTCTTTATCCCGGCGATGATTCTCCTGTTATTAGGGGCATTTACGAAGTCGGCGCAGTTTCCGTTTTACATTTGGCTGCCTGACGCGATGGAGGCGCCCACTCCTGTCAGCGCCTATCTTCATTCCGCCACAATGGTGAAGGCAGGAATTTATCTCATTGCCAGATTCAGTCCGATTTTTGCGTTTTCACCCGTGTGGTTTTGGACGGTTGCTTCTGTGGGCCTCATCACGATGGTATGGGCATCATTCCAGGCGGTCAGACAAACTGATTTAAAATCAATTTTGGCTTTTTCCACAGTCAGCCAGCTCGGAATGATTGTGTCCATGCTCGGTGCCGGAGCCGCCGCTCTCCATTATCAGCACTCGGAGTATTTTACGGCAGCTGTGATGGCGGCTGTGTTTCACTTGATTAACCATGCCACATTTAAAGGAAGCCTATTTATGGCGGTCGGTATTATTGATCATGAGACAGGGACGAGAGATATCCGCAGGCTTGGCGGGCTGATGGCGGTCATGCCGATTACGTTCACCGTCTCGCTGATCGGTACGTTTTCCATGGCAGGCCTTCCGCCTTTTAACGGCTTTTTGAGCAAGGAAATGTTCTTTACAAGTATGCTGCGGATTTCCCATGCAGATATTTTTCACCTTGATACGTGGGGAGTGCTGTTCCCCGTCCTCGCGTGGGTCGGCAGCGTGTTTACTTTCATCTACAGCATGAAGCTGTTCTTCAGGACATTCAGAGGAACAGCCAAGTTTGACCAGCTCGAAAAGGCACCGCACGAGGCTCCGCTCGGCATGCTGATTTCGCCTGTCATCCTTGCCGCTTGTGCAGTCAGCCTGTTTTTCGTACCGAACATTTTGTCATACAGCCTGATTGAACCGGCGATGAATTCAATTTATCCGGCTCTGTTAACCGGCGGTGACACATTCCATGTCCACATTTCACAGTGGCATGGGGTGACGGCTGAGGTACTGATGACCCTCGGCATTATCATTGTCGGTACGATCGGTTATGTGACGTTATCTAAATGGGAACGGCTGTATGAGCTGTTTCCGAAAAAACTGACGCTGAACCGCCTTTACGACAGCATAACGGGCAGCATGGAAAAAAGGTCTTATCAGCTGACGTCATCTTATATGACCGGTTTTTTAAGAGATTATCTGCTGTATATCTTTGCCGCTTTTATTATTCTCATCGGATCAGCGCTTGCGCTGAAAGGCGGATTTTCATTTACAACGAAGGAAATGGCGGAGATCGGGCCGTATGAAATCGTCTTATCACTCGTCATGGTGAGCGCGACGGCGGCAACCGTCTTCGCCAAGTCACGGCTGACAGCGATTATCTCACTCGGCGTCGTCGGCTACACGCTGGCGCTGTTTTTCGTCATCTTCAGAGCGCCCGATTTGGCGCTGACTCAGCTTGTCATTGAGACGATATCCGTCGCTCTGTTTCTTCTTTGTTTCTATCATCTGCCGAAGATGCAGAGGAAAAAGAAGACAAGAACATTCCGAATGACGAATGTTGTGATATCACTCGGCGTCGGCCTTATTGTCACACTGCTCGGGATCGCGTCTTCAAGCGAAAAAACAAAGGACAGCATCGCTTCCTTTTTCACCGCGTACAGCCATAAGCTGGGCGGAGGCAATAACATCGTCAATGTCATCCTGGTGGATTTCAGGGGCTTTGATACGATGTTTGAGATTACGGTGCTGACGATTGCCGCTCTCGGGATTTACAGTATGATCAGAACGAAAGTCAAAGAGGAGGGAGAAGAGCGTTGAGAGAGCATAAAACAAATGACATCATCATGCAGACAGTAACCAAGCTGGTATCCTTTATCATCCTGCTTTTCTCTTTCTATTTATTTTTATCCGGGCATAACGCACCGGGCGGTGGATTTGTCGGCGGATTGATTACGTCTTCGGCCATCGTGCTTTTGCTTTTAGCTTTTGATTTAAAGACGGTTCAATCCATTTTACCTGTTAATTTTATTTATGTAGCGGGCGCGGGTCTCTTGATCGCGATTGCAACGGGAGCCGGATCGTTCCTTTTCGGAGCGCCCTTTCTGAGCCATACATTCGGCCATTTTCAGCTCCCCCTGCTCGGAAAAACGGAGCTGGCGACGGCCACTTTGTTTGATTTAGGCGTGTATCTCGTTGTCGTCGGCGTTACGATGACCATTATTCAAACGATTGGAGAGGAAGAATAATGGAAATCTTAATGTCTGTCATCGCTGGTATTTTGTTTATGGCTGCAACCTATTTGCTGCTTTCTAAAAGTCTTTTGCGCGTCATTATCGGGACCGCTCTTTTAAGCCACGGCGTGCATTTGCTGCTTTTGACAATGGGCGGCCTGAAAAAAGGCGCCCCTCCTATTTTAGGCGGAAAAAGCACGTCATTTGTCGATCCGCTGCCGCAAGCGCTGATACTGACGGCGATCGTCATTTCATTCGGCGTCACTTCCTTCCTGCTCGTCATGGCGTTTCGCGCCTATCAGGAATTGAAGTCGGATGATATGGATCAAATGAGGGGAAATGATCAACATGAATAATTTTGTGATACTGCCTATCCTGCTGCCGCTTCTGGCCGCAGTTCTCTTAATATTTATGAACAGGAACGTCATGCTGATGCGGATATTCAGCACCGCCGTCTCCGCTGTTTCCATTGTGATCAGCGCTATCCTCGTTCAAACCGTCTTTACAGGCGGGGTTCAGACCTTAACACTTGGCGGCTGGAAAGCGCCGTACGGCATTGTGCTCGCTGCAGACCAGCTGGCCAGCCTGCTTGTTCTGACAACCGCTGTCATCGGATTGCTCGTTATCCTCTATTCCTTCCGCTCCATCGGAGAAAAACGGGAGCGCGCATTCTATTATTCCGCCGTGCAATTTCTTCTCGCCGGCGTGAGCGGAGCGTTTTTAACGGGTGATTTGTTTAACATGTACGTCTTTTTTGAGCTTCTGCTTATCGCGTCTTATATGCTGATCGTGCTGGGCGGGACGAAGATTCAATTGAGAGAGTCATTGAAATATATCGTGTTTAACATTGTGTCATCTGCGTTTTTTGTCATCGGCGTCGGTTACTTGTATGCCGTGACGGGAACGCTGAATATGGCCGACTTAAGCGTAAAAATAAGCGAGTCGGGCCAGACGGGACTGATCACGGTCATCGGCGTGCTGTTTCTCGTCGTATTCGGTTTAAAGGGCGGGATCTTCCCTCTGTACTTCTGGATGCCGGGTTCTTATTACGCGCCGCCGACGGCGATTTCAGCCTTGTTCGGGTCTCTTTTAACAAAAGTCGGGCTGTACGCGATCTTGAGGGTATTTACGCTGATCTTTATTCACGATACCGGCTTTACCCATCAGCTGATGATGTGGCTTGCGATGCTGACGGTTTTATTCGGTGTGATCGGGTCTATCGCCTATGCCGATGTCATGAAAATCGTCATCTACAATATTATTACAGCCGTCGGCGTGATCTTATTCGGAATCGCCATGAACACTCCCGCCTCCATTCAGGGAGCGATTTATTATCTGATTCACGATATGCTGATTAAAGGGGCTTTGTTTATGCTTGCAGGAACGCTCATTGCTTTGACGGGCACAGCCAGTCTGCATAAAATGAGCGGTCTGATCACCCGCTACCCCGTTTTAGGCTGGATGTTTTTTATATCCGGCATCTCTCTGGCCGGCATACCGCCGTTCAGCGGATTTATAGGCAAGCTGAAAATTGCAGAAGGCGGTTTTGATCGCGGGGAAATGCTGTTTTCCGTATTGATTCTGCTGTCAAGCCTGCTTGTTCTGTATTCAGTGCTGAAGATTTTTATTACGGCTTTTTGGGGGGAAGAAAAGGAAACACCAGCCGGGGGCAATCGTTCTGCAAAAGGACTTCTTTATCCGGCCGCTGTTTTTCTCCTCTTATCGCTTGCGTTCGGACTCGGAACCGAATGGGTGTCACCGTATGTCAATCAGGCCGCTGAGACTCTGCTGAACCCGGAAAAATACATTGAAGCTGTTTTGAAGGAGTAGATGGCATGGCTTTTCAACTATTATTAAATGTTCTTCTCGCTGTTTGCTGGATGTTTCTCACAAACAGCCTCAGTGCCGCAGGATTCATCATTGGGTTTATTGCGGGATTGGCGGCGCTCTTTTTTTTCAGACGCTTCTTCTCGCGCCCGTTTTATGTGTGGAAAATATGGAGTCTTGTCAAACTGTTTCTTATCTTTATGAAGGAATTATATTTAGCCAATGTCAGTGTGTTACAAACGATTATGTCGCCGAAACTGAACATACGCCCGGGAATCTTTGCATTTAAGACAGAACTGACCGAGGACTGGGAAATCACCCTGCTCTCGCTGTTAATTACCTTAACGCCCGGAACGCTTGTGATGGATATTTCCGATGACCGGTCGATTCTTTACATACACGCTATGGACATTGACGATGCGGAAAAAGCGATTCATGACATCCGCGTCTCTTTTGAAAAAGCCATCCAGGAGGTGAGCCGCTGATGTTTACGTTTATTCTTCAATTATCGCTCGGCATTATGGCGGTTTCGACCTTGCTGTATGTCATTCGTGTCATTAAAGGGCCGACAGTGCCGGATCGGGTCGTTGCTCTTGATGCCATCGGCATTAATCTGATTGCCATGACAGCGCTCGTGTCCATCTTATTGAAAACGACGGCCTTTTTGGACATTATCCTGCTGCTCGGCATTTTATCGTTTATCGGGACGATTGCCTTCGCTAAATTTTTAGAGAAAGGAGAGATTATTGAAAATGATCGAAATCGTTAAATGGGCGGTTGCCGTCTTTATCCTGATGGGATCGCTGATCTGTCTAGTCGCCTCTTTCGGTACGCTTCGGCTGCCTGATGTGTTTACACGCGCCCACGCGTCTTCAAAAGGCTCGACACTCGGAGTCAATATGGTATTGCTCGGCGTCTTATGTTATCTATGGATGCTGACCGGAGAAATATCCGCAAAAATTCTGCTGGGGATTATCTTTATCCTGCTGACGGCTCCGGTCGGGGCACATCTCATTTGCAGGGCTGCGTATAATTCGGGGGTTGCGCTTGATAAGAGAAGCGTGCAGGATGATTATAAAGGGATCAGAAACTTTGTGATTAAGCGCAAAGAGGATTCATATTTGTAAAAACAAACAGCCGGACGAATCAGGATTCCGGCTGTTTTCTTATTTTGTTATGACAGCCAGCGTGCAGCGGGAAACACAGATGAGCCTTTCCTTTTCATCATAAATCTTAATGTCGTAAACAATCGTTGCTCTGCCGGTGTGAACCGGTTCGGCGACCGCTGTGACCGTGCCGCCTTCTTTAACGGATTTTAGATGGTTGGCATTGATCTCAAGACCGACACACGCCTGTGACGATTGGTCGATAAAATGCTGAGCGCCGACGCTTGCCGCAGTCTCCGCCAAAGCGGCCGAAGCTCCTCCGTGCAGGTAACCGAAAGGCTGCACCGTCCTCCTATCCACCGGCATAACCGCCACGCACCTCTCCGCCGTGTTTTCGGTAATCTCGATACCGAGCGCTTCAAGCAATGTATTTTTCAGGTTCATTTGTCTTTCTCCCTTCAAGGTTTATAATACATTATCAGATTTAGCGATCAGCACCGCTTCCGTACGTGAGCCGACGTTCAGTTTATTAAAAATGGAAGTCAGGCTGTATTCAATCGACCGTTTGCTCAAGTGAAGCGCGTCGGCGATTTCCTGATTGGTTAAACCCTTTTCGACCTCTTTCAGAATATGGCGTTCTCTCGGCGTTAAACGGTCCTGCTCGCTTTGAGGGGAAGAAGACGTTTTCGTTTTTTGCTGAGACATCAGCTGTTTGAAATATGAGAAATCGACTAAAATTTGTCCGTTGAGCACGTGGTATATGTATTGCATAATTTTTTCTTTGGATTCAGTTTTGCTGATGGCGCCATGCAGACCGGCGCGAATAGATTCTTCAAAATAATCTTCAACCTCATACCCTGTGTAAACAATAATTTTACAGAGAGGATTCTCTTTTAAGATTTTCTTGGAAAGCTCTATCCCGCTGATGTCATCACCCAAATTTAAATCCATCAATATGAGATCATAAGCTGAAAAATCATGTTGAAGAACAAATTGTTCACTGGCATCGGGACTGAGGCAATCAACAGAAAGATTCATGTCCGTTTCAAGAATCGTCTTAGTGCCCTCCATGACAGCCGGATGATCATCAATCACTAGTATCTTTTTCATGGTTTCCTCCCTTTTACTCATTCATTTCCATTTTATTAAAAAGACTTGGCTTCTGCCAAGTCGATTTGGTGATAAATTGGTTACAATTCCATTTCAATATCCACTTTAAATCCGTTTCCTTCGCTCGTTTCGATTTTCATGCGGCCATCCAGCGCGCGGACGCGTTCCTTAATGCCCGATAGCCCCATGCTCATCGACTGTTCACTGCCTTCTTCCTGATTACAGCCGACACCGTCATCTTCATAATGCAAAATGACCTTATTTTGGATGCTGATCAGCATAATCAGCACTTCATTCGCCTGAGAATGCTTCAAGGCATTAGAAAGGAATTCTTGAATGATACGATACAAATTCAGCTGCGAATCCAAATCAAGCGCTGCCGTAAACCGCCCGGTATTCAGCCGGATATGAAACGGCGCCCGCTCCTGCTGCTGAGCGGCAAGCTTCGACACCGCCTTAACAAGCCCCAAATCATAAAGCAGCTGGGGCCGCAGCTCATGGCACGTCTCCCGCGTCATTAAAATCACATCCGACATCTGCTCATTCATCTGATGAAGCTTGTCCTGCACCTCGTTCTGACAAGGCTCCTCCTTCTTAAAACCGGCCAGAAACAGCTCACACTGACGCTTCAAAGAAATCAAATCCTGCAGCACCGAGTCATGCAGATCACGAGCCAGATCCGAACGCTGTTTTTCTTCGATGGTGAACATCAGTTTTTTGAGCCAAACCGGGTTTGATCCTTCTTGTTTTAAATCTTGTAAGTGGTTCATGAGTTCTTCGATTTGTATAACGTTTTCCATAGAGACACTTGTATAAAAAGACAATGTTTTCAGCCACGAAATTTCATCTCGTGTCAGTCTCGGTGTATTAATATTGGACAAACAAAGCAATACATAAGAACTTCCGCCCCGTTCCCCAATCTTTATCAGAAATCCGCGATTTAACTCGATAATTTTACCGATTTCTGATGTGACCTTCTCAAATTCCTTCGAATACCTCTTCCAATCAGGCTCATCATCAGGTTTATCATAATATAAAATGTCACCGTCAGATTTGACTTCAAAGATATGAGCTTTACTGACAAGGAGAACATCTAAAATAGTATTTTTCAATTCTTTAAACACTTGTTTTAAGGATGTTATACTTCTGATAAACTGAGTATATTTAAAAATACTATCCTGATAATTATACTTTTCTGAAAAGCGTTTTAAACGAAATTTGAAATCTATTATTTCTTTAAAATAAAATACAGCAAACATTACGATAAAGATGAAAACAGTCTGTCTAATAGGATTCATTTGAAGCTCATTTGTTCCATCCCAGACTGATAAAACTCCGACAATAACTAACGTTGGGATTACAGCCAGTAAAGTATAATATCTCATTCTTCCTAATATAAATTCTATATCAAATATTTTATTTGCAACAAACTGATATACTAATCCAAATGGAATAAGTACAAGCAATGAGGCTGATGCAAGTGCTGGAAATATATAATCACCAGTTAGAATATTGGGTAAGACATAAAAAAGTAAAAAGGGAGCAAAAGAAAGCGTATTTGTCAGAATTAAAACTTTCAAAATATAAGCATGCTCTGAATACTTATATTTATATAAATGATAGAACACTAGGACAAAACCAGAAAGAGTAACAACAAAAAACGAGATAAGATTTAGATTTGTTATAAAGTCAAAAGGTAATTTCTTACGAAAAAACTCCATGACAATATTAAAAATCGGGAATATATATAAGATATTGATTAGACGATTTGCAAACTTCTTTCCTAATTCCTCAAAATATTGCTGAATGAATTGAAGATAAAATATAGGAGAAGCTATAAATGTGAACAAATTGATATATCTGTTAAACGAATGTCCTCTAAAGGGCCCTCCTGCACTTATATAAGCAATTGAAATATCTAACAAGAACAAAATTAAAATGTATCCTGCAAACGATTTTCTTGTTTGATTCACCTTTAGAATGTAAAATATACATACTATACTTAAGAAATAAAACACAAGTGGAAGAACGAACACAAAAAAGCTGTAGGATTTGTCTAGATTGACAATGTCGAAATCATCTAAATGAATTTGCTTTCCATCTCTGCTCACGTCTAAACTTTTGATATGACACAGATTATTCCCTTTTAAAAATTTATCAGATGGTTTTTCTTTGTTGATTTTTAGAATGATGTCGTCTTTTTCTAAACCTACGAATTTCCCGTAAGAAGTTTCTGACATCTCTATTACTTGGAATTGTTTGTTTTTATTTTCAATAACTTTTGTCCCGATTATAATTCCATTTATGTTTATATAAGAAACATAGCAAACATAAACGATGCTTAATATAATGACTGAAATAGTGAATTGTTTAATAAAGTTTTTCACATATTACACCACCGAACATTCATCCTTTTTCCCATTGCTCTATTTTTCCGTCGTTTTTCACTATAGAAGATTCTTCAAATGAATTGATTAATATTTGAGTAATACCTAAATCATAACCTAATAAACATGCTTCATTGGCTTTTAATTTTCTTAATACTTCCGGATATTTCAATACATAATTTATTAAATCCTGCATTATACTTCATTCCCCTCTATTAATTAGGTATTTTTTTAATTTATCTATCTTAATGTTTTCAAGGTTTAGCTCCTCTATAGCATTTTTACACTTTTGCTTATACAATTGGTGTAAAACTGAAACATACTGAGTAACGCCTGCATCAGTTAATGTCTGAATAAAAAGGTTCTTATCAGATATAAACTTAAGGTGTGTGTCCCTATGGGTAAACATGTAAACCAATTTTTCAGAAGACTCATTAAACAGCCTCTTAAGGTACAGGTTAATTAACGTGTGTCTATCTTTTAAAATATCACTGCGCTTAGAGCTGAAAAGTGCCAGATAATCACTATAGATCTGTTCAAACATTCCTTTGTAATAGGAATACGTTTCAACAGTTTTAATATACTTTCCAGTCGCTAACATAGTTCCTGCCACATTAGATAGAGCGAATAGACTCCCGCATTTTAATCTAATGACCTCTAAGCCTTCGTCTTCTGTCTCTGGCTTGTTGATTATATCGTCATGCTGCCCCTGCATAGCGTCTTGAGTATATTTCAGTACGTACGTATAAATTAAGGGATTCATATCAATTGAATTAAGACTCTGCAACCCTGCTGTGTATAATGAAAAAACTGCGCTTAAAGCTTCTGAATGGTCTATCTTCATCCAAAGAGCTTGATCGTTATCTTCATCTTCAAGATCATCAATAATATCGGAGGAAAGCGTAAGAATTTCAATTCCCGCGGCAAGTTTCTCAGCAGTTTTAAAATCCTTTCCGCCAAAGATTTCATAATGCAATAAAGCAGATTCAGCAAAGGTCAAATATTTTCTGGATTCAATAAATTCAAGAAGAAGCTGTAGTAAATGTTCATTAAATATGTTTTGCTCTATTATATTCTTCATATTATTCTTGATTTGACTTGTATCTAAACACATTTGCTCAATAATTGTCTTCACCCTCCCATTCTATTTTACTAAATGCAGGTGATGAAAGACAGCAGGTTTTTCGTTTTTTAACAATCGTATAATACTTTATCCATGAAATGTATAAAAAATGCACAAAAAAAAGACTTGTTTCCAAGTCTTTTTAAGAAATTTTCATTGCATATGAGAATTTATCGAGTTGATCAATGCTTTTGTTAATGTTTCGCAGTGAGTCGGTTGTTTCTCTGATATCATGTTCAAGTCGGAATAATAATTGCTTTACTTCTTCTAATTTCTTTTCCACCGTTTCCACACTCCTTTTTTTGAAAGATCAATGAATTGTGTATGGTGAACGAGTCCTAGGTATTTGATCTGTTACTAATAGTGTAAACGTTTTTGCGTGATTTTTCACCGAAAAGTATGTGTAAAAGTATCTGCGTGACACCGCAAATGCCAATAATCCCATAGTCCCGAATAGACCATTTAGCGAACAGGACTATATAACTACCATATTGGCAGATGTTTGGGGTGAAGCGGCTGAAAATCGTGTGGCGGTTGTTTTTTTAATGGTTTTCCGACAATCCGACAAGGACTATAGTCCCTGCCGCCGCAATTTCAAAAATAAATGGGCGAACAACAGCGCATAACGACCGACAAACACCGAAAAGACCGCAACCCCGCATTGTGGTCCTTTTGCATGTCATATCTCGTTATGGCGGCGCTTATACTCATGTATAACGAATGTTTTCTTAGAAGGAGGCTGCCGCATGCATTATGTGTACCTTTGCTGTCCTGTTTTCCCCGCGCCGTTCCGCAGTCCCGCGGCCTTTCCCTCGATTCACGCCGAATCTTTGACAGGGTCCGCAAAGGACGCTGCGGGCATGCTTGGCGATGCCCAGCTTTTGCTGCAGCGCCTATCAGCATCAAAAGAGCTTGCACGCCGCATCCTCACCGCAGCGCAATCGTCTGATATTGCGATGGTGAAGCGGCTGGTGAAACAGACCGGCATCAAAAATCACTTTGATGTCACATTTAATCCCGACGGCATCCGCATCAGCCTGATCAGAGAACAAAGCCGGTTTATTATCGCGCTCAGATGGTCATAATGAAACAGCTTATTCCACGATAAGCTGCCGGCACCACTCGATGGCCTGCAAATAACATTCATAGGCCTCTTCCTTGTCCAGTTCTTTTCCCCACTCATCGCCGTCCCAATTGTTGCATTCAATGGCTTTCACGAGTCCGAGCATCTTGTAATAATCGTTTTCATAGCCGAGCAGAGCCTGTCCGACTTCATCGATTAAAGGCAGTTCTTTTACGATCTCCTCCAGCTCTCTGTGCAGGAGTGTATCAATCAGCGAAAACATGCCGATCAGCATATAGGAGGAGGGCTGCGGTCTTGCGGTTTTTTTCGCTAACAGCTCGCACAGCTTTGCCCTGATTAATGAGATCTTGATGATTTCTTTTTTGCTTGAATGGCTTTTTGTCGTTAAGTCTCTGAAAGAAAGAATGTAAATCCAGCGCTTAATCTCATTCAGCCCAAGCATCATGATGGCCTGCTGGATACTGTCTATCTTTTTTTTCAGACGTGTTTGCGATCCGTTTAAAAAACGCAGAATCTGGTATGATAATGTGACATCCCGTTCTATGTATTCCGTGACGCGCTGTATATTGGGCTGGTCTTTATTTAATTCGTTTAACAGCTCGTAGTAAGAATGAAAATGAAACGCCAGATCATTACCGCTGATGACACGCGGTTCACTGAAAAAATATCCTTGAAACAGGTGGAAACCGTCCATGGCTGCCTGTTTATACTCTTTTCTCGTCTCCACTTTTTCCGCTAAATAAATCAGGCTTTTACAGCTGTAGTTCTGGATAATTTTTTTGCGTTCAAAGCGTGAGGATTGTAAAAAGTCGATCTTTAAAATATCAATATATTTCATCAGCTGTTCCAATAATTCTTCATTTGCAGGATTGATGGTGTAAAAATCATCAAGCGCTAACGTATATCCTAATTTTTTCAGCTGCCTGCATCTTGAGATCAAAGCCGGGGTGATCGGAATGTCCTCAAGAATTTCGATAATGAGCTGGTCAGGATCAAAGGAGGTAGGGAGATCTGAAAACATCAAGCTTTCTGTAAAATTCACAAAGCAGCGTTTCCCCTCAGTCAGCTTTTCAATTCCGATGTTGATAAAGCTGTTAATAATGAGATCCGTTGTCGCTTTATCTCCGTCCGCGGCCGAATAACGGTTCTCTTCGCTCTCCCGGTAAAGAAGTTCATAAGCAACAACCTGTTCGTTTCTGTTGAAGATAGGCTGTCTTGCAACAAACACCTTCATTGATTTACCCCCTTAGGTGCGGCCTTCGAGATTAAGTATATCAAATAATTTGACGAAATTTGTCTAAATGTGAAAAATATTATTGCAAACAAAAAGCCTTCCCGCCGGGGACTGACCCCCGTTTT
>NZ_LSAZ01000044.1 GCF_001584325.1 Bacillus nakamurai
CCTGATTCCGAAAAACGCCGCATCCTCTTTCAAGCATAAAAAAACCCAAGGGAGCCCGGGGACTGACCCCATAGAGTGAGACAAATAAAAAACACCTTTAAGTTGAAAAGCGGGTATGGAATACTTGTAAACAACTTGGAGGTGTTTTTCTATGGGCAAAAGAGTAAGCTATCCAACTGATGTAAAAATGAAAGCCATCAAAATGCGGCTGGCCGGGGTGCCGGTGAAAGAAGTCTTAAAAGAATTAAACATCCGAAACAAAACTCAGCTTAAAACATGGATGAAATGGTACAAAGCAGGCGAACTCCACCGTTTTGAACAGCCAGTGGGCAAGCAGTATTCCTTCGGAAAAGGGCCTGAATATGAAAGTGAAACAGAGAAACTGAAGGCGGAAAACAGGTATTTGAAACAGCAGATTGAAGTCCTAAAAAAGTACGAAGAACTGGAGAGGAAGTGGTCCCGGAAACAGCCGTAGAACTCATAGAGGAACTTAAAACCAGTATGTCCGTTAAGGACATATGCCGGCATCTTGGTATTTCTAGATCCACCTATTATCGCTGGAGGAGGAAGAGCCGGGAAGAAACAGCCAAGCAGGCTATTGAACAACAAATCGGCACGTTGTGCCGGGATCATAAGTTCCGATATGGCTACCGTAAAATCACTGCTTTATTGAGACGAGAAATGTCTATTAACCATAAAGCCGTACAGCGTGTGATGCAGAAGTATGGATGGCAGTGCCGGGTGAAAGTGAAGAAACGGAGACAGACAGGGCAGCCTTATCATATTTCCGATAACCTGCTGAAAGGCGATTTTCAGGCAGACAGACCCTTTCAAAAGCTTGTCACAGATATTACGTACTTGCCTTTTGGCCAGAAACAGCTGTATCTTTCAAGTATCCAGGATTTATTTAACGGCGAAATCGTTGCTTATTCTATAGGAAGCTGCCAAAATACAGATTTTGTGCTGCATACGTTGTCTCAACTGCCCTCCCTGCCGGAAGGGTGTATTCTGCACAGTGACCAAGGATCTGTTTACACATCTTATGAGTATCAGCAGGCAGTCAAAGAAAAAGGCATTATCATGAGCATGTCCCGTAAAGGGACACCCACTGATAATGCCTCCATCGAATCGTTTCATTCCTCGCTAAAGTCTGAAACGTTCTATCTCGACAAGTTGGAAAGCACTACGACGGCCATCATAGAGCAAACTGTCGAAACCTATATTCACTATTATAACCATATCCGTATTCAAGCGAAACTAAACAACCAGCCGCCGGTCATATACCGGCAGCTGGCTGCTTAAAGGTGTTTTGATCCCTGTCTCAAAAACG
>NZ_LSAZ01000045.1 GCF_001584325.1 Bacillus nakamurai
TCTATGGGGTCAGTCCCGTTAGAGCCGGGTTTTCTTTTGCCGCCCGGCTTTAGTTCGTATCTTTTTATTGCCGTTTTTGGTATGATAGAAGAAAAATCGGAGTTTTGCATATGTCAGTATTTATCCTTTTTTATCTGTGGATTGTGCCGATTGTCATTGGCATTTTCTGTTCTCTTATTGCATATCGGACAACGGGAAAGAAACGGCTGATCCCCGGCTTTGTGATGATCGCTTTGAGCATCGTTTCCTTGATAACGGGGCTTACGCTCGGCGACGTGAACTATCACATTTTCATCGGCGGCATGTTTTTATTCGGTACGTTATTGGTTGGCTCTGCTTTCCCGTTCTTCTTTGGTTCTTCGCGAAAACAAAAATAAACAGGCTTTCACGCCTGTTTATTTTTTATTTATACAATTTTATGAGAAACATATGTCTTTCTAAAACAGCCGTTTCAAGCTTTTCTTGAGTGACGGCATTTCGAGTTTTTGGTTTTCGAAGAAATTTTTCAGCATGTACTTGCTGAAGCCCTTCGCCTGGCCGTAAGTGATTTTTTCCCGGAAGCGGCGGCTCGTCGCCGATGACGGCATCGATGACGACCGGTTCGTTTGAGTTGAGCGCTTCATGGAAGGCAGGAGCAAGCTCTTCATGTTTTGTCACTTTGATGCCTTTCGCCCCGCAGCTTTTTGCAAATGCGGCGTAGTCCACGTTTTGCAATGTTGTGACGTAGTCGATGTTGCCTTTGACCTGCTGTTCATATTCAATCATGCCTAAATTTTCATTATTTAAGATGACGACTGTGATCGGCAGTTTATATTTAACGGCGGTCGGGAGGTCCTGCATGACCATTGAAAATCCGCCGTCTCCGCAAATGGCTATGGATTGCCGGTTCGGCTCGGCAAGGCTTGCGGCAATGGCTCCCGGAAGACCGCAGCCCATCGTAGCCAGCCAGCTTGATACAATAAAGTCCTGCTTGGCCATTTTGAAATGGCGCGCCATCCATACAGTCACCGTTCCGACATCCACGGAAAGCACGGCATCTTCTGCCGCGGCATCTTGCAGACGGGCAATGACCTGCTGCGGCTTGAGCGGATGAGTCGCTTCCGTTTCGTCCTTTTCAATTTCCTTCCACCAATGCTGCATGTGCTCCGTGCAGGCGTTCAAAAATCTTCTGTCTTCTTTATATTCGATATACTTCGTCAGCTCTCTCAGGCCGAGAGCCGCATCGCTGACAATCCCCGCGTTGACGGGATAGCGTTTGCCGATTTTCGCCGGATCTGAATCAAGCTGAATCGCCGGCGTATCTTCAGGCAGATAATCCCGGTACGGGAACGATGTCCCGAGCATAATCAGCAGATCGCATTCCTCCATGGCCTCATAGGCAGGTTTTGTGCCGATTTGTCCGAGATTCCCGAGAAAATGCGGATGGCTGTCAGGCACGACACCTTTTGCCGGAAGAGTAATGACGATCGGGGCCGCCGCTTTGCCGGCGAACGCAAGCAGCTCCTCTTTTGCTGATTTTAACCCTTGACCTGCGAGAATGACCGGTTTTTTTGCGTTGTTAATATATTGCGCGCAGGTAACAAGATGTTCTTTTTTAGGCTCGATGTCTGCTTTGAGATAAATAGGTGATGTGTACACCGGCTCCCGTTTGATTTTTTCCGCAAATAAATCATCCGATACGGTTAAGACGGCAACGCCTTTTTTGCTGTATGCCGTACGGATCGCCTGATTCAGAAGATCGGGCAGCGCTTCTGCCGTATGTACCTGCTGGTTAAATACCGCCACGTCCTCAAACATTTGCTCTAATTTGATCTCCTGAAAGCTGTCACGGCCGATTTCATTAGAAGCGACCTGTCCCGCAATCGCCAGGACCGGAACACCGTCCGCTTTGGCGTCATATAATCCGTTCAGTAAATGAACGGCGCCAGGCCCCGCGATAGAAAGGCAGACACCGATATTTCCGGTCAGCTTCGCCTCAGCCGCTGCAGCCAGGGCAGCGACTTCCTCATGCCGGGTTTGGATGAATGTCAGGTTGTTTCTTTCATGTCTCAGTTCTTCGATAAATTCATTAATGCTGTCTCCGGGAATGCCGTATATGTGATCGACTCCCCATTGTTCAAGCAGCTCTGTCATTACGTGTCCTGCTGTTTTACTTGGCATACTGCATCCTCCTTTTACCTGTATAATGCCCTTTCTGAAACAGGTTGAAACACGAGAGCTATATGCCTGACTTTTTTCTCAGCAGATCAAGTATGGATAACAGATTTCGGTCTTTAAGCGTTACCTTGATATCCGCCGCTCCATTAAGCCCGTCTTTCACTTGCCGTTTTCTGTTAGGCACCATGAACAGCGGCAGCCGGTTTGGGCGGAACCAGCGTAAATCGGCGGCTTCCGGCCCGTTCATCAGCGGGGTTCCGATGAATACGTGCTGTATATCATGAAATGCCGGTCTTTCATACTCACCGGCTTTCCGCAGGATGGCAATGGTATATCCGGTTTCTTCATAGGCCTCCCTGACGGCGGCGGTTTCGGGTGTTTCTCCTTCTGTAATCCCTCCGCCAGGCAGATCCCATAAAGGCAGGTCTTTCCGTTTCACGAGCAATATGTCCCGCCCGTCATTTTTACAAAAAAAGACCGCGGCACTCGGCCGGCGGTCTCTTTTTTTATTTCTTAAAATGATACGGCAGGGTGGCAACGATAATGTCCTTTTTCCAGAACAGCCGGACGCGTAGCAAAAAGGCTGATTGGTTATGAAGGATGGTCTGCCAGCGTTTTTTCGTAATGAATTGCGGAAACAGCACCATGACGGAAAACTGCTCCTTCCTCGCTTTCGCTTCCACTGTTTCCAGAAATTTATCAAACGGATGGATGAGGCTGCGGTATGAGGAATGAAGCGTCACGAGACGGACGCCGTTATCAAGCTCCTCCCAGCGCTTTTCCACTTTCTTTTCATTTTCTTTGTCAAAGGACACATGAACGGCAATGACCTGATCTGATAATGATTTTGCGTATTGAATCGATTTCTGGACGACGGTGGTGACCCCGGCAACAGGCACAATGACGACAGTTCCTTTAATATCTTCGGGCGTTGTATCGACGACCCGAAGCTGTTCGCCGACAGCGGTATAATGGTTTTTAATCACAAAAAACAGCATGACGACAGCCGGCATAAATATAAGCACGGGCCAGACAAGATTAAATTTGGTCGCAAATAAAATGCACAGCACCATAAATGAAATCGCGGCGCCGCATGAGTTGATCAACATTTTTCCGGCCCAGCCTTTTGGCTTTTGTTTGATCCATTTAATGCACATTCCCGTCTGTGACAGCGTAAACGGAATGAACACGCCGACGGCATACAGCGGAATTAAATGCTCCGTGCGGCCGCCGAATAACAGAATAAGCAAAATGGACGCGACACCGAGAAAGATAATACCATTTGAAAAGCCTAAACGGTCGCCGCGCACCGTGAACATTCTCGGCATATATTGGTCTCTCGCTAAATTAAAAGCAAGCTGCGGAAAAGCGGAAAAGCCCGTATTTGCCGCAAGCACGAGGATCAGGGACGTAGCGCCTTGAATAATAAAATAAATCGTATGACGGCCAAACGTTTCCGCAGCGATTTGGGAAATGACCGTTTCGTTCGGCTTCGGCCCCGTGCCGTAGCCGAACGCCAGTACCGTAATCCCCGTAAATAAAACGGCCAAAAGGATGCCCATCATTGCTAACGTGCGGGCCGCGTTCTTTGCCGGAGGATTTTTGAAAGCCGGAATCGCATTAGAAATGGCTTCAACCCCGGTAAGCGCCGAACAGCCTGATGAAAAGGCTTTGAGCAGTAAAAACAGCGTGATTCCCGCTACGGGTGTGCCGATCGGCGTATGGTCTGCCGGATGAATCTGGCCCGTTGCCAGCTTAAACAGCCCGGCGCCGATCAGCAGGATGAGCGCCGCCACAAATAAGTAAACGGGATAAGCCAAAATGGACGCCGATTCTGACAGCCCTCTCAAGTTTAAAATCATGATCAGAACGACCAGGATGACGGCAATGAGCAGATGGTACGGATGCAAAGCCGGAAACGCTGAAGTGATCGCGTCAGTCCCGGCGGAAATACTCACCGCCACTGTTAAAATATAATCAACAAGCAATGATCCGCCCGCAATCAGCCCCGGTTTTTCGCCGAGATTTTCTTTTGATACGATATATGCTCCTCCGCCTTGCGGATAAGCGTAAATGATTTGTCTGTATGACAGGATCAAAGCTAGCAGCAAAATGAGAACCCCTGCGGCAATCGGAATAGAATACCAAAACGCGGCCGTGCTTACCGTGGCCAAGATGATAAGAATCTGTTCTGTTCCGTATGCAACAGATGACAGCGCGTCTGATGAGAGCATCGCCAGCGCCTTCAGTTTCGTCAGCTTCTGCTCTCCCGCTGCCTGTGATTTTAATGGTTTCCCAATCAAAAATCTTTTGATTGAATGGTACATTTCTTGTCTTCCCCTTTTTTTCATTTTCCGTTTGATTTCAAATCCCTTACTGCTATCATGTCTCCTTATGCTGATTACATGCTAAATTTCAGCACAGCAAAAAAACACAGAGGCAAACGGATGCCCCTGCGCCCTAAACGTGCACAGGTTTCATTCATCTCCTCTCATAAACGCTTACGAGGTTAGCTGACGGATTCGGGCTGATGAGAGTTGGCCCTACCTACAAAGGATTCACCCCAAGCGGCTTGATGCGCCGCAAAAATTGGTTCCCCCGCTCTGATTTCAGATTAAGCGATATAGATTATAAAAGAGATCATACTCCCGTATCACCGGGTTGTAAAGAGGCTTTTATGCCGATTTAAAAATAAAAAAACTCCCGCCAAAAATGGAAATAAAAATACAAATAAAAGAGGCTGTCATCAGCCTCTTTTATAGCAGTTAATCTTCATTTTTTTCACTATCTGTTTTTCTCTTTTTCCTTCTTGCCGTATACCAGATCAATACAGCCGCAATGATGATAAGCGCGGCAAAAAGGACAATATACATGACGTTCACGTTTGAAGCCGTACTGCTGGCATCAGCTGATTGGCTGCTGCTGTCAGACTTAATCTGCTGATGGTTCGAAAACAGCTGATGGCTGCTCGTTTCGTTAATAACCGTCGCGGCTTCACTCCTGCTTTCTAAAAAGCTGATCAGTTCTTTTGTGACGGACGTGCCGCTGCCTGATAAAGGAGCGAAAACTGCGATACTGTAATCTGCGTCCCACGGCGATTTTTGTGTGAATGCGATTTGTTTTGTCGTTTCGTTCAGCATCTGGAATTCCGATACATTGTACGTCCTGTTTCGATCTGACGGCACGATAAGTTCAGATGCTTTTGCCTTCAGCAGCGGAAATTGCTGTAAACCGCCGATAAACAGGACATTGCGCCCCTTGGCGTCCGCTTCCTTCATCTCTGATGCTGTCTTCACGGTAAATGACTGCTGAGCGCTGTTTCCGAATGAATCAGTCAATAGAGAGAGCTCTTCAAGCTTCTGCATGCTCACGCTGTCCGGGATGGCGATGACCGTTTTTTCCTTTTGGTTACCTGCAAACGGAAGCGGCCAATGCTCAAAATCCGCTTTCTGCGCTGTATCGCTTACAGGATAAGACAGCGTGCTGCTTTTATCAATATAGACCCATTTATTTTCATCATGGTCAATACACGGATTATTGTCTTTGAAGCCGGATGTGACAAACTGTAAATCAATGTACCTGCTGCTTTGCAATAGCTTCGGATCTACCGGAAGTGAGACGTGATAAAAGCCGTCTTTATCCTTATTTCCGAGGTCAAGAAGACGGACCGCATTCGGCTGCCCGTTAATCATGACGTTGAGCTCGGCCTTTTCTGAGCCGGAATCATCCACCTTCGTTTGAATGGCTTCTGACGTCTTCAGTTTCAGAGACAATTTTGCCTTCCCGTCTTTATCAACAACCGCCAGCGCAGGGTAAAAGAAGTGCTCTGACGACGTTTTGTTTGAACCGACGGTTACATCGCCCGCCCCAAAGTCTTCTAATGTCAATTGATTGCTCGCCTTCTCAGCAGCCGGCTGAAACCGGTCAATCATCAATGTGTCTCCGCTCAGCTGGCCTGTATACGCTTTGTCTGTGATGACGCTGATCTTATCTGCCAGCGTTTCATCCGATTTTGCGGTGACAAAAAGGACGGGCTGGCGCTTATCCTTAGCGGTCAGCACCCGTTCAGCGAGAAGGAGCTTGTTTTCTTCAGCTTCGATGTTTCCTTGTTTGAAAAGCTCTTTTATGCTGCCTCTCCAATGATTGTCGGCGCCGATCACAATCGAAGGGTTATCGATTTTCGCGGCGTCGGATTCTTTTACATATGACACCTTCAGCTTGCTGTCAGCCGTTTTCAAAAAGCCTTCTGTTTTTACTGCGGCTTCAATCTCTGCTGAGCTCGGTTTGTCTGGAATGATAATGTCAGTCTCTTCACCCGTATTGCCTGATTGAGCAAACGGATACGGAAAATGACTGAGATCCGCTCCCTTTGACTTGCTTGTTTCAGAAAGCAGCAGCCGGCTGTCCGGATAAATTTTAATCCAGTTTCCGGACGTATCCTGTCTGACGCAGACTCCCTCTTTTAACACGCCGTAGAAGTTCAATGAGACATTGTGATAGCCCTGGGCGGATTGGCTTTTGCTGAGATTGAGCTTCACTGCCTTCCGCTTGGCGTCACCGTCAAGCTTTATGGATTTGACAGGTTCATGATCTATAGCAATGGTTAAAGAAGATGGAGAAATTAATAAGTTTGACGCCTCGTAATCAATCACCAGTGACTGAGTGGCATCGGAAGCGCCTGCCGGAATCTGATAGGTCAGCTGCGAGCTGTCTTTAGCTCCGTACAGCGTGATCAGATCACTCGTCAGCGCCTGCTGCTTATCTTTAGCGCTGATGCTTTTTCCGAGAAAGGAACCGTCCGTTTTCAGCTCTTGTGCTGCGGCCGGCTCCCCGTTCAGCGCCAGCAGCAAAAGGCATGTTATCAATATGATCGCTTTTTTCAAAAAGGTCACCCGCTTTTATTTTGATTGTATCGCTCCGTTTTGTACCACTTGACTTCCTGCTTGAATAACCGGTGCTTGATCTCTGTGAACAACGAGTAGATGACGAGCACGATCCAAGCCTGAGAGTAAGTAAAGTACATCAGAAACACGATAAAGAAGTTTTGTTTGTTCATTTCTGTTTTTTCGATGCTTAATGTGATCATGACCTCGGTCATAAACAGGAAAAAGGCCAATATCCACAAAATCATCGCCAAAAATCCGACTGACAGATGCAGATCATAAAAAAGATTGATGACAAAGATCGTGTTTGACATTATGACGCCGAAGAAAAACAGAAAGTACGTAAAAAAGAAATAAAATAAATCAAAGATAATCCGTTTGCGTTTCAGCTTAAAAAATTGGGATAAAAACTTGAGGACGACGTATTGGTTGCCGCGCGCCCACCTTGTCCGCTGGCGCCACCAGACCTTCCACGTCTCAGGCTCCTGCTCCCACGTCACCGCCGCCGGGAAAAAGCGGATATGATAGCCGAGATTATAGACGCGGATGGTCAGCTCGGTATCCTCCGCCAGCGCCTTCTCATCCCAGCCGCCGAGCTGTTCAATAATGCTTCTGCGAATGGCGAAGTTTGTTCCCGGGATGGTGGCAATTTTGAACCACTTCCACCTGCCGCCCTGCGCCATCCATTGAAAACAGATCGTTTCAATGTTGATAAATTTCGTCAGCAGCGTTTTTGCCGCGTTGATGACACGGAATTTCCCGACGACGGCCCCCGCCTTCTCGTCATTCATCAGACCGAGAACCAAGTAATAGACCGCCATTTTTTCAGGGGTATTGTCCGCATCATACACACAGATGACGTCGCCATTCGCTTCGGCAAAACCTGAATTCAGCGCCGAGGATTTGCCTTTTCCGGCGTGCGGCGGCTTTGTGATGACCATTTTAATGAAGTCATATTGCCTGGAAAATTCGCTGACAATCTCCCCTGTCCGGTCGGATGAGTTATCATTGACGACGATAATTTCCAGCCGGTCTTTCGGATAATACAGATTCACCATCGCCTTCAGCGTCTGCCTGATGACGACCTCCTCATTATGCGCCGGAATAAGAACGCTGACCTTCGGAAGCTCCCCCATATTCCCGCGCCATGCCGGAATGTTCCGCTCGAAGGTCATATAATGCCTGAAACCGCCCTGCATCAGAAACATGTGATAGAGAAGCATCACCCATATTAGGCTTAGTGAGATAAAAAACAGAATGTTACTCAAGGCTTCTTCTCTCCTTAAAGATTCGTTTTTTTAATGTGGCGCGCAAATAAAGGGTATAGCCGGCAAACATAATGACGAACAAAAACACCACGCCGGAGAGAATCCACAGCGCTTTTTCCAGCGGCGTCTGCTGATGATGCTCAAAAAAAGCCCGCACAGGATGAATCTTGTTTTGCACGTGAATGGTTCCGTCCCCGTTCGTTTTGATCTCAACGCTGTCAGACGTTACCGTTTGCTTTGTTCTTTTTAAATCGAGCCATTCGCCATTGGGAATACGTTCCATTTGATCGATGAGCTCAGGCAAGTATTTCATGCCGAGGTACGGGTGATAAAACCCTCCCGCAACTCCGCCTTCAAAGTCAATCATTTGTGAGATTTTATTTTCCATATCTCCGAAGGGATTTTTTTTCGACGCGTTTACAAAACCGATCGTTTCAGGATAAAGCGTCATCCCGTGCAGCATTTCCGGCTTCGAGACAAAAGGCGGCGCGCCCGAGGTTTTCCATGTTGTGGCGCTGAGCTGCACTTGGCCGAATATGCTTGAGAAATAGGAGGACGCGATGCTGTAGCCTTCTTCGGACATTGTGTAATGCGGGGCTTCGAATGATAACGGATAAAGGCCGAGCTCCGTTAAATCGTCAATCGCCTGTTCAAGCTTCGTCCTCGTATAGATGTCTTCTTTTTTCCGGAAAGGCTCGGCGTACGTTTGGTAAGCTTTTTCATTCGGAAAGTCCTGCTCCTTTTCGAGCTTCACGGGTGTATCATCCGCATTTTCCGAGGTGATCGGCTGATCCGCCTTGGCATCCCAAAATTCAAAGCCTTCCCCCGTTTCGCTGTAGCGGTATGCATGTGTATATCCGTGAATAATGATGCTGCCGCCCATTTTTTGCAGTTTCTTCAAAACGTTTACCATTTTCGGCTTATCAGACAGGTATACCTTTTCTCCGTTTTCCGGATTCAAATATACCGGAATAACGGCCATGATAAACGGGATGTTTCTTTTATGCAGATAGGCGCCCGCTTGGTAAAGCAATTTTTCATCTGACATCGGGCTGATGTCTTCAAGCCGCAAATAGAGAAGCGTGCTCCCCGGTGATTCTCCAAACACTTTTCTCAGCTCTTTTGCCGTAAGGAGAGAATCGTTTAATAGATTCGTAAAGCCGAAGTAATAGTTTGAGCTGTCCGTTTTCCACATGAAAGGGTGCGTTTTGCCGTCATTGGATCGGTACGTATAGAGGGCTTTTCCCTTCACTCCAGATACGCCGAACACATCCGCCCCTTTTTCCAGTGAGAGGTCTGTTTTTTCCTCATTGCTGTAAATGCGATATACATTTTGTTTTTCTGTTAACGATAAGCCCGCAAATTGGCGGAACTGTTCCGCATTGTAACCGATGCTGACAAGCTGCTGCGGCATGCCGCTGATGAGAGAAATAAACTGCCGGCTCAGCTTTTTTTTCGTTTCTCCGTAATAAATGACGCGGCCTTTTCCTTTGAGATCGGCGGCTGTGACGTCATGATCGCTCTTAACGGTGACCGAAGAGGAGAAATGGCCGGCGAGCAAATCAAGCATTTTGCCATTAACGGTTTCTTTGCCGTCCAAGCTTGTATAGGTGATGAGAATCCCGTCATCCCTGTTTTTTGCTTCCGCCGGGCGGGGCATATATGCCGCCGCGAACATAAGCAGCGCCGCCAAAAAGAGACGTATCCATTTATAATTCATTCATCATCATCTCGTTTTCCAGTTCATTTAAAAATTGCTCCGCCGTTTTCAAATCCTTTCGGTACGGCAGATAGCATACGCGGAAGGTGATGGAAACGTATTTTCCGTTTTGAAGCTGGTACGTATCCAGTTCCTTTTTCAGCTTCGCCAGAACGGCAGGCATGTTTTCTTCCGGTGTATGGGTCAGCACGATTCCGAACCGTTCGTCAGACGGCCGGAACTTTTTGTCCGTTTCCCGTACGCTTGATCTGATTTGACGGCTGATAAACGCCAGCAGGCGGTCGGTTTCTTTTTCTCCGTAGAGAGATTTAAATTCTTTGAAATAATGCATGTGCAAAAGCAGAAAGACGAAGGAATTGCCGTAACGCTCCGCCCGCTTCATTTCTTCAGAAAGCTCCAGTTTCATTCGCTTCTGGTTGTCAAAACCCGTGACTCTGTCTACCGCTACAAAGCTTGTAATCTCTTCCCGCAGCCGCTTCACTGAGCGCTGCAGACCTTTCGCCAAGTCATGAATTCTGCCCGACATATAGGAAAACAGCAAAAGCGCTGCACCCCAAATGACAAGCATCTGAAGTCCTTCAGCCGGAGCAGACGGCACAATGCTGCCGGTTTGTAACCAAAGGAGCAGACTGCCGAGCACAAATAAAATGATCAAGGTGATGACGAGCGCATAGATCGTCCCAAACCATATTCCGGCTCCGATCACAACCAATGTAATCCCTGTAATGAGGAGCCCTTCCGATTGCTGCTGCGGCACATAATAAATAAAAAAGGCCAGTGCCGCTATCAAAACAGCTATATAACTGCACAGTTTTTGTGATTCATTGAATGATATTTTCATTAAACAATTTCCTTTCAGCCAAAAGCGGCAGCAGATTATCAAAAGAGTGCGTATCGCCGCCGCTCATATATCCTCCATAATCAGGTTTCAGCGGGTCCAGCGTTTCAAATGATGTCATTCTTTCATAAAACGATTTGATGACAGCCGGGTCTTCTTTTTGCTCTAATAAGAAAAGAACGGCCAAAGCATACACCGACGGAGATTCGTATGGAACGGACGGCTCTTTCGTTTCCGCGCTGTACCGTCCGTACAGCTTTCCGTTTGACTTGAATTCCTGTGTGATCCATTTTGACAAGACGGCGGCCTTGTCATCGCCCTGTTTTAGGTTCACGGCGGCGTACAGCTGGTCGATGACATTCACTTCGCTGTCGTATTTGTATTGCTTTGTTTCGGTATTGTACGATTTCGGCAGAAAACCATTTTGCAGAGGCGCAAGATAGAGAACGTCCAAGTTCTGTTCTTCCGTTTTTTCATCAATGATTCCCTTTTCCTTTAGAAACTGTAACGCCTCCGGATGTACATATGATAACGTCACGGCCTTTGAAGCCGAGCCGGAAGCGGCATCATAATAATCCGTAAAATATCCGCCGTTCGTATTGTATTTTTTCAGTGCTGCTCCGATTTTCCGGGCCGTTTGACCGTATTCGCTGTTTCCCCATAGAGATGCGGCATGGTTCAGACTTACCATAATTCTGAAATCATCGATTAAAGCATTCGTGCCGCTGGCTTTATTTTGCTCAATCTTCCACGCCACGAGCCCGTTTTTGGTGAGAAACGAATCAATTAACAGCCGATAGTGGGCTTGAAAATGCTCTTCATCCTTCCTGCCGAGCAAAAATTCCATCCATAATCCTAGTGATTCAGATAAATACAACGGGTCACCGGATACATTCGTCTTTATCATCCCCTCGCCGTTCATCAGCTTATGATAGATAAAGTGCTCTGTCGGCTGGAGCGGTCCTGACGGTTCAAGAGCCGTCTGTTTATATGTGCCGGCCTCTGCACAGCCCGCCGTCACCCCAATAGAAATGAAAAGTAAAATGACACACAAACCGAATTGTTTCACAGCCAATCCCCCTATTTCCGATCACCTTTTTTATACCAAATTCTCATTTTTTCACAAAGTATTTCTACTATATAAGAAACGTTCCCACATTACTAGCATTTTTTTATATTGAAAAAAATGGGATGCACTTTAAAAAATGAAAGGGCTGCCAGGAAAAAAACACAGCAAAAAGCAGCATTTATCAAAATGCTGCCTTCCCCTTGCTTTATTTATCTAATCCCAGTTTTTTCAGCTGTTCTGCCAGCGCGTTGTTAATCGGTTCATCATTGTTTTGTTTTTTCATATAAGATGAAACGTCTCGCTTTGAGGCGCGTCCGGTCTTATCTTTCGCTTTACGCTTTTCGAAGACGGACAGTTTTTCGCGATGGCCGCATACACACGCGAAGGTTTGGCCTTCGCCCTGGCCGCGCAGCTCCATTTTTTTATGGCAGTTCGGGCAGCGGGCGTTCGTTTTTCTGGCCAGCGTTTTCCGGCTGCCACATTCCCGGTCTTGGCACACGAGCATCGTGCCGCGTTTGCCGTTGACCTTCAGCATCATTTTGCCGCATTCAGGGCAGGCGGTTCCGGAAATGTTATCATGCCTGAAGGTTTGGCTGCTGTTTTTGATTTCTCTCACCGTTTTACCCGCGTACGATTTCATGTCTTTAATAAAGACGGCTGATTTCAGTTTGCCCGCTGCGATGGCGGAGAGCTTTTGCTCCCATTCGGCAGTCAAGGCCGGTGATTTCAAATCTTCAGGAACGAGCTGTAAGAGCTGCTTTCCTTTTGACGTGATGAAAATATCTTTTTCTTTTTTCTCTATTAAAAAGCTGTTGAACAGTTTTTCAATAATATCGGCGCGTGTGGCGACCGTGCCGAGCCCGCCGGTTTCGCCCAGCGTTTTGACAAGATTTTTCTCTTCTCCCTGCATAAAAGCGCTTGGGTTTTCCATCGCGGATAACAGCGTTCCTTCATTAAAACGCGCAGGCGGTTTCGTCTGTCCGCTCGTTTCTTTCAGCGACGTGACAGAAAGGCGCTGGCCCTGCTGAAGAGCCGGAAGCGTCTGGTCCTTGTCGTCCTCATGGTCATCGTCATCCTCATACATATCATAGACGGCTTTCCAGCCCGCAGATTGAACGGTTTTGCCTTTTGCAGTAAACGTTTCTCCGCCGATTTCGGCAATCACCTTTGTTTCTTCATATTCAAACGCCGGCATTAAGACGGCGAGAAAACGCTTGGCAATCAGATCGTAAAGCTTGCGTTCCTTATCGCTGAGGCTTGAGAGGATAAGCGGTTCCTCTGTCGGAATGATGGCATGGTGATCCGATACCTTGGCATCATTGACGTATCCTTTATGCGCTTTAACGCCGCGTTTTAAAATTTGATTGACGTACTGGGCGTAAGGTTTGACCTCCATGCCGTTCAAACGGTCCTTTAATGTCGGCACGATGTCTGCGGAAAGAAATCTGGAATCCGTCCGCGGGTATGTGACCAGCTTATGCTGTTCATACAGCTTTTGCAGCACGGACAGCGTTTCTTTCGCGGAAAAGCCGAAGCGTTTGTGAGCGTCGCGCTGTAATTCAGTCAAATCGTAAAGACCAGGGGCGAAGCTTTTTTTCGCTGTTTTTTTCAATTCTGAAATGACTGCCTGTTTTCCTTGAAGCTCTTTTGCCAAACGGCTTGTCATCGCTTGGTCGAATGTTCTTGTCTGCTTCGTTTTCTTATCCTGCCACGTCAGCGTCATATGATCGGCTGCCGCGCGAAGCCCGTAATATGGAACGGGCGTAAACGCTTGAATATCCGCTTCCCGTTTCGCGATCATGGCCAGTGTCGGCGTCTGAACACGTCCGCATGACAGCTGCGCGTTAAATTTTGTCGTCAGCGCGCGGGTCGCATTGATTCCGACGATCCAATCCGCTTCCGCTCTGGCGACGGCGGAATGGTACAGGTTTTCGTATTCTTTGCCGCTGCGGAGCTTTTGAAACCCTTCTTTGATTGCTTTGTCAGTAACCGAGGAAATCCACAGGCGTTTGATCGGTTTATGGACATGCGCCTTTTCGATAATCCAGCGGGCGACAAGCTCCCCTTCCCTTCCTGCATCTGTCGCGATAACGATCTGGCTTACGTCTTTTCGGGTAAGCTGGGCTTTGACCGCATTGAACTGCTTCCCTGTTTTTTTAATGACGACAAGTTTTAACGGTTCCGGGATGATCGGCAGATCCTCAAGCCGCCAAGATTGAAACTCTTTGCCGTATCCTTCAGGGTCAGCGAGCGTCACCAAATGACCGAGCGCCCATGTGACGATGTACCGGTCGCCTTCTAAGTATCCGTTTCCTTTTTTATGGCACTTCAGTACGCGGGCCAAGTCCCGTCCGACTGAAGGTTTTTCAGCTAATACAACTGTTTTTGACATGCTTTTCACTTCTCTTTCTTTCACACTCATCCTGTTATTATAACAGACTTCCTCATGCTCTCTCTAATCGAGGACGTTTTTCGTGTCAATTTCTGAGAAAATGACATGGGTGACGGTTTGGGCATACGGAGAGGTGCGGTTGATAAATTGTTCAATCGCTTCCAGACTGTCCGCATTGATTTTCAGCATATAACACGCCGCTCCGGCAACACGGAAGCAAAATTCGATATTGGGGATGGATTGAATATAGGTTTTAAACTGATCATATTTTCCGTTTTTCACTGTCGCTTCTACAATGCAGGACACGGGAAGCCCGATTTTCTTTTGATCAATTTCCAATGTATATCGTTTAATGACGCCGAAGGATTCAAGCTGCCTGACGCGCTCGGTCACGGACGGCGCTGACAGCTTAATCTTTCTGCCAAGCTCTCTCATGGACAGACGGCTGTCTCTTTGGAGCTCCTTAATAATGCTCAGATCAATATTATCTAGTTTCATGAGCGTAATCCTTCCTTACCCTTTTGGCTTTATTATCAGGAGAAATAAGTAAAATGACAAGAGCAGCCGCTTGAAATATGAAGGTTTTGCGAAAATGATGGCGAAACCGTCATATTTGGACGGCCCATCGCTTATAGTATAGAGAAATAGATGACCGTAAGGAGGTTGTTTTATGCTTCACACGCCAATCGGCAGGCTTCGCACGATGGGATTTATTGAAGGCATGTCGCTTTTAGTGCTTTTGTTTATTGCGATGCCGCTCAAATATTGGGCTCATCATCCGCTCGCCGTCACCATTGTCGGCTCCATTCATGGGGGATTGTTTATTATATATTTGGCTGTACTGGCTTATGCGGCGTTTTCTGTCAAATGGCCGTTCAAATGGTCAGCCGCAGGGTTTATCGCGGCTTTCATTCCGTTCGGCAACTTTTTTTATGACCGCGGCCTAAGAAACTATAAATAAAAAAGCTCCTCTTTTCATAGAGGAGCTTTTTTGCGTCCGTTACATCCATTGTGTCACCCAGGCAATATAATAAGCGCCGGGAATAAAGACGAGCTGGGCGAGAAGCGTGCCCGCCACCCTTGATGTCACCATCGTCAAGGATGTCCACTTTAAATGGACATAGCTTCGTTTGCCCTTCGCCACATCATCGGCGAGGACGGATACTTTCGGATCAACAAACACGGCCAAAAGCATGGTCGCAATCCCATTGACTAAGCCGGATGCCATGACGGCCGTCGTGCTGTGCTCCGGCGCCAGAAGGCCGGCATACAGCGCAGACAGAACCCCGATCGTGTAAATCGAGGTAATGACCATATTAATGACAAACAGGCGTTTCGGGATCATCCGGAATTGAAGGCCTTTTAAATAGGAAACAGACGGCAGTCTGATATAGGAACGGGCATGCTTCAGCCCATTCAGCGATAAGCCTTTTTTGAATACCTGCATCACGGACCCGCCGCCGTCCGCCAAGTGAATAATCGCCCGTGAAAATAAGGCGACGAATGTCGGCAGCAGGCAGATGCCGAGCATCGTTCCGACGGTTGAACCGAATATTAAAAACCGAAACTGCGCACTTACGACAGACAGCGCATTTGTCCCTGCGGCATCAACTAAATGTCCGGTAAATGGCTGCTGCACCATGTTTGACATGCGCGATACGATTACCATGACATTAAATAAGGACAGAGCGGATGCGATGAACCCGACTCTTGCGCCAGAAAGCCTTGTGGCGTAAGCAAGCGTTTCAATAGAGTGAATTAACAGCAGAAAGCAAAAAATGAACAGTACTTGTGATGTGATAACGTGCAATTTCTTTTTCCTCCAGCTTCTTCATACTGATTAGACTCTCTAAAAGCGGACGAAGTTTCAGGTATGTAAAAATAAAAAACCGCCCGGCTGGCCGGTGCGGTTTGTCTTATTCTTTTCTTAAGCAAATAAAGATTATATTTCCCGCCTTAGCCCGCGGGCAGATTCATGATTAATTGTTCCGACAGAATCATCGTTCGAAAGTAAACACCATGGAATTTCTTGAACACAAGACAACGAAAGCCCTACCTCTCAATCGTCACTGCGGCTCCGAAGCCGCGCCGGTGTGAATTGTAAAACAAAAAGTCTTTTTTCCATCTCTTCGTTAGGGGCGAATGTTCAGAAGGAAAAGAATAAGCTCAGCTTTTTTCAAGCTGTACATTGAAGCTTGAAGCTTCATTATAAACAGAAAAAAGAAGTTTACTTTCTTTTTTATTTGCATGTTTGGTACCTAGCAGTTAATTATAACAGATTGCCCCTGAATGATCAAATCTGTTAAAGCTTCAGCTCAGCCGGCGCTGTTTCGCCAGCGTTCATCAGCTTGATCTGCTGCGGCTCAATTTCAAGAATCACCAGATTCGGATCGTCTTTTCCGTCGAACCAGCGCTCCAATTTTGAACTCCAAAGCTTATCTTTCAATTCCTCTGAATTGTTGAGCTTAGCAGTTCCGGCAACCTCCACATAAGCGTCGCCGAAGCCTTCACAGTCATAGCCTAACAGAATATGGACATTTGGGTTGTTTTCAATTTCTTCTGCTTTATGTGTTTCCTTGCTTGTCGGCGTGTAAATGGTTAAGCCGTCATGGAATAATGTCATATAACGGGAATGCGGATTACCTTGTTCTACGGTAGCAAGCGAACCGATTTTATGATGATCCAGCACTTCCAGCACTTTTTGTTTGATTTCATCCTGATTCATGAAGAATCACTCCTTTTTAACGTCTCCGCTTTTACTTTTCCACAACGGGGAGACAATTAAACCAAGAAGTGTGCTCTTCTTATTTATCCGTATTCCACTCCCGCCTCAGCATGCTGTAGTTGACTGAATCATGATATCTGCCTTGCGCAAAAATGCCTTCTCTCGTCAAGCCCTCCCTCTGAAACCCAAGACGTTCCGGGATGGCTCGGCTTTTCGCGTTTTTCTCAGCTGCACAGATCATGATGCGGTTCAGCCCGAGATCATAAAAAGCATGGGCGATGACAGCTCGGCAGCAGGCGGTGATCATACCTCTTCCTTCATAACTCCGATCAAGCCAATAGCCGATTTCCGCCTTGTGGTTGACTGTATCCAAATTGTGCACACTGATCATGCCGCAAAAATGGCCATTTAAAAAGATACCTGCATCAAAGCCTTTTTGTTCTGCATATTTATAACGCCATTCCGGTATAAGCACATTGCGGTACGTGTCGATATCAGCCAGCTCTTCAGCCCAGCTGAGCCATTCGCTGAGATGTTTTTGGTTCCGCTTAATCACCGTGTATAATTCGTCCGTATCTTCGTGAGTGAGCAGTCTGATGGTGAGATTCTCATCTATTTGATAAGAAAACACAGCCGCACCTTCTTTCCTTTATTAGCCATTATACTTGTTATTTCATTTTTTTCCACAAAAAAGATGGGGCTTTATAAGCCCCATCCTTAAATTCGCGGATCGGTAAATATATCATGGTCATCCGTGCTTGTTGAAGACATTTCGGTGACGACCGCTCCTTCTTTTCCCGCTTGGAACCAATGTTTCGTGTCTGGAGGGATGGTGTATTGTCCGCCTGGCTCCAGTACAATCTCATGCCAGACGGTGTAATATTCCTGATCTTCTTCGGGCGGGAGAACTTTCGGATGTTCCGTCTTTTCTCCTTCCACATAAAGATACACCTTCCCCCATCGGCAGCGGAATGTTTCTTGTTTTCCCTTTTCGCCGTTAATGGGCGGATGGAGGTGTTCCGGGCACGTCTGGCCCGGAAACAGCACCAATTCTTTAGAACAGTACCGGTCAGTATTGACGTAAATAAACAGCTGAAGCCCCGTTTCTTGAAGCTTGCCTAATCCGTAATCCATCATCTGAATGTCTTCGATTTCATCATCGGTCAGCACGATTCCCGCTTTTTGAAAGTATGCATTAACGTCACGTCTTGAAGTTCCCATACCCTTGCCCCCTTATGTGGTTACAAAGCCGCCGCCGTTGACGTGCAGCGTTTGCCCCGTCATGTAGGAAGATTCATCAGAAGCAAGCAGTACATAGCAGCCGACATGCTCAACAGGCTGGCCGGCGCGTCCCATCGGCGTATCTTGGCCGAAGGAAGCGACTGATTCTCCTGAGAATGTGGACGGAATAAGAGGTGTCCAGATCGGCCCCGGCGCTACGGCGTTGACACGAATTCCGTCTTTGACAAGCGCTTGCGCCATCGATCTCGTAAACCCGTTAATTGCGCCTTTTGTTGCTGTATAGTCAATCAACTGCGGATTGCCTCTGTACGGATTAATTGATGTCGTATTGATAATCGCGCTGCCCGGCTTCATATAATCAATTGCTTTTTTAGTCAAATAAAATTGTGAGTAAAAGTTTGTCTTAAAGGTTCTGTGAAGCTGCTCGCTCGTAATGTCCTTAATGCTTTCTTGCGGGTGCTGTTCTGCGGCATTATTCACGAGAATGTCGAGACGTCCGAATTCGTTCACCGTTTTTTCAACCGCTTCATTGCAAAACTCTTCCTCACCGACGTCGCCGGAGATCAGCAGACACTTCACGCCTTCTTGCTCAACACGTTTTTTTGTATCTTCCGCATCTCCGTGTTCATCAAAATAGACAATGGCGATATTTGCGCCTTCTTTAGCATAAGCCACTGCCACGGCGCGGCCGATGCCGCTGTCTCCGCCGGTGATGAGGGCGGTTTTCCCTTTTAATTTATCTGCGCCTTTATATTCTTTGTACTCATATACAGGTGCCGGAGTCATTTCGCTCTCGATTCCGGGCTGGCGGTTCTGTGTTTCTGCAGGAAATTCTTTCGGATAGTTTCCCATGTCATGTTCCTCCTTTTTGTTCGCTGTCATATTTCTTGTCTACCTCGCACGTTTGCGGATTAAACATGAAAGGACAGTTCGAAAACGTTTTTGGAGAAAAATGTTTCACATGGAACGCATAAAAAAACCCGGCGGGCGGCCGGGTTTTTCTTATGAGCGTACCGCTTGATTGCGCAATACGTCTTTTTTAACTTTGCCGAGGTTGTTTTTCGGCAGTTCACTGACAAACTCGATTTCCGGAATTTTGAAGGCAGCAAGCCGTTCTTGACAGAAACGGGTAACCTCTTCTTCCGTCAGGTCTTTTCTGCCGTTTGTCACGATGAATGCTTTCGGTTTTTCGCCGTAAAGCGGATCAGGGACACCGACTACAGCCGTTTCAAGAATACCCGGCACTTGCTGAATCACCTCTTCGATCTGGTCAGGATAAATATTGTCTCCGCCGTAGATGATAACGTCTTTATAACGTCCGGTGATATAGATAAATCCATCCTCATCCACATAGCCGGAGTCTCCTGTATGGAACCAGCCATCCTTTAGTACTTTTCGTGTCGCTTCTTCGTTGTCTTCGTAGCCTTTGAATAAAAACGGGCTTGTCACGACAACTTCTCCGATTGAGCCTTGAGGCAGAACTTCGCCTGTTTCCGGATCTTCAATCCGAACTTTGACTTCCTCCATCGGTTTGCCTGCAGAGGCTGCTTTATCCATGCCCAATTCCGGATTCCATGAGCTGATGCCCCATGCTTCGGTGCTTCCGTAGCCGTGCATAAGCGGAATGCCGATATCGCGATACTGCTGGATAAGGCTACTCGGCACTTTAGTGCCGCCTGTCAGCATATAAAGAATTGAAGACAAATCAGTTTGGTGCGTTTCCCATGCTTTGAGCAGGTATGTGAAGTAGACAGGCAGCGCCATAATAGTTTGAATTTTTTCTTTTTCGATGAGCTTTAAGTTTTCAACAGGGTCCTGAGTGTCCGTCATGATAAACGTCGTTCCGGTCACCGTACCGACCATCTGACAGATGATCGCGCTTGTATGGTAATTCGGATGACACGCTAAGAAACGAACATGCTGCATCCGTCCGCTCGCCGCCAACATCGCTTTCACGTAGTTATAAATACCGCCGTGGGTGACCATGCAGCGTTTTGGATTGCCTGTTGTACCAGATGTAAACATCAGCAATGCCGTGTCGTTTTCAGACACTGTTTCAACATCAGGCGTTTCACCGGAGCTGGTAAACAAAGCGTCAAATTCAGGCGTTGTTTCCTCAGCGGTTCCCGTCACCACCGTCAGACGCAGCGATGATGTAAGCGCAGGAAGCACCTCTTTCATGACGTCTTCAAATTCTGTGCCGTAAAAAATGGCTTTCGGTTCACAGGCTGATAAGATGCCTTTCATTTCATAAGGCGTTAACTGCCAGCTGACCGGCACAACTGCCGCGCCGACTTCAAGAGCCGCAAACATGATGATAGATGATGCGCGGCCGTTTTTGCAAAGCATCGCCACCCGGTCGCCTTTTTTTATGCCTTTATCAAGAAGCGTTTGTGCAAGCTGGTTGATTCGGTTGCGATATTCTGCGTAATTCAAGGTATGCGCACCGCTTTTTACAGCTTCTATCTCTTCGCTATTTGGAATGTCATGCAGAATCAGATGCTGTAATGTCTTCATATTTTCATCTCCCATAATGATAAATCCCATAAAATCTGTCAGATTTTCTTCCTCACGCAACCCATTTTAAACCAAAAAAGATAACTTGTAAAACTATTTTGTTTTAGAACTATTCTATCTCTGAATGGTCCAATAGTCCCGTGTTTTTAGTTTCTTCCCTGCCCCTTACCCTCATACATGCCGAAAAAAACACACGCCTTTTCAGTGGCGTGTGCTTTCTGTTTACCGCTGCCATTGCTCCTGCATAAAGAGATAAAACAGCCTGTTTAAGCGTTCATATAAATCAGCTTCATCCTCAGTCTGAAAGGCTTCCATGCTGTCTTTTGATTCGATGATGGCCGAGCTTACCGCGCTTAAGATTTCCGCTCCTTCAGCAGGCATGTCAGCCGGCGCCATCATCACCAGCGCGCGCGTGACGGCAAGGGAGTTTCCGTCCATGCCTTTGACACTGTATGGAGCCGTTAAATCATAAATTTTGAAAAAAGGCGTGACAATTTCTTCATTTTTGAGATGATAAAGAGCCATTGCGGTGCCAGGGATGCCGAGACCTCCCTGCCGCTCACGCTCCGCGAGCAGCAGCGCGGTTTTTTGCGCGTCACGGACATGGCCTTCTTCCTCCAGCATAAGAAACAGATTTCTCAAAAACAGATCATATTCCATATTTGACTCGATGGGCTTGATTGAAAAATGCCGCAATACGTCTTCGATGACTGCTGCATAATGCCTCATACGTCCGGCGGCTTCCAGCATATCCGGTGTGTCCTGTTTTTTTTCTTCTCTTAACGATCTGCCTCGTTTTTTATCAAGAATCAGCGGGATCTTCCTTTTAATGTACTGCTTGACTTGATCAGCGTCTTCCTCATTTAATAACGGGCTGACCATGATGTAATCAATATTTTCATACGGGATCGGGACGGTGGACACGATCATATCATATGCGCCGATATCACGGTCTTTCAGTTCGATCAGGGAAGACATGTCAAAGGAACGGATTTCAGGAAGCTCTTTTTTCAGCCTTGAGGCAAGCATTTTGGATGACCCGATGCCGCTTGAACACACGATCAGCGCTTTAATTTTCGCCTCTTCTCTTTTGATTTCCAGCGCGGAGCCGAAGTGAAGAACTATGAAAGCGATCTCATTATCGGAAAAAGCCAGTCCCGGAAAGTATTTTTCCATTCCTTCTTCTACCGCCATGTAAAGAAGAAAATAGTCGCGCTTAATTTGCTCCGTCATCGGATTGTACATATCGATATTTTCTTTCACACGGTTGATGGCCGGCTCCAGATGAGCGATTAAGCCGTCGTATAAAGGGCCGTTTTCCGTCAGATCGATTTTAATTTTTTCAGAAATAAAGCAGATGAGCCGCTTGGTTTGCAGGGCGGTTTCGAGTTCAATTTCCTGCGGTTTGAATTCGGTTTTATATTTGCGGTTGGCGCTTCGCAAGTGAATCGTGATATAACCGATCTCAGCTTCCGGAATGAGAATGCCGAACGCTTTTTCAAGCTCTTTTGCCATCTCGAGCGCGGAGCCGTATTCTTTCGTCTGCTGAAGCGCCTCAAGTTCCGACGTCTCCATCGTGATCATTTCGCCGAGCCTGATCCGCTCCATCGCGAAGGTTAAATGAACCGCAAGCGCCATGTAGGAGCTGTCAGATAAGGCGAAGGCGATTTTTTCTTTCAGCTGAAATAAGAGCCGGTCCATCTTCAGCAGTTCCCCTTTGTTCACGACGCCGAACATTTTCTCTGTTGAGCCGGGTGTTCCTTTTATATTTAATTCAACCGCTTCCAAAAAGCTCTGAATATCAAGGCGGTTGACAATGAGATTGCCGATGATTTTCCGTTTTGCATTTTCCGGCCCTGTAAGCTGAATGCCGAAACCCCTTTTGCGGATAAGCGTAAGGCCGAACGGCGCAATCCACGCCTCCAGTTCATCCAAGTCATAACTGACCGTCGCATTTGTGACTTGAAGCTCATTCGCCAGACTGTAAAGTTTGATCGGATCTTGAGACTCTAATAGCGAACAAAGAATCAAGAGCTTCCGTTCCTCAGCGCTGTATTCATGATGTTCATAGGACAAATCAGCCAGCAGTCTTTGTTTATCTTCTGAACTCCCTACAGCCTTAAGGCCCTTGCCCGGCTGTTTATCAAGTGTCAGGCCGAATGATTCCATCAGCGGCTTGACCGTTTTCAATTCACGGTGAATGGTCCGTGTGCTGACCTGCAACGTTTCTGCCAGTTCATGTACTGTCTCGTACCGGTTTTGCAATAAAAGATGCTTCATTAATTTTTGTTCTCTCGCTGTCTTATACATGAAACGTGCCTCCAGATTTTCAAGTTGTGAGGTGTAATGCATAGGGGAATGCTGCTGGGGAAATTGATGTACCTTATAATATAAAACGCTTTCAATGAATATTCAACCTTTTATAAATGGCAATTTGGCAGTAAAGAGTGTGACAGCATTGAAAAAAGAAAAATGTGTCAGATAACCTGTCGGGATGCTTGTTTCGCTTTATCCGGCGGTATATACTTCAAATTGACCTTATTGTTTTGACAATGCACACCGCATGAACAAACGCCCGGGAGATGATGATCTTCCGGGCGTTTGTTTTGTGTTATGGAATATCGTATCCTTGTACGCTTGTATAAATCCGAAACCACTGGTCATGGCTGAGCTTGTATTCCAAAGCGCTGACTGCGGCGGAAATGCGGTTCTGTTTTCCGCTCCCCACGATCGGCATAATGTTTGCCGGGTGGGTGAACAGCCAGGCGTACATGACTTCATCAATGGAGGCGGCACCGATTTCCTCTTGGACGGACTCAAGCGCGGCACGGATTCGGGTGTCCTTGTCCGATGTTCCGGCAAATACGCTGCCGCCTGCAAGCGGTGACCATGCCATCGGCGCAATGCGTTTTTCCTGGCAGAAGTCCAATGTGCCGTCATGGATATTTTCCAGCTCATAGGCTGATATTTCAATTTGGTTGGTGACAAGCGGTTCATCCAAATAGGATTCCAGCATTCTGTATTGGTGCGCTTTAAAGTTTGACACGCCGAAATATCTGACCTTGCCTGAGCTTTTCAGCGCATGAAACGCTTCGGCCACGGCCTCCGGGTCCATTAACGGGTCAGGCCTGTGAATGAGAAGCACATCCAGATAATCCGTGTTCAGGTTTAAAAGTGATTGCTCAGCAGACGCTAAAATGTGAGCTTTCGCCGTATTATAATGGTGCGATCTGTTTCCGGGCCGCTCCGGTGACTTGATGACAATCCCGCATTTCGTGACGATTTCTATTTGTTCCCTTACGGCAGGCGAAAGGGCAATCGCGCCGCCGAACAGCTTCTCACACGTATAACCGCCGTATATGTCGGCGTGGTCGAAGGTGGTTATGCCTTGGGAAATACACCATTCAATGAGATTGAGCAGCTCCCCGTCCGAATAATTCCATTCATTCAAACGCCAAAGCCCGTGTATAATCCTTGAAAATTCCAGATCTTCCGCCAATTGAATACGCTGCATGTGAATTCCCCCTTTTTCTTTCTGTGTCACTGCCTGTGATTGTGCTTTTTAGGAAATGCCATGCTCTTTGATTCGGCTTCAGCGGCCAATTATCCTTTCGTCCCCGAGAAAATCGTCTTTTACTTGTCCTGAAATTGCTTTTTCGCTTTTTCCACAACGTAGTGGCTTCCGCCGCGTTTTTTGACGTCTTGAATCATCATTGCGATCAGCAGGTCTTTCTTCTTGTAATCGTAGCCGACGAACCAGCCGTTTTCTTTGCCGTTTTTATCTTCTTTAGACGTTTTCAGCTCGGCTGTTCCCGTTTTTCCGGCTACGGTAATGCCGCTTACGATCGGCTGGTATGCTGAGCCGCGCGGATCTTCAACAACGCCTCTCAGGCCTTTCGTGATTTCTTCGGCATTTGCTTTGGATACCACTTGTTTATGCCAGATTTCCGGAGTTTTAACGCCGTCTTTGACTAATGTCGGTTTGACGAGATTTCCGTCAGTAACAAATGCGGTATAGTCTGCTGCCAAGTGGAGGGGAGACATTTGCATCTGTCCCTGACCGTAGCCGGTATCGCCGAGCAGGATATCGGAATCGAGCTTGCCGTTAGCGATTGATGACTTTTCTATCGGAAATTGGTACGGAATCTCTTCATTAAAGCCAAATGACTCTAATCCTTTTGTAAACGCATCTGCTCCCGCGTCAATTGCATTTTGCGCAAAGTAGATGTTGTCGGAGGTAATCAAGGCGTTTTCAAGGTCGACTTCACTCAGGCGCTCTGATACCCGTGTAACATGATAGCCTCCCCAGCTTGAGTCTTTTTGCCACTCTTTTCCGGTGATTTTTTTCTTTTCAGAAGCCTTCAGTGTTCCGTTCGTCAGCCCGACCGCCGCGGTAATCGGTTTAATGGTTGAGCCCGGTGCATAGGTTTTGTTGAATTTCGCAGTAAACGGATTGTTTTTATCTTCGTTCAGCTTTTTCCATTCCTTATCGCTCCAGCCGAAAATAAAGCCGTTCGGGTCATAGCTCGGCGCGCTGACAAGAGCCAGTGTTTCTCCCGTTTTCGGCTCGAGGGCAACCGCTGCTCCGCTGTCATCCTTCATGGAGTCGTACAGCTTTGTTTGGGTTTTCATATCGATTGTTAAATGAATATCCTGGCCGTTTTTTGCTTTCTTTTCAGCAATCACGTCTCCTGTTTGCGGAACGTAAATTTTCCATCCGGTTGTGCCGCGCAGCTTATCTTCATATACAAATTCAAGACCGGAGATGCCGATTTTGGATGTGTCGCTGTATTGGCCTTCTTTTGTTTCTTTCAATTTTTCCGCAGTAATGGTCTTGATATATCCGGTCAGGTGGGCCGCTTTTTCGCCGTACGGGTAGTAGCGGGAGCTGACTTTCGTTTTTGTGACGCCATCTAATGAGAGCAGGCTGCTGACCATGCTTTCGTCATCCGGTCTGACCTTCTGAATCGGCACATAGGAGTCGTCTTTTACCCAGCTCTGATTCAGTTTGTTCTTAATATCATCTTCAGAAAGGTCTAGTTTTTCAGACAGTTTTTTGATCACTTTTTCTTTGTCCTTGCCGAGTTTGCCAGGGATAATGCCGATTTCCGGCACCTCTGTATTAACGGCAAGTCCTTTTCCGTCTTTGTCGTAAATTTGGCCGCGCTTCGGTTCTTCATTTGCGATTTGCACGGTTTTGTCATCGGAAAGCTGTTTGAAGATAAAGGAAGGATTCCAGTCGATGTTCCATGATTCTCCATCATCGGTTTTTTCTTTTTTCAGGACAGCCGTGTTGTCAAAGGCGACCTTTCCCGCTTTCGTATCCATGCTGACTTTATAACCGATGTGCTGCAGGTCATCTTTTTTCTTATCGTCTTCGTCCTGTTTTTCAGCAGTGACTTTCAGATTCTTAACGCCTGCTTGTTCATAAATGGTTTCATAGCGTTTCACAAAATCTTTCTTGGATAATTTTTTCTTTTCATCCTTCGTAAGGCTTTGGTACATTTTATCGTAATGACCGCCGTTCCAATCTTTGACGAAATCTTTCATTCTGTCTTCGGCTGCTTCTGTTTTTGAACAGCCGATCAATCCTATGATTCCTGCAAGTAAAAGCAATACGTATATCCCTTTTTTCACTATATTCCCCTGCCTTCCAATTGTTATTTTCTCCTAAAGCAAATCAGGCATGCAAGGATTTTTTTCATATAGAGTTTAAAATTTTTTTATTTTTCTAGCAATCTTTGCCCATATTCCGATTCAATATATCTATTAAAAAAGGGAATGTTTTTTTATGACCAGAGAAATGTAAAAGACGGTCTTGAAGGGAATGTTGAAGAGGCGTTTCGCCGGGCGGAGCCGAATATATCGGGAATGAAAGGTTATCTGTCCCATTCCTTGTCCAAATGTATGGAAGAGCGTGTAAATATTTGCTGCTTGCAGAATGGGAGACATTGGAGGATTATACAAAAGGCTTTCGCGGGTCGCCGGATTATCAGGAATGGAAAGCCTTTGCACCGTTTTTATTCACCTTTTCCAGTTGCGGAGCATTTTCGGGATATAACATAATCAGATAGCGTAAAGCGTAAAACCGATTAAGGAGATCGACCATACAAAAACAGCGGTGTACATATTAAATTTTCCCGAGCTGTCGTTTTCTTTTCTTTTTTCTTCCAGTCCTTGAATAAACATGACCGCACCGAGAAACACGAGCATAATCGGCTGTATGACAGAGGTATGTTCTGCATACGTAAATGCGGCAGCCGCAAGAATAATAATCAGCATTGCAAGTGATAGCTTTAAGGCGCGCAGCAAAAAAATCCATCCTTTCTTTTCTTCGTTTTTTGAACACAATTCTATTTCTGTCTTTATCCCCCATTATTCTAGCGTACTTTTTTTGCATATAGAACAAGAGACGGGCAATTTTAAGTTTGTTTTAAGGAGCACAAAAAAACGCACTCCGAAAAAGGAGCGCGTTTTTTTATGAAGCGGCAAGGCTTCCGTATCCGAGCCTCCGCAGGACACAGGCCATGACTTCGTAGCCCCTGCCGTTAGGATGAACGCAGTCACAGGAGAGATATTCGTTCAGTCTTCCTTTGAAGGCGCTGTGAACATCGGCGATTTTCACGTGGGGCTTTGATGCAAGCGTGCTGAGGTGCGCATTATAAGAAGAAATCCATTTTTCAGCAATAGAGATATTAGGAAAGGGATTGTATAAATTGAAGACGCGGATTTCATAAGGAGCTGGATGCTTTCCTTTTATGTCGGCAATTCTGGCAATCATCTTTTCAAAATTTTCATGGCAGTGCGCAGATACGCTGGTGAAAACAGAGGCATCCGATGTTTTCTGGTACGCTTGAACAGAATCGATTAAATCATTGCCGCAGCCTGTGATCGTAATCATATCGGCTGCTTGAATCCGCCTTTGAATATTCGGCCAAGACATAAGTCCCAGGATTTCTCCCGTCTCAAGGCCGGATTTCGCAAAAATAGATATGTCGGTCTTCTTCTGTAAATCCTCTTCCATCATACGTCCGAAACGCTGAACAAAGCCGGCTGAAAACGGACCGGCTCCCCTTCCGGTGGTCAAAGAATCGCCGAGTGCCGTATAAACAAGTGCCATTTTCTTTCCTCCACTCGTTACTGTCGATATTGTAATGTACGCGAGTGAAGGTAAATTGGCTCGGTCAATACCCCAATTTCTCAGAAATATGCTGTGCGGCGGTTTTGACCTTATCCGTTAAATATGGCAGGCAGTCCTCTGAAAACCTGGCTTCAAAGCCGGCAATGCTGATACCCGCCGCCACCTTGCCTTCATGGTTAAAAATCGGCGCCCCGATTGCCGCGGTGTAATTCTCCAATTCTGAGTAGCTGAGCGTATACCCCGTTTTTAATGAAGTTTCAATGGATTGAAGCAATGCAGCCGGATCTGTGATCGTGCCTGAGCCGATCGCCGCAAGCTCTGTCTGCTGAATATAAGCTTCAATCTCATCTCTGGGCAGAAACGACAAAATGCTTCTTGCGCACGCTCCCGCGTACAAGGGCGATCTCCGGCCGATTGCCGTATAGAGACGAACGGTTTGTGTGCCTTCTATTTTTTCGACATAAATGGCTTCATCGCCGTCCCTCATAATAAGCTGAACCGCCTCGTCCACTTCGGTGCACAGCTCTTCCATGATGGGTTTTGCAATTTTTCTGATGTCAAGGCGTTCGGAGACGAGCTGCCCGAACTGTAAAAAAATCAGGCCCAATTGATAACGGCCGTCGGCGCCGCGGGTGAGAAATCCCATTTCCTCCAATGAACAGGCCATTCGGTGAACTGAGGTTTTCGGCATCCCCGACAGCGAAACCATGTCGTTTAAAGTCAGACTCGGTTCTGTCAAAAACAAATGAAGCAATTCCATTGATTTGACCACGGTTTTGTTTTTGTTCTCCACAATCTCAGCCCCTTTGTTATGTCAGCCATTCCATTTTAATCCTTACTTTCAGCTCCTTCATCTGCTCTTCACGATGCAGAATCAGCATTTCCGCTTCCTCTCTTGAAACAGGCCGGAAGGTGATATATTCACCGGGCATCGTTTGCGAGACGAGAGGAAGATCGGCAGAGATAATATGCGCGATTCTCGGATAGCCTCCCGTCGTTTGTCTGTCCGCCAGCAAAATGATCGGATTTCCGTCCGGCGGCACCTGCACCGTCCCGAATGTCACGGCCTCTGATACCATTTCCAGCGGCTCCTGTAATTCAAGCGGCTCGCCCTTCAGCCGATAGCCCATCCGGTCGGATTGCGGCGTGACTTTAAACGGCTCATGATAAAAACGCGTTTTCGCCTCCTCGGTAAAGGCGTTATATTGGGAGCCTTCCAGAACGCGAATGGCCGGATTTTTTTTCAGCGGCAAAAATCCCCGGCGGCTGACGGCCCAATCAGGTGCTGAAAAACCGTTCTGTCCGGCAGAGCCGCTCAGACGGGCTGCTATGGTTTTCGATAGCTGTGTCATGCTGCCAAGAGGCAATTCGTCATCTTTTTGGAGCGCTCTGCCATGAAAACCGCCAATTCCTGCTCTAACATAGGTGCTTTTGCTTTCCATGACGGCCGGCACGCAGAATCCTCCCGCAACAGCGAGATAAGCGCGGCTTCCAAGCTTGCACGGCCCAAATGAGATGGTGCTGTTTTCCTTGACGAAAACCGGCTTCCACAGAGGGGCCGGCTCTCCGTTAATGTGTAAGGCAAATTCAGCGCCCGTTACGGCGATGACCCTGGATTCTGTCATTTCGAACGATGGCCCGGGCCCCATGAGCGTGATTTCAAGCCCCGCTTCTGTTTCTTCGTTTCCGGCGAGCATGTTGGCGATGCGCAGGGAAACTGTATCCATGGCGCCGCTTCCTAATACGCCGTATTTCTGATAGCCGGTTCTGCCGGTGTCCTGGATCGTTGTCAGCAGGCCGGGTTTCAAAACTTTCATACTCAACTGGCTCCCTCCATGAGGCGGCTGTATTCTTCCGCTGTGATTCGTACGAATTTCACCGTGTCACCGGCTCTTAACAGGCTCGGCGGATTTTCTTCAGGCTGAAACAGGCTAAGCGGCGTACTGCCGATCAGCTGCCAGCCGCCCGGGGTGGAAATCGGATACACACCTGTCTGAAGCCCGGCGATGCCGACTGAGCCGGCCGGAATGGACGATCTTGGCGACGATTTTCTCGGGGCGGCGATCCGCTCAGACATCCCTCCTAAAAACGGAAATCCCGGTGCAAATCCAAGCATATAAACGAGATATTCGCCTTCGGTATGAATGCGGATGACATCTTCAGGCGTCAGATCGTTAAGCTTGGCGACCTCTTCTAAATCAGGGCCGTATTCCCCGCCGTAACAAACAGGGATCTCGATGATCCGGCGGTCTTCTTTTTGCTCAGCCGTTACATCGCTCAGGCGTTCCGTCACTTCTTTTTTTACCAGCTCAAAAGGTGAGACGCCCTTCTGAATGTTGGAGACGGTGTATACATCATAAAAGATTGTTAAGCTTGTAAATGCCGGGATGCATTCAATGAATCCCGGAAACGGCCGTTCTTCCATACAGGCGGCGGCCGCATGGACGCGGCCGTTGACCTGCTCGCTGATTTGCCCGCCAAAACGGATGATAATGGCGGAATCACCGAGCGGCTGTATATCAAGTGCGGCATTGCCGCTATGCTGCATCATTGTCATCACCTCGTTGTAAAATATCTTTTTCTCTATTACAGAATGGCCAGCGACTCATTTTGTATATCGGTGATCAGCATGTGCCCCGGCGAATGTGTAATCACAATGTCAGGTTTGGCCTCCATCACCACGGCCTGCGGTGTGACGCCGCACGCCCAAAACACAGGAACCTCGCCTTCACGCACAGTGACAGCATCTCCGAAATTCGGCTTATCAAGATCGCTGATACCGATGCCTTTCGGATTTCCGATATGGACGGGCCCGCCATGCACGGCAGGAAAACGGGACGTGACTTGAGCTGCACGGACGGCCTGCCTTTCCGGCACCGGCCTCATACTCACCACCATCTTTCCTGAAAAAGGACCTGCCGGGACACAGTCGATGTCGGTTTTATACATCGGAACATTTAAACCTTCCTCGATATGCCTGACCGGAATTTGATGATTGATAAGCGCTTGTTCAAATGAAAAACTGCAGCCGATCAAAAAACCGACAAAATCATCCTTCCAATACGGCGTAATATCCGCCGCCTCTTCGGTGAGCACACCGTGTTGATATATTCTGTACTTCGGAAAATCCGTCCTGATGTCGGCACCGGGCGCGGCGATTGCCGGAACGGGCGAACCGGCTTCCGTCACGTCAAGCACCGGGCAGGGCTTTTGATTGCGCTGGCAGAATAAGAGAAAATCAAAGGCTGACTCCTTTTTTAAAATGACAAGATTGGCTTGCGCATAAGAAGCGGCCAATCCCGCAGTCGGACCAGTAATCTGCCCCTTCCGAATCAGCTGTCTGACTTCATGCGGACTCATAGCACTCATAAGCGGTTTCATCTCATCAGCTCCATAACTGCGGCAATTGTGTACATAATGTATAAATCCCCATAACCGCCATTACCGCAACAACAATGGCGCCGCTCACAGTCAGCCATATCGGGTGCTTGTAGTCGCCGACGATTTTTTTCTTATGTGCGGCAAATAAAATCGTCCCTAAAGCAATCGGCAAAATTAAACCGTTCAGTGATCCGACAAACACAAGAATTTTCGCGGGCTGTCCGACGGAGATAAAAATGAGTGTTGAAATGATGATAAAGCCGATAATAATACCTCTAGAATGCTTCTCGATTTTCGGAGAAAACGTTTTAAAAAAGGAAACAGACGTATAAGCAGCTCCGATAACCGATGTAATGGCTGCGGACCACATAATTAATCCGAATATTTTATAACCGACATTTCCTGCCGCAAGCTGGAACACTGAAGCAGCGGGGTTATTTTTGTCAATATTCAGTCCTTTTGAGACGACACCGAGAACGGCAAGAAATAAAGCGATCCTCATAATAGAAGTGATGAGAATTCCGGCCACAGAGCTTTTTGTGACCTCTGGAATTGCATCCTTCCCTTTAATTCCGGCATCAAGCAAACGGTGGCCGCCGGCAAACGTGATATAGCCGCCGACTGTTCCGCCGACAAGCGTGACGATGGCAAGCACGCTGATCTGATCAGGCACAAAGGTCTTGGCAATGGCATGGCCGACCGGCGGCGCCGTTGTGACAGCCACATAAACCGTTAATAAAATCATGACAAACCCCGCGATTTGCGTAAACCGATCCATCGCTTTCCCAGCTTCTTTAATCATAAAAATAAGAACGGCAATAACCGCACTGATAACGGCGCCCATTTCAGGAGATATGCCGAACAGCACCTGAAGGCCGAGCCCTGCCCCGCCAATATTTCCGATATTAAATGCAAGACCGCCAAGGACGATAATCGCGGCGATGATATAGCCTAACCCGGGGAGCACCATATTGGCGATTTCCTGCCCTCTTTTCCCGGAAACGGCAATAATCCGCCATACATTGGTTTGGGCAAATATATCTAAAATAATAGAGATTAAAATGACGAATCCGAAACTGGCCGCCAATGTATTTGTAAAAGTAGCCGTCTGTGTCAGAAAACCCGGCCCGATCGCTGAAGTTGCCATTAAGAAAGCAGCTCCCATCAGCAATGACCAAGTTCCCGCTTTTTTCACTGCCGGTTGTTTTTTTCGCTCCATGCTGTCTTCCTCCCTCTGTTGGTCAGTTCTGTGCAAGTGCACTGATATGAATGCCGGCGGCTTGTAATTCTTTTCTGATCGTTTTTGCGAATGTGAGCGCGTGGGCGCCGTCTCCGTGAATACAGACGGTATCGGCCTGCAGGCGCACAGCTTGTCCCTGCTGGGAAGTCACGGTTCCGTCTTTGACCATTTGAATGACTTGCTTCACGGCTTTTGAATCATCCTGAATTAACGCGTCCGGCTGTGAGCGCGGCGTCAGCGTGCCGTCCGCTTGATAGGTGCGGTCCGCAAATACTTCACTTGCCGTTTGAAGTCCGATCTGTTCTCCCGCTTTAATCAATTCGCTCCCGGCAAGCCCAAAAAGAATGAGCTCCGGATCAAAGCGGTATACGGCTTTGGCAATTGCTGCTGAAAGCTTATGATCGACCGCCGCCATATTGTATAAGGCTCCGTGCGGCTTCACATGCTGCATGCTGATTCCTTCAGCTTTTAAAAATCCTGACAGCGCACCGATCTGATATATTGTCATATCGTATGCTTCATCCGGGGAAATCGCGATCGGCCTCCGTCCGAACCCTTGAAGATCAGGAAGCCCGGGATGAGCGCCGATTTTCACGCCTTTTTCTGCTGCAAGCACCGCCGTTTTTCGCATAACGCCGGGGTCTCCCGCATGAAACCCGCAGGCGATGTTCGCAGATGTGACAAATTCCAGAATATCTTCATCGAGCCCGATCCGGTAAGCGCCGAAGCTTTCACCTAAATCGCAATTAACGTCAATCTGAAACATAAAATCCCTCCCGCTATAATGAAAACGCTTTATAATATTATTCCGTTATTCGGAACGACTATTCCGAATTATTGGACTTCTTTTTATTATAACAATTCTGACGGCTTTGAACATCCTATTGTCAGAAAACCTACCATGGACCTAGCCGGCATAAAAAAGAGAGCCTCACGATGAGACTCTCTTTTCTGCTTATAGCACCCAGTGCCGGATCGCTTTGGCGACGCCGTTTTCTGTGTTGATATCGGTCACCCAGTCTGCGGTTTCTTTGACGATGTCTTGCGCGTTTCCCATTGCGACGCCGACACCCGCTTTTTCAATCATGGCGATGTCATTCAGGCTGTCGCCCATGGCCATGACATTTTCCATCGTGAAGCCGAGTTTTTCCGATACCTTCGCCAGTGCCGCCGCCTTGTTGATGCCGAGGGCGTTCACTTCGATATTTGTCGGGCTGGAGTTTGTGATTTCAAGCTCTTTGTTTTTTTTCAGCTCGTTAAGCACGGCATTCCGAACCTCGTCATCCTCAATGTCAAAGCCGAATTTGAGCCACTGGTGATCCGTGATCGTTTCAGGGAATTCCCCTCTCCACACTTTGTCCACAGTAGAGGCCCAGAAATTCGTGTTGTGCTTATTTCTCAAATCCCACATTTGCTGAATATGATCGGTATGGAGAAGCTTGCGCTCAATCAATTGAAAGTTTGAATCCCAGATTTCGCTGCCGTTTGCCGTAATTAAAAAGGATGACAGCTCAAGAGACTCAGCCAGCTCACGGCACGTCATCAACGTACGGCCGGTGCTGATGACCACGTGAATGCCTTTTGCCTCCGCTTCCTTGATCGCCCGCCGGTTTTCCTCGGGGATGAGCTGCTCGTCATTCAGCAGTGTTCCGTCCATATCTATCGCGATCAGTTTGATATCTGCGTCTTCTCTTTGTATCGGCATATGTGTACCTCACTTTTTATAATGTAGTCGTCTCTATTTTAATACATAATACCCACAGGGACAAAAACCCGCTCCCTGACGTTTGGCGAGGGCGCCGTTGAGGAAAACAAATGGTGAGGTGATGGAGGATGAAAGAAAGAAAACAGAAAAACAAAGTAAATGCAAATCCTGAACATCATGACTTAACAGATCCGATTCCGCTTGAAGAGCTGAAAGAAAACGCCAACGATGAAAAACACAAGCACGATCAGCGGGACAATTCACAAAGCGAACGAGATTACGATACAAAATAACAGGCTTGTCGCAGTCAGCCGCTGTCCGTTTGGACAGCGGCATCCTTTTGTCTACGATTGCTCAATAAAAATACTGATCTCGGCTTCCGCGACAGGCTTCCCGTCTACAGACGCCTGCGCCTGTCCGAACACAAAACCGCGTCTGCTCCGAGTGACTTCGAAAAAAAGGTCCAGACGGTCTCCGGGCACAGCGGCACCTAATCTTTCCGCTTTCTTCACCGCAGACAGCAGGCCGAGGCTGTTTTCGCCTGTAATTCCGGCATATGCAGCGGTTTGGGCCAACGCTTCAATCACGAGCGAAAACGGCATTTCCCGTTGTGACTCCGTAATAAACCAGTCATTTTCACTGACAAATTTGTAAGCGGCAGCCCACTTTCCGGGTTCACTCTCCTTCGCCCCGTCAATCAGCAGGAACGGATAGCGATGGGGTAAAAGTTTCTGATTCATAGAGGCCTCCTCCCTTTCTCCATTATTATAACGCCGATAGGATATAATGGAAGAGAGATCGAAAGGGTGATATTGATGGCCGCGAAGCCGCTCGTGATACTGATTCATGAAATATACGGAAAGAATGCCCATATGAAGCCCGGCTGGTGAGAAATGCGGGCTTTGATGTCATCACGCCGAATCTTCCCGGAGAGCGGGAGGTATATGCTTTAGAAGAGGAAAAAACGGCATATAATCGGTTTGTAAAGAACCGCCGTCTCGAAAAGGGAGAAGAAATCATTCGGCATATGATCATGGAGGCACATGAAGAAAGCCGTGAAGTGTAGTGTATTTGCTCGGATTCAGCATGGGGGCGGCCATCGCTTGGATATGCAGCAGCATGAAAGAAGTAAGCGGCGCCGTTTGCTATTGCGGCTCGCGGATCCGCCAATACCCGGACATTGAGCCTGCGTGCCCGACACTGCTGTTTTTTCCTTCATTTGAACCGTCGTTTGATCTGCCGCAATGTATTGAAGGCATAAAAGAAAAACAGCACCCCTTCATCCGGATTTATCAGTTCTTGAAAGCAGACATGGCTTTGCCAATCCGGATTCGGTGTATTTCAATAAACAGCTTTTTCTCAAAACACTGTCTGTCATCGCTGATGAGGCAGCAATGGCCCTGCCCCTTGAATAACGGCCGGACTAAAAAAACTTCGCGCCCTGATGACGCGAAGTTTTTATTACTGATTTAATTTTTTCAGCACGATGCCGTGCAGGGGTTCATGCGGCTGAATGCCGCAGACGTCTTGAAGCACGCCGCTCGTGCCTTTCTCTGCTATAAGCTTTTGCAGCTCGGCGGCTTCCGGATCGTCCTTATAGTCGAAACGCAGGGCGGCGGCAATGCCTTCCGCCAGAGCGTTCGGTTCTTTTATTTTTTTAGCCGGTCCTACTAATCTATCATTCGGACCGAGCTTTCTGAGCGGAGATCTGGCCACTCTCGTCACATCATCAGTGATGTACTCGTTTTCAAAGCGGCCGATAATTTTCTTAATGTATTGCTCATGATCGGCTGGCTTGAAGCCATAGGTTTTCACCAGGTATTCGCCCGTTTCTGAAAGTGCGGCGTGAACGACACGGCAGATTTCAGGATGGTCGATCGCATCTTTTACGGTCTTTAATCCGCGCTGATAGCCGACGTACGCCGTGACCGCGTGGCCCGTATTGACGGTATAGAGCTTTCGTTCAATGAACGGCGTAAGCTCGTCGACGAACAGTGCCCCTTCAATCACCGGCGGTTCGCCATTAAAACCGGTTTTATCAATGACCCATTCGAAAAACGGCTCAACCGATACCTTCAGCGGGTCCTCATGATGCTGAATCGGCACGATCCGGTCCACCGCAGAATCCGGGAAGCCGACAGCACGGCTCACTTTTTCCTGCTCAGCTTCCGATAAATGCTTATAAACTTCTTTTTTCAAAAAGCTGCTTCCACCGATCATATTTTCACAGGCAATGATGTTAAGAGGCTGAGAGGCTGTTCTGCGCTTTAATCCTTCCGCGATAGACGGGGCAATGAATTTCAGCACGCCCGGTCCCACCGCCGTCGTAATGATCGCAGCGTCATTGATCAGTCTGTACAGCTCTTCCTCTTGGACTGCGCTGTTGATGGCTGAAACAGGGCCGATTTTTTCTGTTTTCCGACCGCCGTCGGCAAGCTCAACTGTGTATTCCCGCTTTTCATTCAGAAGGCTGATCATTGTCTCGTTAACATCGGCGAATACGACCTCATAGCCGGATTGATGGAGCAGGGCGCCGATAAAGCCCCGCCCGATGTTTCCCGCTCCGAAATGAAGGGCAATCATGTCAGTTCACCTCGCTGAAAATAGCGGCTAGTTCTTCTTCTGTTTTTGCATTGATCAGCCGTTCGATGTTTTCTTCTTCTGAACAAACGATGGCGATGTTTGACAAAATGTCTAAGTGTTCATTGTTTTTACCGGCGATGCCGAAGACAACCTTCGCTGTATTGCCTTCACCGTACTCCACGCCGTCAGGAATCTGAATGACGGAGATGCCCGAATGAAGAACTTCCTCTTTCGCATCCTCTGTGCCGTGGGGAATGGCGATGAAGTTCCCCATGAAAGTGGAAGACGTTTCTTCCCGTTCGAACATTTTTGCCACGTAGCCGTCTTTCACATAGCCGTTATCAATCAGCGTCTGTCCCGCTAACCGGATCGCGTCCTCTTTCGATTTCACCGTTTGATTCAGTTTGATATTTGCTTTAGCTAATACTTCCATGATGGGAATCCCTCTTTCTGTTTGATTAGTTTTTAAGCTTTTCAATCAGTTCATCGTATTTCGGACTGTTTAAGAAATTATCAACCGAGATGTGCACCGCTTGCGGCAGCTTGGCCTTCGCCCGGTCTGTCAGATCTTTATGCGTAATGACGACATCCGCGTCATTTGGCAGGTTATTGATCGACGTATTTGTGACATCAATGTCCAGTTCTGCTTTTTTCACTTTATTTCTTAAAATGGAGGCGCCCATTGCGCTCGATCCCATTCCCGCATCACAAGCGAAGATAATGCGGCTGACTTGTTCAGCAGAGATGTCGGCAGACCCTTCAGCCGGCTCTTCCTCTTTGTCCGCCAGCGCGGCCGCAGCCTCGCTTTTCTTCCCTTTCATTTCCTGCATTTTTTCCGCAGCGGCTGTCAGATCTTCCTCACCCGCTTTTGACGATTTCAGAATAAGCGCAGATACGATAAACGATACGGCCGCTGCGACGATGACGCCTGCCAGCACGCCGAGATAGCTTCCTTTCGGAGTCAGCGCTAAAATGGCGATGATGCTTCCCGGTGATGATGCCGCGACAAGACCCGCGTTAAAGATCGAGAATGTCAGCAATCCGCTTGCTCCCCCGGCAATCGCCGCAAGGATCAGCATCGGCTTCATTAAAATGTACGGGAAGTAAATCTCATGAATCCCCCCGAAGAAATGAATGATCGCAGCTCCAGGCGCAGTAGATTTTGAAGAGCCTTTTCCAAAGAACATGTATGCCAGTAAAATGCCAAGTCCCGGTCCGGGGTTTGCTTCAACTAAAAACAGAATGGATTTTCCTGTTTTCGCCGCCTGCTCGATTCCGATCGGACTTAAAATGCCGTGGTTGATCGCGTTATTCAGGAACAAGACTTTTGCCGGTTCAACGAAAACGCTTGCAATCGGCAGCAAATTCGCATGGACAATCACTTCAACTCCGGCTGCCAGCAATTTATTCAGAGACAGAACAACCGGGCCGATCGCATAAAACGCGATAATAGTCAGCACCGCTCCGATAATTCCCGCCGTAAAGTTGTTGATCAGCATTTCAAAGCCCTGTCTGACTTTATCCTTAAATAAACGGTCTACTTGTTTAATGAGATATCCGCCCAGCGGTCCCATAATCATGGCGCCTAAAAACATCGGGATATCCGAACCGACAATGACGCCAATGGCTGCCGTCGCACCGACAACTCCCCCGCGATGGTCGTAAATCATTTTTCCGCCTGTATATGCGATTAAAAGCGGCAGCAGATACGTAATCATCGGACCGACCAATGTGTTCAGCTGAGGATTCGGAAGCCATCCCTTCGGAATAAACAGCGCCGTGATAATCCCCCACGCGATAAACGCGCCGATATTCGGCATAATCATTCCGCTTAAATAACTGCCGAACCGCTGAATCTTAACCTTTACGCCTGCTTGCTGCTGTTCTTGCTGCATATATATTCCCTCCCTGTTTTGCTGTCTTATGATGAAATAATAAAGAAAACGGGGCTGCTTTCTCCCCTATGCCTTCATCATAAAACGCTTACAGTGCCTATTCAACGAAAAGTAAAGAGGAGTTTGGCACATAGACTGTGACAAATTTTTAAATAAAAAAAAGACACCTGTTATTCAGGTGCCTTACCGCTTTCTGTATATAATGTTTCCTTTGGTAACAACAAGCTTTGCGATCAGCCGTTCACTCACGATAAACACCGGATACGCGCATACGAGCGCAAATATGGCGGCCGGCACATACCGGGCGGCCGGAAAAACCGGAATGACAGCCGTTCTGGCCATTTGCACAAGATAAATCAGCAGGACTGTTATTGTAATCGCCACCGCCATAATGGGGGCTGACACTTTATATTCACGCAGCTTTTCATGGCAATGCCCGCATTGAAACTGGCACGGGATCATTGACGATCTGACCATGTCGCCTGTAATCGGCTTACCGCAGTTCGGGCAGGTCGTTTCTTTCATCTTTATTCCTCCATTCAATACTTCTATTATAACAGAGACTGGCCCAAAGGTTTGCGGTTGTGATTGTTCAACATTTTTTCACATATTTTATCATCAGGCACTTGTACACACTGATGAAAACATCTACTCTTAAAAAGAGATCATCACTCATTCGCATAAAAAGGGGGATGCAGAATTGCTTCCGATTAACAGACAGCAAAAAATGCTTGAATGGCTGAAGCAAGAGGGCGTGTTAAAAATTTCTGATATAAGCGAGAGATTCGGTGTCTCTGAAATGACTGTTTACAGAGACGTCAATCAGCTGGCTGAGTCGAACCGGATTATTAAAACACCCGGCGGCATTACGCTCCCATCCGCTTCAGAGCAAAACGCCAATCAATGCGGCTATTGCTTGCGGCCGATTCAGCACTCATATTCTGTTCAGCTTATCACTGCTTCACAATCCGTCGAGCAGATGTGCTGCATTCATTGCGCGATTTTGCGGTATGAGGATAAAAAGGAAGAAGTGTCCCACGTCATGTGTAAGGATTTTCTTCTACAGACGACGATTACGGCCGCCTCTGCATACTTTTTAGTAAATGCCGAAATTGATCTCCACTGCTGCCAGCCGCAGGCGATCCCCTTTTCAACGATAGATTACGCGAAACGGTTTCAAAAAGGGTTCGGCGGGGTCATTTGCACATTTGACCAGGCGGCGGAAATCATCTTACACGACAGGCAAAAGGGATGCACTTGCAGCAAGACGTAACAACAACCAACCGGAAGGCGGTGTCTTCAGCCATGAGACGAAACAAACTGTGGCTCATTCTTCTGCTGTTCCTTGTTTTGTTTCCGAAAACAAGCTTTGCCCATGCCTATATCACAAGCTCAACACCGGGTGAGAACAGCGAATTAAAACAAGCGCCGAAGCAGGTCGACATTCAGTTCAATGAACCGATCGAGGAAGGCTTCCATTCCATCAAGGTGTATAATTCATCCGGCGAGCGGGTCGATACGGGCCGGACAGTGATGAAGAAAAATGATAACCGTATCATGACCGCCGCTTTACAGAAAAACCTGCCGCATGACATTTACAGAGCGGAATGGAACGCGGTGTCAGCCGACGGGCATCCGGTTTCCGGCATAATTCCTTTCAGCGTCGGAAAAGCGGACGGAGCCTTTCAAGACAAAACGGCTTCCGGAGCATCGCTTCATCCCGAAACGGCAATTGACCGCGGCATCTTGTACACGGCCCTTTCCCTGTTTATCGGAACGGCTTTTTTCCACCTTTTTTGGTACAGGGCGAATGAAGGCCTGTCAGGAGAGCTCGCAAGGCGAACCGTAAAGCTGTTTATCATCTCCTTGTCTTTGTTTGGGCTGGCCCTGATCTGCCAGCTTCCGATTCAGACGAAAGAAAATGCTGGAGGTGCGTGGAGTGCCGCTTTTCAGCCCGGCTATATAAAAGAAACGCTTCTGCAGACAGCGGGCGGATCGATTTGGATAATTCAAATCAGCTTATACGCGCTGCTCGTTTTGTCCATGATTCCGGTGTTAAAAAAGAAACAATTTCGTTCTTTTACATACTGGACGGCGCCGCTTCTCTTCTTTTTCGGATCGCTTTTGGCCAAGGCATTTGCCGGTCACGCAGCGGTGATTGAAGAAAGAGCGGTCGGCATCACGATGGATTTTCTCCATTTATCAGCGGCTTCTGTGTGGACGGGCGGAATGGCGGCGCTTGTGCTGCTTCTTTCCGCGGAGTGGAGAAAGTCCGATAAATCGGCTGCGTGGGAAACGGTGAAGCGGTTCTCCCCTTGGGCATTCAGTGCAGTCGGCGTGCTTTTATTCTCAGGCGTGCTGAATGGATTTTTCATTATCCGCTCGTTTGATTCGCTCTTTCACACCGCTTACGGCAAAACGCTTCTGATTAAAATCGGCCTGTTTGTTGTCATGCTTGCGCTCGGCGGCCTTCATGTGTGGATCACAAAGTACCGGCAGACGCGCAGCATCAGCCGGACGGTCAAGGCTGAATGGGTGATCGGCATTGCGGTATTGTTTATAACGGCTGTCTTCACAAGCCTGCCAAGCCCGCCGGCACCGGCGCCGGAGCCGTTTAACGGTTCAGAAATGATCGGCAGCGGACAAACATTGTCTATCAGTATCAGCCCGAACCAGCCGGGTAAAAATGAATTTGAAGTGAGAGTCACCGATCATAACGGCCGCCTGGTCAAAGATATTCAGCAATTCACGGTGACCGTATACCAGACGGGCTTCAGCGGCAATAAAAACGAAAGCACCTTTGATTTGAAAAAGACAAAGCAAGGCTTATTTGAAGCTGATAACCTTTCCATTACCGAAAAAGGAAACTGGAAAATCAAAGTCCACGGACTGACAAGCGATTTTAACGAGATCAACCAAATCTTCACTACCACAAACTAAGGAGTGTGTCTCATGTTGAAAAAAAATGCTTTATTATTCATTTCGGCCGTGATTATGTCTCTCGTATGCTTTACGGCTTCGGCAAGCGCCCACGTTTCAGTGAAACCGGCGGAATCAGCTGCCGGCTCTTGGGAAACGTACACAATGAAAGTGCCAGTTGAAAAAAATGAACCTACTACAAAGGTTGTGCTGAAAATGCCCGCGGGTGTTGAATTCCAGCAGTATCAGCCGATTCCAGGCTGGAAAACCTCTGTTTCAAAACATGATGATAAAAACGTGTCAGTCACTTGGGAAGCAACAGCCGGCGGCATTAAGCCCGGCCAATTCCAGCAGTTCACATTCGTTGCAAAAAACCCTGAAAAGACCGAAGATGCCGCTTGGGATGCCTACCAATATTATAAAGACGGCAGCATTGTAGAATGGACGGGAGACGAAAAAGCCGACACACCGCACTCGATTACAAAAATCACAAAAGCGGCCAACGTCACCGATGCACACGGAGCTTCACAAACAAAGGAAGAAAGCAAATCAGGCACATCGGCGCTTGATATTGCGGCCATCGTTCTTTCAGCCGCAGCCATTATTTTGTCCATAGCAGCGATTTTGAAGAAAAAACGCGGATAAGAAAAAGCGATCCGGCTCATATTGAGCCTGCGATCGCTTTTTTTCTTATCCGCGTCCGGCCTGAAATGACGGATACTTCGTCATTCCGCCGTCGGCAAACAGCGTAATGCCCGTGACATAACTCGATTCCTTAGACGCGAGCCAGACGGCGACTGCCGCGATTTCTTCCGGCTCACCGATATACCCCATCGGAATCATGCTTTCCACATCTTTTTTCTGGACGGGATCAGCAAACTTTTCCGCATTGATCGGCGTGTTGATTGCGCCAGGCCCGATATTATTTACACGGATTCCCTTTGGCGCGTACTCAAGGGCAAGTGTTTCTGTCATTAATTTGATACCGCCTTTACTTGCCGCATAGTGAACAAACAGCGGCCACGGAATCATTTCATGTACGCTGGACATGTTAATGACGTTGCCTTTAATATTGTTTTCCACATAGTATTTAATCGCTTCGCGGCTTCCTAAAAAAGCGCCCGTCAGGTTGGTGCTGATGACTTTGTTCCAATCATTAAGCGGCATTTCATGGGAAGGAACCGGATTTTCCACGCCGGCGTTATTAATCATAATATCAAGTGTGCCGAATTCCTTGACTGCGGTTTGCACGATGTTTTTAACATCTTCTTCTTTTGTGACGTCACCCTGAACGGCTACCGCTTCCCCGCCCGCTTTTTGAACCTCTTCTTTTACGCTTTGGGCGTCTTTTTCATTGTTAAAGTAGTTAATGACGACCTTCGCCTGTTCCTGTCCGAAACGAAGCGCCATCGCTTTTCCTAACCCTGATGACGCTCCCGTAATGGCAACGACCTTTCCTTTTAAATCAGTATACATGTTCGAACCTCCTGCGTTTTGTTATGAATTTGATTTTGCGACTCCTAAGAATACCGCGGCCGCGATGATCAGAATAATACCGATGGCGATAGCGATCAGCTGGCGTTTCGTTTTCGTCTCCCGGAGAATGAAGATCCCGCCGAGCGTGCTGATGACAATTCCCATTTGTGATAATGAAAAGCTTGTCGCAACTCCGACTCTCGGCTGAGAGATGAACAAAAACATATTCCCGAGCGCCCAGATGATTCCCGGCAGAATGTTGCGGATCGCATACTTATTAAATGGCTTGTGCTTGTACGTCAGCACCAGTCCGCCAATCACCATCCCGATCGCCTGCGGCAAAAGCGCCGACCAGCCGGATACGCCGAACAGCCGGGCAACGACGACGTAGACTAAATAACCAAGCGTGGAGATCAGCAGGATCACGATCCCTTTTTTTAAGTTTCCCGGTTCTCCGTCCGCCTGTCCCTTTTTATCATTCAGCGATGTGAGCACAATTCCGACAATGATAAAGATAAGGGCGAGAATACCTAACGTAATCGCGATAGGCGTTGACCATTCCTTGAACACGATAACTCCGAACAAAGATGTCGAGACGAGCTGCATCCCCGTTGAGATCGGCATCGTTTTTGAAACACCCATCAGCTGGATGCTTTTTAACTGGTTGCTTTGTCCGAGCGACCAAAACAGCCCCGATACGATCCCGACGATAAAAATGCGCACAGACAGCACCGGATGAACAAACAGGTAAAGCACAAACGAAACGATAAGCGCTCCGATAGTCGTTCCAAGCGTCTGACTGTAAGGCCCGCCGCCCAGTTTGACATTAAATAACACGATGCTCCCCCAAAACAAAGCCGGGAGAAGAGCCAGTAATATATCCATGATGGCGACCTTCTTTCAATCGTATTTGCTGTTATTTTGTCTGGAATCATATCGATTATTCTCTAAACAAGATAAAAAAAAGCCTGCCGGCGAATTTCACCGGCAAGCATAAAAATTTAAGCAGTATGTTTTACAGCGCTTCCTTGTCTTTGCAACAGTAAAAAGAAAAAGACGCCGCACAGAACGAGCACGCCTCCCGCCATTTGAATGGCGGTTACACGCTCCCCCAGCAGAAGCACGGCAAATATCGTCGCGCCGACCGGTTCACCGAGAATGCTCATTGAAATGGAGGTCGCGTTCACAAAGTTCAAGAGCCAATTGTTAATGACATGCGACATCGTCGGGATGACGGCCAGCAGTAAAAAGATGCCCCACTCTCTCGCAGCATAACCGCTAAATGGGGCGGACACGCATACGTTATAGATCACCAGAAAAAAGCCGGCAAAGGCGAAAACACAAAAACTGTACACCCAGTGTGACACCTTTTTGACCGCCTGCTGGCCGATTAACAAATAACAAACAACGGCAATCACGCTGAAAAATGAGAGCGCGTCACCTAAAATCGCCGCCCGGCTGTGCCCGAGATCGCCCCAGCCGATCATGGCGGCGCCGATGACGGCCAAACACATAATCAAAAGGGCGCGCCCGCTCGATTTTTCTCTATAGATGAGGTATCCCCCGAGAAGGGATATCATCGGCTGCAAAGCGAGAATAACCGTCGAGCTGGCAACGGTTGTCAGCTTTAATGACCCGAACCACAGCACAAAGTGCAAACCGAGGAAAAAGCCCGACACCCCTAAAAGCGCCCACTCTCTCACACGGATGCCCAAAAACTCAGCCCGCTTTTTTGCGACAAACGGAAGCATCAAAACAGCGGCAAAAACCATACGGTACATGCTCAACACTGACGCAGGCGCCCCCGACCATTTCACGATAATTGCGGAAAAAGATATAGCGATGATGGAAATCACAAGCGGAAGCCCGATGGATCTCCTTTTTTCCATGTCCTGTTTCATCCTTTACCACCCTTGTCTTAATATTCAGAAAACACATACCAGAAATATACTACGGACGCATACAAGGCGCAATACGTTTTTTTGTCCGGCCTAAAGCATCAAAAAAGCCCCGCTCCAAGCGGGGCTTTCCTTTTCGGATATTAAAGTCCGATAGACATATATTTCGTTTCAAGGTAAGGCTCGATTCCTTCTGTACCGCCTTCACGGCCGATGCCGCTTTCTTTCATTCCGCCAAACGGCGCTTGAACTGCGGACGGGCCGCCGTCGTTCCAGCCGATAATACCGTATTCAAGGTGTTCTGAAATATAGATGCCGCGGCGGTAATTTTCTGTGAAGAAATAAGCCGCAAGCCCGAACGGCGTATCGTTCGCAAGCTTGATCGCTTCATCAATGTCAGAGAAAGTAACGATCGGCGCAACCGGGCCGAATGTTTCTTCATGCATAATGTTCATGGTCGTATCCACGTCTGCCAGCACAGTCGGCGTCACGAAATAGCAGCCTTTCTCATCGTTTTGGTCATACGTTCCGCCGGTCAGCACTTTTGCGCCTTTTTCGACGGCATCATTGATTTGGCCGACGATTTTGTCAAAGCCTTTTTTGTTAATGACCGGGCCGACGTTTACGCCTTCCTCAAGGCCGTTGCCGACTTTGAGCTTCGCCGCCTCTTCACTCAGTTTTTTCGCAAACTCATCCTTAATGGACTCGTGAACGATTAAACGGTTCGCGCAGACGCACGTTTGGCCGGCGTTTCTGAATTTAGAAGCCATGGTTTGTTTTACCGCGAGATCAAGATCGGCGTCCTCGTCCACGATCAGCGGCGCATGTCCGCCAAGCTCCATAGACATGTGTTTTACCGTATCGGCGCTGTTTTTCATTAAGATTTTGCCGACCGGCGTTGAACCGGTAAATGTAATTTTGCGGATTTTCGGGCTGCTGGTAAAGACGTTTCCAATCTCTGCTCCGTCTCCTATCACCACTTGCAGCACGTCCTTCGGAATACCCGCTTCATAAGCAAGACGCGCGAGGGCGTAAGCAGACAGCGGCGTATCCTCCGCCGGTTTGATGATGAACGTACATCCTGCCGCCAAAGCCGGCGCTGCTTTTCTTGTGATCATCGCATTCGGGAAATTCCAAGGCGTAATCGCCGCAACCGGGCCGACCGCCTGGCGCGTGACAACAATCCGTTTGCCCGCCGCCGCAGGAACCGTTCTGCCGTAAATCCGTTTCGCTTCTTCCGCAAACCATTCGATGTAGCCTGCTCCGTATAATACCTCGCCGACCGCCTCTTGATATGGTTTACCGTTTTCCTTCGTAATTAATTCCGCAAGTTCTTCTTTATGTTCAACAATCAGCTCATACCATTTTCGTAAAAGTGACGCACGTTCTCCCGCTGATGTTTTAGACCATGATTGAAACGCTTGATGTGAACGTTCAATCGCTTCTTCAACTTCCTGAGCCGTTTGCTGAGGGATGCTTTCGATCGCCTCTCCCGTTGCCGGATTATAAACCGTTAATTGTTCTGGCATATTGAACATTCCTTTCTCTGCTATGTGATACTTCTCATGATAGCAGACTCATCCTTGAGGTTTCCAACAATGAGCTTACAGAGCTGCTTCGATAATCGCAAGGCCTTCTGCGAGCTGCTCATCCGTCATCACAAGCGGCGTCAGAAATCTGATAATGTTGCCGTTGATTCCCGCTGTTAAAAGAAGCAGCCCGTTTTCGTTGACCGTTTTGGCGATAGCCGCGGCTTTTGCTTTATCAGGTTCACGCGTATCAGGGTCTTTGACGATTTCAACGGCGGCCATCGCCCCAAGTCTGCGCACCTCTCCGATAAAGGCGTGGTCTTTTTTCCATTCAAGCGCCTGATCTTCAATGATCTGCCCGATTTCCTCAGACCGCTGATTAAGGCCTTCTTCTTCAATAATATCAAGTACGGCGAGCGCAGCCGCACAGCCGAGAGGGCTTCCCGCATACGTTCCGCCCAGCTCGCCCGGCGCCGCTGCATCGAGCATTTCCGCACGGCCGATGACTCCGCTGAGCGGCAGTCCGGCAGCAAGCGACTTGGAAACGGTAATTAAATCAGGAACGGCTCCGAAATGTTCGATCGCAAAGTACGCGCCCGTTCTGGCAAAGCCGGTCTGTATTTCATCCGCCACAAACACAATGCCGTGTTTCTTACAGAAATCAGCGACGTGCTGAACGAAACGTTTTGAAGGAATAATGAAGCCGCCTTCTCCCTGAACAGGCTCCATCACGACACAAGCGACAGTTTCCGGAGCGGCTGAAGCAATAAAGAAATCATCAAATGCGTTTATGATAAAGTCATCGTATTGCTCATTGCTCATCCCGGCGGGTTTTTGATAATAGTAAGGAAACGGCGCCTGATAAACCTCTGAGGCAAACGGGCCGAAGCCGAATTTATAGGGCTTTACCTTGCTCGTCATGCTCATCGTCATATTGGTGCGGCCGTGAAATCCCCGTGTGAAGGAGACGACGCCTTGGCGTTTCGTATATTTTCTAGCGATTTTCACGGCGTTTTCAACCGCTTCCGCTCCTGAGTTCAGGAAGATCGCTTTTTTGTCATGATCCCCCGGCGCAAGGCCGCAAAGCTTTTCGGCTAATTCAATATAAGACGGATACATCATGACGTTAAAGCCGGGATGAATCAGGTCCTCGGCCTGCTTCTTCACGGCCTCAACCACCTTCGGATGGGAATGGCCGACATTTAACGTTCCGATCGCTCCCGCAAAATCAATGAATCTTCTGCCGTCCAAGTCATATAATAGCGCCCCTTCTCCTTTTACCGCCATGCTGCGATTTCCGTTGCCGACGCCGTTTGATACGAATTGATCCCGTTTTTCCTGCCACTGGGCTGTCGTTCTTCCCGATGCTGTTGTTTGACTCATATGATTTCATCCCCCTGCATTGTTTTCTTATCATTCTGACTTCTTTTTGGTATGATGAAAAGTACCAATTTTAATTTTTTCATGGTATCAGATGAAACGGAGTGACCCGGGTTATGATGACGATGTCTATTGATCATTCAGAAACGGCGGATTACATTTATCAGCAAATTTATCAGAAGATCAAAGCGGCCGTTTTAGACCGCAGCCTCCCGCCTCACACAAAGGTGCCGTCTAAACGGGAGCTCGCCGATACGTTAAATATCAGTGTGAATTCAGTGAATTCCGCTTACCAGCAGCTATTTGCGGAGGGCTATTTATATGCCATTGAGAGAAAAGGATTTTTCGTTGAAGAAATTGACACGTTTTATTATGAAGAGAAGCCGGCTGGGTCGGCATTGCCTGACGATTTAAAGGAGCAGGAGCCGGATAAGAGCGGCTGGATTTCGTTTTCGCATATGAGCGTGGACACGGCGCATTTTCCGTTAAAAAGCTGGTTCCGCTGTGAGCAGAAAGCGGCCGCCCGCTCATTTCATACGCTCGGTGAACTCGTTCACCCGCAGGGCTTGTATGAGGTGCGGGAAACGATCTCAAGACTTATTTCTTTAACAAGGGGCGTCAAATGCCGGCCGGAGCAGATCGTGATCGGGGCGGGCACGCAAATGCTGATGCAGCTTCTGACCGAACTGCTGCCAAAAGACGCGCTGTACGCCATGGAGGAGCCGGGCTACATGAGGATGTATCAGCTATTGAAAAGCCTCGGAAAACAGACCGCGACCATTCATCTTGATGAGAAAGGCATGTCAATGACGGAAATTGACATATGCCGGCCCGATGTGCTGATCACCACGCCGTCCCATCAATTTCCCTCCGGCGTTATCATGCCCGTTTCCCGGCGGATTCAGCTTTTGAACTGGGCCGCTGAACGAAAAAACAGATACATTATTGAAGATGACTATGACAGTGAATTTAAATATGACGCGGACACCATCCCTGCGCTTCAAAGTCTGGACCGGTTTCAAAATGTCATCTACATGGGGACATTTTCAAAATCCCTTCTTCCCGGCCTGCGCATCAGTTATATGGTCTTGCCGCCTGAGCTTTTGCGGGTATTCAAACGAAGGACGTATGATCTGCATACGTGCAACACGCTTGCCCAGCTGGCGCTTAAGGAGTTCATTGATTCCGGTGAATATCAGAAGCATATTAAAAAGATGAAACAGCATTATAAGGACATACGGGAGCGCCTCATTTCAGCTTTAGAAGAGGCTTTCGGGAAAACGATCATTTTAAAAGGCGCCAATGCGGGCCTTCATTTTGTCACTGAATTTGACTGCACCCGTTCAGAAAAAGATATATTGGCACGCGCATCCGCCGAACAGCTCGATCTGTTCGCGATGAGCCGTTTTAGGCTGAAAACAGGCGGCGTGTCAGAAAAGCCGAAGCTCATTCTCGGATTCGCCCGCCTGAAGCAGGACGATATCGAAGAAGGTGTCACAAGGCTTTACCGGGCGGTTTTCGGTGCATAAAAAAACCCCGGGCTTCGGGGACTGGTTTACCAGCGGGTTGGATCTATTTGCAGCACCGCTTCCAGCAAGCCTGGAAACGCCTCTTGTAAATCATCTTTACGAAGGGAATAATAGCGATGCTTCCCGTCTATACGCACTTGGGCGATTCCCGCTTCCCTCAGCACTTTGAAGTGATGGGACAGCGTCGATTTCGCCACCTGGATATCAGCGCATGTGCTGCACGTTTTTTCTGTAGTTTCAGCCAATTGCTTGACCAGCTCTAAGCGGAGCGGATCACTGAGGGCATGAAGAACTTTTGTCAGCTGCAAATGATTGGTTTCAGGATGGTTTGGAATGTTCATGAGTCAAATGTAACACATATCAGCGGCTGGTGACAATTTAGGCAGGAGGTTTTTTTCTTTGCCTTGCGCCGTTAAACATGTTACAGTTAGTTCGATAACATTCGAACTATAACAAATAAACCCAATCAGGAGGGATTGTCATGATCGTCTTACAAGCTTACATGAAAGTAAAACCCGAAAAACGCGAGGAATTTTTAGGAGAGGCTCAATCGCTTGTTCAGCATTCACGCGCAGAAGAAGGAAATGTGCAGTACGATTTGTTTGAAAAAATCGGTGAAGAGAATACATTCGTCATGCTTGAACAATGGAAAGATGAAGAAGCAATGAAATTTCATAACGCAACAGATCATTTCCAAGGATTCGTCGCAAAAGGCAAAGAACTGCTGAACGCTCCGCTTGATGTCGTTCGCACAGAGCTGGCGGAATAACGAAAGGATGGCTGACATGAACGAAGTGCTTCAATTATTAACAGATCACCGATCCATACGGAGTTACACGGATGAACCGGTTACCGAAGAAGAGCTCGACCTGATCATCCAAGCCGCACAGGCTGCGCCGACTTCCATTAACGGCCAGCAGTTTACAGTGATCGCGGTGCGGGATAAAGAAAGAAAAAAGAAAATCTCCGAATTGGCCGGCGGACAGCCGTGGATTGACCAAGCGCCTGTTTTCCTTTTATTCTGCGCTGATTTTAACCGCGCCAAAATTGCGCTTGAAGAATATAATGATACACCGCTTGAAATTACGAACGGATTAGAGTCCGTTCTTGTCGGCGCTGTAGATGTCGGCATCGCGCTCGGAACGGCAACCGCTGCGGCGGAATCAATGGGCCTCGGCACTGTGCCGATCGGCGCCGTGCGCGGCAAGCCGGACGAACTGATTGAATTGCTGAAGCTTCCGAAATACGTTTTCCCTGTCTCAGGCCTTGTCGTCGGCCGCCCGGCAGACCGTTCTGCGAAAAAACCGCGTCTGCCGCAAGCAGCAATACTGCATCAGGAAACGTACCAAGAGGAAGACTTAAGAACACATATTGAAGCCTATGACAAGCAAATGTCCGAGTACATGAAGCAGCGCACCAACGGACAAGAAACAAGAAACTGGTCACAAGGCATCACAGCCTACTATAAACAGGTTTATTATCCGCACATTCGCGAAATGCTTGAGAAGCAAGGATTTAAGACGGATAAATAAGATATCAGCCTGCCGGAAAAACTCCGGCAGGTTTTTTCTTTTTATGAAGCAAAAGCGTTGACACCTATCGAATGCATTTGTTAATATTTTCATCATATACTCATTGGTTTTTTGTAAACCAATGAGTTTTCTATTGTTGCGCTGCCGCGTCACTTAATCCCGCACGGAACGGCCATGAACAATACCGTCCGTCAAGTCGGAGGCTCTATCGGAACGGCGCTGCTCGTATCCGTGATGAGCAACCAGGCGGCGCACGCAGATGCACATAGCCCGGCAAACGCCGCCCTTCACGGCATGAATGCCGCGTTTATCGTCGCCGCATGCATCGCGCTGGCAGGCTTCCTGTTATCCTTCACCTTGAAGAAAAAACCGCGTCCCCCCAAGCAGCAGGCGGTCACGCGGTAATGATTCATTAAAAACAAAGAACCCGATCACAGGTGTGATCGGGTTTTTTTTACTTCTCAATTCCGTCTTTTACTTCTTTCACCATTTGCGCCATGGATTCAAGTCCGCCGCCGGATAAATACCAGACAGCTGAGTCAAGATACACGACATGGTTGTTTTTCACCGCGTTGACGGATTTTACATAATCGTTTTCAACCACTTGTTTTGTCGAAGAGGTTGTGCCGATCGCGGTTCCGCGGTCAACGACAAACATGTAATCAGGATTTGTTTTGGCGATGTATTCATATGAAATGCTTTGTCCGTGCAATGAGGCTTCAATATTCTTGTCAGCCGGTTTGACGCCGAATACGTCATGAATGAAGCCGTATCTTGATTTAGATCCGAACGCGCTGATTTTGCCGTCGTTCGCCATCACAACCAAGCCGTTTTTATTCATTTTGCTTGTTTTTTTCTTCAGATCAGCAATGGATTGATCGATTTTCGCAAGCTTATCCTTCACTTCATTTTCTTTATTAAAGATTTTGCCGATGACGTTTGTGTTGTGTTTGAACGTGTCGACGTAGTTTGTATAGTTATCATCAAGGTAAAGCGTCGGTGCGATTTTTGAAAACTCTTTATAAGAATCAGATTGTCTGTGAGCTATAATGATTAAATCGGGATCAAGGTCTGCGACTTTTTCAAAATCCGGTTCTTTTAAACTTCCGGTATTGGCGTATTTATCATTTTTGTATTTAGATAAGTATTTTGGCAGGCTTTGTTTCGGCAGCCCCGCTACATGGTCCTGTAAACCGAGTTCGTCCATTGTGTCAAGCATTCCGAGGTTGAACACAACAACCTTTTTCGGATTCTTCGGCACGTTGACTCCTTCTTTGTTCAGGTCATCCTTAATCGTGATTGTATCTTTTTTTGATTTGCCGGACGTTTTGTCCGCACTTCCGTTTCCGCACGCAGAAACAACGAATACCGTTACCAGCGCAATAAATAGCAATGCGAATTTTTTCATGATTTTCACCCCATCTGTTATTAAGAAAAGTAAACACCGATCCGCTGACTGTCAATCTCTTGAATCGGAATGGTCATATCATAAATCTCTTCAAGCACGGAGGTCTCAATGATCTCCTCAGCAGGCCCTTCTTTTACGACACGGCCGTTTTTTAAAGCAACGATATGGTCTGAATATACTGATGCGAAGTTGATATCGTGAATCACTACGACGACCGTTTTTCCAAAGTCCTTCACAAGCCGCTTCAAAAGCTTCATCATTTCAACTGAATGCTTCATATCTAAATTGTTCAGCGGCTCATCGAGAAAAATGTAGTCCGTATCCTGGGCGATGATCATCGCGATAAACGCCCTTTGGCACTGTCCGCCGCTCAGCTGGTCGAGGTATTTATCCTGAATGTCGGCAAGCTTCATATAATCGATGGCTTGGTTAATGTGCGTCCAATCTTCAGCCGTCAGCTTCCCCTGCGAATAAGGAAAACGGCCGAAGCTGACTAAGTCTTTAATGGTCAGCCGGATATTAATTTGGTTCGCCTGCTTCAGGATGCTGATTTTTTTCGCCAGCTCATTGCTTTTGCACGATCCGATCTCTTGACCGTCGACGGTGATTTCTCCCGAATCCGTCTTAATCAGCCGGCTCATGATAGACAGCAGCGTGCTTTTGCCGGCGCCGTTAGGACCGATAAACGAGGTGAGCCTGCCCTTTTGTATCGCCAAAGACGTTTTTTCAAGGACAACCTTCCCTCCGTATTGTTTGCTTACATTTTTGACCTCTACCATGATTTATTCTCCTTTAACAGCAAGTAGATAAAATAAATCCCGCCGGCAAAATTAATAATGACGCTCAGCGTCGTGGAAAAGGTGAACACTTTCTCCACAACGAATTGGCCTCCGATAAGCGCGATCATACTGATCAGGACAGAGCCCGCGATTAAATACGTGTGCTTATACGTTTTCAAAAACTCTCTCGCCAAATTGACGACGAGCAGCCCTAAAAACATGATCGGCCCGACAAGCGCCGTTGACACAGAAACAAGGATCGCGACCACAATGAGCATTTGTTTCACCAGCTTATCGTACTCGATTCCCAGATTGACGGCGTGCTCCCTTCCCAGCGACAGCACGTCAAAAAACCGCGTAAACCGCCAGACATAGATGCCGGTAAGAAGGAATATCAAGCCGGCAAAGCCTAAAAGATCCGTATTGATATTGTTAAAGCTGGCAAACATCTTGTCCTGAACCACCTGAAACTCATTCGGATCAATCAGCATTTGCATAAACGATGATAAGCTGTTGAACAAAGTACCGAACACGACACCGACAAGAAGAAGGAAAAACACATTCCGCCCTTCCCCTTTAAACATGAGCTGATACAGAAGAAGAGATAACAGAACCATCAGCCCGACGGAGATGACGAAGTTTAGATTCTTATTCATCATGACGATATTCATTGATCCGAACAGAAAAACAATGACGGTCTGAATGAGCATATACAAGGAATCAAGGCCTAAAATGCCCGGTGTGAGGATGCGGTTATTCGTAATCGTCTGGAAGATCACTGTGGAAAACGCAATCGCTCCGCCCGTCAGCATCATGGCGAGCACTTTGGAGCAGCGTCTCGGCAGTGAATATTCCCAATTGCCCAGACCGTAGAACAAAAATAATCCGATACATAACATGGCGAGTGCCGCCAGCAGCGTAATTTTTTTATTATGACTCATATGCTTTTCTCCTTAACAGCATATACAGGAAGATGCCGCTGCCGATAACTCCGACCATCAGGCCGATTGAAATTTCGTACGGGAAAATGATCAATCTCCCCAATATGTCGCAAAACAGCACAAAAACGGCGCCTAACAAAGCCGTGTGAGGCAGGCTGCTCCTTAAATGATCTCCTTTGTAGATCGAAACCATATTGGGAATGATCAATCCGAGAAACGGCAGCATCCCGACGGTCAGAATCACAAGTGAAGCAATGAGCGACACGATGATCAGACCGATATTCACAACCCGTTTATACTTCAGGCCGAGGTTGACGGAAAAGCTCTCTCCCATCCCCGCCACGGTAAATTTGTCCGCATACACATAAGCAATGATCACAAGCGGAATACTCAGGTATAAAAGCTCGTACCTGCCTTTCACAACCAGTGAAAAATCCCCCTGCAGCCATGACGAGAGATTTTGAATCAAATCGTATTTATATGCGATAAATGTGGCGATTGAGCTGACAATATTCCCGAGCATTAAACCGACGAGAGGAATAAAAATCGTATCATTAAACTTGATTCTCTCGAGGATTTTCATGAAGAGGAAATTTCCTGCCAAAGCGAATATAAAAGCGATGAACATTTTCAAAAGCGGACTCGCTGAAGTAAAGAACATTAATGAGATTAAAATCCCGAGCCTTGCCCAATCCATTGTTCCCGCGGTTGTCGGCGAAACAAACTTATTTCGGCTGATCTGCTGCATAATCAATCCGCAGATGCTCAAGCTCATGCCGGCGATGATGATGCTCACCAAACGCGGCAGGCGGCTGTCAAATAATGTACCGGCCTGTTCTTTATTTAAATGAAATACATCCAGCGGCGACAGATCTTCTACTCCGATAAAGGTAGAAGCAACCGCCAATACCGCCAGTAACAAAAGTAAGTAACGTAGCTTCATGCTGCCTCCCTGCACCCTTCTCAAACGGTTAGACCCATTGTACGGCGACTCCGATACAGCCCGACTCGTAATGATTATCATTATCAACTGCAATTACAATCTTATCATCTTTCCGGGCTTAGTCAATATGGTTTTGCGTGCACAAACGGTCTTTCCGGGTTCGTACATTAACTGTTTTACAAAAAGTCTATCAATAATTTGCAGGATTTTCTATAACCATTGTTTGGACAGTTATCATATTTTGCACCTCCATGCACACTTATCAGGAAATAAATCTGACAAACAACGCTGTCATTCCTCTCCGAGAATACAAATGTTCACTCCATATAGAAAAATCCCTTGATTTACACAAATGAAAGAGTGATAATAAAAATTAAATTTGTGGGAAAATTTAAACATTAGGGGATGTATAATGATGAAAGTTGTAAAATTCGGAGGCAGCTCCCTCGCGTCAGGAGCACAGCTTGAAAAAGTGTTTCACATCGTGACGGCCGATCCGTCGCGAAAAGCAGTAGTCGTATCGGCGCCGGGAAAACGCTTTTCGAACGATACAAAAGTGACGGATCTGTTAATCGCATGTGCGGATCATTATTTGCAGAAAGGAAAAGCGCCCGAACTTGCTGAAGCGGTCATCGAACGATACGCAAGCATCGCGCGTGAGCTGAACTTGGATTCCTCTATTATTGAAAGAATCCGTGATGACTTGTTCACACTCTTAAACGGCGATAAACGCAATCCCGAGAAGTATTTGGACGCGGTTAAAGCAAGCGGCGAGGATAACAATGCAAAGCTGATCGCGGCGTACTTTCGGCATCAGGGAGTCGAAGCGGAATACGTCAGCCCTAAGGAAGCCGGGCTGTTCGTGACGAATGAGCCGGGGAGCGCGCAGGTGCTTCCTGAATCATATGACAATTTGCACCGCCTGAGAAACCGTGAAGGCCTGATCATTTTTCCGGGATTTTTCGGATACAGCAAAGAAGGTGACGTCCTGACCTTTTCCCGGAGCGGCTCTGATATTACCGGCTCCATTCTCGCCAACGGCTTAAAGGCCGATCTGTACGAGAACTTTACGGACGTAGACGCCGTCTATTCCGTCAATCCGTCGATCGTTCAGGACCCGAAGGAAATCAATGAACTGACGTATCGGGAAATGCGCGAGCTTTCTTATGCCGGCTTCTCCGTCTTTCATGACGAGGCGCTCATCCCCGCATTTCGGGCAGGCATTCCCGTTCAGATAAAAAATACGAACAACCCGGATGCAAAGGGCACCCGAGTCGTCAGCAGGCGCGATCATACAAACGGACCTGTCATCGGCATCGCAAGCGACACAGGCTTTTGCAGCATTTACATAAGCAAATATTTAATGAACAGGGAAATCGGTTTCGGACGCAAAGCCCTTCAGATTTTAGAGGATGAGGGATTAACGTATGAGCACGTGCCGTCCGGAATTGATGACATCACGATCATCCTGCGGCACAATCAAATGGACGCCGCATTGGAACAGAGGCTTGTCACACGGCTGAAACGAGAGCTTCATGCCGATGAAGTCACCGTCCGGTACCATTTGGCGCTGATTATGGTCGTCGGAGAAGCGATGCGCCATAATGTCGGCACAACGGCGAGGGCGTCAAAAGCGTTATCAGAGGCTGACGTCAACATTGAGATGATCAACCAAGGCTCCTCTGAGGTGAGCATGATGTTCGGTGTCATGGAAGAGCAGGAAAAACGAGCGGTTCAGGCGCTGTATGAAGAATTTTTCGCAAGAGTCTTACTCTCATAGAAAACTGCCTCTTTTTTTCTCTTGTCCACTATTATCCCTTTCAAAAAAGCGTCGCTCACATATTGTATGGTATAGACGATATGGAGGTGAAGCTAATGTCAGAATGGGGCGGAATGGGTTCATTCGCTTTAATCGTTGTTTTGTTTATCCTATTAGTTATCGTAGGATCATCCTTCTTTGGGGGTTACTAGAATTACTCTGTCTATAATTTAGGCGCTGCGCGATTCGTCCTGCGGCGTCTTTTTTTGTATTCTTATATGGCGTTGGTTCCTCCCTGCCCTGCAAATCAATTTCCATTCTGTTTCAAATACAATTAGAACATTTTACGAGAAAAAAGATACAGAACAAGAATATATCTTTGGCAAGCAAGAGATCATTCTTTACGATTCTAAATTTAACGAATCTATCAATTCACCAAAAAAGACTGCCGAGATCGTATTCTCAGGCAGTCCGCCTCTTAAATAAGGGACTTTTCTTCTTACGTCATTCCTCTTTCTGCTACATGGAATTCAGCCTGGTCAGTTTGGCTTACTCCTGCAGCAGTAAAGATCGCGGCGGCCGCTAAACAAATGACAAACCATTTAGATTTCAATTTCATACAAACCCTCACTCCTTTGTATTTGTTTTCTTGCCTCTTCGACTTTGAGAAAATAGTAAGAAGACATCTCAAAGCATTTTTGTTCATAGTAATATTTAGCTGCTTCTAGTGCTAAATCCTCTATATCGGCGTACAAATTTTTATTTGCAAGGTAGCGAAAACACGTGTTGATTTTTTCTTCATCCGGTTTCGCCTGATACAGAGCGTGCAGCCATTCGAATTTTACCGCGTAATCGGGATCGTCTGTTTCTTTAGCATATTCATAACCCCGTTTATGATATTCCGCCGCCTTTGCATTTTTTCCGAGTTTAAAATAAATTTGTGTGATTAGAAAATAAGCTTGAGGAAGTGAATTGACGATTCTGTGTGATTCAAATGTTTCAACCGCTTGTTCAAAGTACGGGATGGCGGAATCAATGCGGTCTTGATTGTAATAGCACAATCCGAGGTTATACAGCGCCCTTCCGACCAGCTGCGCTTTTTCTTCTTTTTCGGCCATTTTCAAGGCGTGTTCAAAATGCTTCGCCGCCTGCTCAAAACGCCTCTCATCCATCAAATTGACGCCGAACACGAAGTGGCATTGGATGATTCTTACATTGTATGTGTCCTGCTCCACATAAATTTCATAAGCGTTTTTAATATGTATCAGGGAAAAATACGTTTGCTTCATGTAATAATACGCTTCGGCCACTTTAAAATAAAACTCTGCCCTTTCCACGTGGTCCGATACGAAGGCCAGCTTTTTTTCAGCCTGTTTATAATAAGTAATAGCCGATATAAATTCTCTTTTATCAAATTCAAACATGCCCCTGAAGAAATTGACGTAATAATCCAGAAGCCCTTTGAGGCCGGCCTGGCTGTTATCAATGTTGTCTAAGATTTCTGATAGGCTCGGCTGATCTTCAATCTTCAGGTTTTCCAGCGGCTCCAGATAGTCCAGCATCAGCTGATGACGAAATTCCATGAGTGAGTAATAAAGCACTAAGTTCGAATCTGGCTCCATATGGTCAAGTTCTTGTTTGATCTCGGCTTTCAAAATCTCTGCATCCGGCACGCTGAATGTTCTTATGTATTGATACCACTCGTTAATCTTCTGCCCGACTGCTGAAGAAGGAATTAACCCGCTCTTCATTCCTTCACCCTCCCCATCCAAGACCTGTTTAACAGTTATTTTATCACGTTTCCGTGTCTTTCCATCCCGAAAAATACGCAAACTTTGTTTCGGCAGAGCGCAATTGCCGAAGTCAAAGTAAAACAAACGGCAGCCATTTTAGGCCGCCGTTTTGATGTTTATTCATTTTTCGTATTCAGCGGAAGGCGGATTTTAAAGCTCGTGCCTTTTCCTTTTTCGCTTTCAATGTCTATCGTGCCTTTATGCAGTTCGACGAGCTGTTTGACGATGGACAGGCCGAGGCCGTATTCGCCGTAAGCCGTGTTCGTTCTGGACACGTCCGCCTTGTAGAATCGTTCCCATATATGCTCGATTTCCTCTTTGGAAATGCCGATTCCGGTGTCTTCAATTTCAATAATCGTTTCTTTATAGCCTTCATAGCCGCGCAGCCGGATTTCTCCGTTTTGCGTAAATTGAATGCTGTTTTTCGTAATGTTGACGAGGATTTGAATGAGCCTGTCATAATCAGCATACACTTTTATACCGTCATCCACTTGAATGAGCAGCTTGTTTTGTTTTTCTTCGGCCTGCTGATTAAGATGCTCTTTAATGATTTCAAACACCTCGATAAGCGGCACACTCAGCTTATCCAGCTTGATTTGCTGAGATCTGATTTTTTCATAATCCAGGTTTTCCTTCACGAGCCGCAGCATCCGCTTCGTCTCTTCACTGATCAGAGAGAAGCACTTCTCTTTATCCTTTTCTGGAATGGCATTGCTGTTCAGCCCCTCCACCAATCCGTTAATGGTCGTAAGCGGTGTTCTCAGTTCATGCGAAACATCCGCGATAAACTGGCGCCTCCGCTTTTCAAGGCGGTCAATCTGCTCCCTGGATTGCTTTAAATTCTTTGCCATAATATTAAAATCAGATGCCAGCATGCCGATTTCATCCCTGCCGCTGCTCTTGAGGGAAATATCGTAATCGCCGGACGCCACTTTTCCGGTCGCATCGCGCAATGTCTGAATCCGTTTGACGTGAAACTTAGACAGCAGCCAGCTCAACAGAATTGTGATGATCAGCGTTCCGATGATCGCGTAAAACATGTAGCGGTTGACCTGGCCGATCATCTGCTCGACGCCCCTGACAGGAGAAACCAGCAGCACCGCGCCTTTAAATTGATTGTTGATAAAAATGGGCTTTGCAACTAATGATACCTCTAAGCCTTCATTGTTGAAACGATTCATCTCCGCTCTGATTTGAACGGTTTTCCCTTGTTTCAGCATTTGCCATTCTTTATGCCTCAGCTTTTCATGAGGAGGCATATCATCCGGAAAAAAGTAAGGCCGCTGCTTTTCATCAAAAATGATAAATCTTGTCTGCCTCGTTTTTAATATATCCTGATACGGATACAAACGGCGCATGTCAAGGCCGCGCCCGTCAAATTCCATTGTGATCTGCTGCGCGTAGGAGGACAGCTCCTCCACTTTATTTTGATAGGCAAAATCCTTCACAAAGTGCGAAAATAAAAAAATGATGATGACAAATGCCAGAATCAAAATGCTGACATGGCTTAAAAGCAGCTGGTATAAGTATTTAATCCTCATCAAATTTATATCCTACCCCCCACACCGTGTATAAAAACGATTTTTCCTCACTGGACAGCTTTTTCCGCAGCCGTTTAATATGGACATCAACCGTACGCTCATCGCCGTAAAATTGATAGCCCCATACCTGCTCGAGCAATTGCTCTCGTGAAAAGACCTGGCGCGGGTTTTGCACGAGATAAAAGAGCAGGTCGAATTCCTTCGGCGTCAGATTCTCAACAGGAACTCCATGCAGAAACACTTCCCTGGTTTTCTTATTGATCGTAAAGCATGCGGTCTCGATCATATCGTCTCTTTTGACCGCCTGTCCCGTCGCCCTGTACCTTCTGATGACTGCTTTAATCCGCGCGACCAATGTCAGCGGGCTGAACGGCTTGGTGACATAGTCGTCCGCCCCCATTTCAAATCCGATAACCTGGTCGGACTCTGTATCTTTCGCCGTCAGCATAATAATCGGCACACTGCTCGTCTCTCTTATTTTCCGGCAGATCGTCACTCCGTCCATAGACGGGAGCATGATATCGAGTATGACCAAATCCCAGTCGCCTTCTGTAAACCGCTGATATCCTTCCTGCCCGTCATGGACAAATTCCGCTTCGAAACCTTCTTTAAAAAAGAACATTTCTGTCATTGTGCACACGCTTATATTATCTTCTATCATTAATATTTTCATTGTATCCTCCGCTTGTCTTGACGCTTTTTCTTATAATAGCATCATTTTACACGGATGTTTTTACGATTCACGATTGTTAGTTTTTATTTCATCACCCGGAAATAGTTTGTTCATATTTTTTTCATACTTTTCTCCTACTATATACATATCAGATTACCGGTGCTAAAGATGGCCGGTTTTACAAAATCTTACACCGATACGGAGGAACAGACATGAACTTTATCAAAAGAGCCTTCTGGAGCATGAAGGCAAAAAAGGGAAAGACGTTTTTGCAGGCGGTCGTGTTTTCGGTGATTTGCATTTTTGTGCTGTCCGGGCTTACTATCCAGTCGGCGGCAAAAAAATCAAGCGAGCTGGCAAGACAGCAGCTTGGCGGGAGCGTCACACTACAGGTTGACCGCCATAAGCAAATGGCGCAGCAGCAAAACAACGGAGAGAAGCGTACATTTGAATCGACGCCGATTTCTGTATCGGACGCAAACAAACTTACGGCCTTACAGCATGTCAAAAACTATAACTTTCTCACATCAGCATCAGCGAACGCAGAGAGTTTTGATGCGATTGAAAGTTCCGGTGAGTCAGCAGCGTCCGTAGGCCACGTCTTTCAGCGTTCCTTCCTGTATTTCATATGTTTTAATGTTGATTTTTTTATCCGGGTCCTTGCTCTCAAGGTTTTTCGCATGGTTTGAACCGAGAACGGCCGCTACTGTTTTTCCTTTTAAATCATTAACTGATTTGATGTCTTTGTTATCGTTTTTGACGACGATTTGAGTGCCCGCATAAGAATACGGTTCAGTAAAGTTATAGGTTTTCTTGCGTTCGTCCGTTACAGCAACTTGGTTTGAGATTGTGTCGAGTTTGCCGGTTTGGAGCTCGCCCATCAATCCGCTGAATTCAAGCAGTTTCCAGTCGAGCTTCATATTGATTTTTTTTGCCGCTGCTTCCATTACGTCCACGTCAAAACCAGTCAGCTTGCCGTTTTCTTTATATGCGAACGGATAGCTTTGTCCGGTCGCGCCGACATGCAGCACGTTCTCATCGCTTTCACTTTGTTTTCCGTTTCCGCATGCTGATAAGACGGCCAAAAGCGCCGCAGCTAACAGCAGAACCCATGTTTTCTTTTTCATTGAAATCCCGCCTTCTTATGTTATAGATCATTCCGCAATTCTTTTTTTAAGTAGATGGTGATGTGTCCTTTTCCTAAATCCTTTTCGCCTGAACGGATGTAGCCTTTTCGTTCATACATGCCGATCAGCCACGGGTGTTTGTCAGCCGTTCCCAATGAGACGAAAGGAGCTTTCAGCGTATCGCGGAGCACCGTTTGCTCCAGCCACTCCAGCAGTTCTGAGCCCGTCCCTTTTTTTCCGAGATCAGGGTCAACGGCGAACCACCAAATATGAGGAACGCCATACGGGCCGGGATTTGGTCCCCACGGCATCCGCAATGAAATCGTCGCCAGTATCCGGCCGTCTTCCTCCAGAACATAACAGGCATTTTTCCGTATGTTGTGTTGTACAAGCTCTTTGTCCGCCGTTGCGGCGGCAAAGTTGATGCCGAGCTTGCGAATCGGTTCATAAGCCCGCAGTGTCAGTGAAAGCAGTTCGTCAGCGTCTGCTTCCGCCGCGAGCCGGTATTGTCTTGACATTGTCCGCCCCCCTTATTCGGCATAACGGTTCGCCGGTTTCTCCAGTCCGAAATGCTCTCTCAGCGTCGTTCCTTCATATTCTTTTCTGAACACGCCGCGGTCTTGTAATATCGGAATCACTTTGTCTACAAAAAGATTGAGCCCTTCAGGCAAAAGAGGCGGCATGATGTTAAAGCCGTCGCACGCTTGATTTTCGACCCATTCTTCCATCTTATCGGCGAGCTGTTCAGGCGTGCCGACAAAGATATGATGACCTCTTGAACCCGCCACATATTTGTACAGCTCACGGATGGTCATATTGTCGCGCTTGGCCATATCTTGCACGAGCTTAAAGCGGCTTTTTACCGCGTTTGAAGCTTCCGCATCCAATTCAGGCAGGGGTCCGTCAAGCGGATAAGATGAAAGGTCGATGCCGCCCAAATAATTTTGCAGAATGTTCAGGCCGCCAGACGGTATGATCAAGTCTTGAAGCTCTTCATATTTCGTCTTTGCTTCTTCTTCCGTATCTCCTATGATCGGGAAGATACCCGGCATAATCGCGATTTTTTCAGGATCACGGCCGAAGGAAACCGCCTGTTCTTTTATAGATTGATAAAATTCCCGCGCTGACTCCATATGGTTTTGAGCCGTAAAGATGACTTCGGCCGTCTTGGCAGCAAGCGCTTTGCCGTCTCCGGATGATCCCGCCTGAATGATGACAGGCCAGCCTTGCGGTGAACGCGAGACGTTTAAAGGCCCCCTTACAGAAAAATACGTTCCTTTATGATTCAGCTCATGCATTTTTTCTTTATCAAAAAATTCTCCGGATTCTTTATCGCGGATAAATGCGTCTTCCTCCCAGGAATCCCATAATCCCTTGACGACTTCAACAAATTCCTCAGCCCGCTGATATCTGAGACGGTGTTCGAGGTGCTCTTCCCCGCTGAAGTTGAGCGCGGTTGATTCGATTGATGATGTAACGACGTTCCAGCCCGCCCGTCCGTTTGAGAGATGGTCAAGCGACGCAAATTGTCTCGCAATATGAAACGGTTCGCTGTACGTCGTGGAAGCGGTCGCCGTCAGGCCGATGTGAGCGGTGACCTGAGCGAGCGCGGAAAGGAGCGTAAACGGTTCAAAGCGTGTTAAGACGTTTGGATGTGATTTGCCGTCTATTGATAAACTGTCAGCCAAAAACAGCATATCCAATTTGCCTCTCTCCGCCGTTTGTGCCAATTCCTTAAAGTAGTCCAAGTTCATGCTTGCGTCTGCCGGCGCCTCAGGATGTCTCCATGAGGCGACGTGATGGCCGGTTCCCGTAAGAAAAACACCAAGTTTGATCTCTTTTTTCTTTGTCATGACGTTTCTCCTTCTATATCGAATCGTATTTCGCCAACTATTAATACCATTAAACCTATATTTCCTAGCAAAATAATAAGAATAAAACAAAATGTACAATTGTCTGGCAAGTTTGTCAATGCATTGAGAATAAAATAATGAATATTAAAAAACCCGGCATGACCGCCGGGTTATTTCTTTGAAGAGGAATAGACGCTTCCTTTTACTTTCTGCTTGATAACAGCAATCAGAAGGAGCAACACGGGGAAAATCACTTGAAACGGGAGATGAATATAAATCGGCACAATCTTTAAGCCTTCATTCATATGTTCCGAAAAATTGCTTGCGATGGTGATGGAGAGAATCAAAATTCCCAGCCCGACCGGGAAGGCCAGCTGCGATGGATTTTTTTCTTTAAACAGCGTGGATACACCGACGACGACCGCATATGTAAAAAGACTGACTTTGAAAAAACCGCCGATAACGAGTACGAGCATAAAAAAGACATCGAGCCGGTCCAAAAACTCCTCCACTTTAATCGTCTGAATCGTGCTTAACAGCGGGAATTGGGAGCGGAGCGTTAAGTTGACATCCAGCACGGATATATTAATGGCGACAGCCATCGACAAAAACAGACCGCTTATGATAATTGCGAGAAATCCGGTTTTTTTGATCGACTTCCGATTATTTAAATAAGGGAAAATCATGATAAACACGATCATTTCTCCAAACGGGATATACATCGTCTGTTTAAAAACAGAATAAATCACCGTCCCCATGCCGTCGGCTAACACAGGCTGCAAATATTTCAGATTCATCGTACCGGAGCTGATAATGAGAATGATCCCGATCGCCGCGAGAAAATACATGATTCCGAATAACAGCTCGCCGGCTCTCGCCAACACTTCAATTCCTTTTCTGATCGCGTATATTGCTGTCAGCATCAGCATAGCATTGACAATCAAAATCGGCGTGTCCTGGTAGGCGAATGTCAAGAGCATTTCGCCGAAATCCCGCAGAACACGAGCGGCGATGTAGGAAAAGTAGAGAATGTAAAGAAGCGACACAACCCAGCTGAGATGCCTGCCGATCAGTTCATTCATATAATCTCTAGGAGAAGAATCAGGAAAAAATTGATACAGCGCCTGATATACGTAGAAAAGCCCGAGACCGGCCACGCACCCGAGAAGTACGGACAGCCATGCATCCCGTCCGGCCATCGTGCCCGGCGGGATCAATAGGGAACTGCCCAGTTCAAATAAAATGATCATGATAAACAGCTGCCGTTTGCTAATTTTCGCATTCTCCATGTGCAACGCACCTTTCTCCTCGCATTAATCGTGCTCAAGTTTGTCTGAGAGAGGATTATTCCGCAAGCCCGTTCTTCTGATGAACACCTCCGTCTTCACATCGACGGGAAGATTAGGAAGATATTCCTCTTCCCATTTCTCCTTCAGCTTTTCCCACTCTTTAGGGTATTTTCTGTAAATAACATCCCCGAAGCCGACAAAGTCATTTTTATGCGCTTTAATATCTTCAATTGATTTGGAAATATCCTTATTAAGCTGCGTGCTGAACGCTTTTTCCATTTGAAGCAGCACTTTCGGGTCTGACAGGCGGAATGGGTATCTGACCGCATCAATCAGCCCGTCCGCCTCAATCCGCACCTTAATGTGCGGTTTTCCGTTCCGAATAGAAGCCGTCATCCGCGTTTCCTGGCGGATCACCTGCAGACTCATCGCGTGCTTCACATGATCCCAGTCCGCATTGATGAATGTATGCTTGATTTTGTTTAAGAGCCACACCGCCCCCACACTGTCATCGCTCTCAATCCAATAATCCAGCCGCCCGTCCTTATTAAAAATCGCAAGGCCGTCCGCTGAAAGAACCGCTTTCGGTTCAGTTGCCTGCGTATTTTCCATATTCGGACCAACCTTGCCGTCTCCGTGCATTTCATACCCCGGGATAAAAGGGGTCCCAGTCGGAGAGGCGATATCAATCAGCACATCCTGCAAACTGGTTTTCACGATTCTTCCGTATTGCTCCTCCGTAAAACCGAGTGTCTTGTTCACTTTATTAGAAGGAATTTTATCAATCGGCGTCAGCACTTTAATAATGTCCTTAGCTTTACAGTTATGGGCGATGACAGCGGTTGCCGTTGTTCTGAATTCCGTATCGCGGTCGAGATTGTCCAATATAAAATTGAGCCCTTCTTCCTTGACAAGTTTTTCACTTAACACAACGAGATTCGTATGTGCAAAATAGAGTCTTCTGGAAACTTGCATCGATCCTTTTCTCAATGCTTCTGTTAAATTGTCTCCGGAAACGGAATAGACCGAGACCGGCGGCCTGTCTGAAACTCCGCCGCCCTGCAGTCCGCCCGCCACGTTTCCCGGATTAATGATCTGAAAGTGCAGCACGTATTTCCCGTCATCCGTCCGGTCAATGCCGATTGCGGATATGATGGCCATCTCGGTCAATTCCCTTTTATCCCAGCATCCCGATAAAAACAGGATGCTGATCATCATGCAAAGAGCGAGTATACATTTACGTCTTTTCATTGCCGTCGCCTTCTTTTATATCTTTATTGACCATTCCTCTTGACGTCTCGGGTTTCGGCCTCTGATTCCGGCCTTGGCGCCTGTTATTCCGCTGTACTAACAGACCCGGCCGTTTTTCACCCGCCCATAAAGGAGCGCGGAATATCGTATCCTTCAAGGCGCCTGATGACATCGGAGCAAGCGGTGACATATAAGGAAAACCGAATGAGCGCAGGCTGCAAAGATGGACAAACATGATAATAATGTCCAAAATCAAGCCGTAAAAACCCATAACGGCCGCCGAAAGAATAAAAACAAATCGAATCAGGCGCGCTGATATCGCCATGTCAAAGGCCGGTGTCGCAAAACTGGCAATAGCCGTAAGCGCTACAATGATGACCATGGCCGGCGACACGATGCCGGCCTGAACGGCGGCCTGGCCGATGACAAGCGCTCCGACAATCGAAACGGCCGAGCCGACCACCCTCGGCAGCCGCACGCCGGCCTCCCTGAGAATTTCGAAGGCCACCTCCATCGTTAAAGCTTCAATCACAGCCGGAAACGGCACGGTCTCCCGCTGGGCCGCGATAACAATTAACAGCTGCGTCGGAATCATCTCTTGATGAAAAGTGGTCGCGGCCACATAAATGGCCGGAGCGACCAATGAGATGAAGAAAATCAACACCCGCAGCATCCGAATGCTTGTGGCGATATCAAATCGTGAATAGTAGTCTTCAACGGACTGAAAAAATTGTATAAATAAAGCCGGCGCAAGCAGGACAAACGGTGTCCCGTCTACGATAATCGCAAATCTTCCTTCCAGCAGATTCCCTGCGACAACATCGGGCCGTTCCGTATGGTACACCGTGGGAAATACAGAAAACGGCTCATCTTCAATCAGCTGTTCAATGTAGCCGGACTCCAAAATACTGTCAATATCAATACGCTTCAGCCGGCTGCGGACTTCCTTGATCAGCTTTTTTTCGCAAAGGCCGTTAATATACATCAGTGCAACATCGGTATTCGTCTCGTGCCCGATCTTCATCTTCTCAACCCACACATCAGGCGTTTTAATGTACCTGCGGATCATGGAGACATTGGTTTGCAGAGATTCCGTAAACCCTTGGCGCGGGCCGCGGAATGATACTTGGGTGCTCGGCTCTTCTATGGACCGGCGCTCTCCCCCTTCTGTGCTGGCGATAAGCGCTTTGTCTGCTCCGTCCACAAAAATGAGCGTGCTCCCGGCCATCAGCCCCGCATAAAGACTCTTCCATTTTTGCTCCTCTTTCATCCCGCCGACCGCAATCGTTTTCTCATACATCCGGCAAATCGCTTGCTCGGGCTGAACGGATGGGATGTCAATCAGGTCCTCCAGCAAGGATTGGCTGACAAGCTGCTCGTCAACCAAACCCGCTATGTACACAATGGCCGCCGGAAGTTCTTCCTTTCCGATTTTCAGCCGGCGGATGACGACATCAGCGCTGTTGCCGAAGCGTTCAGACAGCTTCTTCATATTTTCCGATAAGCTGGCTGAAATCGGTTCATTCTGTTCTTCTTCGGACTTGTTTTCTTCTTCTTTTTTGTCTCCGTTTTGGCGGTTTTGCTTTTCGGTATTTTTCTTTTTCTTCTGTTTAAAGAATGGAGGCATATCGCAAAATACCTTTCCTTGTTTTTTTCATATTCTTCCTACACAGCAAAAGATTATGCACAGTCCTGAGCTGAATAAGTTTTGTGAGAACGAAAAGAATAAGAACGGAGAGTGATGTGCATGAAAATATTAGGTGTTTCGTTTTTTTTGCTTGTCAGCTGTCTTATGTTTTCTGTCGGGATGGACATGCTGCAAGGGTTCAGCCTGTATGGGGCGGTCAAAAACAACCTGTCCGCATTTAAATTGACAACCTTTTCGGAATGGCTGATGCTTTGCCTGTTTGGCCTTTTTTTAATAAAAGAAATGGCGGCCTTATATAGAACAAATAAAAAAGACCCCTGACAGGGCGTCTTTTTTACGTTATATAATGATATTTCCGGTTTCTGTATCCGTGCTGTGTTTGACGATTACACCTTTGATAATCTTGTTGCCGATGATTTTTGTGTTGGCGGATGAGCTTGTTTGGATGGCCGATGCAGAAGCTTGGGAAAGGTTGTTGATGGTATTGCCTGAAATAAGGGAATGAGAGGATCCGTTCAGATATATTCCTATCGGACTGCCTGCCGTTCTGTTTATCGTGATGGTGTTGTCAATGATTTCATGGGTTCCTGAATTGAGATAAACGGTGACGATCAGCGGTGACGACTCAAAGCGGTTGCCGATGATCGAGGTGGCCGAGGCGGTTGAGCTGAAAATCGGATAATTTTTGTAGTTTCTGAAGAGGTTGCCTTTCATTACAGCCTTAGCGTCATTTGTCACAGAAATGGAATAGGACTCTGCTGCTCCTTCAAATGCGTTCGGGCTCAGTGTATTGCCTTCAATGACGGCATCGCCCCCGGTGACCCATATGCCGCGGCTGAACGATTTCAGCACATTATTTGTAACGGTCATATTTCCGGCTGAAATGCTGATCCCGTCCATCACTTGATTGAGGCTGTTATTAATAAAGACGGTGTTTTCTGACAGCGTCGCCCGAAGTCCCGTGGTTCGTCTCGTTTGGGATAGCCCGTTTTCAATGACATTGCCTTCAACCGTAACATCCGCTGCCTGATAGACGGAAATGCCCGTGTTGTCAAATTGATTGATTTTGTTATGGCTGACGAGGACGCTTTTTCCTCTTACATCAATTCCGGTGGAGAAACCGGTAATGAGATTGTTGGAAATAATCGCATTGCTGCTCTCCTGCCCTTGTGACACGCCTTGTCCCGCGATTGCTGTTCTTGAGCCGCCGTTTGTCCGATACAGGACATTTCCTGTAATAACGGTTTGCGCGCCGGATCCGTAGCTGATCGTGTTGTCAGCCTGATTTCCTTCAATTAACACGCCGGATCCGTTAAAATTTGTGATGGAACTTGCGGCATTTCCGTTGAAAAAGTTGTTGCGGATGGTGATATGAAGCGCCTCTTCGTAATCAATATCGCCCTCTCCGTACCCCTCGATGTCAATGCCGAATTTCGGTGCCGTACCGTTTCCTGTCCCTGCGTCCTCGATGACGCATTCCTCCACTGTTACTGTGTCACAGCCGGTGATAGAAATGTTGTTTCGCCTTGACTGCCTGATGTCGCAGCGGCGGATGGTCACATTCTCTGATGTGACGTAATCATGATTTGTTCTTAAACCGAGCGGACTGATAATGATGCCGTCCCCCGTAAAATCTGAGATTTTTACGTTCTCCACAAGGATATTGCTGCTGCCTTCGATACATATTCCGAATCCCCATTCATGTGTCGACCGCAACGGGACATTGCTATAAGAGTGTTCATCACGCTCCCCGATAATCTGTCCGCCTGTAATGGTGACATTCTCTTTTCTGCCTATATAGAAAGCCGTGTAACCCCAAGAGCTGTTCGGCGTTACTTTAATAATGCATTCCGGGTCCATGACGATGGAAATATTACTCGGTACATTAATGCCGGCGTTGCGGAATGGCTGATTGCTGTCACCGCCGAGTGTGCCGTTAATGCAGTAGGTTCCCTGCGGAAACAAGACCGTGTGACAGCCCTTTGTGACGGCTTGCGCCAAGCATTGATTGAGGGTGCTTGTCACGTCGGTTTTACCATCGGCCGCCACGCCGCAATCTGTTACATCCAATATACGATTCGGCAAATAAAAATCTCCTCCTCTCTCTTTTATTTCTATCCTATTCGGTCTTGGACGGCTCCGTCTGTACAAATCTTAAATTTTATTAAAAAAGTTTATAAAGATAGTTTCGTTAGATAGTATAACAAAATAAGTAATTGGAATTAGGAAAATCAGGCTATTATCAAGGATTTGAGATTTTTTGATTCTGGAATTTTTTGAATTTAGTATAAATTATATTGACACAAGTATTATATAAGAATATGATTTTTGTAATACACTTTTTTAGAAAGGGTTGGCTCAGGTGGCATCGATTGAAAAGGAATATATAATAGAAAGTGTGCCGCAAAAAGGGTTCTTCGGTCATCCCCGCGGCTTGTTCACACTGTTTTTCACCGAATTTTGGGAGCGTTTCTCCTACTATGGTATGAGAGCCATACTGCTTTACTACTTGTACACGGAAGTCGCTCATGGCGGTCTCGGTTTTGATAAAAGCACCGCAGTTGCCATCATGTCCATTTACGGATCTCTCGTGTACATGTCGAGCGTAATCGGCGGCTGGCTTGCCGACCGGGTATTCGGAACGGCAAACACCGTATTTTACGGCGGAATCTTAATTATGTTCGGCCACATCGCTCTTGCCTTCCCTGGCAGCACTGCTGCGTTTTTTATCAGCATGGCTCTGATCATTATCGGAACCGGCTTATTAAAACCGAACGTATCAAGTGTAGTCGGAGATTTGTATACGAAGGAAGATCAGCGCCGTGACGCAGGTTTCAGTATCTTTTACATGGGTATCAACCTCGGCGGATTACTCTCGCCGCTAATTGTCGGAACACTCGGACAGAAGTACAACTACCACCTTGGTTTCGGATGCGCCGCAGCCGGTATGTTCCTCGGACTTATCGTTTTCGCTCTGACGAGAAAAAAATACCTCGGCAAAGCAGGTTCCAACGTACCGAATCCCATCTCAAAAGCCTCCGTTATCGGAACCGGAATCGGCGTCGTGATTACGGCCATTGTGATTCTGATTCTGATTCAAACCGGCTGGTTAACGATCCAGCGTGTGATTGATGTTGTCAGTGTTCTCGGTATTCTTATTCCCGTTGCTTATTTTATCGTAATGTTTACAAGTAAAAAAGCGACAAGAACAGAAAAATCACGGCTTGCGGCATATGTCCCGCTGTTTATTGCGGCGGCCATGTTCTGGGCCATTCAGGAGCAGGGCGCGACGATTCTGGCCTTATACGCAGATCAGCGCACTAGGCTTTCATTTGCGGGATTACATTTGGAGTCTTCTTGGTTCCAATCTTTAAATCCGCTATTTATCGTCATTTTCGCACCGATTTTTGCTTGGATTTGGATGAAGCTCGGCAAACGCCAGCCTTCAACACCGATTAAATTCGCGATCGGCATTATCCTCGCCGGATTGTCATTCCTTGTGATGGTTCTTCCGGTTATGGGCGGAAAAGGCGAGCTCGTCAGTCCGCTTTGGCTTGTGCTCAGCTTCCTGCTGGTCGTGCTTGGTGAGCTTTGCCTTTCCCCGGTCGGATTGTCTGTCACAACAAAGCTTGCGCCTGCTGCTTTCTCAGCGCAGACGATGAGCATGTGGTTTTTGACAAACGCCTGCGGTCAAGCCCTGAACGCAAAAGTAGTCGGTTTGTTTGATAAAATCTCTGAGGCGGCCTATTTCGGCTCAATCGGTCTTATTTCTATTATTCTCGGTATTATCCTGCTGCTTCTCTCACCTGTGATTAAACGGGCGATGAAAGGCGTAAAATAAAAAAGAACCTGCGGACACTCCGCAGGTTCTTTTTGCTTTCTCTATCGTATCAATTCTTCCAGCGTCTCTTTCCATCTTTCAAGCACACTCTCCGGCTCATGCAGCTGAATGGACGGACCTGACGTCAAGTCCGCGTATTTCGCCCTGTCCTCTTTTACGGAGATGATACGGCAGCTAAAGCAATCTCTGTCATGTTTCGCTTTTTGAAGCGGCGGGAGCGGCTCACATTGCAATGTGACATAATAAGCGGCTCCGTTCTGCCAGGCTGTGAAAAGGGCTTGTCCTGAGCGCAGCAGGTTTCTGGCGGTCGTTGTGTTTTCCCACAATGCGATTCGGATTTCGGTTCTGCTAACGGCAATGATTTCCCCGGCGCTGATCATGGCGGCGTGAGGCCGGCCCTCCTCTGTGACGGATTGCAGAACTGGAGGACATCGCCTCGTTGCCGCTTATCCTCTTGCGCACGGTGAATGGAAAAGGCGTATATGACCAAGTTCTTCACGTCTGTGAACAGGTCGGGCTAGACCTTCAGGTTGTTTGTGAATGCCACGATTCAGCGACGCTGCTCAGCCTCGTATCGCAAGGATTCGGGGCCACGATTCTCCCCTTGACGATGATTCCCCTCCATATGAGGGCGCATATTCAAACAGTCACAATCGAGGACAATCCGTTTATCATGACACCGGCGGTCATCTGGAGAACGGACAGCTATTTGCCGAAACCAGCGAGACAATTTTTGGAATTTTTTTAAAGAAAGAGCCCCTTTTTTCACTCATGAAAACCAAATACTTGACTCATACTAAAAAAAAGTTATCCTTTACAATTAGGAGCTATTTTTTCTCAATAAAACTAATCAGAAAAGTGGGGAATAAAAAAGATGAAAAAAGCATTGCTCGCTTTATTCATGATGGTCAGCTTCGCGGTGCTCGCCGCTTGCGGAACGTCACAAGACAGCGGATCAAAGTCAAAAGACGGCGATCTTTGGGCTTCTGTTAAGAAGAAAGGCGTACTGACCGTCGGTACAGAAGGAACGTATGAACCGTTTACCTTTCACGATAAAAAATCAGACAAACTGACGGGATATGACGTCGAAGTCATCCAAGAAGTTGCGAAACGCCTCGGTCTCAAAGCTGAATTCAAAGAAACACAATGGGACAGCATGTTTGCAGGGTTAAACGCTAAACGTTTTGATGTCGTGGCCAACCAAGTCGGTAAAACAGGCCGCGAGAACCAATATGACTTTTCAAATATGTATACGGCGTCTAACGCGGTTGTCGTGACGAAAAAAGACAGTGATATTTCTAAAGAAGCCGATGTCAAAGGAAAAACAGCGGCTCAATCATTAACAAGCAACTACAACAAATTAGCCCAAAAAGCGGGCGCAAAAATAGAAGGCGTTGAAGGCATGGCGCAAGCCCTCCAGCTTATTCAGCAAGGACGCGCTGACTTAACTTATAACGATAAGCTTGCCGTGTTGAACTACTTAAAAACGTCAGGCAATAAAAATGTAAAAATCGCGTTTGAAGCAGGCGAACCGCAGCACACATACTTTGCGTTCCGTAAAGGCAGCAGCGAGCTTGTCACGCACGTAAACAAAGCATTAAAAGAAATGAAAGAGGACGGGACTCTTTCTAAAATCTCTAAAAAATGGTTTGGCGAAGATGTTTCTAAATAACATGCCGGAACCTGTGATTGCAGCAGCCATTCCTTGGGATCTGGTGCAGCAGTCATTCTGGCCGATCTTATCAGGAGGAATCTATTATTCGATTCCCCTTACCATTCTTTCCTTTATTTTCGGAATGATCATCGCGCTAATCACAGCGCTCGCCAGAATGTCAAATATGAAACCATTGAGATGGGTGTTCAGCGTATACGTATCGGCTGTGCGCGGCACTCCCCTTCTCGTTCAATTGTTCATTATTTTTTATCTGTTCCCGACCTTTAATATTACACTGGACCCTTTCCCAAGCGCAGTCATCGCTTTCTCATTAAACGTAGGCGCATATGCTTCTGAAATCATCCGGGCATCTATTTCATCCGTGCCGAAAGGGCAATGGGAAGCGGGTTATACCATTGGTATGACCTATCAAAAGACGTTGTTCCGCGTGATTCTGCCGCAGGCGTTTCGCGTATCCATTCCGCCATTATCAAATACATTTATCAGCCTGATCAAGGATACATCTCTCGCTTCGCAGATTCTGGTTGCCGAGCTGTTTCGAAAAGCGCAGGAAATCGGCGCGCAAAATCTTGATCAGATCTTGGTCATTTATATTGAAGCCGCCTTTATTTATTGGATCATCTGCTTCTTGCTGTCACTCGTACAGCTTGTGATCGAACGGCGTCTTGACCGTTATGTGGCCAAATAAGGAGGTTTCGGTATGCTCTCTGTCAAAGGGTTAAATAAATCATTCGGCCAGAATGAAATTTTAAAAAAGATAGATATGGAGATAGAAAAAGGGAAAGTCATTGCCGTTCTGGGACCGTCCGGCTCAGGCAAAACGACGCTTCTGCGCTGTCTGAACGCGCTTGAAATCCCGGATCGCGGCGAGATTTCGTTTCCGGATTTTTCAATAGATTTCTCCAAAAAAGCGAAGCAGTCTGACATCCTTCGGCTCCGCCGCAAGTCAGGCATGGTCTTTCAGGCGTATCATCTGTTTCCTCACCGCACGGCGCTTGAAAATGTCATGGAAGGCCCCGTTCAAGTACAAAAACGCGATAAGGAGCAAGTCAGAAAAGAAGCGATTCAGCTTCTTGAAAAAGTCGGGCTGAAAGACAAAATGGATTTGTACCCATTCCAGCTTTCCGGCGGTCAGCAGCAGCGCGTCGGGATTGCCCGCGCACTTGCGATTCAGCCTGAGCTGATGCTGTTTGACGAACCGACGTCAGCGCTTGATCCCGAGCTTGTCGGCGAGGTGCTGAAAGTCATTAAGGATTTGGCGAATGAAGGCTGGACAATGGTTGTTGTCACACATGAAATCAAATTCGCGCAGGAAGTGGCCGATGAAGTTGTCTTCATTGACGGCGGCGTCATTGTGGAACAAGGGCCGCCGAGCCAAATTTTTTCCGCGCCGAAAGAAGAACGCACAAAACGGTTTTTGAATCGCATATTGAATCCTTTGTAGGATGCCGAAGAAGAAGCGAAACACGATTTCGCTTCTTCTTTTTTTTGTCAGATATGCTACAATGACAATTAATGATTTTTACGAAAGAAGGGACCTCTTTGAAGCGGGAACTTGTTTTGCGCTGGACGTTTTATTTTGCGGGTTTGTTGATTTTGTCTTTTGGGGTATCTCTGACCATTAAAGGGAAAGCTCTCGGCATCAGTCCTTGGGATGCTTTTCATTACGGGCTGTTTCAGCATTTCGGGCTTTCCGTCGGGCAATGGTCCATCGTCGTCGGGGCGGTCATTGTCGCGTTGACCTGTTTGTTTACAAAGACGCTTCCGAAACTCGGCGCCATTTTGAATATGGTGCTGCTGGGGATGTTTATTGATTTCTTTTCCTTTCTGCTTCCTGAGACGGGCGCTTTTATTACATCGGCTATATTCTTCTCGCTCGGCTTGTTTATGATCGGCTGCGGCGTCGGGATTTACGTATCGGCCGGACTCGGCGCGGGTCCCCGGGATTCGCTGATGATGCTGATTTCAGAGAAAACGGGCTGGAATGTGCAATGGGTGCGCAACGGCATCGAGCTGACGATTCTCGGCGCGGCGTGGGCAATGGGCGGGCCGATCGGCATCGGCACCATCATTACAGCCATTTTAACGGGACTGATTCTGCGTTTTTCTCTGCCGCAGTCCGCAAAGCTCTTAACATATGCGATCTCAGGGCGTGCTCCGTCCGTTCATTAAAAACAAAGCCGTTTTAAGGTTTTGTTTTTTTATTGTCGGACATCGTGTGCCTGATATGATAGGATGGTTTTGACAATATTTGCAGACGGAGGATGTTGGACATGAAGATTTACGGAGTATATATGGATCGGCCGCTTTCAGCTGAGGAGACGGAACAGATGATGTCGGTTGTATCCGCTGAAAAACGGGAAAAATGCCGCCGTTTTTACCATGAAGAGGATGCCCACCGCACCTTGATCGGCGACGTGCTCGTCCGCACCGTCATCGGTCATGCAAACGGACTTGATCCGGCCGCTGTTACATTCAGCGTCCAAGAGTACGGAAAGCCGTACATCCCTTCGCTTCCGGCTGTTCACTTTAACATCTCCCACTCCGGGCGCTGGATCGTATGTGCCGTTGATTCAGCACCGATCGGCATTGATATAGAGAAATTGAAGCCCGGCACGATTGATATCGCCAAACGGTTTTTTTCACAAACAGAATACAATGACATGCAAGCCAAGCATCCTGATGAGCAGACCGATTATTTTTATCACCTGTGGTCGATGAAAGAAAGCTTTATCAAACAGGCCGGCAAAGGGCTTTCTCTGCCGCTCGATTCGTTCAGCGTCCGCCTGCAAGAGGACGGACAGGTGTCGATTGAGCTTCCGGACGGACACGAGCCGTGTTTCATCCGCACATATGAGGTGGATGCAGGCTACAAGATGGCCGTTTGCGCGGCACAGCCCGATTTTTGTGAAGGGATTGAGATGAAGACGTATAAAGAGCTGTTATAAGCAATCCGTCAGCATATTACCATATAGGGAAAAATGAAAGGAAACGAAGGCGGAATATGATCAACACACGAAATGAAAATATCTATCTCGCGGGCTGCTTAACATTTGGCGATGTAAGAAAACACTTTGCATATACTCAAGGAAAATCGGCGGCTGTCTATTTTTTGATTATGCTGCTGGTATCCGCCATCTGCTTTGAAATGAACGGCCCGGTTTCAGGCGGCAGCTGGGGCGTCAGAGCTTTCCTGAATTTCCTAGCAGCTGTGATTCTCTCTTTGGTATTCACGGTGATTGCAACGGCGATCTCATTCTTCAGGCTCTACAGAACATACAAAACGAATCAGCGGCTGAAATCCGCTAGAAGTATTACGATTAATCAGCTCGGAATCAGCCAAAAACAAAAAAACGCAAGCATTCTTTTTGAATGGAATGAACTGCTCTATGCCAAGGAGCACAAAGATATGTTTCGTCTAAAAACCTCGGGTTACGGAACACTTCTGCTGCCGAAACGATTTTTTTATTCGCAAAAGGATATTGCCGTTTTCAGGCAAATGCTCCGGGAGAATGTCAAAGGGAAAGTAAATATCACAGAATAAAAGACAAAGGAGGGTGCCCCCTCCTTTTCATCAGCCCGATATCTTCGCAGCTGACTGCAGCTGCTTTGCTTCTTGATAAATTTCTTCAAACAGATCGGCGATATGCTCTTCCTCTACGCAGGAAAATGCAATTCGTAAATCCGTTTCATTGATTGAAATGGTCCCGATACCGCGGTGTTCGAGCAACGAAACCCGCAAGTCGTTGGCGTTTATGCCTTTCAGCCGCACGCACATGAAATAGCCGGAGTTAAACGGATAAGGCGTCCACATGTCCTCATAGTGTTTGTTTTCTGACAGCACGGCTTTCACCTTGTCCGCCCGCTTTTTCATAATGTCATATTTCAGCAGTCTTTCTTTCTCATAATCCGGGGACTGCATCGCTCTTAGCATAAAGGTCTGGGACGGGTGCGGAGCGCTTGAAATCGTTCCCCTGATAATGCCTTTTGTTTTTTCCTCGAGCACTTTAAGCGCTTTCGGGCTTCTTGCGCTGTAGGTAATAAATCCGACACGGAAGCCCCACGCGTAATTTTCCTTCGTCGCGCCGTCTATTTTCACGCAAATCACTCGGTTGTGCACTTGGGCCAGCTTGCTGAAGATTGACTCCTGGATTGCCGTTTCATCATAAAACAGATTGTAATACGCATCATCCACAAGCACGACAATCTCTTTGCCGGATTCCGCCGCGGCCAGAATCACGTTGACGATTTCAAGAGCTTCCTCTTCCCCCGGCGTATAACCTGTTGGATTATTCGGGAAATTCAACACCACGATCGCCTTTTCTCCCTGCTTTTTCAGCAGCTCGGATAAACCTGCCGCATTAAAACGCCCTTCTTGATTAAAAAGCGAATACGTCTGTATGGACGCCTTGCGTCTGACGCCGAAAATAAAGTTGTAATTGCCCCAATACTTATCAGGCAGCAGCAGCGTATCTCCTTCATTGACGAATAAGTCGGCTGCAATGCTCAGCCCGTGTGTCAAAGCATTTGTCACGATCGGCGTGCTGATGTCCTTCCCGGCTAATGAAGGATTTTCGCGGCGCATTTTTTTCAGCCATTCCTGTCTGAGCGGCTCTTTGCCCGCCGGCGGCGCGTAATCGTATAAATCGTCAGGGTTATACGCGGAAAGCGTCTCTTGAATATGGTTAAAGTGCATTGACTCGCCGTGTAAAGTGGCGATCCCGATCGTGGCATTATACTTCCCCGCTTTGGCTTTCGCCTCCGCTGATTGCGTCAGCACCCCCTTCGGATAAAATAATTCTTTTCCTAAATCAGAAAGCAAATGAAGCACGTGAGGGTTTTCTTCAGCTAATGTTTGGTTCAGCTCTTTGGCTGCATCATTCATGTACGACAATCCCTTCGTTTATATTCCATCAAATCATAACATAAAATTTTTGATAAATGAGAAAACTCTTAGGAAGATCTTGTTACAAAAAAAACAGACAGCGAATGCTGTCTGTCAAAAGTTATAACAACTGGCCGGCGGTGCTTTTATTGATAATTTCATAGATCCGCTCCGCCACTTTTTCGGTCTCAGTTAAGATAAACATATGTCCGTCCGAAAACTCATGGAAAACAGGGGATGCTGTCCATTGCTTCCAGCCTTCCGCGTCTCTAATGCATTTATGATCTTTCCGTCCGTTAAAAATATGGACGGGAGATTGAATTTTTGTGACATCTGACGGCCGGAACCTTTCAAGCGCCCGGTAGTCGGACCTGAAGGATGGGAGAAAAAAGGACATGACCTCCTTGTTTTCCACTAACTCCTGCGGCATACCGCCAAGCTCGATAATATGGTCAAGAAATTTGTCATCATCAAGATGGGATACCTTTTTCCTTTCCATATGCGGCGGCTGGATGGCTGAGATGATCACAGCCTGCGGATAAATACCCTCCCGCTCCAATTTTTGCGCCAGCCTGAAGGCGACCATGCCGCCCATGCTGTGCCCGAACAGCACAAACGGACGGTCGGGGCGGAGATTCAATTCCTGCTTGTACATGTTGACAAGCTGTTCAAAATCCTCAACTGCGGACATTTGATTTGTTCCGTGTCCCGGCGGTTCCGCTGCAAGCATCTCACACTCTCCCTGCAGGTAAGTGTGGAGCGGGCGGAATGAGGCGGAATAGCCTCCTGCGAACGGAAAACAGATGAGCTGCGTTTTTTCTGTCGTATCGAACGATTTAAAGAGCTGGACCACTGGCGGCTTCCTCCTTTTCTAGCGTGAAGTTGACAGCTTCAGATGTTCTTCCTTAAGAAATTCGAGCAATTGCGCCGCATTCCTTTCGAGATTTTCACCCTGAAGCATTTCTGCGTGAGTGCCATAGCCTTTTTTCACACGGTATTCACCTGCTGTGGCTTCTTCCCATGAAGCCAGCCACGGCGGCATTGTAAAGTCCGGTTCTGACGTTAAGAGATCAATATCCGCACGCACCCGGCCGCTGCTTACGGCATGCACGAAATAGGAATAAAAAGCTTTTGTTTTTCTGGCAAGGCCTTCTTTGACGGCTTCGTTATTCAATGCTTCATTGTCTCTGTTCACCTTCATCAGTGCTTCTGCGTCACTTTCCACTGTGCGCCCTTCAAGATCACTGACTCCTTGTTTTTTATAGGAATCAATCATGATCACCCGCGCCACGTCACGCCCCTCTGCTTCAAGCTGTTTGGCTGTTTCAAAGGCGAGCGTGCAGCCGGCCGAGTAGCCGAACAGCGTAACAGGGCCTTCCGGCTGAAGCTGATTAATCAGCTCTGCATAACGTTCTATACGGCTGTCTTCCTCGATAAAATCAAACGCGCAGATTCTATAGGCGGACAGCTGCTTTGCAAGCGGCTGGTACATAAGCCCGTATCCCAAAACCGGCGGAAAAGCAAACAGTGTGTCAGACTGGTTTTTGTTCATCAGCGTGACGTCCTTCATGCCCTTTTCTTCGCCATTGAGCAGATAGTCAGCTATGCCCGCTATTGTCGGCGCTTCAAATAAAAGCTTCACCGGAATGTCGGCGCCGAGCTCTTTTTTGATACGGGACGCTGCCGTCATTGCTTTTAATGAATGGCCTCCGAGCGCGAAGAAATCGTCATGAATCCCGATTTCCGATGTGCCGAGAACGTCGGCCCAAATGCGAGATATCGTTTCTTCCGTCTCGTTTCGCGGCCCTGTCCATTCCTGGCCGGCCCGCTGTTTCGGTTCTGCTTTCGGAAGGAGACGTTTGTTCACCTTTCCGTTTGGCGTGAGCGGCAATTGATCAAGGAAGGTGAACGATTGCGGCACCATGTAAGCCGGAAGCTGTTTGCTTAAAAAAGCTTCAAGCCCGTTTGTCTCAATCTTGGAGCCGCATACGAGATATGCCGAAATGGAAGCATCACCCGCTTCGCTGCGATCCGCGGAAACAACGGCTTCTTTTACACCTTTATATTTCTGAATCTGCTTTTCGATTTCTTCAAGTTCAATGCGGTGGCCGCGGATTTTGACTTGGTCATCAATACGGCCGACAAATTCAATCGTGCCGTCCGGCAGCCAGCGCGCCAAGTCCCCTGTGCGGTATAAACGCTCCCCGGCTTTGAACGGATTCGGAATGAATTTTTGCTTCGTCAGCTCTTCTTGGTTGAGATAGCCGTTGGACACTCCCATTCCGGTCAGGGCTAATTCACCAACCGCGCCAAACGGCTGAAGCTGCCCCGCTTCAGTCAAAATATAGGCGCCCGTCTCATTGAGAGGCTTGCCGATCGGGATGGCGGACATGGAGTCAGGGACGGTATTGATTGTATGCGCCGTCGCAAACACCGTCACTTCCGTCGGACCATAAACGTGAATCAGCTTGCCGGGGCCCATTTTATGAAGGGCTTTTCTGACATGCGCTGCGGATGCGCGCTCCCCGCCGAATAATACGTGCCGAAGCCCTTTCATCCACTCGTCTCCCGCGTCTGTGAGCACATTAAACAAGGCTGTTGTGACAAACATGACAGTGATGCCTTCCCGCCTGATCAGCTCCGTCAGCTTATCCGTATTCAAAATCGTTTCTTTGTCAGCAATGACGAGCCTCGCGCCGTTTAAAAGCGAAGCGTAAAAATCGAAGGTGAAGCCGTCAAAAGCGTAATTAGAAAGGGATAGCACCGTATCCTTTTCCGTTATGGTGACATAGTTTGTGTTCTTTGCGATTCGTTGAATATTGGCATGTGTCGTGATATTGCCTTTCGGTTTGCCCGTTGTCCCTGACGTATACATGATATAGGCCGGATCGTCGGCCCCGCCCGTTGCTTCCGGTTCATCCGAAGGTGCATCCAGGCGGCTTTCGTCGTCCATACAGAGCAGGCTCCCCGAATACGGCAGCTGCTCGGCTTCCGCGTACATCGCCTTGTGAGTCACGAGGCATCGTGCTTTACTGTCTTCGAGCATGTACGCGATCCGGTCTTCCGGGTATTCCGGGTCAATCGGCAGGTACGCTGCTCCCGCTTTTAAAATACCGAGAATCCCGGCGGCCAGCTCAGGAGAACGTTTTGTAAATAGAGCGACTACTGAGCCTTTTCCGATTTTTTGATGTCTTAAACGGTGCGCGATGCGGTTTGATTCCGCCTGTAATTCCCGATAGGTCAGCGTCGCTTCGCCCGCGGTCACAGCCGGCGCATCCGGGTTTGATTCAGCGGCTTGGCGGAACCATTCCGTCAGCTTTACTGCCTCGGCTGACAGCGGTGAAGGATTTAATTTTGTTATGACGCGTTCCCGTTCCGCTTCATCAATGATGTTCACTGTGTGAAGAGGCGCATCCGGATGCTGCACGATATCGGCAATTGCCGTCAGCAATTGCGATTTCAGCCGTCCGATAAAAGCCTCTTCAAAAACACTTTCGTTATAAGCGAGCTTGATCAGCATTTGTTCACCCGGCGATGCCATCACATTCAGATCGTAATTCGATTTTTCAAATACGTGGACATCCTCCATTTCGAAACCGTTTTGCTGTCCCTCTTTGCTTTCAGCGTCCTGAAGCGGATAATTTTCAAACACGATGATATGGTCAATGAGCTTCTGCTGCGCAGCCTGGCTTTGTATGTCGTAGAGCGGCACATACTGATGCGGCTCTGAGGCTAACGACTGTTCCTGAAGCTCGCTCAATAAGTCTTTGAACGTCGTGTTTTCAGCAAGCTGTACCCGCTTCGGCACAACATTGATAAACAGTCCGACCATATGTTCGACACCTTTAATATCCGCTGGCCGGCCTGAAACGACTGTTCCGAAAATCAAATCATTTGAGCGCTGATAGCGGCTTAATAAAAGGCTCCAGACGGCTTGGAGCGCCGTGCTGAGAGTGGTATTCTGTGATTTTGCCAGCTCCGCAAACGCTTTTGTCTCTGCTTCAGGCAGGGAAAAAAGCAGCTCCTTCGGCTGATAGGGGGCTTTCTGCTTGTTTCTTTGCTCGGCGAATGTCGTTTGTCCCTCAAAACCCGCCAAGTAATCGCCCCAATAGCTGAGCGACGCTTGTTTGTCCTGTTTTTCCAGCCATTGAATATATTCTTTATACGGCTTCACAGGCTTTAAGCTGTACGGCTTATTCTCCCGCAAAGCGTTGTATACGTGAAACAAATCTTGAACGACGACGCCGAAGCACCAGCCGTCCAGCAAAATATGATGATAGCTCCATACCCATTCGTAGCGTTTTTCCGCCTTTTTAAAAACGGCTGCACGCATCGGAATGTCACGGGTGAGCTGAAACCCTTTCACTTTATCTTTCTCTTTGTAGTCATTGATGGCGGATGCCTGTTCGCTTTCAGACAGATGCGTCAGATCGATTTCATCAATGTGGAAGGTTCTTTTTTTCAGAACAACTTGAACCGGCCGTTTGACTTTTTCGTGAATGAACACCGTACGAAAAATATCGTACCGGTCCACGATGACATTCATGCTTTCTTCAAGCTGCCTGACGGAAAAATTGCCTTTTACTTTCATTGTCATTTGTTCAATGTAAAAGCTTTGGCCGGGATTCAGGAGAGTATGAAACAGCATCCCCTCCTGCATCGGTGACAGGTAATACATGTCCTGGACTTGGTCTTTGCTAAATTGGCTCATATGCTCCGCTCCCCCCTTCTGTTATCTGTTTTCATCACGTTAGGTTCTCCTCAAGCATGTCGAAGATGTCTCCCATTTCGTCCATCTCAAGGTCTTGCGCGCTGAAATCGCTCGGCGTAAATTCTTTATCTTCTTTTGCCATGCAATGGCGGATGATCTTCAAAAGATTTTCTTTAAACCGTTCCATTTGCGTTTCCACAGTGCTTCTTTCATATTCCTCCTCATTATAGGAGCAAGAAATGACAAACCGGCCGCCGGTGATCATACCGCTGAAGCTCAGGGCGTATAAGGCCTCCGAATCTTCACTGACTTGACGCCCCATATCGTATGCGGACGGCTCAAAAAGTTCGGTTTTCACTTCACTGTCAAACTGCCCTAAGTAGTTAAAGCTGATGTCAGGAGTGAATCCTTTTGCCGTTTCAGCGTTTGACAGATAGCGGAGGATGCCGTAGCCGACGCCCTTGTCAGGAACACGCCGCACTGTCTCTTTTACCGTTTTAATGACGGAGGATACCCCGTCCTCTTTGTTGATTTGCAGAATCAGAGGGTATTGCGCCGTAAACCAGCCGACCGTCCGGGATATATTCACATTCGGTATGATTTCTTCCCGGCCGTGTCCTTCTAAGTTGATTCCGATTTTGCCGTTTTCCGTCCATTCACCGATCGTCAAGCCGAGAGCGCTGAGCAGAATATCATTGATTTCCGTTCCGTACGGATGGTGAACATCTGTCAAAAGATGTGCTGTCTCTTCTTCTGTCAATTCGCATTTTACAGATGCCGTATGTTTGACGAGGCGTTTTTTTGGCTCGCAGTCTTTCGGCGCCGGAGACAATTGTTCTGCGTCAGCTTCCGCCCAATAATCCGCCTGCTTCATCAGCTGTTCCGATTGGGCGAATGTTTTCAGCGCCTCCGCCCAATCCTTAAAGGAATGGGTTTTTGGCGGGAACACAATGCTGTTTTGCTGCTGCGCCTGTTTATACCCCGAAGCGAAATCCTCCAGCAGAATTCTCCAGGAAACCCCGTCAACGACGAGATGGTGAACCGCGATGAGGAGATGATCGCCTTGTTCTGTCCGGTATTGCTCAGCCTTCAAAAGAGGCCCGTTTTCAAGGTTCAGACTGCCTTGAAGCTGCTCGGCAAGCCGCTGAATTTGATTTTTCAGCATTTTTTCGTCTGATCCGTACAGGTCGACAATGTCAAAGCTCGTCTTGCACTCATTCACAGGCAGATGCGTCTGCACGATTTCTCCCTGTTCTTCACGGTAGACCATACGCAGCGCGTCATGATGCTCAATTAAAGCCTGTAAGGTCTTTTCAACCGAAACTGGATCAAAGCCGTCTGCCGCATGAAGCATAACGGACTGGTTCCAGTGGTGCTTGTTTGTAAAGTCTTTCTCAAAGAACCAGCGCTGGATCGGCGTTAATTCCGCCTCGCCTTCGACAGGCCCCTGATCAGCCTGCTTGCCTTCCGTCCGTTCCACGTAGGAGACCAGCTCTTCGATCGTCGGGTGCTGGAAGAGGTCTTTCATTTCCAGCTTGAAGCCGTGCTGATTCAGACGGCTCGCCATTTGAATGCCTTTGATGGAGTCGCCTCCTAGCGTGAAGAAATTATCGCTCACGCCGATCTGCGGCAGGCCGAGCACGTCCTGCCAAATGTCAGAAAGCAGGGTCTCCATCTCCGTTTCCGGCGCTTTGTATGCCACGCTGCCCGCTTCAATGTC